>NZ_JALHLG010000021.1 GCF_022832375.1 Novosphingobium beihaiense
ACAGGCGCCGGGGGAGCGAGCGGGCGGGCATAGTCCGCGCCTGCCGTGGCCGGGCTGTCGTTTCCGGCCACGTGCACGGCGCTGGCGATCGCCGTCTCCGGCGAGGATGTTTGCGGCACGCGAATATGCTTGGGAGCGGAACCGGACGGGGGCACTGAGATGGCCATCCCGGCTGGCGGCATGGCCGCTGCGGCACTAGGGCTTCCGCCGAGTTCGGCCGAGGCGGCGAGACGTTCGCGCGTGGCTTCGGCCTGGGCGGCGATCTTGGGAGAGAGGAGCACGCTCTTCTGACGGTCGGCCAGCGGGATGAAGGTGTCCATCCGGGCAAGGGCGCGTGCGGCCTGCGGCAGGCCTGCCTGCCGGGCCAGACTGACCAGCGCATAGGCACGCACCCAGTCTTTCTCCGCCAGGTCGCCATTGAAATGCGCCACGCCCAGAATGTACTGCGCGCGCGGATCGCCGCGTGCGGCCGAGGCCTTGATATAGGGCATCGCCTTTTCGTGCTCGCCGTCCTGGAACAACAGCAGGCCATAGACGTCCGCGGCCTGCAGGTGCCCTTGCGCGGCGGCTTGGCCGTACAGCTCCTTGGCCTTGTCCAGATCCTCCGGCACGCCCCGGCCCAGCTTGTAGGCCTGCGCCAGATTGAACTGCGCATCGGCATCGCCGCGCCTGGCCAGCGGTGTCCATTCCTTCACGGCTCGGGCATAGTCTCCCGCTGTCCAGGCATCGACGCCGCTCTTCACATCCGCCCGGGCGGGGGCGGAGTACAGCGCGCCGCCGAGGGCCGCGAGACTTGCGAAGCAGAACAGCGGCAGAAATTTCTTTGCATCGATCATTACGTGCTTGTGCCTCGTGACCTTGTGCTTCGCGACTTGCAAAATGGTAAGCGTAAACCGGCACTATGCACCAGTTCGAACGGTGCAGGACTACGAAGTCCTACCCTATTCTCTATTACTGCAAATGGTAAACATTGCCTTATCTGGGGTTTTTGAAGCCCTCAATTCAGGCCCATTTTGCCCGCTTTCCGGCAGGTTTCGGGCTTAACTTAAAATTAGGAACGATCTGAGAATTTCCCGGGAAGAAGGGCTCATTGGCCTGCTTGCATTTCTTTTCGGGGGTCTTGGTTTGCGCGTACTAGCATTGGCATCGCAGAAGGGCGGATCGGGCAAGACAACCCTGTCGGGCCATCTTGCCGTCCAGGCGCAGCGCGCCGGGGCCGGTCCCGTTGTCCTTATCGATATCGACCCGCAGGGCTCTCTGGCCGACTGGTGGAACGAGCGTGAGGCGGATTTTCCCGCTTTCGCGCAGACCACAGTAGCCCGCCTTGCCAGCGACCTGCAGGTGCTGCGCCAGCAGGGGTTCAAGCTCGCCGTGATCGATACGCCGCCCGCAATCACGATGGCGATCCAGAGCGTGATCTCGGTCGCCGAACTGATCGTGATCCCGACCCGCCCCAGCCCGCACGACCTGCGCGCCGTGGGGGCGACGGTCGATCTGTGCGAACGGTCCGGCAAGCCGCTGCTGTTCGTGGTCAATGCGGCCACGCCCAAGGCACGCATTACCGCCGAAGCCGCCGTTGCCCTCTCGCAGCATGGCACGGTCGCCCCGGTCACGATGCACCAGCGCACGGATTTCGCGGCCTCGATGATCGATGGGCGCACCGTGATGGAAGTCGATCCCAAGGGCCGTTCCGCGCAGGAAGTCACCACGCTGTGGA
The DNA here is from genome assembly GCF_022832375.1 of Novosphingobium beihaiense. Taxonomy (GTDB): domain Bacteria; phylum Pseudomonadota; class Alphaproteobacteria; order Sphingomonadales; family Sphingomonadaceae; genus Novosphingobium; species Novosphingobium beihaiensis. Next base: position 1,718 of record NZ_JALHLG010000021.1, read on the forward strand.
ACTATATCGCGGACCGGCTTGAGCGTAATTTCCGCCGCACCGTCTTTACGGTTCCGGGCGGCGGACAGCACGTGCTGCAAGGCGCGGTGCGGCCGGTCGGCGGCTTCGGCCGCCGCGTGGCCGGTTCCTGAGGCGGGGCGCGCCATGGGTGAGCACAACGCCTTCGCCTCGCTGACGCCGAGGCTGCTGGCCCGCAAAGGCGGGGCCAAGCCCGCCATGCGCCGCCAGGACGCCGCCAAGTTCCTTTCCGGCAGCGCGGCTGCGCCGCAGGAGGATCTGGGCTGGAACGATTGGGGCCATGGAGAGGGCGCCCGGAAACGCGAGGAAGCACCGGCTCCCGCGCATCCTCCCAAGTCCATATCCGCGCCGGAAAGTCCCAAGCAGGTGCCGCAGGCTGCCGCTCTTCCCGGGGGTGAAATGCCCGAAGTGCTGCGCCAGATCGAGCAGATCGCCTGGCGTATCAACCAGTCGGTCCCGCCGCCGCAGCCCGCCGCGCAGGAAGGCCGCCGCGCGGCTTTCACGCTGCGGCTCGATGCGGAGCGGCATTTCCGCCTGAAGATGGCAGGCGTCGTTCTCAATCGCAGCGCGCAGGTTCTCGTGACCGAAGCGCTCGACAAGTATCTGTCCGAAATCCCGGAAGTCGCGCAGTTCCAGAAGCCTGCCGGAAAGGGATGCTGAAGTGAGCAGCGCGAAAGAGATCCAGGGGGAAACACGTTCGATGCACCGTTTCAACATCCACGCCCGGCCCGCAGGCCTTGCGGTCTGCACCGCGATGGCCGCCGCGTTGCTCGCAGGGTGCTCGGCCCATGCTCCGATTGCCAGTTCCGGTGTGCCGGCGGCTTCCGGCCCGCACACCGGAACCGAGGCCGACAAGGCCATTGCCACGGCGGAAAAGCGCGTCGCCAAATCGCCGCGCAGTGCGTCGGGCCGTGTCGCTCTGGCGCAGGCCTATCTTGCCGCGGGCCGGTTCGAATCCGCGGCGGCCACGTTTCAGGATGCCGTGAGCCTTGGGGACAAGAGCCCGCGCACTGGCCTTGGTCTGGTGCTGGCTTATGCCGGTTCGGGCCGCAATGCAGAGGCGCTGACCGCCTTGAACCGCTGGCGCAATGAGATCCCGGTCAGCGATCTTGGTCTGGCCCTTGCTCTTGCTGGCCGTCCGGAACAGGCCGTGGGCCTGCTGTCCGATGCGCTGCGGGGCGGGGAGGATACGCCCAAGACCCGCCAGAACCTGGCCTATGCCTATGCGCTGGGCGGCCACTGGACCGAAGCGCGGATCATTGCCGCGCAGGATGTGCCTGCCGATCAGCTCGATGCGCGCATGCACGAATGGGCCAGCCGTGCCCGTCCGGAACAATTTCAGGCCCGCGTTGCCGGTCTGATCGGGGCGCCGCTGCGCCGCGATGCCGGGCAGCCTGCCGCGCTGGCGCTGAACGCACCGCAAGGCGATGCACCGGAAGAGCCCCGCATGGCGCTCGCCGAACCAGCTCCCGCAGCCGAGCTTCCGCCGCTGCCTGCAAAGCGCCAGATCGAGACCAGCCCCGCCGGGGCCATGCCCGTCGAGCTTACCCCCGCAGTGGCTGTTGCCCCGGCGCGGAAGGCGGAGGCTACTTTTGCGGCTGCTTTCCCGGCCGATGCCGAACCGGCACCGCTCGCCACCAGCGCGGCTCCGGCGCCCAAGGCGGAAAGCGCCAAGTTCGTTTCGCAGCCCAAAGTGCAGCCGCTCGGCAGTGCCCGCAGCGCCTATGTTGCCGATGGCACGCATCTGGTGCAGCTCGGCTCGTTCCGGACGATGGAAGGGGCCAAGCGGGGCTGGGATGTCTTTGTGGCGCGCGATCCGGCGCTCAAGGATCACACCATGCGCATCACCGAGGCCAAAGTGCGCGGCCAGCGTTTCTTCCGCGTCGCGGCCGAAGGGTTCGACCGGGGCGGCGCGCGCAATCTGTGTTCCAACGTCCGCGAGCGCGGCCACGGCTGCTTTGCTTATGCCAGCACGCGCACCTTGCCCGGTGCGCTGCCCAAGAAGGCCAAGTCCGGCCAGATGCTGGCGAGCCGCTGAAAGTTCAACGTTCCCATGTGAACCTTGCACGGCCTCCGTCCCTCGGGACGGGGGCCTTTTTCTTTCAGGCCACGAGGTATCAGGCCGTCAGATATCAGGCAGGCCGGACTTTCTTGGTGCGCACGGTGACGCCGCCCTTGAACAGAGCCAGGACGCGGCCTTGCACCGGCTGCTTGTCAAACGGGGTGTTGCCCGCGCTGGCGGCCATCTTGTCCGAATCGACGATCCACGGGCGCTCCGGATCGATCACCGCAAGGTCAGCTTCCGCGCCCACCGCCAGACGCCCGGCATCGGCGCCGAGCAGGCGGGCCGGGTTGGCGGCCAGCAGGTCGAAGGCGCGGCCGATGGAGATCACCCCGTCGCGCACCAGATTGAGCGTGAGCGGCAGCAGCGTTTCGGCGCCCGCCATGCCGGGGGCCGAATCGGCGAAGGGCAAGCGTTTGTCCTCCGGCCCGCGCGGATCGTGGCCCGAGGCGATCACGTCGATCGTGCCGTCCGCCACGGCGGCGATCACCGCCTTGCGGTCATCCTCGCAGCGCAGCGGCGGGGAGAGGTGCGCGAACGTGCGGAACTGCGCCATCGCAAGGTCCGACAGCATGAAATAGGCGGGCGAGACGCCTGCCGTCACGGCGAGCCCGCGCGCCTTGGCCGCGCGCACGAGATCGAGCCCGGCGGCGGTCGTGACATTGCGGAAATGGATCGCGGCTCCAGCCAGCTCCGCCAGCGCGATGTCGCGGGCGATGGCCAGCGCTTCGGCTTCGGCTGGCGCACTGGGCAACCCGAGGCGGGTTGCCATCTCGCCCGATGTGGCCACCGCCTTGCCGGTGATCCCGCCGTCCTCGGCATGGGCAATGACCACCATGCCGAGCATCGCGGTGTAGTGCAGCAGCCGCAGCATCGTGCCCGAATCGCCGATCCAGTGGCGCCCGGTGGCAACGGCGCGGGCCCCGGCGCTGCGCATCAGCGCGATTTCCGCCAGGGCCTCGCCTTTCAGCTCGCGCGTGGCGGCGGCCAGCGGGTGGACCCAGAAGTCCGGCTTGCCCGACTGGGCGGCGAAACGCACGCGCGAGGGTATGTCCAGCGGCGTGCTCTGGTCCGGCATCAGCGCGGCGCGGGTGATGCCGCCGAAGTGAAAGGCGGGCTTGTCGATCTCGAACACGCCCAGATCGACGAGGCCGGGGGTGATCAGCTTGCCTGCCGCATCGTGCACGGTATCGCCGGGCTGCGCGGCCACGTCCGGCCCCAGCGCGGTGATGAAGCCGCCTTCGCTGCGCAGGGCGCCGGAGACGATCTCTCCGCCCGTCAGCAGCAGGCGGCCATTGGCGATGGTCAGCGGTGCGTGCGTGCTCATGCCCAGCCCTCCGCCTTGCGGCCCTTGCGGGTCAGCACGTCGAGGCAGGCCATGCGGATGGCGACGCCCATTTCCACTTGCGTGGTGATCTGCGAGCGCCCGGCCAGATCGGCGACGTCGCTTTCGATCTCGATCCCCCGGTTCATCGGCCCCGGGTGCATGACCAGCGCATCGGGCTGCGCCTTGGCGAGGCGCTCCATCGAAAGGCCGTAGAGGTGGCGGTATTCGCGGGGGGAGGGGATGAACTGCCCTTCCATGCGCTCCATCTGCAAGCGCAGCATCATCACCACGTCGGCATCCTTGAGCGCGGCATCGAAATCGTGGAACACTTTCACGTTCATCCGCTCGATGTCCGCGGGCATCAGCGCGGGCGGCGCGCAGACGCGCACATCGGCGCCGAGCGAGGTGAGGCACAGGATGTTCGAGCGGGCGACGCGGCTGTGCAGGATATCGCCGCAGATCGTCACCCGCAGCCCGTTGAACGCGCGCTTGGCGTGGCGGATGGTGAGCGCGTCGAGCAGGGCCTGCGTCGGATGCTCGTGCTGGCCGTCCCCGGCATTGAGCACCGGGCAATCCACCTTGTCCGCGATAAGCTGCACCGCGCCCGAGCTGGCATGGCGGATGACGATGGCATCGGCGCGCATGGCATTGAGCGTCATGGCCGTATCGATCAGCGTTTCGCCTTTCTTCACGCTGGAGGTGGCGACTGCCATGTTCACCACGTCCGCGCCGAGGCGCTTGCCCGCGATCTCGAAGCTGAGCAGCGTGCGCGTGGAGTTTTCGAAAAAGGCGTTGATGATCGTCAGGCCAGAAAGCACCTCGCGCCGTTTCTGCGCGTTGCGGTTGAGCTCGACCCACTGCTGCGCTTCGTCGAGCAGGAACCAGATCTCGTGCGGGGCCAGCCCGGCGATCCCCACGAGGCCGTTGTGCGGGAAGGCGGCGGCGCCTTCCGGATAGATATATTCTGGCGATGTCATTGAAGACCACGCCTTAGGCCCGCTGGCGGGCAGGCTCAAGCGCAATTCGCGCATGGCCTTCCATGGTGGCACCGTGCCCGCTATGCCTCTGTTCCGAAAGGCAGGTGTATCGATGAAATTCGCAGGCAAGATCTGGAAATTGCTGGTCGGTATCAAGGATGCGCTGGCGCTCCTGTTCCTGCTTCTGTTCTTTGGCCTGATCTATGTCGCGCTCACCGCCCGCCCGATGGCGGGGCATGTGGAGAAGGGCGCGCTGCTGCTCGATCTCGATGGCGCCGTGGTGGAGGAGAAGAGCAAGGTCAATCCTCTCGATGTGCTGCTGGCGGGAGAGGCGCCCACGCACGAATATGCCGCGCGCGATATCGAACGCGCGCTGCGCCTCGCCGCCAAGGATGACCGGATCAAGGTGGTGGTGCTGGACCTGTCGCGCTTTATGGGCGGGCGTTTCATCCACCTGAAGGAAATCGGCGCGGCCATGGACGAGGTGCGCAAGGCCGGAAAGCCGGTGCTCACGTTCGGCAATGCCTATTTCGATGAAGGCATCCAGCTCGCCGCGCATGCGAGCGAGGTCTGGCTCGATCCGATGGGCGCGGCGCTGGCGGCGGGGCCGGGCGGCCACACCAATTACTACAAGGGGCTTCTCGACCGCTTCAAGATCGAGGCTCACGTCTATCGCGTTGGCACCCACAAGAGCGCGGTGGAGCCTTACATGCGCTCCGGCATGTCGCCCGAGGCGCGCGGGGATTACGAAAACGCCTATGGCGCGCTGTGGGATGCCTGGAAGGCGGATGTGAAAAAGGCCCGCCCCAAGGCGCATGTCGATGAACTGGCATCCGATCCGGTGGGCACGATCAAGGGCGCTGGCGGCGATTTCGCGCAAGGCGCCAAGGCCGCCGGGCTGGTCGACCGGCTGGGCGGCAAGACCGCGTTCGACAAGCGCGTGACCGAACTGGCGGGCAAGGCGGACGGCGATGACGACGGCCTGCCCTATGCCCACACCCGGCTGGCGACCTGGCTGAAGGCCAATCCGGAGAAGAATGACGGCGCCAAGATCGCGGTGGTGACGGTTGCCGGCGAAATCGTCGATGGCGATGCCGGGCCCGGGGAGGCCGGGGGAGACCGGATCGCCAAGCTGCTCGATGACAACCGGGACAAGGGGTACAAGGCGCTGGTCGTGCGCATCGATTCGCCGGGCGGTTCGGCGATGGCGGCCGAGCACATCCGCCGGGCGATCCAGCGCTGGCGCGATGCCAAGATTCCGGTGGTGGTCTCGATGGGTAATCTGGCTGCCAGCGGCGGATACTGGGTCTCGACGCCGGGACAGCGGATCTTCGCCGAACCGGCGACGATCACCGGATCGATCGGCGTCTTCGCTGTCGTTCCCAGCTTTGAAAAGGCATTGGCGCATTTCGGGGTGACGAGCGACGGGGTGCGCACCACGCCGCTGTCCGGCCAGCCGGACGCGCTGGGCGGTTTCACGCCGGAAGTGAACGATCTGCTGCAATCGTCGGTCGAGAATATCTACGGCAAGTTCCTGGGCCTCGTTGCCAAGGCGCGCGGACGCACGCCGCAGCAGATCGACGCGATCGGGCAGGGGCGCATCTGGCCGGGCGCGCAGGCGATGAAGCTGGGCCTCGTCGATCAGATGGGCAATCTCGATACCGCGCTGGCCTATGCCGCCAAGGCGGGCGGCGTGGGCAATGGCAAATGGCATGCCGAGTTCCTGCACGAACCGGCCGATCCCTTCACCAGTTTCTTTGAAACGCTGGAGTCCGGAGGCCGGGACAAGGCTGCCGCTTACGACTTCGCGGGTCTGATTGCCGCGCGTCAGCAGGCGCAGGCGGGCCGCGCTCTGGAGCAGGCCAAAAGCCTGTTCGGGGCAGAAGGTGTGCAGGCTTACTGCATGGAATGCGCGCCAGGACCGGAAACGGGCCGGGTGAAGACGAAGGATCTGACACTGCTGCAGACGCTGGCCGGGCTGGTGCGCTGATCCTCTCCTTCCTCCTTGATGGGGGAAGGAGACGAAGCCTTGGCGACGAAGGAGCCTAGGCGCAGTTGGATGGAGGTGAGGATGCGTGAGGGCGCCGTTCACCCCCACCCAACTCCGGCTAGGCAGACAAGCTGCCAAGCCTGCGTATCCCTCCCCCACCAAGGGGGAGGAAGTCGGGGTGTCAGGTCAGGGACAATCCCAGAAACTGCGTGCCGGGTGTGGGATTGAACGAAACCGCTTCCGCCGGAATGAAGCCCAGACTGGTGTAGAGCTTCTGCGCCGCCGTGAACTCGGCCAGCACGTCGAGCCGCATTTCCGCGTAGCCCGCGCGCCTCGCCGCGCCGATCAGCGCTTCCGCGAGTGTCCGCCCCAGTCCGGTGCCGCGCGCTTCCGGCCTGACGTAGAGGCGCTTCATCTCGCAGATCGCCGGGCCGGCCTTGCGCAAGGCAATGGTTCCCGCGATCCGCGCTCCTTTTTCGGCCAGCAGGATGCACCCCTCCGGCGCGGCATATTTCCCCGGCAGGTTCCGGAACTCGTCCTCGTACCCCTGATAGTCGAGGCTGACGCTGGGGCTGGCGACATATTCGCGCCAGATATCGAGCACGGCATCGCTGTCGGCGGGAAAGGCGGCGGTGCGGATCGCGATCACAGCAGCGTGGGGGAGATCGCCGTCGCCTGATGGGTGACATTGATCCACTCGCCGCCCCGGAACGCATAGACGCGCACATGGCGGGCATATTTAACCGGCTGCACGCCCGCGGGCGTTTCGATGACGTTCCGGTAGCGCCCCGTCACGACGGCCACGTTTCCCATCAGGTTGACATGGTTTTCCTCGATCACGAAGCTGACGAAGCGGTATTCCCGGTCCTTGAAACCGGCGAGGAACTCCTCCTTGGTGCGTACTTGTCCGGTGCTTTCGACGTGAACGTAGTCATCGCCGGTCATACGCCTCAGCGTCTCTACATCACCTTCGAGCATGGCTTTCAGGCGAACGGCCTCGACGGCCAGAACTCCCGCTTGCGTGGCACCGGCAGGCGCTTCCGGAGAAGCATCGACGGCAGGCGCAAGTGCGAGCAGTCCGGCGGGCAGGAATCGTGAAACCGTCTGCAAAATTCCCACTCAGGTCTCCGGGGCGAAAGAGAACGGGCCGCCTTGGCGGGGCAGGGCGGCGAAAGTGCTTTGGAAACTTTCCGCTTGTCAGTCCAGCGGCGGCAGTTCGGACGGGCCGGTGTCCGGCTGGTCGAAATCGGGGATGTCCGGCTCCGTTTCGGGCGGGGTGGCCGGTTCCACGGGTTCGCTGGGCGGAACAGGGACTTCGGCGGGCGTGTTGCCGGGATTGTCGCCGGGCTGTGTGGCCATGACTGCCTCTCGTAAATCGCGTTTCGTCCTACGTGGGCTTCCGCGCGGCGTCCCGCAAGGGGGCAAGTGCACATCCTGAGCCCCGCGAATCGTCGCGGAGCTTGCCCTTTTCCGCGTGACATTCTAAGGGCCCGTCCCTTGAGTTTCAGGCTTCATCCATGCGGGCGTGGCGGAACTGGTAGACGCGCCAGATTTAGGTTCTGGTATCGCAAGATGTGGGGGTTCGAGTCCCTTCGCCCGCACCAGTCCGCCGCCAGTGGGAGGGTGAGCCGAGAAAATCGGCCGAAAAGGCCCCGTGAATTGCACAGGAAGGCATCGAAATGCAGATCGTCGAAACCACCAATGAGGGCCTGAAGCGCGCCTACACGGTGACCATTCCCGCCCAGACCATTTCCGAACGCGTAGAGGGCGAAATCAAGAAGATTGCCCCGCAGGTAAAGATGCCGGGCTTCCGCCCCGGCAAGGTGCCCGCGAATCTCGTGAAGAAGATGCACGGCGAGGCGATCCACGGCGACGCGCTGAACGAGATGATCCGTGAAGCGATGGACAAGCTGGTGGCCGACAACGCCCTGCGCCCGGCGATGAACCCGGACGTGTCGCTGGGCGAAGGCTATGAGCAGGGCAAGGACGCCGAGCTGACCGTCAGCCTGGAAGTGCTGCCGCAGATCGAAGCGCCCTCTATCGAAGGCCTCAAGCTCGAAAAGCTGGTCGTGCCGGTGGCCGAGGATGCCGTGACCGAAGCGGTTGAGCGCATTGCCACCCAGCAGCAGCGCTTCGAGACCAAGGACGGCGAGGCCGCCGACGGCGATCAGGTGATCTGCGATTTCACCGGCAAGCTCGACGGTGTCGAGTTCGAGGGTGGCAAGGCCGAGAAGCAGCCGATCGTGATCGGTTCGGGCAACCTGATCCCCGGCTTCGAAGAGCAGCTGATCGGCCTCAAGGCCGGTGACGAGCGCGTGATCACCGTGACTTTCCCGGAAGACTATCAGGCCGAACAGCTCAAGGGCAAGGAAGCCACGTTCGACATCGTCGCGCACGAGATCAAGGCACCCGCCGAATCGAAGATCGACGACGATTTCGCCAAGGAACTGGGGCTTGAGAGCCTGGAGCAGCTGCAGGGCCTGCTGAAGGGTCAGCTTGAGCAGGAAACTGCCGGTCTTACCCGCACCGCGATGAAGCGTTCGCTGCTCGACCAGCTCGCCGCCGGTCACGATTTCGACGTGCCGCCGACGATGGTCGAGGCCGAGTTCTCGCAGATCTGGCAGCAGCTCACCCATGAAGCCGGTCACGAGGAAGATCCCGAAGCCGCGCTGGCCGAGATCGAGGCCGAGAAGGACGATTACCGCAAGATCGCCGAGCGCCGCGTGCGTCTGGGCCTGCTCCTGTCGGAAATCGGCCAGGCCAACGGCGTGGAAGTGAGCCAGCAGGAAATGTCGATGCTGGTGTCGCAGGCGGCGCAGCAGTACCGCCCCGAAGACCGCCAGCGCTTCATGGAATATGTCGCCAACGATCCGATGATGGCCGCCCAGCTGCGCGCGCCGCTCTATGAGGACAAGGTCGTCGACTTCCTGATCGAGAAGGCCGACGTCACCGAGCGCGAAGTGACCCGCGACGAGCTGCAGGCCGCGATCGAGGCCGACACTGACGGCGAGACCACCGAAGCCAAGAAGCCCGCCGCGAAGAAGGCCCCGGCGAAGAAGCCTGCGGCCAAGAAGGCTCCGGCGAAGAAGGCGGCGGCTTCGGAAGAAGCGCCCGCCGAAGAGAAGGCCGCTGAGGAAGCGCCGAAGAAGGCCCCCGCGAAGAAGCCCGCTGCCAAGAAGGCTCCGGCGAAGAAGGCCGCCGCTTCCGCAGAGGCTGGCGCTGAGGAAGCGCCGAAGAAGGCCCCTGCCAAGAAGCCCGCGGCGAAGAAGGCTCCCGCCAAGAAGCCGGCGGCTGCCAAGACCGAAGACTGACCGGTTTCAGTCTTTTAAGGGTATAGCGGCCCGGCGCGCATGCAATGGCGCGCCGGGCCGTTGCCTTTTGGCTGGAGCTGATGCGGCGGCTTGCACATTTCCGCGCTCACGCCCGCTCTGGCGAAGCTGTTCAAAGATTGGTCCGCTTCTTGCTTCGAACTGGAGCAATATCGGATAGCGGGCCTGTTTTTTGCCTTTTAGGCTATGGATTGTCGGAAACGTGACGCCGATTGAACGGTTAATGCCCTTGAACATCGGTGACGGGCACGCGACATAGACGGTCCAAATCAGAAGAGGACTCCCATGCTCGACCTGTTTGGCGCCTCGGGCGCCCAAGGAAAGTTTACTACCGATCCCGTTACCGGCGCCCTGGTGCCGATGGTTGTCGAGCAGACCAGCCGCGGCGAACGCAGCTTCGACATCTACTCGCGCCTGCTGCGTGAGCGCATCGTGTTCGTGACCGGCCAGGTGGAAGACCACATGGCCTCGCTGATCGTGGCCCAGCTGCTGTTCCTCGAATCGGAAAATCCCTCGAAGGATATTTCGATGTACATCAACTCGCCGGGCGGCGTGGTCACGGCGGGCATGGCGATCCATGACACCATGCAGTACATCAAGCCGCGCGTTTCGACCGTGTGCATCGGCCAGGCCGCCTCTATGGGCAGCTTCCTGCTGGCCGCGGGCGAGCCGGGCATGCGTATTGCGCTGCCCAATGCGCGGATCATGGTCCATCAGCCTTCGGGCGGGGCTCAGGGCATGGCCTCGGATATCGAGATCCAGGCGCGTGAAATCCTGCGGATGCGCAAGCGCCTCAACGATCTTTACGTAAAGTACACGGGAAAGTCGCTCGACGAGATCGAGGCGGCGATGGACCGAGATACCTTCCTCGAAGCCGAGGAAGCCCTGTCGTTCGGCCTCGTCGACAAGGTCTTCGAAACGCGGCCCGATGCGGATGGAGCGGCCGGAAGCTAATCGCAGGCACGGATTACGGTCTTTAGTCTGTGGCAAGCATTTCTGCCTAGGATTGATCAACCGCCCCCCGCCAGAGTACACTGTGCGAGTCGCCTCAGTGGGGGGCCAAAGACGGAAAATGACGAAATTGAGCGGATCTGACGCGAAAAGCACTCTCTACTGCAGCTTCTGCGGCAAGTCGCAGCACGAAGTGCGCAAGCTGATCGCGGGGCCTACTGTCTTCATCTGCGATGAATGTGTCGAGCTGTGCAACGACATCATCCGGGAAGAGACCAAGGCGGGCATCGCGGGCAAGAAGGACGGTGGCGTTCCGTCTCCCAGCGAAATCTGCGAGACGCTGAACGACTACGTGATCGGCCAGAAGCGCGCCAAGCGCGTCCTGTCCGTCGCTGTCCACAACCACTACAAGCGGCTGAAGCACGCGGGCAAGCAGGGCGACGTCGAGCTGTCGAAGTCGAACATCCTGCTCGTCGGGCCGACCGGCTGCGGCAAGACGCTGCTGGCCCAGACGCTGGCCAAGACGTTCGACGTGCCCTTCACCATGGCCGACGCCACCACGCTGACCGAAGCGGGCTATGTGGGCGAGGACGTGGAGAACATCATCCTCAAGCTGCTGCAGGCGTCCGACTACAACGTCGAAAAGGCGCAGCACGGCATCGTCTACATCGACGAGATCGATAAGATCAGCCGCAAGGCCGAAAACCCGTCGATCACGCGCGACGTGTCGGGCGAGGGCGTGCAGCAGGCGCTGCTCAAGCTGATGGAAGGCACCACGGCTTCGGTGCCGCCGCAGGGCGGCCGCAAGCATCCGCAGCAGGAATTCCTGCAGGTGGACACGACCAATATCCTGTTCATCTGCGGCGGCGCTTTCGCGGGCCTCGAAAAGATCATTGCCGACCGTCTGCAGAAGCGCTCGATCGGCTTCGGCGCCCATGTCGCCGATCCGGACAAGCGCCAGGTGGGCGAACTGCTCCAGAAGGCGGAGCCAGAGGATCTGCTGAAGTTCGGCCTGATCCCCGAATTCGTCGGCCGTCTGCCGGTGATCGCGACGCTGGAGGATCTCGATATTACCGCGCTGGTGAAGATCCTGCGCGAGCCGAAGAACGCGCTGGTCAAGCAGTATGCCAAGCTCTTCGATCTGGAAGAGGTGGAACTGACCTTCACCGACGATGCGCTGGAAGCGATTGCCCAGAAGGCGATTGACCGCAAGACCGGCGCACGCGGGCTGCGCTCGATCGTCGAAGGGCTGCTGCTCGACACGATGTTCGACCTGCCGACCGAGAGCGATATCGCCGAAGTCGTGGTCGACAAGGAAGTGGTCGAAGGCCGCAAGGAACCGGTCCGCGTGCTCAAGGGCGACAAGGCCGAAGCCGCCGCCTGATTGCTCAGGCTGTCATAGCGAACAGGAAAAGGGCCCGCGCGATGCGGGCCCTTTTTTGTTGCGGTCTCAGCGGGGCGGAGCTTTTTAGACCAGCGCCATCAGGCGGGCCATGCGTTCGGGCGGAAGCACATCGGAGAACTTGTACGTCGTTTCAAAGGCGGGAATGCCTTCGGGCAATGTGACCCAGGGCATCTTTTCGGACACGAAAATGATGGCATCGGGCCGGATCCAGGAAGGATCGTCGAACGTGCCCGCGCGCAAGCCTGCACCGCGCTTGCCGATGGGGTCGTAGTGGCTCATCACGGCCGTTCCGCAGGCCGCGCAGCGGCAGATCACATGCCGCCCGCCGCTGCCGGATTTTACTTCGTCTTCCCGTGTCTCGCCAGAGACGATTTCTATCCGCTCGCTCTCGTAGAAAGCGTTGACCACGGAGGTCGAGCCCGTCTGATGCTGGCACAAGGTGCAGTGGCAATTGTTGACGAAAATGGGCTCGCCATGAACACGGTAGCGCAGGGCCCCGCATCCGCAGCCGCCTTCGTGAACTGTTTCCGGCATATCGCACCTCCTCATTTCGATACGTAAGATATCGCGGCATGGTTACACACTGGCTGCGGTTGCGCGTCGCGAGGGGCGCTTGCGGCGTCCCTCTAGACGAGGGCTTCGCTTTCCAGCGGGCATGAACAGGCGCCTTCGGTTTCGATCTGGATCGTCGGATGGCCAATGCCGAAACGGTGCTCCAGATCGTGCGCCAGGTCGCGCAGAAAGCCATCGCCAGGAGGGCCGCCGGGCATCACGAGGTGCGCGGTCAGGGCGGTTTCCGTCGTGCTCATGGGCCAGATGTGCAGGTCGTGGACCCGCTCCACGCCGGGCAAGTGTTCAAGGTGCACGCGCACCTTGCTCTCGTCGATATTGTCCGGCACGCCCAGCATGCCCATGCGCAGCGAGTCGCGCAGCACTCCCCAGCTCGACCAGGCGATCACCGCCGTGATGACGAGCGAGGCAATCGGATCGATCAGTTCGAACCCGGTCAGCAGCACGATGAGGCCGGCAACGACCACACCCACGGAAACCACGGCATCGGCCATCAGATGCACGAATGCGGCCCGCAAGTTGAGATCGGACTTGGAACCCTTGGCGAAAAGCAGGGCTGACAGGGCATTGATGACAATGCCGATTCCCGCCACGATCATCATCGTTGTGCCTGCCACTGGCGCGGGTTCGGCGAAGCGCCGGACCGTCTCGACCAGGATCGCGCCCACTGCCACCCACAGCAGGGTGGCGTTGGCAATCGCAGCCAGGATAGAGGAGCTTTTCAGGCCATAAGTGAAGCGGGCCGAGGGCGGCCGCGCGGCCAGCACACTGGCGCCCCAGGCCAGCAGCAGGGAAAGCACGTCGGAAAGATTGTGTCCGGCATCGGCCAGCAGCGCCATCGATCCGCTCATGAACCCGGCCGCGATTTCCGCAGCAACGAAGATCAGATTGAGCGTGACGGCAATCGCAAAGGCCCGCCCCGCATTGCCGGGGGCTGGCGGAGCATGGTGGTGATGTCCGCCGTGTTCATGCCCGTGGTGGTGGTGATGGCCTGCGCTCATGCGCAAATCTGTCGCACGGTTGGTGCGCGGCTATCAAGCTATGACGTAACATTACACGAAGCCGGTTCCAGGCGCTGCAGCTTGGCCGTGGCCGGTGAGCAGGCCCGGCCCTGTATCATGGGACAGGGTAATGGCAGTTCCTGTGGAACTCTTGCTGCGTGACATTTTTGCCGCAGTGCGAACGAGCGTTGTTTATCTATCTCTTTGATTTAAAAAAAATAAAATCCGTAAATTCTGGGAATGTGACGATGGTGTCACAAAATTTCGCAGTTGCGAACGCAAATGAATCCCAAACGTCAGAAAGTTGTCATATCCCGCTGCTCTTAGCAGCCGCAGCAATTCTGCGGCGGAGGGCAAAAAGTCATATCGTCGCACGTTGTGTCCACCCAGTCTGAAGAGCTCAGGGGGCTAGAATGAAGTTCCAATCCGTACTCAAGACCGCAGCCAGCACGCTGGCCGTCGGTACCGCATTCCTCGCCGTTCCGGCATTCGCACAGTCGACCGGCTCGTCCGAGTTCGAGGGCGGTGCCATCATCGTTTCCGGCACGCGTGAAACCGCCATCGGCGGCGTTGATGTGCCCGATTCACCCAAGGCGAAGGTCGCCATCACCAAGGAGCTGATCCAGCATCAGGCTGCTGGCCAGACCATCAACGAGACCCTGAATCTGGTTCCGGGCGTCAGCTTCACCAACAACGACCCCTGGGGTTCGCTGGGTGGCAGCTTCACCGTTCGCGGTTTCGGTTCGGACCGTATCTCGCAGACCGTTGACGGTATTCCGCTCAACGACTCTGGTAACTACGCGCTCTACACCAACCAGATGCTGGACCCGGAAGTCATCGAGTCTGCCACTGTCAGCCTCGGTTCGACTGACGTCGATAGCCCGACGGCTTCGGCTGCTGGCGGCACGATCAACATCCGCTCGCTCGACGCGACCGACGAGATGGGCGCCATGGTCAGCGCGTCCTACGGTAACATCGTTGCTCGCGGCCACCCGGGTGACCGCCCGTTCTACCGCGTCTTCGGCCTGATCCAGACCGGCGTGTTCACATCGTTGGGCACAAAGGCCTGGTTCTCGGCTTCGAGCGCCCGCAACGATTCGGTGTTCTCGAACTACGGCGGCGTCGACAAGCAGCAGTACAACGGCAAGATCTACCAGCCGATCGGTGACAATGGAGACTTCATCTCGATCGCCGGCCACTACAACCAGAACCGCAATAACTTCAACGGTTCGCCGGTCCGTTATCAGGATGGCGTTTGGGGCATCGAGAAGCCCAGCGATCGCTTCTATACGCTCTATGATGGCACGCCGTGCACGACCGACACGCCTGAAGCAGGTGTTGCTGATAGCCCGAACAGCTGCGGTTCGCCGTTCGAGCGCCGCTATAACCCGTCGAACACCGGCAATATTCGCGTTGCATCGCGTTTCACGCTGGCCGACAATCTGATCCTCAACGTCGAGCCGTACTATCAGTACGTTAAGGCGAACGGCGGCGGCACCTCGACCGCATACGAATACGGTTACGACGATGCCGACAGCAACGGCGCCAACGGTGGTGGTATCCTCGGTCAGATCGGTGGCTACTATGCGGGTATCGATCTCAATGGCGACGGAGACATGCTGGACGCGGTGAGGGTTCTTTCGCCGAGCCAGACCCAGACCCATCGTGTTGGTGTAATCGCCAACCTGGCCTATGATATCAACGATCAGAACCGTGTTCGTATCTCGTACACCTTTGACCGTGCCCGTCACCGCCAGAGCGGCCAGCTCGGTTATCTTTATTCGAACGGCGAACCCTTCGACGTGTTCCCGGTCAATGATCCGATCCTGACTGCCGATGGTTTTGTGCTCAACAAGCGCGACCGTAAGTCGATCGCGATGCTCAACCAGATTTCGGGTGAATATCGTGGCTCGTTCATGGACGATCGCCTGGTTGTTGCGATCGGTGCCCGCGCACCGTTCTTCCAGCGTGACCTGAACCAGTATTGCTATGCGACCGGACCGGGTGATGAATACGGCAACTGCATTGCGTCTGCGGATGCTGCGGCATACCTGGCTCAGTTCCCGGACAGCGTTGCTCCGACTTCGCGCATGCTGAAGTACAACAAAGTCCTGCCGACTGCTGGTGTGACCTATAACTTCACGCCGGAAGCCAGCGTGTTTGCCAGCTATGCGAAGAACCTGTCGGTTCCGGGCACGGATGCTCTCTATGGCACTCTGTACTTCCCGACTTCGGATCCGGCATCGAAGCCGAAGGCGGAAACATCGGATGCATTCGATGCGGGCTTCCGTTACCAGTCTGGCACCATTCAGGCGCAGGTCGCGCTTTGGTACAATACCTATAACAACCGTCTGGCTTCGGCTTATAACGCTGAGTGTGACTGCACCATCACCACGAACCTCGGCAAGGTTGACAAGTACGGTGTCGACGGCAGCCTGTCCTGGCGTCCGGTCAAGCCGGTTTTCGTCTACCTCTTCGGTTCGTACCTGAAGTCGGAAATCAAGCAGGATGTGCAGACCGGTGCTGACACTTTTGTTCCGACGAATGGGAAGCGTGAGCGTGGGGCTCCGAAGTACAGCTTCGGTACTCGCGTGCAGGGCACTCTCGGACCGGTGGAACTTGGTTTCCAGGTCAAGCGCACTGGCCCGCGTTTCCTGAACGACATCAACACGATCAAGCTGCCGGGCTATACGGTGGCCGATCTCGATGTTCGTTTCTCGCTGGAGAACTATGGTCTGGACAAGAGCTACTTCCAGCTCAACGTCACCAATCTGTTCGACAAGGTGTACATCGGTTCTGCCAATGGCGGCCTGACCACTGCATCGAGCTACGTGAACATTGGTTCGCCGCGCGCGATCCAGGGCACGCTGGTGATCGGCTTCTGATCCAACCGGTCAGAACACACAGAACGAGAGGGGGAGGGACCGCAAGGTTCCTCCCCTTTTTTGTTGCCTCTCTCCCATCCCTCCGGCGGTAACGGTCTGGTGCCGCTTGCCTGCACGGCTCTCCGCGATAGCCTTGGGTCAAGCGTGCAAGACGCGCAGGTCATGGGAAGGGAGAGAGGGCATGTCATGGGACGCTGCCGCGCGAACCGGGCAAGTGACGGGCGCCAGGGAACGCCTGCCGTTTCTGAGCGAGGATCAGCTGGATGAGCGCCACTTTGCCGCGATGGAGCAGTTGCGCGTGCTCTATGGCTATCCCGAAGGGATGCCGCTGGCGCCCTTTTTCGCCACGCTGGCGCACAGCCCGGACTTCTTTGCAGGCTACATCGATCTGGGCGTGGCGGTCTCCATGCGCAGCGCGCTGCCGCTTCGCTTGCGCGAACTGGCGATCTTGCGCACCGGCTGGCTTCATGGCGCGCCCTATCTATGGGGCGAGCATGTGCACACGTCGCGGGGCAAAGTGCTGTCGCCGGAAGAGATCGAGCGGATCACGCAAGGTTCGCAGGCGCCGGAGTGGGATGCGCTCGACCGGGCGGTTCTTCGCGCGGCCGAGGAATTGCATGAGGACGCGATGATCGGCGATGCGGCGTGGGAGGTGCTTGCACAGCATCTGGACGCGCGGCAATTGCTCGAACTGCCGATCCTTGCCGGCCATTATGTGATGACCGCGTTCGTGCAGAACTCGCTGCGCACCCGGCTTACGGAGAACAACCCGGCGGGGCTGGCGGCGCGTTGAGCAGTGAAGCCCTCTATTCGTAAACGCAGGCGTCGTAGCCGTCGCGCTTCACGGTGCCGAGGCGGGCTGCAATGGTGTTGCCGTAGCGGCGGGTGAAGCCGGTGGGATTCTTGACGCTGCGGGTCTTGGGGCTGGGCAGGGCGGCGGCCATGCGGGCGGCCTCCAGCGGGGTGAGCTTCGCGGCGGACTTGCCGAAATAGCGCTGTGCGCCCGCTTCCACGCCATAGGTGCCAATGCCGGTCTCGGCGACGTTGAGATAGACTTCCATGATCCGGCGCTTGCCCCACAGGTTCTCAATCAGGAACGTGAACCAGACTTCCAGCCCCTTGCGCAGGTAACGGCTCCAGCCTTCGCCTTGCCACAGGAACACGTTCTTGGCCGTCTGCTGGCTGATCGTGGAGCCGCCGCGCAGGCGCCCGCCTTCGGCATTGCGTTCCATCGCCTTTTCGATGGCTTCTTTGTCGAAGCCGTTGTGGCTGCAGAACTTGCTGTCTTCGGCCGCGATTGCTGCGGCGACCATGTTGCGGTCGATCCGGCTCAGCGGTTCCCAGTCCTTGGTCACGCCATTGCCATCGGCGAGCATGGTCACCGTCACTGGCGGGGGCACGAAGCGGTAGAGCACCGTCAGCCCCACGCTGATGACAAGAAACCAGACGATGATCCTGGCGAGAAAACGCATGTCTTGATGGGGTGTCCGAGTGTTGGCGCTGCCCGGTCTCTAGAGCCTGTTGCCGCCGCCTGGCAATGGCGCGGGGCCGCCTATTGCAGCGTATTGACCTGTATGCCGTCCACGATCCGGGGATCGTGACTGGGCTGCTGGAACATCACGCGGTTGCGGCCCAGGTGCTTGGCCCGGTAGAGCGCTTCGTCCGCAAGCCGGTAGAGTTCGCGAAAATGGCTGTCCGGCCCGGCCTCGGCAATGCCGACGCTGACCGTCACGGTGTCCGCACCGATGGCTTCGCTGTGATCGCACGCGGCAATGCCCAGGCGCACGCTTTCGGCAAACTGTTCCAGCGCGAAACCGGTCATGCCGCCGGTCATCAGCGCGAACTCCTCGCCGCCAAGGCGCGCAACCTTGCACATCGGTCCTTCCCACCGCTCGATGCGGTGCGCGATAGTGGCCAGCACCATGTCGCCCGCGTCATGGCCGTGCGTGTCATTGATGCGCTTGAACATGTCGACGTCGAGCAGCAGCAGCGCGGCGGGGCTTTCCCCCGATTGCGCCAGTTCCAGCATCGGCGCCACGGCCTCGACGAAGCCGCGGCGGTTGCGCAGGCCGGTCAGCGGATCGCGGCGGGCCAGTTCGTGCGCCTGCGCCGCGGCCTGGCGGGCGCGATCGTGCTCAATGCGCAAATAGGCGTGGGTCTTCGACGCGGCCACGGCCAGCCAGATCGTCTGCCACGCCGCCGCGAGCAGGATCAATAACTGCGAGCCGCCGCCCCAGAAGATCGTCCGGGTATCGAAGAACTCCACACCGCCCAGCGTCAGGATCGGAATCGACCAGGCACCGGAGAATGTCCGGGCCTCGATGCTGCCGCGCCGCCACGCCCAACCGAGGCTCAAGGCTACGCTGGCAAGCAGCGTCAGGATCGCAACACCCAGCGCCAGGGCCGCCGCATCGATCGCGCCGGAGCGCATCAGGGCGAGCGGGATGCCCAGGAAACTGATGAAGACCGCCAGGCCCAGCGTAAACCAGCGGAGGGGGCGCGGCAGTTCGGGGCCGTCAAGGGCAGTGATCGCGCTGAACGAGGCGAACGTCACGGCAAGGCAGGACAGGGCCGTGCAGAACTGCGAAGAGAACGTGCCGGCCATTTCGGGCACGACCAGCAGCCCCAGTTGCGACCAGACTATGCCCCACAGGAGAACGCTTCCGGCCCAGCCCGCCTGCCATACCGGGAATTGCCGCCGCAGCGTCACGGCGAGCGAGGTATTGTAGACGGTGCCGAGCAGCAGCAGCGTCAGCGCGGCGGTGACGCAGATCGAAAGCGCGGTGGCCTGCAGGTTCGCTTCGCCGCGGCTGAGCATGCGCATGCGCAGCAGGTGGACGCTCGCCAGCCGGTCGAAACGGGCGGTGACGAAGCGGACCGGAGCTTCGCGGACAGGGGCTTCGAATGCAATCTGGCCGCCGGTGCGCCAATGCGTTCCGAAATCTCCGCTGCGAACATGCTGGTAGGTGGTGTGGCCGTCGGCATAGGTGAAGGCCACTTCGAGCCGGTCGAACCGCGAGGAGTGCACTTTCAGCACCAGATCGTTCGGATCGACGCCCCGGTAGTTTCGAAGATCGGCGCGGAGCCAGAGGCTGCCGTACTGGTAGCCCTGCGGATCACCCTTGCAGGTGAAGCGCGGCGGGACGGCGCGGGGCTCTTTGACGGTTTCCGACGTGGAGTGACACAGCGCAGGCGGATTCAGGATGTCTTCGGCCGCCGCAATACCCGAAACGCCGTTCCAGAACAGGAAGACGGCAAATACGGACAAGGCTCTCAGCAGAACGGTCCGGACGGTCGAGCGGGCATCCATGGCGTTGCAGCAGATGGCATACTATGACTTACAATTAATTAACTAAAATCGGATTTCCCCAGATTTCTGGTATTTGCATGTCAAAAAAGAAAACCGGGCGCCCATGGGAGCGCCCGGTTTCTGTGCTGTCCGTGCTGACGGGAAGTCAGCCTGCGGGAACGAGCTTCTTGTCACCGGCGATGCGGTTCATCGCCTTTTGCAGCTTTTCGAAAGCGCGCACTTCGATCTGGCGCACGCGTTCACGGCTGACGTGGTAGACTTGGCTCAATTCCTCAAGCGTCTTGGGATCGTCGGTCAGGCGGCGTTCGGTGAGGATGTCGCGCTCACGGTCGTTGAGGGCGTCCATTGCCTCCACCAGCATGTCGTGGCGGACGGTTTTTTCCTCGGCCTCGGCCACGATTTCGTCCTGCAGCGGACCATCGTCCTGCAGGATGTCCATCCACTGGCCTTCGCCTTCCTCACGCAACGAGACGTTCAGCGAGGCATCGCCGCCCATCATCATGCGCCGGTTCATGTTGACGACTTCGGTTTCCGATACGCCCAGCGTGGTCGCGATCTTGGCGACGTCTTCCGGGTGCAGGTCGGTATCCTCGTAGGCGTCGAGGTTCTTCTTCATGCGGCGCAGGTTGAAGAACAGCTTCTTCTGCGCGGCGGTGGTGCCCATCTTAACGAGGCTCCACGAGCGCAGGATGTACTCCTGGATCGAGGCCTTGATCCACCACATCGCATATGTCGCCAGGCGGAAGCCGCGATCGGCTTCGAATTTCTTCACGCCCTGCATCAGGCCGATATTGCCTTCGGAAATGAGTTCCGAGACGGGCAGGCCGTAGCCGCGGTAGCCCATCGCGATTTTCGCGACGAGACGCAGGTGGCTGGTTACGAGCTGTGCGGCAGCCTCGGGATCCTCATGTTCCTGATAGCGCTTGGCGAGCATGTATTCCTGCTCTGGCTTCAGTACCGGGAACTTGCGAATCTCGGAGAGGTAGCGGTTGAGGCTCTGCTCACCGCCCAATGCAGGCACCGCGGGGAGGTTGCGTTGCTTGGTGCTCACTATCTTTTCCGTCCTTTCTGGGTCGGCCGGCGGTCAAAGACCCTTGCTAGGCATCTTAGCTTGCGGCCACCTTTCCATGATAGCACATAAAACCGATTTCAGTGTTGCAATTCGTCGATCAGAGTCCGCATGTCGTCGGGCAGGGGGCTGACGAAATGAACCTTCTCTCCCTTAACGGGATGGATGAAGCCGAGTTCCGCGGCGTGAAGCGCCTGGCGAAAAAAATTAAGCCTCTGAAGAACTGGGCGAATCGCTGAAGGTGTACGTCCATAGACTGGGTCCCCTAATAGCGCATGGCCGATTGACGACATGTGAACGCGCACCTGATGCGTGCGTCCGGTCTCCAGGCGGCATTCGACAAGGGTGGCACCTTTCAGCAATTCCAGGGTCCGGTAATGCGTCACTGCGTGCTTGCCCCTGCCGTCCTCGACCAGCGCCATCTTCTTACGGTTGGTATTCGAACGGGCGATCGATCCGGTTACAGTGCCAGCTGCGGGAACAGGACATCCGCCCACTACGGCGTTGTAGGCACGCTCAATCGAGTGATCGGCGAACTGGACGGCGAGGCCTTCGTGCGCGCGGTCGGTCTTGGCCACGACCAGCAGGCCCGAGGTGTCCTTGTCGATACGGTGGACGATGCCGGGCCGCGCGACGCCGCCGATTCCCGAAAGCTGGCCCCGGCAGTGGTGCAGCAGCGCGTTCACCAGCGTGCCGTCCGGGTTCCCGGCGGCGGGATGGACGACAAGCCCGGCGGGCTTGTCGATCACGATGAGATTTTCGTCCTCGAACACGACGTTGAGGGGAATATCCTGCGCAACGGCTTCCGCGGGCGCCGCTTCCGGAACGGTGATCGCAAACGGGGTGCCCGCATCGGCTTTGCGCGAGGCTTGCGAGACGGGTTTCCCGGCCAGCGTGACGCGGCCTTCGCCCATCAGCGCCTTCACGCGTTCGCGCGAAAGACCGCTCGCATCGGCCAGTGCCTTGTCGAGCCGCCCTCCATCTGCGCCGATCTGTCCATGGATGATATTTTCGTGCGCCCTCATCGCGGCTAGGATTTGGGGAATGGATATCGAAGTGACAAGTGGCGTTCTGGTAACACTGCAGGCCGAAGCGGACCGTGCCGCGCCGGAAGAATGCTGCGGGCTGCTTCTGGGGCGCGGCGAACCGGGCAGGGAAGGGCGGATCGCCCAAGCCGTGCCTGCCGCCAATGTCTCTGACGAACCGTCTCTGCGCTTCGAAATCGATCCCGCCGCCCTCCTGTCCGCACACAAGGCGGCCAGGGCGGGTGGTCCGCAGGTTCTGGGATACTATCACTCGCATCCCGTGGGGCATCCGGTACCTTCTGCCACCGATTGCGAACATTCCACTGGCGATTTGCGCATCTGGGCGATCATCGCGGGCGGACGTGTTGCTTTCTGGCGCGATAGCGGGAATGGTTTCCGGGAATTGACCTTCCGCATGGTTGGAGAGGACCATGCGGAGCAAAGCTGATACCGGCTCTGGCAGCCGAGAGAATGGAAAGCGCTTTATACATGACCACGAGCTCGCTCGAACTTGCCAGCCTGCTGTGTTCGCGTCTCTGCCACGACATGCTCAGCCCTGTGGGGGCCTTGTCGAACGGGCTGGAGCTGCTGGCGGACGAGAAAGATCCCGAGATGCGCCAGCGCTGTTTCGAACTGCTCGATCAGAGCGCGCGCATTTCCACGGACAAGCTGAAATTCTTCCGTCTGGCGTTCGGCGCAGCGGGCGGCTTCGGCGAGATGGTGCCGGTGAGCGAGGCGAAGGTGCTGGTGGACGGGCTGGTGGCGAATAACGCCCGGATCGTGCTCAACTGGGCCCTGTCGAGCGATTCGCTGCCCAAGCCTGCGATCAAGGTTCTGCTCAATTTCGCCCTGTTCGGCATGGAGGCGCTGCCCCGCGGCGGAACGCTGGATATCGCGGCGGAGTTCCGCGATGAAACCAGCGAGATCGTCGTGCGCGCCGCGGGGCAGCGTATTGCGTTCGACCGGGATATCGGCCGGGCGCTCGAAGGAACGCTGCCCGAGGGCGAGCTTTCCAGCCGGACCGCGCCCGCGGCGATGATTCACAAGCTTGCCAGTGAGCAGGAGGGCAAGCTGCAATATGTCCTTGCGGAAGACGCGCTGGTACTGGGCGCGGTTCTGCCGGGAGCCTGAGAGAAAGCGCAGGGCATGGGCGAGAGGAGGATGCGATGAACCGGTGGCTGGTCAACCGCATTGTCGAATCGCCCAACTGGAACGAGCGCAAGTTGCCCGTTTCGATGGTGGTGCTGCACTACACCGGCATGAAGAGCGCCGATGAGGCACTTGCGCGCATGTGCGATCCCGCCGCCGAAGTGTCCGCACACTACATGATCGACGAGGAGGGCATCGTCACCTCGCTGGTGCCGGAGGAAAAGCGGGCCTGGCATGCGGGCCGCTCCTACTGGCGCGGAATCACCGATGTGAACTCGGCCAGCGTTGGCATCGAACTGGCTAACCCGGGCCATGAATTCGGCTATCGCCCGTTCCCCGAACCGCAGATGGACGCGCTGCTGCCGCTGCTGGCGGATATCATGGACCGGCATGACATTCCGCGCGCCAATGTCGTTGCCCATTCGGACATCGCGCCCGTGCGCAAGCAGGACCCGGGCGAATATTTCGACTGGCACCGGCTGGGCGAACTGGGCCTCGCGCTTGATATTCCGGCTGCGAAAATGAACCTGTTCTATGACAATCCCGGTGCGTTTTACCTGGCGCTGGAGCGCTTCGGCTATGACATTGCCGATGGCCGCGCCGCCGTGCGCGCGTTCCAGCGGCGCTGGCGGCCGATGATCATCGACGGCGAAATCGACGGTGAAATCGGGGGTATTCTCTTCGAATTGCTGCTGGAGCGCGACACGGGCCGCGCCCGCTAGGCTTCCCTTATCCGGTTTTCGTGCTAGGGGACGCGGCGCCGGGGAGCCGGGCAGCCGCGTCATTCGCAAGAATGCCGAGGAAAGTCCGGGCTCCACGAAACAAGGGTGGCGGGTAACGCCCGCCGGGCGAGGGAGGTTTTCAGGCCTGCCGAAGCTCAGGGAAAGTGCCACAGAGAGTATACCGCCGATGGAGCCAAAAGCTCACAGGCAAGGGTGAAAGGGTGCGGTAAAAGCGCACCGCGCTTCCGGTAACGGCAAGCGGCATGGCAAACCCCACCCGGAGCAAGACCGAATAGGGGCTGCTGGCTATCTTCGGATGGCGGGCCGGTTTCGGACCCAGGCAGCCCGGGTTGGTCGCTGGAGCGGCGCGGCAACGCGCCGCCAAGAGGAATGGCTGCCACCGCGGCGTAAGGTCCCTCTCTAGGGAGACCACGCCAGGCACAGAACCCGGCTTACAGGCTCCCCGGCACATTCTCCTTCCCATCGGGAAAGGAGATGTCAGGCCATCGCGCTGGCTTCTACCGGTTCGTCCTGATTGCTGGCCTGCAGGAACCAGCGTTCCGTGCCTTCAAGGCCAATCGCGGTCAGCGTGCCGTGCACGAAAGCGCCGGTATCGATCCCGATCCGGTGGGGGCACACGTCCGGCGTTTCGGTGATGGTATGGCCGTGGATGACGCAAACGCCGAAATCGCCCTTGTGGCTGAGGAACGGTTCGCGAATCCAGCGGCAGTCCCGCCCCCTCTGCTCTTCGAGAGGGGTATCGGGGTGAATGCCGGCATGGACGAACAGATAGTCGCCGATCCGGACCATCTTCTTGAAGCTGTCCAGGAAATCGACATCGTCCTGCGGGATGGCGGCGTTCATAAGCGCCTGCAGTTCCTCGAAATCGGCGGCGAATATCGCCTCGGGGCCGACACCGTAGGACTGGATCGTCTCGCGCCCTCCGAACCGCAGGAAGCCGCGCAGCGCGTCTACTTTCGTGCGGCTGGCCAGCAGCATTTCCTCGTGGTTGCCCTGAATATACTCGATGGCCCGCGTCCGCCCCCAATCGCGCGCGCGGGCGACTACGGCTGCGCTGTCCGGACCGCGATCGACGAGGTCTCCCAGCAGGACAACGGTCGTGCGCGCGGTGCCGCGCGCCATGTCGTCCTGTTCGATCATGCGGATCAGGTTTTCGAAAAGGTCGATGCGTCCGTGGATGTCACCGATCGCGTAAACACGCTCTCCCTCGGGGACCGAACGGGGCTTCGTTGCAGGGGCACGAGCCAGAAGATTTCTGAATTTGGCAAGCATTCGTTGCAATGCGGTATAAAGCTGTGGTTGCGGCAAAACAAGATACGCGCACGGATATGAGCGGCAGTGGCAAAAAGTCCACACATTGTTTCCTGATTATTGCCAGTCTGAAATTTTCCTTGTGCGTCACGGTGGTGCGTTGCAGCATTATTGTGCTGCCGCAAGCTGGCCCGCAACGAGGCACGGTACGGCAGATGCAGGTGGGACGAGGCATTGAAAAATAAATTGTGAGGGAATGAACATGACTATGTCCGTCCGCGGCGCCATCGCCGCCACTCTTCTTGCGGGCACTGCGCTTGCTGCCACTCCGGCTTTTGCCGACGAGGCCGATGCACCGGGCCCTATCACCATTTCGGGCGATGTTACCCTGGTTACCGATTATCGTTTCCGCGGCGTTTCCCTTTCGGGCGGCGATCCGGCAATCCAGGGCGGTATCACAGTGACTCATGAAACCGGCGTCTATGCTGGCGCCTGGTCGTCTTCGATCCAGGGCGGTGGCGCTTATGGTGAGCAGGAACTGGACCTGTTCGGCGGCTGGTCGGGTGAAGTGACTTCGGGCCTGACGCTCGACGTTGGCCTGCTGTACTACGATTACCCGGGTGCCGATAAGCACACGCCGCTCGGCGCCAAGAATCACGTGAACTACTGGGAACCTTACGCTTCGCTTTCCGGTGATATCGGTCCGGCATCGCTCAAGGTCGGTGTGGCCTATGCCTGGGATCAGAAGAGCCTGGGCAGCGAGGACAACCTGTACCTGTACAGCGATGTCGACGTTGCGGTTCCCAATACCCCGGTCACCGTTTCAGGCCATATCGGCTATACCGATGGTGTTCTCGCTCCGGAATACTTGAACGGCCTGAGCGATCAGACTGGCTGGGACTGGTCGATCGGCGCGTCCGCCACGGTTTATGGCCCGCTTTCGGTTGGCGTGTCCTACATCGGCGTAACCGGCCCGAGTGTCGATGGCTTCACCGACGATACGGTGGTTGCCACGGTGTCGGCCTCGTTCTGATCTGACAGCACGCGAAAACACTTTCGCAGGAGGACCCGTCCGGAGCGATCCGGACGGGTTTTCTGTATCCGGATTCCGGTGCTATTTCAGATAGAAGATCACCGTGGTGACGACGCGGACCTTCTTGTAGGGCGTGTCGGATACGCCCCAGCCTCCGCCTGAATCGCCATCGCGCGCGGTGATCGAGAAGTAGCCTTGGGTGGCGCTCTTGATCGAGCCCACTTGCGCGCCGCTGTCCTTGGCGAATTGGCCAGCGGCAGCTCGCGCGTCCTTGGTGGCTTCGGCGACCATGGCGGGCTTGATGCCGTTAAGCTTGGTGAAGGTGTAGGACATCCCCGAGCCTTCCTCCAGAATGACCCCGCGCCGGACCAGATCGAACTGGCGGCGCACCGCATCCTGGGCCCGCTTGATGTCGTGGGTGCGAAGCGTCACCCGCTGGCGCACTGTGAAATTCGCCGTGCCGCGGTCCTTGAACTGCGAAACGTTGACGCCGGCCGGTTGCAGGGCATCGGCGGGGAAGCCCAGTTCGCGGAAGAAGGCGTGGATCTCCTTCGTATCGTGATCGACGCTGGCCTGTGCGCTCGAAAGATCGCCTGCGGTTGCCGAATAGGTGATGGTCCAGGTTGCCAGATCGGCCGTGACGTCGCGTTCGGCGAGGCCGCGCACTGTCACCGCCCGGTCGGCCCGGTGCGCGCGTTTCAGCCCGTCGCCCAGCGCATAGCCGCCCGCGATCAGGCCCGCGGCAAGAATAATGGAACTGACGATCAAGCCCGGCGTTGCGAAATCGCGCATGCTAAGGCTGGAGTGATGGGTGTTCTGTGGCGTATCGTCGGACATGGCAGCTCTCCCTGTAAGCCTGCGCAAGATGCCGCCGTATGGCTGTATGAGCGATGAACTGTTCTTTTTTGTCGATGAATTGAGGTAATGATCCCGTGACCCGATACCTTCATACCATGATCCGCGTGACCGATCCCGATGCGACGATCCGCTTCTTCGAGCTGATAGACGTGCGGGAAACGCGCCGGTTTTCCGACGAAAAGGGGCGCTACACGCTGATTTACCTCGCGCCGGAAGGGCAGGAGGATACCGAGGTGGAGCTGACTTACAACTGGCCCGCCGAAGGCCAGCCGGCAGAGGAATACACGGGCGGCCGCAATTTCGGCCACCTCGCGTTCCAGGTCGGCGATATCTATGAAACCTGCCAGCGGCTGATGGACGCGGGCGTGACGATCAACCGCCCGCCGCGCGATGGCCACATGGCGTTCATCCGCACGCCGGACGGGATTTCGATCGAACTGCTGCAGGACGGCAAGCTGGAGCCTGCCGAGCCTTGGGTCAGCATGCCTAACGTCGGCAGCTGGTAACAACAAAGCGCGATGCGCCAAGCGCATCGCGCTTTGGCACATAACTAAGAAATCAGTCTGGCTGGGGCGCTGCTTCGGGAGCCTTGGCCAGACGCAGGATCGTGTAGCCCAGGATCGAGGACAGCAGCGAGCCGAACAGCACGCCGAGCTTAGCTTCCTCCACCAGCAGCGGATGGCGGGGGAAGGCGAGGGCACCGATGAACAGGCTCATGGTGAAGCCGATCCCGCACAGCACGGCCATGCCCCAGAGCTGGACCCAGCTTGCCCCTGCCGGGCGCGGTGCGAAGCCGATCCGGTCCGCTGCCACGATGGAAGCAAAGATGCCGATCTGCTTGCCGAGGAACAGGCCGAGCGCAATGCCCAGCGGCACCGGATCGAACAGGCCCGAAAGGCCGATTCCGCCCAGCGCCACGCCTGCGTTGGCAAAGCCGAACAGCGGAACGATGAGATAGCTGTTCCAGGGCGCCAGCGCATGTTCGAGGCGCAGCAGCATGCTGTCTCCGGACGGGGAGAGCTTGAGCGGAATGGTGAAGGCGAAAACGACGCCCGCGATCGTTGCGTGGATGCCGGAATTGAGCACGCAGTACCACAGCCCGAGCCCCAGCAGCAGATAGAGCGGCAGGCTGAAGACCTTGCGCCGGTTCAGCAGGATCAGCCCGCCGAGGAACACCAGCGCGCCGATCCCCCACAGGAACTTGATCTGGGCCGTGTAGAACACGGCGATGATCGCGACGGCGCCCAGATCGTCAACGATCGCGACGGTCAGCAGGAACAGCCGCAGTGCAGGCGGTACCCGGTTGCCGAGCAGGCCCAGAACGCCGACCGCAAAGGCAATGTCCGTCGCGGCGGGAATGGCCCAGCCGCGATGGATCGGCTGGCTGGTGCCTGCCGCGAGCAGATAGATCAGCGCGGGCATGACCATGCCGGCCGCGGCGGCCAGCACGGGCAGGCGGCGCTTGGCGGCATTGGAAAGTTCGCCGTCCAGAATCTCGCGCTTGATCTCCAGCCCGACGACAAAGAAGAACACCGCCATCAAGGCGTCGTTGATCCACAAGTGCAGGCTGTCGAGCTTCTTTACCGGCGTCCAGGCCAGCTCATGATGAAACAGTTCGTGGTAAGCATAGGACCACCCAGTATTTGCACAAATCATGGCCAGAATGGCCACGAGGATCAGAAGAATCCCCGAGGCGGCGTCTCCGCCCATTAATTTTGTGAAATTGTTAGCTAATTTATTAGCAAAATGCCTGGGTATGATCATAGGTATGTTTTCGGATGTTCTTCTGAAGGACCTGGTTTCGCCGGGCCGGTTGATGGTTTGATATCATCTGAATATGCGAAAGGGGAGTGGTGGCGGCCACTAACGCTATCCGGAATGTCATCGCGGCCCTGCAATATACCGAACAGGAACTGCTGCTGTTCGCGGCGTTCTGGTTTCTGGTTGGGGCTGTCGACGATATCGGTGTGGATCTTTGCTGGATCTGGCTGAAGCTGAGCGGCCGCGCGCGAGTCCGCGTCCTTTCGCGAGAGGAGGAGGCCATGCCCCTGCAAGGCCGGGCGGCTATCCTGATCGCCGCCTGGCGCGAAGCGGAAGTGATCGGTCATACCGTGCGTCATGCCCTGTCTGTCTGGCGGCAAGATGACTTCACTCTCTACGTCGGTTGTTATTCCAACGATCCGGACACTGTCGCGGCGGCCATGTCCGGGGCGGGCACGGATGCGCGCGTCCGGATCGTGATCCACGAAAATGCCGGGCCGACCACCAAGGCGGATTGTCTCAACCGCCTCTACACCGCCTTGTGCAGCGATGAACGGCGATACGGATGTCGCTTCCGCAGCATCGTTCTGCACGATTCCGAAGACATGGTCCACCCGGCGGAACTGGCTGTCATCGATACTGGGCTGGGTGGGGCCGATTTCGTGCAATTGCCGGTCAGGCCTGAGCCGCAGCCCCGGTCGCCCTGGGTGGCGGGTCACTATGCCGACGAGTTTACCGAATCCCACACCAAGTCGCTGGTGGTCCGCGACGCGCTGGGCGCCGCGATTCCGGCGGCCGGGGTGGCTTGCGGCTTTTCCCGGAACATCATGGAAGGCATTGCCCGGCGGCGGCAGGAGGAAGGCAATCCCGGGCCTTTCGCCGCCGAGTGCCTGACCGAGGATTACGAACTGGGCGTACTCGTCTGGCGGGAGGGCGGCAGGTCGCGCTTCCTGCGGGTACGGGATGCGGACGGCAATCTGGTGGCGACGCGTGCCTACTTTCCGGCCCGGCTGGATGATGCGGTGCGGCAGAAGGCCCGGTGGGTGCACGGCATCGCCTTCCAGAGCTGGGACCGTCTGGGCTGGAGCCGGGGGGCGCCCAATCTGTGGATGGCTTTGCGTGACCGGCGCGGGCCGCTGGCAACGCTGGTGCTGGCCTGCGGCTATGTGCTTGCGGTGATCGAGGGCGTGCTGGGTTCGGCGCGGCTGCTGGGCGCGCCATCGCAACTGGCGGTATCGCCGCTGCTGCGAATCATGCTGGCGCTGTGCGTGGGCGGACTGGCCTGGCGGTTGGCGGCCCGCTTTGCCTTCACCGCGCGCGAGTATGGCTTGGGTGAGGGGCTGCTGGCTGTGGCGCGTATTCCCGTGGCCAATTTCATCGCCATTCTTGCCGGGCGCAAGGCGCTGTCCGGATACTTGGGGACCTTGCGCGGTGCGGATGTGAAATGGGACAAGACCGAGCACGCGGCGCATCCGGTGACGGCGGCGCCTGGCGGATCGGTTTCCCGGTGAGCGAGGTAGAAGCAGCGAGCGGGCAAGCCATGTCCATGCAGCCAGCGGCTGCGCAAATAGTGCGGGGGCAGCCGCTCGTGGCACTGCTGGCGCTGTTGGCCGGATGGATCGGGGGAAGAGTTGTTACGTGGGAAGCGCCGGTCCTGATGGGAAAGAGCATGGCGGCCACGGCGCACGGGGTGTCACTGACCATGCCCGGCGGCGGTTTCGTGGCGGGGAATGGCGCCGGGCCGCAATCCGTCCCCGGGATGGGCGCTTATGCAGCGGTTTCCGCATATCCCGCATTGGAGGCGGACGGTGCCAGCGAGGAGGACTTTCGCCCGGTTCGCCCCGTCTCGCGGCAACAGGACAGGGCATGGCATGCCGCGCCGATAGTCCGCGCCGTGTGGTCCGGAGCGCCCGGCTCCCGTCCGTTTTCCGGATGGTATGCAGACCCGCTGGCGCCGCAACTGGCCTCGGCGCCGTTCATGCCGAGGCCAGTGTATGGGCCGGGCCGGTCCCTGCTGCCGGCCGCCACGGATCGCCTCCCGGATCGCAGTCCCGGCCGGAGGTGGCGGGCCGCACCGTCCCGCAACGTGCCGCCTCTGCCGTTGGCACCCGCGCCTAGGCACTGGTCTGCCGATGCCTGGGCCCTGTTCCGTCACGATATCGGGATGACCCGGTCCCGGGGTGTCCTGCCTGCGGTTTATGGCGCCAGTCAGCTTGGCGCGGTGCTACGGTATCGTTTGAGACCCGCCTCGCGCCATCGCCCGGCGGTCTATCTGCGCGGGACCGCGGCTTTGGGCATGGTGCGAGAGACGTCTGCCGCGTTGGGCCTGTCCGCCCGTCCGCTGCCTGCGCTTCCGGTCACGGTGGCAGTGGAAGGGCGGCTTGCCGGTGAGGACCATCCCAGCGTGCAGCCAGCGGTCCTAGCTTATACCGAACTGCCGCCGATGGCCCTGCCGCTGGGGCTGCGGGCGGAGTCGTATCTGCAGGCGGGCTACGTTGGCGGCGATTTCGCGACAGCGTTCGCCGATGGGCAACTGCGGATCGATGAGAGCGTGCTGCGGCTTGGCCGGGGGGATCTGCGCCTTGGCGGCGGCATCTGGGCGGGGGCCCAGAAAGGGGCCGCGCGCTTCGATGCCGGGCCCTCCGCATCGCTTTCGATCCCGCTGGGGCGCCGCGTGTTCAGCCGGGTCGCGCTCGATTGGCGGTTTCGAGCGGCCGGTAATGCCGCGCCCGGTTCGGGCCCCGCGGTAACTCTTTCCGCAGGTTTCTGAATCGCGCCTTCCCTCGCGTGCCATGCTGCGGTAGCGAGAACCCAGCAATGGACGTCTATCTTCCCATCGCCAATCTCTCGGTCAACGGCCTGATCATCGTTGGCCTGGGAGCGATCACCGGGGTGCTTTCCGGGATATTCGGCGTGGGCGGCGGATTTCTGACGACACCGCTGATGATTTTCTACGGCATTCCGCCCACCGTGGCCGCAGCCTCCGCCGCCAGCCAGGTGACGGGCGCCAGCGTTTCGGGCGTGTTCGCGCATTCGCGGCGCGGGGGTGTCGATTATCAGATGGGCTCGGTGATGGTCGCGGGGGGTATCCTGGGCACCGGGATCGGCGCGGTGCTGTTCAACGTGCTCGAAAAGCTCGGGCAGATCGATACCGTCATCAGCATTCTCTATGTGCTGCTGCTCGGCTCGATCGGCGGGCTGATGGCGAAGGAGAGCATTCAGGCGATCCGGGCTGAGCGCTCCGGCGTTCCCATCGCGGCCCGGAAACGCCGCCATCACCCGATGGTGGCAAGCCTGCCGATGCGCTGGCGCTTCTACCGTTCGGGCCTCTACATTTCGCCGCTCGCCCCGCTGCTGCTGGGGGTGGGGACGGGCATCCTGACGATGCTGATGGGTATCGGCGGCGGGTTTATCCTGGTTCCCGCGATGCTCTATATCCTGGGCATGAGCGCCAATGTCGTGGTCGGCACCTCACTGTGGCAGATCCTGTTCACCACGATGGCGACGACGATGATGCACGCGCTTACCACGCATGCGATTGACATCGTGCTGGCTTCGCTGCTGCTGTTTGGCTCGGTCACGGGCGCGCAGATCGGGGTGATGTTCTCGCAAAAGGCGAACCCGGTGAAGTTGCGGCTGCTGCTGGCGGCAATCGTCCTGCTGGTCGCGGCGCGCATGGCGCTGGGGCTCGGCTACCGGCCGGATGAGATCTACACGGTGGCGCCGCTGTGAGGAGATGGCTGGCCCCGTTGCTTGCCCTTCTTGCGCTTCCCTTGCTGACCGGCGCGCGCGATCCGATCCTGGTGCCGGAAGTCTCGCAGCACGAAGTCGATCTGCAGCAGGGCTTTACCGGCACCGAACTGCTGCTGTTCGGCGCGATCCTCACGCCCGAAGGTTCGCGCGCGGCGCAGGATTATGACATTGTCGTTGTCTTGAAAGGGCCCACACAGTCGATCGTCCTGCGCGAAAAGCAGAAAGTGGCCGGGATCTGGATCAACGCCGCCAGCACCGAGCTCCGTTCGGCCCCGGCCTACTATGCCATCGCTTCGACCCGTCCGATCGCGGACATCGTCGACGACAAGACGGCGGCGATTTATGAGCTGGGGCTGAAGTGGCTGCAGCTTTCGCCGATCGGGGCGATCAACCCGCAGGAGCAGATCCGCTTTTCCGAAGGTTTGGTGGGCCTCAATCGCCACAATGGCCTTTACCGCGAGGATGAGGGCGGCGTGCAGGTCAGCGAGCAGGTGCTCTATCAGGCCCGCATCCGGCTGCCTTCGCGGGTGCCGACGGGAATGTACACCGCCGAGACCTTCGCCATTTCCAAGGGGCGCGTGGTCGCCTCCGCCAGCAGCCAGGTGGAAGTGCGCAAGATGGGCGTGGAGCTGGCGATCGCCCGCTTCTCCCAGAACTACGGGTTCGCTTATGGCCTGCTGGCCGTGTGCGTGTCGGTGGGGATGGGCTGGCTGGCCGGGCGCCTGTTCGCATTGGTCTGACGCGGATTTCTGATTCGCGCTTTAGGGGGACATTAACTCCGCAGGCTCTACCCCGGCCAGGGTGCCATAAATCCTGGTGATACATGAATCAGATGCGAGTTGATGGTTTCGGCAGTGCCCACGCAGCGCCGGCCTCTGAAATTCCTATGGACCGGCAGACGGGCACCTCTCATCAGGCCCATGCGCCGATTGGTGTCGTGCTCGAAATCGCCGGTGCCGGAACCCGGATCGCTTTCGATGCGAACCGCCTGAACGAGATTTCCGGTGATGGCGATCCCTCGGTCTCGCTGTCCGGCAAGGTCGGCAGCCAGGTCAAGGTTCGCGTCGGTGACGGCTGGCTGCTCGCGAGCGTGCGCAATCAGAAGCAGGACGCGGTCAGGCCCGGCGATATCGTGGCCGAGGCGGACTTCCTTGGCGAAGGGCAGGAAGAGCCCCAGACCGGCCGCATCCACGGGTTCCGCCGCGGTGTGACGTTCTATCCGATTCCCGGCGCGCTGGTCTATCCCGCCACCAGCGAGGATTTGCGCCAGATCTACGCCAGCGACGGGCGCAGCGCGATCCAGATCGGCAACGTTTATCCGACAAAGGACATCCGCGCGGGTCTCTATGTCGATGCGCTGCTGGGCAAGCACTTCGCGCTGCTCGGCTCCACCGGCACCGGCAAATCGACCAGCGCCGCACTGATCCTCCACCGGATCTGCGAACATGCGCCCGAAGGCCATATCATCATGGTCGATCCGCACGGCGAATATGCCTCGGCCTTCCGCAATACCGGCGTGATTCTCGACGCGACCAATCTGCAGATGCCGTACTGGCTGATGAACTTCGAGGAACACTGCGAGATCCTGCTGACCTCGCGCGGGGACGACCGCCAGCTCGATGCCGAGATTCTCGGCAAGTGCCTGCTGGAGGCGCGCTCCAAGAACCGGCTGGCCGAGCAGATGGGCAAGATCACGGTGGATTCGCCGATCCCCTACCTGCTGTCGGACCTCGGCAACATCATCAACAACGAGATGGGCAAGCTCGACAAGGGCCACACCAGCGCACCCTATCTGCGCATCCGCAACAAGCTGGACGAGCTGAAAGGCGATCCGCGCTATCAGTTCATGTTCTCCGGCATGCTGGTGGGCGATACCATGGCGGACTTCATCGCCCGCCTCTTCCGCATGCCCTCGCAAGGGCGGCCGATCTCGATCATCGACGTGTCGGGCGTGCCGTCCGACATCACCAGCACCGTGGTGGCCGTGCTCAGCCGTCTGGTTTTCGACTTCGCCATCTGGGCGCGTGAGGAACGGACGCGCCCCGTCCTGCTGGTCTGCGAAGAAGCGCACCGCTATGTGCCCAGCGAGAAGAACGCCGATGGCTCCTCAGTCGGGCGCATCCTCTCGCGCATTGCCAAGGAGGGCCGTAAATACGGCATTTCGCTCGGCCTGATCACGCAGCGCCCGTCCGACCTTGCCGAGGGCGTGCTCTCGCAGTGCGGCACGATCATCTCGATGCGCCTTAACAACGACCGCGACCAGGCTTTCGTGCGTGCGGCGATGCCCGAAGGCGCGCGGGGCTTTCTCGATTCGATCCCTGCGTTGCGCAACCGCGAATGCGTGATCTGCGGCGAGGGCGTGGCGATCCCGATCCGCGTTTCCTTCGACGATCTGGAGGAATACAAGCGCCCGGCCTCGGCTGACCCCTCCTTCACTGAACTGTGGAGCAGTTCAGGCGGCGAGGAAGAGATGGTCCTGCGCACCGTCCAGCGCTGGCGCGCTCAGGGGCGGTAAGAGGCGCTCGTTCTCCCTGAAAACCTTCGTCATTCTCGCGCAGGCGGGAATCCATCTCCGGCTCCGGACGCCGGACAGATGGAGAATCTTCATCCGTTTCCGTTCGTGTCGAGCCCTTCGTCATGCTCAGGATAAACTTCGG
>NZ_JALHLG010000022.1 GCF_022832375.1 Novosphingobium beihaiense
AATCTCAACCCCTAATCTGTGCCATGGGCGCTGACGCCGGACAGGCAGATCTGATCGAACAACAAGCGGAAGCGTTCGTCTTCCGGCTCCATGTAGACATCGCCGAAATCCTGCCGGTATTGACCGAACAGGGCCAGGTAGTCGTCCTCACCGGGCTTGCTTTGCATGTATCCTGTCCGTCTGTTTCCGCCCTCACGGGGCAGCACGCAAAACCGGTGCCACCCCGCCCGCCGCAGTTTTTGGCCGAATTCCCCTCTGCCGCTGTCGCTTTTGCGACACTCCCCCGCCCGAATGTCGCAGTTTTCCGGCAAATCCACAGTGGTTCGATCCTTGCATTCCGGGCACGCGAACACCCCCGGCAGGAAGGCAAGCGCGATGGCATTCACTTCAATCTGTCCCACAAACGCGATCAGCGAAGGCGGCATGGGCTTCTTTCGCGCAGGCAAGAAAAGCGTGCTGCTGCTCTGGCCCAACGGCGGCGAGTTGAAGGCCTATCGCGGGCGCTGCCCCCATGCGGACGTGCCGCTCGACGAGGCGAATTTCGACGGGCAGACCGTGACTTGCCCCCATCACGCCTGGGGGTTCGACAGCGCCAGCGGCAAATGCGTAACCCATGCAGTACGCAACACGCTCCATCCCTACCCCCTGCAGGTGGAGGGAGACGAGATCCTTGTCGATACCGGCCCGGTGAAAGCCGCACGGCCTCCGGCATGACGGCGGCGGCTGACTGGGTCATCTGGAACGGTTCGATGGGTATCCTCGACATGGTGGCCATCGGCCGCGTCGACGGCGGCGAGGCTTTCCTGGCCGAGCCCTACGATGTTGTCGGGCCGTTCCGGCTCGATGAACTGGAAGCGCAGGGACGGATCGCCTTTGGCGAATGCCTGGTGATGTCGCGTCAGCGCTGGCAGGAGGACCAGACCGGCCTGCGCATGGCAGCGCGGGAGAAACGGCGTGCCCAACTGATGCACGCCACCTTTGCCGATAGCGAAAGCGAACACCGCGGTACGCTGGACCTGCCGGAAGAAGGCATTCTCGATGCGGCACAGATCAACGCCGCGTTCCGGCGGCTGGCCAAGACCGCTCACCCCGATGCAGGCGGCAGCAGCACGCACTATCACCGCATCTCCGAAGCCCGTGACACGCTGCTCGAACGGCTCGGCATGGCGGTGTGAACGGAAGAAGAGCCCAGACGCCGCCGGAACGTGGCAGCGCCTGGGTATCAGTTCGCGTCAGACCTTGTCGGGCTGCGCGTACTTGCGGACCATGACGTCGATCGCCGTCATCGCCTCTGACACGTCGAGCCAGGTTTCGGCCCGTTCCTCGCTCTTGAACTCCTTGCCCAGATTGACCGGGTCATCCACCCCCGGCAGGTGCAGGAAACAGGCCCATTTGCCGCTGGGCAGTTGCTCTACCGTAACCTTATGATCCGCCATTATACTTCGCTCCTGCGCGTATGTGTTGCCTTTCGGACAAAACAACGGCGCGAGGGCCTTTTGCCCCCGCGCCGGCGGGCGACAAGCAAGATTCCTGCCATTCAGGCCGCCCGAAAGGCGCCGCCCGAACAAACGATACCCGGACAGGCCCGGCTGGAGTAACGGGCTGCCCGGGTATCTTGCGCACGCGGCGGTGCGCCCTCTCAAGCAGGTGAGGGGAAGGTCAGGCCATCAGGATCTTGTCGAGAGCCAGGCAGAACTTCTGCATGTCCTCCGCAGACCCGACAGTGACGCGCGACATCTGCGGATAGGCCGTCCACGAACGGCCGATCTGCACGCCCTGCTCCAGGAAAGCCGCCATCATTTCCTTGGGCGTCTTGCCCTTCCATTCCACCATGAACATGTTCGCGTGGCTGCCCGGAATCACCTTCAGGCCGCGCTTCTGGACATGGGCGATCGCCATTTCGCGCGCCGAGACCATCTGCGCGGCGCGGGCCTTGATCTGCGCGGCAAGCGGGACCGATGCCGTGCCGCAGGCCACCGCCGTCATCGGCAGCATGTTCGTGACCTGCCTGCCGTCATAACGCATCATCTTTTCATGCAGCGCAGGCGAGGCGAAAGTCAGGCCGAGGCGCATGCCGGCCATGCCGAACAGCTTCGAGAACGTGCGCATCACCAGCACGTCGTCGCGCTCAACCGCCAGCCTGGCCGCACGCGGTGTGTCGGACCAGTGCACATAGGCCTCGTCCACCAGCACGACCGCGTCCTTGGGCTTGTTCTCAGCCAGCCACAGGATGTCCTCTACCGGGGTGATCGTGCCGGTGGGGTTGTTGGGCGAGCAGATGTAGTAAACGCCCGCATTGGGATCGGCGGCCAGCATGGCCTTCACATCGTGGCGGTAATCGGACGTGAGCGGAACCTTGGTCACCTTGGCACCGATCCACGCGCCAGTGCGCCAGATCGATTCGTAGGTCGGATCGGCGGTTACAATGCCGCGCTTGGGCGATGCAAACGTGATCGGAACGCGGGCGAGCGGATCGCTGGAACCCGGCCAGGCCAGGATACGCTCCACCGGCACGCCTTCCACCTTGGACACCGCATCGAAGAGCTTGGCATGCTCGCCGTCGGGCTCGTACCAGTTGCCCTTGGCGACGATCAGCATCGCCGCTTCGGCCCCGGCGGGAAGCGGCCCTGTCCAGCATTCGTTGGACCC
Source organism: Novosphingobium beihaiense (assembly GCF_022832375.1). GTDB lineage: Bacteria > Pseudomonadota > Alphaproteobacteria > Sphingomonadales > Sphingomonadaceae > Novosphingobium > Novosphingobium beihaiensis. Next base: position 2,650 of record NZ_JALHLG010000022.1, read on the forward strand.
GATACGCACGGCCCCGGCAACCGCCTTGGCCGACTGCTGCGCAAAAGCCGATTCCGCGCTTCCGGCGAGAGCCACGCCGCCGCCCAGCAGCGCGGCGATGCGGCCGATCTGACGGCGCGAATAGCCGCGCGCGATCAGATCCTCGCCCGCTTCGCTGTTTTCGATGCGCTCCAAGACGCTGGTATCCTCAACCTGCATTATTCGAACTCCTTCCGATGAAATGCGCCAGCGTTCAGACCTTGAGCGCACTGCGAAACATGACGATGGCAATGACGACGAGATAGACACCGAACACGCGCTTCAGCACGCTCGGCGGCAGCGAATGGGCCGCCGCCACACCGAGCGGGGCCGTGAGGATCGACATCGAGGCTATGGCCGCCGCCGCAGGCAGATTGACGAAGCCCAGCGAGCCCCAGGGCAGACCATACTCACGAAATCCGACGATCATGAAACCGATAGTGGCGGGAACCGCGATGAGTGTACCTATTCCCGAGGCCGTGCCAACCGCCTTGTGAATCGGGCGCCCGCACATGGTCATGACCATGATCGCGATCGTGCCCCCGCCGATGCCCAGCAGTGCGGAAAAGGCGCCCAGCCCGCCCGAAATACCCACGCGCAGCGCGCCGCCGGGCATGTGATCGGACAAGACCAGTTTGGAAAGCTGGGGCAGCAGGAACACCATCGACATCGCCAGCACGCCGGTGGCGAAGATCATCTTCAGCACCGTGCCATCGACATGGCTGGCCAGCACCACGCCGATACCATCACCGACAATGATCCAGGGCGCCCAGCTTTTGAGAACTGCAAAGTCGACCGAGCCGCGCTTGTGATGGCTGAGGGTCGAGCGGATGGACGTAACGATGATGGTGGCGGCCGATGTCGCAACCGCAACGTGGGCATATTGCGAATGATCACCGCCCAGCAGCGGCAGCATGATCAGCAGCGCGGGCACCACGATGAAGCCGCCGCCGATTCCAAAGACACCGCCAGCGAAACCTGCCAGCAATCCAGCGCCCAGCAATCCTATCGCGGGGATCAGCCAGTCCATCGAGGACATAAGCACAATCGTCACTCCAATTCTTGTCAATACGAATTCAGGGGCATCAAAAGGCGGCGCCGCTCCGCCGTAACGAAGCGGCGCCCAGTTGCCGTAGGATCAGAAGTTCACGCCGAGGCGCGCGTAGTAGTATCCACCGTTGATGCCGAAAGGCGAAACCGTGGGATAGACACTGGTTGCAAACCTGCTCGAACCCGCCGTTTCATAGGCCGCGCGGATGTTCTCATAGGATGTCTTGGTCGGATAGTGGTTGAACAGGTTGTTCGCACCGATCGAGATCTTGATCGCCTCGGCCGGTTTGAAACCCACTTCCAGATCGGTGATGAACGATGCCTTCACCGGGATCGCAATCGCCTGCCCGGCCAGCGGGCTGCCGCCCGGCGCAGTGCTGAGGCTGGAGACCTTCGAATAGTAGCTTTCGCGCAGGTTCACGCTGAACATGCCCGATTCCCAATACATGCCAGCCGTGGCACGGAACTTGGGCGTGCTCTTCTCCAGTGTCCAGACCGCGAACTTGTCGATCAGCGCCGTCGCCGTCGGGTCCACGGTGCTGGTGTAGAGCGCCGAAGGCAGCGCCGCGATCGAGTCCACCTTGTTCTCGTTGTAGTTGGCGGACAGGCTCCAGTTGATGGGGCCGATGCCGGTGAGCATGTCGTACTTCGCGGTAAAGTCGATGCCGCGGGTCGTCATGTCGGCACCGTTGGCGAAAGTCTGGATGCGCACGGTGCCGCTCAGGTTGCGGTCCACGCCGGTGCCGTCGATCAGCACGTAGCTCGGGATCGTGCCGCCCAGCGCCGAGGAAACCGCGTCGTAGACCGCCTGCTGGTTGTAAATGTTGTAGGCGTCCTCGGTATAGGGAATGCAGCTCCCCGCATTCGCCCCCGAATAGCCTGCCGGGCAGTACTGGCCGCGGAAGCCATAGAACGAACCGGTGATAAGGATGCGGTCGCGGATCTTGATCCAGTAACCGTCGAGCGTGATGCTCAGGCGCGAGGACGGCGTGAAGACGACACCGGCGCTGAGGTTGGTCGACTTTTCAGGCTTCAGCCCGCCGAAACCCAGCGACGCCGCCGCCGCCGAGTTCGCCGGAAGCACACCGCCGACCGAGTTCGGACCGACCGAGATGCCCGAATAGAAACCCTCACCCAGTGTCGGTGCGCGGAATCCCGTCGAGACGGTGCCACGCACGGCGAAAGTGGGCGTGATGTCGTAGCGGCTGGTCAGCTTGAACACCGTGGTATCGCCAAAGTCGCTGTAGTGCTCGTGGCGAACCGCACCATCGACGAGCCAGTCGTCGACCGGATTGAACGAAACGTCGAGGTATTGCGAGAAATTGGTGCGGTGATGGCTGCCCGCGTTGGCGGGAGCATAGCCGAAGAACGACTGCGCGCCGCTGCCGTAGTAGGATGCCGGATCACCATCGGTAATGCCGTAAGTCTCACGGCGCCATTCGATACCACCGGCCAGGTTCAGCGGCGAAGCGAGCCCGATTTCGACCGGCAGCGTCAGGTCGAGGGTATTGGTCCACTGCGTGGCCTTGAAATCGCCGTTGTGGAACTCGGTCGGCGTGAAGCCGGTATCGCGGTAGAGCGAGGAGTTGCCCGAATTCTCGACATAGACGCCGACAAGGTCATGGCCGTAAGTGGACGCCACGTCGAAACCAAGCTGGCCGACCGTGCCCTTGAAGCCGCCGGTAACCGCCCAGTCCGTTTCACGCACGGCCTCAAGCGGGGAGAAACCGCTGGGATAGAACGGGACGACAGTGTCCGTATCGGACCAGTCGGCCGGAGCCACGAAGTCTCCGTTGGCATCGACATGCGAGGTAACAATGCCCGGCGTGCGGTAGTTCTCATAAGCGCGGGCATATTTGTGGCCGTAGCTGCCGAAGCTGTAGAGTTCGAAATCGCCGAACTGGTAACCCGCGTTGTACGTTGCCGTCGTCTGGTTGACGTAAGGATCGCCCAGGATGCGGTTGACGTAGGGGTAGTGCGCCTGATTGACCGCGTCGGGATAGTTGGCAAGGTTCGCCGCCGCAACGGTATTGTCGCCATAGACGCGCGGATCGACATCGCCGCGGAAGCTGAAGCCCTTCTTCTTCTTCTGGACCGTCAGGTTGACGTAGGAATTCTCGATCGGTGCGAAGCCGACATTGCCGGAAATGCTGTACGTCTCGCCGCCGCCGTCAAAATACTTGCCCGCCGTGGCGGTAACGCTGCCGCCATAATCGGCATCCTTGAGAATGACGTTGATGACGCCTGCAATCGCATCGGTGCCGTATTGCGCGGCCGCGCCGTCCTGCAGAACTTCGATGTGCCCGATCGCCGCGCTCGGAATGAAGCTCATGTCCGGCGCCGCGCTGCCGCCGTAAGGGCCGCCCGCGATCGAGACGTTGGCCGTGCCGTGGCGGCGCTTGCCGTTGATCAGGATCAGCGTGTGATTGGGGCTGAGCCCCCGCAGTTTCATCTGCAGGTTCATCGCCTGCAAGTCACCGCCGAAAGACTGCGCCTGCACCGAAGGCAGGCTCTGCGCCAGGCTCTGGATCAAATCCGGCTGGCCGGTGCGCGCCAGCGCCTCTCCGTCCAGGATCTGGATCGGCGCCGGGCTGTCTGCCGCCTTCATGCCGGTTGTGCGCGTACCCGTAACAATGATCGCTTCACCCGCATCACCATCCGGCGCGGCGGCACTTTCGGCACCGCTCGCCACCATGGATGCGGCACTTTGCGCCAGCGCCGGATGCACGCAGGCGCAAAGGCTCACGGCTAGTGCGGCAATGGATGCTGTTCCCTTGTATTTCATCTGGATCGGCCCCTGTCTTGTTGAATGGAATTTCTGTTCTGGGCCCCTCCCTGGAGATCCGGATTTTTTGTTTTTAACTTCTGTTTTTAAATACAATTCCCTCATTCGGCCCGGTAACATGGGCCTCGTTCCGAAGGACCGCCGGCAGCCGGCAGCCGGACGGCGCGCAACAGCTCAGCTCCGCAAGAAGCGCGCCTTGCGGCACGCGTCCCTGCGGCGGGATGCATGTCTCAACTCTCGGTAACTCTGGCGGCGCGGAACCGGACCGGCCCGGTGCCTTAGAAGGTCATGCCCGCAAAGCTGCCGGCACGGCCATGACTGCACCCCCGAACGATGCCGGAAGCGAAATATTGCACGTATGATTATTCAGACCCGAAGGCAGCGAGATGTTGCGACCGAACTGGCTGACCATTGGTCCCCCCTTTCAACCGTGGGAGCCCCCGCCCTTTCCGCCGCCGTTTACCGCGCCAGAACCGCAGGAACCTCGGAACGTCTGGATACGTCAACTTTTCTCCAGACACAGGAAAGTTAGGCTGGACGACCTGTCACCAAGCTGTCACTCTCAAGGGCATCAGGGAAAAAGAATTTCAGGGTTAGCGACAGCTTGATGACAGGTTTTTGCCAAACAGTGTCGAATCAAGAAATATTCGAAAAGTCTACGAATTAGGAAGGCCCGGCCGCAGGGGCGGTCAGGTCAGACCTTGCACAGGAGGGGATGCCGCAACTCGTTTTCGGGGAGTGAGTTGTTGCGTATACTGATTGTAGAAGACGACCGCAGCCTTGCGCGCGGAATGGAAGCATCGATGGCCTCGGCCGGTTTCGCCATGGATTTCGTCTCCACGGGCGAGGAAGCGATCGAGGTTCTGGCGAACGAGCCCTATAATCTGGTCGTGCTCGACCTGGGCCTGCCCGATATGGACGGGCTGGAAGTGCTGAGCACGCTGCGCCGCCGCGAGGTTCAGACCCCGATCCTGATCCTGACTGCGCGCGATGCCGTGAACGACCGTATCGAGGGGCTGGACCGCGGCGCCGACGATTACCTTTCCAAGCCGTTCCATCCGCGCGAGCTGGAATCGCGGGCGCGCGCCCTGATCCGCCGCAGCCTGGGTTCCCCGGACCCGGTGCTGCGCGTCGGCTGCCTCAGCTTCGACCGCTCGACCCGCACTGTCCATCTCGACCGTTCGGTCGTGGAACTGCGCCGCCGCGAACTGGCCGTGCTGGAAACCCTGATGGGGCGCCCCGGCAAAGTGGTCACGCGCGAATGCCTGACGGCCGAAGTCTTCAATTTCACCGACGCCGTCGCGCCCAACGCACTCGATGTCTATGTCGGCCGCCTGCGGCGCAAGCTCATGCCCCACGGCCCGGTCATCCGCACAGTGCGGGGGCTGGGATACATGCTAGAAGGCAACTGACCTTGCGCCCATGACTTCGCTGCGCGCCCGCCTGACCGCGGCGGTAATGATGCCGCTCGTGGCGCTGGCCATCACGTTCGGCGGCATTACCTGCTGGATGATCCACCGCACCTTGTCGAACGCGTCGGATCGCACGCTCGTCGGTTCGGTGACGATGATCAGCCGGGCGATCAACACCGACACGTCGGCGCGGCACCAGCTCCTGCCGCTGGCCATCCACCTCCTGCAAAGCCAGATGACGCCGGTGTCCCACTACAGCGTCTATGAAGGCGATCATCTGGTCGCGGGCATGGCCTGGCTGACCCCGCCCGGCGATTACAATCCCGCCCCCGGCGCGAAAATGCCGCGCCATCAACCCGCCAGCTTTCCCCGCAGCTACCGCGATACGCAGCTGGTGCAGGGATATGTCGACGCGCGCGATGCAAAGGGGGTGATACAGGCCGCCTATCTGCGCGATGCCGTGCTGGAAGACCGGTCCGTCCGCATCGCCACCGAGATCCGCACCCTGCCCGGCTTTACCCGCCCGGTCGTCATTCAGGTCGCCGATTTTCTCGATGACCGGCAGGCCTATGAACAGACCTACTTCCTGCGCGTCGCCGGGGCGGGCGTTCTCATCGTCATGGCGGCCGTTCTGCTGTTTTACGGGGCCGTCACCTGGGGCCTCGGCCCGTTCGCCTCGCTCACCCGCCAGATCAGCGCCGCACGCCGTCCCTCCACTGCAAACGTGCGCCTGACGCTGGCTTCCGATGCCCCGCGCGAGGCGCTGTTGCTGGCCTCCGCCTTCAACGAGCTGATGGCCCGCACCGAACGCGCCATCGGCTCGCTGCGCGAATTCACCTCCAACGCCTCGCACCAGTTGCGCACGCCTCTGGCCATCGTGCGCGTCCATGTCGATGTGCTGAACCGCTACGGTCCCTCCTCTCCGCAAGGCGCCACGGCGCTGGCGGACATCGGCGCGGCGGTCGATTCGCTCGAACGGCTGCTGGCGCAGCTTATCTCGCTGGCGAGAATGGACGAGCAGGGCCGGGACACCGGATCTTTCGAGGCGTTCGAGCTGACCGGGGTAACCGCCGGGATCGTCGCCAGCCGGGTCACGCACCCGGACACAGGTGCCATGGATATCGGTTTCGAAACCGATGCCGCCGCGATCATGGCGCTCGGCGACCGGATGCTGGCAACGGAAATGATCAGCAACCTGCTCGACAACGCCATCCGCTATAACCGCGCCGACGGCACCGTGACGGTACGGGTTCTCCTGCGCGAAGGCGAACCCGTAGTGGAAATCGAGGACGATGGCCCCGGCATCGCCCCCGCCGACCGCGAGAAAGTCTGGGAGCGTTTCTACCGTGCGCCCTCGGCCACAGCGCCGTCCGGCAGCGGGCTGGGGCTGCCCATCGTGCGCGCGCTGGGCGAGCGCATGGGCGCGCAAGTCACTCTGGCCGATGGCGCGGGCGGCCGGGGTGTGAAGGCCACAATCGTGTTCCGCCCGCCGGACCCCGGACTTGAAGTTCCGTCCGGCACTTATTTTCCGCAAGACGCCCAGATGACAGCTTGCTGACAGGGTTTCTGAACTAACCGAAATGTTGCGCTATTCAGCAGCCGAACTTCCTTCGCGGCCCGGACAGCAGGCCTGCAACCCCCAGAGGATGACGCTTGCCACATGAGGCGACCTGACTTCCCGACCGGCCCCCAGACGGGGGCGCCCGCGGCTCCGCCGCCCGCGAACGGCAGCTGGCTGAGACTGCGGCCGCACATGCTGCTGTTCCTCGGGTTTGCAATAGGGACCGGGGCGGGCACGCTGGTCGAATATACCGCGCCCCTTCATTCGCTGACGGAACAGATCCTCACCTGGTTCGTGCGTCCGGTGGAACAGCTCTTCCTCAGCGTGCTGTTCCTGCTGATCGCCCCCCTGCTGTTTTCGGCCATCGTTACCGGCCTTTCGCGCATTCGCGGCAATGCGGGCATGCAGGGCCTGATCGCGACGACGCTGATCTACATGACGGCAGTCTCCGCCTCGGCCGCGCTGATCGGACTGGCCATGGCCAACCTGTTCCGTCCCGGCGATGGCATTCCCCCCGAAATCGGCCAGCAACTCGTCGCCGCGCACTTGCCCGCGATGCCGCGCGGGCTGATCGATCTCGCGCCGGGCTTCCGCTCCGTAAACGGATGGATCATGATCATGGTGATCCTGTCGTTCGCGATCGCCGCCGCCCTGCCCCTGCTGCGCAAGCAGAGCGGGCGCTGGCTGGTCAGCACCTGCGAGCGATTGTTCGATGTCGGCATGCGGGCAGTGCGGCTGGTCACGCGCTTCGCGCCGCTCGCCGTCGCCTGTTTCATGTTCGACATGACAGTGATGTTCGGCTGGCACCTGCTGGTCTATCTCAGCGCCTATATCGCCGTCGTGCTGGCCGCACTGGCGCTGCAGATCGTCATCACATTCTTTATCGTCGTGTGGATGCGCGGCGAACTGGCCCCCGCCGCATTCCTGCGCAGCGTGCACGAAGCCGCAGTGATCGCGTTTTGCACCTCATCCTCGAACGCCACGCTGCCCACGGCCCTGAAAGTCGCGGAGACGGACCTGGGCCTGCCGGGCCCGGTGGTGCGGCCGGTGCTGGGTCTGGGGACTGTCGCCAACCAGAGCGGCACCACGATCTATATCGCTGTTACCGTACTGTTCGTCGGGCAGTTCTTCGGGATGGATCTGCGGCTCGACCAGCAGGCGCTCGTCTTCGCCGTCGCCGCACTGGCGGGCATGGGCACGCTGGGCGTTCCCGCAGGCGGGCTGCCCGCCGTCGCCACCGTGCTGGCGCTGACCGGCCTGCCGCCCGAGGGCATCGGCCTTGTCATCAGCGTGGACCGCCTGCTCGACATGTTCCGCACGGTCGTCAACGTGGTGGGCGATCTGGCGATTGCCGTGGCGATTTCCCGCGAACCGGTCGTCGCGCCCCGCGATGTTCATGTGGTGACGCACGACCTGCCCTGAGCGGGGATCAGGCGCTCAGCGCTCGGCCACCCATTCACGCCGCAGCGCGGGCCCGGCGAGCGCCATCAGCAGCGCCGCCAGCAGATAGAGCCCCAGCGCCCAGAGCATCGCATAGCGCAGCGCCTCATGGCCGAAGTGCGGCGTCAGCAGCGTGGAAAGCTGACCCAGAGCGTAGATGCCGCCACCCAGCCCGATCAGGTTGTTGATGAGCAGGAACAACGCCGAGGCGGTCGCACGCGCGGGCGGCTCTACAAGATGCTGCACCGCGCTCGTCACTGGCCCCAGCCAGACGTAAGCCAGCGCCTGCGGCACCAGAAACAGCAGGAAGGCGAACAGCACGCTGGAAGTCCAGATGCCGCCCGCGAACAACGGCACCGCCACCACGTAGGCGATGGCCGGAACCCAGCCGTAGAATGCGCGGTCCGCACTGCCGAGACGGTCCGCGAGCGCGCCGCCGGAAAGCACGCCCACGCTCCCCCCGATCAGCAACACCGCGCCGATGAACCATGAAGTATGCACCAGATCGAGCCCGAAACTGCGCTGCAGCAGGCTCGGCAGCCAGAAGGCCAGGCCATAGCCCAGCATCGAACTCGACGCCGCGCCGAAGCTGAGCAGCCAGAACGCCTTCTTGCACGCCAGCACCGCCGCCACCGCCCCCAGCCCGGCCGCGGACGGCGCGCCGGGGCTGGCCGCGGGCTTGGGCCTGTCGCGCACGATCATGCGGAACAGCGGTGCGATCAGCAGGCCCGCCAGCCCGACAACCAGAAACGCGGCGCGCCAGTCCACCCGCGCCGCGACATAGCCGCCCGCCAGCACGCCCAGCGCCGAACCGAGCGGAATGCCCAGCGAATAGACCGAAAGCGCGAAGGCGCGCCGCTCGCTGGGAAAGTGATCGCCGATCACGGCATAGGACGGCGCCACGCCCCCAGCTTCCCCCACGCCGACGCCGAGCCGGGCCAGGAAAATGTGCCAGAACCCCTGCGCCAGAGCGCACAGAGCGGTGAACAGGCTCCAGATCACCAGCGAACCGGTAATCACCCAGGACCGGCTGGTGCGGTCCGCGAGCGAGGCCAGCGGCACGCCCAGCGTCGAATAGAGGATCGCGAAAGCAACGCCGCCGAGCATTCCCATCTGCGCATCGTCGAGCCCCAGATCCGCCTGGATCGGCGCGGCCAGGATCGCCAGGATCTGCCGGTCTACGAAATTGAAGATGTAGACGAGCAGCAGCATCGCCAGAACCAGATTGGGACTCGTGCCGTTTGTCTGCTTCGCCGTGGTCATGTCAGGTCACATAGTCCTTGCAGAACGCCTCGACCGCAGCCAGCGCCACTGGCTCGTCGAGCATGGGGGCATGACCGGTGCGCGGCACTTCGACGCTGGCATAGGGCCCCGAGTGGCGCTGCGCCATCATGCGCTCGGTCCCGGCGCTCAAAAGATCGGACAGTTCCCCGCGCACCACCAGCACCGGCGTGGCATCGAGCAGCTCCCACACCGGCCACATATCCAGCGGCACGGTTTGCGGATCGTCCCCTTCCACGCTGCTCGATATCGCCGGATCATAGGCGAAGGAAATCGTGCCGTCCGCATTCTCCCGGCAGGTACGCCGGGCAAAGGCCATCCATTCGGCGCCGCCATAGTCCGGAAAGGCCATGGCATTGATCGCCCGGCAGCGCGCGGCGGCCTCGGCCCAGTCCGCCATTGCCCCGGAAGGCCCGACATAGCCCTGAATACGCGCCAGCCCGGCGGGATCGAGTTCCGGGCCGATATCGTTGAACACCACCGCGCTGGCGAGCCCCGGCCGCATGGCCTGCATCACCATGGCCATCAGCCCGCCCATCGAGGTGCCGATCAGCCCCGCGCGCGCGATGCCGAGGCCGTCCAGCAACGCCAGCATGTCCTGCGCGTAGACGTCCGGACGGTACTGCGCGGGATCGGGATCCCATTCCGACAACCCGCGCCCGCGCTGATCGGGCACGATCAGCCGGTAACGCCCGGCCAGATGCGCCGCGAGCGGCTCGAAATCGGCGCTGTTGCGGGTGAGCCCGTGCATCATCAGCAGTACCGGCGCCGCCGGATCGCCCGCCGGATAATCGCGCGCGGCCAGTTCCAGCCGTCCGCAGGCGCTGCGGTAACGGTGGTCGCGGTAAGTCATGACATGAATCCTTTTCGGGCGAGAAGGTCCGGCGGGTCTTCCTGCGGGGGGTTAGGAAGCGGAAGACCCGCCGGACGGGCCGGACAAGTCCGGCTTATAGCTCCAGCGTTGCCGTAACAAAGACCTGGCGCGGATTGCCGTAGAAGGCGGTCAGCGTGCCTTCGGTGCCCAGCGTCGGCACCAGCCCGCCCGCCCCGTCAGGCGCGACGAAGGAATAGCCCGATGTCTTATACTGCTTGTCGAACAGGTTCTTGCCATGCAGGCCAAGGCTCCAGCCCCCGCCCGGCGCGGTGTAGACCAGACTGGCATCGACCAGCGCATAGCCCTTCTGATCGATGTAGGGGTTCGGCACTTCGAACTGATAGGTCTTGGAACGGTAGGACACCGTGCTGCTCAGCGAGAGATCGCCTCCGCCCAGCGGCGTATCGTAAGCCAGAGTGGCGCTGCCGGTCCACTTGGGGGTGTTCTGGATCTTGCGCTGACTGGACACATCGGTCGGCACAGGCAGGCCCGTATCGGGATCGGGAACGTTGGTAATGTATTCCTTGTAACGCGCGTTGATGTAGCCCAGCGAGCCGGTGAAGCTCAGGCGGTCGCCCGATATGGCCAGATCACGCGCGACGCGGGCGTTGGTTTCCACTTCAAAGCCATCGATCCTGGCCTTGCCCGCATTGGTAATGACGCCGCAGAATGTCGCCACGCCGCCTACGGTGCAGCCTGCCGAACCGGGAATCTGCACATCCTTGTAATCCATGTGAAACGCTGCGACCGCCAGGTAGAGCCCGCCGCCGAACAGGTTGCCCTTGTAACCCATCTCGTAGCTATCGACCGATTCCGGCTTGAAGCTCAGGTAGCGTGCAATCTCGGCATCGCTCGGTTCACCCGAGGGATTGGTGGTGGGCGCGTTGACGCCCACACCACGCGGGTCGAAGCCTCCACCTTTGAAGCCCTGCGAAAAGCTGGCATAGATGTTGTGATCGGGCGTCGGCTTGAAGCTGAGCGAGGCGCGCGGTGTAAACTTCTTGAAGGTCGCCTTGCCCGAGAAGTCCGTGCTGGGGCTGCCGAAAGGCACACCGGGGCCGCCGAAAACCGGCGATCCGCCCAGCAGATAGTTCTGGCGCAGGATGTCAGCCTTGCGCTGATCCCACGTATACCGGCCGCCGAGCGCAAGACTCAACTGGTCCGTGAAGTCCAGCGTGAAGTCGCCGAACACGGCGAAGGTTTCCGTATCGACGTTCGCCTGCGTGAAAGCGGTCAACCCGGGCAGAATCGCCGGAGCTGTCGTGAACAGCCGCACATCGAACTGCGTATCCGCCTTGGCCGTGAGGTAGTAGGCGCCGATCAGGCCCTGGAACATGCCGCCATCGTCGTAGAGCAGCTGGAATTCCTGGCTGGTCTGCTCGTTGCGGTAATAAGCAGGCACATCGAGATCGACTGCGGGCAGCGCATCGAAATCGATGGGCGAGGCCGAATGGTCCTTGCGCCAGGCGCTGATGGAACGCAGCGTCAGCGCATCGGTCAGTTCGGCAGTGGCATTGATCGAGAAGCCATAAGCCTCCACGTCCTGCTTCGGATCGATCAGCCCGCCCTGCGTGTCATAGACATCCTTCAGCACCGGCGTGCCCGAGGTATAGCCCGGGATCAGACGGTGGCCGCCGCGCGCGTTGGACTTGTCGTGCGTGTAGTCGCCATTGATGCGGATCGTCACCGGCGCGCCGTAGCCGCCCAGTTCCACCGTGCCGCGCGCGGCCCAGATATCCTTGTTGTAGTTGTCCTCCCCGGTCGTCAGGTTCTTGCCGAAACCGCCGCGCGAAAGGCGCGCCAGTGAACCGCCGACGCGCACGAGATCGCTGACCGGCGCCGAGGCGGTGATCACGGCATCGGCCTGATCATAGCTGCCGTAAGTCCCCCTCACTTTCAGGTACGGGTCCTGCGCCAGCGGCTTGGTCACATACTTCACCGCGCCGCCGATGGTGTTGCGGCCATAGAGCGTGCCCTGCGGCCCGCGCAGTACCTCGATGCGCTGGACGTCGTAGATATCCAGCACGGCGGCCTGCGGACGGTTGAGGTAGACGTCATCCAGATAGATGCCCACGCCCTGCTCGAAGCCGGAAACCGGGTCCTGCTGGCCGATGCCGCGAATGAAGGCGGACAGCGTCGAGTTGGTCCCGCGGGATGGCTCCAGCGTCACGTTCGGGGTCGTCTGCGCCAGATCGGTCACGTCGATCGCGCCGGATTTGGCCAGTTGCTCTCCGCTGAAAGTGGTAACGGCGATCGGCACGTCGACCAGCCGCTCCTCCCGGCGGCGGGCGGTGACGATGATGTCACCCCCGGTTTCTTCCGGCGCCTGCGCCTCAGACGGCGCGTCCTGCGCCAGAGCCGGGGCGGAAACGCCGATACCGCCGGACAAGGCCAGCACACTCGAACCAATCGCAAGAAAACGCGCCTTACGCATCGCACACACTCCCAATGAACCTTTTTTGTTGGCAGTCACTATATTGATAGTTGAACCATGTTTCAACTTTGAATGTTTGCCATGCCGCGAAACTCGGTTTAGCTGTATCTTCGTGACCACAGCAGACGCGCGCAAACCCAACCCGCCCAGCAAGGTGCCGCGGACCGAACGCGGCCGCAAAACCTTGCGCAAACTGCTGGATGCCGCCGCCATCGAATTCGGCGAGCGCGGGTTTCACGAAGCCTCGATCACCGGCATCACCCGCCGCGCGGGAACGGCGCTGGGCAGTTTCTACACGTACTTCGATTCGAAGGACGAAATCTTCCGCGCGCTGGTGGACGACATGAGCGGCAAAGTCCGCGAAGCCGCAAAGGACGCGCTGCGGGAAGAGCGGCCCGCGCTGGAAGCGGAACGGGCGGCGCTGGTCAGCTTTCTGCGCTTCGCGCGCGAGCACAAGGAAATCTACCGCATCATCGACGAGTGCGAATTCGTCGATCCGGAAAGCTTCCGCCAGCACTATCAGACCACCGCCAGCCGCATTCACGAACGCCTGACCGAAGGCGCACGCCGGGGCGAGCTGCGCGAGGATCTGGGCGAAGCGCATGCCTGGGCGATCATGGGCATGAACGTGTTCCTGGGCCTGCGCTATGCCGTCTGGTCCGACGAGGCGGGGCTGGAAGACATAGCGGACCTTGCCAGTTCGATCCTGCGCGAAGGCATTGCCCGCAAGCCCTGACAGGCACCGGTTTTCCCTCCCGGTCAAACCACCGCGCAGCCCGGCGATTGACTCTGCCCCGCCTTCGTTTCTAGACAAGTGTCTAGTTCATGAAGGCCGGGAGAGAAGCAATGGCGGCGTCAGACTGGGAGACGGTCCACCGGCCGCTGTTCAATGCGGACGTGCTGGCCAATGCGCTGAACACCGGCGGCGGCCGCCCGCTGCTCAGGCAGCTTGATGGCCCCACGCTCACAGTGGCAGACATGCGCGACGAGACCAGCCGCTTCCTCCAGGCGCTGCAAGCGGTGGGGGTGACAGCGGGAGACCGGGTCTCGCTAATCGCGCCGAACCGGCCGGAATGCTTGCACGTCACGCATGCCCTGCAATTGCTCGCGGCGCTCTACGTGCCGATCCATCCGCTCTCGGCGCTGGCGGACCAGTTCACCGTGATCCGCGATGCGGGCGTGAAAGTCCTGCTGTTCGACGCCGAGCGCTTCGAAAGCCGCGCCGCGGAGATCGGGCACGCGATTCCGGGCATCCGCCTATTGGCCATCGGCCACAGCATGGTGGCCGAAAACATCCAGGAACTGGCCGCTGGATTCACGCCGCAAAAACTGCTCGCCCCGGCAGCGGACGGGCACGACGTGATCCGGCTGGGCTATTCGGGCGGTACCACGGGCAAGCCCAAGGCGATCCCCAGCTGCCAGCGTTCGGGCTTTCTCACCGGGCTCTACATGCAGGCGGTGTGGGAATGGCCGGAAAAGCCCGATATCCTTTCCTGCGCGCCGCTCACCCATGCCGGGGGCGCGATGTTCATGCCCGCGCTGCTGCGCGGCGGCACGTTCCTGATCCTGCCGCGCTTCGATCCGGTGCAGGTGATGCAGATGATCGAAAGCCACCGCATCAACTGCATGATGCTGGTGCCGACGATGATCTACGCCCTGCTCGATCACCCGCGTTTCGGGGACTTCGATCTCTCCAGCCTGGAGACGGTGTTCTACGGCGCCTCCGCCATCAACCCGGCGCGGCTCAAGGAAGCGATCGAGCGGATCGGGCCGGTTTTCGCCCAGTTCTATGGCCAGGCCGAAGCACCGATGGTGCTGACCTACATGCGCAAGCGCGATCACGATCCCGGCGATCTCAACCGCCTCGCCTCCTGCGGCCAGCCGAGCCCGTGGATACGGCTGGAACTGCACGACAGTAAGGGTCATCCGGTGCCAGACGGCGAACCGGGCGAGATCGTGGTGCAAGGCCCACTGGTGATGGACGGCTACCGCGATCCGGAGCTGACCGCAGAGGCCTTCAAGCACGGCTGGCTGCACACGGGCGATGTCGCGGTGCGCGATCCCGGCGGGTTCCTGCACATTGTCGACCGCACCAAGGACATGATCGTTTCAGGCGGCTTCAACATCTACCCGCGCGACATCGAGAACGTGATGGCCGAGCATCCCGCCGTCGCCGAAGTGGCCGTGATCGGCGTGCCCCATGAAAAGTGGGGCGAGGCGGTTCATGCCGTAGTCGTGCTCAAACCCGGGATGAGCGCCAGTACGGAAGAACTGTGCAGCCCGGTCGCCACACGCAAGGGAAGTTATCAGACGCCCAAGTCGGTCGAATTCGCCGAGGCCATTCCGCAGACCCCGGTCGGCAAACCCGACAAGAAAGCCCTGCGCGCAAGGTATGCAGACAAGGCCTGAGCGTAACCCTTCCCTCCTTCCCGGTGAAGAAGGTTGAGCGTTCCGCTCCGGGGGTATCAAGCTGCGTTAACTTTTGCCTCCCGCCAGTCCTGCAGCGGGACGCCGGTACGTCTGCTCTGGTGGTTTACGCTGTCTTAGGCGAAGATGCGCCAAGGAAGGCGACGGGATTCGCACCCGGAATAGCCAGGGAACGCTTGAGTGAACGGACGCATCTTTCTTGCCTCGGGCTTTGTCGCCCTTGCTGCCATCGCCGTCGTGCTGGTCATGGCCGCATCGCCGTCCACACCCGAACCCGCCTCGCTGGCCGAAGCGAAAGCCGCCGCGGCCAAGGCTGCACCGCCAGTAGCCAGGCCCCCCGAACCGGAACCGGCCCCCACGCCGGAAGCCGTGGCCAGCAACGAGCCTTTCGTGATCAAGCGGATCCTGCCAATCAGCGGCCCGATCAAGTACGGCGAATGGCACTGGGACGAGACAGGCGTGCCCAAGGGCCCCATCGTCATTACCGTCGATCTCAAGGCCCGCGTGCTCTCCGTGTTCCGCGACGGTTACGAGATCGGTGCCACCGCCGTGCTGCTGGGCACCGGAGACAAGCCGACACCGCTGGGCGTCTTCCCGATTACCCAGAAAGACATCGATCACGTCTCCAACATCTATACCGGCGCGCCGATGCCCTACATGCAGCGGCTGACCGACGACGGGATCACGCTGCACGGCTCCAAGGTCGAAAAGGGTTATGCCAGCCACGGCTGCGTGGGCATGCCCAATCCCTTCGCCGCCAAGCTCTTTGCCATCACCCATCTGGGCGACAAGGTCTATATCACGCGCGGCAAGCAGGTGGGCCTGGGCGACAGTCTCGTGGGAAGCTGAGGCCCGCTCCCGTCCTTTCGCCCGTCAGCCCCGGCGCTTTGCAGCCCTCACCGGCGCTTTCGCGAAGCTCCAGCCCCCGGCATTAGGCCGCACGACCAGTTCGCCGATCGACGCGGGACGGCCTTCCACCAGCGTATCGACGAGCCGCGCCACAGCACTGCCGCGCGGCTCTTCCCCGCCGAGTTCGCGCACGATGCGCGCCACCACACGCAAGGCCACCGCGCGCGGGGCCTGCGGCTTGTAGCGAAGCCCCATCGGCTCGGCCTTCACGCAGGAACGCCATTCGAGCCCGGCCATCCACTCCAGCGCCACATCGGCCTCGGCAATGTGCGCGGCGCTGCGGGCAAGCGCGGGCACGTCAAGCCAATCGGCCCCCGCCAGCGCCTTGCGGATGCGCACCCGATCGAAGCGGTCGTTGGCATTGCTGGGATCGTCCGCCGCTACCAGCCCGGCAGCCCGGACCACATCGCCCAGCTCGGCGCGGCGCCAGTCCAGCACCGGGCGCAGCAGCGGGATCGGCGTGTCCGGCACCCGGCCCCGCGCACGGGCCCCGGCAAGCCCTGCCACACCGCTGGCCCGGTTGAGCCGCATCAGCAGCGTTTCGGCCTGATCGTCGGCATGGTGCGCAGTGGCGACGGCGGCAAGCCCGCGCTCTTCCACCCAGTCCGCCAGCGCCGCATAGCGGGCCGCGCGCGCCTCGGCCTGGATATTCCCCCCGGCCACTTCGACCGGAAGCGTGGCATGCGGCACGCCCCGTTCCGCACAGACCCGCGCGACTTCCGCCGCCTCGCCCGCGCTTTCGGCGCGCAGCCCGTGATCGACGGTCGCCGCCTCGATCCGGCCGGGCAGCGCGGCATGGGCCAGCAGCAGCAGGGCCAGACTGTCCGGCCCGCCGGACACCGCCAGCCCCAGCCGCGCCTCCGGTGCATCCGCGCCTTCGGGCCAGATTTCCCGAAGGCCGGTGCGCAGCCGCTCCGCCATACCGGCCGTCAGGCTGCCGTCAGCTGCAGGAGAGTCCATTGCGCGTGGCAGTATAGAGGCTGTTCAGGCGGCCTGCCGCCTCTGCCGCATACGTCTCGCTGAATTCGGCCAGCGCGATGCAGGCGCGCTTGGTGTCCTTCAGTTCCTTCATCGAAACCGCAAGGTACAGCAGACTGTCTGGCGCACGAGCCCCGCGCTTGTCGGTCTGGTAGTTCTGCAGGAACCACTTGGCCGCCTCGCCCGGATTGCCATCGTCGAGATAGGCACGGCCCAGCAGGTTGCGCCCCCAGCTGGCGCGGCGGTGCTTGGGATACTTTTCGAGGAACAGCTTCAGCTGCTGTTCGGCCTCGGGATAGAACTTCGCATCCCACAGGCGGAAACCATAGCTGTATTCATCATCGCCCGGATCGTCGGTCTGCGGCTTGACGATGGCCTTGACCGCCTCGATCCGGCTGGTGGTCGGTGCCGCCGGTTTGGCCGGAGCAGGCGCCGCAGCGGCGGGCGTGGCGGAAGCGCCGCCAGTCATCGCCGCCAGGTTCGCCTGCGAAGCGGGCTCCGCACTTTCCGCCGGGGCCTCGGCAGGAGCGGCTGCCGCAGGCTGCAGACCGCCCGCCAGCTTGGTTTCAAGCTGATTGATGCGGTTGCTGTTTTCCTCGATCTGCGAAGTCAGGCGCGCCATCTGCGCCTCGACCGCATCCATGCGGGTCAGGAGATCGGTCACTGGCGTCGTGGCAGGCTGGCCCGGCGCGCTCGACGGCACTGCGGCCGGTTTGATTTCCGGCTCGAAGAACTTGCTGTCCCCGCCCGGGAACACCTTGCGCTGCAGCGCGCGCACTTCCGCCTCGACTTTCTTCAGCCGCCCGTCGACGTTTTCCTGGGCCATCGCAGGCACCGCGCCTGCGACCAGCATCGAGGCCGCAGCCGCCGTCGCCAGCAGTCGCGCGGCCAGCGTACCGCCAAAAGAAGCTTTCATTGCCAATTCAACTCCGTGTCCCAACACCCCGGCATGGGGCGAACCCTGGACCGCCCGCGCCAGGCTTGCCACCACCTGGCAGAAGCGCACGGAACGGAACATTAACCAAGGCCATAACCATCAGGATTTTTGCCGCAAGTCCTGCAACCTGTCGAGGGCAGCTAGTCGGAAACCGTGGAAAGAGGAGCCGCCGTCTGGCCCGCCTGCGGTGTTGGCGAGGGAGCCGCGTTCGCCGTGGGCGCCGGGGTGGTGGACGGCGGCGCCGGGGACTGGGTGGGCGCCGGGCTCTGGGTGGCGCCCGGCCGGGGCGATGGCGCAGCAGAGGACGGTGCGGAAGACGGCCGGGCCGATGATGTGCCACCAGGACGCGGCGTGGACGACGCAGCCGGGGCAGGAGCTGTTGTCCGGCCCGGCGCCGCCGTGCGGGGGGCCTGCGTCTGCGGGGCCGGTACCGCAGAAGCGGTCTGACGCGGCGCTGTGACTTGCGGCGAAGGCTCCGGCTCGGGCGTGCTTTGCGCAGTACGGCGCACGGCAGGGCGCCTTGCGGGCTGTGGGGCCGGGGTCGCGGACGGGGTTGGCGTTGCCGTGCTGCGGGCCAGCAGGACCGGACCGGCAAGCGACACGCCCGATACCGTCTCGGGGCGCGTGGACAGCGGCGGAATGGCCTTGCCGCCTACGGTAATCTGCAAGGCATCGGGCCGCCCGGTGCGCAACTGCGGCGCGCGGGCATCCGCAGGCACGGTCCAGCTTTCGCCCTTGGCAAGCCTCTTTTGCAGCAGTTGCTTGCCACTGCCGTCCGTCACCTTGATCCACACACCATTGGCCGTCGCCGTCAGGACCACCGGGCCATCGCTGGCTGCCGGTGTGGGCAAAGGTTCCGGCGCCGCCACGGGAGCGCTTGCCTCCGGTGCCGGAGTTTCGGGCGGCAGCAGATCGGGAAGCTTGCCTTCGGGGGACAGAAAACTGCTCCAGAACATCAGCAGCAGCGCGATGACGACAACCGCGCCGCCCGCGGCAAGCCACGCCAGCCGCACCGGCGGCACGCGTGCCGGATCGCCCGGCTCGAAGCTCGATACGGGTTCCTCGCCGCTGGCTTCCTCGGCATCGATCTGGGCGTGGACAGCCGTCGCAACCTCCGCCTCGTCCAGCCCCAGCGCACGTGCATAGGCCCGGGCAAAACCAACGGCATACGTGCGGGCCGCCAGATCACCGAAACGGTCTTCCTCGATAGCGCAAAGATGACGCTCGGCGATTTTCGTCTGCGACGAGATATCGGCGCGCGTCAGCCCTGCCGCTTCCCTTGCGGAACGCAACATGTCCCCGGCGGTCGGCGCAAGACCTGCCTGCCCCTGGCTATCGGTATTCTCGCTATCCATGCGGCTCCCGAAGGAATTTGATCATTATTTCCCGTAAGCAATACATAACCAAACCGTCCCGCCGCCCAAAGTCAATCGGGTGGCGAGAAAATGGTTGATTATATTGCGGCCAGCGCCGCCCTGCGTGCGGCATACGGGCGCCGGATGACAGAATTCAGTCGGTATGGATGCCCCGCGCGGCCGCCCACTCCGCCATCGCCGCGCGCAAATCCGGGGGCGGAGAGGCCAGCCAGCCTTTCATGGCCGCGCTGATTTCCCCCAGATCGGCCTTGGCCACCAGTTCCTTCACCGGCCCCACTGCAGCGGGTGTGATCGACAGGCTGCGGATGCCCAGCCCCAGCAGGGCCAGTGCCTCCAGCTGCCGGCCGCCCATTTCACCGCACACACCAACGTCGATATCGAAGCCCTCAACGCTGCGCATGACACGCTGGATGAAACGCAGGATCGCCGGACTCAGCCAGTCATAGCGTTCGGCCAGCTTCGGATTTGAGCGGTCCGCGGCGAACAGGAACTGCGTCAGGTCATTGGTGCCGATCGAAAGGAACGAGATCTTCGGCGCCAGCAGGTCCAGCTGCTCGGCCAGCGCGGGCACTTCCAGCATGACGCCATAGCGGATGGCTTCGGGCAGCAGCTTCTTCTGCTGTTTGAGATAGGCAAGCTGCCCGTCGAACACCGCCTTGGCCGCATCGAATTCCCACGGTTCGGCCACCATCGGAAACATCACATGAAGCGTGCGCCCCGCCCCCGCCTCCAGCAGAGCGCGCGCCTGGGCCTTGAGCAGACCGTCACGTTCGAGCGCCACGCGCAGCGCGCGCCAGCCCATCGCCGGGTTTTCCTCGCCCTCCCCGTCATCGTGCCGCAGGTAGGGCAAGGTCTTGTCCCCGCCGATGTCGACTGTGCGGAACACCACCGGCTTGTCCCCCGCGGCCTCCATCACATCGCGGTAAAGCCGGGTCTGGCGCTCGCGCTGGGGCAGCGTTGCCGAAACCAGGAACTGGAACTCGGTGCGGAACAGTCCAATGCCGTCGGCGCCGGTCAGGCTGAGATTGGCCAGATCATCACGCAGGCCGGCGTTGATCTTCACCTGTATCCGCTGCCCATCTCGCGAGACCGGCTTGACGTCGCGCAGCGCGGCATAGGCGGCCTGCCTCTCGCGGCTCTTGGCAAAGCGCGCCTCGAACGCCTCCATCACCCCGGGCGAAGGGCGCACCATGGCCGTCGCCTGATCGGCATCGAGCAGCAGTTGATCGCCTTCGCGCACCACGCCGCGCAGGCCCCGCACGCGGCCGAGCACCGGGATGCCCATGGCCCGTGCCACGATCACGACATGGCTGGTGAGCGAGCCTTCCTCCAGGATCACGCCTTTCAGGCGGCGCCGGTCATATTCGAGCAGTTCGGCCGGGCCCAGATTGCGCGCGATCAGGATCGCATCGCTTCGCAGCCCCAGTGTCGCCGCCGTGCCGATCTGACCCGAGACGATCCGCAGCAGGCGGTTCGCCAGATCCTCCAGATCGTGCATGCGGTCGGCCAGCAGCGGATCGTCGATCTGGCGCATGCGCATGCGGGTGCGCTGCTGCACGCGCTCGATCGCGGCCTCGGCGGTGAGACCGGAATCGATCGCTTCGTTGATCCGCCGCGTCCAGCCTTCGTCGTAAGCGAACATGCGGTAGGTTTCGAGCACTTCCTCCTGCTCGCCCCCCAGGCCGAACTCAGCCTGGCTGGCCATGCGGTCGATCTGCTCGCGCATCTTGTCGAACGCCAGGAACACGCGCTGGCGCTCTGCCTCGGTATCCTCGGCCACGATATGCTCGATCGTGACGCGCGGCTGGTGAAACACCGCCGCGCCCGCGGCCAGTCCCTTGACGAGCGTCAGACCGCGAAGCTGCTCCGGCCCGGTCTGCGCCATATCGAGCGCGCTGGCGCCTTCCTCGTCGATCAGATCGGCATTCACGATCAGCTCGGAAAGCACCATCGCCACCGTCTGCAGCGCCTCGATCTCCACTTCCTCATAGCGGCGCGGATCGACGTGCTGCACACTGAGCACGCCCACGGCACGTTCGCGGCGCACAATGGGCACACCCGCGAAGGAGTGGAATTTTTCTTCGCCCGTTTCCGGCCTGTAGGAGAAGTCCGGATGCGTCGCCGCCTCGGCGAGGTTGAGGGTCTCGATCTGCTCGGCAATCATGCCGACGAGACCCTCTCCCACCGCCATTCGGGTGACGTGCACAGCTTCCTGTGCCAGGCCGCGCGTCGCGAACAGTTCCAGCATACCCTCCCGCAGGAGGTAGATCGAACAGACCTCGCTATCGAGGCATTCGCCGATCACTTCCGCCACGGTGTTGAGCTTGGCCTGCGCATGACTGCGCGAGGCCATCACCTCGTGGAGGCGCGTGAGGATATTTCTGGCTGCTGCTACGGCTCCGCTGGTCATACTTTCGCAAGTACCCCAAAGACGGGGCTTTGGGAACGCAGCGGAGCCGGTAAATCAGCGTGCCGCGACGATATCGCGCATCAGGGATACGAGCTGGCGGTCAATGCCGCACAAGCTCTTCCTTGATTCTGAGCTTTCGCTTCTTGAGGGCCTGGATCACCGCGGCATCAGGCATCGGGCGGCTCATTTCGTCATGAAGCTGCCGTTCGATACCGGCATGCTTGAGCTGCAGGGCGCTGATGTGCGAACTCTCCATGGATCGTTCCTCCTTATGGGGCCGAACCTGTCATTATGACCCGTTGCCGATTGGCCCGGATTGGCGACTCGGCTTTTTCTGGTCCGGCGCGAATGAAGAGAACCATATTCAGTCCGTCTTGCGAAGAGTATGAATGCCACATATCGGTAAAATGCGTGAATCTTGCGCTGGCAAGTGAACCCGCTCGCTTCGCTCAACCAGACTAAGGAAATTCGGCGTGACCGAAGAGGAAATGCGCAAACGCCTGGAAATCCTGAGGATCGAGCACCGCGATCTCGACGCGGCGATCGATGCGCTGATGACATCCGGCTCGGTGGAGCAGATGCAGGTGGCCCGGCTCAAGAAACGCAAACTGAAGCTCAAGGACCAGATCACGCAGATCGAGGACTATCTGATCCCCGATATCATCGCCTGAGCGGCCGTGTTGAAAGGGCACCACCGCCCCTGCACATAGCCCATGCGGTCAACCTGACGCCGCCCATATCCGTGCCGAACGGAGACAACGGAAAATTTCGTTGCGGATTTTTACCATCAGGTGGTTGCCGCCGATTCGCTGTTAAGAAATATGAATGGCAATGTTCGAACCGGCCGCCATCAATCCGCGTATCGTTGAAGCCCTCTATGAGGAAGCCATCGCCCTTGCGGACGAAGTGCGCCATGCCTTTACCTTGTCCGGACGGCTGGAAACGGCGGATAGCGGTGAGGACCTGGCCCGCGTGGCCTTGTCCAGCGAAGGGCTGCGCACGACGACGCGGATGATGCAGGCCATTGCCTGGCTGCTCAACCACCGCGCCTATTTCATGGGCGAAATCAACGAATTGCAATTCCACCGCCATGGCCGCCTGCCGCCCGACATGCGCACGTCCGATCCGGCACAAACGGCGCTGCTGGCGCCTGCCATTGTCGACCTGGTGGAATCGACCCGCGATTTCTATGCCCGCCTGCTTCGCCTCGACAGTAGCTGGCGCCCCGCCGGGCCCGGCCAGCCCAGCCCTCTCGAACGCCTGCGCGAGCAGCTGGAACAGCGCCTGGCAAGCTGACGAGGGCTGACGCCGGACGCCTCAGACCGTTTCCAGCGCACGCTCCCAGCCGCTGATCCGCGCCGCGCGCACCGCATCCGGCATCGCCGGAGTGAAAGTATGCCGCGCGCCGCCCATTTCTGTGCCCGCTTCTTCCAGCGATGCGAAGAGCCCCGCACCCAGCCCTGCCAGCATCCCCGCGCCCAGCGCCGTAGTTTCGACAAAATCCGGGCGCTCGACCGGCAGGGCCAGCACATCGGCCAGATCCTGCGCCATCCAGCTATTGGCGCTCATGCCGCCATCGATGCGCAACGTGGTCCAGGTCGCGCCGTCGGCGGCGAACGCCTCGGCCAGATCGCGCGTCTGCATCGCCATCGTCTCCAGCGCGGCGCGGGCGAGATGCGCGCGGGTACTGGCAAATGTAAGCCCGGTGATCGAAGCGCGCGCATCGGCCCGCCAGTGCGGCGCCCCCAGCCCCGATAGTGCCGGGACGATCACGACCCCGCCGCTGTCCGGCACCGACCGCGCCAGCGCCTCGGTCTCCGCCGCCGCGTCGATCAGGCCCAGACTGTCGCGCAGCCACTGCACCAGACTGCCCGCCACGAAGACCGAACCTTCCAGCGCATAGACCCGCTCGCCGCCAAGCTGCCACAGCACCGTCGCCAGCAGCCGGTGGCGGGAGGACGGCACCTGCGTGCCCATGTTCGCCAGCACGAAAGCGCCGGTGCCGTATGTCGCCTTGGTCTCGCCCATGGCCAGGCAGGACTGCCCGATGGTCGCCGCCTGCTGATCGCCCGCCATGCCCGTCACCGGGACCGGCGCGCCCAGCCATGCGGGCAGAGCCATGCCAATGTCCCCTGCGCAGTCGCAGATTTCCGGCAGCGCGCCGCGCGGCACGCCGAACAGGCCGCACAGCCCCTGATCCCAGTCCGCCCCCGCCAGCGGCAGCAGGCTGGTGCGCGAGGCATTGCTGGCATCGGAAAGATGCGCGCCGCCGGTGAGTTTATAAAGCAGCCAGGATTCGACCGTGCCCAGCGCCAGCCGCCCGGCCCCGGCGGCAGCCTTCACCTCCGGCACGTTTTCCAGCAGCCATGCCATCTTGGTTGCGGAAAAATAAGGATCGAGGATCAGCCCGGTCGCCGCCTGCACATCCGCTTCGCGCTCCGCCGCGCGCAGAACCTCGCAGGCAGGCGCGGTGCGGCGGTCCTGCCAGACGATCGCGCGCGAAAGCGGCGCGCCGCTCGCCTTGTCCCACGCCACCACCGTCTCGCGCTGGTTGGCGATGCCGATCGCGGCGATGCGGTCCACGCCGCCCGCCTGCGCCACCGCCTGCCGCGCACAGGCCAGCACGCCCTGCCAGATCTCCAAGGCATCGTGTTCCACCCGGCCGGGCTGCGGATAGTGCTGCGTCAGCGGCCGCTGCGCCAGCGCGCGCACCGTTCCGTCCGGCGCAAAGACCATCGCCCGGTTCGACGTGGTGCCTGCGTCGATCACCAGAATCGCGCTGCCTTCTTCCTGCATTCGCCTCTCCAACGATTCCCGCCTGCCTTAGCCTTCCGCCACGCACGGGTCGACAGCCGCCACGCCAATGCCCATATCGCGCGCATGGATGCGATCCGGAATATCGAGAAGCCCTATACCGTGGCCGAGCGGCTTGGCCCGCTGGTGCGGCGCGTGCTGGCCCGCAACCCTTCTCCGTTTACCTATACCGGGACGCAGACCTACCTCGTGGGCGATGGCGCCAGCCTGGCCGTGATCGATCCCGGCCCGGACGAAGTGGAACACCTCGACGCCCTGATGGCAGCGATCGGCGATGCCGCCGTCACGGCCATCTGCTGCACCCACACCCACCGCGACCATTCGCCCGCCGCCTCTCCGCTGGCCGCCCGCACCGGCGCGCCGGTCATCGGCTGCGCGCCGCTGACGCTCGACGACGACGGCCCGCGCGCCGATGCCGCTTTCGATCCCACCTACAATCCCGACCGCGTGCTGACGGACGGCGAAGCCATCTCCGGCGAAGGCTGGACCCTGCGCGCCATCGCCACGCCGGGCCACACCTCCAACCACGTGTGCTTCGCACTGGAGGAAACCGGCGCACTGTTCAGCGGCGATCATGTGATGGGCTGGTCCACCAGCGTGGTCTCTCCGCCCGACGGCGACATGACCGCCTATATGGAAAGCCTGCAGAAACTCTACGGACGCGAGCAGGACACCGTCTACTATCCCGCCCACGGCCCCGCCGTTACCAAGCCCCGCCAGCTCGTGCGCGGGATGATCGGCCACCGCCGCAGCCGCGAAAAGCAGATCCAGCGCCAGATAGAGGCCGGGCTGACCCGCATCCCCGCCATGGTGGCGCAGATGTACAAGGGCGTGGACGAACGGCTCCACGGCGCCGCTGGGCGCTCGGTTCTGGCGCACCTGATCGATCTGGAGCGGCGCGGCCTGGTGCAGCGCGACGGCGAAGACTGGGCCTTGCTTGCTTAATGCAGCAAGCCTGAAATCCGAAACAAGACCCGCTCACCCAGAGCTTGTCGAAGCCTGTCCTGAGCGGCGGCTGCAAGCAGCCAGCCGAAGGGGGTGTTGATCCACGCGCAGCGTCAGCGTCCTTCGACAGGCTCAGGACGAGCGGATGTGGTGCAGATGTTCCGCACGCGCCTTTGAGGCACAATTTCCCCTTGGGTCCGGCGCCTTCGCCTCCTAGATAGGCCGCGCTTCCGGCGTGAAAGACCGAAAGCGCAGGACAAGAGGAAAGACCATGACCGTAATGCCCGCCGACCTTTCCGGCCTCGACATCCGCGCCGAGATCGAGCGGCTGCGCAAGGAGCGCAACGCGGTCATCCTCGCGCACTATTATCAGAAGCCCGAACTGCAGGATCTGGCCGATTTCGTGGGCGACAGCCTCGAACTGAGCCGCAAGGCCGCCGAGACCGATGCCGACGTCATCGCCTTTTGCGGCGTGAAGTTCATGGCCGATACCGCCAAGATCCTCAGCCCGGAAAAGATCGTGGTCCTGCCCGATCTCGATGCCGGGTGCAGCCTTGAGGATTCCTGCCCGCCCGAACAGTTCAAGGCTTTCCGCGAGGCACACCCCGATCACATCGCGCTCACCTACATCAACTGCTCGACCGAGGTGAAGGCGCTGTCCGACGTGATCGTCACCAGCTCCAGCGCGGAAACGATCCTGCAGAAAATCCCGGCGGACCAGAAAATCATCTTCGGTCCGGACCGGCATCTGGGCGGCTACCTGTCCCGCAAGTTCAACCGCGAAATGCTGCTGTGGCCGGGCGTGTGCATCGTCCACGAGGCGTTCAGCGAGACCGAACTGCTCAAGCTCAAGGCGCAGAACCCGGGCGCGCCGATCGCCGCGCACCCCGAATGCCCGCCCACCATCGTTGATCACGCGGACTATGTCGGCTCGACCAGCGGCATCCTGAACTATGCCAAGGACATGCCCGGCGACACCCTGATCGTCGCCACCGAGCCGCACATCATCCACCAGATGGAACTGGCGCTGCCGGGCAAGACCTTCATCGGCGCGCCGGGCGCGGACGGCAACTGCAACTGCAACATCTGCCCCTACATGGCGCTCAACACGCTGGAAAAGCTCTACCTCGCCCTGCGCGATCTGGAGCCGCGCGTGGAGATCGAGGAAGACCTGCGCCTCGCCGCCAAGAAGAGCCTCGACAAGATGCTCGAAATGGCAAGCAGCACGGTGGGCAAGGGAGATCTGGGGGCGCGGTGAGCCCCCGTCTTCACCATGCCCTGGGCTCAGAACCTAGCGACTGTGGGGATTCAGTTCAGGTGGAGCCGGGAATGGCGGATTTTGAGAACCGGCGCGCAGCGTACTTTATGTACGTGAGCACCGGAAGCGCAGAAAGCCGCCTTTCGCAGGCCCGCATGGGCTGAATCCCCACAGTCCCTAGCCAACGATGTGGAAGAATATCTTCACATGCACGATGGCCTGCGTCCCCGCAGGCAGCATGGGAAGCGGGTCCAGCGCATCCACCTTGCGCGCGAC
>NZ_JALHLG010000023.1 GCF_022832375.1 Novosphingobium beihaiense
TTTCGCAGGCCCGCATGGGCTGAATCCCCACAGTCCCTAGCCAACGATGTGGAAGAATATCTTCACATGCACGATGGCCTGCGTCCCCGCAGGCAGCATGGGAAGCGGGTCCAGCGCATCCACCTTGCGCGCGACGCGGCGGATTTCGCGATCCAACACGCTGTGGCCGGTGGATTGCTCAATGCCCCAGCTCAGCACCTTGCCTTCGCGCGTCACCACCACGCGCAGCCTGCCCATGCCTTCCTGCTGGTTGTCCAGCGCGCTTTGCGGATAGCGGATCAGGCTGGAATAGATGGCGGTGGAGACTTCGTCGTACTGAACCCCCGCGTCCACGGGGGCCTGGCGCGGCGGGGGCGGTGGCTTGATATCGACGCCCTCACCCGATCCGGTGCCGATGCCGCGCCCCATGCCCCCGCCGATACCGCCGCCCATGCCGCCGCCGAAGCCCGCGCCATAGCCGGCCGGCGGCGGCCCTTCTGTGCGCACGGCCGGCGCGCCTTCCACCGGTTCGATGAATTCGGGCGGTACGACGGGAGGCATGGGCTTGGCCGTCTCCTTGAGCGGTTCCGGCGAAGCGATGGCCCCGCCCGCGCCGCCACCGCCTGCGCCCTCTTTCTGTTCAAGCAGCGGCGGCGGGGCGCTGGCGCCCATGTCCAGTTCTATCGCCAGTTCGGGACGATCCATGAACTGATCCCGATTAACCGCCACGGCCAGCGCAACGCCCAGCGCCAGGCCGATATGGAGCACACTGGCACCCAGCGCGCCCGCGCCCCATTCGCCGCGATGCCAGGGCCCATGCCCGGCACTTGCCCAGCCCTGAGACGATGCCGCGATGCCCATATCCACCCCGCTCAATTCGCCACTTTTTCCAGACTGACCAGCGCCACGCGCCGGAAGCCCGCCGTGCGCAGCACATCGAGCAGGTTCATAAGATCCCCATAGGCCACCAAGCGATCGCCGCGCACGAAGATCCGCGTATCGGTCTTGCCGCCGGTGGCATCATAAAGCACCCGGCCGAAGTCATCCGATGTCGTCGCCGTGTCCCCCACACTGACCGTCAGATCGCGCGACAAGGTGACGTAGACCGGCTTTTGCGGGCGGTTCTGCGGAGGGGCTGCCGCAGTCGGCAAGTCCACCTTGATATCCACGGTCGAAAGCGGCGCGGCCACCATGAAGATGATCAGCAACACCAGCATGACGTCGATGAACGGCGTCACGTTGATCTCGTGCATTTCGCTGAAATCACCGGTTTCCGCGCCGCTGCCAAGGCTCATGGCCATGTCCGGTCCTCCTCAGAGCTGATAGGCGGGGGTACGGTCTGCATCCCCGCTGGCGGCAAGGCCCGCTTCGGCGTTGGCTGCAGCAGCGGGCTCTGCCCTGGACAGCAGCTCCACCTCGCGCGAGGTCAGGCGGATCACCATCGCGCCCGCATCGCCCACCAGCGCCTTGTTGCCGCCCACGCCGCGCGTCAGATGGTTGTAGATCATGACCGCCGGGATCGCCGCGATCAGCCCGCAGGCCGTGGCCAGCAGCGCCTCGGCAATGCCCGGCGCCACGACGGCCAGATTGGTCGTGTGCGTCTTGGCGATGCCGACGAAGCTGTTCATGATCCCCCAGACCGTGCCGAACAGGCCCACGAAAGGCGCGGTGGCCCCGATCGTCGCCACTGTGCCCACACCCACGCCCGACCGCCGCGTATAGGCGGCAACGATCCGCTCCAGCCCAACGGCAACGCGGGCCTCCGCCTGATCGAGAATTCCGGCCTGCGCGGATGCGGCCAGTTCACCGCGCGCATCGGTGACAAGGTCGGAAGCCGCCGCCGAAGGCAAGGTTTCCGGGACAGCGCCCAGCCGGGGCGCGGCATGAAGGGCCGTAATGGAATCGCGCAGCCGCTGTTCGCTCCGCCGCAGTTCCAATGACTTCGCGAAAAGGATCGTCCATGTCACCAGCGAGGCGAACACAAGCGCCCCCATCACGATCTGGACTATCGGGTCCGCCCCCAGGAACATGCCCCAGGGCGAAAGCGCGGTTTCACCAAAGTCTTCATTCATCGTTTCGTTGCCTCCTGCCCGTGCAGCCAAGTCAGCGGCTTTCCGGAGAAGCATCGTATACAAACGTACTAGAAGTAAATTTGATGATCGTCAGAAATATGGCAGTCAACTAAAGTTCACGGATCTGAAATATATACAATATCTCCGACACCATCCAAAGAATGCAAGTCATTCGCACCCCGCGTTTTTTGGAATCATAGCCCCATTTGCAAGTTTCTCCGGCGCAGCGCCTTGAAGGCACCACCCCGGATCACGCACCTGCCTTCAGCCCCCATGGCCAGGCCGAATCAGGGCAGACGGCCTGTCACGGCCCGCTCCTGCCATGTGCCCGGCGCCATCCCGTCGAGCGTCCAGCTGCCGATGCGCCAGCGGACCAGCCGCAGCGTCGGATGCCCCACGGCGGCGGTCATGCGGCGGACCTGACGGTTGCGCCCTTCGCGGATGGTGAGTTCGATCCAGCAGTCGGGAACCGACTTGCGGAAACGCACCGGCGGATTGCGCGGCCACAGCTCCGGCGCGTCGATACGGCGCACTTCGGCCGGGCGCGTCATGCCGTCCTTCAGCGTGACGCCCTTGCGCAGCGCGGCGAGCGCGGCTTCGTCCGGCTCGCCTTCCACTTGCACCAGATAGGTCTTGGGCAGCTTGAACTTCGGATCGGCAATCCGCGCCTGCAGACCGCCGTCGTCCGTGAGCAGCAGTAGCCCCTCGCTGTCGCGGTCAAGCCGCCCGGCAGGATAGACGCCGGGAACATCGATAAAGTCCGAAAGCGTCGCGCGCGGGCTGGGCGATTTCGCATCGGTGAACTGCGAAAGCACTTCATAAGGCTTGTTGAAGAGGATCAGGCGCGCCATCGGCTCAGCCCTAGCCACCACGCCCGGTTAGCGCACCTGCAAAATGGCATACACCGGAACAATGCCCGCCTTCGTGCACTAGGCAACACAGGAGGTGCGACCATGCTTGCCAGCCTGCGTTCGAACTGGCTCTCGATCCGTGCCAGCTATTGGTTCTATCCCGCGCTCTTCGCGCTGGCCGCGCTGGCATTGGCCACGGCGCTGATCCACATCGACCGCCTCGGCGCGTCGGACTGGCTGAGCCGCTCGCACTGGATTGTTCCCGCCCAGCCGGAAGGGGCGAGCAACATTCTGACCGTGCTCTCCAGCGCGATGATCGGGGTGGCCGCGACCGTCTTCTCGATCACCATCGCTGCCGTTGCCTATGCCAGCGGCAACTACGGGCCGCGGCTGCTGACCAATTTCATGGAAGACAGGGGCAACCAGCTCAGCCTCGCCATGTTCATCGGCACCTTCGTCTATTCCATTACCGTGCTGCGCGCGGTGCGGACGGGAGACGAAACGCCCGGCGCCGCAGCCGCGGTGCATGGCGTTTTCGTGCCGCAGCTGTCGCTGCTGGTGGCCTACGCGCTGATGATCGCCTCGGTCGGCGTGCTGGTCTATTTCCTCCACCACATCCCCGCGAGCATCCGCATCAACACCGTGCTCGAAAACATCGGCACGCGCCTGTTGCACGAAATCACGCACCGCTTCCCCGAAATGGGCGAGACGGACCCGCCGGTGCGCACGGTGGCGCGCGGCGGCTGGATCAGCTCCCATCACACCGGCTACGTGCGGCTGATCGAACTGGGCGCGCTGGCCGAGGCGGCGCGCAAGCACAAGGTGACAGTAGGCCTTGCCGTGCGCCCCGGCGACTTCGTCTATCCCGGCGCACCACTCGCGCGGGCGGACACCGATCCCGTGCCGGACGATGTCGCCCACGCGGTGCGCGAAACCTTTGCCATCGGCGCCACCCGGACACCCAAGATGGACCTGGAATTCTCCATCGACGAACTGGTGGAGATCGCGCTGCGGGCCCTCTCGCCGGGGATCAACGATCCCTTCACAGCGATTACCGCGACTCACTGGCTGGGGGCGGCAACGGCGGAACTGGGGCGGCGCGATCTCGGGGCGGAAAGCTGGAACAGCGATGGGGCGGATTGCCCCGTTGCCCCGCTGCAGAGCGATTTCGCGCATTTCCTCGAACGGGGCTTCGCTGCCGCGCGCGGGGCTCTGGCCAGCAACCGGCTATCCGCGCTGGTGGCGCTGGAAACGCTGGCCAAGGCCGCCGGGCAAGTGCGCGGCAGCCACCGCCGCGCCCTGATCGAGCGCGAGGTGCGGCTGCTCGCGCAGCAGGCGGAGGAACACCTCACCGGCCCGGATATCGCCGACGTGCGCCAGCGCCACGACGCGATCCGGGCCGGGTGGTCCTGACGCGCAGGCTCAGGCTCCGGCCTGCGCCTCGCCCCGGGTCTTCCATAGCGACCAGCCCACACCGCCCGCGATCAGCGCCAGAGTCACGCCCAGGCTGATCAGCGGCGGGAACTTGGCGCCGCCCAGCGCGAAGTCGGCGATCAGGATCTTGCCGCCGATGAACACCAGCACCAGCGCCAGCGCGTACTTGAGGTAGTGGAAACGGTGCACCATCGCCGCCAGCGCGAAATAGAGCGCGCGCAGGCCCAGGATCGCCATGATGTTTGAGGTGTAGACAATGAAAGTATCGGTCGTGATCGAGAAGATCGCCGGCACCGAATCCACCGCGAAGACGAGATCGGCGAGATTGATCACCACCAGCGCCAGGAACAGCGGCGTCGCGGCGCGCACCATGCGGCCCGAAGCATCGGGTTCCTTGACGAAGAAGTGCGCCCCGTGATGGGCTTTCGTCACCCGCATGTGGCGCGAAATCCAATGGATCACGGGGTTGTTGCCGATATCGGGATCATGATCGGCGGAAACCAGCATCTTCACCCCGGTCGCGATCAGGAACGCGGCGAACAGGTACATCACCCAATAGGCCTGCGCGATCAGCGCCGCCCCGCCCGCAATCATCAGCGCGCGCAGCACGATCACCGCCAGAATACCCCAGAGCAAGGCGCGGTACTGGTATTTGGGCGCGATCGCGAAGAAGCCGAAGATCATCGAGATCACGAAGACATTGTCGATCGAGAGGGCCTTTTCGATGAAGTACCCGGTGAAGTACTCCATGCCCGAAGCACTGCCCTTGGCCCACCACACCCAGCCGCCGAACAACATGGCAACGGCGATGTAGAACAGGGACAGCTTGAGCGATTCGGATATGCCCATCTCGCGGTCCTCCTTGTGAAGGACGCCGAGATCGAAGGCGGTCAGCAACAATACGATGGCGGCAAAAGCCAGCCAGAACCAGGCCGGTGTGCCCAGCCAGCTTACGAAAAGAAAATCCATGGGTCTTGCCTTGAAACAGAACGGCGAAACGAAGCGGCAGGTTTCGCCGGCGCGCGGAAGGGGGGAAGACCGCGCGCCGGCGCCTGGGTCACAGGCTCATCGCTGCGGCTGCAGGGGGGTATAACAGCCGCGCCAGCCTGCCCCTGAGTTGCTGTTTCCGCCATCTCAGCCGGGCAATTTCCAGCGGGTCCGGCACGCGTCTGGCTCTGGCCCTTGCCAGCAGGGCATCCAGCTTCTGGTGCAGTTCAAGCAATCGGAACGTGCGATCGTTCATATCAATTTCCCTGTCGAACGGGGTTGGTTCGATCGGGAGAGACAATGCCTGCCCGCGCCAATGGCCTGGGCCTTCATGGATCCTTTGATAACAACGGCCGGATCCAGCATCGGTACTCACCCGATGCGGTCCGACATCACGCGCCGCGCCAGTTCCAAAGAACTCTTGCAACGCGCCAGAGGGGCCCGGCCCGCATCACCCTTTTAAGATAAAATCGTTCCAATTTCAAGTCCCGCGATTCCAGCCGCATTGACCATTTGCCCGAATATGATATTAAAGTGATATCACTTTTAGGAGGCACTTCGATGTCCGACGCCCACAGGCCCATCAATTCCAGCCGGGAGCAGGCCGCCGCCAGCATGAGCGGCTATGTCATGCTGATCGCGTTCGTGGCGCTGCTGATCGCCGTCGCCTTCAGCATCGTGCGCATGGCCGGAAGCGATCCGGACGACGCCGCCGTATTCGGCTTTCTGGCTTTCGTGATTCCCGCCGTACTGCTGCTGGTGCTGATCGCCGCAGGTTTCTACATGATCCAGCCCAATCAGGCCGCCGCGATCACGCTGTTCGGCAGCTATCGCGGCACCGACCGCACGACCGGCCTGCGCTGGATCTGGCCCTGGATGATGAAGACCAAGATATCCGTGCGAACCAACAACATCCTGTCCGACAAGCTCAAGGTGAACGACTTGCGCGGCAATCCGATCGAGATCGCCACCAATGTAGTGTGGCGCGTCGCCGATACCGCGCAGGCGCTCTACGACGTGGACGATTACAAGGCTTTCGTCGACGTGCAGATCGAGGCGGCGGTGCGCTCGATCGGTTCGCGCTATCCCTACGATGGCGAGGATGAGGACGTCACTCTGCGCGGCAGCCATGCCGAAGTGAACACGCAGCTGCGCGAGGAACTGATTGCACGCCTGCAGGTGGCGGGCGTCACGGTGGACGAATGCGGCCTCACGCACTTGGCCTATGCGCCCGAGATCGCCGGGGCCATGCTGCGCCGCCAGCAGGCCGAAGCGGTCATCGCCGCGCGCACCAAACTGGTGGAAGGCGCCGTCTCCATGGTGGAAATGGCGCTCGATCATCTCTCTGAAAAGAACGTGGTCGAACTCGACGACGAACGCCGCGCGGCGATGGTTTCCAACCTGATGGTGGTGCTGTGCGGTGAGCGCGATACCCAGCCCGTCGTCAACACCGGCACGCTGTACCAATAAGCCGCCATGGCAAGCCCCGGCAAGAAGGCCTTTCCGCTCCGTCTCGATCCCGCGCTTTACAAGGCGCTGGAGCGAACGGCGGCGGCTGACTTCCGCTCGGTGAACGCACAGGTCGAAGTGCTCCTGCGCGAGGCGCTGGCCAGGCGCGGGATCAGAGTGGAGTCCAGCGAACCGGCCCGCCGGGGACGCCCGCCACGCACGGAGAACGAATAATGCTGCACCTGTTTCTGAAAGAAGGCGACTGGTTCGCTCCCAAGCGCTTCGGCTACGGCGCAAGCTGGCCCATCGCCTGGCAGGGATGGGTTCTGCTGGCCGTCTACCTTGCAGCCGTGGGCGGAAGTGTCATGCTTGCAAAGGACGGGCATGCGGGAGGCCACATCGCGGCACTGGCCCTCATCCTGCTGTTGACCGGCCTGTTCATGGCCGTGGCCGCCCGGCGCACGCGTGGTGGCTGGAAGTGGCGCTGGGGATACAAGACTCAGGACGCACCATCACGCACCCCGGCAAACCGGCCTCGGCATGCGCATCGGGCGAAATCCCCTGATGCGGAAGAACGCGCCGTACCCGTCCGTCATTCGAAACTCCGGGACTATCTCTGGCTCGGTTGCTATTTCCTGGCGCTGGGGACCATCGCCTTGCTTGACGGGATGCGGCAGCCTTTTGTCGAGGCGCACTTCTGGGCACTGATGGCCGCGCTCCACGTCTTGGCATTCGCTCTGTCACCGGCGCGGCGCGGCATCGCGCGCCGTCATTGAAAGGCCCCGGCATGCGCACTGCAATCGCAGCCCTGGCCATGCTTGTACTGGCATTACCGGCGCAGGCACGAGCCGAGCCGGAAGCCCCGCGCCGTTAAACGAATACCCGTTCAGGCAGCCGGAAAGCTGCCGCGCGTGCGATTGGCGAAGGCCACCAGCGACAGCATCACCGGCACTTCCACCAGCACGCCCACCACAGTGGCGAGCGCGGCGCCGCTGGAGAGGCCGAACAGGCCAATGGCGACAGCAACGGCCAGCTCGAAGAAATTGGACGTGCCGATGAGCGCGCAAGGCGCGGCGATGGCATGCGGCACTTTCCACGCCTTGGCCGAGGCATAGGCGATCGCGAAAATGCCGTAGGACTGGATGATGATGGGAATCGCAATCAGCACGATCAGCAGCGGGTTCGCCACGATCGTGCCCGCCTGAAAGGCGAAGAGCAGAACCACCGTTGCCAGCAGGCCGATGATCGACCACGGTTTGAGCCGGGCGGTAAAGGCATCGACGGCGGCCTCGTCCCCGCCGTGGCGGGCCATGACCCGCCGCCTGGTAAAGGCCCCCGCCGCCAGCGGGATCACCACGTAGAGCACGACCGACAGCAGCAGCGTCTCCCACGGTACAACGATATCGGTCACGCCCAGCAGCAGGGCGACGATGGGCGCGAAGGCGACGATCATCACCAGATCGTTCACCGAAACCTGCACCAGCGTGTAGGCCGGATCGCCCTTCGTCAGCTGAGACCAGACGAACACCATGGCAGTGCACGGGGCAGCGCCCAGCAGGATCAGCCCGGCGATGTACTGATCCGCATCGTTGTCCAGAATCAGGCCCGAATAGAGATGGCCGAAGAACAGCACCGCCAGAGCGGCCATGGTGAAAGGCTTGACCAGCCAGTTCACCACCAGCGTGATGATCAGCCCCTTCGGTTTGCGGCCGATGTCGCGCACACTGGCGAAATCGACGCCCACCATCATCGGGTAGATCATCGCCCAGATCAGCAAGGCCACGGCCAGATTGACCGAGGCATATTCAAGGCCCGCCAGCACGCCAACCGATCCCGGCGCGGCAAGGCCCAGCGCGATCCCGGCCAGAATGGCCAGCAAGACCCAGAGCGAGAGATACCTTTCGAACACGCCGAGCGGCGAGACGGCAGCCGGTTGCTGAGACATGATCTTTCCTGTTTCCCCCTGATCAGCCAATGCGTTGCCCATCGGCATCGGCGACTGGTTCGCCATCTTCCTTGGCAAAGGCGCCGCGCTGGACCGCCGGTATCAGATCGAGCACGGCCTCGGACGGGCGGCACAGCTTCACCCCCAGCGGCGAGACGACCAGCGGCCGGTTGATCAGCACCGGATGCGCCATCATCGCATCGATCAGCTGGGCATCGCTCAGCGCGGGATCGTCCAGCCCCAGTTCGGCGAACGGCGTGCCCTTTTCGCGCAGGAGCGCGCACGGCGCGATCCCCGCCCGCGCGATCAGACTTTCGAGCATCGCGCGCGAAGGCGGGGTCTTGAGATATTCGATCACGTGCGGCTCGATCCCGGCATTGCGGATCATGGCAAGCGCATTGCGCGAGGTTCCGCATTCGGGGTTGTGATAGATGACGATGTCCGTGCCCATGACCTGCCCTTTGCCCTGGCCTGTTCCGCCCTTTTGTCCGTTTCAGGGCCTGCAGGCCGCGATTTCCAGAATATCCGCGCAGACGAGCGGATCGCCCTGACAGCAATCCTCCATCAGGAAGGAGAGCAGGCGGCGCATCCCGCCATAGTCGGCGCGGTAACGGATGACGCGGCTTTCCCGCTCCGACGCGGCAAGCCCCGCACGTTCGAGATTGGCGAGGTGGTGCGACATCGTGGAAGGCGGCACGCCCAGCTTCTGCGCGATCTCGCCCGCCATCAGCCCTTCGGCACCGGTTTGTACAAGCATGCGGAAGACCGACAGCCGCGTGTCATGCGCGAGCGCCTGCAACGCATTTACCGCCCAGTCCTGAAGTGGTGCCGCCATGCGGAGCCCTTTCTTGATCTTCCCCCTGTCTAGATGCCATTGCCCGGCAGTCAATCCATAATTCGAGAAGTATCGAATTATGGTCCCGCAAGGACGCCCCCTCCCCGCCGGACTATGCCTTTCCCGCAAACCGTTTTCCTACAGAGGCCCTGCCACGCTAGACTGCCCGGCATGGCTCCCCCCCCCCGCACCATCAGCACCATCACACCGACACACCGACACACCGGCACACCGGCACACCGGCACACCGGCACACCGGCACAAGGTTACACATCGCCTGCAAAGTGACACCGGGGCCGCAAGGTGACAGTTTCTTCCTTGGACCGTGTCATCCGTGTCAACCGGGTGTCACCTTGTGCATGATGGGGCATGCGCTCCCGCATCCGGGCGCAACGAATCGGCGCCGTGCCGTCCCGCTGCGGGACGGGGCCAAGCGCGTTTACACCTTCGCCAGAAGGGCGCGGTACAAGCGCGGCATGACCCGCTTCGCCCGACTCGCGCTCGCCTCCACGGCGCTGCTGTGCACCGCCCTTCCCGCTTCCTTTTCCTCCGCCCAGAGTGGCGGCGCGCAGCCCGCGCCCTATACCGTGGCCGAGACCGGGCGCAGCTACACCCGGCTGCAGGACGCGGTGGATGCGATCGGCAACGGGCGCGGAACGATCCGCTTCGCCTCGCTGCGCTTTGCAGATTGCGCGGTGCAGACCGGCGGCGACGTGACTTACGAAGCGGCCGTGCCCGGCCAGTCGGTGCTCGACGGCACCATCTGCGAAGGCAAGGGAGCGCTGGTCCTGCGCGGGCACAGCGCCCGCGTGGAAGGGCTCGTCTTCGCCAACATGCACGCGCCGGAAAGGAACGGCGTGGGCATCCGGCTGGAGCATGGCGACCTGGCCATCTCGCAATCGTGGTTCCGCGACAGCGACCAGGGCATCCTGACCGCCAACGATCCGGCGGGCACGATCACGATCGACAAGTCCACTTTCACCCGGCTGGGCACTTGCGACGGACCGGGCTGCGCGCATTCGATCTACATCGGCGATTACGGTGCGCTCACGGTCACCCGAAGCCGTTTCGAGGCCGGGACCGGCGGCCACTACGCCAAGAGCCGCGCGGCCCGCGTAGCCATCCTCAATTGCAGCTTCGACGACACGCACGGGCGCGGCACCAATTACATGATCGACCTGCCCGAGGGCGCCACCGGGCGCATCGCCGGAAACTGGTTCGTGCAGGGTCGCGACAAGGAGAACTACTCCGCCTTCATCGCCGTCGCCGCCGAGCATCACAGCCACTCGGCGGACGGCCTCACCATCGAGGACAACAACGCCCGCTTCGCCCCGGGTGTGGACCGCCGCAGCGCCTTTGTCGCAGACTGGTCGGGCGATGCGCTGAAAATCGGCGCGAACGTGCTGGGGCCGGGCCTGGTGCGCTTCGAGGAGCGCTGAACCCGCCGGGTTCAGGAAATCGAGCGCAGGCTGGC
Organism: Novosphingobium beihaiense; assembly: GCF_022832375.1. Classification (GTDB taxonomy): domain Bacteria; phylum Pseudomonadota; class Alphaproteobacteria; order Sphingomonadales; family Sphingomonadaceae; genus Novosphingobium; species Novosphingobium beihaiensis. The sequence goes on from NZ_JALHLG010000023.1 coordinate 11,027, forward strand.
GCGGCAGGTATCCGCGTTCATGACCGCACGGGCCTCGCGCAGCGTGCCGGTCGTAAGATCGGGGCCATCGAGAAACATCATGGTCAGCGCATAATCGTCCCCGCCGAGCGGGCTGGCACTGGTCTCCACGTGGGAAAAACCTTCGGCACCGGCACGGGCCTTCACCTGCTCGACGAGATCGCGGTTGCTGCCATCGAACCGCGACCGGCAGCGCATGCCGGGCACCAGAACGCTTGCCTCCAGCCTTTCGGCATCGCGCGCTTCCGCCGCCGTATCCGGACCGCCAAGAGCCAGCAGACCATGCAGTTCCGCGCTGGCGACGAGATCGGCGTTCGTGCCGAGCATGAGCATCGCGCCCAGCCAGACCGGCCAGCGGCGCCCCCGGTGGAAACGCGGCTGCACCGCCCCTCGTGCACCGCGTTTGAACACGGCGTGAAAGTCCTGCTGCGCCCCTGTGTCCCGCGGCGAAATATGCTCTCGCTCTGCCATGAGTCCGCAGCATGGCACACAACGGTTAACCCGCTTTAAAGCACAATGACCGGGTCTTCCCGTCTCGCTAGAGCAAGTGCCCGGTGCGGTCCCGTTTGGTTTCCAGATAGCGGGCATTGTGCGGGTTGGGCGGCAACTGGTGCGGCACGCGCTCGATCACATCGACGCCAACTTCGCGCAGCGCCGCCACTTTGGCCGGGTTGTTGGTCATCAGCCGGATCGCATGGACGCCCAGAAGTTCCAGCATCCGCGCCGCCACCGGAAAGTCGCGCGCTTCGGTGGGCAAGCCCAGACGGTTGTTGGCATCGACGGTATCGAAGCCAAAGTCCTGCAGCCGGTACGCGCGCAGCTTGTTGACGAGGCCGATCCCGCGCCCTTCCTGCCGCAGGTAGAGCAGCACGCCCCAGCCGCCCGCCTTCGCCTCGTCCGCCATGGCGTGAAGCGCGGCGTGGAGCTGCGGCCCGCAATCGCACTTGAGACTGCCGAGGATATCACCGGTCAGGCATTCCGAATGCAGCCTCACCAGCGGTGCCCGGTCGCCGTTCTGCTTGCCAATCACCAGCGCGACATGTTCGCGCAGATCGTCAAGCGCGCGGAAAGCCACGATCTCGGCATCCTCGCAGGCCTCCACCGGCAGCCGGGCGCGCGAGGCGATTTGCAGGCGGCGCGTGTCCTTCCATTCAACAAGGTCCGCGGACGAAACATCCTGCACTTCGCCTTCGAGCGCAGGCTCGACGAGGAAGGCGGGGAGGATACCTGCCAGCCGTGCCAGTTCCATCGCCGCACGGGCCGTCTCGATATTGCCGATCGGCTCAGCCGCGAATGGCCCTTTCATCGGGTGCACGAGATCGAGCGCCGGATCGGCCACCGCGCGCGCGGTTTCCAGATCGAAGGGTTCGGCCGCGCGGATCAGCACCGGGGCTTCGGGCACGGCGGCCTCGCGCTGGTTGGCGAGCTTGAGCGTCACCGCCCGCGCCGCCGAGATCAGCATGCGCGGCGCCGTGACACCGGCGGCAAAGCCCGTCTCGGCAGGCAGCAGCACCGCGCCGCCTTCCACGCGCACCGGCCAGCCGTGACGCAGCGCATCGAGCGCCAGCGCGGCCCGGCGGGCACCGGGAGAAGGCAGGCCTTCGCTCAGAGAGCGAACTCCGTGATCAGCGGCACGTGGTCGCTCGGCTTTTCCCACTTGCGCGTTTCCTCGACGAAGCAATGCGCCGTGGCTTTCGGCGCCAGATCGGGCGAGGCCCACATGTGATCGAGACGGCGCCCCTGATCCTTCTGCCGCCAGTAGCTGCGGTAGGACCACCAGGAATAGTTGCGCTCCGGCGCCGGGATGAACTGGCGCCCCAGATCCACCCAGCCGAGCGCATCCTGGAAACGCCCCAGCGTCTCCACCTCGATCGGGGTGTGGCTGACGACCTTGAGCAGCGCCTTGTGATCGTAGACGTCGCATTCGAGCGGGGCGATGTTGAAATCGCCAACGATCAGCGTGGGCCGGTCCACCGTCTTCGCCCACTCGGTCATGCGGCCCAGGAAATCGAGCTTCTGGCCAAACTTGGGGTTCACCTCCCGGTCGGGCACGTCGCCGCCGGCGGGGATATAGACGTTCTCGACGACCATCCCCTTGCCTTCGCCCTGCAGTTCCACACCGACATGGCGCGCCTCGCCATTGTCCTGCCAGTCATGACGGCTGCATTCGGTGAAGGGCACTTTCGAGACCGTGGCGACGCCGTGGTAGCCCTTCTGCCCGTTGATGGCGCGGTAGGCATAGCCCAGCCGCTCGAACATCTCGTGCGGGAAGAGATGCTCGGCGACCTTGATCTCCTGCAGGCACAATACGTCAGGCGCATGTTCGGTAAGGAACCGCTCGACCTGATCGATACGAAGGCGGACGGAATTGATGTTCCAGGTGGCAATCTTCATGCCGCAGGCTTTAGGCACCGCGTTCAGGAAATGCCAGAGGCCCCTTCGACAAGCTCAGGATGAGCGGGGCACTCTAGATCCAAGATAGGAACGATCCCCAAATCACGGTTTTCGGGTTTGCTGGTCCGTTCGGCCGGAGCGAGAATGGTGCCGAACGAGAACCGGCGCGCAGCGCGCCTTAATGGCCGTGAGCACCGGAAGCGCAGTGAGGTGCCGTTCGCAGCCCGGCCGGGCGGACCAGTAAACCCGAAAAAGGAAAACCCTCGAGCCGGGGGCAGAGGCTCGAGGGTTCCTGTAAGCGTTCGTCACGCTAGGATCAGTACAGCCGGTTCAGGAGGCGCGGGCAACAGGGGGGAAAACCCGCCTCAAGCCGTACTGACCAGTTCACTTTAGGAGCGATTGCCTTGCTGTTATGTGAACAATATTCAGGAAACTGTCGCAATTTGTCGCTGGCGTTACACACCCTGCGACAGACGGATGAATCCTAGCGGTGAGTTTTACGGCGCGGGTCCGTCCAACGGAAATCCCGGTCGGTAACAGGCATCCCGTAGCGCTGATTGGACAGGGCAATCGTGGTTCGCTGATTCTGCGAATCGAGCGCGACCCAGTATGTGAGCTCCAGCCCGCCGGGCGCGGAGGCCTTGCGCGTGAAGATCAGCGTGATCACCCCGTATTCAGGATGGGATTTGTCGCGCACCTCAATGCTGACGACATCGGGGTTGCCGGTGGGAATCACCTTGCCGTACTTCGCGACATCGCGATGGGGATCGAGCAGCGCACCGAGCGGACTGTCGCTGATCGGCCAGCGCTGCACCTGATCGACGGCGTAATCGATCATCGTGAGCGCCTTGCCGTCGCTCACGATCAGCATCTTAGCGCTCTTTTCGTACTGGAAGCGGATGCGGCCCGGGCGCTTGAGAGTGAGCGTGCCGCGCACCATCTGCCCGTCGCGGCCGCTCTGGATGAAGTCCGCCTTCATCGTCTTGATACCGCGCAGGGCGGCCACGGCCTGATCGAGCTGCTTTGCCTCCGCCGGGCTTGCGGCAAGCGCGGGCGTGGCCGGAAGGACGGCAGGAACGGAAAGCGCGGCCAAAGCGGCCGCGCCAACGCAATTGCGAAAGGTCTGGGTCAGGATCTTCATGGCTATGCGGTTAGGTACACAGCCTTGAATGGCCTGTGAACCTTACTTGATCTTCGCTTCCTTGAACTCGACGTGCTTGCGCGCGACGGGATCGTACTTGCGGAAGCTCATCTTCTCGGTCGTGTTGCGCGGGTTCTTCTTGGTGACGTAGAAAAATCCGGTGTCAGCGGTCGAGACCAGACGGATCTTAACAGTTGCGGGCTTCGCCATGGCGGGTTCCTGTAATCTCTCGTTTCAGCCGACCCCGATGCGAAACGGCTGGGCAGCGGCATGTTCCGTTGAAAAACATCGGGCGGCAACAGCGCGCCGCCCTTCAAGGCTGCGGCCCATGCGTTAGAGAGGGGGGAAAGTCAAGCCAAAGGCGCGCCGTCAGGGCAGCGGAAACGGCTTGATCGGCGCAAGAATGCCGAATTTCTCTTTCTTCGGCTTATCTTCGAGCGGCGGCATGTCCAGTTCGGGCGGATCGCAGCGGGTATCGGGCAGCCGGTCGAGCAAGTCGCGAATCACCGTCAGGCGGCCATGCTTCTGGTCGTTGAAATCCACCAGCGTCCAGGGCGCATGCCGGGTATGGGTGGCTTCGAGCATCCGCTCGCGCGCCTTGGTGTAGTCCTTGTACTTCGCGCGCGCGGCCAGATCGACGGGGGACAGCTTCCAGCGCTTGAGCGGATCGTCCAGCCGTTCCTTCAGGCGCTCCTCCTGCTCTTCCTGATCGCAGGTCAGCCAGTACTTGAACAGCAGGATGCCATCGTCGGCCAGCATCTTCTCGAACGTGGGCGTATGGCGCAGGAACGCCTCCACCTGCGGCTCGGTGGCATAGCCCATGACTTGCTCGACCCCGGCACGGTTGTACCACGAACGGTCGAACAGCACGATTTCCCCCGCGGCGGGCAGATGCGGGACATAGCGCTGGAAATACCACTGCCCCTGCTCGCGCTCGCTCGGCGCCGGAAGCGCGACGACGTGGCACTGACGGGTATTGAGATGCTCGGAGATCGCGTGGATCGTGCCGCCCTTGCCCGCTGTATCGCGCCCCTCGAACAGGACCAGAATGCGCGCGCCAGTCGTCTTGGCCCAGCGGGCCATGCCAGCCAGCTCTTCCTGCATCGGTTCGAGCAGGGCCTCGTAATCCTTGCGTCCCAGCCCCTTACCCATGCAGCTCACCCATATCGTCAGACCCTTGCGAGCAGGAACAGCGCCAGCGCGCCGGCAACGATACGATACCAGGCAAAGGGCGCAAAGCCCGAGCGGCTGACGAATGCCATGAACGCCTTGATCACCACCAGCGCCACCACGAACGAGACGAAAAAGCCGATAGCAATCTCATACCAGCCCACCGGTCCGGTCCCGGCGGCCAGTTCCTCCCGGGCGCCCCACAGTTCCAGCGCGGTGGCGCCCATCATCGTCGGCACGGCCAGGAAGAAGCTGAATTCGGCGGCCGTGCGGCGCTCCACGCCCATCGCCAGCGCCCCCATGATCGTCGCGCCCGAGCGGCTGACGCCGGGGACCATGGCCAGGCACTGCGCCACGCCAACGCCGACGCACTTCATCAGCGGCAGTTCGGAAACCCCCGTCAGCGGCCCTTGCTTGGCGACTTTCTCGATCCCGATAATGGCAATGCCGCCGATGATCAGCGCCCAGGCCACCACGTTGGGCTGGCCCAGCAGCCCTTCGATATAGTCCTTGAGCGCAAGCCCGATCACCGCCGAGGGCAGGAACGCCACCAGCACATTGCGCACGAAGCGGATCGAGGTGGGATTGAGTTTCAGCAGCCCCATGCCCACGGCCCAGAACGTGCGCCAGAACTGCACGATCACCGCCAGAATCGCCCCCAGCTGGATCACGATATTGAAGGTGGCCCACTGCGCGGCGTCATAGCCGAACAGCTGTGTGGCGAGGATGAGATGCCCGGTCGACGAGACGGGCAGAAACTCGGTGAGGCCCTCGACGATGCCGAGGAGGATTGCGGTGAAAGTCAGGTCCATTGGCGGCAGGTCATGCCCGACGCACTGCGCAAGTCAACCCGGCCCACGCTGCAGCGCAAAATTTTGTGGCGGGATCGCATGGGCTTCCCCCTCCCCGGCGGAGGAGGGGGAAGTACAGGGTCACCAGATGCGGACGCGCTGGTCCGGCGGCAGGTAGAGCTTGTCACCCGGCTTGATGTCGAAGGCCTTGTACCATTCATCGAAATTCCGGACGATCCCGTCGATGCGATAATGCGGCGGCGAGTGGGGATCGGTGATGAGGTAATTGCGGGCCTGCGCTTCGCGAACCTTGCTGCGCCAGATCTGCGCCCAGGCCAGGAAGAAGCGCTGATCGCCGGTAAAGCCATCGATCACCGGCGCTTCCTTGCCATGCAGCGACAGCTTGTAGGCGCGGTAGGCCATGCTGAGGCCGCCCAGGTCACCGATGTTCTCACCCATCGTCAGCTTGCCGTTCACGCAGGTCTTGCCATCGTCGAACGGGCAGAACTGGTCGTACTGCTTGGCCAGCTTGTCCTGCAGCTTCTGGAAGGCGGCCTTGTCGGCGGGCGTCCACCAGTTGCGCAGATTGCCGCTGCCGTCCGACTTGGCGCCCTGATCGTCGAACCCGTGGCTCATCTCGTGGCCGATCACCGCACCGATGGCGCCATAGTTCACCGCCGGATCGGCCGTGAGGTTGAAGAACGGCGGCTGCAGGATCGCGGCGGGGAAGACGATCTCGTTGTAGCTGGGGTTGTAATAGGCGTTCACCGTTTCGGGCAGCATGCCCCATTCGCTCCGGTCCACTGGCTTGCCGATGCGGTTCACGTCGAAACCGGTCTGCCACTTGCCCGCAGCGATCATGTTACCGAGCGGATCGGTGGCCGAGAACGTGAGCCCCTCGTACTTCTTGAACGTATCGGGCGCGCCGATCTTGGGTGTGAAGGCATCGAGCTTGGCTTCGGCCTGCTTGCGGGTCTCCGGACCCATCCATTTGAGATCATGCAGGTTTTCTGCCATGGCCTTGCGCAAGTTGGCGACCAGATCCGCCATCGCCGCCTTCTTCTCAGCCGGGAAATACTTCGCGGCATAGATCTTGCCGAGCAGTTCTCCCGCCTCGCTTTCGACAGTGTTGATGCCGCGCTTCCAGCGCGGCCGCTGCTCGGGCTGGCCGGTCAGCGTCTTTCCGTAGAAATCGAAACGGGCCTCATCGATGGCCTTCGGCAGCACCGAAGCGTGGCTGCTGAGGAAGTGCGCGGCGAGATAGGCCTGCCAGGTGGACACCGGCACCGTATCGAGCAGCTTGGCCACGGCGGGCATGCCGCCGCCGAACAGCACTTCCGCCTTCGCGGCATCGATGTTTGCCGTCTTCAGCTCTTCCGGCGTCGGCGGCATTTCGCCAACGATGACGTAGCTGGCCTTGCCCGCGCCCATGGTATCGAGGAAGGTCTTGAGCAGGCCCGGCGCACCCAGCGCTTCGAAATCGCCGGTCGAAAGCTTGTTGTAGGTCAGGTCACGGTTGCGGGCGCCCGCACGGTCCCAATCGGCCTGCGCGATCCGGGTTTCGAGCGACAGCACCGCCTTGGCCGCGGCAGCCGGATCGGCATAGCCCGCCTTGCCCAGCAGGAACGTCAGATAGGCCTGATACTTGGCGCGGATCTCAAGCGAGCGCTTGTCCTGCTTCAGATAGTAATCGCGGTCCGGCATGCCGAGGCCGCCAATATTGGCATGCAGCGCGTAGATATCGCTCTGCTTGGAATCGGCATCCACCCAGGCGCTCACCGGCGAGGCATAGCCGGGCGCTGCGAACAGGCGCATCACATCGGCAGGCGTCTTCGCCGCATAGATGCGGTTCAGATAGGGCTGCGCGGGGGCGAGGCCTGCCTTCTCGATGGCATCAGTATCCATGAAGGACTGGTAGGCGGCCGCAACGCGCGCGGCATCGGTGCCCGGCGCAGGCTTCGCGGCCAGCAGCCCGTCCATGATCTTGTGCAGGCGCTGCTGCGACAGTTCGTTCAATTCGATGAACGAGCCCCAGCGGGTGCGGTCCGCGGGCAGCTTCACCGATTCGATCCACTTGCCGTTGACGTAGGCGTCGAAATCGTCGCCCGGCTTGACGGCGGTATCCATCCACTGCGTCTGGACCCCGAAATCGCCCCAGTCCGTCGACGGAGCAAGCGGGTCCGCAGCGGCCAGCGCGGGTGCGGCGGAAAGCGAAAGAACAATAGCGGAAACGCTCGCCGATGCGGCGAGGGCACGTCCCAGGATGTTGAGCATCTAAAACCCCTTCACGGGAAAATGGACAGGACCGGCCCCGGATGGCCAGCCATTGACGCGCAACATAATTTCCAGACCGGGTAACGCCAGCCTGAAATTGCCGTTAGCCGAGCGATGTCAGCCGTTCATCGAATTGCAGCGAGGCCAGGCGCGCATAGAGGCCGCCTGCCGCCGAAAGCGTATCATGCGTGCCCTGCTCGGCAATGCGCCCATCTTCCATCACGATGATCCGGTCCGCCTTGCGCACCGTGGCAAGGCGATGGGCGATGACCAAGGTTGTACGGTTTGCCATCAATGTTTCCAGCGCCTGCTGGACCAGCCGTTCGCTTTCCGCGTCGAGCGCACTGGTCGCCTCGTCCAGCAGCAGGATCGGCGCATCGCGCAGCAGCGCGCGGGCAATGACAATACGCTGGCGCTGGCCGCCCGAAAGGCGCAAGCCATCCTCGCCCAGGAAGGTGTCCAGCCCTTGCGGCAGGTCCTGGAGGAACTGTTCGGCATTGGCCGCCCGCGCCGCTTCCCAGATCGCCGCATCGTCCGCCGTCCAGTTGCCGTAGCGCAAATTGTCGCGGGCGCTGGCGGCGAACAGCACGCCCTCCTGCGGCACCAGCGCCATACGCTGGCGGATCGCCGCCGGATCGGCGGAGGTCAGCGGCACGCCATCGACCTTGATGACGCCGCTCTGGGGATCGTAGAACCGCTCGGCAAGCTGGAACAGGGTCGACTTGCCCGCGCCGGACGGGCCGACGATCGCCACCGTCTCGCCCGGCTCCACGGTCAGGCTGAACTCGTGCAACGCGGCAACGTCGGGGCGTGAGGGATAGCGGAAGGTCACGCGTTCGAACGCAAGCTTGCCGCGCGCGGGCTCGGGCAGCACTTGCGCGCGGACCGGGGCAGAGATCAGCGGGCGCTCGTCAAGCAGTTCGGCAAGGCGGCTGGCCGCGCCCGCACCGCGCACGAGATCGCCATAAACCTCGGACAGCGAACTGAACGCGCCCGCCACCAGGCCGCCGGTAATGACGAACGCGGCGATCGTGCCGCCGGTAATCGTGCCTTCGGCCACGCCCACCGCGCCGCGCCACATCAGCAGCGTGATCGAACCGAAGATCAGGAACATGATCACCGCGGTCATGATCGCGCGGATCGTGATGCGGTTCTTCGCGGTATCGAACGTGCGCTCGACAGCGCCGGTGAACCGGCCGAACTCGCGCGATTCCTGATTAAAGGCCTGCACCACGCGCAGCGCGCCGAGCACTTCCGATGTCATCGCGCCGATATCCGCCACCCGGTCCTGGCTGCTGCGCGAAACCGAGCGCAAACGGCGGCTGAACAGGATGATCGGCGGCAGCACGATCACGATGGTGCCCAGCAGGCCCGCCGTCAGCAGCGGCGCCAGCACGATCAGATAGATGGTCCCGCCCACCGCCATGATCGCGTTGCGCAGCGCGATCGAGACGCTGGTACCCACGATCTGCTCGATGATCGCGGTATCCGCGGTCATGCGCGAGGAGATTTCCTTGGGGCTGTTGGTCTCGAAGAAGCTCGGCGAAAGCGTCAGCAGGTGGTTCTGCACCCGCAGGCGAATGTCCGCGACGATCCGTTCACCCAGCCAGGAGACCATGTAAAAGCGAGTCGCGGTACCGGCCGCCAGCACGCAGACGATTACCAGCAGGATCAGGAACCATTTGCCGATCGCGGACGGGTCTGCCCCCTGGGCAAAGCCCCGGTCCACGATCTGGCGGAATCCCCAGGGAATCGCCAGCGTCGAAGTCGCCGTGACGATCAGGGCGCAGAGCGCAGCCGCCGAACGGCTGGGATAATTGAACAACTGCCCCCAGACCATGCGCAGGGGCCCCAGACTCCGGCGGCGCGGCGCAGGAGACTCGGAGGCGGGGGTTTCGCTTGCAGGCGTTGCGGCCGTGCCGGATTTGGCGTCCATGCCGCGCGCCCTTACAGCGTCCGTCCCCTCAGGGAAAGGCCCGTTCCTTTCAAGGAAAGCCCCTTCGCCGGAAGGACTTGCAGGATTTCCGCCGGTTCGTCCGGCAAAGCAGCCATGACAATTCGCAATTGCCGCATTGCGAACGGGGGCTCAAAAGGCCAAATAGGCGGCAACAAGATCGCACGGCTGGCGAAGTCCGGCCAGGAGAAACACCTTGCTCTATAATGCCTATGAACTGCAGCGCACCATGCTGAACGGTGCGGCTGCTTGGGCTTCCGTCGGCGCTGAAATGCTGACGAATCCCTCCCTGCCAATGGGTTACTTCGGAATGGGACCCCAGCTTGCCTCGGCTCTCGATGTCTTCGCCCACGCCACCATGCCGCGCGGTAAGCCCGAATTCGATATCGAACAGGTCACGGTGAACGGCAAGACGCACGATGTCGTCGAATCGATCATCATGCACCGCCCGTTCGGCAACCTGCTGCGTTTCGAGCACGACGGGCTGCCCGCCAATGCTCCCAAGCTGCTGATCGTCGCCCCGATGAGCGGCCACTTCGCCACCCTGCTGCGCGGCACTGTAGCGCGCATGCTCGAATCGAGCGTGGTCTACATCACCGACTGGGCCGACGCGAAGATGGTGCCGATGAACGCCGGACAGTTCGATCTGGACGATTACATCGACTACCTGATCGAATTCCTCCGGCACATCGGCCCCGGCACGCACATGCTGGCGGTTTGCCAGCCGTCGGTTCCGGCCTTTGCCGCCGCCGCCGTGATGGGCAAGCACGAAGACCCATGCCGCCCGGCCACGCTGACAATGATGGGCGGCCCGGTCGATACCCGCGAAGCGCCCACCAGCGTCAACGACGTCGCCATGAACCAGCCGCTTTCCTGGTTCGAGCACAACGTGATCGCGACCGTGCCGCTGACGTATCCCGGCTCGGGCCGCAAGGTCTATCCGGGCTTCCTGCAGCTCACCGGGTTCATGGCGATGAATCTGGGCAACCACATGATGAGCCACTATGGCATGTACAAGCACCTCGTCGCAGGCGACGGGGAAAGCGCAGCGGCGACCAAGGCGTTCTACGACGAATACCGTTCGGTCAGCGACCTTACGGCCGAATTCTACCTGCAGACGGTGGAACACGTCTTCCAGCGCCATTCGCTGCCCAAGGGCGAGTTCGTCCACCGCGGCGAAGTGATCGACCTCGGCGGCATCCGCGATACGGCGCTGCTCGCGGTCGAGGGAGAGAAGGACGATATCTCCGGCATCGGCCAGACCAGGGCCGCGCTGCACCTTGCCCATGCCCTGCCCGAAGAGAGCAAGAAGTACTACCTCGCCGAAGGGGTGGGCCACTATGGCATCTTCAACGGCAGCAAGTGGCGCACGCGGATTGCCCCGGTGCTCGAAGGCTGGATGCGCCAGCATCAGAAGACGCCGCTGAAAATCGTCGCCTGAACTGCGGCAGTATGACACCGGGCCGCGGCCAGCGCTTTCACGCATTGGCTGGCCCGGTGGATGTCCTTGTGATATCTTCCAAATCATGAAACAGCCGCTGCAACGAAGGACAGTCATCAAAGGTGGATTGGCGGCAGGCATCGGCCTCGCCGTGCCGGGCCGCCTGCTTGCGGAAGAAGCTGCTGCAACGGCAGCAAGCGTCTCACCCGCGACACCTTACGAACGCCGTATTCTGGAAGTCGCCGCCAGTCAGATTCAGCGCGTCGGCGCCAAAGTCTGGCGCGGCGATCTGGTGGGCGTGGCCGATTTCGCCCAGCCTTCGTGGAAGCCTCGCCTGCACTTCGCCAATCTGGAGGCGGGAACCGTCCGTTCGTTCCTGCTCGCGCATGGCAGGGGCTCGGACCCGGCGCATAGCGGCTGGCTGCAGCGCTTTTCCAACGTTCCGGGATCGGAAGCCACCTCGCGCGGGGCTTTCCTCACTTGCGAGTGGTACAAGGGCAAATACGGCACCTCGATCCGGCTCAAGGGGCTCGACGCGGACAATTCGCTGGCGCTTGAACGGGCCATCGTGATGCACCCTGCGTGGTACGTCGATCAGACGATGATCGATAAGTGGGGCAAGCTGGGCCGCAGCGAAGGCTGCTTCGCGATGAGCAACGAGAACTTCAACGAAGCGCTCTGGCACTTGTCCGGCGGCCGCCTGCTCTTCGCCGACCGGATCGGCGAAGCCTGACATCGGCGCAGGATAACCGGCACGTCCCAGCCCGGGCCAGAATCGACACTCCTGCGACAGGGTGTTACGGAACGTCCATGGATCTCCCCCTGACAACTGCTAAGCGCGCCATGCCAACGGACGCGCGCCAGATCCGGTCGCGCAAGGCGCTGAATGCCGCTCTGCTGGCCCTGCTGGAAGAGCGTTCGTTCGACCATCTGACCATTCGCGAAATCACCGCGCGGGCGGGCACCGGCTATGCCACATTCTTCCGGCACTATCCGGACAAGGAAGCGCTGTTGAACGACGTCGCCACGGACGAGATCGCCAATCTGCTCGCGATGACAGTGCCGGTGCTCTACGAGGCCAACAGCTATGAATCGACGATGGCGTTATGCCGCTATGTCGCCGGGCATTCGCGGCTGTGGTCTGCCCTGCTGACCGGCGGCGCCGCTGCAATCGTGCGCGAGGAATTCATCCGTCAGGCCCGCAGTCTGGTGGAAGACGTGCGCGACGGGCCGGAGTGGCTGCCGTCGGATCTCGGCGTCGTGCATGGCACCGGTTCCACGTTCGACATCCTAGGCTGGTGGCTGGGGCAGGAAAACCGCCTTGACGCGGAAGATGTCGCCACGATCCTGCACCGCCTCGTGATTGCCCCGCTGATCGGCGACAAGGTTGAAAAGCGCGCAGCCGCGCAATAGCTTCGATACACAATGTATCATTCATGAGAACGAAGATGCCCCTCGGGATATCGCCGCAGAACCCGGGCCAATCCGCGTGACCGGAACGCTGGAAAACGCCGACTGGCCGACGTTCGGCTGGATGGACGACATCCGCCCGTCGCTTGCCGGGGCGATGGCCGATGGGCGCCCGGCTGTGCTGGCCACGCTTTTCAAGGTGGAAGGCAGCGCCCCGCGCGGCCCCGGCGCGCAGATGCTGTTCACGCCCGGCAGCCATGACAGCATCGGCGCCAGCGGATACTTCTCGGGCGATTGCATCGAAGGCGACGTCGCGGGCCACGCCGCGCAGGTTCTGGCCGATGGCAAGCCGCGCCGCCTGCATTATGGCACCGGCAGCCCATGGATCGATATCCGCCTGCGTTGCGGCGGCGCTCTGTTCGTCATGCTCGAACGGATCGCACCCGGCAGCACCGGCGCCACCGAGCTGCTGCGCCATGCCCGCGAACGCCGTCCTTGCCTGTGGGACAGTGATGGCCATAGCGCCATGGTCCGCGAAGATGCCGGGCCGCTGCTCACCTTCACCGAGGAGCCCCTGCGCATCGTTCGCCGCTACGATCCGCCGCGCCGCCTGATCGTCTCGGGTGGCGACCCGGGGGCGCTAGCCGCAGCGCAGCTCGGCGCAATGGCCCGTTTCGAAACCATTCTGGTGCGCCCGCAGGGGCCGGAGGCGCCGCCGCCTTTCCCTGTCTCGCAATACTTGCGCTGCGCCCCTGCGGAGGCACTGGAGACACTTGGGATCGACCGCTGGACTGCCTATCTGGGCGCCACGCATGAGGACGAGCATGATCTAGGCGGCTGCCTTGCCGCATTGCGCGGAGGGGCGGGCTATACCGGCATGATCGGCGCCAAGTCCCGCGCGCCGGGGCGGCTGGCGGTGCTGGAAGCGCTGGGCGCCACGCCCGGGGAACTGGCGCGCCTGCACCTCTCGCCCGGCATCGCCGGCTTGGGCAAATCGCCTTGGGAAGTGGCGACAGGGATCATGGCCGAGATCATGCAGGCGCTCAATCCCGCGAGCGAACGGGCATGAACCTTGCCGCGGTAGTGCTGGCAGCGGGCCACGCCACGCGCTTCGGCGCCGACAAGCTCAGCGCGCCACTTGGCGGCGAGCCCCTGCTGTTCCACGCGATCCGCGCCGCCCGCGCCGCGCCGGTCTCACGCGTGATCGTGGTTGCCCGGCCGGGACTGAACACCGGCACCTGGCCCGAGGCGCCGCCGGTCGATGTGGTACGGCTTGACAGCACTGCCCTTTCGCAATCGCTCAAGACCGGCATAGCGGCCGCCAGCGGCATGGACGGTGCCTTCATCTTTCTGGGCGACATGCCGATGGTGCCACATGGTGAGGCCGCCCGGCTCGCCGCGCGTCTCGGCAGTGCCTATGCCGCCCTGCCCCGGCACGATGGCCGCCCGGGCCATCCCGCCCTGCTATCCGCCAAAGCCTTTCCCGCCATCGCCACCCTCACCGGAGACGAAGGCGCGGGACGCCTGCTGCGCGCGCGCGATGATGTGGTGTTTGACGATTGCCCGGATGCGGCCATCCATTTCGACGTGGACCGGCCCGAAGACCTGAACCGGCTGGCCAGCAAGGATGCCACCGGGCGGTAAGCTCAGTCCCGCACCAGCCGGACAGCCTCGTCCATCCGCATGCGGGCTTCTCCAAGCCGTTCCTCCGCCTCACGCAGCAGCAGCCTGAGCTGCCCGGCCTCGTCCTTCGCGGGCGCCGCCGCATCTTCGAGCAGGCCGTGCAGGAACAGGCGCACGCAATACCGCGTGTGCTGCCCGATCGAAACCATGTCCATCCGCATGCCCCACGCCGCATTGTTGGCCGGGCCGCTGACAACGATGCTGAGGAACGCCTGCGCGGCATCTTCCGCCCGCGCAAAATTGCCGCCACCGCCGCCTAGGCGCCGCCGGAACAGATCGGCAAGATAGCGCAGCGTCGGTTCGGTGCCGCGCCGCACGTTTTCCTGCGCGATTTCGGGCATCGCCACCGCTTCGGCATTGGTCAGGCGCAACAGCCTGAGGCCTGCGGGATTGAGGACATTCTGCACCAGAATCTCGCCGATCCGCATCAGGCTGGCTTCCAGATCCTCGCTCTCCTGCTCGCGCAGACTTTCCACTGGCACGATCCATTCGTCGATCGCCCGGCTGAGCGCGGCCTTGAACAGGTTCTCCTTGTCCCCGTAGCGGGCATAGACGGTGCGCTTGGCCATGCCCGCACTCGCGCAGATCGCGTCGATGCTGGTGCCCGCAAACCCTTTTTCCAGAAACAGGTCGAGCGCCTTGTCCAGCAGCTCCTCGTTGCTGAGCGACGGCCTGCCGGGCCGCCTGCGTTCAGATTGCTCCATTACGTTCGGCGCCCTCCGCGGCCACGGCCATGACTTCCTCGCTACTCGCGAACCCCACTTTTAACACTCTAACGTGCTGGAAAGCAGGCCGCAAATCATTTTAAAACCAGTCAGGACATAAAATGTATCGCAGGTGAGAATTTCACAGATGACTGACAATCAAATCAGTGCTATTGAAACGATCAAGGTGACAATTAAGCACTATCGGACCGCACGGCAGAACGCGGCCGATCCATCTGAACCGGGAGCGGAAAAGAAATGGCGATACCGTCAGTGGACCTCACCCCTAGGATCGGGTCCGAGCTCAAGCTGGACAAGGCCGCGCTGCTCGGCGGCGAATGCGCGCAGGAGATCCGGCGCCTGCTGGTCGAACGCGGCGCGCTGGTGGTACGCGGCCTGCACCTCAATGATCAGGAACTGCGTACGGTGGCCCGCACGCTGGGCGATCTGCGTATCGGCGGCTCCAAGCGCAGCGCCGACGGCAAGACGCTCAACGAGGGCGACGAGGGTATTCTCAAGGTCAGCCTCGATCCCGAGGTGAACCCGGACTACGCCCGGTTCCTGTTCGGCAATCACCTCTGGCACATGGACGGCACCTATGAGGAAGTGCCGCCTTTCGCGACGCTGTTCACACCCTACCGGCTTTCCGAACAGGGCGGCGACACCATGTTCGCCAGCACTTATGCCGCTTACGAGGACTTGCCTGCAGACGAGCAGGCCTGGCTCGAAACCCTGCGCGTGGTCCACACTATGCAGGCCGCGCTGTTTCCCGCCAAACGGGACTGCACGCCCGAGGAATTCGCCCTGTGGTGCAGCTACCCCCAGCGTTCGCACCCGCTGGTCTGGCAGCACAAGTCCTGCCGCAAGTCGCTCGTGCTCAGCACCTCGGGCGCTTACGTCGAAGGGATGCACCCGGCCGAAAGCCACGACCTGCTGCAGCGGCTGATGATCCACGCGACGCAGGACCGCTACGTCTACCGGCACCAATGGCAACCCGGCGATCTGGCGCTGTGGGACAACACCGGCACGATGCACCGCGCCATGCCCTTCGAAGCGGGCAGCAAGCGCGAATTCCACCGCTGCACATTGAACGGGGAAGAACCCGTCACGGCCCCGGCGCCAATGGTCCCGGCGGAAAAGGCAAAAGCCACGGCCTGAGCGCCGCGAACAGACAAATAGATGAGGAGAGAGCAATGCAGGTAGGCGTACATCTGGGCTATCAGAACCTTCGCGGCGAAAGCGATATGGAATTCTTCCGCCGCGAGACGCAACTGATGGTGGAGGCAGAGGCCATGGGCTTCGACTTCGCCGCGTGCGTGGAGCACCACTTCACCGACTATGCCGCCTGCCCCGATCCGCTGCAGGCGCTCAGCTACGTCGCGGCCAAGACCAAGACCATCAAGCTGATGCCCGCCGCGATCATCCTGCCGTGGAACGATCCGCTGCGCGTGGTCGAGAAGATGGCGATGCTCGACAGCCTGAGCGAAGGCCGCGCGGTGCTCGGCATGGGCCGCGGCGCCGCCCGGCGCGAGTTCAAGTCCTTCGGCCGCGATCTCGCAGACAGCCGCGAGATCTTCGACGAGGCCGCGCTGATCATCATGGACGGCCTCGAAACCGGGATCGTCAGGGCGGACACCAAGTGGTTCCAGATCCCCGAAACCGAAATCCGTCCGCGCCCCGAAGGCTGGACCCGGGAGCGCGCAGTGATGGTCTCGATGTCGCCCTCTTCCGCCGAAGTCGCAGCGGACTATGGCCTGAAAGCCCTGCGCTTCAGCCAGGGCGACTGGTCGAAGGCCCTGCCCGAGATCAACAACTACCGCGACACGTTCAAGGCGAAACACGGCAAGGCCGCCCCGCCCTTCATCATCTCGGACTTCATGGTCTGCTTCGAGGACAAGGCCAAAGTCACCGAATATACCGACAAGTACTTTTCCGCGCAGTTCCAGCAGGTGGCAACGCACTACGAGTTCATGAGCCCGCACTTCAAGTCGCTGCCCAGCTACGCCACTTACGCCTACATGGGCGAGGCCGCCGAGGCGCGCGGCGGGGCGCACAATGCCTACAAGGACTATATCGGCGGCAACCTGATCGGCACGCCCGAGGAGCTTTACGAAAAGCACCTCGAACGCAAGCGGATGGTCGGCGACTACGAGATCATCGCCAATTTCAGCTTCGGCGGCATGCCTTACGAGGATGTGTACGAGCAGATGAAACTCTTTGCCGACAAGGTCATGCCGATGCTGAAGGCGGAAGAGCCGGTGATGGCATAAGCTGATGTCTTCCCCCTCCTCTTCAGAGGAGGGGGTCAAGGGGGTGGTGGCGCGCCGCACACGCTGTGCCTGATGGCCAACCACCACCCCGCTGCGACTAGGCCTTGCCATGCAAGCCCAAGTCTCGCGCCCCTCCTCTGAAGAGGAGGGGAAACAGAGGAGAAAAAATGACCGAAATCGCAGGCCGCACGGCCGTCGTCACGGGCGGCGGGAACGGGATCGGGATGGGACTGGCAAAGGAACTGGCGCGCCATGGCGCCAGAGTGGCCGTTGCCGACATCATGCCGGAGAATGCGGAAAGGGTCGCAGCCGCCATTCGCGAAGCCGGCGGCGAGGCCGTGGCACTGGCCTGCGACGTCTGCGAGCGCAGTTCCATCGCTGCAATGCGCGATGCGGCACACGAAGCCTTCGGGCCGGTGCACCTGCTCTTCGCCAACGCAGGGGCGACATCGTTCGAACCGTTAACGGAGATGAGCGACGATGACGTCGACTGGATCCTGCAGGTCAACCTGCACGGGGTGATGAACACCACCCGCGCCTTCCTGCCGGACATGATAGCCGCCGGAGAAGGCCACGTCTGCGCCACGGCCTCCATGGCCGGGCTGCTGCCGGGATGGATTCCGGTCCACGCACCCTATTCCGCCGCCAAGGCCGGGATCATCGGGCTGATGATGAACCTTGCGCTCGAACTGCGCGAGCATAATGTCTTCACCACCAGCTATTGCCCGGGCGGCGTCGCCACCGGCATGAAGGACAACAACGCCCGCTACCGCCCGGCAAGGTTCGGTGGCCCCGGCGAAGCGGAGCTGCATGTCAGCGACGCGTCGGCGAAGGCCAAGGCGATGGCGTTCTATTCGCCCGAGGCGGTGGCGCCGATGGTGCTCGATGCCGTCCGGAACAATCGGCCTTTCATCTTCGATCATCCCGAACAGCGCGCGGAGTTCCGCCGCACCTATTCGGCTATCGTCGAGGCCTGCTATGATGCGGCGGACGCGTGGCACGCGGACCATGGCACGCCGGAAGCCAACCCCGAAGGGGCGCGGCTGGCGACGACCTGAAAAACAGGCGCCGGGGAACAAAGGAGAGGAAGAATGGGCCAGCTCGATGTCCGGCCGCTGATCGAAGGGCGCGATTTCGGCGTCCGCATCCGCGGCATCACACTGGAACAGACGAAAGACCCCGCCGTGCGCGGCGAAGTCAACGCCCTGTTCGACAAGCATGGGATGATCGTGTTCGAAAACGTGGAACCGTCCGGCGCAATGCACGTCGCGCTGTCCGACATCTTCGGCCCGATGAAGGACCACCCGAGCAAGGCCGTGCCGCGGGTCGATCAGGATGCCATGCCCGGCGTCATCGACATGGAAACTCCCGCCCTGGCAGACGGCGCCATGACGGTAGACGGGCGCACGGTGATTTCCTGGCTGCCCTGGCATTTCGACCATGCCTACAACAACGAACTCAACCGCGCGGGCGTGCTGCGCGCCATCGACATTCCCCCCGAAGGCGGCCTGACCGGCTTCGTCGACGGGATCGAGCTGTACCAGCGGATGTCCCCGGACCTGCGCGGGAAGATCGAACATGCCAGGGTGCTCTACCGCATGAACGTGGTCATGGAGAATTTCCGCTTCGGCCGCCCTGCCGACTATACCATCCATTCCGAGCGAACCGGCACCGAAGCGGTGATGGAAGCCAGCAAGAACGTGCCGCGCGCCATCCATCCGGCGGTCTGGACCCGCCAGACGGGCGAGAAAGTACTGCATGTCTCACCCTGGATGGCCGAAGGCATCGAAGGCAACGAGACACCCGAAGGCGACGCGCTGCTCGATGCCGTCAGCCGCGAAGTCTTCTCGCTCGCCGAGGATCTGAGCTACTGGCACGCTTGGAAGCCCTCGGACATGCTGATCTGGGACAACTGGCGCGTGCTCCACGCCGTGAGCGGCCACGATCCGCGCTACAAGCGCCGGATGCAGCGCACCACCATCAAGGGCGACTATGGCCTCGGCTCTTTCGAAGGCGGAGCCTCGAACGACAACGAGATCCTCGAACGCACGTACTGAACCGCATGGCCCTTCTCGCGAGAGATTGCGCGGCGGGTCAGGCCCGGCCGGTTTCGGTGGAAAGCAGTGCCGGATCGATCCCTTCGGCGCGCCAGGTTGCGCTCCAGCGGGCGTCGACCGGCGTATCGAACAGGATTTCCCTCCGGCCTTCCGCCGCGTACCAGCCGTGATGGCGCATCTCGCCTTCCAGCTGGCCCGGACCCCAGCCCGCATAACCCAGCGCCATCAGCCAACGGCTCGGCCCGCGCCCTTCAGCGATCGCGCGCAGGATATCCATCGAGGCGGACAGCGCACAGACCGGCTCCACCGCAACAGTATCCGCCCCGCCCCAGTCGGTGGAATGGAGAATGAAGCCGCGCCCCGGCTCCACCGGGCCGCCATGCAGCACCGGGCAATCGGGCGCGACGCCCGGATCGATACCCAGTTCCTCCAGCACTTCGTGAAAGCTGACGCCTTCGCGTTCATGGCCGATGCCGATGCCCAGCGCCCCGTGTTCGTCATGCACGCACATCACATTGACCGAACGTTCGAAACGCTCGTCGAACATGCCGGGCATGGCCAGCAGGATCCTCCCGGAAAGGTATTGTTCCTCCGTCACACCGGTAAATGTAGACACTTGGCGGACAGGGGCAAGGGGACGGGCCCGGCGATCTGCTCTCCACCTTCGGGACAGAGCGCTTCCCCGCAGCGGCGGGGCGGCCTATGCAGACTGCCCAAACAAGGAGAGATGCCCCCGTGAGCCTGCTGTTCGCGCTGCCCGAAGCCCCGTCCGTCCCCATCACCGGCGAAGACACCCGTTTTCCGGTCCGCCGCATCTTTTGCGTCGGGCGCAATTACGAAGCGCACGCCCGCGAACTGGGCAACACGGTCGACCGCGAAGCGCCGATCTGGTTCACCAAGGCGCCTGCCGCGCTCTGCCATAGCGGCACAGCCATTCCTTATCCGCCGGGCACGGCCAACTGCCACTATGAAATGGAATTCGCCGCCGCCATCGGCGCTCCCGCTTTCCGCATTGCCCCGGAAGCCGCGATGGACGTGGTGCTGGGCTATGCCTGCGGCCTCGACATGACCCGGCGCGATCTGCAGAACGCGGCCAAGAACAAAGGCTACCCCTGGGACACGGCAAAGGACTTCGAAAACGCAGCCGTGATTGCCCCGATCACGCGGGCGGCGGCGTTCGGCCCCATCGCCACGCAGCGCATCGCCTTGTCGCAGAACGGCGCGGTGAAGCAGAACGCATCGCTGGCCGAAATGATCTGGTCCCTGCCCGAACTGATCGCCGATCTGTCCCGGATGTATCACCTCGCACCGGGCGATCTCATCTACACCGGCACGCCCGCGGGCGTGGGCCCGGTTGCGGCAGGCGACATTCTGGAAGGCACCGTGGAAGGGCTGGAGCCGGTCCGCCTCACCATCGGCCCGGCCGAGTAACGCCAGGCCATGCGCGCGGCCCCAACGAGGACTCCAAAGTCCACGTCGATCCGACCGCCTGAAATCCCAAGGACCTAATCCCAAATCATGCCTTTCCTGCAAAATCGCGTCATCCTGCCTGCGGCGGCGGCGGCTTTCGCCCCCCTCTCCCTGACCGCGCCCGCCCATGCCGGCGAGGCAGACGCTTCCACCATTGTGGTGACAGGACACGGATTGGAAGACGGCCCATCCGTCCCGGCCTACGACGTCACCGTGCTCGATCGCGATGCCGTGGCCGCCAGCGCATCGGGACGGATCGAAGACGTGCTGTCCTCGGTCGCCGGGTTCGCGCAGTTCCGGCGGTCGGACAGCCGCTCTGCCAACCCTTCCGCGCAAGGCGTGACGCTGCGCGCGCTGGGCGGCAATGCCTCCAGCCGCGCTCTGGTGCTGCTGGACGGTGTTCCCGTCGCCAATCCCTTCTTCGGGTATATCCCCCTCTCCGCCCTGAGCCCTGCCCGGCTCGCCTCTGTCCGGGTGACGCGCGGCGGCGGCATGGGTGCGTTCGGAATGGGCGCCGTGTCCGGCACGATCGAGCTGGCCAGCGCCGGTCCGGACGAAACCGGCCTGCTGCAAGGCACCGCGTTGATCGACCAGCGCGGCGAGACACAGCTCTCCGCCACCGCCGCCCCCCGCCTCGGGCAAGGCTTCGTCACCGCCAGCGTGCAGTGGGACAGGGGCAAGGGCTTCTGGACCACGCCGAAGGACCAGCGCGGCGCGGCTTCTGCCCGTGCCGCCTATGAAACCGTGTCCGGCGCCCTGCGCGCCGTTGCCCCGCTTACGGATACGGTGGAGATTCAGGCTTCGGGCCTCGTCTACGACGACAGCCGCACCCTGCGCTTCAAGGGGGCCGATTCCACGTCGTCAGGCCAGCAGGCCAGCCTTCGTTTCGTGGGCCGGGGAAACTGGCAGTTCGACGTGCTGGGCTATTGGCAGGCCCAGAACTTTTCGAACGTGGTGATCAGCTCGTCGAGCCACAGGAAAGTGCTCGATCAGGCCAAGACCCCGACTCTGGCGATTGGCGGCAAAGCCGAAGTGCGCCCGCCGGTGGGCGATGCCCATGTCCTGCGGCTGGGTGCGGACTTGCGCCTGTCGCAAGGGCACCTTGCCGAAGTGCCCTATTCGGGTTTCACCGGGCTGGCCACGGCGTTCCGCCGCGCCGGGGGCGATCAGTCGGACCTTGGCCTCTATGTTCAGGATGACTGGACGCTGGGTGCGGTGATCCTCACCGCGGGCGTCCGGGCCGACCGCTGGACGATCCGCAACGGTTTCTACCGCGAACGCAATGCCACAGGCATGGTCAGCGAGGACACGGCCTTCGCAGACCGTTCGGACTGGACCGTCAATGCACGCGGCGGCGCTGTGTGGAACGTGAACGAGGCGCTTTCCCTGCGCGCGGCGGCCTATACGGGCATGCGCCTGCCCACGCTGAACGAACTCTACCGCCCCTTCGTGGTCTTTCCGGTCAGGACCGACGCCAATGCCGCGCTAAGGCCCGAACGGCTGCGCGGATACGAGGCCGGTATCGAAGTGCACCCGGTGGAAATGCTGAGCCTGTCGCTGACTGCTTTCGACAACCGCCTGAAGGATGCCATCGCCAACGTCACCATCGCCACCAACTTGCGCCAGCGCCAGAATGTCGATGCCATCCATGCGCGCGGGATCGAGGCCGCGGCCGGCCTCGCCTTCGGGCAGGTCAGCCTGAACGGGTCGCTATCGTGGACCCGTTCGAAAGTGAAGGCCGGAGGAACGCAGGCGGCCCTCAATGGCATGCGGCCCGCACAAGTGCCCAAGCTGGCCGCCAGCGCCACGCTGGCATGGGCGCCGCGCCCCGAATGGCGGCTGGCGGCTACACTGCGCCATAGCGGGCCCCAGTACGAGGACGATCTGCAAACCACGCAGCTTCCCGCCGTCACCACGATCGATGCCTATGCCCGCATTCCGCTGACCGGGGCGTTCTCCCTGATCCTGCGCGGCGAGAACCTGACGGACGAGACGATCGTCACCCGCAACCAGGCCGGATCGATCGACCTCGGTGTGCCGCGCACGCTGTGGGCAGGTGTGCAAGTGGGGTTATGATGGACTGGCGGGACGGTGCGTGAAGGCTTAAGGGAAGGGCCATGCCGCGCCTGACCGTCAACCAACGTCCGGTCGAATTCGACATGGCCCCGCAGACGCCCCTGCTCTGGGCTTTGCGCGATGCCGCGAACCTCACCGGCACCAAATACGGCTGCGGCGTAGGCGATTGCGGCGCCTGCATGGTCATGGTCGATGGCACCGCACTGCGATCCTGCCTGATCACGCTGGGCGAATGCGAAGGCCGCTTCGTTGTCACGATAGAGGGGCTTTCGCACGACCGCTCGCATCCCGTGCAGCAGGCGATGGTGGCCGAACAAGCGATCCAATGTGGCTATTGTACGCCGGGCATCGTCATCAGCGGCGCGGCGCTGCTCGCGCGCAACCGCAATCCCAGCGAGGCGGAGATCAAGGAGGCGATCCCCAACCTCTGCCGCTGCGGCGTCTACCCGCGCCTCGTCCGCGCGATCCAGCGCGCCGGTGCCGTCGCCCGCCGCGAAGAAACGATCAGCGCGGCGCCCGCCCCCGGAATTACCCGCGAGGATGCGGCCCGGGCGGTGCCCGCCATGGCACCGCCGCCCGCCGCTCCCGATCCGCAACCGGCATCCACAGGACAATAAGGAAACAGCGATGAAAGCCACGATCTGGCACAACCCCAAATGCGGAACTTCGCGCAAGACGCTGGCGGTTCTGGAAGAAACGCCGGGCCTTGATGTCGAAGTGATCGAATATCTCAAGACCCCGCCCAGCGCGGAAAAGCTGGCCCAGCTTTACAAGAATGCCGGGATCACGCCGCAGCAGGGCCTGCGCATGCGCGGCACCGACGCCGAAGAGCGCGGCCTGCCCTCTGCCGATGATGCCACCGTGCTGGCGGCCATGGCGGCCGAGCCCATTCTGATCGAACGCCCGCTGGTGGAGACCGGCAAGGGCGTCCGGCTCTGCCGCCCGATGGAAAAGGTCCACGAAATTCTGTGACGGACCGATAGTTTATCTGGACGAGCGGTCCCCACCGCCTTGCAATGGCAGAAGTAATCTGCCACCGCATGGCACTTCCATGACACGATAACAGTGCGAGAGCTTACGCCAGCATGACCAGTTCCGAGCTTGCCCGAGAGGCCTTTCCGCAGAAGATCAAGCGGAAGATCAAGCAAACTCTCGGCCCCTGGGGCGTTTTCTTTGACGGCTTCCTGCGCAATCCGGTGATGGTCGGTTCGATCGTTCCGTCCTCGCGCTTCACCATCAATCGCATGCTGTCGCGCGTCGATTGGGACAACTGCAAGCTCTTCGTCGAATACGGCCCGGGCGTCGGCACCTTCTGCCGCCCGGTGCTCGACCGCATGCGGCGCGATGCCATGCTGATCGTTATCGACACCAATCCGCGCTTCATCGAGTATCTGCGCCGCACCATCACCGACAGCCGCTTCGTCGCGGTCAACGGATCGGCGGCCGACGTGGAAGAGATCGTGCGCGCGCATGGGCATGAAAAGGCGGACTACGTGCTGTCCGGCCTGCCCTTCTCGACCCTGCCCGACGGCGTCGGCCCGGCGATTGCGGCGGCCACTTACCGCGTGATCCGCAAGGGCGGCGCGTTCCTGGTGTACCAGTTCACCCCGCGCGCGCGCACCTTCATGGCCAAGCACTTCAAGCGGATCGACAATGCGATCGAGCCGATCAACGTGCCGCCCTGCTTCCTGTACTGGGGCTGGAAGGACGAAGACGACGCCGCCTGACGGCGGCGCCGCTTCTTTTCCCTTTTATTCGAACGTCTGCGAGATCGTTCCGGCCGAAGGCCCGGCGAGCTGGCGGTGCGTGTATGCCAGAACCGCGATCAGGATCACGCTCGCCACCGCGCCGATCGTGCCCGATATCACGCCTGCCAGCAGCGTCAGGGCCTGCCCTTCGCCCAGCAGCATCGCGGCGGGGCCCACAACCACCACCGTCACCATGAAGGCGATGGCCAGATAACCGATCGTCAGCAGCAGGAAGAACCCGAACAGGCGCAGGCTGTTGTGCCGCGTCAATTGCCATGACCGGGTCATGGCCGCGACCGGATTGCCGGTCCCTTCATTGATCACCACCGGCACCACCAGCGAAAACTTCACCGACAGATAGACCAGCAGCACGATCAGCGCGAAGGCTACCACCACCGATGCGACGCCCGTGCCCGCCACGAAACCGATCAGCCCGCCCAGCACGAGCCCGAAAACCATAGAGGCCATGAACATCCCTGCCATCGTCAGCAGCGCGGCGCCGATCAGTGCCGGCAAGGCGCGCAGGGCCACCATGATCGCCTCGCCCACGGTGGGCCGCCCGCGATCGCTCAACAGCGCCATCACGGTGAGATACCCCACGCCCTGCACCAGCATGCCGCCAATGCCGAAGCCCAGGAACAGGCCGATGTGCTCGTAGAAAATCGCCTCGAACACCTCCGGCTTGCCCATCGACTGAAGCATCTGGGCCTGCACATCGGTGAGGAACACGGTCGAAAGCAGCGTGGGCAGCAGGAAGAACACCCCCGCGACCGCCAGCAGCACATGCCGGTTGGCACTGACTGCGGCTATCGCGTCGATCCACGCCCTGTTGCTATCAAACTTCATACATACTCCCGGGCGCCACTGGGCGCGCTGCTGAGATCCCGTTTCGAAAACGCCAAGCGGAGGCGCGGCGGGTGCCGAACTTTCGAAGCGGACTCCTAAAGGGTCTTGATAACCGCAGGGAATGACGCCACGCAACGCGCCATGACGATTCCCGCTACAGATACCGGTGAATTGACGCTGCCCGGCGATATCGAACTGCGCGTGTCGGCCGGGCCCGTCCCCTACCGCGAGGCGCTGGACGAAATGTCCGCGCGCAACGCCGCCATCGCCGCCGGAGAGGCGCGCGAGCTGATCTGGCTGCTCGAACATCCGCCGGTCTATACCGCCGGAACCAGCGCCGCTGCGGCGGAACTGCTCGATCCCCGCTTCGAAGTCGTGGAAGCGGGCCGGGGCGGGCGCTACACTTATCACGGCCCCGGCCAGCGCGTGTGCTACGTCCTGCTCGACCTCAAGAAGCGGGCGCGCGATGCGCGCGGCTTCGTCCACGGGCTGGAAGGCTGGGTGATCGATACGCTGCGCGATTTCGGGGTGGAAAGCTTCCGTTCCGAAGGCCGGATCGGCATCTGGACCACCGATACCGACGGGCGCGAGGCCAAGATCGGCGCCATCGGCGTGCGTATCCGCAAGTGGGTGACGATGCACGGATTCGCCGTGAACATCCGCCCTGACCTGTCGCACTTTGCCGGGATCGTTCCTTGCGGTATCGAGGAGTTCGGCGTGACCAGCCTGGCCCGCCTTGGCCGCGAAGTCAGCTTCGATGCCTGGGACAAGGCCCTGATCGCCCGGGCCGGGAATTTCCTCTCCGCCCTTGAAAGCCCCTGCCCCCGGGAGACCGCCTGAATGACACCCCAGACCGTCCTGCCCCGCGCAGCGCTTGTCCTGGCGCTCGCCGCCGCACTGCCGCTCGGCGGCTGCAAGAAGGACAAGAAAGAACCGGCCAAGGCTGCCGCTGCCGCCGGAGGTGAGATCCTGCCGCGCTCGGTCACCGACGACATGCTGCCTTACGACACGGTCAAGTCGCAGGCACCGCTGGCCAATCCCGATGCAGGCAAAAACAAGGGCAAGACCAGCCCCGCGGCCACACCTTCCGAAAGCGCTGGTGCGGATGAGGAAGAGGCTGCGGCCGCGGCGCCTCCCGCAGCAGAAACCGCGCCTGAACCCGCCGCGCCAGACGCCGGTTAGAGCACAATCGCCTTTGCGAAAGCCTTCGTCATTGCGAGCGAAGCGAAACAATCAAGGGTCGGTACGCACGCTCTGGATTGCCGCGGCCCTTCGGGCCTCGCAATGACGGCATAAGGAACACGATCAGACTCCCTGCCAACGCCGCACACGGCGGCCCCGCCACCCGCTGCGACGCTTCTAGCTACAGTGCCTTTTCGTAGATCACGTATTCGCGGTTGACCTTGCTGTCGATCGCATCGGCAATCGCATTCATGCCCTGATTGTCGTCCAGCACCCAGCCGATTTCACCCCGCTTGGCGTCGAATTCGGAGACGGCCGCGCGGCGGATGTACTCGATCATCATGAAAGCCAGCTGGCTGGCCAGACGCGAGGACTGCAGCTTCTTGCGCACGCCCATCAGCGGCACCCGCATATCCGCGGGCCGGGGCTTGCGCAGCCACAGCAGCAGCTTGATCAGGCCGAAGATCGACGGCTTGCCCTTGCGCCCGTTCACCCGCTTTTGAATGCCGTTGAGATCGGGCAGCGTCATCATGAACGCCACCGGCTCACCTTCGTATTCGGCAATCCGGATCAGGCTGGGATGCACCAGCGGTTTCAGCGCCTTGCCGGTATGGGCGATTTCCTCTTCCGTAAACGGCACGAAGCCCCAGTTGTCAGACCAGGCATCGTTCAGAATATCGCAGATGATCCCCGCATCCCGGTCGAAATGCTTGAGATCCACGTTGCGCACGTGGATCTTTTCGTTCTTCTCGCCCGAAGAGACGATCCGCTGGATCAGCTTCGGGAACTGCTTGGTGACGTCCAGCTCATACGTGTAAAGCGACTTCGCCCGGCCATATCCCGCGCCTTCGATCCAGCCCTGATAAGCGGCATTGTGATGCGCCATCATCACCATCGGCGCATGATCGTGCCCCAGCACATGCAGGCCGGGCTCTTCCCAGACGGAAAGGTTCATCGGCGCCAGCACGCGCGTCATGCCTTCCTTGCGCAGCCAGTCCTCGGCCGTAGCGATCAGAGCCTTGGCGACATCCTCGTCCTCCGCCTCGATCGCGCCCCAGTTGCCCGTGCCGGGCCCCATGCCCTGCTCCACCGGCTGTTTCAGCGCCAGTTCATCGATATGCGCCGATATGCGCCCCACGGCCTGCCCCCCGCGCCGGGCCAGAAAGAGCTGGCAACGGGCATGATCGAAGAACGGGTTCTTGCCCGGAGTGAATTTCGAAATTTCCTCTGAGTGTAAATTGGCTACCCAATTTTGATCTGCCGCATTGAGCCGGTAAGCACAGTCCACGAAGGCGGCGCGGTCGGCCTTGCTGGAGACGGGCGTGATGACGAGTTCGGAATTGGCCACGATGCTGCCTTTGTTCCAGCCTATGGGATCTGCGGATACGCGAAGTGCGGCGCCGCGCAGCCCCTTGTCAAGCGGTGCCGGCCCCGCCATCTCCACGAACCTTGCTCCGGGTGCGGTTTTGCCCGGAATGTTTTGGAATTGAACGCATGACTGCCCCGAACGTGATCGACCAGCCCCGGCCCTCTCCCCAGCAGGAGCCTGCGGCGCGAACCGCCTCCACCTGGCATTCGCAGATTCCCGACGACAAGGCGATGCTGCGGGCCGCTGCCGAGCTGACGCGCGACATCGCGACGGCCCGCGCCGCCATCTACTGGCCGGACATGCTCGGATCGGCAGCTCTGGGCTATGCCGCGCTGGCAGGGGCAATCCTGCTGGACAGTCCGCTGGCCGCACTGGCCTGCGGCCTGCTCGCCTCGCTCGCACTCTACCGCGCGCTGCTGTTCATCCACGAGCTGACTCACATCCACAAGGATGCGCTGCCCGGCTTCCGTTTTGTGTGGAACCTGCTCGTCGGCATTCCCCTGCTGATCCCCTCGTTCATGTACGAAGGCGTGCATACGCAGCATCATGCCCGCACCCGCTACGGCACGATCGAAGACCCCGAATACATGCCTCTGGCGCTGATGAAGCCCTGGAGCCTGCCGGTTTTCGCGCTCACCGCGATCCTGCTACCGCCAGCGCTGCTGGTGCGCTCCGCGCTGCTGGTGCCGCTGGGTGTGATCATCCCGCCCGTGCGCAAGCTGGTGTGGGAACGCGCCTCCTCGCTGTCGATCAATCCGCAGTACCGCCGGCGCAAGCCCGAAGGCGCCTTTGCCCGCATGGTGTTCTGGCAGGAACTGGGCGCCTCGATCTGGGC
The DNA here is from genome assembly GCF_022832375.1 of Novosphingobium beihaiense. GTDB lineage: Bacteria > Pseudomonadota > Alphaproteobacteria > Sphingomonadales > Sphingomonadaceae > Novosphingobium > Novosphingobium beihaiensis. Next base: position 39,860 of record NZ_JALHLG010000023.1, read on the forward strand.
GATCGCGCTAGTGGCTGCGAGCATCGCCTATGGCTGGCGGCCGCTGATCATCGCCCTGTGCGTCGTGTCGCTCACGGCCTTCCTCAATCAGGTGCGCACGCTGGTTGCGCACTTGTGGGAGAATGACGGCGAAGCGATGACAGTGACGGCGCAGTATCTCGATTCGGTCAACGTGCCGCCGCCCGCTCTGCTCTCGCCGCTGTGGGCTCCTGTAGGCCTGCGCTTCCACGCGCTGCACCACTTGCTGCCCTCGATGCCCTATCACTCGCTTGGCGAGTGCCACCGGCGGATTTCAGCACATCTCGGTGCAGGTTCGACTTACGAGCAGGCGAGCTACAAGGGCCTGATGCCGCTGCTGACCCGTCTGGCGCGCAGCACGATGCGGGCCGGGTAAGACCGGCGCTATTCCTCGGTTCTGATCAGCACCGTTTCCCCGATCAGGGCAAACAGCACGAACGGCGCCCAGGCCGCCACGAAGGGCGGATAGCCGCCAAAATTGCCCATGGCCAGGGCGGCATTGTCGAACACGAAGTAGGCAAAGCCCAGCGCCATGCCGATTGCGGCTCGAATCAGCACTTGCCCCGAACGCGCAAGGCCAAAAGCCGCAACCGCCCCCAGCAGCGGCATCAAGGTTGACGACAAAGGCCCTGAAATCTTGTGCCACCACGCCGCATCGAGCGCGCTGGTTCGCCGTCCGGCATTGCGCATGGCCCTGATCGACCGGGCCAGCGTGAAGATGTCTTCCGAATCGGCGCTGACCTTGGCCAGCGTGACTTTGGAAGGCGTCAGCCCTTTGGCGACAATCGCCGATGCCAGTTGCGTGGTCTGCGTGCCTGCCACTTCGAAACGGACCGGCTTTTCCAGCTTCCAGCCCGGATTGGCATATGTCGCGCGCGGACTGCGCAATTGCTCGACGATCATGTCGTTCGCGTCGCGCCGGTAGAAGGTAACGCCGGTCATGACCATGGCATTGCCGGTGCCGGTCATCGTCTTCGCCAGCAGCAGATCGCCGCCATCGGACAAGTAGAGATTGCTGCGCACGCCCGAAGCTTTCGGGATCGGCCCATAGTCGACCGCCTGCCAGGCATCGAGCGCCGCGCTGGAGCGCGTGACCACCCTTTCGTTGAACGCGAAAGTCAGGCCCGAAATCGCCAGCGCCGTCAGCATCAGCGGCGCCAGCACCTGATGCGCGGAAAGCCCCGACGCCTTCATCGAGACGACTTCACTGTTCTGGTTCAAAGTCACCAGCGTGATGATCGTGGCCAGCAGCACCGAATAGGGCAGAAACCGCGCGACCAGCTGCGGCATGCGCAGCGTGACGTAGTGGAGTAGCTGCATCTGGCCATTGCCATGATAGGCCAGGATATCGCCGCTCTCGCCCAGCAGATCGAGCACCTGCAGCACCAGCACCAGCATCAGCAGGACCGCGAAAATGCGGGTGACGAACAGACGCGCGAGATAGAACGTCAGCGTGCGCGAGGGGAAGAATTCAAGCTGCATGTCAGGATGGGTCCGCCGGTGTGGGCAGCAAGGGGCCGCGGCGGTTGCGCCGCAGCAGGGACTTGAACATCTTGGCGACGTTCTCCGCCAGCTTCTCCAGCCAGCCGATCGCCTGCCCGCCCGGCACATAGGCCACGCGCCAGTACATCCATAGAATCAGTGCGGCGAACACCACGAACGGCCCCCACAGCCCCAGAACCGGGTTGATCTTGCCCAGCGAAGCCACGTCGTTCGCGTACTGGTTCACCTTGTGATAGGCCACGATCATCACGATCGAGACGAACAGGCCCAGCGCCGATGTCGACCGCTTGGGCGGAATGGCCAGCGCCACCGCCATCAGCGGCAACAGCAGCATCATCACCACTTCCACCATGCGGTAACTGAAGTTGGCCTGGCTGGACGCGCGCCCGTCCCCGGACTGTGTGTCGCTCCAGCCGAGCTTCATCAATTCGGGCAACAGGTATTCACGCGCCGCGCCGCCGCGCTGGCGGAACTTCTCGATCTGCGGCAATTCGATCGGCAGATCGTGCCGGGTGAATGTCAACACGCGCGATTCCTGCCCCGGTTCGTCCTGAATGATCTGCCCCTGCTCCAGCCGCAGGATGATCGTATCGGGCGAGCCCTTGAGCGCCAGAAAGCGCCCCTCGCGCGCCGAAATGGACAGAACCTGCCCCTTGTCATTGGCGACGCGGGCGAAGATGCCCATCAGCCGCCTGCCCTCGTCCTGGCTCTCGTCGATCTTGAGTGCGATCCGATCCTTGAGCGAGGTAAACTCGCCAACCTTGATCGACGCGCCCAAGGCGCCCGATTTCAGCTCGTAATTGAGCTGTTCGTAGGCGTAGCGCGCCAGCGGCTGAAGATAGCCGACATTGGCGAAATTGAGCGCCACCATGAACAGCGTGATCATGTACGGCACGCGCAGCATGCGGGTATAGCTGAGCCCCACCGCACGCATAACGTCGAGTTCGCTGCTGGTGGCCAGTTTGCGGAACGCCAGCAGGATGCCCAGCATCAGCCCGAGCGGAATCGCCAGGCTGGCATATTCGGGCAGCATGTTGCCCAGCATCTTGAACACCACGCCGATCGGGCCGCCCTCGGTCGCGACGAAATCGAACAGCCGCAGCATCTTGTCGAGCACGAGCAGCGAGGCTGCGAGCAGGAAGATCGCTAGCATCGGCATCAGCACGAGACGGAAGATGTACCGGTCTATGGGGCTAATGAATTTCACGTGGCTCCGCGATACTCAGGGGCAATCGCGAAATGCCTTAACCGCATCCCGGCGCAGGGGAAAGAGGGGCAAGCGGCGGCTAGCCGATGAGCCGTTGCGTAGAAACCACAGTCAGGCCGCCAAACCGGCACTCCACCGCGAACAGGCATGAAAAAGAATCTATCCGGCCCATGCCGGAACGGGTCCGGCTCAGCCCTGCCCTGAAAATTCAGGCCGTTACGCCTTTTCCAGCGTGCACTGCAGCGGATGCTGGTTCTGCCGGGCGAAATCCATCACCTGGTTCACCTTGGTCTCGGCGATTTCATAGGGAAAGATGCCGCAGACGCCCACGCCCTTCTGGTGGACATGAAGCATGACGCGCGTCGCCTGTTCCAGGTCCATCTGGAAGAAACGCTTGAGGACCAGCACCACGAATTCCATCGGGGTGTAGTCGTCATTGAGCATCAGCACTTTGAACTGGCTCGGTTTCTTGGGTTTGGCACGGGTCTTGGTGGCAATGCCGACCTGTTCGTCGCCATCCGGGCTCCCGTCCGAATCGTGATCGTCCCCGGCATAGACAGGCCAGGGACACGAGCGTTCGGAATCGGCGATAGAGGAAATCATGACGGGCAGAATATCGTACCGGGGCACCTTTCTTCAAGATGCCCCGGCCGAGAATGTCGCTTTTCAGCCCCTCAGGCCGGATGAAACGAATCTCCGGCCGAGTGGCAGCCGCGCGATTACAGCGCGGCCGAGCGGGCCTTTTCCATGGCCATGCTGACGCGGCCGGAGAGCGGCGCCATGACGTCGCTGGCGAGCTTGAGCATCGTTTCGCTGTTCTTGGAACCGTAAGCGACAGCGCTGTCGAAGTTCTTGCGCATCATTTCGCTCTGGATCTTGAAGAAGTCGGTCGGCGACTTGGCGGCGGCGAGCTCCTTGATGTCACCGGTCATGGTTTCGAACGCGCTGCGGCCTTCCGAAACGAGTTCCGAACCGATGCTCTGCATGCCTTCGGCGAGAATCTTGCCCGATTCCACCACAGCTTCAACATTGCCCTTGGTGAAGTCGCTCACTTCGCCCAGAGCCTTGGTGCTCTTGTCGAAAGCTTCCTTCGCCTTGGTCTGGGCTTCGGTCATTGCATCCTGAAAACCGGAAAAATTGGGGCTCATGTCCATCGTCGTATCCTTGAGCATGAAGTTGGTGAAAAATCCTGCGAACGCGGGTTCTTGAGCGGTCTTTGCCGCTTTGGGAGTGGCTGCCTTTGGAGTTACCGCGGCCGGAGCCGGCTTTTCCCCTTCCTTGGCAACCTTGGCAGCCGGCTTGGCCGCAGCCTTCACCGGAACAACTTTTGCAGCCGGTTTGGCCACTGCAGCAGGCGTTTTCGGCGCCGCTGCGGGCTTCGCCGCCGGTTTAGGCTTGGCGGCAGGCTTGGCACGCGCCGGTTTCGCCGCCTTGGGAGCAGCTGCCGGCTTCGGGCTTGCAGCCTTTGCCTTACGGGCCGGCGCCTTGCGCGCCGGGGCTTTCTCCGCCGCAGGCTTCACAGGCACCGCATCGGCGGCAGTCTGATAGGCCTTGTCGGCAGCATCAATGTCTTTTGGGTCTTCGTTTGCGGCCATTTAACTTGTCCAGCGATCGAATACTTTTAAACATCGGCCCGGATTTGGCTCCGGCCATCGCCCGAAATGCCGGAACTCAAATTAAAACCGAGTCGGCATTATCGTTGCTGCAATGCAAAATAGGTTTTTGCGTTCGCGAAGTCAACATGAATTTGTTGCGGCGCACAATTTATGCTGCACTGCACAATGTGTGCTGAATGCGAAAGGCATATGCCAGCAAGCCTCTGGCAAATCATGAAAACCTTTACATGGAGCCGGAGTGGCGCCGGGCTGGGTAAGCAAAAATTCACCGTCCTTCGAAACAGAAGGGAGGCCGGCAGCCCTGTCAGCGCGTCGAGACGTAACGGCCCGGCGCGTCCTCTATGACCTTGTCGCCACGCCCGCCCGGCCGCCGCTTGCCGCGTGCCGGAACCTGCGTGGAATCGATCCCGCCAAGCCATTCGCGCCAGTGCGGCCACCAGCTTCCGGTATGCGCCTGCGCATCTGCGGCGAAGTCTTCCAGCGTTTCGGGAGACCCTTCGTTGGTCCAGTATCCGTATTTGCCGGACGACGGCGGATTGACCACACCGGCAATGTGCCCCGAGCCCGCCAGCAGGAAGGTCCAGGGCCCGGACAGGTAGTGCGTCAGCTTCCACACACTCGCGGGCGGCGCGATATGATCCTCGCGCCCGGCCTGGATGTAGACCGGCGTATCGATCCGGTGCAAGTCGATCGGCACCCCGCAGGCCTGCAGCGAATCCGCCACGACAAGACGGTTGTCGCGATAGAGATCGCGCAAATAGTCCCGGTGCCAGCGCGCTGGAAGATTGGTGACATCGCCATTCCAGTGCAGCAGGTCGAAAGCGGGGTAGTCCTCGCCCTTGAGATAGTTCTTTTCGACGTAACTCCAGATCAGATCGTTACCGCGCAGGATATTGAACGTCGCCGCCAGATAGCGTCCGTCCAGATAGCCTTCGGGCGAAAGCTTGCCGATGGTTTCGATCTGCTGATCGTCGATGAAATTCTTGAGATCGCCCGCATCCTCGAAATCCACCTGCGCGGTGAAAAACGTGGCGCTGGCCACTTTGTCCGCCTCGTTCCGGCGCGCCATGACCGCGAGCGTAGCGGCCAGCGTCGTGCCTGCCACGCAATAGCCGATCGTATGCACCGACGGCACGCCCAGCCGCGCCCGCACATGATCGATCGCCTCGATCTGGGCTTTGATGTAGTCGTCCCAGACCATATCCGCCATCGAGGCATCGGCGGATTTCCAGGACACCATGAAGACCGTGACACCCTGCTCCACTGCCCAGCGCACGAAGCTTTTCCGGGCATTGAGGTCCAGGATATAGAACCGGTTGATCCACGGCGGGAAGATCACCAGCGGCGTCTTCAGCACTTTGTCCGTCGTCGGCGTGTACTGGATCAGCTGGAAAAGCGGCGTCTCGTAGACGACCTTGCCCGGGGTGACGGCAATGTTCTCGCCCAGCACGAAGGCATCGGCCGGTGTATGCGTCAACTGCCCCTTGCGCAGATCCTGCAGCATGTTTTCGAACCCGCGCACCAGGCTTTCGCCGCGCGTTTCGGCGGCGCGGCTGAGCGCCACCGGATTGGTCAGCGGGAAATTGGCCGGACTGAGCGCGTCGATCATGGCCCGCGCGGCAAAGGCGAGCTGCGTCTTGCGTGCGGGCTCCAGCCCGTCGGTAGCTTCGACCAGCCCCATCACCTTCTCGCCAAGCAGCAGATAAAGTTGATGCAGCAAGGCGAAAAACGGCTGCTGCCGCCATTCGGGAGCGGCGAAGCGTCCATCGGAACGCGGCAGTTCCGGATCCTGCGCAGGCCCTTCTGTGCCTCTGGGCCCAATGCCATACTGCCCGAACACCGCATTCACGAGCCCGGCCACTTCGTTCCAGATTTCCTGCTGCACTTGCGGATTGGTCAGCGGCAATTGCTGGAGCACCGCCTCGGCCGTGGCAATCCACTTCACAGGATCGGCATAGTGCGGGGGATTGTCCTTGACCTTGCCAAGCTGCTCTACCTGATAATCGGTCCACAGCGACTGCATGCGGGCCGCGATCTGCGCCCATTGCACGGCGTTTTCCGCCTCGGGCGCGCCGTCGGCGGGCATGAGCGCTCCGAACAGGGTGGCAACGGTCTCGGTCTGGGTACGCAGGACGTCGTTCATCAGGTCGCTGGCGTCACTCGCCATGGGCAATCGAGCTCCTCGGTGTGCACTCAGGTGTACAGGGCCTGTTCCGCGCAGGTTTGGCTTTCCGCACGCCCCATGTCGAGTCCCAACCGGGGCCTTGCGCCATCAAGTTATGTTACAATCTTTGCAACGATGGGGCATTTGCGCAACGGGCGTAATCCCCTACAGGGACGGGGCGGCGCTGTTGCCGCCAGATTTATGGATTCAAAGAGGTCATGGAAGACGAGTTCTACCGCATCAAGCGCCTGCCGCCCTATGTCATCGCCGAAGTCAACGCGATGCGCCACGCGGCACGCCAGGCGGGCAAGGACATCATCGACCTCGGCATGGGCAATCCCGATCTGCCGCCGCCCCAGCATGTGATCGACAAGCTGTGCGAAGTGGCGCGCAAGCCCGATGCCCATGGCTATTCCCAATCCAAGGGCATCCCCGGCCTGCGCCGCGCCCAGGCCAACTATTACGCCACCCGCTTCGGCGTCGAACTCGATCCCGAAAGCGAAGTGGTAGTGACGATGGGCTCCAAGGAAGGGCTCGCCAGCCTCGCCACCGCGATCACCGCGCCGGGCGACGTGGTGCTGGCGCCCAACCCCAGCTACCCGATCCACACCTTCGGCTTCATCATCGCGGGCGCGACGATCCGCTCGGTGCCGACGACGCCGGACGAACACTATTGGGAATCGCTCGACCGGGCGATGGCCTTCACAGTCCCGCGCCCCTCGATCCTGGTGGTAAACTACCCCTCGAACCCGACGGCCGAAACGGTCGATCTCGCCTTCTACGAGCGCCTTGTCGCCTGGGCGAAGGAGAACAAGGTCTGGATCCTGTCCGACCTCGCCTATTCCGAGCTTTACTACGACGGCAACCCGACCCGCTCGATCCTCGAAGTGCCCGGCGCCAAGGACGTGGCGGTCGAATTCACCTCGATGAGCAAGACCTATTCGATGGCCGGCTGGCGCATGGGCTTTGCCGTGGGCAACCAGCGGCTGATCGCGGCGATGACGCGCGTAAAGTCCTACCTCGACTATGGCGCCTTCACCCCGATCCAGGCCGCTGCCTGCGCCGCGCTCAACGGCCCGCAGGACATCGTCGAGCGCAACCGCCAGCTCTACCAGAAGCGGCGCGACGTGATGGTCGAAGCCTTCGGCCGCGCCGGATGGGAAATCCCCAGCCCCAAGGCCTCGATGTTCGCTTGGGCTCCCCTGCCCCCCGCGCTCAAGGAGATGGGCAGTCTGGAATTTTCCAAGCAGCTTCTCACCCACGCCGAAGTCGCCGTGGCACCGGGCGTGGGCTATGGCGAGGACGGCGAAGGCTTCGTGCGCATCGCCATGGTCGAGAACGAGCAGCGCCTGCGCCAGGCCGCGCGCAACGTGAAGCGCTACCTGTCATCCATGGGGGTAAATACCCCGGTTTCCTGAGGGAAAACCCCACATTATAGGGAAAAACCACAGGTCATTCCTGTAAGATTTTGCGAGTTGTTCCGAATCCCCTTCCCCCTGATCTTCTCCCCGACGCTTCGCCAGCCGGCAGCCACACGCCAGCAACCGCAACGGGGGATTAATGGGCGCTTCAAATCAGCGTGGGGGGGATTCATTCCAGTTCTGTTGGCTGGGAGCAGGTCCGCTTCCCTCCACCATCGACCTGCGGCGTGACGGCTGGGTCCTCGATGAGGACAGCAGCCCTTCGCCCGACTGTGTCGGCATCATCGACGCGGGCAACCTCGACAGCGTTGCCTGGATGCGCGTCCTGTCCGCCTATCCGAAGGAAGCACGGCGCTGCATCCTGGTGACAGGTGTGAAGCGCGCCAGTGAACGCGCCATGCTGTTGCAGCACGGATTCGCGGATGTCGTTTCGGACACGGTCGTGCTGGAAGAACTGGGCGCCCGGGCCAGCCGGATCTTCGATTTCTCCCACTGGCTGCCGCGCCAGCGCCATTTCGGTTCGCTCCGCCTCGATCTGCTTGCCCGCGAAGCGCATGCGGGGACCAAACCGCTCAATCTCAATCCCCGCGAATTCGCCCTGCTCTGGCGGCTGGCCGACAGTCCTAACTGCCCGGTCAGCAAGCAGACGCTGATCCACGACGTGTGGCACATGGGTTTCGTGCCGGAAACCAACAGCATCGCCGTCCACATGTCGCGCTTGCGGCGCAAGCTGGCGATCGGTGGCCTGCAGGGTGTTATCGAAACGGCGCAAGAAGGCGGTTATTGCCTGCGCATTGCCAGCGACAAGCACAGCGCCAAACAGGAACAGGCCGCAACGCGGTTTTCCCCTCAGGGCACCGGCAAAACCCCGAGCTGGATGTCACTGCCGGTCTGATATCACGATCTGTCTGACAGTGCCGCCAAGTCGCCGGGTGTATTGATATTCGGGACCGGAGCCGCGATCTGCACTTGCCGCGCGCCGACCAGTTCCGCGAAGTGCAGCATCGAGTGCCGCTCGTCGCTATGGAGTAATCTCTCAAGCTCGGGCGCGGCCGTCGCAGGCCAGAAACCGATCACCGGCTGCGCCGCAAGGCAGGCAGGCGCGGGCGCCAATGCCTCCAGCAAATTTTCCGGCAGGAAAGCCGCATCCACACCGCACGTCAGCACCGCTTCATACCCCTCGTCGCGCGCATGATGCAGCGCCGCGGCCAGCCCGGCGAGAGGCCCCATCCCGGCCCGAGGCCAGTCAGGCAGAGTCGGCGCAGGCGCCATCTCCCGCCCGGTCACGACCACATGCTCACACAAGCCCGCCAGGGCATCGACCGCCAGCGCGATCAGCGTATGCCCGTTCAGTTCGGCCAGCGCCTTGTCGCTGCCAAAGCGGCTGGACAATCCCCCGGCAAGAACAGCTCCGAGAATCATAGGCACACTCCAGATGACGTTGCCGACGATCGGCTGCCTTCACCATAACCGCCGAACGGCATGACAAGAAAGAGCCGGAAATACTGGCTTCAATTCCCCGCCGCCAAGGTTTTGCCGCCTCGAACGCGAATCTGAGTTGCACCCTGCCCGATCCGTTGCTAGGCGCGCATTCCTCCACACGGATGGCCCGATGGCGGAGTGGTGACGCAGCGGACTGCAAATCCGTATACGCCGGTTCGATTCCGGCTCGGGCCTCCATTACAGCCTCCAGAGGCGTCCATCGACGTCCGCCAAACGGCTGTTTTCCGCCATTTTTCCTGCTATAATCTCCGCCACGGTCCAGACGGATCTGGCTCCATCCGGGACCAATGATGGTACGGATGATGGACCTCCGTCCGACCACGGTTTGGAGGTCCATCAATGGCAGCAGACAGGACGAGCAGAAAGGGACTCAGCGCCAGCGCGATCAGGAACGCGAAACCGAAGGAGAAGGCATACAAACTTGCGGACCGAGATGGACTCTATCTTCTGATCAAGCCCAGCGGCATTCGCTACTGGCGGATGAACTACCGCTTTGGCACTCAGCAACGAACCCTCTCCTTCGGCCGCTGGCCTGAGATCACCCTAGTAGAAGCGCGAGACAAGCTACTCGAAGCGCGCAGGCAGCTGGCGAAAGGCCTAGATCCCTACAATCAAGCCAAGCTGGAAAAGATCGCCAAATCGTTAGCTGCGGCCAACACCTTCCAAGCCATCGGCGACGAATGGCTCGACAAGATCGAAAAGGAAGGCGCAGCTCAAATGACCGTCAAAAAGGCACGGTGGCTTCTGCGAAAGGTTTACCCGGACATTGGAAGGCGTCCGATATCGGAAATTTCAGCACATGAACTCCTGCTTTCGCTGAAGAAGGTCGAAGCGACAAAGCGCTACGATACAGCCAACAGAATTCGAACCGCTTGTAGTCAGGTATATCGTTACGCCATTTCGACAGCGCGAGCTGAACGCAATGTCGCGTCTGACCTGCTTGGCGCGCTCGTCACGCCCAAGACAACCCACCGAGCGGCCGTTACCACCTCTGGAGAGGCCGGTGCCCTATTGCGTGCAATTGACGGCTATGATGGCCACTCGCTAACTCGCACGGCACTTCAAATCTTGGCCCACGTTTTCGTCCGGCCCGGTGAACTTCGTTGGGCAGAATGGGACGAGTTCGATCTGGAAAGGCGAACCTGGACGATTCCTGCCCATAAAATGAAGATGGGACGTCCACATGCAGTGCCGTTGAGCGAGCAAGTCATCCGGCTCCTTAAGGAAATCGAACACGACGCAAGTTACAGTTCCTTCCTGTTCCCATCGCTTCGAGCGCTGGATCGGCCCATGTCGGACAATACCCTCAACGCAGCTCTTAGGCGCCTGGGATACAGCAAAGATCAAATGACCGCTCATGGCTTTCGCGCCCTCGCAGCCACCTTACTCAATGAAATGGGGAACTGGAATCCAGATGCTATCGAGCGTCAACTTGCCCACGCAGACGGCAATTCAATCCGCCGCGCATATGCAAGAGGGCAATATTGGGACGAACGAGTGCGCATGATGCAGCATTGGTCTAACCACCTCGAACTCCTGCGCGATGGTGCAACGATTCTTCGTCCGCAATTCGGCCACAGTGGGTCTTGAAAGCGGTAGCGGGAAGCCAAATCGGCTACTTTTCTAATTCTATATCAGAAGGTTAGAAAACGCCGCCCAAAAAAAGACCCCCCAACCAATCCCGGGAATCTTTTGGCTGTAGTTGGATTGCCATGGATCGGCATGGCTGCGATTCGCAGGTAGCTGCTTATCGATGGGAAGATAACCGGAAAATCGTCGAGACGAAACAGCTCCTCCCGCCGATGCTGTCAACGTTCACGGCGCAAAGCCAGATCGTCAAAAACGGCCCTTCATTCGGCTCCGCTTCGGTCAGCATGAATGACGCATTTTGGGACAATCCTGCCGTTCGCCTGCGCCTTTCCGAACGGCAGCTCTCGTCAGAAGCCGTCGGTCAGCGCCCGTCTTACCGACATCGCAGAACGACATAGACTGGGCCGGGAGCTGAACGGCAGCTTTTGAGCAGATATTCGACAAAAGCTGACAATCAGCCATCGGTCGTTGATGCAAAAAAGTGCTTCGCCTACTTAATTTCTTGATCGCTGCAATGGCATGAGCGAGCTGTTGCTTTCTCATGTATTTGCTCCATGTTTTAATCTCTTGACCAGATTTGGGGGCGGTATGAATCGGGCTGCAAGTATAGATGTAATGCTAGTCGTGGCTCTCGCCGAGGAGGCGGAAGCCTTTTACGATGTAGATCTCATCAAGCTGGAAGCCCCAAAAAAGCTCGAGACCTTCAGCTATTCGGAATTCACATTCTACGACGCCAATGGCGTCAAGCGAACCGGGATCGCAGTGATGGTTGGGGCTGTCGGTGACCGAGCTCGCGAAGCAGCCGTTCTATTCGCCAAGAATTTTTCGCCAAAGTTTGTCTTTAGCATCGGGATTTCGGGGCGTGCTGGCAACGACGCAAAGGTAGGAGATGTGGTCGTCCCGAGCATGATTAATGTTTTTGATCACCGGGCGGCAATCGAAGACGAAGGCGTGGACGACTACAGGTTGGTTCCTGGCGGGAACTGGCTACATAGTGATCGCGCATTATTGAGCTTGATGCGGGGTAAGAGTTTCGCCGACCAAGCAGCGTTCCCAAGTCTTGAGAAAATGAGTCGCTCTGTAAACGCGGAGTTGTCTCCTGATGAGCGGTCTTCTGTCTCGGATTGGATCGAAGAGGGCATCCTGGCGCGAAAACCCCAAGTGAAGGAGGGGCCTTTCGCTGTCGGAACCGTTGTCAACAAATCACGCAATTTCCATGAGCATGTGCTCGCTGGTACTAATCGAAACTACATCGCGATCGATATGGAAAGCGGTCTCGTGTCCGACGCTCTACTCGCTCTTGAAGATCGCCCTCGCTTCTTCGCACTCCGAGCAATCAGCGATCCAGGAGACAAGCGCAAAAAGTCGTTTGACGCAATCCAGTCCGGGCTGATCAGAAAATGGGCGATGCACAACGTGCTTTTAGCATTGGTGGCCCTTATCGAGCGAAGTCCTTTGTTCGATGACACTCGGGCGGTCCCGCCGTTAAGACCAGCCCAAATCAATCGGCATTACCAGACAGATTATCCTGGCCAGCAGATTGGGATCCAACCGAATGAAGACCAATTAAATGCTCGTTTCGCAAATCTTAGGCGGGGCACGAGAAGCGACACTTGGGAAGCAGCTACATATTCAGATTTCATTGAGAGAGCCACCAGCTCAAAGAAGGGTACTCGCTTCCTGGTACTAGGGCATGGAGGATGCGGCAAAAGCGCCTTTCTCATGAGCGCGCGCCGAAGCCTTCAAGAAAGGTGCAAGAACGCGACTTGCATTTTTTTGAGCATGAAAGCGCTCAAAACGATCGTCGAGAAGAGGCAGGTACAGAACAGCCTGAAAAGCGCCATCGACGAAGACTTCGGGTTAGATTGGAGTGACAGCGAAAAAATCTTTGTATTGCTCGACGAGCTCTATGGAGATGATTCTGAGCGCTCTATTCTACGCGCTCTCGAGAGTATTTTTGCGGGTCAAGATGTCACATGGATCTTCGCGTTTGGGGTAGACCACTTTGATCTTATTCGCATTACCGACCCGGACAAAAAGTCACCGTATGTCTACGATTACTCTTTCGCCGCCGAGTGGGAGCTGAAAAGCACTCAGCTCCACGATAAGGACGAAGCCCGACACATCGTCCACGGCATCGCTGGATCATCGCCCGGAATTGCTGACATAGACACGAAGACCGCCCAAGTCCTAACTACGGTCGAAAATCTCGGTTTCAGATACATCAATCATTTCGTCATTTCGCTTGTGATGCACAACGAGACGAAGAAGGCCTTCAGAGAGCTGCGCACGAGCACGGAATTCATTCTTGCTGCAATTCGAAACTTGGTCATGGATGCTGACCCCGACGCTTTGGGTGCCAGTGGCGACAATGCCCCTGAGCTAACATTCGAAGATGTCTGCGTCGAAGCATTGCGCGCCCATATCAGGGAGCTTCATGCTACATCGCTGACCACAGAACGCGCTTGTATCAGGCGGTTTTATGAGGAGAATTTCCGGCACTACCCTCGTCTGGTCCAGTCAGCGCTTGTTGCGAAAGCAATCACGCACTTGCTTCAGCTATCTGGCCGAGGATCTGATCCGTTCAGCCAATACGAAATTGATTCCGATACATTTTTCGGCCTGATCTTTGCCGACAATGTCAATGCTAGCGTAAAGGACATCCTACTCGACCAAGACGTTGAGGAGGGCGTGATGAAAGCAGCAAAGACGCTTTTCAATGCTTACGAAGACAATGCGCTCCCTTTTGCGCTCTACCTAGCGGGACGCGCTCAAAGCAATAAAGGGAAGGCAATCGCGAGTGAGATACTTTCTGAGGCAGTAGGAATTGGAACGCTTGAGCGCTTCCCAAGCCAAGAGCGAGGCTTCAGCGATATCTCGTCGATAGATCAATCGGAGAAGTATGGCCGACTTGGCCGTCGTACACTCTTCATCAGTTTGGCCATGAGCGGCGACGCCAAAGCAACAGATGACTACATAGAAAATGTTCTTCATGATCGAGTAGAGGATTTACTCAATCAGTATTTCCACATGGAATACTACGGAGATCATCCCAGTACAGGATTTAGTGTCGAGCTAGCGCTCGAAGAGAGGCAAGTAGGATGGTCCCGGACACGACGGGCTTTGCTGCGGAAAATCAGCGCGATGCTCTCGCGAAAGCAGGCGCTTCAGTATGATCGAATTGCCGTCCTGACATATTTCACAATCGTGCGTACGCGTCATGAACGCGGAGAGTTGCCTGACCCCATCAAAACGGAGTGCTTGTCTCTCTTGCGCGAAATCAAAGAGAGTCCAATCTCACTTGGCGCTGTACTGACCTCATTTCTTAGAATGATGGAGCATGTCCTTCAAAGCGAGCGTTTTGCTACAATCGATGCGATCCTAGATCTCTACTCGCTAAAGGACATGCCTCGCGCGGGTTGGGCTGAGCGTGGGTTCGGAGATCCCGAAGACATGATGGAGTCAGTAGGGGCCCATCTTTACGGGACTGTTTTGCTTGCACTCATCGTTGGTGAAGCAACGCAGCCTCCACTATCCGATGGTGAGCGACTTCATCTGGTCGAATTGGTAGCAACTCATGATATTGGAGAGGTTTACATCGGCGACTACACGCCGAAGGATGGAGCAAAGAAGGAGAAGGAAGCCGAAGCGGTTTCTCGGATCTCGAGCTTATCAGTCTACGGAGGACTGTCAGTCCTGAAAAAATTTGAAGGGTGGTTTGAGGAATTCGAGAGTGGGGCGTCTCGAGTCGCCGTGATCGCCAAAGACATCGACAAACTTGATGCGATGTTGCAGGCTTGGAAGTACCGGGACCGCTTCTCGAATGACGACGACCGGCAAGAGTTTTTAAACTATCACGTAGAGCGTATGAAAACGCCTGAATTGAGGTCATTGGCTGAAGCCATTATGATCCGCGCAGAAGAGGTGCGAATGTTGGCGTGAGGGGGATAAGTTGATTCCCGACGATTGGCCAACTCGATAGGCCAGTAGAATCGATGTGCCTGGAGACGTTGGGGATATGACCGCTTTTGGAACTACAGATTTCCGACGTTAATGTCCGACATGGGCGCCTTCCTAACGGTCTGCATCCGAGCGATTGATCGGCAGCTTCGGTCAATGTGAGACGCTCGCGGTAACTGATCTGAACGACTGGCTTTGGGGCGGTCTCGGGCATCCTGCAATGCGCAGCCAATAGTGACAGTCTCTACAGCGCTCTCGGCCATAACGATATGGCCAAGGGCGCTGTAGGCAATCATCTGCTTATGGTTACGCGCCACCGACAGATATTGGCCCTCTTGGACCAGTCGCCACATTGCGCGATCACAGCATGACGAGGTGGGGCTTGCTTGGGGCGCCGGCGAAGTAGGTCCGGGCGTGGATCGTGTAGACCTTGCCCGCCTCGAGACCCGCAGTGATCGCAGCGTTGACTGGCTTGCCCGAATCGTCCGCAATCCTGAGCATACGGTTCACGCCATCTTCGGCGAGTTCGGATAAGGCAAGCTTGATGTCCGCTTCACCGACCGCTTGAATGCGGTAGTCGCGAGTTTCCGTCGGCGTGAAGCTGAAATCTGCCTGATCGCCCGTTGCATCCGAGATCGGCACCAGAGTTCCCTCCGGCATGGCCGGTGCCGCGGGGAGTGGCGGATAGAACCGCTGCACGAAGGCGATATCGTTCGCCGAAAGCTCCGTATTCGGCGAGGTGCCCGACTTGTTCCACGGCGCCGGCGCTTGGATCATCTTGGCCTCGAACGGATAGTGCATGATCGATTTGGGATCCCAACTCGAGCCTTGCACTTCCGATTGCGAGAGGTGGCGAAGGATGTTCCAATGGATGGTGTCTTCGCTCCAGTTGTTCGGCGGCCCCTTGAAGGCGGCAAGCACGTTCGCCTCGTTCCAGACGATGCCAGAGAGCGGGCTCTGGTGCTCGTGCGGCATGCCGATCGCGTGGCCGATCTCGTGCAGCGCGGTGGCATGCCCCCAAGGCGTGGTGAGGTCCCAGCCGAAGTTCATGTTGCGCCCGCCATGCTGGTACTTGTTGACATCGGTGCCGACGTAGGACCAGCTTCCGTCACCCTGCACGAAACCGATCTTGAGGATGGCGTTCACCTCGTTGGCGACTTCGGTGAAGGTCAGCCCGATGCCCTGCGCTTTCCATTTCGCGAACGCGGCCTGGACCACTTGCTTCTGGGCTTTCGGCCAGCGATTGGCACCAATGTCCTTGAAGAAGTAGGTGATGTCAGTGCCGTTGATCCACTTGTTGCCCACCAGCACGATCGCGCTGGTCTGCATGTCGCCAAGGCCGGCAGGCAACGGCTTGGGTTCCGTCTTCGGCAAGGCGCAATGCATCAAATCGTTGAGCGGTTCCGTCATTGTTCAGCTCCCTAGTTGGTGGAGGTCATGTAGGTGCGGTACTTCTCCTGCGCGTCGTGCAGGTCATTGAGATGCTTGAGTTCAGTCAATTCCGCATCGTGGACGCCCATTACGGTGTTGCCGAAAGAGTCAGCCGCGGAAGCCATCGCCGTCGCGCCGGATTCGGAGCCGTATGAAAGCTCGTTCGGGGTTCCGAAGCCGTCGAAAACGCCCTTTACCGAGCGCGAGCCGAAGATTCCGCCCGCGCCAAGAGGCAGTGCGAAGCGTGGGGAAAGCTGGGGCACGACGAAATTGAGCGATCCGCTGGCCGAGCGCGCTCGTGGCGACGGGTCGAAGTCGTCGCCCGCGTCGAGCCGGGGGCCGACCACAAGGGTCGCGGGGACGGGGCGGAGATAGATGAGTTCGCGTCCTTGCCGGGACTTTTCCTTGTCTGTTGGTGGGTTGTACACGCCGGGAGCGGATGCCAGCGCTGATGCGGCATCCGACGAAGCGGCCCACTTGACGAGGAATCCCTTGTCGGCGCCGATGATCGAGGCCGGACGGCTACCTGCTTCAGTGAACCAGGCATCGTAGCTGGCAATCCGCAGGTTCACTGATCCGCTAGGCTTGCAGTGTTCTTTGCTGGCGCAGGGAGTCAGCGATCCGAACTGCTTTTCCAATCCATCCGACGATGCGCTGAGCGTGAGCAGTGCATGCACCGCCTCGAGTGCCTTGCGCCGTCGGGCGAGCTGATCGATCGTTGCCGCACCGGCCCTGCCTGCGGTGATGTCGTCTTCGAGTTTCGTGATATCCTCAATCAGGTTGCGCTGCTGTTCCAGACGCTTGAGCGTCGTGTCATTGCACAGTGACGTCTTGATGGGGACTGGGTTCGGGTACTTCTTGTTTTCGTTAACAAATGATGCGCTCAAGGTCGGCATGGGGGCCGGGATCGGCGGCAGTCCCGCGACCATCGGTGCCAGAGTGCCCGCCAGTTTGACCACCGAAGTGATGAATTCGCCGGTTCGGTTCGCACTCTTGGCATTGAGCTCCTTGAGCATTCCTTCGGGCGAGAGCTTCATGTCGAGGGTCCGGTCGACGAAAAGGCCCGCGCTCGCATCGAGTTCGACGGGATCAGCGTAGTCAGGATTGGCGCTTGCCTTGAGCACCCATGTCGTCACGACCTCGATCCCTTGCGGATCGCTCGAACAGGTGACGATCCGCTGCTGCACAGTTGCGCTGGCAGTGACTTTCGGCAGATAATAGAAAGTGCTGATCGGCTTTGCCGCTGCACACGAAGTCCAAGGTGACGTCAGACCAATGATGCCTGCGGTCAGCGCCATGTGTTTCAAGGAATTACGCATCACAACCTCCATTTGATTTCAGTTCCATCAAAAAGGACTTGATTCGACATCGCCAATCTGGCCCAACTAGATCTGGGTTGAGCGTGATGATCGTCACGCCTGGGCGGTATTCGGTGACCGGAACAAATATTTTCAGTGCCCATGCACGAACCAAACAGTATTCTCCGGCACGATGGCAGCGGACACTGAAAGAGCCGGAGTAACTTGAATGACCGCCGCAGAAGAACTCGCGGTGCTTGCCGCGATATTCGCTTGTTCGGAGGAGATTGCCTCCACCGTTCGGCCGCTGGCGCGGTGGTCACGGCATGGGCGGGGCTCGGCGCTTGCCAACCAAGGCTATTGCGCCGACCGGTGCTGCGTGTTGGTGAGCGGCACCGCGGAGGTCAAAGTGCTCGGCAGTGAGGGCCAGTACGTCCGGATCGTGCTGCTGGAACCGGGCGACGTGTTCGGTGCCTATTCGACTGAAGCGACACACAGTGCGGATGTACTGTGCTGTGACGCGGTGGAACTGGCGACATTCGATGCCACGCTGCTCCGTAACATAGCTCGCGGCGCGCCGGAGATCGGCAGTGGCCTCGCTGATCGTTTTGCACGCCAATACGGCGCGATTCTGCGGCAATTCTCTTCGCGGATCACGCTTTCGGCGAATGGGCGGGTCTATGAGCGCTTGCTGGATCGTGCGAACGGCGCGCGACGGATAGCACCTGCGCCGGTCATCGCTGCGCTGGCAGTGGAAGCGCAGACGACGCGCGAGACCGCTTCCCGCGCCATCTCGATCCTAGAAAGGCGCGGCATCATCGAACGGACGGCCGGAGAATGGATCATCGCTGCCCCCCGGCTGATCGAAGACCTTGTCGTGTGACCGCGGCGCCCGATGAATTCGCTGAGTTCATCTCATTGAGACGCGGCGTGGGCCAGTTCAGAACACAGCATAACAGGCAAATCGCGCGTCTTCGGTCCGCAGATCGCCCATGGCCTCGATCCGTGTCCTAGGCATGAGCGCCAGAAGCGCGAACGCGGCATCACGCGTCGCGAGGATTTGACCGGGTTGCGCCGTCCGCGCCAGTGCCGCGGCCCTGGCCATTGAGGCAGCCTCATCACCCAGGCTGACCGCGATGCCCGCCCGTCCACCCGTCGCACGGCAATGTTCGAGCGTGGCAGGCGCGGCTGCAGCGGTGAGCCGTTCCCTTTGCCCGGACATGGCACGCACGAGACAATAGAGGCGATCCGGGCCGATCGGCAGCGCCATCCCGCCTGCGTCCGTCATCCGCGCGACCGCCACACGGCTGACATCGCCATCCCCCGTGCCATCCTCGCAGCCCGACCCGACGTGCAGTTTGCCGGCATGTGAGCGCAGCCGGCGGGCATTGTCAGTCGCGAACCCGGCAGCGACGTCTTCTGCCAGCGCGACATCCGCCAGAGTGAGCCCGGACACCGGCAAGAGCTCTGTCACCGAGGATGCGAGCTCCAGCAGGCGCTGAAACCGCGAATCCCATGTACGATCCACCGCAGTCACCGAACAGGTGCGGAACGTGTCGATGCCACAAGGCAGCACGACATGGAGTTCCGCTTCGCGCTGGATCAACGCCTCCGCGATCCATATGTCCGCTCCCGCGGCGAGCGCGCCAAACCCGAAGCCCACGTTCTCGCGCATCAGCCAATTGGCGACCGCATCCTGCGCGTCCCGATCCTCTTGCGGTACCGCCATGATACCCGAGTAGCTTATCGAACGGGGCGGGCGGATGCGGTCGAGCCACTCCGTTGCAATGCCGAGCTCACCGCAGATCAGCAGGAACTGGCCAAGCGTCGCGGCATGGTCTTCCCACGCGCGGGGCGCGCGGGCGACGGCGGCGCACAATGCCTCGCGAGCTTGCGCTACCCGGCCAAGCAGAAGCAGTGCCTCGGCCCGGGTCGCGCCAAGCCAGTACGGGGTCTCCGGCTCGTCTGGATTGGACTCGAGCAAGTCCAGCACGTCCTGAGCGCGAGCCTGCGCTTGGCTTGCCCGGCCGGAAAAGAGCGCGAGGGCCGCGGCATTGATCAGCGGATAGCTCGCCCGGCGGATTTGGGCAGCGCGATCGTACAGCTCGGCGGATACGTCGAATAGCCGGATCCGTTCTTCCCCATGTGCGCGAACCGCCCGGTCCTTGACTAGTCGCGCCCTAAGCGTCAGCGCGCCGGGATCGCCATCTTCTGCGGCAAGGCCGCTGCTCTCCAGCACGGCCCACGCAAGCTCGAGCGCGCCAGCCCTTGCCAGCTGGAGAATATGGGCCTTGTCATTCATTCTCGGAGACATCACGCGCAACCTCCGTCCGGACCGGCCGCTGTTGTGTGGCAGGCCGGCCCGGCGATTTCATCCGGCGATATCTCAAAGGTGGCGCAATCGCGAACACTAACCCCAGGGCCAACGTCGATCTCGACGGGGTCAAGCAAGCGAGACGTAAAAGTTGTAGCTCGCATTAGGATGGACGCCCCCATGCGTAAACGTCAGGTGCGGGAGGGTTTCGGGATCCACAGGTAGCATCCAGGGGGAAAAGCCCAGGCCGGTGTCTGTGATGTTCAAAGTGAACGGGATCGCCATAACCGGAACATGACCGTCGTCATCTTTCAGTATGGCCTTAATCTCTCTAGCCAAAGCCGAATTGCGAAGGACTTCGAGATCGATGGTCAATTTCAGCCACTTGCCACTCGGATCCTGATTCCGGTCGACGACGACGAATTTTCTGCCTCCTTTGAAATTGGACGGCAATTCGATGAACTTGTCGTCCACGAAGCTCAATTTCGATTTTGTAGTATCATCAGGTGGCAGCTGGATGACGATGGTTATCGTTCCTGTCTCAATTCCTAGATCAATATCAAGATTGTCGGACAATGGATCGCTGGTAGGTCGGAGAACCCTCTGAGATTGATCTGGTTTGGGAAATCCGTACGTACACACCTCGTCGATCCAGCCTTTGATAATCGTCTCCGGATCCCGCCCACCGACGGCTACTTCCCGTTCGAACATGTATCTGGCTGGCCCGTCTTTAGCCGCGACGATGTAGTGGCGGATCACCTTTGCGATCTCTGTCGTTATTTCCGTCGTTTCCATGTTACCCTCCTTTGATCATCCTGCGGATTCGATCGCGATATCCGCTCCACGTCGCATTGGCCGGATCACGCCGCACAAGGTCGTCGGCGAGCTGGCCCGCGCGAACGAGGAACGCCTGTTCCTCCTTCAGGTGCCCGACCTCGCCGAGCCAAGCCGCATGGCGGACGAAGACTTCCATTTGCTGTTCGCGCCAGAGCATGTTCCTCGGATCGCGAGCGACGAGCGCGCTGCTTGCGGCTAGCGATTGCATTCGGGTGGCATAGGACGCGTCGGCCTGGCCATTCGCAGATTGCGCATCCGCTAACCAAATCAGGTGGAACACTAGATCGTAGGCGGCGCCTCCATTTTCCGGGAGCTCCGTCGCCAAGTCGCGGGTCAACGTGACCGCCCGTTCGCAGTCCGCCAGCGTGTCCGCGCCCGGCAGCCCCCGTCGGACCTCGACCGCGCAGATGTTGCCGTTGACCAGACCGGCCAGCTTGATCCAGGCGGCCTGGCTGCGACCCCACGCGCCGATGCCATCGAGCATGGTCCGCGTCCGGCGGAAACCTGCCTCCGCCTCGGGACGATGGCCGCGGGAAAGCGCCAGCAGCGCCAGCCGATTCTCGCTGCGGGCATGAGCGAGCGTGCGCAGCGGGTCCTTCGGATGCTGGCGGAGCAGTGCCGCGGTAGTATCGTAGAGTTCGCGATAGCGCGTTTCGGCGAGGCCCCAATTGCCTGCGTTTTCCGCGTCCTCGCCCATCGCGCCGAAGATCCGGGCGCGCCGTTCCAGGCTGTCATCGGAAAAATCCTCGGCGGCGCCCTGATCGGTATAGTATGTCATTGCCCTCCGATTGACGTTTTCCATCACGTCGAGCCGCCCAACTGCCTTGAGCTGGCGGCGCAAGTCGGTGAGCATGAACTCTACTAGGCTCTCGGCCTGAGCCCGCTGGGCCAGCGCTTCGTTGCGCGACTGGATTGCGACAATGCTCATGGCCGCCGCTGCTACCATGCCAATCAGTGATGCGAGCGTGATGGCGATCACGCGGCGCAGGCGGCGTTGTGCATCGCGCTGGATCAGGGCGTCGAGCGGGACTTCGGCGATCCCGGCAACGATTTTGAGCAAGGCCAGCTTGCGCCCATCGCCTTCCTTGCGTAGATCCGCGGCCAACGGCTCGCGATCCAGAAGCAGTTGCTCAGGCATCACGGCGAGCGGCTCGCCTTCAAGGATCGCAGCCAGCACCGGCCGGTCGGGGTGAAGCTCGCAGAAGGTCTGAACTTCGCGCGAGACCCAAGGCGAGGCACGTGCCGCGGGCGAGCACAAGACGATCAGGGTCGATGACGTCTGGAGAGCAGCCCGCACCGATGTCGACAAATCGGATGCTGCGGGCAGATCCTCGCGGTCGCGAAAGATCGGGCCAATCCGCCCCGCCCCGTTCCCCCTATCCTGCCGGAGATGCCGTGGGAGGCGGAACCCTTCGAGTCGCCGGTGCAACCGCGTGGCTTCCCGGACGTTGACGTGGCTATAGCTCAGGAACGCCCCGAAGCGCTGCCCGGCACCTCCGTCTTCACGCAAGCTTGCTCCCAACGTTGTCGCCTCCCGGTCGCGAATGGCCTCACATCTTACCACATTCGCACCGACTGGATACCGACCCGGATCGGGTCGACCAAAACACTTTGGGAGAAGTTTGGTCCGCGCTACCTGGGAATACGAATATCCGGCAACTTTTCGCGAAAACATCCACGCCGGACAAGCTAGAATTCGTGAAACCTAACTTGCCCAACCTAGCCGATCCGAGGATCACTGAAATTGTTCTTGGAAGGTACCGATAGAAGAACTGAACGGTCCGCTCCTGGGGAAAACAAATTGGCGTCTGAACGACCGACTAGGGTCGCTTCTGCCGAAAGCTAACGCCGTACCGTGGGACATTTCTGCCACTCGCATGCGCCTTGATGAACGGCAGCTCTCGACAGAAGCCGTCGTTCACCGCCATCCGACGGTCATCGCAGAATGACATAAACCGGGCCGTTTGTGGACTGACAGATTTTTGAAGTGGCATGGCTGATGCGGACGTTCAGCCTATCCCTGCCTCGCCATTTCGCGAGCAAACGGACAAGCTCCGACGCCGCGATTATTCTAAGATTCGAATGGGAGTTTTCCTGTAATGTGATCGTTATGCTGAAGGAGCCTGCCTTGAAAAGGGGACGCTACATCGAAGATCAGAATGGCCTTTCGAAGGTGGCGCTTTACCGCTAGAAGAAGCTGCAAGGAAGGCTTCTAATGGGGAGTCACCCCGGACGACTTCTTTATCTGAAGTTCCAAATAAGGGAAGATCAACACCAAATAGAGGTGTTTATCGTTGACGCGCGTAGACACATTTCGCCATGTTGAGGGCATGAGGACACACGTGCTTATCGGTCGAGATGCGGAAGTCAGGCAATTGGAGGCGGCAGTGCGATTGGTTGCTGCACGAATACCAGCCAACGCCGAACCCGCCTTCCACGTGTCCGGGCCGGAAAACATCGGCAAAACCATGCTCATCAACCGTGTGCGTGCAAACTTGGCCGACTGCAAAAACGCGGTTTGTATTGGGCCCGATGCGGAGGGCTTTGTTGCACAAATGAAGCGGTGGTTAGCCGTGTGGCTTTG
>NZ_JALHLG010000024.1 GCF_022832375.1 Novosphingobium beihaiense
ACCGGTCGCGGCGAGTGCGGCCAGCGGGGAAGCCAGCGGCAGGGCGGCGGCCAGGCCCAGCGTGCCGCGGCGGTCGGTTTCGAGCATGTTTTCGTATCCCTTGGCTGTCCGCCGCAAGCGGGGCGGGCGTTGCGGCAAGGCTAATGCGCGATCGCGGCGAGGCAAGCTTAAGCTTGTTGCTCGCAGAAGGAGGAAGGGGGGTGATCGATAATGCCGGTGCGGCTGTTTCGGCAAGGTTCTGACGCACGCCGGGTTTGGGCTGGACAGATGGCATTTCCAGGGGAAGATTCCGCCATCAAGGACACGCATCAACCCCAAGGACACCCCATGACCCCCCGTTCGCTTTCGCTGCTTGCCGGCACCGCCGCATCGCTGGCACTCGTTTCCGCCCCCGCCCGTGCCGATGAGGGCATGTGGACCTTTGACGGGTTCCCTCGCGCCAAAATGGAGGCGGACTATGGCTGGGCGCCGGATCAGGCCTGGCTGGACAAAGTGCGCAATGCCGCGGTGCGCCTTACCGGCGGCTGCTCGGCCAGTTTCGTTTCGGGCAATGGCCTGATCCTCACCAACCACCACTGCGTCGCCTCGTGCCTTTATGACAATTCCACCGGGGACAACGATCTGCTCGGTCACGGTTTCACCGCCGCCGCGCTGACCGACGAGAAGAAGTGCCCCGGCCAGCAGGCCGAAGTGGTGACGAAGATCACCGACGTGACTGGCGATGTGAAGAAGGCCATCGGCTCGCTCACCGGAGAGGCGCTCACCAAGGCGCGCGATGCGAAGATCGCGGAAATCGAGGCGGCGGGCTGCACCGACCGCGAAAAGACCCGCTGCCAGGTCGTCACCCTGTTCGGCGGCGGGCAGTACAAGCTCTATACCTACCGCAAGTATTCGGACGTGCGGCTGGTCTGGGCGCCCGAAGACCGCGCCGCGACGTTCGGCGGCGATCCCGACAACTTCAATTTCCCGCGCTACGATCTCGATGGTTCGTTCCTGCGCGCTTACGAGAACGGCAAGCCGGTGAAGACGCCGAACCACCTCAAGTGGAACCCCCGTGCGCCGAAGGAAGGGGAGGCGACCTTCGTGGTGGGCAATCCCGGTTCGACCTCGCGCCTTTACACCCAGAGCCAGCTCGCCTTCGAACGCGAAGTGCGCGTGCCGGTGATCGTGACGACCTATTCCGAACTGCGCGGGCGCCTGATCCGCGCGATGGAGGAAAGCCCCGAGCATCAGCGCGAAGGTCTCGATCTGCTCAATGGCGTCGAGAACAGCCTGAAAGTCTATATCGGGCGCATGAAGGCGCTGAACGATCCCGCTTTCACCGCCAAGCTGGCCGCCGCCGAGGCGGACCTCAAGGCGAAGAGCGCGGGCAAGGCCGGGATCGGCGATCCCTGGGGAGCTATGGACAAGGCAGTGCAGGCCTACCGGCAGCTCTATATGGCGTACCGTTTCATCGAGCCTTCGGGCGAACTCTACGGCTATGCCCATACGCTGGTGATGGCTGCGGCCGAGCGCGCCAAGCCCAATGCCGAGCGCCTGCCCGGGTATACCGAAAGCGCCTTGCCGCTGACGGAAAAGCGGCTGCTCGATGCCGCGCCGGTCTATCCCTGGCTGGATGAGCTGCGGCTGGAATGGAGCCTGTCCAAGGCCCGCGAATACCTTGGCGTCGACGATCCCGATACGAAGCTGCTGCTGGGCAAGGAAAGCCCCGAGGCGCTGGCCGGGCGGCTGGTATCCGGCACGAAGCTGGCCGATCCGGAATTCCGCAAGCAGCTCTGGGAAGGCGGCAAGGCCGCGATCGAGGCGTCGGACGATCCGATGATCGTCTATGCCCGCAAGCTGGAAGCGCGCCAGCGCGAACTGGAAAAGCAGGTGGACGAGGCCTATTCGGGCCCGGCCACGGCAGCCGCGGCCAAGCTCACCGATGCGCGTTTCGATGCCTATGGCGATACGCTCTATCCCGACGCGACGTTCACCTTGCGCATCAGCTACGGCAAAGTCGAAGGCTGGCCCGAACGCGGGCGGCAGGTGCCTTACGAGACGACCATCGGCGGCACGTTCGAACGGGCCACGGGCGCCCCGCCGTTCGATCTCGCCCCGGCCTTCGCCGCAAAGGAAAAGCAGATCGACAAGTCGGTGGCGTTCAACTTCGTGACCACCAACGATATCATCGGCGGCAATTCCGGTTCGCCGGTGGTGGACAAGGCGGGCACGGTGATCGGAGCCGCTTTTGATGGCAACATCCACTCGCTGGGCGGCAACTACGGCTACGATCCGGTGCTGAACCGCACGGTCGTCGTTTCGGCGGCCTCGCTGGAGGAAGCGCTGGAGAAGATCTATCCCGCACCCCGGCTGGTGAAGGAACTGGCGGCGAAGTAAGGTTTCGCCAAGCCTGTCTGCAAAAGGCCGGGCCGTTTACGGCGGTCCGGCTTTTTTCGTTAGTAATATGCGGTTTTATAGAATTACTATTTTCCAATTTTATTTATATGTCAGGATGAGAATCTGTTTATTATCATCCTTATGAAGAATTTTTAATACCATGTTTCATGGATAGCATTTGCGTAATGGGCGCCGCGCAAGCATCTTTCAGCCGCACAAGTGGACTGTTCGCGGAACGCTAGTTGGAGGCTATCGCATGCCTGAAACGACCACACTCAAATTGACCGTATACAAGCCTGAAATCATGGCCGATCCCGGTGGCCAGACCGGTTTCGAATATGATCTGACGATTGTGGCGCCCGATGGAAGAGTGTCCCTGCAAGGGGATGCCGGGAATGCCACGGCCGCGCGGTGCGACGTGGTGCCCGTCGCCGGGACGCTGTCGTTTCCCAATCCGGCGGCACCGGTGGTTTCGCCCTATACCGGGCTGATGTTCATTTATGACAATTCGCCCGCGATCGCGTTCCCGCTGTCGCTGATCGCGAACAGCACGGGCGATGCCTTGCCGTTCAGCATGAATCTCGCCTTCCCGGCATCACCGCTCTACTGGTACAGCGGAGCGATCATGTTCGGGGCGTGGCCGGGACCGCTGAGCGAAACCACAGCGAGCTTCCTGTCTCCGCAGACCTGAGGCAGCGGCCCGCCCGGCCGTTTCCGGCCGGACGGCGCATGTTCAGGTTCAGGCCAGCGCGGCTTTCAGCGCGTCGGCAAGGTCGGTGCGTTCCCAGGGGAACAGATCGCCTTCGGGCTTGCGGCCGAAGTGGCCGTAAGCGGCGGTCGTTGCGTAGATCGGCTTGTTGAGGCCGAGGCCGACGCGGATGCCGCGCGGGGTCAGGCCGCCCAGCTTTTCGCCCGCAACCTTGGTGAGAGCGGCTTCCAAGGCCTCTTCGGAGACCGTGCCGGTGCCGTGCAGATCGACATAGAGCGAAAGCGGCTCGGACACGCCGATCGCGTAGGACACCTGGATCGTGCAACGCTTGGCAAGGCCCGCCGCGACCACGTTCTTGGCGAGGTAGCGCGTGACATAGGCAGCCGAACGGTCGACCTTGGTCGGGTCCTTGCCCGAGAACGCACCGCCGCCGTGCGGGGCCGCGCCGCCGTAAGTATCGACGATGATCTTGCGGCCGGTCAGGCCGGCGTCGCCGTCCGGGCCGCCGATCACGAACGAGCCGGTCGGGTTGATGTGGAACTTGGTGTCATCGGTGACGAAGCCCTCGGGCAGGATCTCGGTCACGGCCTGCTTCACATAGGCCTTGAGCTCAGCCTCCTTTTCGCCCGCATCGTAGCCTTCCTGATGCTGGGTGGAGACGACCACGGCGGTGGCGGCCACCGGCACGCCGTTCTCGAAGCGGAGCGTCACCTGGCTCTTGGCGTCGGGCTCCAGAAAAGGGGCCGCGCCCGAGTGGCGGTCAGTGGAGAGTTTTTGCAGGATCTTGTGGCTGTAATCGAGCGTGGCCGGCATCAGGTCGGGCGTCTCGTCGCAGGCGAAACCGAACATGATGCCCTGATCGCCTGCGCCTTCGTCCTTGTTGCCCGCAGCATCGACGCCCTGCGCGATATGGGCGGACTGGCCGTGAAGGCGGTTGATGAACTCGAAGGTCTCCCAGTGGAAGCCATCCTGCGCATAGCCGATCGTCTTCACCGTGTTGCGAACGGTCTGCTCGATCTCTTCCAGCGCGCCAGGGGCCCATGCGCCATTCTCATACACGCCCTTGCAGCGGATTTCACCGGCCAGAACCACGAGCTGGGTGGTCGTCAGCGTCTCGCAGGCGACGCGCGCTTCGGGGTCCTTGGCCAGGAAAAGATCGACGATCGCGTCGGAAATCTGGTCGGAAACCTTGTCGGGATGGCCTTCCGAAACGCTCTCGGACGTGAAGACATAATCACTGCGCATTGCGTCACACCTAACATATAAAGAAATCTTTATGTGAGGGTGTATCTACCTGCGGAGGCGGCGGAACGCAACCATGGAAACAGCGCAGAGGCACAGGAATGCGGCGAGTGCGAGCGGCAGGGCATTGCCATAGCGGGCGAACAGCGTGGGTGCGTGCGGCGGCGGGATGCGCCCGTCGATGCGCCCGGCGGTGTGGAGGGGTATGGAATGGCGCACGATCCCGTCGGCGTCGATCACCGCGCTGATGCCGGTGGTGGTGGAACGCAGGATGGGAAGTCCTTCCTCGATCGCGCGCAGCCGGGCCTGTGCCAGATGCTGCGGCGGGCCCCAGCGGCCGAACCAGCCGTCGGTCGAGGGGTTGAAGATATAGTCGGGCCGGTTCAGCGGATCGGTAACTTCGCCGCTGAAGATGACCTCGTAGCAGATCAGGATGCCCGCCTTGCCCAAGCTGCCGAAGTCGTAAGTGCGCGGCCCCGGGCCCGGCCAGAAGTCCAGTGAACCGGGGACGAAGCGCGCAGCACCGAGCGGTTCCAGCAGCCAGCGCAGGGGCAGGTACTCGCCGAAAGGCACAAGATGGGCCTTGGAATAGCCCGCCAGGATGCGTCCCCGGCCGTCGATGGCGGTGACCGAGTTGCGCGCGGCAATGCCCTCCCCGTCCTTCATCACGAGATCGACCGCGCCGGTAAGCAGCAGAGCGTAAGGGCCGATCACCCGGCCAATGCGGGCGCGGGCGATTTCCGGGTCGGCGCCGTATGTGTAGAGGCGGTAGAGGTAGGGTGGATAGCCATCGCGAAGGTAATCGCCCAAGCCCGATTCGGGCCAGAACACCACGCGTTTCTCCCCCGGGTCGCGCGGCAGCGACAGGCGGGCCAGCTTCTGGAAATTGGCCTCGTACCAGCGGGGATCGTCGATGAATTCCTGCGGGAGGTTCGGCTGGACCAGCGTGAAGTGGATCGCGCCCTGCGCGCGCGGCGCCCAGGGATCGGGCAGCGTCATCAAGGTTCCCAGCGCGGCGGCTGCGGCCAGCACGGGAAGAGCCCAGAGCCAGCGTTTCGCTCCCTGCGTTCCGGAGCCGATGCGTGCGAAGATACCCGGCAGCCCGGCCAGCAGTACCAGTACGCCGGACAGCCCGTAAGTGCCGGTCCAGGGGGTCACAAGCGCCAGCCCGCGCGTCTGGAACTGGCCCAGAAGTGCGATGCCGAGCGGATTCCAGGCGAAGCCGGTAAAGAGCCAGGCCCGCATCCATTCGGTCACGATCCAGGCTGCGGCGAACGCGAAGACGAGAGCCGGGAAGGGGGCGCGGGCCCGGTCCGGGCGTGTCAGCAGCCAGGCCGCGAGCGCGGCCAGTGCCGGAAAAAGCGCGAGGTAGAGCGAAAGCAGCACGACTGCGATGCCGCCCATCCAGGCAGGCATATTGGCCTGATAGGTAAAGGCCGTCGCGATCCAGTTGTTGCCGAGCGTGAAATGGCCCACGCCGAACCACCAGCCGGTGAGGAATACCGCGCGCCGCGTGCGGGCCCGCATGATCAGTTCCAGCAGCCATGCCACGGCCAGCAGAGTGAGCGGCCAGAGCGAGAGCGGCTGGAACCCGCACGCGGCCAGGCCCCCGCTGCAGAGGGCGGAAACGGCCCCTGCAAGGCGGGGATACCGCTTCAGAGGCTTGAGGATTTGGGAAAAGGACATGGGGCGCCGGGGAGACTGCATCGGCGCCGGGTTGTAAGCTTGCCCGGCAGCGACGCAAGCAAAGTTGCGCGCGCCGGGCAAAAGGGCTGGATTATCAGCCGGTCACAGTCTCAAGCGCGCCGCCCGCATCGTCTGCCGGAGGCGTGGTCTTGCGGGTGCGACGCCGCTTGGGCTTTTCTTCCGCCACGTCTTCCTTGACGGTATCTTCCTTGGCTGCGGCGGAAGGCTTTTCGGCCTTCTTTGCGGTTGCCTTGGCGGAAATCGAAGGCGGCAAAGCGGCGGGATCGAAATTGCCTGCGCCGGTATCCTGATCCGCGTCGTCTGCGGCTTCGCCGTCGTCGTCGCGCGTTTTGCGGCGCGGCTTGCGGGGCTTGGCCGTGCGGGCCGTGCCGCGATTGTCGCGCACGAAAGGATTGTCCGCAGGCTCGTAGATCGAGCGCGGATCGGCATCGGGCTCGTCCGGGCTGGCTTCGGCTGCTTCGGAGCTCTCGGGCTGGGGCTCGGCGGGAGCCTTGCCCCGAGGTTCCCGTGGCTCGCGCTCAGCACGCGGTTCACGCTCGCCGCGTGGTGCGCGATCCTGTTCGGAATGGCTGCCGGAGCCGCCCCTTTCGCCGCCGGTGTCGCCTTCGGCCGCGAAATCCTCGCCGCCGTCCTGCTGGTGCTGCTGGCGTTCGTCACGGCGGGGCTGGCGGGCCTCTTCCTGACGCTGCTTCTGGTCGGCAAGGACGCGGAAATAGTGATCCGCGAACTGGAGGTAGTATTCCTCCTGAACCCGGTCGCCATTGAGATGGGCGTCATGGGCCAGCTTCTTGTACTTCTCCAGCAGCTGCGGAGCGTTGCCCCGGGCCCTGCTGTCGATGCGATTCATCTGCTGACCGCCTTGCTGACGGTTATTGCCGCGGCCACGCCTGCGGTTGTTACCACGATTGTTATTCAAGGATTACTTTCCTCAAAACCCCTGGCGTGTGCCCGGCACAAGGCCCGAACCGCCGTATGTCTATGATCACGGCCAACCCCCCGGCCGCCGAGACTTCCACATCTGCCTTGCCGCGGCGCCCCACACCGCGACCGCTTGCAAATAATGGAGGTGGACCGGGAATGGGAAGTTTCGTCCATTAACCGGTACCAAATAGTTCTTAGGGTCTCCGGGTGGGAATTCCAAGTGAAAACTTATGCCACGCCGCCATTATCATCAGAAAAAGCGATGATTCGAGGGCGATCGCCGAGATCGCGGTGCACTGTGGCCGCCAGTCCGCAAGCCGTGCCGATGGCGCTGACCGCTTCGGCCTGCCGGTGCCCGATTTCGACCAGGGCGAGCCCGGAAGGGGCCAGCAGAGCGGGCAATTGCGGGATCAGGACGCGATAGGCGTCGAGCCCTTCGGGCCCGGCGAACAGCGCGCCGGACGGCTCGTGATCGCGCACGGCGGCCTCCAGCGGGGCATCGTCCTCCACATAGGGCGGGTTGGCCAGGATCAGGCCGAACGGACCGCCCAAATCCTGAGCCCAGCCGGGCTGTTCCCAGTCGCGCACGTGGAATTCGCTGCGCTGGTCCAGCCCGAGCCGGGCGGCATTGCGCGCGGCGACGGCAAGGGCCTCTGCGCTGCGGTCGATCCCCGCACCACGCGCGGAGGGGAAAAGGCTCAACGCGGCGAGCAGCAGGGCGCCGGACCCAGTCCCGCAGTCCAGAATCCGTTCCGGCGGGGCATGGTGAAGGGCTTCCCGCGCCGCCTCGATCGCGGTCTCGGAGTCGGCGCGCGGGATCAGCACTGCCGGGGTCACTTCCAGTTCGAGGCCGTAGAACTCCGCAGTGCCCAGAATATAGGCCACCGGCTCGTCCCGCAGCCGCCGCGCGAGCAGGCTTTCGAAAGCTGCGGGCGCCGGATCGCGCATGTGCCGCAGCAGCAGTTGCGAGCGGCTGGCACCCAGCGCGGCGGCCATCAGCAGTTCGGCATCGAGCCGCCCGGTGGAACTTTCCGGGCCAAGCTGCTGCGTCGCTTCGCGCAGCCGTTCGGCGACTGTCACGGTCAGGAATCCCCCTCAGGCATCCATGGCGGCCAGGCGCTTGGCTTCGTCCTCGGCGATCAGCGCGTCGATCAGTTCGCCAAGGCCGGGGCCTTCGAGCACTTCAGGCAGGCGGTGCAGGGTGAGATTGATGCGGTGATCGGTCACGCGGCCTTGCGGGAAATTGTAAGTGCGGATGCGCTCGGAGCGGTCGCCCGATCCGACCATGGCCTTGCGGGCCTCGGCCTCGGCGCCCTGCGCTTCGTCGCGCATTTTCTCGTAGAGGCGCGCGCGCAGAACCTGCATCGCTTTGGCCTTGTTTTTGTGCTGGCTGCGCTCGTCTTGGCAGATCACCACGAGACCGGAGGGCAAGTGGGTGATGCGCACCGCCGAATCGGTGGTGTTGACGTGCTGCCCGCCTGCCCCGGACGCGCGGTAGATGTCGATCTTGAGATCCTTGTCCTCGATCTGCACATCGACTTCGCTGGGTTCGGGCAGCACGGCGACGGTGGCCGCCGAAGTATGAATGCGGCCGCCCGATTCGGTGACGGGTACGCGCTGCACGCGGTGGACGCCGCTTTCGAATTTCAGCTTGGCGAAGACGCCCGTGCCCGAGACATGCGCGACCACTTCCTTGAAGCCGCCGATGTCGCTGGCATTGGCGGAGATCATCTCCACCTTCCAGCCCTGCTCGGCGGCGTAGCGTTCGTACATGCGGTAGAGATCGGCGGCGAACAGCGCGGCTTCGTCTCCGCCAGTGCCCGCGCGGATTTCCAGCATGGCCGGGCGCTGATCCGCCGAATCGCGCGGGAGCATGGCGACGGCGAGCTGGCGTTCGCGCTCGGGGAGTTCGTCCTTGAGCCGCGCGATTTCCTCGGCCGCGAGGGCGCGCATGTCGGGATCGGGATCGTCGAGCGTCTGCAGTGAGGCCAGTTCGCCGCGCATATCCGCGACTTCGCGTGCAACTTTCGCGACCGGTTCCAGCTCGGCATAGTCGCGGCTGGCGGCGACGAAAGCATCGCCTTCGAGCGTGCCCGAAGCCAGCCGCGCTTCCAGTTCGGCGAAGCGGTGCGCGATCTGGGAGAGGCGTTCGTCAGAGACGGACATCGCGTCGTTCCTTCCATGCCCCATCCCTGTTCGTCATCCCCGCGAAGGCGGGGATCCCGCTCGTTTGCGTCATGCGCAAAGGAAGCGGGGCCCCCGCCTTCGCGGGGGCGGCGAGGTTTTCTTGAGAGGGTACGCCGTTCACGATTGCAGCGACTGCACGACCTGCTCGACCGCGAGGTATTCGGCGGTGGGTTCCGCCGCGCGCAGGTTGGCGGTGGGCACGCCGTCGCGCATCACGAACGAGACGAGCACTTTCGCGCCCAGCTTCACCGCCTTGTCGAAGCGTTTGCGCGGGCTGCCGGTGGCGATCATGTCGGCATCGATGCCCTGATGGCGCAGCGCAGTGATGGTCTTCTGCGCATAGCCCAGCGCGGCATCGTCCTCGACCGCGAGGATGCAGGTGAGCGCGGGTTCGCTGGAGGCACCGGCATCGGCCACCAGCATCGCCAGCCGCTCGATCCCCGCCGCCCAGCCGACTGCGGGTGTGTGCGGCCCGCCCAGCGCTTCCAGCAAGCCGTCGTAGCGGCCGCCGCCAAGCACAGTGCCCTGTGCGCCGAGCCGGTCTGTCACAAATTCGAAAGCGGTATGCCGGTAATAGTCGAGCCCGCGCACAAGGGCCGGAGTCCGGACAAAGTCCACCGAGGCCGCTTCGAGCCCTTGTGTCACCGCGCCGAAGAAGTCCTGCGCCTCGGATGAAAGGTAATCGTCGATCTTCGGCGCATCGGCGGTGAAGGGCTTGTCGCGCGGGTCCTTGGAATCGAGGATGCGCAGCGGGTTGCGTTCCAGCCGGTCCTGCGAATCCTCGCTGAGCGCGGCCTTGTGATCGCGGAAATATTCGATCAGCGCGGCGCGCCAGGCCTCGCGGCTTTCGCCGTCGCCCAGCGTGTTGAGCTGCAGCGTCACGCCGTCCGCGATGCCCAGTTCCTTGAGAAGCTGATCGGCCATGACCAGCAGCTCGACATCGACCATCGGTTCGGCCGCGCCGATGATCTCGGCGTCGATCTGGTGGAACTGGCGATAGCGGCCCTTTTGCGGGCGCTCGTAGCGGAACAGCGGGCCGTGCGTCGCCAGTTTCAGCGGCGCGTACTGCTTCCAGCCGTTGGTGAGGAAGGCGCGGGCGATCCCGGCGGTGAATTCGGGGCGCAGCGTCAGCGAATCGCCGCCCCGGTCCTCGAACGAGTACATTTCCTTGGAGACGACATCGGTGGTTTCGCCCAGCGAGCGTGAGAACACGGCGGTCTTTTCAAACACCGGCATTTCCACGCGGCGGAAGCGGTAGAGCTTGCGGACGCGTTCGAACGTCTCGACGACATGCGCGAAAGCCTCGGCATCGGCGCCGAAAATGTCCTGGGTTCCGCGAATGGCCTGAGGCGTCTGGCTTGGTGTATTGCTCATAAGGCGCGCGCTTAGCCCGAATGGGCGCGGCGATAAAGTGGTCCTGCATCCCTGCATGGATTGGATGGTTGCCAAATCGGGCAATGGACGCAAAGATGGATGTAATGAAGTATCTTTCCGCGGTCACAACGCTCTCCGCCCTCCTGTTCCTTTCGGCTTCGGCAACGGCGCAGGATTCCACACGAACCACGCCGATGGCGCCGCCGCTGCCAGCGGCGATTCCGGCTGCTCAGGACGTGCCCTATCCCGGCACTCTCGCGCTGACGATCGATGCCAGCGATACCGAACACGGTATCTACCGCGTGACCGAGCAGATCCCGGTCGCGCCCGGCACGGGCAAGCTGACCCTGCTCCAGCCCGGCTGGCTGCCCGGCAATCATTCGGAGACCGGCCCTTATGCGCTGCTCGCCGATGTGCATTTCTATGCCGATGGCAAGGAAATCCCCTGGGTGCGCGATACCGTGGCGGTCAATGCGTTCCACCTCTCGCTGCCTGCGGGCACGAAGCAGGTGACGGCGAGGTTCCTGCACACGTCTCCGGTGCGTTCCAGCGAGGGCCGCATCACCATGACGCAGGAAATGCTCAACCTGCAGTGGGAAAAGATGAGCCTCTATCCCGCCGGGCACTATGTGCGCGACATTCAGGTGAAGCCCACGGTCACGTTCCCCAAGGACTGGACCGTCTACACCGCGCTTGACGGCATGGCGAAGCAGGGCAGCACGGTGACGTGGGACGCCACCGACTATGAACGGCTGGTTGATTCGCCGATCTTCGCGGGCATCCATGCCAAGCGCTGGGATCTGGGGCACGGGGTGCATCTGGATGTTGTGGCGGACGAGCCGGAGGACATGGCGATCTCGCCCGAGCATCTCCAGACGTATCGCAACCTCGTCGATCAGGCGCTCAAGACCTTCGGTGCGCGCCACTTCGATCATTACGATTTCCTGCTGGCGCTGACCGACCGTATGGGCGGCATCGGTCTGGAGCATCACCGCTCCAGCGAAAACCAGTACGAGCCCACCGCGTGGACCGACTGGGACGGGATGGACTGGGATCACAATGTCATCCCGCACGAATTCACGCATAGCTGGAACGGCAAGTACCGCCGCCCGGCGGACTTGTGGACGCCGGATTATCAGCAGCCCATGCAGAACACGCTGCTGTGGGTCTACGAAGGCCAGACGCAGTTCTGGGGCTATGTGCTGGCGGCGCGCTCGGGCGTGCAGAAGAAGGATACGGTGCTGGGCATGTTCGCCAATGCCGTGGCCAAGTACAAGGAAGGCGAGCCCGGACGCAGCTGGCGTTCGGTGGAAGACACCACCAATGCTCCGCAGCTCGCGCGGCGGCGCCCGCTCCCCTACTATTCGCTGACCCGCGGCGAGGATTACTATGTCGAAGGCGCGCTGACCTGGCTGGAAGCCGACCAGATCATCCGCAAGGGCACGGGCGGCCGCAAGGGGCTCGACGATTTCGCCAAGGCGTTTTTCGGCGTGCGGGACGGCGACTGGGGTGAGCTGACCTATGATTTCGACGAAGTCGTGCGCACGCTGAACGGCGTCTATGCCTATGACTGGGCCGATTTCCTGCGCACCCGCCTTTACAAGACGAACCAGCCCGCGCCGGTGAATGGCATGGGCATGGCCGGATACAAGCTGGTATGGAAGGAACAGCCGAACCCTTACGAAAAGGGCCTGTCCGATGCGCGCAAGACGCTGGACCTGACTTACTCGCTGGGCTTTTCGCTGAACAAGGATGGCAATGTCACGTCGGTGCTGTGGGACGGCCCCGGTTTCAACGCAGGCATCGTCAACGGCATGAAGATCGTGGCGGTGAACGGCCGCACCTATTCCAAAACACTGATCCAGAACGCCATTACGGCGGCCAAGACCTCGGACAAGCAGCCGGTCACGCTGCTGGTGAAGCGCGGCGACCGCTATGACACTGTTTCGATCGGGTACCACGGCGGATTGCGCTGGCCTTGGCTGGAGAGCACTACGCCGGGCAAGACGAACGGGCTGGACCGCCTGCTGGCGCCCCGCAAATAGGGCGCACCGGCTTTTGCCCTGACGGCCCGCGAAGGGTGATTTGCGTGCTTCCGGTGCTCAGGTGCCGGAAGCACGCTGTGCTTTGGGGCCGCGGCCAGTCTGCGCGCCCCGCCAAGCCTTGCTTTCGCAAAAGTCTGCCTGCTTTCGCGAAAGCGAGAAGTCTGTTGCGGCGCAAAAGAGTGAAGGCTAAGCCGCGCGCAACTTGATCCCATCGGCATCTATTCAAAGGCTGCCAGTAAAGAAGGACCATCATGCGTATCGACAAGATCCCCGTAGGCGATAATCCGCCGGAAAGCCTCAACGTTGTTATCGAGGTTCCGGTCGGCGGCGAGCCGGTCAAATACGAATTCGACAAGGAATCGGGTGCTCTGTTTGTCGACCGCATCCTGCACACGCCGATGCGCTACCCGGCGAACTACGGCTTCGTGCCGCACACGCTTTCGCCCGATGGCGACCCGCTCGATGCCCTGGTCGTCGCACGCTCGCCCTTCATTCCGGGCTGCGTGATTCGCGCCCGGCCGATCGCGGTGCTGAATCTCGAAGACGAACACGGCGGCGACGAAAAGCTTGTCTGTGTTCCGGTGGACAGTACTTTCCCGTACTACACGAACGTGAACGAGAAGGACGACCTGCCCGAAATCGTCTTCAAGCAGATCGAACACTTCTTCACCCACTACAAAGACCTTGAAAAGGAAAAGTGGGTGCGTATCGGCACATGGGGCGGCGCGGACGATGCCCGCCAGATCGTTCTGGAGGCGATCGAGCGGTACAACGGCGCCAAGGCCGCCTGATTCGAGTCTTGTGAAGACGAGGTCCACTCCCCCATGTGGATCGGGGGCCGGCGGTACAAGCTGCCGGCCCCTTGTCTTTTTAAGGCGGGCGGGTGCGCGGTCATATTACACTGACGTTTCTCTCGGCCTCGTCACCCTGAACTTGTTTCAGAGGCCATCAGGCGGTTTGCTTTGCCGATTAATTCCCACGCAACGCCGTCGGCCAGCCTCTCGGAACACAAGCGAAACACATCAATCCAAACTCGGATCGTGCTGCACGATGGATGCTGAAACAAGTTCAGCATGACGCGTGAAGAGATGCGCTTCCGCCGGCTATCCTGCCGTCACACCCCATGTCTGCGCATAGGCCTTGAGGCGGGCCAGATAGCCGTCGCGCTGCTGCGCCGGAATCCAGGCCGTTTCGAAGGCATTGCGCTCTATCCGGACGAGTTCGGCAGGCGTCAGTGTGCTGTCCTTCTGCGCGCGGATCAGCACTTCGGTGATATATTCGCTGCCCATGTAGGCCGGATCGTCCGAGTTCACCGAGACCTTGAGCCCGGCGTCGAGCATTTGCCGAAGCGCATTGATGGGGCGGCCATCCTCGATGACCTGGCCGGAAAAGGTGGGGCAGACCGTGAACGGGATACCGCGGCTTCTGGCCAGTGCCATCAGTTCGGGGGACTGGACGATATTCCCGCCGTGGTCGATGCGCTCCGTCTTCAGATCGAGCAGGGCCGTGCGGATGTGCTCCAGCGTGTTTTCCTGATTGACGTCACAGTGCATCGTCACATGGAGCCCCGCCGCGCGCGCCTTGGCGAAGTGTTCGGCGAACTTTTCGGGCGGATTGCCCTTCTCGTCGGAATCGAGGCCGACGCCGATCAGTTTGTCCTTGTAGGGCAGGGCGGCATCGAGCGCCTCCATGGCCGATCCGGCGCTGAGATCGCGCATGAAGCACAGGATCAGCTGCGATTCGATCCCGAGCGACTTCGCGGCATCGCCGCGCGCGCGGGTGATGCCGCCGATCACCGCCTCGATGGCCACGCCGCGTTTCAGGTGCTCCTGCGGATCGAAGAACATCTCGGCATAGAGCACGTTCTGCGAGGCGGCCTTGCGCAGATAGCCATAGGCGAGATCGTAGAAATCCTGCTCGGTCAGCAGCACCTGCATGCCGTCGTAGTAGATTTTCAGGAAGCTCGGCAGGTCGTGGTAGACATAGCTGCGCTTCATCGCTGCCACATCGGCATAGGGCAGGGACAGGCCGTTGCGTTTGGCCAGCGCGAACTTCATGTCCGCTTCCAGCGTGCCTTCCAGATGAACATGGAATTCGGCCTTGGGCAGTCCGGCGATGAACCGGCCCATGCTGGCGGCATTTGCAGGCGGTTTGGCGGCGCGAGCCCAGGCGGGAAGCGCGCAGGCGAAAGGTGCCGCAAGCGCGGCGTGGATAAGTTGTCTTCTGTCGAACATGTGCGTTTCCCCTGTGCCGGAACGCCTGCGTCCGGCCTGAACCCGGGCACTATCCGGCCTCGGCGGGCCAGATGTCCATGGGTGAAAAGGCCACGCGCCGTTCCAGAAATTGCAGCGCTCTGGCTGGATAGCTGTGTTCCCCGTCGATTTCCGGGTTGCAGGAGACGCAGCGGCCCGGCATTATGTTGCGATGCACAATACCCCTGATACCGAAGTTTCCCCGGAGCGCACGATTATTGAGGCCATTGCCCTCAAGCGTGCGATCTGTGCGCGGTACAACGGCGGCGAGATGCTGCTGGCGCCGCACCGCATGTTCTCCCGGCATGGCGAACTGTTCGTAAGCGCTTTGAATCTGCGCAAGAACTGGCGCAGCGAGGATGAGCGCCGCCTTGGCCATTTCAAGCTCGACGGCTTGTCCGGAACGGCCATAACGGAAGACGCCTTTGAGCCGCTTCCCGCCAATGAGCATGGCCTTCCGCGTGAGACAGACGAGGAAGTCTTCTCGATCTACGCCTGATTCGCAGGTGCGCCGGGCTCGGACCCGGCTCGCAGAAGCGGCCATCGCACAGAAACGGCTATCGTATTCGCCATTGCGGCGCCCCCGGCGGATCGGGGTGCGCCATGGCGGTCGTGTCCCTGAGGATCAGGCCGGATCGATACCCATGCAGAGGTACTTCACCTCCATGTAGTCATCGAGGCCGTAGTGCGAGCCTTCGCGGCCGAGCCCCGACTGCTTGACCCCGCCGAACGGCGCCACCGTGGTCGAGATGAGGCCGGTGTTGATGCCCACCATGCCCGCCTCGATGGCTTCGGCCACGCGCCACACGCGTGAGAGATCCTTCGAGTAGAAGTAGCTGGCAAGGCCGAACTCGGTGTCGTTGGCCATGCGGATCGCCTCGGCTTCCTCGGTAAAACGGATCACGCCTGCGAGCGGGCCGAACGTCTCCTCGCGCGCCAGCTTCATGTCCGGCGTTACGTTGGCGACCACCGTGGGGCAGAAATAGGTGCCGCCCAGCTCGCTGCGCTTGCCGCCCGCCAGCAGCGTGGCGCCGCCGCTCATCGCGTCCTGCAGGTGCTCTTCCACTTTCTCGACGGCCTTCTCGTCGATCATCGCGCCCACTTGCGTGCCCTCGTCCATCGAGTAGCCCACTTTCATCGCATCGACGCGCGCGGCGAGCTTGGTGACGAACTCGTCATAGACGCCGTCCTGCACGTAGAAGCGGTTGGTGCACACGCAGGTCTGGCCGCCGTTGCGGAACTTGGAGATCATCGCGCCTTCGATCGCGGCATCGACATCGGCATCGTCGAACACCAGGAACGGCGCGTTGCCGCCCAGTTCCATCGAGCACTTCTTGATCGTCTCGGCGCATTCGCGCAGCAGGTCGCGGCCGATTTCGGTGGAGCCGGTGAAGGTGACCTTGGCGACCTTCGGGCTCTGCGTCAGCGCCCCGCCGATCTGCCCGGCGCTGCCGGTCACGACATTGACGACGCCTGCCGGAATGCCCGCCATCTCGCAAAGCTGCGCGATGGCCAGAGCCGAATAGGGCGTGGCCGAGGCCGGCTTGATCACGATGGTGCAGCCTGCCGCCAATGCCGGGCCGAGCTTGCGGGTGATCATCGCATTGGGGAAGTTCCACGGCGTGATCGCGGCGACGACGCCGACCGGCTGCTTGATCACGACGATGCGCTTGTCGCCCTGGTGGCTGGGGATCACGTCGCCATAGGCGCGCTTGGCTTCCTCGGCGAACCACTCGATGAAGCTGGCGCCATAGACGATCTCGCCCTTGCCTTCGGCGAAAGGCTTGCCCTGTTCGCGGCTCAGCAGTTCGCCGAGATCGTCCTGGTGCGCCATCATCAGGTCGAACAGCTTGCGCATCAGCGTGGCGCGTTCGCCTGCGGTCTTGGCGCGCCAGGCGGGAAGGGCGGCTTCGGCCGCGTCGATCGCGCGCGCGGTTTCGTCCGCGCCCATCTTCGGAACCGTTCCCAGCACTTTGCCCGTGCCCGGATCGGTGACGTCGAACGCCGCCCCGGAATCGGCATCGCACCATTTGCCGCCGATGTAGCACTGCTGCCTGAGGAAGTCGGTATAGGCCATTTCTTGCGGGTCCTCTTCTGATTCCTGCCGGACCATCCCTGCCGGACGGCGGTTCCGGCGCTTGGCATAGGGATCACCCCTTGCCCTGACAACTGCCCAGCGCGGTTCGCACCGGACATGGCGGCTCTGCTTTCTCCCCTGGCCGGTGAGAGGCTTGCCGATTGACGCCTTGCCGTGCCTCGGTTAGTCTCTTTTGAGAAAAATAATTCGAAATATAGAATTACCTGCGGGAGAGGCGCTCTGGATTACGCGGCCTATATCGACGGCGCCTTCGTCAAGGGCGAAGGCACGCGCTTTGCGGTTGAGAACCCTTCGGACGAATCGGTGGTGGCCGAAGTGCAAGGGGTGTCGCCCGCGCAGGCGGATGCGGCCATCGCGGCGGCGCGGCGCGCTTTCGACGATGGCGGCTGGCCGGGCCTTTCGATGAAGGAACGCGCCGCGCATATCACGCGCTATGGCGCGGCGCTGCGCAAGCGCGCGGATTTCCTGAAAGACTGTGCCATCAGGGAAGCGGGATGCCCGGTATCCTCGACCGTGATGGGCGCGCAAGTTCATGCCCCGCTGCGCATGACGGACGAGATTGCCGATCTGTTCCTTCGCCTGCCCGGACAGGAGGACAATCCGCTGCCAGTGCATGAGCGGGCGAATCCCCACTTCACGGTCCAGAGCCTCAAGCGGTGGTCTCCGCTCGGCGTGGTCTCGGCGATCAGTGCCTACAACGTGCCGTTCTACACCGCCTTCTGGAAAGTCGTGCCCGCGCTGATGGCGGGCGACACAGTGATCCTGCGGCCCAACCCGCTGACGCCAATGTCGGCGATGGTCTTTGCCGAGGCGGCGGAGGAAGCGGGCCTTCCCCC
The DNA here is from genome assembly GCF_022832375.1 of Novosphingobium beihaiense. Classification (GTDB taxonomy): domain Bacteria; phylum Pseudomonadota; class Alphaproteobacteria; order Sphingomonadales; family Sphingomonadaceae; genus Novosphingobium; species Novosphingobium beihaiensis. The sequence continues at coordinate 17,751 of NZ_JALHLG010000024.1, forward strand.
GGGCGTCCTCAACGTGATTGTCGAGCAGGCACTCGATGGGGCGCGGGCGATGACCACTGATCCGCGCGTGGATATGGTCAGCTTCACCGGATCATGCTCGGTCGGCACCCAGGTGGCCGCGCAGGCTGCGCCAACGATGAAGCGGCTGGTGCTGGAGCTGGGCGGCAAGTCGGCGCAGATCTACCTGCCCGATGCGGTGGGCCGCGCGGCCTCGGCGGCCTTCACGGTGTGCACCGCGCATGCCGGGCAGGGCTGCGTGCTGGGCACGCGCGTTTTCGTGCCCGAGGATAACAAGGCCGAAGTGCTCGATGGTATGGCCAGGATGCTTTCCGCCGTGAAGATTGGCCCGGCCAGCGATCCGGAAACGCAACTGGGCCCGGTTATCAGCGCGGCGCAGCGCGAGCGCTGCGAACACTTCACCCGGGCTGCGGTGGAGGCCGGGGGCAAGGTCGTCTGCGGCGGCAAGCGGCCGGAAGGGCTCGCCAGGGGATTCTATTGGGAACCCACCGTGCTCGATCTGCCGGACAACCGGAACCCCGCCGCGCAGGAGGAGATCTTCGGTCCGGTGGTGGGCGTGATCGGCTATCGCGATCTCGATCACGCGGTGGAGATGGCGAACGATAGCAAGTTCGGCCTGTCCGGCTGGGTGCATGGCGCGGACAAGGTGAAGGCCCTCGAAACCGGCCTGAGAATCCGCAGCGGCACTGTCAATGTGAACGGCGCGCTGATGTCGAGCTATGCCAGCAGCGGCGGGATCAAGATGAGCGGTCTTGGCCGCGAACGCGGGATCGAGGGGCTGCGCGAATTCCAAATGATGACCACGCTGAACATCGGCGGGTAGCAGCGGAACAGGGGACGGGACGATGGAAGGACTGCTTCAGGGCAAGGTGGCGCTGATTACCGGGGCGGGTTCCGGCGTGGGGCGCGCGGCCTGCCTGCTGTTCAGCGAACATGGCGCGAAAGTCGCCGCGGCTGATATCAACGGCGCCGATGCGGAGGAAACCGCCGCGATGGTGCGCGCGGCTGGCGGGGCCTGCATCGCGATCCCTTGCGACGTGACCGATCCTGCCGCTGTCGATGCCGCCGTTGGCGCGGCGGCCGAAGCGTTCGGATGTCTGGATATCATGTACAACAACGCGGGCATCACCATCAGCCCGGTCGCGGGGAAGGGGTTGCGCAGTCTGGTCGAGTGCGATCCCGGGGAGATGAAGCGCGTTGAGGACGTCAATATCAACGGCGTCGTCTACGGCTGTCAGGCGGCGATCCGCCAGTTCGGGAAGCAGGGGACCGGCGGTGCCATTGTCAGCACGGCCTCGGTGGCCGGGCTCATGGGCTATGGCGGCGTGCTCTACGGGGCTACCAAGGGCGCGGTCGTGCAGCTTACGCGCGCACTGGCGATCGAAGCCGCGGACATGGGCATCCGCGTCAACGCGGTCTGCCCGGCGGGGATGCTCACCCATTATGCGGGCATGGACCCGGACAGCGCGCACCGCGAGCGCATTCTGGAAGGCATGGGCAAGGCCCACCCGCTGGGCAAGGCGATCGACCCGCGCGACACGGCGGCGGCGGCGCTGTTCCTGTGCTCGGATCTCGCATCGAACATCACCGGCGTGAACCTGCCGGTTGACGGCGGCCTTTCGGCTGGCCGCAAGACAGGAGGCTGAAATCATGGCAAGCTGTCCGGTAACGGGGAAGAATTCCAACGCGCTCGCCTCGCTGATGAGCGACAATCCGCGTTATGCGGAAATGTTCGCGGTCGAGAAGGAAGGCGCCAATTCCGGCGTCGATCCGGCGCGCGACTATACCGAGGATATGAACCGCCTGCGCGAGGCGGGGGCGGTCCACCGGGGCACCCTGCGCGCGCTGCTGGGCGTGCCGGAGATGTCCCACATGCTCGGGCCGGAGCGGGAGAACATCACCTTCTTTTCCTACCGGGCGTGCGAGATCGGGTTTCGCGAGAACCTGCTCTATTCCTCCGAAGGCTATAACGAGAGCGCGGGCGTGCGCACGATCGGCCCCACGATCCTGTCGATGGTGGGAAAGCCGCACAAGCGCCTGCGCTCGGCCGCGCAGCCGCTGTTCAAGCGGCCCACTGTGCTGGACTGGTGGAACAAGCGCTGGATCGAGGAGACTGTCGATGCCCTGCTCGACCGGCTGCTGGACGAACAGGCGGTGGACCTCAACACCGAGCTTTGCGCACGCCTGCCGATGGCCACTGTCACCCGCGCGATCGGGCTGGAGGGTGAGGATGTCATCGAGTTCCGCTACCAGCTTACCCGCGCAACCTTCGGGGCGGCCAGGCTGCCGCCGGAGGAAGCGGCGGCATCGCGCGCCATCGTCGACAAGACGCTGCGCGATCTTATCGCCGAGAACACCCGCAACCCCGGCGACAATCTGATTGCGGGCCTGATCGCGGCCGAAATCACCGATGAGGACAGCGGGGCAAAGCGCAGCCTGACCGAGGATGAAATCTTTGGCTACTGCAAGCTCGCGATTTTCGCGGGCGGCGGCACGACGTGGCGCCAGCTCGGCATCACGATCGATGCGCTGATGAACCACTACCATTTCTGGGAAGCCTGCCGCGAGGACCGCAAGCTGCTCGATCTCGCCGTCGAGGAATCGCTGCGCTGGCGCGCTACCGACCCGGTCTTCCCGCGCCTGTGCACGGCGGATACCGAAATGGACGGCGTGCCCATTGCCGCCGGAACGCGCGTGCATTTGTGCCTGGGTGCGGCGAACCACGATCCCGCCGTGTTTGAGCGCCCGGAGGAATACGACATCTTTCGCAAGAAGGAGCATCACATGGGTTTTGGTTTCGGCCCGCACCGGTGCCTGGGTATGGATGTGGCCCGGCAGGAGATGATCGTGGCGATCAACGGGCTGATGGACCGCTTTCCGGGCATGACGCGCGATCCGGACAAGCCGAAACCGGAATTTCGCGGGCTCGACCATCGCGGGATGTCGGCGGTGCCCGTGAGGCTGAAGTGATGGCAATCCAGTGCGCCCCCGTTCTCGTCATCGCTGCGAAGGAGGAGCAAACATGGGCGGCACGATGAAGCAGGTCGTCCTGGCCGCCTATGCCAGGGGCAACCCCAAGCCTTCCGATTTCCGCATCGAGGAAGCGCCCGTTCCGGCAGCCGGCGATGGGGAAATATTGCTCCGGACGCTCTACATCGCCGTCGATCCGCTGATCCGCTTCTCGCTCGACGAAACGCTGTTATCGGGAGCGAGCCGGATGGAACTGGGCGCGGTGATGGCCGGGCCATCGGTCTGCCAAGTCGTGGCATCCAACCATCCCGGCTACGCCCCCGGCGATTTCGTGGAGGGGCGCACGCCCTGGGCGGAATATTCCGCCGTGGCGCCGGACCAGCCGGACTATCGCGGCCCGCCGCGCAAGCTCGATCCGTCGCTGGCCCCGGTTTCGGCCGCGCTGGGGGCGCTCGGTGGACCGGGACAGACGGCCTATGAAGGCGTGGTCAACGCCGCGCGGCTCAAGGCGGGCGAGACGATCGTCATTTCCGCTGCTGCGGGGGCTGTCGGATCGATGGCCGGGCAGATCGCCAAGGCACTGGGCGCCCGTGCTGTCGGCATTGCCGGGGGCGCAGCCAAGTGCCGGGCGCTGCTCGATCTCGGTTTCGATGCCGTGGCCGATTACAAGGCCACCGGCTTCGCGGATCAGCTCAAGGCGGCGCTGCCCGAAGGCGCGGATGTCTATTTCGAGAATGTCGGCGGCGATGTGACCATGGCCGTGCTGCCGCTGCTCAAGCGCGGGGCGCGGATGCCGGTGTGCGGTTTCATTGCCTATTACGGCATGGGTATGGAAGGTCCGGGCCCGGACCGCCTGCCCGGCTTCTACCGCCACATCATGGCCAAGGGGCTGGAGATCAAGGGGTTCGCCGGTATCTTTGCCGGGCAGGCGGGGCTCAACGCCATCGCCGGGTGGATGAAAGAGGGCAGGATCCGCTTTCCCGAAGCGGTTGTTGAAGGGATCGAGGCCGCACCGCAGGCCTTCTCCAGCGTGTTCACCGGGCATGACCATGTCGGCAAGCTGCTTGTGCGTGTCGCACCGGAGGCTTGATTGACACGTGTCTAGAGGCCAGCTTGGCTTGATGGATATCGAGACTCTGCCCCCGCCGCCGCGTCTGACGGCCAATCCGGCGCCGAAGCGGCCTGCCAATTCGGTGCGGCGCACCACCAGCATCGACGTGTCCTGGCCCGACGGGATCGAGGGGCAGCGCTTGTTCGCCGGTGCCGCGCGCGACGTGTTTACACCCGCGGATGGCGGGGCACCGCGCGTAGTGGCGCAGGGCAGCTACCGGGCGCGGCTCAGGGAAGACAAGACGATCACGCAGATTTCGGCGGAGCCAGAGCCGGAAGGACTGCAGAAACTGGTGGGCGCGAGGGCCGGCGGACACTTGCGCATGCTGCTGGGCGAAGTGATGCCGGACCTGATCGCGCGGACTCACCCGCTCTATCTGGTGCTGGACGATCTGTCCGGATCGGCGCTGGTTTCGGCCTTTGCGTGGTCGCAGTGGTATCCCGACTGGGCGGAGAAACTGCGCGAACGCATGGGCGAAGAAGAGCACGCGCGGATGATGACCCAGCGCGTCAACGTCTGCTGGGGCCTGCAGGAGGGGAACAGCGGCGTGCGCGGAGAAGGGCCGCCGCAGAACGTCGCCGATGCCGAGGCAGGCGATGTGCGCAATCCGGCGGACCCGCACGGCTGGCACGCGCTGTCGGATCATGAAGGCCCCGGCTTCCGCCGGGCCCGCCGCATCGACGTGGTGCGCGATGAGGCCGAGGGCGTGCTGCGCATCGATTCCGCCTTTCAGGACAGCGCGGCCAAACCCGATGGCGGGCGGATCGCCATTCACGAATACCTGCTGCGTGCGACGGCGGATATCGAGACGCTGGAACTGCTCTCGATCGAACCGGAAGCGCGCATCCTGCCGTTTTCCGAATGTCCCGGCGCGATCGCCAATACCCAGCGGCTGGTGGGCCGCAAGCTCTCGGACATCCGCAACGAAGTGTTGACGCAGCTGCGCGGGCCAGAGGGATGCACCCACCTCAACGATGCCCTGCGCGCGCTGGCCGATGTGCCGGAGCTGGCGGGGGAATTGACGGGGTAAGGTCTTTCCCCCTTTCTCCCGTTCGTGTCGAGCGAAGTCGAGACACGCCAGCGCTGATTTGGCGTGTCTCGACTTCGCTCGACACGAACGGGACCTCATGCAGATGATGCTCTGAGGGCATATCCAACCCACCAGCGGCAACCCCAATTGACCGCTGCGGCGCAACGTGCGTCCGGCGCTTGCGCGGGCGCACGCCATCTGAAAGGCCCGGCAAAGAACCACGAGATGCCGGGGGAATGCGTTGACCAAGTCGGTCGTCACGCTCGATGACAAGTACACGCAGCCGTCAGGGCAAGTCATGCTCTCGGCGCTGCAGGGCGTGGTGCGCCTTCTGCTCGATCAGGCGCGGCAGGACAAGGCGGCGGGGCTGCATACGGCGGGTTACGTCACCGGCTATCGCGGTTCGCCGATCACCACGCTTGATGCGCAGCTCTGGGCCAATGGAAAGCTGCTGAAAGCGCACGATATCCGTTTCGAGCCCGGCCTTAACGAGGAGCTGGCGGCCACTTCGGTGCGCGGCACCCAGCAGCTCGGCTGGTACGGCACGCCGCGCGTCGATGGCGTTTTCGCGCTGTGGTACGCCAAGGGCGTGGGCGTTGAGCGTGCCGGAGAGGCGATCAAGGCGGCGAACTTCGAAGGCACGCACCGCAACGGCGGCGCCCTGCTGCTGTGCGGCGACGATCATGCCGCCAAGTCTTCGCTCACCGCGCACCAGTCGGAGCACGTGCTGGTGACGGCGATGACGCCGGTGCTCTATCCGGCGACGACCGACGAGATCCTCTCCTTCGGCCAGTACGGCTGGGCACTCTCGCGCGTGAGCGGGCTCTATGTCGGCATGAAGACGGTGACGGATACGCTGGACCTGACCACCACGGTCACGCTGCCGGGCCACACGTTCCCGATCGCCCTGCCCGAATTGCCCGAAGGTGTTTCGCCCAACCTGCGGATCGCGATGTCGGCATTGCAGCAGGAACAGGCGGTTATCGAGCAGCGCCTGCCCATCGTGCCGCTGTTCACCGCGCTCAATCTCATCGACCGCGTGAGCCACGATGCGCCGGACCGCAGGCTGACGGTGGTGAGCGCGGGCAAGGCCTGGCTCGATCTGTGCCAGGCGCTGGCCGATCTCGGGCTGGACGAAGCGAAGTGCCGCGCCATGGGGCTGCGCGTGGTGAAGCTGGGGCTGGTCTGGCCGCTCGATGCCGCCTTCGTGCGGCAGGCCTGCGGGGGCAGCGGCGAAGTTCTGGTCGTCGAGGAAAAGCGCGCTTTCATCGAGGAGCAGATCGCGCGCCTGTTCTACGGCACGGCCAATGCGCCCGCGCTATCGGGCAAGCATGCGCCGGACGGGGCGAAGCTGCTGTCCGAAGTGGGCGTGCTCGATCCCGGTTCGGTGCGCCGGGCACTGGCGGCGCGGCTGGCGGCACTGGGCATGCTCACCGAGGAGGCCGCCGCGCGCGATGCGGCGCTGCGCGAGCTGGAGGGCAGCGCCAAAGCGCTCGCGATCACCGCGATCCGCCCGGCCTATTTCTGCTCGGGCTGCCCGCACAACACCTCGACCGTGGTGCCCGAGGGCTCGGCGGCAATGGGGGCGACGGGGTGCCACGGCCTCGCGCACTACATGCCCGAGCGGCATACGATGCAGACGGTCTCGATGGGGCAGGAGGGGATGCCCTGGGTCGGCGCGCAGAGCTATGTCGATACGCCGCACATGTTCCAGAATCTGGGCGACGGGACTTACACCCATTCCGGCCTGCTGACGATCCGCGCGGCGGTGGCGGCGAAGAGCAGTGTCACGTTCAAGATCCTCTACAACGATGCCGTGGCCATGACCGGCGGCCAGCCTGCCGAAGGGGCGCTGACGGTGGAGCAGATCGTCAGCGAACTGGTGACGGAAGGTGTGCATCCGGTAGTCCTGCTGAGCGAGGAGCCGGACCGCTTTCGCGCTTCGGACTTACCGAAAGGCGTGCGCGTGCTGCACCGGGATGAACTCGATGCCGTGCAGCGCGAGTTACGCGAACGGAAAGGCACGAGCGGCATCGTCTATGATCAGACTTGCGCCAACGAAAAGCGCCGCCGCCGCAAGAAGGGGCTCTATCCCGATCCGGACCAGCGGCTGTGGATCAACCCAGCGGTCTGCGAGGGCTGCGGCGATTGCTCGGTGCAGTCGAACTGCCTTTCGGTTACGCCCATAGAGACCGAATTCGGCCGCAAGCGTGCTATCGACCAATCGACCTGCAACAAGGATTTCTCCTGCATCAAGGGGTTCTGCCCCAGCTTCGTCGAAGTTTCCGGCGCGGCGCTGGCGAGGCGCAGCATGGACGATGCGGCGCTGGCGGCGATGGTTGCGAAACTACCCGTACCGCCGGTGCTGGACGTGTCGCAGGCGCCGCGCGCGATGCTGGTGACGGGGATCGGCGGCACCGGCGTGCTTACGGTCGGCGCGATTCTGGCGATGGCCGCTCATCTGGAAGGCAAGGCGGCCAAAGTGCTGGACCAGACCGGCATGGCGCAGAAGGGGGGCGCCGTCACCAGCCATATCCGCATTGGCGCGGACATGGCGGCCATTCCCTCGGCGCGGCTGGGCACCGGGCAGGCCGATGTGATCGTGGCGTGCGATCTGGTGGTCGGTTCCGCGCCCGATGTGCTCGCGCTGGCCCGGCCCGATACGCGCGTGCTGGCGAACGAGGATGTCGTCCCCACCGGCGAATTCCAGCGCAACCGCAATCTGGACCTTACCGTCACGCGGTTCCTCTCGGCGATCGGCAAGCGCGTCGATCCCGCCCATATCGCATCGCTGCGGGCGGGCGCGCTGGCGGCGCGGCTGCTCGGGGATTCGATCTTCACCAACCTGATGATGGTGGGTTTCGCCGCGCAAAAGGGACTGCTGCCGGTCGGGCTGGATTCGATCGAGCAGGCGGTGCGGCTCAATGGCGTGGCGGTAAAGGCCAATCTCGCCGCTCTGGCGCTGGGCCGTCTTGCGGCGGCGGGGGCGGACGATCTCTTCGCGCTGGCCGATACTTCCGCCGAAGGTCTGGCGGTTCCGCGCAGTTACGCCGAAATAGCGGAGAGCCGCACGCGGCACCTGACGGCATGGCAGAACGCAGCCTGTGCTGCGCAATACCGCACATTCCTCGATGCCATCGCGTCAAAACTGCTCGCGCGCGGTCTTGGGGAATGCGGGGCGCTGATGGCGGAAGTGGCGCGGGGGCTGGGCAGGCTCATGGCCTACAAGGACGAGTACGAGGTGGCCCGGCTCTATAGCGATCCCGCCTTCCGCAAGGGGCTGGCCGATACGTTCGCAGGCAACCCGAAGCTGAAAGTCCACCTCGCGCCGCCGTTGCTGGCCTTTCGCAAGGACCGCAAGACCGGGCGCCCGCGCAAGATTGCATTCGGCTCGTGGATATTCCCGGTCTTCGGGCTGCTGGCAAAGCTCAAGGGGCTGCGCGGCACGCCGTTTGATCCGTTCGGCTATACGGCGGAGCGCCGCATGGAACGCGCGCTGATCGGCGAATACCGCGTGCTGGTGGAGGCCATCGCGGACAAGGTCACGCCGCAGACCATGCCGGTGGCGGTCGAACTGGCTGCCGCGGCGGACCTGATCGCGGGGTATGGCCCGGTCAAGCAGGCGGGTGTGGCGGCTTACCGCGCGCGACTGGCCGAACTCCTGCCCCGGCTGTCGGAGGTATCCGCCCCGGCGGAGCGGGTGGCGGAACCGGCCTGAGCGGCAATGGCGCTTTCGATCGCCTCGCGCATCCGGGTGTAGAAGGTGGAGAGGCGCTCGAAACGGTCGGCCACGGCTGGCGGGACGTCGCGGTCTATCTGGCCGTCGAACATTCGCACTTGCCGGTCGAGCAGTTCGGCCTTGGCGACAAAAGGCCCGCTGAATTCCTCGGGCACCGAGTAATAGATGCGGCGGCTGCCTGCTTCGCCCTGCCGCCGGGCGCTGCCGCAATGTTCCAGCGTGCGCGCGGCGACGCTGGCGTTGCTTTTGCTCATGCCGAGGTCGGCGGCGATCTCGTCCAGCGTCGCCGGTTCCTCGCGCAGCAGCAGGTAGGCGTAGATCCGCCCCACCGGGCGCGGCCAGCCCCAGGGGGCCATCAGCATCGCCATGGCGTCGAAAAAGGCCTCGTCTTCCACAGAGGGTTTCATATTTGACATATTCGGGATTTAGTGAATTTAATCGCAAGCCGCCAGAGAAAACCGCAGGCACCGGATTCGGAGCAGGCAGAGAGGAGAGGTCATGGACGCAGGACAGTTCGTCAGCCGTTATGGGCCATGGGCGCTGATCGCCGGGGCCTCGGAAGGGACGGGTGCCTCGTTCGCGCGGCAGCTCGCCGCAAAGGGCCTGAACCTCGTTCTCGTGGCGCGCCGCGAAGGGCCGCTGGAGCAGCTTGCAGCGGACCTGCGCGTAGCCCACGGCGTCGAATGCGTGACCGCCTCGATCGACCTGTCCGGCGAAAATGCTGCGCAGCAATTGCTGCAGGCAGCGGGGCAGCGCGAGGTGGGACTGTTGATCCTCAATGCCGGGGCCGATGCCAATGGCTCGATGTTCCTCGACAGTGACATCGCCAGTTGGGATGCGCTGGCCATGCGCAATGTCATGACGGCGATGCGCGCGCTTCACGCCTTTGCCGCGCCGATGCGCGAACGCGGGAGGGGTGGGCTGATGGTGGTGGGATCGGGGGCCTGTTATGGCGGGCTGCCCGGCATTGGCGTCTATGCCGCGAGCAAGGCTTTCGATCTGGTGCTGTGCGAAGCGCTCTGGGCCGAGCTGGAGCCGCATGGCGTGGACGTGCTCAGCTATGTCATTGGCCGCACCGATACACCCGCGCACCGAGACCTGATGGAAGCGCGCGGGATGCCGGTGCCGGAAGGGCTGGCCGATCCTGACGATGTCGCACGGCTGGGCCTCGCGCGTCTGCCGTTCGGCCCGGTGTGCAATTGGGGCGAGGCGGACGACGAGGCGAAGATGTCCGCGACCTCCGCCGCGCAAAGGCGCGAACGTATCCGGCAGATCGCGGCGATGTCCGCTGCTTATGCGGCAAAGGGCTGAGCGCGTGACGGACAGCCCGGACCGGATCGCCGACAAGTTCGCGATCACCGAACAGCTCTACCGCTATTGCCGCAGCGTGGACCGGCTCGACGTGCCGCTCGGCCATTCGGTGTTCCATGAGGATGCCACCGCCGACTACGGCCCCACCGGCTTTCGCGGCAGCGGGCGCGCGGCGATCGACTGGATCTGCAAGGCGCACGAGCACTTGCTGGCTCATTCGCATCAGGTCTCCAACATCCTTATCGCCCTCGATGGCGATCGCGCCGGAAGCGAGGCCTATGTCACCGCCACATTGCGCATGGCGCGTGAGGGCAAGGTGATGCAGATGGAGGTCTGGTGCCGCTACTGCGACCGCTGGTCCCGCCGCGGCGGCGTCTGGCGCATCGATCACCGCGACGCCGTGATCGATTACGATTCCATCCGCGAAGTCACGCCGATGCATGGCCATGAATGGGGCACGCGTGACACGCACGATCCTTCCTATACCGCCTTGGGAGCCAGCCGGTGAAAGACATCACGATTTCCGTTTCGTTCGATATGCGCTCGCCCGACTGGGCCGCGCCGACGCCCGGTCTCTACCGCGCAGCGATAGAGATGGCGGCGTTCGTGGACCGGATCGGCGCCGACCAGATCGGCCTGATGCAGCATCACGGATCGGACGATGGCTATCTGCCGCAGCCCTTCGTGCTGGCGGGCGGCATGGCAGCGGTGACCGAGCGCATCCGCTTCCTGCTGGGGGCGGTGATCCTGCCGCTGCACGATCCGGTGGAACTGGCCGAGCAGATCGCGGTGGCCGACAATATGTCGGGCGGGCGGATCAATGTGATCTTCGGCGCGGGCTATGTGCCCAGCGAATTCGCGATGTTCGGAAAGTCGCTGAAAGACCGTGCGAAGCTGATGGACGCCGGGCTGGAGATCGTCCTGCGTGCTATGAAGGGCGAACGTTTCGAGCATGAAGGCCGCCCGATCTTCACGCGCCCGCTGCCGGTGCAGGCGCCGGAGGATATCATTCTCGTCGGCGGCGGCGTGCCGGCGTCGGCCCGGCGCGCGGCGAAATTCGGCGTCGGGTTCGGGCCGATGAAAGGCGAACTGGTCGATCTCTACTTGTCCGAATGCGAGCGTCTCGGCCACCAGCCCCGCACGTATTTCCGCCCCGTGCCCGGCATGCCCATGGCCATCCACTTGTGCGAGGACCCGGACGCGGGCTGGGGAGCGCTGGCGCCGCATGCCGTCCACGTCATCACCGAATATGCCAAGTGGGCGGAGCAGGAAGGCGATGCCTCCAACTCGCCCTTCAAAGGGCTGACCGATCCTGCCGTGCTGCGCCACGCCGGAATGTTCGCGGCCTGGACGCCCGAAATGCTGCTGGAGAAAGTGCGCAGCATGGAAGGGGGCAATATCGGGTTTCAGCCGCTGCTCGGTGGCCTTGCGCCGGAGGAAGGGTGGAAGAGCCTCAAGCTGCTCGAACAGGTCATGCCCGATCTGCGTGAGGCGATTGCCGGGTAAGCGGCAGTCCCACCAAGACCGCTACCCACCCCCGTTCGTGTCGAGCGAAGTCGAGACACGCTTACGCTGTGCCAACGTGTTTCGCCTTCGCTCGACACGAACGGGAGACAGTTCAGTCCGCCGTTACGCCCGCATCGATATTGATGCAGGCACCGTGATAGGATCGCGCGGCGGGCGTGGCGAGGAAGGCGACGGTTTCGGCCACGTCCTCGATCTCGCACAGACCGCGCGGGGAGCCGATGCGACCGATCAGGTCGCGGTCGCATTCGGCGAGCGCCGCCATGCCGCCGACAAGGCCGGTCATCATCCCGCCCGGCGCCACTGCGTTGATGCGGATCGGGGCCTTCATGTATTCCATGGCCAGTGCTTTGGTCATGTTGGTGAGCGCGGCCTTGGTGGCGCAATAGGCGGCGAAATAGGCCTGCCCCTGAAACGCCGCGCAGGATGTGACGTTGACGATGGCGCCGTGGCTTTCGAGCAAGAGCGGCAGGCTGGCGCGGATCAGGAAGAAGGGCGCTTCCAGATTGACCTTCATGGTAAGATCCCACGCCTCGTCCGAAAATTCCGTCGTGGGCCCCGGTTTCATGACGCCCGCCACATTGCACAGCGCATCGAGCCGCCCGAATTCGGCAAGCGTAACGGCTATGGCCCGGTCGCAATTGGCCCGTTCCGCAAGATCGAGAATCAGTTCCAGCGCCGTCCCTCCGGCGGCGCGGATTTCCTGCGCTGTCCCGGCCAGTCCTTCCGCCGAGATGTCGGCAATGGCAACGGCGGCTCCCAGACCGGCGAGGCGCAGCGCCACCGCGCGTCCCAGTCCCGCCGCCGCGCCGGTGACCAGCGCCACCTTTCCGCTCATGTCCGCTGGTTGCAGCATCGTTATCTCCTCTCCGGTTACCGGAAGGAAATCATGCCTTGGCGTAGTGGCCGCGGACAAGGCCGATGAACGGGCTGGCCAGCGCCTGAGCGATATGCGGCTCGCCCGCGTGGAGCAGGCCGATCTCGCGCGTCAGTTCGAAGTCCTTCACCGGCACGAACCGCACAGCAGGCTCTTCGAAGCATTCGGGCATCATGCCCACGCCTGCACCGGCGCGCACCACCGCGAGCACGCGTTCGTCGCTGGTGGTCTTGAGCACGAAGCGCGGGCGCACCCCGCGCGCAATGAAGAAGCGGTTGATCTCCGGCAGCCCCTCGCAGTGGCGGCGCAGCGCCATGCGATCGCGCGCGAGCTGTTCGGCCATCACTTCGTCCTCGCCCGCCAGCGGGTGGTCGAGCGGTAGCACCATCATGTAGCGTTCGCGCGCCAGAACTTCGGGATGGAAGCGGGCATGCTGCGGGCGTACCACCGTCAGCGCGACATCGATGCGGCCGCGTTCGAGCCGTTCGGCGATGTCGCGTTCGTTGCCGTCGAGGATTTCCAGCGCTTCGCTGGAGCCGAGCGCGCGGTGTTGCAGCAGCAATTCCTCGATCATGGCGGTGGGGATCGTGCCGAGCACGCCTATGCGCAGCAGGGTGGGGTCGGACACTTCGGAGAGTTCCACCAGGGCATGCTCGTATTCCGCCGCGATCCGCCGGGCGCGCACGAGGAAGCGGCTTCCGGCGGGGGTGAGCGCTACGCCCCTCCCATTCGGTCCGCCCCGATCCCTGTCGAACAAACGGGCGCCCAGCTCGCGTTCCAGCTTGGCGATTCCGGCAGAGAGCGAGGGCTGGGTCACGCTCACCTGCTTGGCCGCCCGGCTGAAACTGCCGGTTTCCGCCACGGCGAGGAAATAGCGCAGCAAATATTGGTCTATCATAGAAACTGTCTATGACGTGCCGGTAAAACTTTCAATTTCCTCTGTTGCCCGGCCTTGGTTAGATAGGTCGCGTAAATCGAAATCCGTTGGGAAGAGGCTGGCGCCCAGCGCCGCCGGAAAGGAATGGATGGCATGAGCGCGCCGGTGCTCCAGACTAGTGTCAATCTCGACAGCCCCGAGGCGAAGGCGCGCGATGCGCACAACCGGGCTCTGGCGAAGGATCTGCACGACAAGGTCGCGCAGGCCGCGCTGGGCGGCAACGAGAAGTCGCGCGAGCGCCATGTCAGCCGCGGCAAGTTGCTCCCGCGCGACCGGGTGGAGCGGCTGCTCGATCCCGGCTCGCCGCTGCTGGAACTGGGCCAGTTGGCGGCGAACGGGCTCTATGGCGAGGACATTCCCGGTGCAGGCATGATCTCTGCGATCGGCCGCGTCTCGGGCCGCCAGTGCATGATCGTGTGCAACGATGCCACCGTGAAAGGCGGCACCTACTACCCGATGACGGTGAAGAAGCACATCCGCGCGCAGGAGATCGCGCAAGAGAACAACCTGCCGTGCATCTACCTTGTCGACAGCGGCGGCGCCAACCTGCCGCACCAGGCGGAAGTCTTTCCGGACAAGGACCACTTCGGCCGCATCTTCTTCAATCAGGCGAACATGAGCGCCAGGGGCATTCCGCAGATCGCCTGCGTCATGGGAAGCTGCACGGCGGGCGGCGCCTATGTCCCCGCGATGAGCGACGAGACCGTGATCGTGAAGGAGCAGGGCACGATCTTCCTCGCCGGCCCGCCGCTGGTGCAGGCCGCGACGGGCGAAGTGATCTCGGCCGAGGATCTGGGCGGCGGCGATCTGCACAGCCGCAAGTCGGGCGTGACCGATCACCTCGCCGACAACGACGAGCACGCGCTCACCATCGTCCGCGACATCGTCTCGCAGCTTGGCCCGGTGCACCGGCACGGGTTGCCGCTGCAGGAACCGCGCGCGCCCAAGTACGATCCGGAAGAGCTTTACAGCATCATTCCCGAGGACGTGCGGGCGCCTTACGATGTGCACGAAGTGATCGCGCGCGTGGTGGACGGCAGCGAGTTCCATGAGTTCAAGGCGCTCTACGGCACCACGCTGGTCTGCGGCTTTGCGCATATCCACGGGATGCCGGTGGCGATCCTCGCCAACAACGGCGTGCTGTTTTCCGAAAGCGCGCAGAAGGGCGCGCACTTCATCGAACTCGCCTGCCAGCGCAAGATCCCGCTGCTGTTCCTTCAGAACATCTCGGGCTTCATGGTCGGCGGCAAGTACGAGGCCGAGGGCATCGCCAAGCACGGCGCCAAGCTGGTGACGGCGGTGGCGACGGCAACGGTGCCCAAGATCACCGTGCTGATCGGCGGCAGCTTCGGCGCGGGCAACTACGGCATGTGCGGCCGTGCTTACGATCCGCGCTTCCTGTTCACCTGGCCCAATGCGCGCATCTCGGTGATGGGCGGCGAACAGGCGGCCTCTGTGCTCGCCACTGTCCACCGCGACGCAGCCAAGTGGGACGAGCGCGAGGCGGAGGCGTTCAAGGCGCCGATCCGCCAGAAGTACGAGGACGAAGGCAACCCCTACTACGCCACCGCGCGTTTGTGGGACGACGGCGTGATCGACCCGGCACAGACCCGCGATGTGCTGGGGCTCGCGCTGGCGGCGGCGCTTGAGGCGCCGATCCCGGACCGGCCGCAGTTCGGCGTGTTCAGGATGTGATGATGGCAGGCAAAGACATCCTGTTTGTGCTCGACACCGACTGGGCCGACCCCGCTTTCGAGGGGCGCCGGTTCTACTGCAAGGATTGCGTGACGGTGGAAGGCCTCATTGCGCTGTTCCCACAGCGTGCGTCCAATATCGAGGTTGTGCGGGTGCCATGGCCTCGCCCGCGCGGGCCTGTGATCGATGCGCTGGGCGAGGAGAACCAGAACCTGCCCGCGCTGGCTTTTGCCGAAGGTGGCTTCGTCAACGAGATCGAAGCCCTGCTCGCCGCCTTGCACACCCGCCACGGTTTTCCGGAGCGTCATCCATGATCAAATCCCTCCTCATCGCCAACCGCGGCGAAATCGCCTGCCGGGTTATCCGCACCGCACGCAGCCTCGGCATCCGCACGGTGGCCGTCTATTCCGATGCAGACGCGCAGGCGCTGCATGTGCGCGAGGCCGACGAGGCCGTGCACATCGGCCCGGCGCCGACGCGCGAGAGCTACCTTGTCGGCGAGAGGATCATCGCGGCCGCCAAGGCGAGCGGCGCGGAGGCGATCCATCCCGGCTACGGCTTCCTGTCTGAAAACGCCGAATTCGCGCAAGCTGTGATGGATGCAGGGATCGTCTGGGTTGGTCCAAATCCGTCCTCGATCACCGCGATGGGTCTCAAGGATGCGGCCAAGAAGCTGATGGCCGATGCAGGCGTGCCGGTGACGCCGGGCTACATGGGCGAGGATCAGTCGCCGGGCCTGCTCGCCGATGAGGCGGGCAAGATCGGCTATCCGGTGCTGATCAAGGCCGTCGCGGGCGGCGGCGGCAAGGGCATGCGCCTTGTTGAAAGCGAAGAGGACTTCGCCGACGCGCTCGCTTCGTGCAAGCGCGAGGCGGCGGCTTCGTTTGGCAACGATCACGTACTGATCGAGAAGTACATCGCCTCGCCCCGCCACATTGAAGTGCAGGTGTTCGGCGATAAGCACGGCAACGCCGTCCACTTGTTCGAGCGCGATTGCTCGCTGCAGCGCCGTCACCAGAAGGTGATCGAGGAAGCGCCTGCACCTGGCATGGATGCGGCGACGCGCGAGGCGCTTTGTGCTGCAGCCGTGCGTGCAGCAAAAGCCGTCGATTATGTCGGCGCAGGGACCATCGAGTTTATCGCCGATGGCTCGGGCAAGCTTGCGGCGGACAAGATCTGGTTCATGGAAATGAACACCCGCCTGCAGGTCGAGCACCCCGTCACCGAGGAGATCACCGGCGTCGATCTCGTCGAGTGGCAGCTTCGCGTTGCCTCGGGCGAACCGCTGCCGATGAGCCAGGAAGACCTCACGATCGACGGCTGGGCGATGGAAGCGCGCCTCTATGCCGAAGATCCGGCCAAGGGCTTCCTGCCGAGCATCGGCAAGCTGGAATTGCTGCAGTTCGGCGAGGCGGAAGGGGGCCGCATCGACACCGGCGTCTATGAAGGCGCGGAAGTCTCGCCGCACTACGACCCGATGATCGCCAAAGTCATTGCCTGGGGCGACGACCGCGACGAAGCGCGCGAGCGGCTGGGCGAAATGCTGCAGGACAGCGCGGTCTGGCCGGTGAAGACGAACGCCTCGTTCCTGGTGAAAGCGCTGCAGCATCCGGACTTCGCGGCAGGCAAAGTCGATACCGGCCTGATCGGCCGCGACGGCGAGGCCATGGGCGAACCGCCGGTGCCGTCCGACGATGTGTTGCAGGCGGCCGCCGATGCGCTGGTGCCGGTGACGGATATGGCTGGTTTCCGTCTCAATGCTGCGCCCCGGCGTGCAGCATGGTTCCTGCTCGATGGCGAGAAAGTGGAGATCGCACTGACCAGTGAAGGCTCCGAAGAGCCCGCCACCGGCGTGCTTGTCACCGAGCAGGGGCAGGCCTGGCTGCTGACGCCCTGGCGCCATGATGCGGCGCATGGCGCGGCGGACGGTTCGGGCGCGATCGTCGCGCCGATGCCGGGCAAGGTGATCGCGGTCGAGGTCGAGAAGGGCGATGTGGTCGCCAAGGGGCAGAAGCTGCTCACGCTCGAAGCGATGAAGATGGAGCACACGCTGACGGCGCCGTTCGACGGCACGGTGGCAGAACTGAACGCCAGCGCGGGCGCGCAGGTGCAGGTCGATGCGCTGCTGGTGAAGATCGAGGAGAGCGAATAATGGCGGGCCGGTTTTTCGACGAATGGGCCGTGGGTGACAGGATCGTCCACCAGCCGAGCCGCACCGTCACCGAAACCGACAACCTGATGTTCTCGGCGATGACGCATAACATGCAGCCGCTGCATCTCGATGCCGAGACCGCCAAGGCCAGCGAGTTCGGGCAGATCCTCGTCAATTCGACGTTTACGTTCAGTCTGGCGGTGGGCCTGTCGATCGCGGATACCACGGTGGGCACGCTGGTTGCCAATCTGGGGTTCGACAAGGTGGTGACGCCCAAGCCGACCTTCATTGGCGATACGCTCACGTGCTCCAGCGAAGTGGTGGAGATGCGCGAGAGCAAGTCCCGCCCCACGCAGGGCATCGTGGTGTTCAAGCACGAACTAACCAACCAGCGGGGCGAAACCGCGCTCTCTATGCTGCGCACGGTGCTGCTGAAGAAGAAGGCGGCTGAGTGAGTTTTCATCCCCTCCGCTCGTGCTGAGCTTGTCGAAGCACGCTGGCACCGCGCTATCCATCCTTCGACAAGCTCAGGATGAGCGGAGGGGGGGCGGATTTCACGCAGGAGGTCTTAAGCTTTGCTTTTCGTTCGTGTCGAGCGAAGTCGAGACACGTTAGTGCAGTGCCTGCATGTCTCGACTTTGCTCGACACGAACGGTGGCCAAGTTCATCCCATCTGGTCGCTCAGGCTGCGGGCCGCATTCAGCAGGGCGGTCTTGAGGCGGGGCAGGGCCTCGCCGCGTACCGCCGCGCCCAGGCCGATGGCGACGAGGGCGTGGCTGGGCCTGCTTCCGGCCTCGCGTCCGCCTTTCCACACCGGCGCGGCGATCACGGTGACGCCCGAGATATAATGCCCAGCATCCACGGCCACACCGGTCTCGCGCGCTTCGGCGACCTGGGCCTGCCATTCCTCCCACGTCGGCGCTTCGTCCCAGCGCAGCGCGTCGAAGCGGGGGCGCAGGTCCTTCTCGGCATAGTTCCCGAAGGCGGCGATGCAGCGGCCCGTGGCCGAGACCAGCGCGGGGAAGCGGCTGCCGACTTGCGCCGATAGCTGGAACGCCTCGCCCGATTGCGACATCGCGGTGACGATGATGCGGTCCAGCCCGAAGATCTGCACGCCCAGCGTCGTCAGTCCGAATTCGCGCGCGATGCGGTCCAGCGCGGGCTGGGCGAGATCGCTGAACCGGTCCCGCCCGAGCCATTGCCGGGCCAGCGTCAGCACGCCGGCGTCGAGGGTATAGCGCTTGGTGTCGGGATCGAAGGACACCAGCTCTTCCGCCACCAAGGCGCGCAATACGTAGAGGCAGGTGCTGGGAACCAGCCCCAGTTCGCGGGCGATCGCCTGCACGCCCATCGGCGCGCCGCGCTTTCCCAGCAGCCGCAGAATGGCCGCCGCGCGCGAGATGGCCGGGGCCTTGCTGGCCTTCACGGAAGAAGATGTATCGTCTTTCATTCAATATATAGAATAGAGTTCAATATTTACAACATCAAGCGGAATATGCCATGACCCGTCCGAACACGAGGACAGGGTGCGACTCGTTCACCGGGTGCACCTGAAAAATATTGGGAGAGCCTCTGGTGAAGCTGACCGAATACACGAGCTATGCCGATGCGCAGGCGCACGCCTCGTCGGCCGCTCTGTGGGAGCTGTTCGACGGGGACCGCGAGCATCTCAACATCGCGAACGAGTGCATCACGCGGCACGCCGACGGTTCGGGCCGTCCGGCGGTGCGGATTGCCCATGCGGATGGCCATGACGAGGTTCTGAGCTTCGATACGATTTCGGCGGGCGCGGCGCAGTTCGCGCACTGGCTCGATGCCGAGGGCGTGCAGCCGGGCGAGCGCATCGCCTTCATGCTGGAACCTTCGCTGCCCTTCTATGTCTGTTTGTTCGGGGCGATGCAGACGGGCGCGATCTCGGTGCCGTTGTTCACGCTGTTCGGCCCCGATGCGCTGCGCCTGCGCGTGGGGGACTGCAATCCCTCGATCCTGATCACCAATGCCGAGAAGGCGGAGCTCGCCCGCTCGGTCGCCAACGCGGACGGCACCCCGCGCGTCATCGTCGCGGACGAGGCGTTCCTCGCCTCGCTGAAGGATCTGCCGACCACCTACACGCCGAAGACCAAGGCCACCGACATGGCCGTGTTCCAGTACACCAGCGGTACCACGCGCGAACTGCCCGAGGCGGTGAAGCACAGCCACAAGACGCTGGTGACGCTGATGTTCGCGGCGCTTTACGGCACCGGCATCCGTCCGGGTGACGAGTTCTTCTGCCCGTCCTCGCCTGCCTGGGGGCACGGCCTGTGGCACGGCACGCTGGCGCCGCTGGCGATGGGCGTGACCACCGGGACTTTCGCGGGCCGCTTCGATCCGGTGCGGCTGATGAAGGCGCTGGACGATTTCAAGATCACCAATATGTCGGCCGCCGCCACCCATTACCGTATGATGAAGAACAGCGGGAAAGGCGGGGACTTCACCTTCCATTTCAACAAGCTGTCGTTCACTGGCGAGCCGATCGATCCGGCGACGCTCGAATGGATCGATGAATATTTCAAGGTCCCGGCCTGCTCGATGTACGGTACCACCGAGATTGGCGTGGTGTTGGTGAACTATCCGGGCGCGAACGATTTCGTGGTGAAGCCGGGTTCGCTGGGCAAGGCGGTGCCGGGGCAGAAGCTGGAGGTGCACCGCCCCGATGGCACTGTGTGCGATCCGGGCGAGATTGGAGAGTTGATGCTCTGGCGCGGCGGCGGGTGGATGACCACCAAGGACCGCGCGAAGACCGATGCGGACGGCTATCTCTATCACTGCGGCCGCGCCGACGATGTGATCATCTCGGCGGGTTGGACGATGTCCGCCGTCGAGATCGAGAACACCATGCTGCGCCATGACAATGTGATGGAATGCGGCGTGATCGGCGTGCCCGACGAGAAGCGCGGTCAGGTCGTGAAGGCCTTCGTGGTCGCCAATTGCGAAGGCAGCGATGCGCTGACCAAGGAATTGCAGGAATTCACCCGCGAGCGGCTTGCCCAGCACGAATTCCCGCGCATCGTCGAATATGTCGCCGAACTGCCGAAGAACCCGGCAGGCAAGGTCCACCGCAAGAAGCTGCGCGATCTGGAAGCCGAACGCGCGGCGGCGGCTGCCGGATAACCGCCCCTTCCTCGTCATTCCCGCGAAGGCGGGGATCCCGCTCTCCGGGCGGTGGAGGAAGGAAGAAAGCGGGGCCCCCGCCTTCGCGGGGGCGACGGAAAGTTTTGATCGAGTTTTGAATCACAAAAGTTTTTGAGGAGCCAAGAAAAATGTCAGCCAAATTCCCCAAGATCACCGAGGAAGGCCTCGACGATCTGCGCAGCCGTATCGGCGTGAAGATCGAGAACACGATCGAGCCGTGGAACTACGAAGCCACCCGCGACGCGATCCGCCACTACGCGCACGGCATCGGCGACGATAACCCGCTGTGGTGCGATCCCGAATATGCCGAGAAGACCAAGTACGGTTCGGTCGTGGCGCTGCCTTCGTTCCTGTTCACCACCAGCCGCATCGTCTCGGGCTACTGCGGCGGGCTCTCGGGCGTCCACGCGATGTGGGCCGGTGCCGACTGGACCTGGGAAAAGCCGGTCCTGCGCAACGACACCATCACCGCGCAGGCCTACCTCAAGGATCTCGTGGAGCACCAGACCAAGTTCGCCGGCCGCTCGTTCCAGCAGATCTACCACGTCGACTTCTTCAACCAGCACGGCGACCAGGTTGCCGGCGCCGATAGCTGGGTGTTCCGCACCGACCGCGACGAGGCTCGCGAGCGCGGTACCAAGTACACCGAAGCGCGCGGCCGCGTGGAGCCCTTCACCCAGGAACAGCTCGACGAATTCTACGACATCTACGACCAGGAAGAGATCCGCGGCGCCACCCCGCGTTACTTCGAGGACGTGAACGTCGGCGACAAGCTGCCGCCGATGATGAAGGGCCCGATGACCGTCACTGGCTTCATCTGCTATGCGCAGGGCTGGGGCGGCCTCTACATCCGCGCCAACAAGCTGGCCTACAAGATGCAGAAGGCGCATCCGGGCCTCGGCATCCGCAACCGCTTCAACGTGCCCGACTGCCCCGAGCGCGTGCACTGGGACGAAGCCTTCGCTCTCGAAGTCGGCGCCCCGGGTGCTTACGACTACGGTCCGGAGCGCTGCTCGTGGCTGACCCACCACATGACCAACTGGATCGGTGACGACGGCTTCCTGCACAAGTCGAACTGCCAGATCCGCCGCCACAACCCGGACGGTGACGCCATCGTCATCACCGGCGAAGTGACGAAGAAATTCGAAGAGAACGGCAAGAAGTACGTCGAAGTGGCCCAGAAGGCGACCACGCACCGCGGCGAAACCTCGGCGTTCGGCACGGCGGTCGCGGAGCTGCCCAGCAAGGGCTGATCGCGCCCCGGCGATCTTCGCTGGAACCGGCCCGATAGGGCCATGCGATTTCGGCCCGGGCCTTTACCCAAGGCCCGGGCCGTGTCGTAAAGGGCCTGCAAAACGTCCGGAGGGAGAGGACATGGAACAGACCGCGCCAGCCAAGCCGCACTTTGAGCCTAATGGAGACGTGCGCGTTCCGGCTTTCGTGCTGCCCCTGTCGGGGCTGGTCAGCGAGCAGGCCGCTGAGGCGCAACGCCGCCGCGCGGCCATGCCTGCTTTCGATACCGTAGGCGAGGATGTTGATGCCGCCACGCGGCGCGAGCAGATCAACGCCTTCATGGCTCCCCAGGTCGCGCGCCTGCGTGAGATGTTTCCAGTGACTATCGATCGCAGCGTGATCGGCGGCGTCGAAGTGCTGGACGTCCGGCCTGCCGATGGCAGCCACGATCCGGATCGCGTACTGATCAACCTGCACGGCGGCGCCTTCACGGTCGGCTGGGACGGCGTGGCGCTGGTGGAATCGATCCCGATGGCGGTTCTGGCCGGATACCGCATTGTCAGCGTCAATTACCGCATGGCGCCTGAGCACCGGCACCCGGCGGGCGTCGAGGACGTGGCGGCGGTCTATGCCGCACTGTTGGAAGACTATGCGCCCGGCCGGATCGGCATCTACGGCGGATCGGCGGGCGGCGCGCTGACGGCGCAGGCGGCGGCCTGGCTGCCCGCGCACGGGTTGCCGCAGGCGGGCGCGGTGGGCGTGTTCGGAGCAGGCGGCGTGCCGTTTCATGCGGGCGAGTCCGCATGGACCACTGGCTACATCGATGGTTCGTTCCCGCCGCCGCCCGCCGATGGCAGCGAGCTGGAAGATATCACCAAGGGCTATTTTGACGGCATCGACGAGCGCAACGATCCGAGCGCCTGGCCGGGCTATCACCTCGACGTGATGGCGACCTTCCCGCCCACGCTGATCATCACCGGCACGCGCGCGCTCGATCTCAGCCCGGCGATCTACACCAATTCGCAGCTGCTCAAGGCCGGGGTGCGTTCCACGCTGATCGTCGGCGAGAGCATGGGGCATTGCTATCACTATCAGGTCACGATGCCCGAAGGGCGCGATGCCGTGGACCAGATCATTGCCTTTTTCCGAGAGAACCTTGCCTGAAGCTGCAGAATCCAACTGGAATGGCCCGCTGGCGGGCGTGCGCGTGCTCGATTTCACGCGCGTGCTGGCCGGGCCCGCCGCCAGCCTTGCGCTGGCCGATCTGGGCGCGGAAGTGTTCAAGATCGAACCGCCCGGAACCGGCGACGAAACCCGTTCGTTCCCGCCGATGCGCGATGGCGAGAGCCACTATTACCTTGCCATCAATCGCGGCAAGAAATCGCTCGTCGTCGATCTCAAGAGCGAGGAGGGCGTTGCGCTGGTCAAGGATCTGGCCGTGCAGTGCGATGTGCTGGTGGAGAACTACCGGCCCGGCGTGATGGACCGGCTTGGGCTTGGCTACGAGACGCTGAAGGCGATCAACCCGCGTCTGATCTATTGCTCGATCTCGGGCTATGGACAGACCGGGCCGCTGAAGGACCGGCCCAGCTTCGATATCGTGCTGCAGGCGATGAGCGGCGCGCTCTCGATGAATGGGGAGCCCGATGGCCTGCCGACCAAGCTGGGCATTCCGCTGGGCGATCTGGTGGGCGGCATCAATGGCCCGATCGGCATCCTCTCCGCGCTCTATGAGCGGGAACGCACTGGCGTGGGACGGCATATCGACGTCAGCCTGATGGACGGGCTGATGGGGATGCTGGGCTATATCGCGCAGCTCGCCTTCTTCACCGGCAAGGACCCGCAGCGTGTGGGCTCGCAGCATCCGAACCTCGTGCCCTACGGCATCTTTCCCGCAAGCGATGGCTCGATCGTTATCGCCTGCCTCACGCCCGCTTTCTGGGGACGGGTGTGCCGTTCGATCGAGCGGCCGGAGCTGACGGGTGATCCCCGGTACGACACGCTGGAAAAACGCCGTGATGCGCGGGAAGAAGTGAACGCTCTGGTATCGGCCTTCACGCAGCGGCACACGGTCGACGAGCTGGTGGCGATCTTCACCGCGCAGGAAGTGCCGCACGCGCCGATCCTCGGCGTGACCGAGGCGCTGAGCCAGCCGCAGGCGGCGGCGCGCGGCATGGTGGTGGAGACCCAGCATGCCACGCTTGGCTCCATTCCCATCGTCAACCGCCCGATCCGCTTCACCGATGCGCCGCAGCCCGTGCCGGAAGCACCGCCGGTGCTGGGGCAGCACACCGATGCGATCCTGTCCGGCGTGCTCGATCTTTCGCCCGAGCGGATTGCAGCGCTGCGGGCGGCCGGGGTGATTGCATAATTGCTTCAACCGTCTCAATTTCCGTTCGTGTCGAGCGAAGTCGAGACACCTTGACCTCGCGCTGACGTGTCTCGACTTCGCTCGACACGAACGGTGGGGGTAGTGCTAAAATTTCACCGAGAGGACTCGCCATGCCCGACCTGCGTTTCGATAACCGCGTTGCCGTGATCACCGGCGGCGGGCGCGGGTTGGGCCGGGCTCATGCGCTGCTGTTGGCGGGGCGGGGGTGCAAGGTCGTGATCAACGATCCCGGCGTCTCGATGGCAGGCGATGCCACCGATGAAGGCCCCGCCGAAGCCCTTGCCGCCGAAATTCGCGGGCTGGGCGGAGAGGCCGTGGCCAACACCGATTCCGTCGCCACGCCCGAAGGCGGCAAGGCGATCGTTGGGGCTGCGCTCGATGCCTTTGGCCGCATCGACATCCTGATCCATTCGGCGGGGAATGTCCGGCGCGGCAGCTTGTGCGAACTGGCCTACGAGGATTTCACCGCCGTTCTCGATGTCCATCTGAAGGGCGCCTACCACGTCGTGCGCGAGGCGTTCCCGCACATGATGGCGCAAAACTACGGCCGCATCGTGCTCACCAGTTCGATCAACGGGCTCTACGGCAAGTCGGACAATGTCACGTACTCGCTGTGCAAGGCAGGTTTCATGGGCCTGTCCAACACCGCCGCGATCGAAGGGCAGCACAATAATGTGAAGTCCAACCTGATCGTGCCAGCGGCAGTGACGCGTATGTCCGACGGGATCGACACCAGCCAGTTCCCGCCAATGACGCCCGAACAGGTCGCGCCGATGGTGGGCTACTTGTGCCACGAGGACTGCGCCGCGAGCGGTGAGATGTACGTTGCCATGGGCGGCCGTCTCGCCCGCGCCTGGGTGGCGGAGAACGCAGGGGTGTACCGGCCCGAGTGGTCGCTGGAGGATGTGGCGGGCCAGATCGAGGCTATCCGCACGGGCGGAGAAGAACTGGCGTTCCCGCCTGTACCGGACGGCCAGCTCGCCCACTTGCTCCACGGCTTCGGGATGATCGGCAAGGCGCAGGAAGGCTGACGGGCACCTTGCCGGTATGAATTCCGGCCGGTATCAATGCGTGCCTGTCACCGGGAAGGTGCCGAACGGCCCGTTCGAGTTTTCGCCCTGCAGTTCACCGTCCTTCACTGTCAGGTCATAGGCGACGGTGATCGGCATGGGCATTGAGGCTTTGCCCTCGATCTTGATCCGCCCGTTCTTGAAAGCACCGGCGAGATCGACGCTGCCCTGCTCGGCCGTTGCCGTGCCAGTGACGACATGGCCGTTCACTTTCAGATCGAGCACGGCCTTCTGCGGTCCCATGGGGGACTGGATCACGATATTCCACTTGCCGGGAAAGTCTTGCGGTTTGGCGGTCGCGGCTTTTGCGGCCTTCAGCTTGTTCAGCATCGCTTTCTTCTCGGCCGGGGCCTGCTGCGCGCGGGTGCGCAGGTAGAAGCGCAGGTTCTCAAGATCGGTGCTGGATATCCCGGAGAAAGGCGGCATGCCGTTCATCTTGAGACCGCCTTCCTTCACGATCGCCCGGAAGGTTTGCGCGTCGGTGATGGCCGGCGAATAGCGCAAGTCCGGTGCCGCGCCGCCGCCCACCGCGTTCCAGCCGTGGCAGACGAGGCAGGCATTGCCGGCGAAGACCATGAACCCGGCCTGGCTGCGCTTGGCATCGGGCTGGTAATCCGGATCGGCAGGCGGTGTGGGCTCGGTGTAGGTGAAGGGGGGCAGGGTGTCCTTGCCGTCCAGCGTGAAGGTCAGCACCCGGCGCGGCAGGCGGTAATCGGTGTGATAGGGCACATTGGCGAGCGTCTGCATCCCCGCGCCCTGGCCGCCCGAGCCGGTAATCACGGTGACGTATTGCTTGCCGTTCATGCGATAGGTGATCGGCGCGCCGACAATCGGGCTGACGGCCTTGAACGACCAGAGTTCCTTGCCGGTCTTCGCATCGCGGGCGGCGAACTTGCCGTCGATCTGCCCTTCGAAGACGAGGCCGCCTGCCGTTGTCATGACCCCGCCGGGCCAGGAGCCGGGGAGTTTGACTCGCCACGCTTCGGTCTGCGTTACCGGGTCCCAGGCCTTGAGGAAGCTGCGGTGGCCGCCGGGCAGGTCCACTTCGGGGATCAGCGTCACGCCCATGCCGCGGGTGATCTCCCCGCCGCCTTCCATCCCGTCGCCGATCAGCGCGCCGTTCTCCAGCACCGGGATATAGACGAGGCCGGTATCCGGGCTGTAGGCTTGCGGCATCCACGAATGCGCGCCCGTCGGCCCGGGCCACAGCTCGAACATGCCGGGCTTGCCGTTGTAGCGGATGCCGGGGTTCTCGACGGGGCGGCCGGTCTTCATGCCGATGCGATCGGCCCAGGTCACTTTGGCGATCTTGCCCGGCGGATTCAGCAGTTCGCCGGTCTTGCGGTCGAGCACGTAGAAGAACCCGTTCTTCGGCGCCTGCATCAGCACCTTGCGTTCCTTGCCATCGATCTTGAGCGTGGCGAGCGTCATGTCGGTGGTAGCGGTGCAATCCCACTGCTCGCCGGGGCAGACCT
This sequence comes from Novosphingobium beihaiense, assembly GCF_022832375.1. Lineage (GTDB taxonomy): Bacteria > Pseudomonadota > Alphaproteobacteria > Sphingomonadales > Sphingomonadaceae > Novosphingobium > Novosphingobium beihaiensis. The sequence continues at coordinate 44,456 of NZ_JALHLG010000024.1, forward strand.
GGTAGTGCCACTTGTATTCGCCGGTATCGGCATCGACGGCGACGATCGAGGCGAGGAACAGGTTATCGCCGCCGCCGGGGCTGCGCTTGTCCCGGTTGTAGGGAAAGCCGTTGCCCACGCCGATGTAGATCAGGCCCAGATCGGGATCGTAGCTGAAGGCGTTCCACGCCGTGCCGCCGCCGCCGCGCCGGGTGCCGTCTTCGTTCTTCCAGCCCGAAGGCCAGGTCTCGCGCATCACCGCTTCGGCCTGGCGGTTGGCGGGGGTCACTTCGTCGCCGGGTGTGGTGTAGAAGCGCCAGAGCCGCTTGCCGGTAGCCTCATCATAGGCAGTGACGAAGGCCCGCGCCGGGCTGATATCCGCGCCGCCGAAGCCGGTGATTACCTTGCCGCCGAACACGCGCGGCGCGCCGTTCGAGTTGCGCGGGGCATTGTCGGGATAGTCGTAGGTTTTCCAGTCTTCCTTGCCGGTTGCGGCGTCGAGCGAGATCACATAACCATCGGTGGTAACGAGGAAGACGTGGCCTTTGCCGTCCGGCGTCTTGTCGTAGGCGATGCCCTTGTTGCCCCAGGTCATCTGCAGCGAGGAGGTCGCGCGTTCGCGCGTGCCGCCGTCGTATTCCCACAGCAGCTTGCCGGTTTCGGCATAGAAGGCGCGGATGTGCGAATGGCCGCTGGTGATGAATACCTTGCCTTCAGCCATCAGCGGGGTGGAGGCGGTGTAGCCGGGTTCCAGATCGAAGTGCCAGGCGAGCTTGAGGCCGCTCACATTGTCCGCATCGATGGTGTCGAGCGGGGAGTAATGCGTTTCCGAACCGGTGCGGCCCCAGCTGGGCCATTCGTCGGGATCGGCGGTCATCAGCTTGGTGACGGGCTGGGCGGGACCGTGGCAGGCCGTGAGCGCCAGCGGCGCGATCAAGGCCAGGCTCCATGCGAACTTTGCCGGTCGTGCCGTCACGTAGTTTTCCTCCCGTCCGTTTCTTTGGCGCCGGACCTATCAGCCCGCCCGGCGGAAGGAAAGATGCTATCCATCATGGATCATATCGCCGCTGTGACGATCCCGTGCAGGGGCGTTCCCTTGCTCTCTTCGCCGATGCCGCACGCAAAAACCCCGGCCATCCGCTGGGGAGGCCGGGGCTTTGCTGCCGTCCGTGCGGCACAGCGGTGTGTTACAACGCCCCTGCGCCCATCGGGACCGGCGTGCCTTCCTTGAGATAGACACGGTTGTCGTCGATCTTCTCGACATTATCCAGGGCGACGTAATGGTGTGCGCCATCGGAGCTGTCGGAGCGGGTCAGTTTGATCTGATCATCCTTCACTTCATCGACAGTGCCGACGTGCTGTCCGCCGCTGGTGGCCACTTCCATGTGTTCGTGGATGCGGAGTTTCTCGAACATAAGTCGTTCTCCTTTCTACGTTCGCGTGGTGTGTACTGATTCAACGGGAGAGCCCGCCTGCCGTTCCGTCATTGGTCCCGGCTGAGCCACGGTTCGTGGAATTGAGCGCGATCATTGCATTTGCGACAATTTGCGGCTTGAGCGGGCAGCGGATATGCATTTGCATAACTTGCAATTACCCTCTTTCAGGAACAGGAACTCCCATGCGCAAATGGCATCGCTGGCTTTCGGTTTTCTTCGGTGTTTTCATGCTCTGGATCGCAGTGACCGGCGTTCTCAGCCAGGTCGCCGTGCTCTGGCCTGCGAGCGAGCCTGCGGGGGCTGCGCGCGCTGCCGCCCAGGCCGCGGCCACGCCGCCGCCCGGTTTCGAATGCCCCGAGGGCTGGCGCTGCATGCCGCCGCGCGGGAACAGGACCGGCATCCGTTCGATGGTGGGCCTGTTCCACCACTTGCATTCGGGGGAGACGTTCGGACCCATTGGTACGGTGATCTCCGTGCTCTCGGGCCTGGCGCTGATCTTCTTTTCGATCTCGGGGATCTGGCTCTACGTGCAGATGTGGCGCTTCCGCAAGAACCGCAAGCTGGCTCCGAGCTGGTTCTGGAAATAACTTCGGGCCGGGCCCCGTTCCCTCTCTTGCGGGAACGGGGCAATGGCTGAACGGGCGGCGCGGGCTTATGGCTGCGCGCCCAGCCCGAATGTCTCATCGCCGCGCCGCTGCAGCAGGACGCCTTCCTCGCCCACGCCATCCACCAGCGTGAGCGGGATCGAGTCTCCGCCTTCGAACAGCACTTCGCCGCCGTGCACACCGGCGACGAGGCCAATGCTGGATCCGTCCGGCGCGATCACGTTCATGCCCTTGCGGATGGTCCCGACCACTGTCGTCCAGACTTCCTCGCCCGGCTGCATCTGACTCATTGTCCGTCCTCCATGTGCCGGGGCCACGTGCCGCCGTCCTGCCGGAAAAACCCGGCACCGGCGGCGCGGTTCCCGGCGATTCGCGCATCATATTGCCTACCAGCCATTGCGTCCCCATATTCGGGGATACGCAAGATATATGTAATCATGGCTGTGGATTGGTTGCGCCAGATCACTCCTCTTGCGGTAAAATTTGGCTATCGTAGGCATTCCACGCCCCGGCAGGGACGTGCCGGAATTTCCGCCCGAGCGGCCAGAAACGCCGGGTTCCCAGACCGAATCGCACACCGGAGCCAGTCGCATGCCTCTTCTCGAAGCCCGCAATACCTACAAGCCCTTCGAATATCCCTGGGCCTACGACTTCTGGAAACGCCAGCAGCAGGTCCACTGGCTGCCCGAGGAAGTGCCGCTGGGCGAGGATTGCCGCGACTGGGCGCAGAAGATCTCCGAGCACGAACGCAACCTGCTCACCCAGATCTTCCGCTTCTTCACGCAGGCCGACGTGGAAGTGCAGGACTGCTACCACGAGAAATACGGCCGCGTGTTCAAGCCGACCGAGATCAAGATGATGCTCACGGCTTTCTCCAACATGGAGACGGTGCACATCGCGGCCTATTCGCACCTGCTCGACACCATCGGCATGCCCGAAAGCGAATATGGCGCCTTCCTCGAATACGAGGAACTGAAGGCCAAGCATGACTACATGCACACCTTCGGCGTCGATTCGGACGAGGACATTGCCCGCACGCTCGCCATGTTCGGCGGCTTCACCGAAGGCGTGCAGCTTTTCGCCAGCTTCGCGATGCTGATGAACTTCCCGCGCTTCAACAAGATGAAGGGCATGGGCCAGATCGTCACCTGGTCGATCCGCGACGAATCGCTGCACTGCGAAGGCATCATCAAGCTGTTCCACACCTTCGTGAAGGAACGCGGCTGCCTGACCAAGGCGGTGACGGAAGACATCATCGACTGCTGCCAGAAGACGGTGCGGCTTGAGGATAACTTCATCGATCTGGCCTTCGAGATGGGCCCGGTGCCGGGCATGAACGCCAAGGACATCAAGAAGTACATCCGCTACATTGCGGACTGGCGCCTCAGCCAGCTCGGCCTGCCCGCGATCTACATGGTAGAGGATCACCCGCTGCCTTGGCTGACCCCGCTGCTCAACGGCGTAGAGCACGCCAACTTCTTCGAGACCCGCGCGACCGAATATTCGAAGGGCGCCACCCGCGGCGACTGGAACACGGTGTGGGCCAACTTCGACCAGCGCCGCAAGGCTCAGGCCAACGACGTGGCCGAAACCGAAGACGATGGCACCGAGCCCGACATGTTCGGCGGAACGCAGGCGGCGGAGTGAGGTTGACCGGAACAATATAAGAACATACTGTGCTCCGAACAGGAGTGGTTCATGCAGTCTATTGAATTTTGTGCTGGCGCCGGCGGTCAGGCTCTGGGGCTTGAGCGGGCGGGGTTCGAGCACACGGCGCTTGTCGAAATCGAAAGCGATTTCTGCAAGACGCTGCGGCTCAACCGGCCGCAGTGGGATGTCCGCTGCGAAGATATGAACCACTTCGACGGCCGCCCTTTCCAAGGGGCTGATCTGTTTGCCGGCGGGCTGCCGTGCCCGCCTTTTTCCGTGGCGGGAAAGCAGCTTGGCGATCTGGACGAGCGCAATCTGTTCCCGGCGGCGATCCGTCTGATCGATGAGATCAAACCGCGGGCCGTGATGATCGAAAATGTGCGGGGCTTTTTGTCTCCGGTTTTCGAGGACTATCGCCTGCATCTCAAATCGGAGTTCAAAAAGCTCGGTTACACGGTGGACTGGCGTCTTTTGAATGCGTCGGATTTCGGCGTTCCGCAGCTTCGCCCCAGGGTGGTGATCGTGGCGCTGCAGAACGGTTTCGCGGATGGCTTCGATTGGCCCGAAGTCCATGCGCACAACCCGCCATCGGTGGGCCAGGTGCTCAAGGACATGATGGCCGCCAACGGATGGCTTGGCGCGGAGCGGTGGGCGGAGCAGGCGAACGACATCGCGCCGACAATTGTTGGCGGATCAAAGAAGCATGGCGGTCCCGACCTGGGGCCGACCCGGGCGAGAAAGGCCTGGGCGGCCATGGGCGTGGAGGGGCGCACAATTGCAGAAGAAGCGCCCGGCCCCGATTTTTGCGGCATGCCCCGGCTGACTGTGAACATGGTTGCCAGGCTGCAGGGATTTCCCGGCGACTGGCAGTTCCATGGCCGCAAGACGACGGCATACAGACAAGTGGGCAATGCTTTCCCGCCGCCTGTGGCCGGGGCCGTCGCCGAGAATTTGAAAGCGGCACTGGCGGCCCGGAAAGTGTTTCCCGTCAAGGCCGTTGCGTGAACCTGTTTCCGCATACGGGCTATCGCCCGTTGCCGGAGAGTCATCCGGACTTTGATGATCTGTCCAGCCTGGAGGCGGACCTTTTCGAAGCTGTAGGCGGGGCCGGGCAATTTCAGGAGAGATTGCGGTCCTTTTTCCGGTCGGCGATCGATGAAGTTATCGATACGGCCCGGACGGGGCGCTATTTTCTTTCCGATCTTGAGAAGACGGAAAAGACTTACCTGGGAACCAAGTTTGAAATTCTGCTGCGCGATTGGCTGCAGGTTCCTCACGGTCTCGTTCTCGACTTGCTGATCGGCGCGCGCGAAGTCGATGTGAAATCCACGACTGGCGGGCGGTCCGGCTGGATGATCCCTCCCGAGGCCGTGGATCAGCTGTGCATCCTCCTGCGCATGGATGAGGAGCAATCGGTCTGCGCGGTGGGATTGGTTCGTGCCCGGGAAGCCTATCTCAATGCCGGCCGGAATCGCGATGCCAAGGCGACCTTGTCCAGCGAGGGCCGGCATAACATCTGGTGGCTCGTTCAGGGTTTTGCCTACACTCCGAATTTCTGGACACTGATCGATGCCGGTCTCCGGGAGCGGATCATGCGCCATAACGGGGGAAGCAGAAGGCTGGCGGAACTCTTCGAACACTGCCTGGAAACGCCGGTATCCAGAGTGCTGATCGCAAGCATTGCGGCGCAGGACGATTTCATGAAACGTATCCGCCGGAACGGCGGAGCCCGGGATGTGCTGGCGCCCAAAGGGATTGCCCTTTTGTATTCTGGAACAGACCGCGAGCTGATGTTGCGGCTCGGGCTTACGTTCGGGTATCGTGAATTCCTCTCATACCGTCCGAAGAATGCGGAAGAGGCATCCTGGCTTCGGGAGGCAGGGCACATCGATTGACGGGCAAGGATGGACAAGCTTACGCCAGAGCGCCGAAGCGCGAATATGCGGGCTATCCGCAGCAAGAGCACCAAACCGGAAATGCTGGTGCGCCGGCTGGTCCATTCACTGGGGTATCGCTACAGGCTCCACCGCAAGGATTTGCCAGGCAAACCCGATCTCGTTTTCGCCGGAAAGCGTAAGGTTCTGTTCGTGCATGGCTGCTTTTGGCATCAGCACCCCGATTGCCGCGAAGGCCGGATACCCCGCACCCGGCAGGACTATTGGGTGCCCAAACTCGCAGCGAATGTCCGGCGGGACCGTCAGCATCAAGAGGCGTTGACGACTGCGGGCTGGGAGGTGCTGACTGTCTGGGAATGTGAGACACGGGACATCGCCACTCTTACGCAGCGCCTGCAGGACTTTCTCGCATCTTGAGCAGTGGCAGGCGGACGCGGCTGGCCTCTTTTCGGAACCTCTCCCGCAACGTGGGCGTTGTGCTGGCGTAGCCGAACCCGCTTTCGGGAGAACCGAATATGACCGCAAAGATCCTGCTTCCCGTTTTCGCTGCCGCCCTTTCCGCGGCCGCGCCCGCAATGGCCGGTCCCGATGTCGTGACTGTCCGCAACATCTCGCATGTCGAACTGTCTGCAGGCGTGCCGATCGTCGATGAGCGGGGGATGCCGATCGGCACGGTCAAGAAAGTGGCAGGTAACACGATCGTTCTGACCGATGGTACCACCGACTACGACGTGCCGGTTACCGAGCTTTACGCCTATACGCAGGATGGCGCTGACCGCTTTGCCAGCCGCCTGCCAAAGTCCGCGCTGCGCCAGGCGGGGTGAGGCATACCGGCGGCAGTCTGGAAACTTTCCGGTATTGTTCAGGCAGGCAACGCTGCACGCATAGTAACTTTTCCGCTACAAAGCACCGGATTATAGTCATGCCCTGAAAATATAGGGCGCGCATCTTGTGAAATGCAGAATTTTCGGGACTCGGCTCCCGTTTGTTACTTGTTTCCTCTCGTGAATGTGCCGAATTCTGCAACAACGTCTCGAAGGAGAGTGCGCTATGGCCGATTCCGCTCCGACAGGCCGGGCCAAGTGGTTCTGGATCATCATCATTTTGCTGCTGCTCGTGGTTCTCGTGGTCTGGCTGTGGAAGCCGTCGGGCTCCACCGACGGCGTCGTGGCGGCGCCGGAACCGACAGGGCAATCGACGGACTGGGCGGTAGAGCCGGATGGGCCTAGCGTGCCGGTCACGGTGCCGACGGCCCTTTAAAACCTGGGCAGGATCGCTCCGCCGCTAGAAGCTTCTCAGCTTTCGGTGGCGGGCTTGCTGCCTTGCGCGGTCTTGGGCATTCTCCGGGCCAGAGAGTCAAACGGGGGAGACCAAGACCGTGCCTGCCACCAACCAGACGCTAGTCCTGTTGCCGATGCTGGCCGTTGCCGCGCTAACATTCGTGGCCTTCTTCAAGATGGCCATGGCGCGCGCCGCAGCCGTGAAGGCGGGGCACGATCCGGCGTTCTACCGCGCCCACCTCGGCACGCCGGAGCCGGAGGCGGCCACGGCGGCCGCGCGCCACTGGGACAATCTGTTCGAACTGCCGACGCTGTTCTACGCCGGCTGCATTACCGCGTTCGTGCTTGGCGCGGTGGGTATATGGACGCTGGTTTTCGCTTGGGGTTTTGCCCTGTGCCGCCTGGTCCAGAGCGCCATCCACATGACTTCCAACGCGCCGAGCCCGCGCGCATTGGCCTTTTCGCTGGGGGTGATGTTCATGCTGGCGCTGTGGATCAACGTGGCGATTGCGATCTTCACGGCGCTCTAGGGCTGACTGCCGCTCCGCTCTAGTGTGGTGGAAACGAAGTTCACATCACAAGGGCTGCGAAGATCCGTGCTAGATCCGTTCCATCGCTTCGACGGCGTCCTTTGATGCCTTGAGGCCCATGCCGGTCGCGGCGTGCAGCAGTTTGATCGCCTCGATCTTGCGTCCGGCCGCAACCGCGCATTCGATTTCGCTGCGCAGGGCGGGGCCGACATCGGCGAAAGAGCGCCCGGCGGGCGAGCCGGACAGGCTGCGGGCCGCAACCGTGCTGCGCCCGGCGATCCAGCCCAGAACGAACACGGCGGCGGTGGCGAGCAGGATCAGCGGCCAGCTTACGCTTATCACTTGCCCGTCTCCCGTGCCTTGATGCCTCTGATCTGCGCAAGGTCTCCCTTGAGAACGTCAAGCGCGTCCTGTTCCTTCTGGCTGAGATCTTTGAGGTCGAGATGGCGGATCAGCACTTCCAGCGCATCGGCAATGTGACCGATCTGTTTACCGTAGCTGCCGACTTCGTCGAGAATGGCGCGCTCGGTTTCAGGGTGCTTGGTTTCACCGATGTTGACATTGATCAGGCCGACCTGGCCGGTGTCCAGATTCCACGTCCAGGGATTGATCGCCTGCCACAGCCTGTCCGGTGCCAGCTGGAACTGAAAGGGCCGCATGCGCGCTGGGGGAGTTGCCGTGTCAGATGACATTGCAGTCCTCCCGCTGCGGGGCTGGAGCGGTGGTGCGATACCGGACGCGAGAGGGAACGAACGAACGCTTGCGCCCCATCTTCGTTCTGCCTTTCCGGTTCGGGGCTGACTTTGCCCGTCGAACCGCCGTCCCTGGGGGGGGTGGAGGGACGGCGGCCGGCACAGCGCGGGGCTGTACCTACGACGGAGCAAATGCCGAGCCTGACAGCAGGACCCGAAGTGCTTTCGGCGATCCGTCTGTCTGACTCTGTGAAACTGGTGAGCAAACGCGGCTGCGTTGAACTCTTGCTGTAAAATCAAGTAAAACGTAAATCGCGTCAATACTAATAACGATTGCCGTGATGCTTTTAAAATACACAATCGCTGTTAGGTTTATTGTAAAATAGCGACATAGAAAACACAGTATCTATACTCAGTTAGTATAGTTAACTACCTGTATGGCCTGTGTTTTCATTTTTGCGTAAAACGGCAAGCGCACGCGCAGCAGGCCCGTGCGGCCTTGCTGACCGTCAGGTAAGTGCTGTTCGCCGCGGGATAGGTGTCAGATGGTCCAGGACCCGGGATTGGGCATCGGCTGGTGCTTTTGCGCATTGAGCAGGGCGAGCACGCTGCGCACGATCACCAGTATCGCCACGGCCGCCATCAGCAGGAAGCCGACCAGCACGATCATCAGTAGCATCCCGGCAATCGTGCCCACAAGCGCGATCCAGAAGCTGTTGATATGGTACTGGTAATGCGAGATTTCCCAGTCCGCCTTGGGCTCGCCGCGCCAGATGAAGGCGAGCACGGCGCCGATGATCCCGGTTAGTCCGCCGGTTATCCAGGATGCCAGGTAGAGCAGGCTGATCACGGTCGGGTTGTTGAATTCGAACCCCGATGCGGGAGCCGGGGTCGAGGGCTTGCGGTCGGGATCGTCCATGGCGTGCCTCCTTGCCGGCCGGTGAGCGGCCACGGCCAATGCTGCCTGCTTTGCCGTCCGGGTGCAAGCGTCCTTGCGGACAGGCAGGGGAGTGTTGCAGGGCGGGTTAGGCGAGGGCTTTCATGCTTTGCGCCATTCCCGCCAGAGCATCGCGGCGGGGCATGGCGCGCAGGCGCTCGAACATTTCAAGATAGTGGGCGTGGGGAAAACAGGCCGGCCCCTCGCGCATGTTTTCCAGGGCCAGGCGCACGACGTCCGCAGCCGGTTGCAGATGGGCGATGCCTTCCATCTTGGCGGTAGCCTCGCTTTCGGTGGCACCGGGGCAAAGGGTCAGCACATCGACGCCCGTGCCCTGCATTTCCCCCCAGAGCGCTTCGCCCAGCGAGATGACGAGCGCCTTGGTGGCCGAATAGGCTGCCGAATAGGGGCAGCCGATCAGCCCCTCGATTGAGGCGGTGAAGACGATGCCGCCTTTCCCGCGCGCTTTCAGGCGGGGAAGGAAGCCGTGGGCGAGCTGCATCGGCGCATGGCAATTGACAGTCAGCATCCTGCCCATGGCGGCCGCGTCCGTGGTTTCGTAAGCGCCTTTGACATTGAAACCGGCATTGCTGACGACAAGGCCGATATCGTCCCCGGCAGTGGCGGCCAGAAGGCGTCCCGGCGCGGCGGGATCGGACAAGTCGGCGCCGATCACGCGGGTGCGCACGCCGCAGGAACTCAGCAGCCGCTGCGCCAGCGCGTCGAGATGATCGGTGCGCCGCGCGGTCAGCACCAGATCGAACCCGCGCGCCGCCAGTTCCTCGGCGAATGCCAGGCCGATCCCGGAGGAAGCGCCTGTCACCAGGGCGGTGGGGCCGTAGGTCTGGCGGAATTCCTCTGGCTTCATGGTGCTCTCCCTTGTTCTGGCCCTTGTTCTGGGGAGCAGATGACTATGCCGCAGGCGGATTGTCCAGCGCCATGCTGGCACGATCGCGGGGGCGAGAGCGCCCTGACGCCCCCGCTCCGCCTCAGCCGAGGCCCAGGAACAGGCCTGCCAGCGCCGCGCTCATCAGGTTGGACAGGCTGCCCGCGGCCAGTGCGCGGATGCCCAGTTTCGCGATCACCGGGCGCTGGTTGGGGGCAAGGCCGCCCGTCACCGCCATCTGGATCGCGATCGAGGAGAAATTGGCAAAACCGCACAGCGCGAACGTCACCACCGCCACGGTACGCGGGGACAGGCCGGTGTCCTTGCCCAGCTGGATGAACGAGACGAATTCGTTGAGCACGATCTTGGTGCCGAACAGACCGCCTGCCTGCATCGCCTCGTGCCAGTCGGGCGTCGCCAGCAGGTAGAACACCGGGGCGAAGACATAGCCCAGCAGCGACTGGAACGTCACGTCCTGAAACCCGAACAGGCCCGCCGCCCAGCCGACGATGCCATTGGCCAGCGCGATCAGCGCCACGAAAGCCAGCACCATCGCGCCCACCGCTACGGCCAGCTTCACGCCGGTCTGCGCGCCTTGCGAGGCGGCCATGATGATATTGGCGGGCTTTTCCTCGTCATGATCGACAGGTTCGGGCTCGTCGATGTGAACGCCGGGCTGGTGGGTCACGTCTTCGCGGTTGAGTGCGGCGGCAGCCATGCCCGCGGGCGGGGATGCGCCCTCGTGTACACCGGCTTCGTCCGGATGGGGGCCGCGCGGATCGGGCATGATCATCTTGGCCATGAAGATGCCGCCCGGGGCCGACATGAAGGCGGCAGCGACCAGATAGTCGATGCGGATACCCATCGAGGCATAGGCGGCGAGGATGGTGCCGGCCACGCCTGCAAGGCCCACCGTCATTACGCAGAACAGTTGCGAGGGATTGAGGCTGGCGAGGTAGGGGCGGATCACCAGCGGGCTCTCGCTCTGCCCAACGAAGATGTTGGAAGCCGCGCAGAGGCTTTCCACCTTGCTGATGCCCGTCACTTTCTCCAGCGCGCCGCCGATCCAGTGGATCACCAGCGGCATGATCCTGAGGTAATAGAGGATCGAGATCAGCGAGGCGAAGAAGATGATCACCGGCAGCGCGGAGATCGCGAAGCTGGTGCCGCCGATGGCAGGCGCGGCGATCGGGCCGAACAGGAAATCGATCCCCGCATGGGCATAGCCGAGCAGGTTTTCCACGCCCGAGGCGGCGCCGCGCAAGATGCGGTTGCCGAAAGGCACATAGAGCACGAGAGCGGCCAGCCCGGCCTGCAGGGCGAAGGCGGCACCGACCACGCGCAGGCGGATCGCCTTGCGGTCGCTGGAAAGCAGGAAGGCAGTGGCCATGATAAGGGCAATGCCGGTCAGGCTGTATGCGACATGCATTTAGGCGATGATCTTTCGTGAAGGGCAGGAGAAGAATCGGTGGACCCTATCGGGCCGGGTGCAAGACGGCTAGTGTAATTGTCCCGGTGCCGTTAGAGCACGGTCATGGACCAGACTGCAACTGCCGCACCCGCACCGGTGATCTCCCGCTCTCTCTTCGTCTTCTCGCTGCTCTATGGCGGCCTTGTCGTGCTTGCCGGGGTGCTGGGCACCAAGCTGGCTTCACTGGGACACTGGCCGGTGCTGGGCGATCTCGCCGTGGAATCGGGGATCTTCGCCTTCCTGCTGCTGGTGGTGCTGTCGAGCGCGGTGGCGGAGCTGCACGGGCGCGACACGGCGAACCGGCTGGTGCGCTTCGGCTTCATTCCGCTGATCGTCTCGATGACGCTGCTGACCTTCGTGATCCATGTCGTGCCGCCCGCCCCGTTCTGGAACGATCAGGAAGCCTATGCCCGCCTGCTCGGGCAGGGCGCGCGGATGCAGTTTGCCGGGCTGGTGTCCTACGGCGTATCGCAGACGCTCAACGTCTATCTCTTCGCGAAGCTGGCGGGCGGCAAGCTGGGGCACGAACGCAGCGGCCTGCTTCTGCTGCGGGCATGGATCGCCAGCCTGCTTTCGCAAGTGGTCGATACGGTGCTGTTCATCACCATTTCCTTTGCCGGGCAGGATCTGCCGATCGTCTCGATCATGGAAGGGCAGATCATTTCCAAGCTCGTGCTCTCCACGATCATGGTGCCGCCGTTCATCTGGTTCTTCGTGAAGCTGGGCCGCAAGCTGGACGCCTAGTATGGTGGAAACGAAGCCCCTATTCCCATTCTCCGTCATCCCCGCGAAGGCGGGGATCCCGCTTTTCGCGGCGTAGCGTAAAGAAAAGGGAGCGGGGCCCCCGCCTTCGCGGGGGCGACGCCATTATGCTGCGAACTTCACTCCCACCACGCTAGGCGCTGCTTTCTTCACTTTCGGCAACGCGAAATGTCTCCACCGCGTCCGGGGCATGGGGCCCGGCGCCGGTGCCGCCGGTCATTTGGCCGATCGCGCAAGTCGCCGGATCGAAGGGGCCTGCCGCATACATCATCCGCGCTTGCCCATCGGCGCTGCTGGAACGGAAGCGCAGCACGGCTTCCATGCCCTGGCCTTCGGGGGCGGTATGGGCGTCGAAATCGACGAAATCGAAGCCCCGTGTGCCCGGCGGCAGCGCGGCGGTTACGCGCAAGGTCAAGCGCTGCAGGAAGGCTGTGTCCTTGAAGCGGCAGATGTCGTCCGGTTCCGCACGGTAGAGGCTGGCCTTGTCTATATGAAAGCTGGCCGGTGGCGAGGCGGGCTCAGTGTCCTGTCCTGCGCTGCACCCGGCCAGCATCAGCGCCGCGATGGCGGGCAGACCTCTCATTTCGTTCCTCCGTTGCGGCCGAACCGGCCCCAAGGGGTATCCGCTTCGGCGCGAAGTTGAAATAGTGCCTGAAAACCCCTTCAAATCCGCGCCAAGGGGACTAAAGCACACCCCATGCCGAATCCGCACGATCCCGCTCTTCTCGCCAAGGCCGAAACGCTCGTCGATGCGCTGCCTTACATGCAGCGATACGCCGGGAGCACGTTCGTGGTGAAGTATGGCGGCCACGCGATGGGCGACCCCGAACTGGCGCACGATTTCGCCGAGGATGTCGTGCTGCTCAAAGCAGTGGGCATCAATCCGGTCGTCGTGCACGGCGGCGGGCCGCAGATCGGGGCGATGCTCAAGAAGGCGGGGATCGAAAGCCAGTTTATCGATGGCCTGCGCGTGACGGACAAGGAGACGGCGGAAGTGGCCGAAATGGTCCTGTCCGGCGCCATCAACAAGGAAATCGTCGGCTGGATCGCGAAAGCGGGCGGCAAGGCCATGGGCATTTCGGGCAAGGATGGCAAGCTTGCCACGGCCCGCAAGGTGCAGCGGACCAAGAAAGACCCGGACAGTCTGATCGAACAGATCGTCGATCTTGGCTTCGTGGGCGAGCCGGAAAAGATCGATACCTCGGTGATCGAGACGATTTCCGCTGCGGGCATGATCCCGGTGATCGCGCCGATCGCGCCCAGTGCCGATGGCGAGACCTACAACGTCAACGCCGATACCATGGCCGGGGCGATCGCGGCGGCGCTTGGCGCGGCGCGGCTGTTCCTGCTCACCGACGTGCATGGCGTGCTCGACAAGCAGGGCAACCTGCTCACCGATCTTCGCCCCGCCGATATCACGCGGCTTCAGGAAGACGGCACGATCTCGGGCGGCATGATTCCCAAGCTCGAAACCTGCATTCACGCGGTCGAGGCCGGGTGCGAGGCCGCCGTCGTGCTTGACGGGCGGGTATCTCATGCCATGCTATTGGAAATATTTACGCAAGAAGGCGCTGGCACGTTGATCCGTGCGGGCCAGGCCTCCATGTGAGGGGACCCCACGGGCTGAAAGGTATCGCAATTCCCATGCGCAAAAACGCCGTCATCAGGACCATGCTCGCCACTGCATTCACGGGCAGCGTGCTGCTGCTGGCCGCTTGCGGCGGCAATCCGCCCGCACCGGATGCGAGCATCGGCGCAACCGGGGATGCGGGCGAAGTGGTGGAGCCCGAACCGGCGCCGCTGCCTTCGGTCGATGCCTCGGCCGCGGCGAGTGCGGGCATTGCCGCCGGGCTCGACATGGCCGCGCTGACCGAGCGCCGCGATCCCGAACGCCTGCTGCGCTATTACACCAATGCCCTGCGCGTGGGGGACTGGGTCGATGCCGCCCGCGCCTGGAGCCTCGATGCGCAGATGACGCCGGAAAAGCTGCAGGCCGAATTCGGCGGCCAGACCAGCCCCAAGATCGCCGTCGGCAAGGGCGATACCGAGGGTGCGGCTGGCTCGCTCTATTACGAAGCGCCGATCGTGGTCGACTTTGCGGATGGGCGCCCCTCGCGGCGCGGGACGATCGTTTTGCGCCGCGTCAACGATGTGCCGGGGGCCAGCGAAGAGCAGCTCAACTGGCGTATCGAGCGGACCTCCACGCTCGTTCAGTAACGTTCATCGGCGGCTGTCGGCCCGCTGCAGAGCGCGGCCTTGCTCCCTGAGGCCGGTCTCGGCTATCAGGCCGCCTATCTTGCAATCCCCCAGTGAAAGGCCAAACGCCCCATGCTCGGCGGTCTATTCAATGCCCTCATCTATCTGCTGCAGGTTCTCCAGACGGTTATCCTGATCTGGTTCATCCTGTCGCTGCTGATCAGCTTCAACGTGGTCAACCTGCACAACCAGTTCGTCGCCGCCCTGTGGCGCGGGCTGAATGCGATCCTCGATCCGATGCTCAATCCGATCCGCAGGATCATGCCGCACACCGGTGGCATCGATTTTTCGCCGATGGTGCTGATCATCGGCATCATGGTGATCGTGAAGTTCATGGAACCGATGGTCTATGGCTGATATCATCGACGGCAAGGCTTTCGCCGAAGGCCTGCGGGCCCGCGTCGCCACTGTGGCGGCGGATTTCGAGGCGAAGGCCGGACGCAAGGCGGGCCTTGCCGTGGTGCTGGTGGGGGAAGACCCGGCCAGCCAGGTCTATGTGCGCAACAAGGGCAAGCAGACGCTGGCCTGCGGCATGGCAAGCTTCGAGCACAAGCTGCCCGCCGATACCAGCGAGGCCGATCTGCTGGCGCTGGTCGATCGGCTCAATGCCGATCCGGCGGTGGACGGCATTCTGGTCCAGCTGCCACTGCCCGCGCACATGAACGAGCAGAAGGTGATCGCCACGATCAACCCGGACAAGGACGTGGACGGCTTCCACGTCGTCAACGTCGGGCGTCTGGCGACGGGCCTGCCGGGGTACGTGCCCTGCACGCCGCTGGGCTGCGTGATGCTGCTCAAGGACAAGCTGGGCTCGCTTTCGGGGCTCGATGCCGTCGTGATTGGCCGTTCGAACATCGTGGGCAAGCCGATGGCGCAGCTGCTTATCGCCGAAAGCTGCACAGTGACGGTGGCGCATAGCCGCACGAAGGATCTGCCCGCCGCGGTGCGCCGTGCGGATATCGTGGTGGCCGCCGTGGGCCGCCCGGAGATGGTCAAGGGTGATTGGCTGAAGCCGGGCGCGACTGTGATCGATGTCGGCATCAATCGCGTGCCCGCTGCCGAAGAGGGCAAGACCAGACTGGTCGGCGATGTCGATTTCGCCTCTGCCAGCGAAGTTGCAGGTGCGATCACGCCGGTGCCGGGCGGTGTCGGGCCGATGACCATTGCTGTTCTGCTGCGCAACACGATCGTTGCCGCGCACCGTGCGGCGGACCTTGCGTTCGACGAGTCCGCTTTGTGACGAAACGGGGCGGTGCCGTTCTGATGCTGGCGGCCGCGGCGATGACACTCGCCGCGCCGGCCGGTGCGGAAAAGCGCCGCCGTCCCGCAGGGACGGGCACGGCCAATCCCAGCGCGCTGATCGCGGCCGAGATCGCCTTTGCCCGCGCCGCGCGGGAGAAGGGGCAATGGACGGCCTTTCGCAAGTTCGCCGATGACGATGCCGTGATGTTCGCGCCGCAGCCGGTCATGGCCAAGGCCTGGCTGAACGGCCGCAAGGACCCGCCTCAGGCGGTGCAGTGGGAGCCCTATCAGGTGTGGATGAGCTGCGATGGCACGCTCGGCGTCACCAAGGGCGCGTGGACCGGGCCGGACGGATCGGTGGGCTATTTCACCACGATCTGGAAGCAGCAGAAGAAGATCAAGGACGGTTATCGCTGGGTGCTCGATCAGGGCGATGACCTGGCCGAACCGCTCAAGAAGCCGGACTGGCTTTCGGCCGTCGTTGCCGATTGCCCCAGGCACCGCCGCGCAGTGCCGGACGAACCCCGCGAAGAGCGGCGCGAAGCCGGGATGGATGGCGCGGGGCAATCCGATGACGGCACGCTGACCTGGGCTTATCATGTGTCGGCAGACAATGCCCGCACGCTGACGGTTTCGCTGCGCAAGGACGGCAAGATGACGCAGGTGCTGTCCTCCTCGGTTGCCGGGAAGGGGCAGTAACCGCCGTGCTCGACCTTTTCCTGTCCGCCTTCATCACGCTGTTCGTGGTGATCGACCCTCCGGGCTGTGCCCCGATCTATGCCGGTCTTTCGGCGGATGCGAGCCGCCGCCAAGCCATCACCATGGCGGCGCGGGCCTGTGTGATCGCTGCGCTGATACTCGTGGTCTTCGCGCTCTTCGGCAAGCAGCTCCTCGGGGCGCTGCATGTCGAGCTGGATGCCTTCCGCCTGGCAGGCGGGGTGATGCTGTTCATGATCGCGGTGGAGATGGTCTTCGAAAAGCGCACCCAGCGCCGCGAGGAGCGGGCCGAGAAGATCATCGCGCAGCATGCCGAAACGCCCGAGGTGGAGGACGTCTCGATCTTCCCGATGGCGATGCCGATGCTGGCGGGCCCCGGTTCGATCGCCACGATCATGCTGCTGATGAGCCGAGCCCATGGCTTCGAGCAGACGGCGGCGGTGCTGGCGGCCATGCTTTCGGTGATGGTGATCAGCTTTGCCGCGCTGTCTGCTGCCGGGCCGCTGATGCGGATACTGGGAGACAAGGTGGAGGCGGTGATCACCCGCCTGCTGGGCGTGCTGCTGGCCGCCCTGGCCGCGCAATACGTGATTGACGGCGTGAAGTCCTCGCTGCTGGGGTAGGCCCCTTGACCGGAACGGCAGGGCTTGTCTGCTGGCCGTTTCCGCTCCGCCTTTTGCGCTTGTTGCCCCCACATCTCTGGGGACTCTTGACTGCGCCATCGGATTGGCTGCATCCGATGGAGATACGAACGATCAGAAAAATGCGGGTGTCGAAAATGGCTACGGGGCAGTTCGTTTTGACGGGGGACGTCGATTGGGCTTCCGAGCATTGCCTGCGCAGCTATATCGAGCATGCGGCCAGCCACGGCATCGTGCCGACCTTGTTCGTAACGCACCCATCGGCCGTGATCGAAGAGGCGGCGGCTGCGGGCAAGGTGCATCTCGGCATCCATCCCAACTTCATGCCGGGCAGCACCCACGGCGCCTCGCCTGAGCAGATTCTCGATTACGTTTTCGATCTCGTTCCCCAGCCGGTGGCGGCCCGCAGCCATTGTTTTTTTGACAACAGCCACGTTGCGGCGGCACTGGCACGGCGCGGCATTACGGTGGACAGCAATATCTGCTGCCACATGCAGCCGGAACTGCCCGTCCTGCAGCATTGGAACGGCATCAAGCGCCTGCCGGTGTTTTTCGAGGACGACGTGCATTGGGAACGGGGCGGCGAATGGACTTTCGCCCGCTATCAGGCGGCTTTCGCCACCCCGGGGCTCAAGATCCTGAACTTCCATCCGTTCATGTGGGCCCTGAATGTGCCGGACGCGGAATTCTATACCGCGCATCGCGCCCACATCCCGGCGCTGACCGGAGATCAGGCGCAGGCCATGCGCTTCCGCGGACCGGGCAGCGCGACATTCCTCGACGACATCATCCGCTGGGTGCGGCAAACGGGCGGCGAGTTCATCAGCCTGCCGCAATTGTGCGAAACGCTGCAAAGATAGAAGGGGGAACGGAGTGCTGCTTTCTGACATGCTGGCCGGGTTGCCGGCGGAAGTTGTCCGCGATGTTGAAGTCATCGGTTTCGGGCCGCTCAGTACGATGGCCGAGGGCGTGCTTCACTATTTCTCGGATGCGCGTTTCGAGCATCAACTGATCTCGCTTTCCGGCGCGCGGGCCGTGCTTGCGACGCGCGAACTGGCGGGGCATGTTCCGGCGCATTACGGCCTGGCCTTGTGCACCGATCCCAAGGAAGTGTTCCTGAAGGCCTACCGGCTTCACGGTGCGGATCTGGAAGCCGTGGAACCCTTTCCTAACGAGATCGATCCCAGCGCGCGCATCCATCCGCGCGCCGTCATTGCCGGTCACAGCGTTCGTATCGGCGCCAATGTGTCGATCGGCGCCAATGCGGTGGTGCATGAACGCGTGACGATCGAGGATGACGCCTCCGTGGGCGCCAACAGCGTTCTGGGCGGGGACGGTTTCGAGGTCGGCATCGTGGACGGGTGCCAGATCGTGGTGCCGCACTACGGCTCGGTGCTGGTCCGGCGCGGCGCGGTGATCCACACCAACGTTTCGGTCGATTGGGGAATATATGGAGGCTGTACCGAGATCGGTGAAGGTTCGGTGGTCGATAACCTGGTCCATGTGGCACATAACGTGAAGATCGGGCGCAATTGCCAGATCATCGCCTGCGTCATGCTGGGCGGTTCCACCGTGATCGGGGACGGGGCACGGATCGGACCTAATGCCACCGTGTCGAACGGGCTGCGGATCGGCCGGAACGCCCGGATCACGCTGGGCGCGGTGGTCACGCGCGATGTCGAGGAGGGAGGGCATGTGACCGGTAATTTCGCCATCCCGCACCCGCAGTTCATCGACAATCTTCGCAAGGGGCGGTCATGACCGGCGCGATCACGCCCGGGGCTTCGCCGGTGGATGAGCTGGCACGGCTGCTGAAGATCGATCGCGCGCTTCTGGAGGAGGCGGTGCCCGGCATTGATGCCATGCTGGCGGCCGGGCCGTTGTCCGGGCTGGCGGAACTGGTGACGGCGGGGCTGCGCCGCGACGCAATGCTCGACAGTGCCGATGATGGCCTGCGCGCACAGATCCTGAAGTACCATGCATCCGGCCTGATGACCGACCGTGAGCGCGCAGCCTTCTTCGGCCTGCCCGAAGGATGCCGGATGCGGGAGCGGGCCAAGATCCTTGCGCCCGAAAAGCTGCAGTGCGGCCGCAATGTCTGGATCGGCGAGGGGGCGATGCTGGACGCGCAGGGCGGGCTTACCATTGGCGATGGTACGCAGATCGGCGGCGGCGTTTTCGTCTGGACGCACAGTAGCCATCTGCAGGCGCAGCATAAGGAAACCTGCGTGTCCAAGGAGCATATGGTCTACAAGCCCACGCGGATCGGCAGCCATTGCTTCATTGTCGGCCCCACGGTGATCACTGCCGGCGTTACCATCGGCGACGGCGCGGTTATTTCGCCGCTGACGTTCATCGACCGGGACGTGGCCGAGGGTGAACGGGTCAGCGGCCCGCGCACGCTCAGGAAACTGGAAGAGCGGATCGACGAGCTGGAAAGGCGGCTTACCACGCCCTAGTTGTTTAATCCCTGAGCTTGGCAGGTATCGCCGCAGAGGGTTTGACGGATACGGAAAAAGGGGGCAGAACAATTCCGAACATGGTCCCTGCGATCATGTCTGGCCCTATTTTATAGTTAACTTTACCTAAATGTATTGGGCCTAGCTCTCGATCTCATGGTTAGGATCGGTCTTTGCGGTTTGGGTTACTGGGGGAAGAATCTCTTCCGCACCCTGTCGGGCAACCCCGGTATCCAGCTTGCTGCCGTCGCAGATGCCAAAGCGGAAGTCCGCGAAAAGCTGGCGATGACTCACCCCGCGCTGAAACTCTATGCGGATGCGATGGAGCTCATCTCCGATCCGGAGATCGATGCCGTCGTTCTCGCAACGCCGGTCGCATGCCACTATGCGCAGGCGAAGGCCGCGCTCGATCGGGGCAAGCATGTCATGGTCGAAAAGCCGCTGTGCACGAGCAGCGAGGAAGCGGACGACCTTGTTGCCCGGGCCGACCTTCATGGCCTGACGCTGATGGCGGATCACACCTTCCTGTTCCATCCTGCCGTGCTCAAGCTTGGCGAACTGGTCCGTTCGGGGGCCTTGGGGCAGATCAGTTATTTCGATTCGCAGCGCGTCAACCTCGGCCTGTTCCAGCCCGATGTGAACGTGCTGTGGGACCTGGCTCCGCACGATCTGTCGATCATCGACTATCTGTTTGGCGGAGAGCCGGTTCATATCGAGGCTTCGGGCTATTGCCACGTCAATCCGGGCTTTCCGGACATCGCGTACCTGACGTTCCACTATCCCAATTCGATGGTCGCGCACCTCAATCTCAGCTGGATGTCGCCGGTGAAGGTCCGCCGCGTCGCCGTTGGCGGCAGCGACAAGATGGTGGTCTGGGACGATCTTGACCGGGACGAGCCGCTCAAGATCTACGACAGCGGCATCACCACCCATCCCCGGCAGGATCGCGAAATCATCCTGCCCAGCTATCGCATCGGGTCGGTAACGTCGCCGCGCCTCGCGGGCAATGAACCGCTGGCCGATGTGGTCGAGCATTTCCGTCAGGTCATTCTGGGGCAGGCGACCGCGCGGACCGACGGCCGGCTGGGCCGCCGCATCGTGCGGACGCTCGAACGGACCCAGGCGGCGCTCGATCTCAGCCTTCAGCAGGCCCAAGCCTCGATGCCTTCTCCTTCCCAATCAACTGCGGCAGCGTGACACTCATGAAACTCATTCCGGTCAACAGTCCTTACCCCAACTGCCTTGCCGGAAAGCGGGTTCTCGTGACCGGCGGCGCCGGTTTCGTCGGATCGCACATCGTCGATCAGCTGCTCGCGCATGATGCCGCGGCGGTTACGGTTATCGACAACATGGTGCGCGGCCGCCCCGCCAATCTGGCGAGCGCTTTGCCGAGCGGCCGCGTGAAACTGATCGAGGCGGATATCCGCGATCAGGCGCTGATGGACGAACTGGTGAGCGATGCCGATATCGTGTTTCATCAGGCCGCCCTGCGGATCACGCACTGCGCCGCCGAACCGCGTCTGGCCTTCGATGTCATGGGGCAGGCAACGTTCGAGATTCTCGAAGCCTGCGTCAGGCACAAGGTGGAAAAGGTGATCGCGGCGTCCTCGGCCTCCATCTATGGGTTGGCGCCTGAGTTTCCCACGACGGAAGCGGCTGCGCCTTATGCGGACCGCACGCTCTACGGCGGGTTGAAGATGTTCAACGAGAGCCTGCTGCGGTCTTTCAACGACATGTTCGGCCTGAACTACGTTGCGCTGCGCTATTTCAACGTGTTCGGCCCGCGTATGGACATCCACGGCAAATATACCGAGGTGCTGATCCGCTGGATGGAGCGCATCGCGCAGGGGCTGCCGCCGCTGATCTTCGGAGACGGCCTGCAAACGATGGATTTCATCGACGTGCGTGACATTGCCCGGGCCAATATTGCCGCTGCGCTCTCGCCCGCGTCCGACCGTGTGTACAACGTCGCCTGGGGTACGGAAGTCACGCTGAAGCAGCTTGCCGAAACGCTGCTGGCCATCATGGGCCGGCCGGACCTGGGCATCGAATATCAGCCAGCCCGCGCGATCAATCCGGTCGAGCGCCGGCTGGCCGATGTTACGCGGGCCCGTGAGGAACTTGGTTTCAAGGCCACCATCACGCTGGAAGACGGCCTTCGCGATCTGGTGGCATGGTGGCAGGCCGAGCGCGCGCTCGATATCGCACCCGGGCAGGCCAGCGCGGCATGATCCCGCTGATGAAGCCCGTCATGGGCGAGGCCGAGACCGATGCAGTGGCTGCGGTTATCGCGTCGGGATGGCTGACGCAGGGGCCGCAAGTGAAGGCTTTCGAGGAAGAATTCGCGGCCATGACCGGCGCGGCGCATGCCTGCGCCGTCTCCAACTGCACGACGGCGCTGCATCTCGCGCTGCTGGCGGTGGGGGTGACGGCGGGGGATGAGGTCATCACCGTCAGCCACAGTTTCATCGCCACGGCCAATGCCATCCGGATGTGCGGCGCGGAGCCCGTTTTCGCCGATATCGAGGAGGGCGGCTACAATATCGATCCTGCCGCGATCGAGGCGCTTGTCACGCCGCGCACGCGGGCGATCCTGTGCGTGCATCAGATCGGCATGCCTTGCGACCTGCCGCAGATCGCCGGTATCGCCCGCAAACACGGGCTGCGCCTGGTGGAAGATGCCGCCTGTGCCAGCGGATCGGAGATACGGGTCGAGGGCGCCTGGCGGAAGATCGGCAATCCGATCGCGGACGCGGCTTGCTTTTCCTTCCATCCGCGCAAGATCCTGACGACGGGCGAAGGCGGGATGATCACCACCAACGATGCCGCGATCGACGCGCGTTGCCGGTTGCTGCGCCAGCATGGCATGAGCCTGTCAGATCTGGCCCGGCACTCGTCGAGCAAGGTGATGGTGGAGACTTACGACGAAGCCGGCTTCAACTATCGCATGACTGACCTGCAGGCTTCGATCGGCCGCGTGCAGCTTACGCGGCTGGCCGGGATCGTGGCCGACCGCCAGCGTCTGGCCGGGCGCTATGCCGAATTGCTGGGAGCCATTCCCGGCATCGCCGTTCCGCAGCAGCCCGAATGGGCGCGGTCCAACTGGCAGAGTTATACCATTGGCCTGCCCGAGGGGACTGACCGCGAGACGGTGATGCAGTCGATGCTCGACGCTGGCGTGGCTACGCGCCGGGCAGTGATGTCCAGCCATCTCGAAAAGCCCTGGCGCCATGCCCGGCGCGGAGATCTGACCCGTTCCGAGCGGGTCAGCGGCACGCACATGATCCTGCCCCTGTTCAGCGGCATGACCGATGCCGAGCAGATCGCGGTGGCCGAAGCCCTTCGCCATGCGCTGACGGATGCGCACGCGAAAAGGGCGGCCTGATGCCGGTCGCCGATTCCGTCACTCTGCACCCGGAAGCGGTCATTCATCATCCTGACCTTGTGAATCTCTATGGGTGCCGCATCGGCGCGGGCACGCGCATCGGCACATTCGTGGAGATTCAGGAAGACGTGGAAGTGGGCGCGAACTGCAAGATCCAGTCGCACAGCTTTCTGTGCTCGGGCGTGACGATCGAGGATGAAGTCTTCATCGGCCATGGCGTCATGTTCACGAACGATCTCCATCCCGCCGCTACCAACGGCGATGGCAGCCTGCAAGGCGCCGGGGACTGGACTTGCCAGCCAACGCGCATCTGCCGCCGCGCCTCGGTGGGCAGCGGCGCCACGATCCTGCCCGTGACGATCGGCGAAGGCGCGCTGGTCGCGGCGGGCGCGGTGGTGACGCGCGATGTTCCTCCTTATGCCGTGGTCGCCGGTGTTCCCGCACGGGTCGTCGGCGATACCAGGTTTGCGAAAGGCGAAAAGGCATGACTGGCCCCAAGGTTCCCTTTGTCGATCTGTCGATCCAGTGGGACCAGATTCAGGATGAGGTCATGCCCGACCTTGCCAGGCTGTTTCAGGCCAGCGCGTTCTGCCTCGGCCCCTGGGCCACGGCGTTCGAGGCGCAGATTGCCGAATATCTGGGCGTGAAACATGCCATTGCCGTCAACAGCGGCAGTGCGGCCCTGCACGTTGCGACGATTGCCGCGGGCATAGGGCGCGGCGACAAGGTGCTGGTTCCCGCCCACACGTTCATCGGCACGATCTGGGGCCTGCTCTACGAAGGCGCGATTCCGGTCTTTTGCGATGTCGAGGACACCACCGGCAATATCGATCTGGCCGATGCCGAACGCCGTATGGAACCGGGCGTGAAGGCGATCATCCCGGTGCATCTCTATGGCCAGCCCGTCGATGTCACGGGTGTGCTGGCTTTCGCCGAACGGCATGGGCTGACCGTCATCGAAGATGCCGCGCAAGCGATCGGCGCGCAGTGGCAGGGCAAGGCGATCGGCACGTTCGGTGCGATGGGGTGCTTCAGCTTCTACCCCGGCAAGAATCTCGGCGGGGCTGGCGAAGGCGGCCTGATCGTAACCGATGACGACGAGAAGGCGAGGCTGGCGCGGATCCTGCGAGAGCATGGCCAGAGCGAGCGGTATGTCCACGAACGCATCGGCTACAACTACCGTATGGACGGCATTCAGGCGCTGGTGCTCTCGCACAAGCTGAAGCGGCTGGACGGCTGGACCGGTCAGCGCCGCGCGATCGCCCGCCGCTATGAAGATGCACTGGCGGATACGCCGTTGCGCCTGCCTGCCGTCGTCCACGGCGATCATGTCCATCACCTCTACGTCGTGCGCACCGCGGAGCGCGATGCCCTTCGCACGTTCCTTGACGAGCAGGGCGTGCAGACAGGGCTCCACTATCCCGTACCGCTATACCGGCAACCCTGCCTTGCAGGCATCGCCACGCCGCCCGCTGACGGCTTTCCCGTTACCGAGGACTGGGCCGGGAATGGCCTGTCGCTGCCCATGTTCGCGGGCATGACCCAGGCCCAGCAGGATTGCGTCATCGCCGCGATTCACGCCTATTTCGAGAAGAGAGCACTATGAACGGTCAGGCTTCCCGCACGAAGATCCTTTGCATCCGGCCGCGGGGAAACCCTGAATGCGCGGATGTGCTGCACACTGTGGTCGACGAATGGGTGCATACGCTGGCGCTGCATTGCGACGTCGAGACGATCGATTACGATTTCGATCTTGTCGAAGTGTGCGAACGGGTGAAGCCGGACTTTCTGCTCTTTGATTCCATCCACTGGGGGCGGAACCATCCCCTGGCCATCGCCAATATCGATGCTTTCCCCGACTTGCCGCGTGCGCTGTTGCTCAACAGCGATCCGCATGATCCGATGCGGCCGCTGACGATGGACATGGTGTGCGCCTACGGTATCGACACGATCTTCTGCACCGGGATTGAAGACCTTCAGCAGATGAACGAGCTGCGGCGCTTCAACTGCTTTGTTCTCCCCAAGTTCATCGATAGCGCCACTTTCCGGGACTATGGCGAGGAGAGATCGATCCCCGTCACGATCATGAGTGCGCACCTCTTTCCCGCCTTCTACCCATGGCGGGCGCAGGTGACGGAAGAGATCCAGCGGATCTTGCCGACGCTGCTCTATACCCATCCCGGTTATGCAAAGGGCGAGGTCAATCCCTTTGAAATCCGGGATGAGTCCTATGCCCGGATGCTGTCGCGCAGCCAGTTTTGCCTGACGGATACGACCCGGCTGGACTATGTGGTGCGCAAGCATCTGGAAATTCCCGCAGCGGGATCGGTGCTTGTTTCTCCCCCGTCCGAAGCCCTTGCAGACTACGGCTTCGTCAACATGGAAAACTGTATACTCGGGCCGGCCGGTCCCGAACTCTACGCCAATATTCTGGCCATCGCGCGCGACCGGAGGCTGTACGAGTACATCCGATCGAACGGGCACGCTCTGGTCCATAGCCGCTACACGCGCGAGTCCTGGACGCATATTCTGGACTGGTTCGAATGCCGCCGGAATCTGAAGTCCGGGGAAATGGTTCAGCAGGATGGCGTCTTCGGGGCGTTCAGGGCCGTGCCCGCGGCAGCGGACGCGGCGCCGGTCGTGAATTTCGAAGTTCACGACAATCCGATGGGAGTGAAGCTGCGCGCCGCTCGCGAGGCGCTGTTGCATGACGGCGATCTTGCAGCGGCAGCCGGAGGGCTTCGCGAGACCATGGACTGGGTCGCCCATGTCGGGGAACCCTGGTTCCTGTTGGGGGTCATTGCGTTGGCCGTGGGCGATCGGGAAAACGCAGGGCAATGGCTGATGCGGCGCAGCATGGCTCAGGGAAGTCATGATGCCAGTCTCGGCCTTCTCGATCCCTGTGAAATCGCGTGGCTCATGTTTCTCGCCTATATCACGGCGGACGAGGCGCTGTTCCAGCAGATGTCGGAGGCTGCGAGAGGGGCATCGCACCTCAGCATCCGGCGTATGCAATGGCTTATCGCAGGGGCCTCGCCCGTGGCGGATCTCTCTGCGGCCGGTCTCGACAAGCCTTTGCCGGACGATTGCCTGTCGATCCACTGGCTGGGGGATGAGGATTTCGACTCCTGGTTCGCGCTGATCCAGCGCGTGCTTGCCAAGATTTATGACACTGCGGCGGCCTGACAGGCGGCCGTAAAAGGAAAGAGGCCCCTTCCGGCGCTGGCAGGGCCATGGCCGGAAGGGGCAGGTGTCAGCCGCCCAGGGTGGGGGCGTTCTGCAAAGCGGGTTGGCCGGAGCGGCAGTGTACGGCGCGGATAGGGCCGCTCCGGCCATGCGGCCGCGATCATTGCTAATCGGGGCCGCAATTCGGGTAAGGCGGGCCGTCAGTCCTGCGGGATCACCCAGCGGATCGTCCCGGCATAGCTGCCTGCGGTCTTTTCGCCATTGGCGCCGGTCGCCGGATCGAACCGCGCGCGGCGGGTCAGATTGCGGCAAGTCGCCTTGTCGAGCCCTTCATAGCCGCTCGATTGCACGATTGTGCAATCGCTCACCCGGCCATCGGTGTCGATGGCCAGCCGGAAGCGGACCGTGCCGGTGTGCCCCAGCCGGATATCGGAGGTAGGATAGTCGTTTGTCGTCACCCATAGCGCGGCATTGTTGCGCGGCTTGGCAACCTTGGGCGTGAACCGCGCGGTGGGCTCGGGCGGTGCGATGCCGGGGATGAAGACGAGATCGTCACTGCCGGTGCGTCCCGCCGGTTCCACTCTGACCGGATCCGCCAGATGGAGCGGCGGATCGATGGCAACGGTGGTTTCCGGTTTGGGCAATGGGGTGAAGTTGTCCTGCACAACCGGCTTTTGCGGTTCGGCTTTGGGTTCCTCTGTGGGTTGTGGCGGGATCGGCCGGATCGGGATCTGCTCGCCGGTGAGGCGGGGCGGCGGCGGATCCTGGAGGAAACGAACGGCAAGGCCGTTGACCAGAGCCAGCGCCAGTCCGGCCTGGATCAGCGCGACCGTGCCACCGGTCAACGCCTTGCGGCCACGGCCTGCATTCCCGTCTGCATAAGACATGAGCAATCCCCTCCATTGTTGGCCATTTGCTTGCGGTTTGCCGCAAGCCTGGCGCTGTTCATGGCAGGAAGCGTAACACAACCTTTTCAGTTGGGAATTATTTTTTACTAAGCATATCAAGTATTTAAAAATACATAGCTATAATAACCATGCTTACTTGTGGCCGGACTCGCAGGTTTGCGTGCCTCTCGCGCCATGGCCTGAATCGATGCTGAATGAATAAAATGCCGCTTGCGGGGCGTCAGCGCGCCGCGGCCAGGGCTTTTTGTCTGCGCCGCTGCACCGAACTGCCCAGCCCGATCGCCTCGCGGTATTTGGCGACGGTGCGGCGGGCGAGTTCGAAGCCCTTCTGCTTGAGCAGTTCGACGAGGGCATCGTCAGACAGGATCGCCTTGGGGTCTTCGGCATCGATCAGCTGCTTGATCGCGGCCTTGACCGCTTCGGCCGAAGCTCCGCCTTCGCCGCCCGCAGAGGCGACGCCCGAACTGAAGAAGTATTTCAGCTCATAAGTGCCGCGCGGACAGTTGAGGAACTTGTTCGATGTCACGCGGCTGACCGTGGATTCGTGCATCCCGATCGCTTCGGCAACGGTGCGCAGGGTCAGCGGCTTCAGGTGCGAGACGCCGTGGCGGAAGAAGCCGTCCTGCTGCTTCACCAGTTCGGTGGCGACTTTGAGGATGGTCTTCTGCCGCTGGTCGAGCGCCTTGATCAGCCAGTTGGCGTCGGCCAGCTTTTCCGAAAGCCAGGCGCGCGAGGTCTTGTCGTCGCAGGTGCCCTTGAGTTCGACGTAGTAGCCGCGATTGACGATAAGGCGCGGCAAAGTCGCCTGGTTGAGCGCGATGTCCCAGCCGCCGTCGTCGCGCGGGGTCACGAGGATATCCGGCGTGACCGCCGCGCCCGGTTCGCCGCCGAAGCGCAGGCCGGGCTTGGGATCGTAGCCGCGCAATTCGGCCAGCATGTCGGCGAAATCCTCGTCGTCCACGCTGCAAAGGCGCTTCAGCCGGGCCAGTTCGCCGCGCCCGATCAGGTCAAGGTTGTCGATCAGCTTGGCCATGCATGGATCGTAACGGTCCGCTTCGCGGGCCTGCAGGGCGATGCATTCGGACAAAGTGCGGGCGCCCACGCCGGTGGGGTCGAGCGACTGGATCACGGCTAGCCCCTGTTCCGCCTCTCCGACTTCGACGCCCAGATCGCTGGCGATTTCGGTGGTCGAGGCGGGAAGATAGCCGGTCTCGTCAAGCTGGCCCGCGATGTAGCGCGCGATTCCGGCCAGCAGCGGATCGCTGGTGGCCGTGCCGATCTGGGCTTCGAGGTGCGCGCTCAGCGTTTCGCTGCCGCCGGGGCGTTCGTCGATGCCGGGGCCTTCTTCACCGCCCGGGCCGCGCAAGTCGGCGCCCCACCCGGAATCGGCGCCGGACTCTGTCGAGGCGCGCTGGCCATCGCCGGTGTCACGGTCCCGGTCGAGCGCGGAAGCATCGATGTCGAGCGGGCGGTCGTCGGCCCCGTGGCCTTCACCGATAAGCTGATCGACCGAGGATCCTTCCAGCGTGGTGCGCCGGGCCTCTTCTGGCATTTCCACGGTTTCGGCGGCAGCAGGCTCGGAGGGCTGGGCGTTGACGTCCAGCAGCGGATTGCTTTCCAGCGATTCGCCGATGAAGGCTTCGATTTCGAGGTTGGACAGCGCCAGCAGCTTGATCGCCTGCTGCAGCTGCGGCGTCATCACCAGCGACTGGCTTTGCCGCAGATCCAGCCGTGGCCCCAGCGCCATCGGTTAGTCCTCCCGCGCGGCAGGCCTCACAGCGTGAAGCCTTCGCCCAGATAGAGGCGCCGCACGTTTTCGTCCGCAACCAGCGCTTCGGGGCTGCCCGCGAACAGCACTTGTCCGCCGTAGATGATGCAGGCCCGGTCAACGATATCCAGCGTTTCGCGCACGTTGTGATCGGTGATCAGCACGCCGATGCCGCGCGTCTTGAGATCGCGCACGAGATCGCGGATGTCCGCGATGGAAAGCGGGTCGATGCCTGCGAAAGGCTCGTCGAGCAGCATGATAGAGGGCTTGGCGGCCAGCGCGCGGGCAATCTCGCAGCGGCGGCGTTCGCCGCCCGAAAGCGCCATGGCCGGGCTGGTGCGCAGCCTGGTCAGGCCGAACTCGTCGAGC
This sequence comes from Novosphingobium beihaiense, assembly GCF_022832375.1. Taxonomy (GTDB): domain Bacteria; phylum Pseudomonadota; class Alphaproteobacteria; order Sphingomonadales; family Sphingomonadaceae; genus Novosphingobium; species Novosphingobium beihaiensis. The sequence continues at coordinate 73,510 of NZ_JALHLG010000024.1, forward strand.
AGACGCTCCAGTTCCTCGCCGCGCACGTCCGCCTCAGGCTCGTTGAGTTCGAGCACGGCGCTGATGTTCTGTTCGACCGTCATGCCCCGAAAGATCGAGGTTTCCTGCGGCAGATAGCCAAGGCCGAGGATCGCGCGGCGGTACATCGGCAGGCGGGTAACATCGATGCCGTCCATCAGGATGCGGCCGGAATCGGGGCGGACCAGCCCCATGATCGAATAGAAGCAGGTGGTCTTGCCTGCACCGTTGGGGCCCAGCAGGCCGAGCACTTCGCCCTTGGCCACCGACAGCGAGATATCGGTTAGCACCGCCCGCTTGTCGTAACTCTTGGCGATCGAAATGACTTCGAGCCCGCCGCGTTCGGCCAGCAATGCCGCGGCTGCGGCGGGGCCGCCGGCATGTTCCTGCGCAAGATCAATCGTACCGGTCATCCCTGCGGGGTTTACGCAGCACGCGGGGCGACGGCAACCCGGCATTTCCAGTTGTATGGGGGATCTGGCAAGTTTCGTGCATGAGTCGGCCCGGCGGCACGAACGAATCTTGTTCGCACTTGCAAAAAATTGAACTAATCTTGATTTAAGTGCATTTAGGTGTTCTAGTCAGGTTCATCGGTCGCGTTGGAGTCGCTTGATGAACAACAGCACGAATCACGGCGCAATGCCGCAGAATGCGATGCTTGACGGCGAGGATCGCCCGGTGCCCGATTGGCGCCGCAAGATGAGCGATCATATCGCTTATGCCCTGCTGGTCTATACGGCGCTGCAGATATTCGTGACGATCGGTGCGCTCAAGGCGAACGGCAGTTCGCTGCTGCCTTATCTGGCGCTGATTATCCTTGTGATCGCGATTATTCCGGCCTGCCGCCGTTTCGAATCGCGCTGGAACCGGCTGACGGACGAACAGGCCCACGATCCCGCGCTTGCGCCTTACTACAGGCGGGACCGGTTGATGCTGTGGGGGCTGGCCATTGGCCTGCCGTTCGCGCTGACAGGCCTGTTCAAGGTTCTCGCGCTTACCTTTACCTGATCGTCGAGAGCCCGTTTCAGGCTGATCCGGACCCGGCAAAACGTTTCCTCAGACAACTCTCATTTGCCCTTCGCCCGCGCGGGGACTAGGGCGGACCGTCATGCGCCCGGATGCGGGCGCGGGCGAATGATCAGGGAGTTGCCTTTCACATGCTCAGTCCGGACCAGGCCAGGGACCGCGCGCAGGATCTGGTGGAGCGTGCCCGCCGCGCCGGGGCAGACGCTGCCGATGCAGTTTACGGGGCCAATGCCTCCGAAGGCATTCAGATCCGCCTGGGCAAGCTGGAGGATGTGGAGCGGTCCGAAAGCGAGCATATCGCGCTGCGCGTCTTCCTGGGCCAGCGTTCCGCCAGCATCGGATCGTCCGACCTTTCGCCCCAGGCACTCGACGAACTGGCCGCCCGCGCCATCGACATGGCCCGCGCCGCCCCGGAAGACCGTTACGCCGGTCTCGCTCCGGAAGACATGCTGAGCCACGGCCCCTGGCAGGATCTGGACCTTGTCGACCCGTCCGAACCCAGCCCGCAGACCCTGCGCGCCATGGCCGAAGAGGCTGAGGATGCCGCCCGTGCCGTGGCCGGGATCACCAATTCGGATGGCGCTTCGGCCAGTGCGGGGTCGGGCGTGTTCGCGCTGGCGACCAGCCATGGCTTTGCCGGAGGATACGGTTCGACCAGCCACTCGGTCAGCGTCTCGGTCGTTGGCGGCGAAGGCGCGGCCAAGCAGCGGGATCATGCCTGGCGCTCCGCGCATCACGGCGCCGATCTGCCGTCGCCGGCAGAAACCGGCGCGCTGGCCGGGGAGCGCACCGTGGCGCGGCTCGGATCGGGCCGGATGAAGAGTGGCACGATGCCGGTGGTGTTCGATCCGCGCGTCGCGGGCAGCCTGATCGGCCATCTGATCGGCGCGATGTCGGGCAGTGCCATCGCGCGCCGGTCGAGTTTCCTGCTGGACAAGCTGGGCGAACAGATCTTCGCGCCCGGCACCGCCATTGTCGAAGATCCGCACACCCCGCGGGGCCTGCGTTCGCGCATGTTCGATGGCGAGGGGCTGGCAACGGTGAAGCGCGATCTTGTCGCGGACGGCAAAGTCACCGGCTGGCTGCTCGATAGTGCCTCGGCCCGCCAGCTGGACATGCAGCCCACGGGTCACGCGGCCCGCAACGGCGGCGGCGCGCCCAGCGTTTCGGTCGGCAATGTGCATCTCGCGGCGGGGCCGCTCTCGCCTGCCGAACTGATGGCGGATATCAAGGACGGCGTCTATGTGACCGAACTGATCGGCCATGGCGTGAACGGCGTGACGGGCGATTACAGCCGCGGCGCAACCGGCTTTCGCATCGTCAACGGCGAACTGGCCGGGCCGGTTTCGGAATTCACCGTGGCGGGAAACCTGCTTTCGATGTTCGCGCAGCTCACCCCGGCGAACGACCTCGAATGGTACCGTGCAATCAACGTGCCGACCGTGCGCGTCGACGGCATGGCGATCGCGGGCGACTGACCTCTATCCTGCCCCGGCATGGGCCCTGATGCGCTGCCGGGTGGAAAGCAGCGGGCCTTCCGGCTTGGCGGCCGGGGCGAACTGGCCCAGCCCCACACGCTGGGCTGGCAGGTTGATATAGATCGCCTCGGTCCCCTGCGGGCTATAGGCTTCGTGCCAGAAACCGGCGCCTTGCGGGTCCTTCAGAAAATCGCGCCACCATCCGCTGTGCGGCATGGAGCGCGTGAAGGCCTCCAGGCTGGGCAAGTCGCGCCAGTACTGGCGGAAGCCGATATGGTTCCAGCCGAACAGCATCCGGTCCTCTGCCAACAGTCCCTCGGGCGGGTGGTTGCGGATTTCGGCCAGCCCGCGCCCGAGGCGCAGCATGGCAGGCAGCGCGCGCAAGCGGCGCAGCTTGAAGCCCAGAATGACGACGACCAGTTCGGGATAGGCGGATAGATCGACCGTTTCGCGCAACGTCTCTGCTTGCATGGCGAATCTCCTTGCTTACAATGTAAACAGGTATCGGAAGTTTACGGTGTAAACAAGATGGAAGGCGAAGCCGCCCAGGGAAATTTGCGCACCCGCCTGATCGGGGCGGCCGAACGGCTGCTTGACGAGCAAGGTGAAGCGGCGGTGACGCTGCGCGCGCTGGCGCGGGAAACCGGCGTCTCGGCCATGGCGCCCTACCGTCACTTTGCAGACAAGGCGGCGCTGCTGGGCGCCGTGGCGGAAGCGGGGTTCGCGCAATTGGCTGCGGTGCTGGAGGAGGCCGACGCGCAAGAGGACCCCAGATCCGCGCTGGTCGCGCAGGGGCAGGCCTATTTCCGCTTCGCGCAAGACAGGCCTGCGCTGTTCCGGCTGATGTTTGGCGGCAAACCGGTTTGCGAAGCGCCCCCCCAAGCGCATGGCGATGCGTTTGCCGTCTTGTTCCGCCGGGTTTCCGGGATGGCCGCTGGCGATCCGCAAACGGCGGCGCTGGCGGCATGGAGCACGGTGCACGGGCTGGCGACGCTGGCACTCGATGGAAAGGGTCCTGCCGGGGACGAGCCGGTGCGTGCGGTGCTGATGCTGGTGGCAGAGGGGATCGTGGCCGGGGCTTCATTCTAATACTACTTTGGCAGAATGTTGCGGGACGGTTCAATCGGATTGCCACCGTAATGAGGCACGACGATGGTTGAGAGCGAGTCAGGTGGTCAAGGATGACGCTGGCAGGCTGAATTGCGGCGGAGGCCCGGGGATCCTTTTTTATGCCTGTCTCCTGTGCAATGAACTCACACCTTACGACACGCTTGAACTGAAAACTGGCAAGGATAAAAATGCACGTTAAGCAATTGCTCGCGCAAAAGCTGATTCCATGGCAAGCGGCGCGCCATCTGCTTGCAGCATTCCGATACTATTCCGGTCGTGGTGGTGCTATTGCGGCAGCCTTTGTCACGGCTGGAGCCCTATTCGAAGGGGCTGGCTTGCTGCTGCTGGTTCCGATCATTGGCGTGATAACTCATGCAGAAAAGCACGCACTCTTTGAGGAGTGGTTTCTGGCAATGGGTCTTAACGCGCCGTCTATCCGACTAGCCTTGCTGGTGAGCGCTTTCGCAGCCGTATTGCTGCTACGTTCGGTGATTCTCTTCGCTCGTGACATTCAGCTTGTCCGATTGCAAACCGGCTTTGTCGAGGCGCAGCGCAATCAAGTCATGCAGATGCTCGCTATGGCCCCTTGGGAAGAGGTCGCGCAACTTCGGCATGCTAGAGTTATGAACCTGATGGGCGCCGAAATGCAGCGCATGGGAAACAGCCTGCACTTCTTCATCCAGGGTTGCGTCGGGGTAGCGATGCTTATCGTTCAGATCGCCTTGGCATTCTTGCTAGCGCCTGCGTTGGCTGCCTCAGCGTTTGGAATACTACTACTTGGCGGTAGTGTCGTTGTCCTTGGCCAGGTGCGCGTGCATGGCATCGGAACGCAAGTCGTCACTGCAGGGCAAGACCTGATGAACAGTGCCAACAGCTTTCTCGGTGGCCTGAAGACGGCTGCCGCACAAGGTGCGCAAGCCTTTTTCATCACCGAATTCGCCAAAGCGCAGCGGAATGTGTTGGCAGGCCAACTACGCTTTGCGAAACGCCAGGCAAGCGGGCGACTGATCTTTGGGGTTGCTGCAGGCCTTGTCGGCGGCGCGATCGTCTTTATCGGATTTACATTTTTCCAGGCCCAGTCCGCTGTATTGATCGCATTGGTACTGATCTTCGCTCGAATGAGCGGGCCAGCTCTCCAGGTCCAACAGGCTGCACAGAATTTCTTCTTCGGCGTTGCCGGATTCGACGCGATCAAAGAGTTGTCGAATGATCTTACATGCGTCAAAGTCGGTGAGACCAAGACTGAAAAGCCTGTGCGTCCCGATGGCGCCATCACATTTCATCAAGTGACCTTCCGCCATGCGAGCGGTGGCGGGGTTGAGCTTGTCGACTTGGAGATACAACCCGGTGCCATGGTGGGAATATCGGGCCCTTCAGGAGCCGGGAAGACTACGCTGATTGATCTGCTCGTTGGTCTTATCACTCCACAGCACGGTGAGATTCGTATTGGTGGGACATTGCTCAACGCGGCGAGTTGGCAGCGCAGGATTGCCTATGTTCAGCAGGACGGATTCCTTTTCCACGATAGCGTACGAAGAAATCTTCTTTGGCATGCTCCTGATACCAGCACAGACGAGATCATGAACATGCTGGAAATGCTGGGCGCGCGTGCAATAGTCGAGCGTCTGCCACAAGGCTTAGACAGTATTATCGGTGAGCGTGGCGCACTTTTATCAGGCGGCGAGCGGCAACGGCTAGGGCTAGCGCGCGCGCTGATCAGCAAGCCAACTTTGTTAGTGCTCGACGAAGCGACTAACGCCATCGACCGTGCTGGCGAAGCTGCCATACTTGATTCTCTGGCAAAGCTTTCACCACGTCCGACGATTGTCATGGTCACGCATCGCGAGGAAGCGCTTACTTTCTGCAATCAGTGCATTTACCTTGAGGCAGGACACGTTCGTCAGCAACACATTTGACCGAGGCGCATCCTTGAGACCGGCCTCATTGCCTGACGGGACCAAACATCTAGTCAACGAGTCCTGAACCTAACTCCTACCCCTGTTTCCTAATCACTAAATTGCTGCAATATTCCAGTCCTTGCCCGCAAGCATCAGGCAAAACGTGACGCCGGATTTCTATTTCATCCCGTTCGAGAGCAGGAGGCCGCCCGCGCCCGTCCCGTGGTCGCGGACGGTTGAGCGTATCTGGCACGGGCTGGCGATTGCCAATCTTGTGGCAGGGGCTGTCTACATCTGGTGGCGTTGGGCCTATTCGCTCAATTTCGATGCGATCTGGTTTGCGGTGCCGCTCGTTGTGGCGGAGACCTGTGCCTATTTCGGGCTGATCCTGTTCACGGCGAACCTTTGGAAAACGCGCGACTATCCGCAGCGTTTGCCGCCTGCCTCGATCGCGGAGTGCGTGCGGGAAGGTGAAGCCGGGGAGCGGCCGGTCAGTGTCGACTTGTTCATCACTACCTATAACGAGGACGAGGAGCTGGTCCGCCTCTCGATCCGGGATGCCAGGAAGGTCTCCTATCCGCATCCCATCGATTTTCGCATTCATGTGCTTGATGACGGACGGCGGGAGGTCATGCGGCAGGTGTGTGAAGAGGAAGGCGTTGGCTATATTACCCGCGCCAGTAATATCGGTTTCAAGGCGGGCAATCTTCGCAATGCCATGGAGCAGACGAGCGGCGATTTCATCGTCATCTGCGATGCCGACACCCGGCCTTTCCCGACAATCCTGGACCACACGCTGGGGTATTTCCGCGATCCCGACGTGGCCGTGGTGCAGACGCCGCAATGGTTTTACGACATTCCTGAAGGCACGCGCCTGAAGGATGTCTGGGGACGCCGGGCCGGGGCGCCCGGCCGGTGGCTGGGCGCGGGAATCGAGGCGGTGTTCGGGGAGATCCGCCTGGGTGAGGATCCGTTCGTCAACGATCCGGCGATGTTCTACGATGTGATCCAGCGCCGCCGCAATCCATGGAATGCAGCGTTCTGCTGCGGGGCGGGTTCTATCCACCGGCGGGAGGCGGTGATGTTCGTGGCGCTGCGGGCCTATGCCGAGGCGATCGCCAAAAGCGGCGAGGAAGGCCGCGGGCGCATCCAGAAGCTGCTGGGCCTGCGGCATCAGGAAGACGATCCGCTTGCCCGCTGGCAGGCTGCGCAGGAAGAGGAACTGACCCCTTACAAGTTCCACGTTTCGGAAGATATCTACTCGACGATCGTCCTGCACCAGGACAGCGAGCGCAAGTGGAGGACGGTGCTCCATCCGGAAGTGGAATCGAAGATGCTGTCCCCGCAGGATCTGCTGTCCTGGACGGTGCAGCGCTTCAAGTATGCGGGCGGCAGCCTTGACATCTTCTTTCACGATAATCCGGTGACCCGGCCCGGGATGACGCTGGCGCAGCGGATCATGTACCTGACGACGTTCTGGTCTTATCTTGGAGCGGTGTGGAACCTCGTGTTCCTGCTTTCCCCGGTGATCTACATGTTCACCGCGATTGCGCCGGTCGGCACGTACACCGGCGACTTTTTCGCCCATGCACTGCCGTTCCTGGTGCTCAACGAACTGGCCTTCATGATGGGGACCTGGGGCGTTTCCGGCTACAAGGGGAAAGTGTCCTACCTTGCCAGCTTTCCCATCTCGCTGCGTGCGCTCTGGGCCGTGATACGCCGGAAGAAGATCGCCTTTCCGGTGACACCCAAGCAGCGGCAGGAAGGCAATTATCTGGGGCTGGTCTGGCCGCAGATCGCGATTATCGCGCTGACCGTGACCAGCTTCGCATGGTGCGCTTTCCGCCTGTTCACCGTGGGCGGCGGCTATACGCTGGGCGGGCTGATCGCCAACGGCCTGTGGGGCCTCAACAACATCATGGCCATGTCGATCATGGTCCGCGCGGCCTTCTGGAAGCCCGGGAGGGAGCAGGAACGATGAGTTTTCGCGAGAACCTGCGCCGCGGGCGCAGCCACCTGATCATTGCCCTGATCATGATCGTAGCCGGTGTGATCATCGTCAATATCGAGGACCGCACCTTGCAGGAGGAAGCAGGCAAGCCGGTCCCGGATCACGCGTTTTCCGCTGTGAATCCGCAGGACTGATACCGGCGGATCAATCCAGCCGCTTGATCATGATCAGCCGGTTGATGCCATCTTCACGGATATAGTCCACCGTATCGAGGCAGGAGCGGATAATGCCGATACCGCGCCCTCTTGGCGCGTCGCGGGAGGCCGTGGCAGGGGCCAGGAACTGGCCTTCGGGGACGGGCTTTCCGCTATCGCGCAGTTCCATGCGCAGTCTGCCCTCGCCGATCTGCACCGATAGCGTCATCTCGCCTTCCGCCAGCCCTGCATGGCCATGTTCGGCGACGTTGTTCGCAGCCTCGACCAGAGCCAGTTCGCAGTCGAATGCGGTCATCTCGCTAACGCCCGATGCCCGGCAGACCTTGCGCAGATGTTCCGCCAGGCGCCTGACTTCGATCAGGCGCGCGGGAACGGAAATCTCCGCCGGAAGGTCAGGCAAGGGCATCATGCGCGGCCGCGGTGCTGTCGCACTGGAGGAACAGCGTATCCAGGCGCGTGATCTGCAACAGCCGCTGGACCGCCGGAGACGCGCCGACAATCGCGATGCGGCCATTCGTGCCCATCTGCTTCAGCATCGATACGAGAACGCCAAGGCCGGTCGAATCGATAAAGTCGACATGGGTAAGGTCGAGCACGACGCGCTCGGGCCGGTGATCGAAGCGGTCTTGCAGTTCCTGCCGGAACGCAGGGGCCGCTGCCGCATCCAGACGCGGATGATCGACGGCTATTTCCAGGATACCGGTATTTTCTGACATCAGCTTTGATTCTCCAGGCAGGCATGCTCGATCGCCAGCATCGATATATCGTCTTCATAGGCTTGCGAGGGCAAATGCGCTTGCAGGTTCTCCGTCAGGGCCTTTGCGAACTGGCGGAGCGGCTGCCCGGCGCTGGCCGCCAGGGTCTGTTCCAGCCGCTCGTCTCCGAACTGGTCTCCCGATGCGTTCATCGTTTCGGTGATCCCGTCGGAATATAGCACGAGGCGGGCGCCGGGCGGGAACGGGAACCGCACGGGGGTATAGGCGGCATCGTCGAACCATCCCACCGGCATCGCCCGCCCGCCCGAAATCTGGGTTACGGCGGCGCCGTCCATGAGCAGGGGTGGAGGATGGCCGGCGCAGACGATCCAGCCCTCTTCCTTTTCCGGAAAGATCAGGCCGCAGGCAATGGTGGCATAGCTGTCGTCCGCACGGTCGCAGATCTCGCGATTGATCGTGGCCATTGCACGCCCCAGGTCCGGTGCGCTCTTTGGCCGCAGCTGCTTGATGCGGTGATGGAGGTGGAAGGAATCCAGCGCGGCAGGCACGCCATGCCCGCGCACATCGATCAGGAAGAACAGCAGCCCTTCTCCGCGCAGCGGCGCGGCACCGATCGAATCGCCTCCCAGCATCGCGGCGGGACGATAGAGGTGGGCAAGCCTGAGGACGCCCGAACGATCGAAGTCCGGCAGCAGGCGCTCGTGCAAGGCCGTTGCAGCCTTGAGATCGGCACGCACCCGCTCCAGCGCCTCGGTCGCGCGGCGGTGTTCCATCGCCAGCTGCGCATTGCGGCGTTTCAGGCGGTGATGCAGCAGGCGGTTGCGCGCGGCGCTGGCAACGACCAGTTCCAGTTCCACGCTCTGGACCGGCTTGAAGAGGAAATCGTCCACGCCGGCGCCCATCGCGGCGCGCATCACCTTTTCCTCGCCGCGCGCCGTCATCATCGCAATGTGAAGGTGGCTGTCGGAACTTGTCAGCCGCCGTGCTTCGGCAACAAGTTCCATGCCGTCCATGCCCGGCATTTGCCAATCGGAAACCAGCAGGTGCACTTCGCCCTGCTTCAGGATGCCGAGAGCTTCGGCCCCGGATTCGACCACGGTGGCACGGCATCCCAACGCCTCTATCTGAAGGCCGAGAAATTCCCCCATCAGGAAATCGTCGTCGACGATCAGGACCTTGAGGTTCGTGCGCGCTTTGAGAATAGCATTGGAGAACATGAGTACTCGGCGCGCCGGAGAAACTGACTAACTTATTCCTGCAAGTGGTTAACTTTTGCTAAACACCTTCGAATATATGTGCATCCCTGATGAAATGGGCCCCGCAACCATGGCCCGTATTTCCCGGGAGGCCTGCCTTATGACGCCCCAGAACCTGCGCTTCGCAGCCGGTTTATGCGTTGCTCTGCTGCCGCTGACGTCCCTGCCCGCTGCTGCTCAGGATACGGGCGTGGTCTATGCAGGCGGTTCCGCCGGAGACGGGGTGAACGGCTATGCGGGTGGTGTGATAGCCCTGCCCGGGGGGCAGCTTGGCAAAGGGCTGGCGGTCCGTGCGGGGACCAGCGGGGGCCAGTATCACTACGAAAGCAACGGACAGCGCATCTCGGCGGACTATATCGGCGGCGAGGTCGCGATGGTCTATCAGATGTCGGGCAATTGGGGCTGGGTGAACCTGTCCGCCGGCCCCCGCGTCACCGATACCCGGCTCAAGCCCGTAGACCCCGGCAACCGCACCCGGGGCACGCGGTTCGATCTGGCACTGCAGACGGACGGCGCCGTTGGCAATGCCTGGCGGGCGACATGGTTCGCATCGCTCGGCGTGCATGACCGGGCCTATATCACGCAAGTCCGGTTCAACCGGCTCGTCGATGGCGAATCGGACACCCGTCTGGGCATCGAAGGCGGCGTGCAGGGCGATCGCAGCTATACCCGGCCAAGCGCGGGCCTGTTCGCTTCCACCCGGCTTGGCGGCAAATGGCAGGGGCTGATTTCCGGCGGCCTGTCGAAACAGAAGGACCGCTCCGCCAAGCCTTATGTCGCGCTTGGCGTGAGCCGCGTATTCTGAAAGGCGTATGCCGGATGTTGGCCCGAATGGCGCCGGTGCTGGTTTTCCTGTTCTTCGCGGCGTGCCTTTCGCCGGTGAAAGCCATGGCGGCATCTGATCCTGCGCCGCTGCCTGTCCCCGGAGACGCACTGGTCCGCCCCGATGGCTATCAGGTCGTGTGGAACGACGATTTCAAAAGCGGCAGTGTTCCGGATCCAAACCGCTGGCACCATGAAACCTCGCGCAACCGGCAAGGGTGGTACAACGGCGAGCTGCAATACTATGCCAGCGAGCATCGGGATAACGCCAGGATCGAGAACGGGCGGCTGGTCATAGAGGCCCGGCCCGAAGACCTGTCCAGCATGGGGCTGGACGACTGGTCCGGCCAGCGCTTCAGTTCCGCACGCCTCACCACGCGTGGCCACGCCTCATGGCGGCATGGCTTTTTCCAGATCCGCGCCAGATTGCCCTGCATTACCGGCAGCTGGCCCGCAATCTGGCTGCTGCCGGAACATCAGGACATGGTCTGGCAAGGGGGCGAAATCGATATCGCCGAAGCTGTCGGTTACGAGCCCGGCACGGTCTATCACGCCATCCAGACCGCCAAGCGCAATTTCATCAACGGCAATCACGAGCAGGGGGAAAGCCGCTTCAACTATTGCGGCGGCTTTCACGACTACCAGTTGCTGTGGACGGAAGACCGCATCGTCATCGGCGTGGACGGCAAGGTGCGCTTTGCCGCCCGGCCCAGGGGTTTCGACCGCAAGATGATCCTGATCCTGAACGTCGCCGTAGGCGGCGCTTGGGCAGGCGCCAGGGGGATCGACACCGAAGCCTTTCCGGCCCGCATGGAGGTTTCCAGCGTCACGGTCTGGCAGAAGGCGGACAGGCGATGATACGCAGCGCGGTCAGCGGGAAGGCCCAGCAGGCCGAACAGTGGCGCCAGCGTTTCGCCAAGATCGTGGCGTTCGTGGCGCCGCTGATGATCGGCGCCGTGGTCATCCTGCTGACGCAGCAAGTCCGCACGACGGATCATCTGGGCCAGGAAAAGGAAGCTGCACAGGAACAGCGCGCGCAGTTGTTCCTGTTGATGTCCGCTCATCAGGATGTCGAAACCGGGGGCCGTGGTTACGTCATCACCGGGGATGCCAGCTTCCTCGAACCCTATGACGAAGGGCGCCGCCAATTGATGGCAATCTGGCCGTCCCTCTCCGAATATGCCTCTGTCCGGCCCCGGGAACAGGCCCTCGTGCGCGAACTGCGCATGCTTTCCAACCGCAAGCTTGCCTATACCCGGGGAACCATCGGGCGCCGCCGCAGCGGTGATATGCAGGGAGCAGAAGCCCGGGTCCGGTCCGGACGGGGCAAGGCGCTCATGGACCAGATCCGCGACCGTATCGGGCAGCTGGTCCAGTTGCAGCAGGCCACGATCGCCGAGCGCACTGCGAATGCGGAAGCGGCGGTCACCAATCTCAGGATTCTGACATTCGCGCTTCTGGCCGCGCTTGCCGCATTGCTGGCGGCGGCCTGGCTTGCCCTGCAAAACTCGATGCGCGCGCGCGATCGCGTACTGGCGGAGCAGGAAGATCTGGCCTTGCGCCAGAAGGCAATCCTTGAAAGCGCGATGGACGGGATCGTCACGATAGAGCCCGGCGGGGCAATCGAAGCGGTCAACGCGGCGACGCTGCGGATGTTCGGCTATGACCCGGGCGAACTGGACAGCCGCGATTTCGGCATCCTGCTTGCGGACCAGCCCCCGATTGGGCAGATCGCTGAAGAGCTGAGCGAACTCGGCCTGGAAGACGATCCCGAAGGGGTAACGCTGGAAATCGCCGCCCGCCGCAGCGGCGGCAGCGAATTTCCCATGGAAATGGCAATATCGGTGGCCGTTCTCAACGAAGGCTTGCGCTATGTCGCCGTCATCCGGGACATCACCGAGCGCAAGCGCGTGGAGCAATTGAAATCCGATTTCGTATCCACCGTCACACATGAACTGCGAACGCCGCTCACTTCGATCGCGGGGGCGCTTGGCCTTCTCGAAGGTGGCGGCGGCGGCCCCTTGAACGAACGCGCCAGCCGCCTGATCACGATTGCCCATAGCAATGCCGACCGCCTCGTCCGGCTGATCAACGATATCCTCGACATCGAAAAGATCGAATCCGGAAACATGCCGTTCAACCTCCGCGAACTGGACCTGACGGCCGCCGTCCGCGCATCGGTAGAGGAAAACCGCAGCTATGCGGCCAAGTTCGGCGCCCACATCTCGTTGTCCGCACCGATGACGCCCATGGTCGTTTCCGCCGACCGCGACCGGCTTGCCCAGGTCTTCACCAACCTGCTCTCCAATGCCGCCAAGTACTCGCCGCCGGATGGCACCGTGCAGGTCACGATCGGCCCCCATGGCGGGTTCCACAGAGTCACGATCGCAGACGAAGGCCCCGGTATCCCGGAGGACTTTCAGGACCAGATTTTCAGCAAGTTCGCGCAGGCCGATTCCAGCTCCAGCCGCGCGAAAGGCGGCACGGGGCTGGGGCTCAGCATTGTCCGCGAAATCGTGACCCGGCTGGGCGGCGAAGTCAGCTTCGATACCAAGCCGGGACAGGGCACCCGCTTCCACATAGACCTGCCCGCTGTGGAACCGCGCCGCCCGCCCCGGAACAAAGCCCGCAAAGACCCGCCGCTGCTCGTATGCGGCGGGGATGCTGCCCAGCCTCTTGCAGCGGCCCTGCGTGAGGCCGGGCATGCGGTGACTGTCGCAGAAGCGAGGGCCCCGGCCCATGACGCCATGGCGGCTGCAAGATACGCAGGTATCGTTGTCGACCTCGGGCTTCCGGACAGCGCCGGCATCATCCGGATGGTCCGGGAAGACAAGAACAACGCGGATACGCCAATCCTGGCGTTCGGCAGCGAACCGGGTGCCGCCGGGCCGGGCGGCGCGGTTCTCATCCTCGACTGGCTGGAGATGCCTGTGGATGTTTCCCGTCTCGCAAACTGCGTGCAAGCCGCCGGTCTCGCGACGGGCCACGGCAAGCCGCGCATCCTCCATGTCGAAGCCGATCCCGGCGTACAGAAGATGGCCGCTGAGGCTCTGGACGAATACGCGGACATCGCCGCTGCCGGTTCCACCGAAACGGCACGAGCCCTGTTCGATAGTGAGGATTTCGATTGCGTCATCCTCTCTCTCTCACTGGAAAGCAGCGACGGCGCGGAATTGCTGCCCCACCTTCAGCGAAGCGGGGATTTGCCGGTTCCGGTGATCATCCTGTCTCCCGAAGGCCCCGATTCCGAAAGCGCGGGCCTTGCCAACACCTGTCTGGCGAGGGTGCACACGTCCCTGGAGGAACTCGCCGTCATTGCCGGAATGCTTACCGAGGTTCGCCGCAAAAGGATGCCTGCCCTATGACGATCTCGATCCTCTATATCGACGACGAACCCGACTTGCGCGAAATCGCCAGCATGGCGCTCGAACTCGATCCGGATATCATGGTACGGACATGCGCAAGCGGGCCGGAAGCGCTCGATCTGCTGTCCACGATGACGCCCGATCTGATCCTGCTCGACATGATGATGCCGGTCATGGACGGCCCCATGACGTTCGCCGCGATCCGGGAGCGCTTCGGAAAGAGCATCCCGGTTGTCTTCATCACAGCCCGCACCAGCCCCGCCGACGTGGAAAAACTGGTCGCATCGGGCGCACACGGTGTGATCCCCAAGCCTTTCGACCCCATGAAACTGACGGCGCAAGTCCGCTCATTTGTCAGCCATGCCTGAAAACCAGTCCCGCCTCAACGCTATCCGGGTGCGGTTCCTGGATCGCCTGTCCGGACAGCGCAGCACGCTCGAACGATTGGCGGGCATCGAAGGCGCCAACGATGAAATCCTGGACATCGCCCACAAGATTGCCGGAATAGCAGGCTCGCTGGGCTTTCCGGCCCTGTCTGCGGCCGCTTCGGAAGTGGAAATGCTGCTGGTGAATGAACGGCCGCAAACGCTGCGCGGGGCACAGCAGCTCGAACAGCTGATGCATCAGATCGATGCCGCGCGGGAGAACTAGGTCGGATCGCCATTCAGCGTAGCCAGAGCATGGTTGCGGCC
>NZ_JALHLG010000025.1 GCF_022832375.1 Novosphingobium beihaiense
CAGAGGGAATCCCCCCGATTCAATCTCAAGCGGAAAAACTCTAGCCCGAAGTCGAGACACGATAGCGCAGGTCTGACGTGTCTCGACTTCGCTCGACACGAACGGTGGAGGTTCGGGGTGCTCTATCGTCGACGGTGACGAGAGTTTTGGGGCAATGCTCTCGCCCCCATCACATCCGAAACGCATCGCGCCACTTGCCGAAGCGGTAATAGCCCAGCGTCAGCGCCACCGTCAGCACCGAGCCGACCGGATAGGCCCACCACACCGCTTCGCTGTCGATCAGCGGACGCGCCAGCCAGTAGAAGCCGAGGCGGCCGGGAAACAGCCCCACGGCCATGATCACCAGCGGCGAGACCACCGCGCCGTAAGCGCGCATCGTGCCGGTAAGGACCATGGTGATCGAGACGATCACGAACGAGGCGGTGCAGATGAGCTGGATATGTTCGCCGATCGGTATGGCCGGGCTGTCTCCACCCAGGAACAGCGCCAGCAGCGGCCGGTCGAAGCCGACGATCAGCGCGGCCACGGCCGTGGACATCGCCAGATTGGCGCCCATGCCCACCAGCGTGACTTGCCCCACGCGCGTGTGATCGCCCGCGCCCAGCGATTGGGCGACCATCGCGCTTACCGCGGTGCTGACCGCGAAAGCGGGCATCTGCAGGTAATTCCACAATTGCAGCGAGGCGCCGAAGGCGGCAGCGGTATCGAGCCCTTCGCGGTTGACGAGGCCGATCATGATCAGCCCGGCCGAAGAAACCAGCAGCATCTGCGCGCCCATCGGCAGGCCCTTGGTGACGATATAGCGCAGATCCTCGCTGCGGGGCAGGACATAGGCCAACTCGGCCCCGCGCAGCCGCATCGGCAGATCCTGCCGGTAGATGCGCCAGATCTGGTATCCCATGCCCGCGATATTGGCGAACGCGGTTGCCGCTGCGGAACCGGCAATGCCCCATTGCGGCAGCGGGCCCACGCCCATGATCAGCAGCGGGTTGAGCACCATGTCCAGCCCCGCGGTCAGCATCATCGCGTACATTGGCGTTTTGGAATCGCCCGCGCCGCGCATCGCCATGGAGACCATCATGTTGATGCCGCCAAAGGGAATGGTGATGTAGATCACCCGCAGATAGGCCAGCGCTTCCGCCTTGCTGGCATCGGGCGTGCTCATCGCATCGAGCATCTGCGGGGCAAAGATCCAGCCCGCCGTGGCAATGATCAGCGACAGGGCAAAGCAAAAACCGGTTCCCGAGCCGAAAGTCTTGCGCGCGGCATCGATATCGCGCGCGCCGAAGTGCTGGCCCACGCGCACCGTAGTGGCCATGCCGAAACCGAAGATCGCGGCATAGAGCAGGAACATCAGAACATTGGCATTGGCCGTCGCCGCCAGCGCGCTCTCGCCGATCAGGCGCCCGACCCAGATCGCATTGATCGATCCGTTCAGCGTTTGCAGCACATTGGAAAGCAGCATCGGCAGCGAGAACAGCAGCAGCGTCTTGAGGATCGGCCCTTGCGTGAGGTCGCCCTTCATCGCCGGTTTGGGCGGCATGCTCTCGGTTTTGCCAGTTGGATCGTCACCGGCGGGAGGGGAAGAGGCCTCGTTCATGTTCCCCTCGTGTCTCCCCAGAGGTGAATGTGCAAGCGGTCCGTGAAGCGCAGCCCGTGCTGCACGCAGATATCCGCCAGCCAGACGGCGCGTTCGCGCAGGACATCGCCGGTGCGCCCTTCCGGCATCAGGAACAGCCGTTCGCCGGGAATGGCATAGGCCTGTTGCAGCGCGAGCACTTCATCGAGATCGCCGGGCTCAGCCACCACGAACTTGAAAAAGGCGCGGGGATCGGCGGCCCAGACGGCCAGGCGTTCGGGGATCTGCGCCAGATCGGCGGGATTGCCGGAGTGCGCCAGTTTGGGGCTGACGTTGAACTGGTGCACCAGAGGATCGAGCGCCCGGTGCGGCGCGACAGTGCCGTTGGTCTCGATCTCGATGTGAAAGCCGGGGCGGATGGCGCTGAGCGCCTCCACCATACGGGCGAGCGCCGCGCCTTGCAGCAACGGCTCGCCACCGGTGATCACGAGCCGGTCCGGCGGCAGCGCGGCCACGCGTTCGGCCACGTCCTGTTCGTCGAGCGAAAGCTGGTTGGCCTTGCGTTCGAAAGCGGCCTCATCGCGGTGGGGGCGGTTGTCGCCCTCGAAACGCCAGGTGTAGGCGGTGTCGCACCACTGGCAGGCGAGATTGCAGTGTGACAGGCGCACGAACGTGCTCGGCCGCCCGGTGGAGGCGCCTTCGCCTTGCAGCGAGGCGAACAGTTCCGGTTCGCCCGGAGTGGTGGTGGCGAGAATGAGAGTCACAAGGTTACACGTCAGGTTGACACGGTTTACACGGTCCAGAGGGGCAGGAATATGTCACCTTGCACGGTTTGTGCGGCAAAGCACGGAGAAGGCGAAGCAGGGTGAACATCGCGCCAGACTGGCAGAAGCCGCGCGGGTAGGAAAATGAAATCGCGGGCTGGTATGGTGGAACTGAAGTTTGCATTATAATTCGTCATCCCCGCGTAGGCGGGGTGGCGCTGCTCTTTTCGATGTGCCGCCAAAAGCGGGATCCCCGCCTGCGCGGGGATGACGAGAAATAGTGACGCGGACTTCAATTTTATCATGCCAGGCGCAATTGGAAGAAGGTGAGGCCGGGCAAGGCCGCCGTTCACCCCCACTCAACTCCGGCTAGGCAGACGAGCTGCCAAGCCTGCGTATCCCTCCCCCATCGAGGGGGAGGAGAAAGGGGACCGCTTAAATCCTCCCTGTCCCCGCAGGGGATGGGGAGGGGGACCGCCGCCGCAGGCGGTGGTGGAGGGGGCTCAAACCCCTCCGTCAGCCCGGCGGGCTGCCACCTCCCCATCGCTCCGCGACAGGGAGGATTTTGCGATCACCCCAACCGCTTGAGCGCCGCCGCCAGCCTTTCCGCCTCTGCCGCGTGGTGGGCGTGATCGGCCTTGGCCTTCTCCACCGCTTCGGGCTTGGCCTTCTCGACGAACTTGGGGTTCGACAGCCGCCCTTCGAGCGACTTGGCTTCCTTCTGCGATGCGGCGAGCGCCTTTTCGAGGCGGGCCTTTTCGGCGGCGATGTCGATCACGCCTTCGAGCGGGATCGTCAGCATGGCATCGCCCGCGCCGACCTGCATGGCCGGGCCCGCGGGTGCCGCTTCGAAATGGATCGCATCGAGGCGGGCAAGGCGGTCCACCGCCGTGCCGTTGCGCCCGATAATCGCCCGCGTCGCGTCCGAAGGATCGGCGAGATAGGCGGTCAGCCGCGCGCCCGGAGCGATGCCAAGTTCGGCCTTGGCGCCGCGCAAGTTACCGATCAGCCCGATCAGCCATTCGACTTCGCGCTTGGCATCGGCATCCACCGAAGCTTCGGGCGCGGGCCACTGCGCGGTGATCAGTTCACCCTCGCGCTCGCCCATCTTGCTCCACAGCTCTTCGGTGACGAAGGGCATGAAGGGGTGGAGCATGACGAGGATCTGGTCGAGCACCCAGCCGGCGACCTGCTTGGTCTCGTCGTCGAAATTGCCTTTCACCAATTCGATGTACCAGTCGCAGAACTGGTCCCAGACGAAGTGATAGACCGTGTTCGCCGCCGCATCGAAGCGCAGGTCGGCCATGGCCTTGTCGAGTTCGGCCAGCGTCTCGACGACTTCGCCGATGATCCACTTGTTCACCGCACTGGCAGCGGCGGGCGCGGCGACCGAGGTGCTCGCGCCGATGCCGTTGGACTGGCAGAAACGGGCGGCGTTCCACAGCTTGGTGGCGAAGTTGCGGTAACCCTCGACGCGCTTTTCATCCATCTTCACGTCGCGGCCCTGGCTTTCCATGGCGGCCATGAAGAAGCGCAGCGCATCGGCGCCGTACTGGTCGATAAGGCCCAGCGGATCGACGACGTTGCCCTTGGACTTGGACATCTTCGCTCCGTCTGCCGCGCGCACGAGGCCATGCAGGTAGAGCCGCTTCCACGGCACTTCCTTCATGAAATGAATGCCCTGCATCGCCATACGCGCATCCCAGAAGAACAGGATGTCGAAGCCGGAGATCAGCAGGTCGTTGGGGTAGTGGCGGTCAAGTAGCGAACCCGGAACTGCTTCCACCTTCTCCGCTCGTGCTGAGCTTGTCGAAGCACGTTCCGCGCTGCCCGAGGGGCCTTCGACAAGCTCAGGCTGAGCGGGACTTTCGATGACGTTGTCCGGCCAGCCGAGCGTGGCGAAAGGCCAGAGCGCGGAGGAGAACCAGGTGTCGAGGACGTCATTATCTCTATAAATTCGAGCAACATCCGGATCGTACTCGTGGGCGCAAACGCTCTCCCATGAATCTTCAACGACAACACGAACGTCGTCTGCATATCCGGATTTAAACTGTGCAAGTGCTTCGGATTCGGTTTCCGCCACCACGCACCAGTCCCGAGAGCCCGGCATGTGAGCACCTGCATTTGTGTGCGGTCCATACCAAGCCGGAATCCGATGCCCCCACCACAATTGGCGCGACACACACCACGGCTGGATGTTCTCCATCCAGTTGAAGAACGTCTTTTCCCACGTCTTCGGCACGATCTCGATCGCGCCCGAGCGCACCGCTTCCATCGGCGGACCCGCAAGCTTTTCGGCATCGACGTACCACTGGTCGGTCAGCCAGGGTTCGATCACCACGCCGCCGCGGTCGCCATAGGGCGTCTGGATCGTGCGCGGCTCGGCGTCGTGCTCGACTTCGTTGCCGTCCTTGTCCTTGGTGACGTGGGGGATGAGGAAGCCCAGTTCCTTCATCTCGGCCACGATCATCTCGCGCGCCTCGAAGCGGTCCACGCCGAGGAACTGTTCGGGGACGAGGCCGTCCGCCGTCTGGCAGACTTTGGCATCGGCATCGAGCATGTTGAGCATGTCCGCCGCCTTGAACCCGGCCCGCTTGCCCACTTCGAAGTCGTTGAAGTCATGCCCCGGGGTGATCTTCACCGCGCCCGAGCCCAGTTCGGGATCGGCGTGCTCGTCGGCGACAATGGGGATCTCGCGGCCGGTGATCGGCAGGATCACGGTGGCCTTGCGTTCCAGCAGCGCCTTGTAGCGTTCGTCTTCCGGGTTCACGGCCACGGCCATATCGGCCAGCATCGTTTCCGGGCGCGTGGTGGCGACGGTGATGAAGCCCGAACCGTCGGAGAGCGGGTACTTGAAGTGCCAGAACGAGCCCTTGACCTCGCGCGTTTCCACTTCGAGATCGCTGATCGCGGTCTTCAGGCGCGGGTCCCAGTTCACCAGCCGCTTGTCGCGGTAGATCAGGCCCTCGTTGTAGAGGTCGACGAAGACTTTCACCACCGCCTTGGTGAAGTGCGGGTCCATGGTGAACTGCTCGCGGCTCCAGTCCATCGAACAGCCCAGACGGCGCAGCTGGCCAGTGATGGTGCCGCCGCTTTCGGCCTTCCATTCCCAGACTTTGTCGATGAATTCATCGCGCGTGTAATTGGTGCGCTTGTCCTGCCGCGCTTCCAGCTGGCGTTCGACCACCATCTGCGTGGCGATGCCCGCATGGTCGGTGCCGACGACCCACAGCGCATCCTTGCCGCGCAGCCGCTCGTAGCGGATGACGATATCCTGCAGCGTATTGTCGAGCGCGTGGCCGATGTGCAGGCTGCCGGTGACGTTCGGCGGCGGGTTGACGATGGTGAAGGGCTGCGCGTCCGGGCGTTCGGGATGGAACAGGCCGTTCTCTTCCCAATGGGCATACCACTTCGCCTCGATCTGGGCGGGGTCGAAAGTCTTGTCCAGCGTGGTTTCAGGTGCGGTTTCAGTCATGGTGCGGGCGCTTTGCCAGCGGGCGGGGTGGCGCGCAAGGCACGAGTGTGCGCGAGATATTTTTCGCTTCGTCCCGGTTTCGGGGTAGGGTAGGGGGCTTTCCGGTTCGTCGCACAGGTTGAACCTCTTGCCGGGCCATGCTTTTTACCCCAATACGAGCCGAGATGCGGGAATACGCGGAATTTACCCTGTCGGAAAACGACGATGGCGGCGCCCCGGAACTGACGCTGAAAGGGCCCTTGCGAGTCCATTCGCTGGGCGATCTGGATAAACGGCTGGCCGTGCTTGACGGCAATTTCAAGCGGATAGACTTGTCCGGCGTTACCGATATCGACACGACCGGGGCCTGGCTGATCGCGAATTACGCGCGCGAGCACGGTCTGGAGATGGCCGGCGCCAGCGAGCAGGCCCGGCGCCTGTTCGCAGCGATCGGCCGGATGGACGAGCACGAGACGGAGCCGGAGCCGCGCCCGGGGCTGTTGACCCGCACGCTGAGCGAAGTCGGCGACGTGGTGATCGGCTGGGGGCATGGGTTCCGGAAATCGGTGGCGTTTCTGGGCGAACTGGTCGCGGCCTTGCTGAAGACTTTGCGCCATCCCTCGCGCCTGCGCGGCACCGCGCTGGTCCATCACATGCAGTATGTGGGGATCAATTCGCTGTGGATCATCGGCCTGATGAGCTTCCTCATCGGCGTCGTGATTGCCCAGCAGGGGGCGGTGCAGCTCGAACAGTTCGGGGCGGAGATCTACACGATCAACCTCACCGGGCGTCTCTCGATGCGCGAACTGGGCATCCTGATGACCTCGATCATGGTCGCGGGCCGTTCGGGATCGGCCTTCGCCGCGCAGATCGGCACGATGAAGCTGACCGAGGAAGTGGACGCCATGCGCACCATCGGCGTATCCCCGATGGAAGCGCTGGTGGTGCCGCGGGTGCTGGCCTCGATGATCATGATGCCGCTGCTGGGGTTCTATTCGGCGGTGCTTTCGATCATCGGCGGCGCCTTCATTTCCAACTTCGCGCTCGACATTCCGTTCTGGACATTCCTCCAGCGCACGCAGGAAGTGGTGCCGATCACGGACGTGTGGGTGGGGATCGCCAAGGCGCCGGTCTTCGCGCTGATCGTGGCGCTCTTGGGCTGCTATCAGGGCATGCAGGTTTCGGGCAGCGCCGAGGAAGTGGGCAGCCGCACCACGCAGGCCGTGGTCACATCGATCTTCACCGTGATCGTGCTCGACGCCTTTTTCGCCATCTTCTTCACGGAGATCGGCTGGAAATGACCGGTCTTTCGCAGGACTATGAGGGTGAATACCCGATCGTGGTCGAAGGACTGCGCAATGCCTTCGGCGAGCATGTGATTCACGAGGATCTCTCGCTGCGGGTGCGCAAGGGCGAAGTGCTGGGCGTGGTCGGCGGATCGGGCACCGGCAAGTCGGTGCTGATGCGCTCGATCATCGGGTTGCAGCCGCCCCGCGCGGGCCGGATCGAAGTGCTCGGCCGCGACATGATGGAGCCGGGTGACAGCGAGGGAATCGATATCCGCTCGCGCTGGGGCGTGCTGTTTCAGGGCGGCGCGCTGTTCTCCACGCTGACCGTGGGCGAGAACGTGGAAGTGCCGCTCAAGCAGTTCTATCCCGAGCTGTCGAATGAGCTGCGCTCCGAGATCGCGCGCTTCAAGGTGCGCCTGTCCGGCCTGCCCGAAGAGGCGGCGTTCAAATATCCCAGCGAGCTGTCGGGCGGCATGAAGAAGCGCGCCGGGCTGGCGCGCGCGCTGGCGCTCGATCCGGAACTGCTGTTTCTGGACGAGCCGACCGCCGGGCTGGACCCGATCGGCGCCGCCGCGTTCGACAGCCTGACGCGCGAGTTGAAGGAAACGCTGGGGCTGACGGTGTTTCTCATCACCCACGATCTCGATACGCTCTATGCAATCTGCGACCGGGTGGCGGTGCTGGCGGACAAGCAGGTGATCGCGGTGGGCACGATTCCGGAGCTGCTCGCGCTCGATCATCCGTGGATTCAGGAATATTTTAACGGCCCGCGCGGCCGGGCGGCGCTGGCGGCCAAGGGCGATCCCGACGTGGAAGAGGCCATGGACAGCACAGGCAAGACGGGAGCATAGGCTTAAGGCATGGAAACACGCGCCAATCACGTCTGGGTAGGGGCCGTCACGCTGGTGCTGATGGCCGCGCTGGCGGCATTCATTCTGTGGATTGCGAAGCTGAACGAAGGCACGCAGAATCAATACGATATCTTCTTCAAGCAGTCCGTCGACGGTCTCGCCAAAGGCTCGCAAGTCGCCTATTCGGGTGTGCCCGTGGGGCAGGTGCGGGAGATCGAGCTGTGGCGCAAGGACCCCAGTTTCGTGCGCGTTCGGATCAATGTGGACGAGAAAGTGCCGATCACCATCGGCACGTCCGCCACGATCCAGGGCAGCTTCACCGGCGTGTCCGACATTCAGCTCGAAGGGGCCAAGAAGGATGCGCCGCCGCTGACGCAGCCGGGCCCGGAAGGCGTTCCCGTGATTCCCACCAGCCGCGGCGGTCTCAGCGAAGTGCTGGCCAACGCGCCGCTGCTGATGGAGCGGCTGGCGACGCTGACCGAGAATCTCAACCTGCTGCTGTCCGACGACAACCGCAAGGCGATCGGCGGCATCCTCAAGAACACCGACAAGATGACGCGCGATATGTCGCGGACCGCCCCCGAAGTGCGCAAGGCGCTGGTGGAACTGCAGGGCACGCTCGATCAGGCGACGAAGACGCTCGCCTCGTTCCAGGGCGTGGCCGACAAGGCGGACGATCTGCTGGGCAGCGAAGGCAATTCGCTGGCCCGGCAATTGCGCCAGACGCTGGCTTCGGCGCAGAAGTCGATGGATCAGCTCAACACCACGATGCAGCACGCCCAGCCCGCGCTCGATCAGGTTTCGCAGAGCACGCTGCCTGCGGCCGAGGCGGCGATCCGCGATCTGCGGGCGACCAGCAAGGCGCTGCGCAACGTAACCGAAAAGATCGACGAACAGGGCGCGGGCGCCCTGATCAAGGGGCAGACGCTGCCCGACTACAAACCGTGAATGGGGCGATGATGGGAAAAGCGATGAAGCCTGCGGCTGCACACGGTATCCTCAAAGGCGCGCTCACTGCCGCCGCGTGTCTTGCGCTGTCCGGGTGTATCAGCCTTGGCGGCAAGGCGCCGGACCTGCTGTTCCGCCTGACGCCGGATGAAACCGCCCCTGCCGGGACGACTGTGACTGGCGAACTGAGCGACGCGATCGTCGTCCTCGATCCCGAGACCGACCGCAGCCTTGATGTGCTGCGCATTCCGGTGCGGGTCAGCGATTCGAACCTGGCCTATCTCAAGAACGCGGCCTGGATAGAGAAGCCCGCGCGTGAGTTTCGCTCGCTGCTGGCGGAGACCCTGCGGGCCAAGACCGGCAGGCTGGTGGCCGAAGGCGGCGACTATGAAACGGCGGGCAAGACTGTCGTGGGCGGGCGTTTGCTGGAAATGGGCTATGACGTGCCGCGTGGCGCCGTCGTCGTGCGTTTCGATGCGGTCCGCAGCGAAGGGCAGGGCGGCGAGGTCGTGGCGAAGCGCTTCGAGGCGGCGGTGAAAGGCGTGAAGCCCAAGGCCAAGTATGTCGGCCCGGCGCTCAATCAGGCGGCCAACGACGTGGCGCAGCAAGTGGCGGCCTGGGTCGAAAGTGAATAAGCACTGAAGGTTTTTCGGGCCGATGCCGTTCGTGGTGCAATAAGCGGCGTTCGTCGAAAAAATACCGGGGCGTGTTTTCTCGCGTGTTTCGCTCCTGATGGAAGCCGCGGATTTCCTTAGTATTCCGGATTTTCCTGACGGCTGCTTGTTGCTGCGATGCAACAATGGCACTTTTGTTTCACTGGCGGCTCATCCTTTTGGTTTGACCCGGTTTTTCTCTCCTGTAAGCGGCGCCTCCCCGCTGCCGGATCACGGCGCGGACGATAAGCATAAGCAGGAGTTACCATGAAGAAGTTCGCCATCGCGGGCGTTGCCGCCGCGCTGCTCGCCGTTCCCGCCGTCGCCAACGCACAGGCTTTCGTACAGGCCGAAACCGGCCTTGATTCCGTGTCGGTTGACGGGGAGTCGGACGAAGGCGTGAACTACGGCATCTCGGCCGGTTACGATCTTCCCCTGTCGGGCGGCATGTTCGTCGGCATTCAGGGCACTGTGGCTGACAGCACCGTCAAGGAATGCGCGAACGACGTTCTTGCCGCTGGCGACCGCCTTTGCGTCAAGACCGGCCGCGACCTGGCCGCTGTCGTGCGTTTCGGCACCTCTGTGGGCGATAAGAGCAAGCTCTACGTTCTGGGCGGCTACACCAATGCCCGCATCCGCGCGACCTATGACGATGGCGTGAGCACTTCCTCGGACGGCGCGAACGGTGACGGCTTCCGTCTCGGCGCGGGCTACCAGTACGACCTGAGCGACCGCCTCTTCCTGAAGGCCGAGTACCGTTACTCGAACTACGAATCCGACGTCAGCCGCCACAACGCGATCGTCGCGCTGGGCGCCAAGTTCTGATTTTCAGAACGGCCTGATCTCAAGAAGGATGGGCGCGGGCTTCGGCCCGTGACCGTCGGGAGGCCCGCTCCGGTTCGTCCGGGGCGGGCTTTTCCGTGCTTGGAGCCTCCAGACTGCCACCGTTCATGTCGAGCCCAGTCGAGACACGGTAGCGGCGCTCCGGGCAGCGAGGTGGTCACCAAGCGCTTCGAGGTCGTGGTGAACGGGTTGAAGCCGAAAGCCAAATATGTCGGCCCGGCGCTCAATCAGGCGGCCAACGACGTGGCGCGGCAGGTCGCGGACTAGCTGAAAGAAAGCTGACGGCCACACAAGTTGTGCAGCCGCCTTTTCGTCAGCTTTCCTTATAGTAAAAAGGTCCTAGCCTTTCGATTATGGCCTTGGCGTCGAGCGATCGGGGATCGTCCTCGTCCGGGGTGAGGAAGCGCACGGTCATTTCTGTCTTGTAGCCGGTCGGTATGCTGCTGACTGTGGTGCCATACTGAGTGCTTCTGAGCGTTCGGGAATAGTCGTGGCGCGAGGAGATGACAAAGGCCGGCTTGCCCGCTTGGATGGCGGTTTCGGCGGCGCGGAGCAAAGTCATTTCACGCACGACAGCCGGTGCGGTCGTCGCCCCGGTCAGAGAGATCAGGACTGTGCCATCTTCATTGGGTGTCGCGCTGAAGCCGTCAGTGTTTTTGACCCCCTCCAGCAGAGAAAAACCCATGGTAAATGCCGCGCCCACCAGAGCGCCGAGCACGTTGGGGCGGGAACGTTTATAGACAGAGTTGGTGCTTTCCGTCTCCGGCTCGATCATGGCCAGTTCAACCATCTCGTTAAACAATTTTTTTCGAGCGGCTGTCTGGCGCTCCGCTCTATAGTGCGAAAGGGATGAATCGGACTTGCCCTGCGCTGCGTGCAAGGCTTGGAGAAGATCGATGCTTGCCGCATCGAGTGGCATCTTGACGTCGGTAATGCGTTTGAGCGCTTCGGCGGTGCGGCCTTCCTGCAGGTCAATTCGTGCCTCTATCCGCATTTCATAGCTGCTGATGATATCGGCAAAGGGTTTAAGCTGGCCGGTTTGCGCGTCAGGGTCGGCAGTGCTTGCCGACAGCTTGGCGAAGCGCGCTTTTACCTCTTCCATATCACGCCGTGCGCCAGCCACATCACCCGTAGCCGCACGGGCATAAGCGAGCATCATGCCGTTCGGAATTTGTGACCGGGCCGATAATTTACGGTTCAGTGCGGCAAGGTTCGATGACTGCGCATCGTCCGTATGTTCGGGTATCTCCGGGGCGGGCGGCAAGGACAGCTCTGCCATCGCCTTGAAGTTACCGGTGAAACCGAGGATAGTTAACAGATAGTCCGCGAAGTCCGGATCGAGTTTGCTCGCCATCTGCATGGAGGCTTTGGCGATGGAGTCATGCTCGCCGTGGGTGAGGAGCAGGTGTGCCGTCACGCGCTGCACTTCGAGCGAATAGGGCCGTGCCGCCACACTCTGGCGAGCAAGGCGCAGGGCCTCATCGCTATTGCCCATCTG
Organism: Novosphingobium beihaiense; assembly: GCF_022832375.1. Taxonomy (GTDB): domain Bacteria; phylum Pseudomonadota; class Alphaproteobacteria; order Sphingomonadales; family Sphingomonadaceae; genus Novosphingobium; species Novosphingobium beihaiensis. Next base: position 11,880 of record NZ_JALHLG010000025.1, read on the forward strand.
GGCATATGTCAGCGCCCGGAGCAGATCGAGCGAAACCGCCATGCTGCGAAGATAAAGAGCATCGTCCTTGTTGCTGCCCCCGGCAGCTTCTCCGGCAAGATCGATGTCGACAAGAGCTTTGGAAAGCTCGTTGGACTTCAGATGAGCAATTGCACGCGCGCGCAGAAGATGGGCCCGCCGCAAGCCTTGTTTCGGCAGCAGTTTGCGATGAGACAGGGCTGCGTCACATGCCGCAATGGTGGATTGTGCCGAGCCGGAAGCGTAGAAACCGTAGCGTATGGTGTTTGCAGGTGAGCCAAGGCCATCGGCGGATTTACCGGGTTTGCCGTAACCATCGCAGCCAGCAAAAATGTCGGTGTCCGAAGCGTGTGCCGCGGTTCCGCACGTGATCGCGAGAAGCAGCGTTGCACTGCCGCCCATCAGCCATTTCATCAAAAAAGCCCCCGGTTTTGCTGGCACCCCATTGCCAGTACCGCTTCGCTGTAAATGAGTCTTTCACGTTCCGGCAAGTCAGATTGGCCATTAAATATATATAATACAGTGGTAAAATGGGTCGATCCGGAGCGTTGGCTATCGGGGTGCCTTGATCCGTCCCGAACGGGCTTTTCCGTGTCAGGGGCTTTCGATCAGAGCGACGATGCGCTCCAGCCAGCGCCGGGGTTCCAGCGCGCGGCCTATGTCGCAGACGAATTCCTGCCCGCGCTTGGCCGAATCGAGCAGCCCGCCGCGCCGCCAGCGTTCCGGCCTGTCGTGATAGGTAAGGCCGCGCCGTTTCAGCCAGGGCGGCACGTTCCAGAGGTTGAGCGGGCCGCCGGGTACGGTGAGACGCAAGGCGTCGGGGGCGCTGCGGGCGGTGCTGCCGGGGCCGAACCAGATCGCGTTGTTGGCGGGCCAGTTCCCCTCGCGGTGGGGATGGGAGCGGGGCGGCTCGATCCAGTGCGGGGAGCGCGCGATGGCGCCCGGTGCGCCCATGGCCAGAACCTGCATATGGCTAAAGATGCGGTGATGCCGCTCGCCGGTTTCGGGATCGGCGAAAAGGCCGAAGAACAGGAAGTGGTCGCCCGGGCCCACGCCGTGTTTCACGAGGTGCCCCTGCGCCGCACCGCACTGGCCGAACCAGCACCGGCCCTGTGCGAACATCGGATCGTCATGGCACAAGTCCGCGCCCGTCAGCCTGCCGCGCGTGGTTTCGGCGACAATATCCGCCAGGCTCCGGTCCGCGAAGGTCGTGCGGGATCGGTCCCGCGCCGGGATCGGCAGCGAGACGGGAACGCCATCGATAATGGGCGAGGGCGCGCCGCCCGCCGTGCTGTCAAAACCCTTGCGGCTGAAGACGAGCTTCATGCCTCGCGGGACAGCTCCGCCATTCGCATGGCTAGTGAAAACGCCTCGAAGCGGGCCTTGCTGCGTTCGGCGGCTTCCCAGTCCTCGCCCCAGAGTTCGGCCTGCCAGTCTGCTTCCAGTTCGGCGGCCTTCCACAGCGCTTCGGCATCGGCGCCCGGACGCACCGCTTCGAGCGCGACGATCAGCGAGGCGGCGAGGCTGGACAGCATCTTGAGTGCGGCGAGCGCAAAGCCGCTTTCGCCTTCCAGTTCCTGCCGCAGCCGGGCCAGCGTTTCGGCGGGCTGGGGCTTGTGGACAATGCCCGAAATGCGCGCGAACTGCACGTCCAGCCGCGCTTCCATGCCGGTGAGAAGCGGCTCCCAGACCGCGATCTGGCGCTTGTAGAGCGCCTCTTCGGGATCGGCGCGGTAGCACAGGGTGTCCGTCTCGGCGTAGGGCAGCAGTTCGCCGATCACTTGCGCGCGGTCCGGCGCGACCGCATCGATGGCGAAATCGGCGAGATCGCGCAAAGGGAAGCGGGCGGTGTCGATCTCCTCGCCCTGACTGTCCCATTCGGCCGCCAGCGCTTCGGCCAGCGCTGGCGTCGGCACCACTTGCGCGCGGCCCCCGGCGGTCTTGATCGGCCGCCCGTCCAGCAGCACGCGCCAGCCTTCGCCCGTCTGTTCGACGGTTACGTCCTTATAGAAACGCTTCATTTCGGTGTGCGCCACTTTCGAATCAGGATCGGGGGGATGACGAAGACGTCCAGCAGCCCGTTGGCGATAAGGATATAGCCCACCCAGCCCGGCAGGCCCGGCAGCAGGCGATCGGTGGCGATCGTGATGCCGAGCGCGACGCAGGCGACGCCGACGAGGCGCGTGATCTGGATCGCGGCAAAGCGCCCGGCAGCAGGGTCTTTCCTGCTCACGATGTGAGGTACGCCAGCAGTTCGGCGGGCGTCTCGACGACTTTCCCGGCTCCGGCGGCTTCCAGCTCGTGCGGATGGTGATAGCCCCAGTCGACGCCGACGGCGCGGGTGCCCGCGCTCACGGCCATTTGCATGTCATAGGCGGTATCGCCGATCATCACGGCCTCTTCGGGCAGGGCGCCCGTCTCGAACAGCGCTTCCTCCAGCATCGCGGGATGCGGTTTGGAGGGATGCCGGTCGGCGGTCTGGAGCGAGACGAACAGGTCGGCGATGCCGTTGTTGGCAAGGCAATGCGTCAGCCCCCGGTCGGACATGCCGGTGGCGACGGCCAGCGTCCAGCCCGCGCCGTGGAGCGCGCGCAAGGTGTCCTCTATACCGGGAAACAGCGGCTGCGCCACGCGGCCTTCGCTGCGGGCGGTGCGGAAGGCCTCCTTATAGGCGTCAGCCATCGCGTGCTGCTGTTCGCCGGTGCTGTCCGGCAGCAATTGCCGCATTGCCTGCGGCAGCGAGAGGCCGACCGCGCGGCGGATCTGCCCGCGCGGCGGAGCGGGCAGGGCGAAGGCGGCGAAGGCCGCTTCCATCGCCTCGCAGATGGAGGCCTGCCCGTCGACGAGCGTGCCATCGCAATCGAAGACGGCGAGTTTCATTGGGCAAGCTCCCGCATCAGTTGGGCCATCGCGCGCGAGCCTTCCGCTTCGAGGCCGAGGGCCAGCCGTTCGCGTTCATCGGCGCTTTTGTTCTGGGAGAGCTTGAAGGTGGGGCGCCAGGCCTGCACTTCCAGTTCGAAACCCACGATCGCGCTCTTGAGCCTGGCCAGCGTGGCCGGGGGCGTCTTGTCCATCGTCCAGGGCGTGCCGTGGGCGAGGCGTGCCTCGTTGCGGGCGGAGAGCGCTTCGAGCAGGCCGTGCAGCCCGTCATCGTCCATCCGCCGCACGCGGCCTTCCATTTCGACACTGACGTAATTCCACGTCGGCACTTGCGTCTCATCGGCATACCAGCGCGGTGAGACATAGGCATCGGGCCCGTTCACGACGGCGAGCGCGGTCATGCCGCCGATGTGCCGCGTCAGGGCATTGCCGCGCGCGAGGTGGAATTGCAGCGCGCCGTCCCTCGTCCACAGCAGCGGCACATGCGCCACGCGCGGGCCATCGGGCGTGGCTGCGAAGATCATGCCGAACCCGGCCTCTTCGATCAGCGCTTCCATCAAGGCCCGGTTTTCAGTGCGGAAAAGGGCGTTGGGATGCATCAGCGCCGCCCGGAAGGACGCGGACCACCCGGCTTGCGCGGGCCGGGACGGGCAGGGCGGCCGGACGGTTTGCCGCCCGGTTTCCCGGCGCCCTTTGCGCCCGGCTTGCCTCCTGTTTTGCCGAGGGGCTTGCCGGCCGGTTTGCTGGAACGGACACGTCCCGAGGGGCTGTCGCTGCGCTTGCGGCGCTCGCCGCGGCGTTCCTTGCGGTATTCCTTGGCGTGGGCCTTGGCGGCGCGCTTTTCATCGGCCTTGGTGAATTCGGGTGGAGCCGGGGGCAATTCGGCGCCGTCTGCCTCGTCAAAGCCGAGATTCGCCATCGAATTGGCGAAGTGCTCGGGCAGCGGAGCGGTCACGTTGAGCGGGGCGCCGTCCGGGTGATCGATGATCAGGCGCCGCGCGTGCAAGTGCATCTTGCGGCTGATCGTGCCCGAGAGGAATGCGTCCTGCCCGCCGTATTTACCGTCGCCGACGATGGGATGGCCGATGGCGGCCATATGCACGCGAAGCTGGTGGGTGCGCCCGGTCAGCGGGTGCAACTCGACCCAGGCCGCTCGGTTCCCGGCGCGGTCCAGCACGCGGTAGCGGGTACGGGCGGGCTGGCCGTCTTCCTCGTCCACATGCATCTTCTCGCCGCCGGTGCCCGGCTGCTTGGCCAGCGGCAGTTCGATCATGCCGTCCGAGATGCTGGGCACGCCCACCACCAGTGCCCAGTAGATCTTCTTGGCCGAACGCCCCGAAAAGCGCTTGGAAAAGAACGCGGCGCTGCCCGGGGTGCGGGCGATCAGCAGGACGCCCGAGGTGTCCTTGTCCAGCCGGTGGACAAGGCGGGGGCGCGGCCCGTCGTTCGCAAAGGCATCGAGCAGCCCGTCGACATGCTGCTTCATCCCCGATCCGCCCTGCGTGGCAAGGCCCGGGGGCTTGTTGAGCACGATGGCGGCGCGGTCCTGCGTCAGGACCATCGAATCGGCGAGGTCTATCTCTTCCTCGGTCAGTTCGCGCCTCGGGCGGGCTGACTTGCCGGTGCCTTTGCTCTCGCCGCCCGGCGGCACGCGCAGCACTTGCCCTGCCGCGAGCCGGGTATCGACATCGGCGCGCTTGCCGTCGACCCGGATCTGGCCGGTACGCGCCCAGCGCGAAACCATGGCGAAGCCGACTTGCGGCAGGTGGCGCTTGAACCAGCGGTCCAGCCGCACGCCGTCGTCATCATGCCCGACGGTGAATTGGCGAACGGTATCGCTCATGCCCGGCCCGCTCATCCTGCGTGCCGCATGATGAAGAGGCCGAGAAACAGGCTCATCACGCCTGCGATCAGCGAAATGCCCGCGTAGAACGCGGCCAGGCCCAGTTGTCCGCGTTCGGCCAGCGTCACGATGTCGAGGCTGAACGAGGAGAAGGTGGTGAAGCCGCCCAGCAGGCCGATGGCGAGGAACAGGCGCGTGCCTTCGCCATGGCTGCCGAAGCGGGCGAGCCAGCCGACCAGCAGCCCCATGAACAGGCTGCCGAGCACATTCACAGTGAGCGTGCCGAAGGGAAATTCGCTCGCGCGGACGGGGCCAAGCATGGCGGTCCAGGCGCGGCCGACAAGGAAGCGCAGCCAGGCGCCGGTGCCGCCGCCCAGGGCGACGAAAAGCGATGCTGCAAGAAAGGAAGGTTGAGGCATCCGGCCGCCTTAGCCGCGAATCCCGGGATTTCCAATCTCCGCTGTACTGGCGCGAAAGGCGCGGATGTGTTATATAAGCCGCACAGGCAGGGTTTCCCCGCCCGCAGTCGGCGGAATATGGGGCAGGTTCTGCCGCAAGATTGCTTGCCTTTTCGTCCTTCCGGTGGTAGCGGCGCCCAACTTCGAGCCGGGCCCGGTAGGATTCGGCGCATTTTCGTATTCTTTAAGAGGGTCTTCCCCGCGTCGGCATGCGGGGCTCCGGCTTTCGATTTGTGAGGTGTTTCGGTTTATGCAGATCATGGTTCGCGACAACAATGTTGATCAGGCCCTTCGTGCGCTCAAGAAGAAGCTGCAGCGGGAAGGTGTCTATCGCGAAATGAAGCTGCGCCGCCATTATGAGAAGCCCTCGGAAAAGCGCGCCCGCGAAAAGGCCGCTGCCGTTCGCCGCGCCCGCAAGCTGGAGCGCAAGCGCATGGAGCGTGACGGCGTCAAGTAAGCGCTGTTTCCTGCGGTTTCACGCAGGGCACCTCAATATCGCAGTTCCGGCTTGAACCCCGGGCCTGCTTGAGCCATGAGGGCGCGGAAATTCCATCCGCGCCCTTTGTGCATCTGCACGCCCTGTGCACGCGCATCGGGGGCGATTCCGAAAGAGGCCTTTCGACGATGACAGAGATCACCCGCGTCCCGCTCCAGCCGATCGCCAGGGGTTCGCTTAGCAAGATCTGGCTGGGCGTGGCCGCGATTGCCCTGGCCGCAGGCGGGATTGCCTACGCCGCCATGCCGCCCGCCGTCCATATCGAGACGCTGACCGCCGGCAGCGGCGATTCGCCGACGATGGATGACGTGGTGCTGATCAACTACAAGGGCACGCTGCCGAGCGGCAAAGTGTTCGATCAGGCCAAGCAGGTGCCGATGGCGCTCGGTGAAGTCGTGCCCGGCTTCAGCAAGGCGCTGGTGCAGATGAAGCGCGGCGGCAAGTACATGGTCGAGATTCCCTCGTCGCTGGCATATGGCGACAAGGCCGTGGGCGATATTCCGGCCAACACCGATCTGACGTTCGAGATCGAACTGCTGGACTTCAAGAGCCGCGCCGAGATCGAGCAGCAGCAGCGCATCATGCAGCAACTCCAGCAAATGCAGGCGCAGCAGGGCGCGCCCGGCGCGGCGGCTCCGGCCGGAAAGCCCTGATTCGGGCCTGCTGGCCGCTTGATAGGGCCGGGAGCGGGTGCTAGCGCCCGCTCACAGTCCGTATTTTTCGCGAAGGGCCGTTTTGCGGCCCCGCCATCATTGAGGAACCGCCATGTCGGTCGATACCGCAACCGTGGCCAAGATCGCCAGCCTTGCCCGTATCCAGGTGAACGCGCAGGAAATCGAGGCGATGGTGCCTGAACTCAACGGCATTCTCGCCTGGGTCGAGCAACTCGGCGAAGTCGATGTCTCGGGCATCGAGCCGATGACCGCCGTGATCCCCAACCAGCAGCGCCTGCGCGAAGACGTGATCGATGCCGATCCGCTCACCGGCGGCGGCAAGCGCGATGCGGTGCTGGCCAATGCCCCGGCGGCCGAGCACGGCTTTTTCGGCGTGCCCAAGGTGATCGAGTGATCCGAGGCAGGCGCCTCGCTTCCCCATCCTTCGACAGGCTCAGGATGAGCGGGTCGTGGGAACTGAAAAATTCTATCCCCGCTCGCCCTGAGCTTGTCGAAGGGCCCGCGGCACACAATGGCTGGAAAACAGCATGACTGACCTTACCGAACTCGGCGTAGCCGCCATCCGCGACGGCGTGGCCAAGGGCGATTTTACCGCCGTTGAAGTGGCCGACGCCTTTAACGCCAATGTTGCCGCCGCGCAGGACGCGCTCAACGCCTTCATCGTCGCCACGCCCGAAGCCGCGGTCGAGGCTGCCAGGGCCACCGACGCCAAGCGCGCCGCGGGCGAAACGCTGGGCAAGATGGCGGGCGTGCCCATCGGCATGAAGGACTTGTTCGCCACCAAAGGCGTGCAGACCACGGCGGCCAGCCACATCCTCGAAGGCTTCAAGCCTGAATACGAAAGCACAGTCTCGCAGAAGCTGTGGGATGCGGGCGCGGGCATGCTGGGCAAGCTCAACCTTGACCAGTTCGCCATGGGCTCCTCCAACGAGACGAGCTATTTCGGCAATGTGATCTCGCCCTGGCGGCGCCCGGGCAGCAATGCCCCGCTGGCACCTGGCGGCTCTTCGGGCGGCAGCTCGGCGGCAATCGCCGCGCGGCTCTGCCCGGCCGCGACCGGCACCGACACCGGCGGCTCGATCCGCCAGCCCGCCGCGTTCACCGGCATTACCGGCATCAAGCCGACCTATGGCCGTTGCTCGCGCTGGGGCGTGGTGGCGTTCGCCAGCTCGCTCGATCAGGCGGGCGCGATGGCGCATGACGTGACCGACTGCTCGATCATGCTGGAAGCCATGACCGGCTTCGATCCCAAGGATTCGACCAGCCTGGACATGCCGGTGCCCGAATGGACCGCCAATCTCTCGGCGGACCTCAAGGGCAAGAAAGTCGGCATTCCGCGCGAATACCGCGTGGACGGCATGCCCGCCGAGATCGAGGCGATCTGGCAGCAGGGCATCGCCTGGCTGAAGGACGCGGGCGCCGAAGTGGTGGACGTCACGCTGCCGCACACCCAGTACGCGCTGCCTGCCTACTACATCATCGCCCCGGCCGAAGCGTCCTCGAACCTCGCGCGTTATGACGGCGTGCGCTACGGCCTGCGCGATCTGCCCGATGGCGCCAACCTGCAGGACATGTACGCCGCCACCCGCGCCGCCGGGTTCGGCGCCGAAGTGAAGCGCCGTATCCTGATCGGCACCTATGTGCTCTCGGCGGGTTTCTACGATGCCTATTACACGCAGGCGCAAAAGGTTCGCACGCTGATCAGCCATGACTTCATGGGCGCTTTCAGCGAAGTGGACGTGCTGCTGACCCCGACCGCGCCGAGCGCCGCTTTCGCGCTGGGCGAGAATGCGGACGATCCGCTGGCGATGTACCTCAACGACGTGTTCACCGTGCCGGCCTCGCTGGCGGGCCTGCCCGCGATGTCGGTGCCCGCCGGGCTCGACGCGCAGGGGCTGCCGCTGGGGCTGCAACTGATCGGCAAGCCGTTCGACGAGCAGGGCGTGCTGAACGCAGGCCTCGCCATCGAGCAACGCGCCGGATTTGCGGCGAAGCCGGAGAAGTGGTGGTAAGCTGGTCCTTCTGGATTGAATTGGCTGGAGAGCTAGGCGAGTTTTTCTCCAGCCGTGGACCGGCACGTAAGGACGATTTGCCTGCACGGCGGCATGAATTGCCGAGTCAGGACAAGACAAACGAAATGAGGCAGCGTCACAAGTTGCTGCGTCGTTCTCGGAATGGATCGAAAAACGATGACTGAATCGACATACCGCATCCAGGGCGCAACCGGTGACTGGGAGGTCGTGATCGGCCTTGAAGTCCATGCGCAGGTGACTTCGAACTCCAAGCTGTTCTCCGGCTCGGCGACGGCTTTTGGCGCGGAGCCGAACAGCCAGGTCTCGCTGGTCGATGCGGCGATGCCGGGCATGTTGCCGGTGCCGAACCAGGAGTGCATCCGTCAGGCGGTGCGCACCGGCATGGCGATCAACGCGCAGATCAACAAGTGGTCGCGTTTTGACCGCAAGAACTACTTCTACGCGGACTTGCCGCAGGGCTATCAGATCAGCCAGCTCTACCACCCGCTGGTGGGCGAGGGCTCGATCGAGATCGTGCTCGACGAGAAAGATCCCGAGAATTCGACCAAGACCATCGGTGTCGAACGCATCCACGTCGAGCAGGACGCGGGCAAGCTGATGCACGATCAGCACCCGACGATGTCCTATGTCGATCTCAACCGCTCGGGCGTGGCGCTGATGGAAATCGTCAGCCGCCCGGACATGCGTTCGCCTGCCGAAGCAGGCGCTTACCTGACGAAGCTGCGCACGATCCTGCGCTATGTCGGCTCGTGCGACGGCAATATGGATCAGGGCTCGATGCGCGCCGACGTCAACGTCTCGGTGCGCAAGCCCGGCGAGCCGTTCGGCACCCGCACTGAAACCAAGAACGTGAACTCGGTGCGCTTCGTCATGCAGGCGATCGAGCACGAGGCGAACCGTCAGGTGGACGTGCTGGAAAGCGGTGGCACTATCGTGCAGGAAACCCGTCTGTTCGATCCGAACAGCGGCACCACGCGCTCGATGCGCAGCAAGGAAGACGCGCACGACTACCGCTACTTCCCCGATCCGGACCTGCTGCCACTCGAACTCGACGATGCGTTCCTTGAGGATTGCCGGGGTTCGCTGCCCGAACTGCCGGACGCCAAGCGCCACCGCTATGAAAGCGATCTGGACCTGTCCGCCTACAACGCGGGCGTGCTGACGGCCGATGTCGAAACCGCGCGCTGGTTCGAACTGCTGCTGGCCGAAACCGCGAAGGCCGCGGGCAAGCAGCCTGCGGAAGTCGCCAAGCAGGCCTCCAACTGGCTGATCTCCGAACTGTTCGGCGCGCTCAACAAGCTGGGCACCAGCCTTGAGGAGTCGCCTGTAACCCCCGAAAAGGGCGCGGAGCTTCTGGCGCTGGTCGCCAAGGGCACGATTTCCGGCTCGGCGGCCAAGCAGGTCCTCGAACTGATGCTCGAAACCGGGGACGACGCAGGCGCGATCGTCGAGCGCGAAGGCCTCAAGCAGGAATCGGACACCGGCGCGATCGAGGCCGAAGTCGACAAGGTCCTCGCCGCCAATGCCGACAAGGTCGAGCAGTACAAGGCCGGTAAGGAAGCCCTGTTCGGCTTCTTCGTCGGCCAGACGATGAAGGCCATGAAGGGCAAGGGCAACCCGAAGGTCGTGAACGAGATCCTGAAGGCAAAATTGGGCTGACAGTATTTCCCCGGACAAAGTCCGGGGAAAGCTACCCTACTTGGCTGAGTTGAAATTTGATAAAACGATATATCTGATTTTTTGGTTGTCAGCAGCCAACACTTTTATCCGTGCTCCGCGGTATCCAATTTCATCTGATTTGGACAGGTCATACTCAGCTTCGTTGGAGAACGCTGGACGAGCCATATTTCCTGAACTCTCTCGATATCCAATCTTGATGCGATCACCGACACGGCCGCTATAAATGAGCGTTTGTTGAAGATCTCGTTCTGAGATCGCAGGTCTACGGACTCGTTGAAAAGGAATTTCCGTGTCACATGCAGGCCGGGTTAAACCGCCGACGATGATACAGGTTTCTTGCTTATTCTTTGATGCTCTAATCGACTGTGGAAAGGCAAGGGGCATTCCCAATAAACCGGTCGCCTGCAGGAGATAGCCAGAGCCATCTCTGGATATTGAGTGTCCGAATGAGTGATAAGTGTACTCTTTATCTTCCGAAACTTGTGGGTAAAAGCCTGCACTGAGCTTGTAGCCTTTTATGTTATTTTGCTGCGAAGTCTCGATGCCATCAGTCTCTGTATAAAACCCCTGACGGAGCATATCCTCTCCGAGGGAAACTTCTGTTTCTTCACCAATTTTCGGGAAACTAATGGCAGTCGTGACTGGTGTGTAGTTTGGCGTAGGTGTGGAAACGCAGCCTGCAACGGCAAGCGCTGCAAGTGCAGCAAAAAACCTCATTCATGCCCCCTGAAATTATTCGTGATTAAGACAGGGGCTAACGCTGAACTGATTGCTTTGGCGTGTTAAATATTTGTAACAGCTGACGTGTCTTTGCTGATCCCGGTTCTTGAAATCAGACTCGCCGCGTCCCCGTCAGCTCCATCGTCCCGAACATCCCGGCCTTGACCTTGCCGGTCAGCGTATCGCCCTCGATGGTGGCGGTGCAGTCGAGGTCGATGGGCATCGGCATGGTCATTTTCATCTGCCAGGTCAGCGTATTGCCACTGACCGTCCCGTTCTTGACGTCCATACTGCCCAGATCGCCGGTGATCTGGCCGGTGAAGGTATCGCCTTCGCCCGGCACCACGGTCAGCACGCCCTTTTGCGGGCCCATCGGGGTCTTGGTAATGCAGTCATAGTTTCCGGCGACAGTCATGCGGTTTACTCCTTTTCCGGGGCCGCTTCGGGGGCGGCGGGGGCCTCGCGCACTTCTACCGGCAGGCCGAGGCCCTGCAACTGCGGTTCGACGACCTTGCGATCCCCGACGATGACGAATGTGAGGCCCGTGGGCTGCAGATATTGCGCCGCCGCCGCGCCGATGGCCTTGGCGCCGATCGTGCGGTACTTGCCCGCCAGCGTTGCATAGTAGTCCTCCGGACGGCCGAGGCGGGCGTTCTTGCGGATCGCGGAGAGCACGGAGGCGTTCGTTTCGAACTGGTTGGGCATGCCGCGGATGGCGCCTTCGGTGACGCGCTGCAGTTCCTCGGCGCTGACCGGCTGCGTGGCCGGGAAAGCGGCCATGTCGGCCGTCACGGCCTTGATCGTGTCTCCGGTGCGGTCCGCCTGCACGGGGGCGATGAGCTGCACCGCGCTGGGGCCGGTGGGCTGCGAGACGCCGGTGCGCACGCCGTAGGACCAGCCCTTCTCCTCGCGGATATCGAGGTTGAGGCGCGAGAGGAAATCGCCGCCGAGCACGTCGTTGGCCAGTTCCAGCGGCTCCTCGCCCGGCGTGCGGCCGGTGAGCGGCAGCACGCGCCCGGCCATGATCACCGATTGCGGCGAATTGGGCCGGTCGATCAGGATCACGCGGGCCTTGGCGGGCGGCGTTGCGGTGTCGAGCGGCTTGACCGGCGCCTTGGCTTCGGGGGCCTTCCAGCCGCCGAAAGCCTGTTCGAGCAGCGGCTTCAGCTGTGCCATGGTGACATCGCCGACCACGGTGATGCTGGCGAGGTCCGGCCGCATCCATTCGTCATGCGCGGCGCGGATATTCGCGGGCGTCAGCGCGGCGAGCGACTGGGCGTTGCCGAGCCCGTCGCCGGGCTGGGCATAGGGATGCTTGCCGTAGATCGCGGCATCGAGCGTGCGCGAGGCCAATGCGCGCGGCGAGGAGAAGGTCTGCGCCAGCGCGGCCTGCGCCTGCGCCTTCACGCGCGTGAAATCGGCCGGTTTGAAGGCGGGATGCAGGATCAGGTCCGCCGTCAGCGCCAGCGAGGGGGCGAGATTGTCCGTCAGCGCGCTGAGCGTGACGGTGCTGTCATCCCGTGAGGCATCGATATCGATGCTGGCGCCCAGCCGCTCCTGCGCCTCGGCGATCTGCGTGGCATTGCGCGTAGCCGTGCCCTGATCGAGCAGCGAGAGCATCAGGCCCTGCGTGCCGGGGGTATCGAGCGCGTCGGCGGCATAACCGGCATCGAAATCGACCGTCATGACCAGCTTGGGCACCGCGGTGCGCCGGGCCAGCGTGACGGGAATGCCGTTGGACAGCGTCGCATGTTCGATCGCCGGGAATTTCAGCGCGGAGACCGGCTGCACCGGCGGGGCAGTGCGGGCCGGACCGGCGGCCAGGGCAGGCGCCTTGGCATGGGGATCGGCAGGCGGGGCGGGATGATCGGCCTCGTCGCCCCAGCCGCCCATCTGGTCGCCGCTGGCGGTGCGTTTGCCGGGCACCACGTTGAGCGCATAGACCGGGCGCGAAAGCCACTTGTTCAGCGCCGCCTTGATCCGCTCCGGCGTGAGCGCGGCCATCGCTTCCAGATCTTTCTTGTAGTGCGCCGGATCGTTCGAATAAACCTGCCCCTCGGCCAGCGTGGAGCCCTTGCCGGAAAAGCCGCCGACACGCTCCAGCCCGCCGATCTCGCCCGACAGCAGGGTGGTGACGGCGCGGCGCACTTCGTCTTCGGTGGGGCCGTCGCGCAGATAGTCCGCCAGGACCTTGCCGAAGGCCTTTTCGGCCAACGCGCGGTCCACGCCGGGCTTCACGTTCATCACCATCGTCAGGAAGCTGAGCTGCTGGAACACCTGATCGTAGGCGGTTGTCGAAACGGCCAGTTCCTGCCCGCGCACCAGCGCATTGTCGAGCCGCGAGCTGGCGAGGCCGCCGAGGATATACATGCCCACGTTAAGCGCCGGGGTATCGGGATCGTTCAGCCCCGGCGCGGTCCAGTTGCGGGTGAGGCGCAGCACCGGCACCTGATCGGTGATATCGCGCGAAACCGGGGCGGGCAGCGTCACCGGGCCAGCCTTCACCGGCGCGACATCGGGGCCGCGCGGGATGTCGCCGAACCACTTTTCCACCTTGGGCCGCGCGGTGGCGGCATCGATATCGCCCGATAGCACCAGCACCACATTGTTGGGGCCGTAGTGCTCGGTGAACCACTGGCGCACGTCGGTCAGCGTCGCGGCGTCGAGATCGGCCATCGAACCGATGGTGGAATGGCGGTAGGGATGGCCGACCGGCAGCAGCCCTTCGCTCTGGAAATAGTCGTAGAGGCCATAGGGCTGATTGTCGCCCTGCCGCTTCTCGTTCTGGACGACGCCGCGCTGCTTATCGAGCTTGTCCTGCGTCACCGCGGGCAGCAGATGGCCCATGCGGTCGCTTTCCATGAACAGGGCGAGGTCGAGCGCGCCGGTGGGCACGGTTTCCACGTAATTGGTGCGGTCGTACCAGGTGGAGCCGTTGGTCGGCGTCGATCCGGCGGCCTCCAGCGGAATGTCGTAATTGGGGACATTGGCGGAGCCGCCGAAGAACAAGTGCTCGTAGAGATGCGCAAAGCCGGTGTGGCCGCGCGGCTCATTCTTCGATCCCACCTTGTAATAGACGGTGACGGCGACGATTGGCGCCTTGCGGTCGGTATGGATGATCGTCGTCAGCCCGTTGGGCAGCACGAACTTCTCGTAGGGAATGTCGACTTTGGAGACCAGTTCCTGCGGCGAGGCCGGTTGCGCCTGCTGGGCGGCGGCAGCAAACGCCGGAGTGAGCGGCGCGGTAAGGCTGGTGGAAAGGAACAGGGCGGCGGCAAGAGCAGGAACGCTCGACAGGGGGGATTTGCGCATTGTAACGGTCTAGCAAAGACTTCCGCCGCCGCAAGCGCTTCTGCGCGTTCGAGGGGGCATTGCGCAAGCGCCGGGATTGGCGCAAGTTCGGTGTTGGGAAAACAGGGGAGGGGCAGGATGACTTGGCTTGATACCGGCATGAAGCGGCGTGAGGCCATGGCGGCGATGCTGGCAGGACTTGCAGGCGGAACGGCCACCGCCGTGTGGCCCGAGGCGGCACGGGCCGCAGGGCTTGGCGGGACGCTGACGGGGCTGCTCGGCCGCGCTTCGGACAGCACGCTCGACCGGCTGGCGCAGCCCGGCGCTTTCTATGACGATCCCGATATCCGTATCGGCCTGCCGCTGATCGGCGGGCTGGGGGGAGGCCTTGGCGGCGGTCTGGGCGGGGTGCTCGGCAAAGTGCTCGATACCGGGGACAAGCTGGGGCTTACCGGCAATCTCGTGCGCAGGCTCAACGATGCGGCGGGGATCGCGGCGGGGGAGGCCAAACCCATTTTCCGCGCGGCGATTTCCCGGCTGACGCTGGCCGACGTGCCGGGCATCGCCTCGCAGGATGATGGTGCCACTCAATATCTGCGGCGCAGCGCCGGAGACGAACTGCATGGCAAGTTGCGCCCTCTGATCGACAGCGGCCTTGCCCAGGTGGGCGCCTATGGCCAGCTAGACAGCCTGTCGCGCCGCTCCGGCGTTCTGCGCCGGGCCGGGATCACGCATGACAAGCTGGGCGATTCCGTCACGGGACAGGCGCTGGACGGCATATTCCGCTACATCGGCAACGAAGAAGGAAAGCTGCGCGCCAATCCGCTCAAACCGGCAGAGGGCCTGCTGAAAGGGCTGATCGGCGGGGACTGATTACCCCCGCTTGAAGATCTGCCCGCTGTCAAACCGGGTGATGCGCCATTCGCCGTCTGCATCGCGGCGGCATTCCATCTTCACGTCGGCGACGGCGAGCGGATCGCAGTATTTGTCGAGGTTCGTCACGGTGGCGAAGAACACCAGCAGGTAGCCGACTTTCGCATGGTCCGCGTCATCGAAGGAGACGCGCAGCGAAGTGATGATGTGGCGCATTGTCATCAGCCCTGCACCCGCCTGCATAGCCTCGGCGCGGCCCTTGTAGAAGGCTTCCACTGCCGCCAGGCCATCGCGCCATTCGCCGCCCACGTTGTATTGTACATCCTCGGCCAGGCAGTCCGCCTTGCGCATCGATAGGCCGTTGTTGAGATCGAGTTCGTCGCCCCATTCGTAGACGGCCTGCTTGATCGCCAGGACGTCCGCTGCTTGCTCTGGGGTGAATTTCGCCACGTTTCTTCCCTCTTCCCAATTCGGTATGATGGGCGAGGCTAGGCAAAGCACGCCGGTGCGCCAAGGGATTAGTGTGCTGTCCTGCCGATTAGCGCCGTGGCGTCATGGGGTGCTTGGCAAAGCGGAACGGGGCACCCATCTTGGGGTGGACCGGCCATACGGCGGTCATTTCCTTGTGCCTAATCAAAGCATTCGGGCGCGCTGCCCGTTAAACGCACAAATTATCGGAGAGGCCTTGTGTTGCAAAAATGCAACACTATATCATCGAGGTCAGGAGGCATTTCACACCATGAATCTCGAAAAGTTCACCGACCGCGCCAAGGGTTTCCTTCAGGCCGCGCAGACCGTCGCGATCCGTTTGAACCACCAGCGCATCAGCCCCGAACATATCCTCAAGGCCCTGCTCGACGATAGCGAGGGCATGGCCGCCGGGCTGCTCCAGCGCGCGGGCGGCAATCCGGGCTACACCACGCAGGAGCTCGACAAGGCGCTGGCCAAAGTGCCTGCCGTCTCGGGCGGCGGCGCGCAGAACACGCCGGGGCTCGATAACGATTCGGTGCGCGTGCTGGACGCTGCCGAGCAGGCCGCCACCAAGTCTGGAGACAGCTTCGTCACGGTCGAGCGGCTGCTGCTGGCGCTGGTGCTCGCCTCCACGACGCCCGCCGGGCAGGCGCTCAAGGCGGGTAACGTCACCGCGCAGGCGCTCGAAGCCGCGATCACCGAACTGCGCGGCGGCCGCACCGCCGATTCCGCCTCGGCCGAGGAAAGCTACGACGCGATGAAGAAGTACGCGCGCGACCTCACGCAGGCCGCGAAGGACGGCAAGCTCGATCCGGTGATCGGCCGCGACGAGGAAATCCGCCGCACCGTGCAGATCCTCGCCCGCCGCACCAAGAATAACCCTGTCCTCATCGGCGACCCCGGCGTCGGCAAGACCGCCATTGCCGAAGGGCTGGCGCTGCGCATCGCCAATGGCGACGTGCCTGACAGCCTCAAGGACCGCCAGCTCATGGCGCTCGACATGGGCGCGCTGATCGCGGGCGCCAAGTACCGCGGCGAGTTCGAGGAACGCCTCAAGGCCGTGCTCGACGAAGTGAAGGGCGCCGAGGGCCAGATCATCCTGTTCATCGACGAGATGCACACGCTGATCGGTGCGGGCGCGTCCGAAGGTTCGATGGACGCGGGCAACCTGCTGAAGCCCGCTCTTGCCCGCGGCGAACTGCACTGCATCGGCGCCACCACGCTCGACGAATATCAGAAGTACGTCGAGAAGGACGCCGCGCTGCAGCGCCGTTTCCAGCCCGTCTTCGTCGACGAGCCGACCGTGGAGGACACGATCTCGATCCTGCGCGGGCTCAAGGAGAAGTACGAGGTGCACCACGGCGTGCGCATCACCGACGGCGCGATCGTGGCGGCGGCGACGCTTTCCAACCGCTACATCACCAACCGCTTCCTGCCCGACAAGGCGATCGACCTGATGGACGAGGCCGCCAGCCGCATCCGCATGGAAGTGGAAAGCAAGCCGGAGGAAATCGAAGGTCTCGACCGCCGCATCATCCAGCTCAAGATCGAGGAATCGGCGCTCGCCAAGGAGACCGACGAGGCCTCCGCGGACCGTCTCCAGACCTTGCGCGAGGAACTGGCGAACCTCGAACAGCAATCGAGCGAGCTGACCACCCGCTGGCAGAACGAGCGCGACAAGATCGCCGCCGAAGGCAAGGTGAAGGAACAGCTCGACGCGGCCCGCCTCGAACTGGAACAGGCGCAGCGTTCGGGCGACCTCGCCCGCGCGGGCGAGCTGTCCTACGGCACGATCCCCGCGCTTGAGAAGCAGCTTGCCGAAGCGCAGGCGCAGTCGGAAAACGCTCTGCTGCGCGAGGAAGTGACCGAGGACGACATCGCCGGTGTCGTTAGCCGCTGGACCGGCGTGCCGGTCGACAAGATGCTGCAGGGCGAGCGCGAGAAGCTGCTCAAGATGGAGGACGTCCTCGGCGAGCGCGTGATCGGCCAGAAGGATGCGGTGGAAGCCGTCTCCAAGGCCGTGCGCCGCGCCCGCGCCGGGCTGCAGGACCCGAACCGGCCGCTGGGCTCGTTCCTGTTCCTCGGCCCCACGGGCGTCGGCAAGACCGAGCTGACCAAGGCGCTGGCGGCCTTCCTGTTCGATGACGACACCGCGATGGTGCGCATCGACATGAGCGAGTTCATGGAAAAGCACGCCGTCGCCCGCCTGATCGGCGCGCCTCCGGGCTATGTCGGCTATGAGGAAGGCGGTGTGCTCACCGAAGCGGTGCGGCGCCGGCCCTATCAGGTCGTGCTGTTCGACGAGGTGGAAAAGGCGCACGGCGACGTGTTCAACGTGCTGCTGCAAGTGCTCGATGACGGACGCCTGACCGACGGGCAGGGCCGGGTGGTGGACTTTACCAATACCCTGATCATCCTCACCAGCAACCTCGGCAGTCAGTACCTTTCGAGCCTGGAGGAAGGACAGACCGTCGAGAGTGTGGAACCGCAGGTGATGGACGTGGTGAAGGCCCACTTCCGCCCCGAGTTCCTCAACCGTCTCGATGAGATCGTGCTGTTCCACCGCCTGGGCCAGGAACACATGGGCCCGATCGTCGATATCCAGGTGGCGCGCGTGCAGAAGCTGCTGAAGGATCGCAAGATCGTGCTCGACCTCACCGATGCGGCCAAGCGCTGGCTCGGCCGGGTGGGCTACGACCCGGTCTATGGGGCAAGGCCATTGAAGCGCGCGGTGCAGCGCTATCTGCAAGACCCGCTGGCCGAAAAGCTGCTTGCGGGCGAGGTGCCGGATGGGGCTACCGTGCGGATCGATGAGGGTGATGGAGCGCTGGTGATCGGGGTGACATAAGGTACGTCCTGACCGATTGGACGCAAAAAAGAAGAAACGGCGGGCATTGCCCGCCGTTTCCGCTTTCATATCCGTATGTGGATCAGAACTTCGTGGTCGCGGCGACCTTGAAGTAACGGCCCAGGATGCCGTCGAAGTATGTGACGACACCGCCACCGGCCGGGGCCGGATAAGGAGCCTTGGTGTCGAACACGTTGTCGACAATGAAACGAAGCTGGAACTTCTCGTTGATGTCGTAGCTGATAGACGAGTTCACGAACGTAACGGCATCGCGCGTTGGATATTCGTAGACAGTCGGGCCTGCATCGGCATCAACCTTTGTTTTCCCGATATACTGCAGCTGAACGAATGCACCAAAGGCCTTGTTCTTGTAGGATAGGCTAGCCGTCGCCTGATGCTTCGAATAGCCAATGCTGTTGCGCAACGTGCTGATGTCACCAGTGCCGACCCGCTGCTCCAGCTTGTCGATATACTGGTAGCTCGAGCGCAGAAGCATGGTGCTGCTGGAGCCGAGGAACGGCGTATTGAAGGACCAGTTCAACGACCCGATAAGACCTGCGTAATTGAACGAAGCCGCGTTGAGATAGCCGGTCCGGATGAAGGAGACCTGCCCATCGGCATCGCGGTCAATCTGGCTGCAGGCAGAGCTCGGGAACGAAGTTGCATCGTAGCAGGCTTCCAGCGTCTGTTCAGCATCGACGCTCAGGATAGCATCCTTGAGCTTGATGTTGACCCAGTCAATCGACAGCGAAAGTCCATGGGCAAACCGCGGCGTAAAGATCGCACCGATCGTCCAGCTGTCAGCCTTTTCGTTCTTCAGGCCCGTGTTGCCCGAGAGCGAGCCTTCCGTCGTGAATTCGACGATGTTTGATGTGAAGTTGGCTGGCAGTCCAGCCGCAGCACAGTTTGCGGCGCGGTTGGAGGGATTAGGTCCCTGGTCGATGAATCGCGCATCACACGGGTCGTCTGCAGTCGTGAAAATTCGGCTGGTCGGATTGTACAGCTCGGTGATTGCCGGGGAACGGATCGAACGTGTGAAGTTTCCACGAATGCCAAAGTCTGCCACCGGTTTCCACACGCCACCGGCGGACCAAGTGAGGTCACTGCCCGCAAGCGAGTGGTCTACCCAGCGTGCTGCACCACTCACTTCAAGCATATGCACCAGGGGAACATTCATGTCAGGTGAGACCACCGGGATACGAAGTTCGCCAAAGACCTCATTGGTGTCGAACTTGCCGTTGACGCGATCGATTGGAATGGAGCGCCCATACTGGGTGCGCGGGGCTGTCGGATCGTTCGGATCTTCGGCGCCGTAATAGAATGCGCCGGGATCGAACTTTGCCTTTTCCTCGCGATGTTCGTAACCAAGAGCGAACTGCACGGGGCCTCCAGGCAGCTCGAACAGGTCGCCGGTCACATCGGCCGTGACAACCCACTGTTCATTGGTGGCCACAGGCCTTGCGATAGTGGTGATGTAGTCTCCCACTTCGGGGCCGTTCTGATGGCCGAACGGGTTGAACGGTGCGCACGTCGAACTGATGGTTTCGATGGGCGAATTCACATAGCCGTCAAGACAGCCGGCCAGAGCGTTTTCGAAGTTCTGCTGAACCAGCTGCCGGCTGGCACCACTCGAGCGCGAATGACCGTAGTTGCCGATCACTTCCCATTTGAACGCCCGATCGCCGATGTTGAAGTCGCCTTCCAGGCCACCCACAATGCGGTAGACTTCAACCGTTGAACTGCTCAGGCCAGTAACCAGATCCGTATTCGCGCGGCCAAGATAGAAGAAATCCTGCCCGTCGGGTAGCTGCGATGCGATCGTTGCACGGGCATCGTCAGACAGGAAAGGATTGGAGAGCGGAATGATCAGGTTGCCGTCGGGGTCGCCCGCATCACCGAACAGCCAAGTATTGTATACCGGCTGGCGGCGCAGTTCCTTGCCCTTCGAATGGGCGTAGGAGACTTCGGCGAATGCCTTGATGGAATCGGTCAGCTCATAGCTGGCACGGCCATAAGCATTGTAGCGCTCCAGAGGCGAGAGCAAATTGCTGAGCGGGGTAAGGCTGAAGCCGTTGCCGCCCGACGAGTTCACAGTCGTGTGACGCTCACCAAAGTCCAGCGGAACAAGGTTGCCGTTGGCATCGAATATCAGCGAGTTGCCGGCTGCATCGTAGAAATCGGCCCCAAAACCAGGAACGATGTCGGCGCTTGTCGGGGCGCCATATTCGCTGAGGATCGGGATACGGCGATCTGAAATCAGTTCCTGCGAATACGGGAAGTTGTCCGGATCCGATGGCGATGTATAGAACAGACCGGCCGCTGTCCGTTTGCGGTCGGTGTAGAGCAGGCCTTCACTTTTGTTATAGTCGAATGCGACAACGACCTGGCCTCTTCCATCGGCGAAGCTCGTGCCAGCCAGCGCGCTGAGGCGGTACTGTGCTGCATCGCTACGGCTGGAAATGCCCGTCTGTCCGCCAAGCTGAATGCCGTCGTAGTGATCCTTGAGGATGATGTTGACGGTGCCGGCAATCGCATCGGAACCGTAGATCGGAGCACCGCCGACTGCGATGGTTTCGATCCGGTCGATCATCAGCGTCGGAATGGTGTTGAGGTCCACCTGCGAGCCAGGGTCTGTCGGGCCAAAGATCGAAGCAGTGTTCGAACTGACATAACGCTGGCCATTGACGAGGGTCAGAGTGCGTTGCGAACCAAGACCGAAGAAGTCGACAAACGTCTGACCCGAGCCAAAGCCCCCCGACTGTCCGCCGACCGGGTTGCTGGCTGGCGGGCCAAAGGCCGGAATCTGATCGAGGGCATCGCCAACGTTGGTGATACCGCGCTCTTCGATCGAATCCGATCCGACAATGATGCTCGGTTCACGGGTATCCACGCTCAGGCGCTGGAGGCGCGAACCGGTGACGATGATCACCTGGTCTGCAGCATTGTCGTCAGGCGTGTTTTCCGCCTCTTGGGCTTGGGCTGAGGTGGCACTGATCGCGAGTGCCGCGAGACCGGTGGCGCTTTGCAAGGCCACCTTTCTGAGTGTCGTTTTCACGTAATGTGTCCCTTGTTGTTTTCGGCAGGCAGACAGGAGCGTGACCACCCTGTTTGCCAGCTGAAGTTCGCAGGCTGACGTTCCCGGTGAACGTACTGCTGCAATGCGAGGGACACTCGCGCTACCTGAACATGCATTCAACCGTTTTCGGGGCGTTGCGCTGTTTGTAGCGAGGCTTGTTGCTCAACTGCCACAGTTGAGTTCATTGGATGTGATAGTGTCAGGAGTGCGATGTGCGTATTTTGTGAAAAATAGTGCTTTTATAATGGGTTGGGTGTGGAAATAAGTTACGACCCTTCCACAATTCTTGTAACTTTATTGCACTCTTCGGGTGAGGGTGTTCATGGCGTGTGGATTTTTTTGTCGTTTGGATAAGGTGGGGCTGACGTGCTTAGTTAATCCGCCGCATCTTGATGCCGCGCTGCCTTTGGACCGATACGAAATAGGTACCTAGCACTCCGCGTGTGATCCTCACCGAATTGCCAGGCTTGGGGGATAGCACGAAATTGCGGGTGTCGTTTTGTTCCCAGGTGCTGCCGTCTTCCAGTTCGAGGCGCCAGCCATTTCTAGTGTGGCGTGCGCCAGCTACAGTGCTTTCAATCTGTTTGACTGCATCTGCTTCGTCGTCTTCCCCGAAGCCAAGGAGTTTGCCGACTGGTGCTGTGAAGCCGAACAGGCCACGCTGGGCGGCCTTGACTGCGTTTTTGTCTGAAATGACGATTTCGCGTTTGCGTGCCGCCTCCTCGAATGCCGCGGTTTGCCGATCGTAACAGGCTAGGCGCTCGGTGGCGGCGGTTATGTTTCTGCAATCGATCAACTGGCGGTAGAGTTCCGGTGGCTGGGCGCTGTCTTGTCCATCTTTCGCCAAAGTTGGCTGCGATGCCAGGGGGGCTGCCAGTAGTATTGCAAGATAACTGCGGTTCAAGGCCGCCTCCCTGTCTTTGTTGCGTTGGCTTGGCTTTGTAACAACCGGTGCAGTCGTGCGGCAAGAGGTGGAAAAGATGGGGATAGTGGAGTCGAGTGGCCCGGGTGCAGGCAACTATCTTCAGCCTGCCGTTCGTGGTTGGCTTTCTGACAATCGGGCAGCGTGAAGCAAGGTGAATGCTGCAGGCGCTAATGTTGAAATGATGTTACGCCATGAGTGCTTGTGTGCGCACGAAATGTGTCTTGGTAAATCAACGTGTTTTGCCGGTAAGGGCGATTGCGTGGAGGCGGTTGTTGCGCATTTGCCACAAGGTTGGGGCAATGTTGCGATTTTATGGCCAAAGCCCTTTGATCAAGCCTGTCTTTGGGAGATGAAAGCGCATCTACCGGTGCTGTCTACACAGCCACGGGTTGGGGCATTACCGGGGAATCGAAGGCGCAAGGGGTCACACCGCGCCTTAGAAAAAGGGACACGCAAGTGAAAAATCAAACTCTTACCGCTCTCAAGGCGGGCGCAGCGCCGTTGGTGCTGGGCTTTGCTTTGTTCAGCAGTGCGGCTTACGCGCAGGATGCTGCGCCTGCGGACGAGTCCGTGGGCGATGCCATCATCGTCACCGGCACGCGCATCGCATCGCCTAACCAGCAGTCGATCGCGCCGATTACCACGGTGACGTCGGACGACATTTCGCTGTCGGGCACGACTCGCACGGAAGATCTGCTCAACTCGCTGCCGCAGGTTGTCGCAGCGCAGAGCTCGACGCTGGCCAACGGCGCCACTGGTACGGCTCAGGTCGACCTTCGCGGCCTTGGCCCGTCGCGCACGATGGTGCTGATCAACGGCCGCCGTCTGATGACGGGCGATCCGAACACCACGACCTCCGCCGCAGACCTTAACTTCATTCCGGCCGCACTGGTGAAGCGCGTCGATGTGCTGACCGGCGGTGCTTCGGCCACCTACGGTGCTGACGCCGTCGCCGGTGTCGTCAACTTCGTGATGGACACCGACTTCGAAGGCTTCAAGATCGACGCCAACTACGGTCTGTACAACCATAACAACCGTAACAGCTTCACTCCTCCGCTGCTCGATGCGCGTCAGGCTTCGGGCTTTTCGGGCTTCGACTATCCGACTGGCAACGCCACAGATGGTGGTCAGTATGATCTGACCGCTGCATTCGGCTCTGGTTTCGATGATGGCCGCGGCCACATCACTGCCTATGTTGGTTATCGCAAGGCGAAGGCCCTTCTGCAGAGGAAGCGTGACTATTCAGCCTGCACCATTTCGGCTAGTTCGTCGGGTTCTTTCAGCTGCGGCGGTTCGCTGACCAACCAGATCGGTACCGGTATCTATTACGACACAACCGACGTCCTCGATGATGAAGGTAATGTTATTGATGCAGGCGGTGCGGTGACCTCGACCATCGGCGGTCTTGGCGCTGGGTCGTTCACGCGCGGTCTGGTTCAGCGCTACAACTATGCGCCGCTGAACTACTTCCAGCGTCCGGACGAACGCTACACCGCCGGTGTTTTCGCTGACTACGAGATCAACGAAGCGATCCATCCGTACATGGAATTCATGTTCATGGACGACCGGACTGTGGCCCAGATCGCACCGTCGGGCGATTTCGGCAATACGCTGACCATCAACTGCGACAACGCACTGATGTCGGCTGCGCAGCGCGATGCGATCTGCACCGATCGCAACCTGATCAACGGCTCCATCGGCACGTTCCCGCTGGTTCCGAGCCTGTATGAGTCGATCTATGGCACCGCTGCTCCGGGGCCAGTGAACTACATCGATCCGACCACCGGTGCGAACTACAACAAGGCGTTCTTCCAGCTTCTGCGCCGTAACGTCGAAGGCGGTCCGCGTCTTTCCGATCTTCAGCACACTGCGTTCCGCACCGTCATCGGTACGCGCGGTGATCTGGGTAAGGCTTGGTCCTACGATGCTTACTATCAGTATGGCCGTACCAACTACTCGCAGGTTTATTCCAACGAGTTCTCGGCCGTCCGTCTTGGCAATGCACTGGATGTGGTCACTGATCCCAGCACCGGCAATCCGGTTTGCCGTGTGGCACTGTCTGGAGCAGACTCGAACTGCGTCCCTTACGACATCTTTACGGGTGCCGGGCCGTCGCAGGCTGCTGTCGATTACCTGAGCGCGACCGGCTTCCTGAAGGGTAACACCTCGCAGCAGATTGCGAGCGCGACCTTCACCGGCATGCTTGGCGAATACGGCATTCAGTCGCCGCTCGCAGTTGACGGTATTAACGTTGCGCTGGGTGTGGAATTCCGCCGCGACTCGCTGGAGTTGAAGGCTGACAATGCTTTCAATACTGGCGATCTCACCGGTCAGGGCGCGCCGACCAAGGACACCTCTGGTAACTACAAGGTTGCAGAGTTCTTCGGCGAGATCGAGATTCCGCTGATCCAGGACGGGATCGTGCAGAATCTGTCGTTCAATGGCGGCTACCGCTATTCGCACTACAAGATCTCGAACGGCCGCAAGTTCAACACCGATACGTTCAAGCTCGGAGTTGACTTCGCTCCTGTCTCGGACATCCGTTTCCGTGCCGGTTACAACCGTGCGGTTCGCGTGCCGAACATCCAGGAACTGTTCGCGCCGCAGATCATTGCGCTTGATGGCGTTAGCGATCCGTGCGCCGGCATCACTGTTTCGGCAAGTGACGTGGGCTGTCTCGCTCAAGGGCTGACCATTGGTCAGAGCACCAACGGCAACCCGGCGGAGCAGTATAATGGCTTGATCGGTGGTAACCCGAACCTGAATCCGGAGAAGGCCACCACCAAGACGCTGGGTGTCGTGCTTCAGCCGCGCTTCCTTCCGCGCTTCACGCTGAGCGTCGATTGGTTCGACATCAAGGTGAAGAATGCCATCCAAGGCTACGGCGCTGACGCGATCCTCGACTCGTGCGTTAACGACGAGAATCTTGAGGCTTGTGCGCTCGTGAATCGTAACCCGGCTGGTTCGCTGTGGCTGTCCGCCGATGGTTACGTGACCGACATTCCGCAGAATGTTGGCGGCGTGAAGACGCGTGGCTTCGAGTTCAACGGAAGCTGGTCGACCGAGATCGGTTCTACCGGCACTTTGTCGCTGAACATGGTTGGCACGCTGCTGGATCGCTACATCGTGGACGATGGTTTGACCACGCCGTACGAATGTGCTGGCGTCTATGGCCCGACCTGCGGCGGCTCGGCGGCGACCCCGCTCCCGACTTGGCGGCACAAGGCCCGTGCGACCTTCCGTACGGCTGGCGGTCTGGGCGTGTCGCTCCAGTGGCGTCACATCTCGGCGGTTCCGTATGAAGACGGTGCGACGAACTCGCTTGACGACAAGCTGGCAGCTCAGGACTACTTCGATCTGACGACCACTTGGGACATCGGCGATCACCTGCAGTGGCGTCTGGGTGCGACCAACCTGTTCGACAAGCAGCCGCCGCTGGTATCGTCGAGCGCTTGCGCCAGCGTTATCTGTAACGGCAATACCTATCCGGGCACTTACGACGCGCTCGGCCGGTACATCTTCACTGGTGTGACGATGAACTTCTAATCGCTTTCAAATGTGATTAGCGTGGGCGGGGGGCTTCCCCATGGAAGGCCGCCGCCTTCTTATTTTCTGCCGGTGCTGAACCGGCTTTCCAGATCGTCCGGACAACACATGGCAACCACGACTCCGCAGCAGAACCTTCAGCAGATCGCCGGTCTTGCGCGCTCGGGCAGGCTGGATGAGGCGGCTGTGATGGCGGCGACGGTGTTCGCGGCGCATGGAGATGATCCA
>NZ_JALHLG010000026.1 GCF_022832375.1 Novosphingobium beihaiense
TGAACCGGCTTTCCAGATCGTCCGGACAACACATGGCAACCACGACTCCGCAGCAGAACCTTCAGCAGATCGCCGGTCTTGCGCGCTCGGGCAGGCTGGATGAGGCGGCTGTGATGGCGGCGACGGTGTTCGCGGCGCATGGAGATGATCCAGTGTTGGCCGCTCTGGCTGGCGCCGTGGAGACGCATCGCGGCCGTTTTGACCGCGCCGTTCCTTACCTTAAGGTCGCGCACAAGCATCGCCCGCAAGACCTGACAATTCGTACGAACCTGGCGGAAGCGTTATTCCATACCGGGCACGCCGCGGAGGCATTGACCCTTTGTGACGATGCTTCGGCTGCTGCCGGACCGAACCTGCGGCTGGCTCGTCTCGGTGCCCATCTGGCGCAAGAGGCAGAGGAGTTCGAACGGTCGGTGCGCTTGTATCGTATAGTTCTGGCAAAGTTCCCCGACGACTGGACGCTCTGGAACAACCTCGGCAATGCGCTAAGCAGCCTGGAGCAGCACGGTGAAGCGGCAAAGGCTCTGGAACGTGCGCTAAAGCTGGCGCCAGATGCTGCGCCGATCCGCGTAAATCTGGGCAATGCGCTGCTTGAAGCTGAGCGTTTCGAAGAGGGGGAGAAGGTCCTGAAGGCCGCTGCAGAAGCGGATCCAGGCGATGTCGAGCCAGTGTTGGCGCTTGCAACGTTCTACCGCCGGGCAGGGGCAGAGGACCGCTCCTACGAAATGCTGGCCGAAGCAACTCGTCGTGCGCCGGGCGATGCCGGTGTTCTGTCCGATTATGGCCAGGAAGCGAACAAGCGTAACGACTATGCTGTGGCCGAATCCGCTTTTGAGGCGGCGCTGGCAATTGATCCGGGGCTATGGCCTTCGCTGGTTGGCCTTGCGGCGCTTTACGAACGGACCAATCGCGAGGGTGAGCTTGATTCCCTGCGGGAACGCGCTGAAGCGGCAGGCGGCGATGCGGCTACGTTGTCGTTCATTGATGCGTTGCGTTTCAAGCGTGCCGGGCAGATCGAGGAGGCTTTCACCGCGCTTGAGGCCGCAGGCGATGCTGTAGTTGCCAACCGCAAGCATCAGTTACGCGGCATCCTGCTTGACCGGATGGGGCATCATGACGAGGCCTTTGCGGAGTTCGCCGAGATGAACCGGTGTCATCTCGAAGAGCCATCCGGGCCGCCTGCACGGGCAAAGATCTACCGTGACATGGTGGAACGGGACATGGAGACCTTGACTCCCGAATGGGTGTCACGCTGGACCACACCACCGGAACAACCGCGTCCGGCTCCTGTGGTTTTGCTGGGCTTTCCCCGATCGGGCACAACCTTGCTCGATACGATGCTAATGGCAGCACCGGGGACGCTGATCTTGGAGGAAGAGCCATTCATCGCGGATATCGAACGCGAGCTTGGCGGTATCGAGGCCCTTCCTGGACTGGATGCAGCGGCCATTGGCGATGCCCGTGCACGGTACTTTGAGAAAGTTGCGGCTCTTGGCGAGTTGAGGCCGGACACCCTGGTGGTGGACAAGCATCCGCTTCATCTCAACAAGATCCCGGTAATCCGGCGATTGTTTCCCGATGCGAAGTTCATTCTTGCATTGCGCCACCCCTGCGATGTGCTGTTGAGTTGCTACATCACCAACTTTCGTACCAACCATGCGATGAGCAACTTCCTTGAGCTGGACACGGCCGCCTGGCTCTATGATCGCAGCTTTGCTTACTGGACGAAGGCGTGCGACGTGTTTGGGCTCGATGTGCGCACAGTCGTCTATGAGCGGCTCGTTGCCGATCAGTCGCGCGAATTGGCGCCGTTGTTCGACTGGCTGGAGTTGCCCTGGCAGAGTGCGGACTTCGATCACCGCGAGGCCGCGCGGGCGCGGGGCGTAGTGCGCACGGCAAGTTATTCGCAAGTAACCGAGCCCATTTACACCCGTGCGGCAGGGCGCTGGCACCATTATGAACGGCATCTTGAACCCGTGTTCGATCTTCTTCGGCCATGGGTGGAGCGTTTTGGCTATTCACTGGAAGACGACCGGGTGCCGCAATGGAGCGTGCCGTATGAGCGTCCGGACAAACCGGCGTAGGGGAAGGGTATGAGCACCGCTGCCACCTTCGCCGAAGCCGACCGGCTTGCTGCCGCGGGCCAATTGCCCGCAGCCGCTCAGCAGCTTGAAACCCTGCTGGCGCAGAGCCCGGAAACAGGAAGTGAGATGGCCGCGCACTGGCTCAAACTGGCGGGGTTGCGCCGGGCGATGCGGCAGCCGCGCCGCGCGCTGGATGCAGTGCATAGGGCACTGGAGCTCGTTCCGCTGGATTTCATGGCATTGGTGATGCGTGCCGGACTGCTCGAACGGCTTGGTGATCCCGGAGCTGGTGAGGCCTGGGGCGAAGCAATCGCGCAGAAGCCGGACACCGCGCTGGTTCCGCCGTTGGCTGCCGCGCTCGCGGCTGGGGAAGCATTTTACGCGGCCTGGCAGGATGAACGCGAGCAACGGCTGGTCCTAGCTGGCCGCGATGCGGCTGCCGGGGCGGATGAGGATCAGATATGGCGCATGAGCCGCTTTCGCGACAACATTTTGCGGAAGACTCGTGTCTACCATTCGCAGCCCACGCACTTTCACTATCCAGGGCTTGTCGAGCGTGAATTCCATCCGCGTCAGACCACGCCCTGGCTGGCCGAACTGGAAGCGGGCTTCGAGGATATCCGGGCTGAAATGCTGATGCTGCTCAAGTCCGGCCGGGCAGAACTGGAGCCCTATATCCAGTATGAGGAGCGCGAGGCTCTGGACCAATGGCGGCCGTTGAATCGGAATACGGATTGGTCTGCTATCCATCTTCTCAAGCAGGGGAGGGAAGTGCCGGAAAATGTGGCTCAGGCGCCGCGCACGATGGAAATCCTCTCGCGTGTGCCACAGCCATGCGTGATGGGCGCGTCGCCGAATGCGATGTTTTCGTTGCTGGCGCCGCACACCGCGATTCCTCCGCATGTCGGCGTGGATAACACGCGGCTGGTTTGCCACTTGCCGTTGGTCGTGCCGGATGGGTGCTGGTTCAGGGTCGGCGCCGAAACCCGCCTATGGCGTGAGGGAGAGGCTTTCGCATTCGATGATACCATGGAGCATGAGGCTATGAACCCCAGTGATGCCTTGCGTGTCGTCCTGATTTTCGATGCTTGGCATCCCGGCCTCTCCAGCGTTGAGCAGCAGGCAGTCGCCGCCATGATCGCCTCCGAAGGCGGGGAGGGGTGAGACGGCATGGCCGATGACGCGAAGGTCTTGGCCGAACTGGCGGAGCTGGCTCTGGCAAACGGCTCGGAAGCCGAAGCTGAACCACGGCTTGCCGAATATCTGGCCAGCCATCCGGGGGATGTCGCTCTGCTGCACTGGACAGCGATGTTGCGCCGTGCGCTCGACCGGCGAGAGGAGGCGATCACAGCGTTGGAGCAGGCGCTCCGCTATGCGCCGGATAATCCCGGTCTTATGCATGCGTTGGCGCATGTCACGCTGGAAGCGGGGCGTCCGGCTGCGGCGCTGTTCGAGCAGGCTGTCCGTCTGGCTCCGGCCAAGGGCGAGATCCGGCTCGGTCTTGCTTCGGCCCGGTTCGCGCAAGGAGAGGGGGAGCGCGGGTTTGCTGAGCTCGATGCGATGCTGGCTGCCAATCCGGGCTGGATGGAAGGGCACCGCCAATACGCGCAGATAGCTGCGTTGCTGGGGAAGGGAGGCATGTCTCTTTCCAGTATTGACCGAGCGCTGGCTAGGTTTCCGCAAGGTGACGATCTGCACCGCATGGCTATCACATTGTTGCTGGAAGGCGAACGCTATCCTGAAGCCTTGGACCGGACCAAACGGGTCATCGCCGTGCGAGGCGCGCTGGCACCGTATGTCCTGCAACAGGCAGCGGCCCTCGATGAAACGGGACAAACCAGGGAAGCTGCCGGGCTGTTCGAAGAACTGGGTGCTCCCGGCGATACGGGCCATGCCATTTGGCTTGCCCGCCACCTGCTGCGCACGGGGCAGCCGCAACAGGCAGCTGCTGTGGTGGAGCCATGGCTTGCGCAGGCCGGGGCCGAAAGCATCTGGCCATATGCGGAACTAGCTTGGCGGCTGGGCGGTGATCCCAAGGCAGAATGGCTTGATGGGCAGACGGGGTTATGGAGCGTCGTGGATCTCGATCCGGAGGAAATCGGGCTGGAGTCCCTGCGTGCGTTGCTGCGGCAGTTGCATGAAGGCTCGGGCCGGTTCCTCGATCAGTCAGTGCGCAATGGCACGCAAACCGAAGGCGCGCTGCTGGCCCGGATTGATCCGGAAATCGTGCAAGTGCGCGAAGTACTGTGCCGCGAGGTGGGCCGCTTCGTATCTGCGTTACCTGCATCCGATGCCGGGCATCCGATGCTTTCGCAGATGCGCGGCGCGCGTCCGCGCTTTGCAGGCAGCTGGTCGGTGCGGCTGACGGGATCGGGTTTCCACACGGCGCATCACCATCCGCAAGGGTGGATCAGCTCGGCGCTCTATATATCCGTTCCTGAAGGATTGCGGGACGGGCAAGGGTATCTTGAACTTGGCGGTGCACCGGCAGGATTGGGTATCGACATACCGCCGCGCGCCACGGTTGCGCCTGCGGAAGCCCGGCTAGTCTTGTTCCCGAGCTGGATGTGGCATGGTACGCGGCCGTTTCATGCGGGCGAACGCATGACTATTGCATTCGATGTCGCGCGTGCTTGAACAAATCATCAAATATCCATAGACTTATTTCATCCCCCAACAGAGGGCGCTTGAGCAGTTCGCTCGCGCCACGGAGATGCTCATGCATATTGGTTCACGTATTGTCGTTTCTATCGCTGCTCTGATGATGTTTGCAGGCGGCGCACAGGCGAAAACCGATAAGGTTTCCACTGAAGCCAAAACAAGTGTTGCTGCTATGGGCGATGAAGACAAGGCAAAGACCAACGATCCCATGATCTGTGAGCGTGTGAAGCAGATCGGTTCGCTGCTGCGCTCGAAGAAAGTCTGTATGCGCAAGAGCCAATGGGAAGAGCAGCGCCGCGGTGATCGCGCTAATATCGAGCGTTCGCAGGTTCAGCGCGGGCTCGAAACCGCGCATTGAGTATATTTTGCGCACTTTCGCATAGGACCTCTTGATCACGCCACGGCGGGATTTTGCCATGGCTGATTGACCTGTCCGGACCTGCTGTTTAACCGGTTGATTAAATCACCGGCTGCATTCCTCCGTTCCGTGCGGACAGAGGGTGCGAAAGGCCCGTTCAGAAAGAGGAACACGAAAGATGAAGCTCGATAACACTGTTGCCGCCGTCGTTACCGGCGGGGCCTCGGGTCTGGGTGCCGCCACTGCGCGGGCGCTTGCGGCGCAGGGGGTGAAGGTGGCGCTCTTCGATCTCAATGCCGAGGCGGGCGAGGCGATCGCCAGGGAAATCGGCGGCGTGTTCTGCGAAGTGAACGTGACGGACGATGCCAGCGTCGATGCCGGGTTCGCCAAGGCGCGCGCCGCGCACGGGCAGGAGCGCGTGCTGGTGAACTGCGCCGGGATCGCGCCCGCCGCCAAGACCGTGGGCAAGAACCGCGAAACCGGCGCGCCGCGCGCGCATGACATGGCGCTGTTCGAAAAGGCTATCGCCATCAATCTCGTCGGCACCTTCCGCTGCATCAGCAAGTCGGCCGCGGGCATGGTTACGCTCGATCCGGTGGACGAGCAGGGCTCGCGCGGGGCGATCGTCAATACCGCGTCTGTCGCGGCGCAGGACGGGCAGATCGGTCAGGCGGCCTATGGCGCTTCCAAGGGCGGCGTGCTGGCGATGACGCTGCCGGTCGCGCGCGATCTGATGAACGACGGCATCCGCGTGAACACCATCCTGCCGGGCATTTTCGAAACGCCGATGATGGCGGGCATGCCGCAGCAGGTGCAGGATGCGCTGGCGGCGATGGTGCCGTTCCCCAAGCGTCTGGGCAAGGCCGAGGAATATGCCAAGCTGGCGCTGTTCATGATCGGGCATGACTATCTCAACGGCGAATCGATCCGTCTCGACGGCGCGATCCGCATGGGGCCGAAGTAAGGACCTGACGATGCCGGAGCGCGGGCCATCGAAAGCAGCCTCCGGGCTTGCCGCGCCTCCGGGCGCGCGGGCCCTGCTGCTCGATACGGCGAGTGCGATCATGCGCGAAGGCGACGTGATCGACATCTCGCTGTCCGAACTCAGCCTGCGCTCCGGCCTTAATTCGGCGCTGGTCAAATATTACTTCGGCAACAAGGCAGGGCTGCTCAAAGCCCTGCTCGACCGCGACTGGCAGGCGATCGTCTCCAGCGTCGATGCACTGCTGGCCAAGGACGGGTGGGAGCCGGAAGCCAAGCTGCGGCGGCATTTGTGGAAGGTGGTCGATACCTTTTACGAAGTGCCCTATCTCAACCGCCTGACCATGCGCGTGATCCGCGAGAGCGACGATGCCGAGGCGCGCCGGATCGCGGATTGCTATCTCTCGCCGATCTACCGCGCTTATGAGCAGCTCATTGGCGACGGGGTGAAGGCGGGGGTGTTTCGCGAGATCGATCCGCAACTGTTCTATTTCACCGTCACCGGGGCGGTGGACCGGTTCTTCTCCGCGCGATTGGTGCTCAAGCACTGTTTCGATCAGGACACTCTTACCGAAGAGCTGCGCGACCGCTATCGTGAGCACACCATAGACATCATCATGGCAGGTATCCTTGCGCGCTGAAAAAAGCAGCTTCTGGCACATCGGAGTCATCGGCGGGTCCGGCCTTGCCGCCGGTATCGATCTTGAGGACGCGCAGGAGATTGCCGTCTCCAGCCCGTTCGGGGAGCCTTCGGGGCCAGTCGTCACCGGGCGGTTGGGCGGCGTGCGCTTCACTTTTCTGGCGCGGCACGGGGCGGGGCACCGCATTCCCCCCGCGCAAGTGAATTACCGCGCCAATATCGACGTGCTCAAGCGTTGCGGCGTGACGGATGTGATCTCGCTTTCGGCCGTGGGTTCACTGCGCGAGGACCGCGCGCCGGGCCAGTTCGTGATGGTGGACCAGTTCATCGACCGCACGATGGGCCGCGCGAACAGCTTTTTCGGCCCGGGGCTTGTCGCCCATGTCAGCCTGGCCGATCCGGTCTGCACGCGGCTTTCGGGGCTGCTGGGGGCCGCTGCGCGCCGGGCGGGCGGCGAAGTGCACGATGGCGGCTGCTATGTCGCCATCGAAGGGCCGCAGTTCTCCACGCGCGCCGAAAGCCGCATGTATCAGGCCTGGGGTGCCGACGTGATCGGCATGACCGCAATGCCCGAAGCGCGCCTCGCGCGCGAGGCGGAGCTGCCTTACGCGCTGCTGGCGATGGTCACGGACTACGACTGCTGGCGTGAAGAGGAGGCGGGCGTTGAAGTGACCGATGTGCTTGCGGTGCTCCATGCCAATGCCCGCACGGCCCGCGCCGCCGTGGCGCAACTCGCTGCCGTGCTGCCGTCCGTGCGCGAGGCCAGCCCGGCCGACAGGGCGCTGGAACACGCCTTCATCACCGCGCCCGATGCGCGCGATCCGGCCGTGATCGCGCGGCTGGACGCGGTGGCGTGCCGGATGTTCGGGGAGCAGGGCTGAGCCTACAGGCCCATCTCCTCCAGGGACATATGGTCCTTGGGCCTCGGCCCCTGCGGCCAGAAGAACAGGCGCTCTTCTGCGGTAATCGCGAGGTCGTTGATACTGGCGATCCGGCGCGCCATCAGGCCGTTGGCGGCGAATTCCCAGTTCTCGTTCCCGTATGAGCGATACCAGCGGCCCGCGCCGTCATGCCATTCGTAAGCAAAACGCACGGCGATCCGGTTGCCGTCGTGCGCCCAGAGCTGCTTGACCAGCCGGTATTCGTGTTCGCGTTGCCACTTGCGGGTGAGGAAGGCGATGATCGCCTGCCGCCCCTGCAGGAACTCGGACCGGTTCCGCCACAGGCTGTCTTCGGTATAGGCAAGGGCAACCCGTTCGGGATCGCGGCTGTTCCAGCCGTCTTCCGCGCCGCGGACTTTCTGGATGGCAGATTCGTGGGTGAACGGTGGCAGGGGCGGGCGGGTCACTGGTCGGGTCCTCCGGTCAGACGATCGTCAGGCGAACGGCGTGGCGAGTTCGAGGCGTATGCCGCCGGGAATGAAGACGAGGAAATGGCGTACCGTCGCATCCGGGCCGATCGGGCCCGGCTCGCTGTCCACGGTAACGCCCGGATGGTCCTTCAGCCGCGCCCATGCCGTGTCCAGCGTGGCGTCATCGGCCACCGTCAGAGCCAGATGGTGCAGGCCGATGTTGGCGCGCCGGTCAAAAGCGCGGGCCGTCTGCGGGTCGGCGGCGCGCCACAGGGTGAGCAGGATCGCGCCATCGGATACGAAGATCGCTGGATAGGCGGGAACGCCGCCCACTTCATCGAACCCCAATGTGCCGCAGAAGAAGTCCCGCGCCTGATCGAGGTCGGGGACGGTGAGGCCGATATGGTGGGCTCCGCAAGTCAGTTTTTCCGTCATGGCTTAGTGCTCCTTCGGGTTTTCCAGTTGGGCGACGCGGGCACGCAGAGCCTCGATCTCGTCGAGGAGGGGCCGGGTGGCGTGCCGGACTTCAGCTTCGGTGAAGCGCGGGGTGATGTGCTGCGGACAGTTCCAGTCGAACCCCGTCACATCGATCAGAAAGGCGCGTTCGGGTTCTGCGGGATAGCCGGGATCTGTGAAGGCGGCGATTTCGGCGGGATCGTCACTGATGCGCGCGCGGCCGATGAGCTTCAGCCTGCGGCGGTTGGGATAGTCCATCAGCATGAGCGCGACGCGGCTATCCGCGGTGAGATAGGCCGTGGTGAGATACTGCCGGTTGCCGCTGTAGTCCGCAAAGCCGATGCGGTTCCCGCCTGCATGCCGAAGAAAACCGGCGGGGCCGCCCCGGTGCTGGACGTAGGGCCAGCCGCCCTCGGAGATGCTGGCGATGTAAAAGCTGTCTCTGGCGGCGATGAAATCCCGTTCTTTTCCGGTCAGGATGTCCGCCGGGCCTGCGCCAGCCGCCATGCGTGCATAGGACGAGCGCGACCCTGCCGCTGACTGCAGGGCGCGCGCGCCCGGTCCGATCATGGTTTGAAGGTATGTCCGTGCCATGGCCGGGGATGTACCGCACTGCCATGTCTGACATAATCCGTGACAAATGTGCTTCACTATTTCAATATCTGAAATAATGGACCGGTTTGATGCTTTGAGAGCGTTCGTAGCCGTGGCGGACAGCCGCGGATTTGCGGCGGCGGCGCGGGCGTTGGAGATGTCCCCGCCTGCCGTCACCCGCGCCGTTGCCGGGTTGGAACGCCACCTCGGCGCTACCTTGTTTCACCGTTCCACGCGTGCCGTATCGCTGACCGACGAAGGGACCGTGCTGCTCGAACGCGCGCGTCAGATCCTGGCGGAACTGCGCGATGCGGAACATCTCGTGATGGGCGGCCGGTCAACGCCGCGCGGCCAGCTTTACCTCACCGCGCCGGTCATGTTCGGCCGCCTGCATGTGCTGCCGGTGATTGCCGGGCTGCTGGCGGAGCACGCCGGGCTCAGCGTGCACATGATGCTGATCGACCGCAATGTGCGGATCGTGGAGGAAGGTATCGACGTGGCCGTGCGGATCGGGGAACTGGCCGACAGTGCGCTGCGTGTCACGAGAATTGGAACGGTGCACCAGACCATCGTGGCAAGCCCCGCCTATCTTGCGCAGCACGGGATGCCGCGCATTCCGGACGATCTTGCGGACCATAGCTGCATCATGGGCAGCAGTGTGTGGGCCGGTGCCGCATGGCGTTTCGGCGCGAAGGGGGACAAGGCCGTCGAAGTCACACCCCGCCTCACCGTCAATACGCTCGACGCGACCCTGGCCGCGGCCGAGGCGGGGCTCGGGGTGGCCAACATGCTGAGCTATCAGACGGCCGCATCGCTGGCGGAAGGAAAGCTCGTGCACATATTGGCCGGGCACGCTCCGCCGCCGATGCCTGTGAACCTGCTTTATGACCCCGGACGCGCCGCAATACCGGCGGTGCGCCTGTTGATCGAGGCCATGCGGCAGCGGGCCAGCGAAGGCGGCTGGAACTGACCGGGCCAAGATCCGGCAAGCCATTTTCCTACACGCCCGCGGCCTGTCACACTGCGTGCGGCATCTGTCTTGCCGGGCTCTTTGAAACGTCAATCTCTGGAATTTCATGCCTTTCGGGGGTGTGAAATTCTGAACGCTGCAAGGCGCTGGAAACTAACGGCAATTTCAAATTCGCCGTGGCCGCTATGGGTGAAGTTTGAACTTCGCGCCCTGGCGCCCCTCCCGGGTATCGATCATAGCGGGGAGGGGGGGGGGCTCCGGTGCGGGGGTTACTTCGGCGGGTGCGGGTCGCCGCCGGAGAACGCGTCGGAGATCGAGCAGGCCGCCGGGCCGAGAATGACGATGAACAGCACCGGCAGGATGAACAGGATCAGCGGCACGGTCATGATCGCGGGCAGGCGCGCGGCCTTTTCCTCGGCGCGCATCATGCGCTCGTTGCGGAATTCGGCCGAAAGCACGCGCAGCGCCGATGCGAGCGGAGTGCCGTAGCGTTCGGTCTGGATCATGGTGGTGACGACGCCTTTCACCGCGTCGAGATTGACGCGCCAGGCGAGGTTTTCGAAGGCTTGCCGCCGTTCGGTAAGGAACGAGAGTTCGATCGAGGTGAGCGAGAATTCGTCGCCCAGTTCGGGATAGGCCCGGCCCAGTTCGCGGGCGACGCGCTCGAAAGCGGCATCGACGGTGAGGCCCGCCTCGGCGCAGATCACCAGCAGGTCGAGCGCGTCGGGCAGGCCCTTGCGGATCGCGTCCGTGCGCTTGTCGGCCATGTTCTTGATGAAGATGTCCGGGCCTTTGTAGCCCGCGCCGACCATGACCGCGAAGCCCATGAACTTCTTGAGGCTGCTCCACTCCGGAAAGTAGTCGATCCAGTAGATCACGAAAGCGGCCAGTGTACCGAGCACGATCGGCAGGACCAGGCGCGCGAAGACAACCGCAACCGCCCATTCCTTGCTGCGGATGCCCGCTTGCGCCAGCTTCTGCTCGATCTCCTTGATCTGGCTGTCCTGCAGCATCTTGAACTTGCCGAGGAACTCGCCGATCTTGTCGGTCGTGTCGTTGCGGCGCACCACGCTCTGGCGCTTGCGGGCCGTGGTGACGATCCCGGCCTTCAACGCTTCGCGGCGCTGGTTGAGCGCTTTGACGCGCTTGGCCATCGGATCGCTGACAGTGATCGCGGCATAGATCGCGGTGATCACGGCAGCCGCCGCGACCAGAGCAAGCATCGTGGCAACAAAGACGACGTCGAAGCCGAGGAGGGTCGGGCCGGAGGATTGTTCGAGCATGGTTCCTGAGGTTCCCGCGATCAGATCTCGAAGCTGACCATCTTGGCCATGATGAAGGCGCCGATGCCCATCCAGACCATGCCGCCCAGACCGGCGACGATCAGGCGCTCGTCGATGAAAAACTTCCCGATGTAGCCGGGATTGATCCACCAGATCATGCCGAAGACGATGAAGGGCAGGGCGCCCACGATATAGGCGGATGCCTTGGACTCCGAACTCATCGCCCGGATCTTGAGCTTCATCTGCGCGCGCTTGCGCAGCACGTCGGCGAGGTTGGCCAGCGTTTCGGCCAGGTTGCCGCCGGTCTCACGCTGGATGGCGAGGGTGATGCAGAAGAAGTTGAATTCAGGCATCGCCAGACGCTCCGCGGTTTCCTGCAGGGCATCGTCCATCGTCTTGCCGATCTTGATGCGTTCGGTGACGAGCTTGAATTCCTCGCCGACCGGGCCTGGTACTTCCTGAGCGACGATGGCGAGTGTCTCCGTCACCGGAAGGCCCGAGCGCAGGCCGCGCACGAGCAGTTCGATGGCATCGGAGAACTTGACGGTGAAGTCGTTGGTGCGCTTCTTGATTAAGTGGCCCACCACCATGTGGGGAATACCCGCTCCGGCGAAAAGACCGATGGCCAGCGCCATGAGGATCGCGCCGGATTTGAGGTAGACGATCGCGGCCACGGCTCCGGCCAGGCCCAGCGAGGCGTAGATATATTGCTGCACCGTCCAGGCCTTGCCGGTGCGGTGCAGGCGCAGGGCCAGCGCATCGATGCGCGAACTGGATCCGCCGGGCGCGTGGGTCCTGGGTTTGCGCGCGGCCACGGCCTTGCGCATCTGCGCCTCGACGCGGTCCACGGCGCTGTCTGAATGCCGGGAACGGACGGCACGCAGACGGCGCGTCGATTCTTTCTCGGGGGAGGGGCCGGAAAAGGCCCCCCAGACGAGAGCCAGAACACTCGTCAGGCCTACCGCCACCAGGATCACCGGAAGAATGTTCATCTGCCTGTCGTGCCTTTACGCCCTTGCGGGACGGCGTTGCACCGGATCGCGCCGGTGCAGGCCGTTATTCCGCTGTTTCCGCTTTCTTTGCCTTGGGAATCATGGACTTGATGTCCAGCTTGCTCAGCAGCGATTTCTTGGCGGAGGGGCTTTCGCCGCTCCGGTCGATAATCTGGTCCGACAGCTCGCGGATCACGGCGGAGGCCTTGCTCGAACGATTGGCGTCGGCGAAAGTCTGGCCCAGCTTCGCCGCCATCGAAGCGCTCTTCATGTCGTAGGGGACTGAAAGCTGGATCTTGCTTTCGATCGAGGCCTCGAAATCGGTCTTACTGATTTCGGCCAGGTTGGGCTGAACCTTGTTGGCCACCACGATCACCCGCGCATGCGGCGCGTTGACCTTGAGCCAGGAGAGCAGGCGGATGGAATCGCGTGCCGAAGCCAGGGTCATTTCCACGACCAGCACAACCACGTTCACACTGGCGATGATCTGCGGGAAGTTGATCAGCATGTTGCGCGGCATGTCCAGAACGGACATTTCGAATGCCTGGCGGAACTCTTCCTCCAGCTGGATAAAGGCGGAGCCGTCAGTCATCAGCGGCGTACTGATCGGCGCTTCGGCCGAGAGGATCGTCAGATTGTCATTCGCGCGGATCATGGCGCGTTCGATGAACAGGCCGTCGATGCGGCTGGGGTTCTCGATCGCATCGGTCAGGCCGCGGCCCGGTTCGAGATCGAGGCACAGCGCGCCGGTGCCGAAGTGGATATCGAGATCGAGCAGCGCGGTCGGCAGCTTGTTGTCGGCACTGAAAAGCCATGCAAGCGAAGTGGCGATCGTGGAGGCACCGGCACCGCCGCGGGTGCCGATCACGGCCGTGCAGATATGCTCCTTGCCCTCGCCAGTTTCATGCGCCTTGGGCGCGGAAAACACCGCCTGAGCCTGTGCCAGCGCATCACGCAGCGGCGCGGGCGAAAGCGGCTTGAGCAGGTAGTCGTGAATGCCGCTGGCGATGAGGTCGCGGTAGAGGCGCACATCGTTGACTTGGCCCACCGCGATCACCACCGTGCCGGGTTCGCAGACTTCCGCCAGGGCATTGATATCGTTGAGCGGATCGCCGCTTTCCGACAGGTCTACCAGCAGGATGTTCGGCGAAGCGGTGATGGAGAGTGACTGCACGGCATTGCGCAGGCCGCCCTTGTTGCACTTTTCGGGCTGCCAGCCCATTTCCATTACCACTGGACGCAGAACGTCGAGCGAGGCCTCGTCGCAAAGGTAGGCGGCGAACTGGTCGCGTCCATTGGGACTGCCGGATTTCCAGGGTGCGTTCATGGCTTAGTTGCTCTTGCTGCCGACTTTGGAGACGGTGTTGCCGTTGCCGGTGGGGCTGGCTGCGCGGTAGGCGTCGATAGCCTTGTTCGAACTCATCGAGACCGTGGTTCCGGTGGAATCGGCCCCGCGCAGCAGGTCTTCCGGATTGGCGACCATCGCGGCGAGATTGCTGTTGGTGGCACAGCCGTAGTTGCTGGACAGGCCGTTGTTCGGATTGAAATCGGTTTTGACGGACCAGTCCGGGCAGCCGGGCACGCTGGCCTTGCTGCGCACGATCACCACCCGGGCCGTGCCGGGCGTGACATAGCCTGCCGTCTGCGGCGCGCCGTCGCTGACCAAGATGCCGTAGCGTGAGGCCACGGCCCCGATGGCACTCTGCGCGGCACCGTTGCCGTTCGGATCGTCGATGTAGACCTTGTCACCGTATTTCAGGCCCATGGCATCGAACCAGCCGGCAAGGCGGCTCTGTTCGCCGTAGGCAAGGCCCGAGCCGCCGGTGGTGAGATCCAGCGTGTAGTTGACTTTCTCGACCACTGGCTGGTGCTCGGAATACATCGAACGGTTGGTGGGAATGCCGGCGCATCCCGCCAGCACAAGCCCCAGCGAGAGAGCGAGTGCGGCACCGCCGGAACGGAAGGCGCGGGCCGGTTTCGAAGAACGCATGATGTTCACCTTTCTCACTTCAGGCTGAAGCCGGGCTTGGCGCTGCCGCCGGATGCGGTGCGTTTGACTTTCTTGTCCTGCGGGCCCTTCAGGGGCAGATCGGCTACGCCGATGCCGGGATTGCCGCCGGACGACGGAGCCTGCGTGGGTTCTGGCCGTTTGGCGCCGCTGGCTCCGTCGCTATCCATGTTGCCGAGCAGGCGTTGCAGCTCGTTGGGCGAGTTGAAGCCGTCGGTGGGCAGCGTGATCTGTGAGGAATTGACGGGATTGACGAGATAGGGCGTGACGACGATCACCAGTTCCGTCTCGCCGCGGCGGTAGCTGGTCGAACGGAACAGCGAGCCCAGGATCGGCAGATCGCCCGCGCCGGGCATCTTCTGGATCGTGTTGGACGTATTGTTGCTGAGCAGCCCTGCGATCATGAAGCTCTGGCCCGAGCCGAGTTCGATCGTCGTTTCCGTGCGGCGCACGGTCAGTGCGGGCACTTCATAGCCATTGAGATTAACGGCCCCCTGGCTGGAAAGTTCGGAGACTTCCGGGCGCACACGCATCGAGATGCGGCCGTTCGCCAGAACCGTGGGCGTGTAGGAGAGGCTGACACCGTACTTCTTGTATTCGACCGAGGTCGAACCGAGGCCCTGGCTGATCGGAATGGGATATTCGCCGCCCGCGAGGAAATCGGCGGTTTCACCTGACAGGGTGGTGAGGTTGGGCTGGGCAAGGGTGGAAACGAGGCCCACAGTTTCGCCTGCATTGAGCGCGCCGAGAATGTCTAGGCCAAACAGATGTCCTGCCATGCCCAGCGTCGTGCCGGTGCCGGCCTGGGCTACACTGGTGCCGGGCACCTGCGTCGGCTGGCCCGTAACCGGATCGATTATGTACTGCGAGGGAGTATTGCCGACGCCCAACACGCGCCCGGGCGCGAAGACGCCGCCTGATCCAATGGACGTTCCCTGGCCGATGCCGAACTTGAAGCCGCTGGAGTTGTCGATTGTGGTCAGATTCGAACTCAGATTCTTGATCAGAGAACGGCTGACTTCGGCAATGCGGACCTGCAGGTTTACCTGCAGCGGCGTTGCCATGCGCAGGCGGCTGATGACATTCGCTTCCTTGCCGACATAGGCCTGTACGAGCCGTTCGGCTTCCGAGGCGTCTTCCGGCGTCTTGACCGTGCCCGTCAGCAGGAAGGTGTTGGTGCCCATCGTCGAAACGCCGATCTTGGCCTCGGGCATGGCGAGACGCAGCATCGCATCGACACTGTCGATGTTGGAGCCGACGCGGATCGTGCCGGACCAGATGACCTTGCCTGCACCGTTGCTGGCATAAACGGACGTGGTGCCGCCCGCCTTGCCGAAGACGTAGAACTGGCTGCGCGACTTGACCTGCACGTCCGCGACCTGGTCGTTGGACACGAACACGTCGGTCATCGCGCCGGGAATGTTGATCAGCTGGCCATTGCCGATCGACAGATCGATGCTCTGGGCCGGGCGAACTACCGACTGGGCCGTGACTGGCGCGGAAACCGTTACGGTCAGTGGCGCAAGGGCGCAGGCCGTGGCCAGTACGGACTTGATAAGGCGCGGTTTCATGGATGAGCCCTCAAAGGCGTTGCAACGGGCGAAGGAGACAGGCTTGGTGCGGGCCATCACTTTGTCCCCACGACTTCTTCAGTGGTGTTCTTGCCGCGGGTAACGCGGACCACGGGGCCCGTGCGGGCGGGGCGGCCGGTGCCGGGCGTGTAGGCCGCTACCCCGGGGGGCATTGGCGGGCCGGCCGGAGCCGGGCGGCTGGAGGGCTGGAAGCGCGAGACGTCGCCGCCGGTCACATAAGTGGTCTTGCCCTCGATCGGCTTGGACATGGCCTGGCGCATGAGCTGCTCTTCCTGCTCTTTGGAGGCGCCTTCGGGAACCTTGATATCGCCGCGGGCGAGCGCCCGTTCGAATTCGGCCTGGTTGTCGGCGATGGAGCGCAGCGAAAGGCTGATCGTGCCGATGTCCTGTGCCACAGCAACCTTTTCGGCAATGCGCGGCGTCACTTCCAGCGTGACGGTGCGGAAGGCGCGAACCACGGTCTTGCCGTCCACGACATCGTTACCGGTGGCCTGGTCGGTGGCGAGGACGCGCATGTTGCGCAGGATGGTCTCCGCCGTGCGCAGGGGCTCGCCCTGGCCCTTGACGGTTTGCGTCAGCACCAGATCGACATGGTCGCCGGGGAATACGAACCCGGCAACGCCGGTCTTGACGGATACGGGGATTGTCACGGCGCGCATGCCCGGCCCGAGCGCGGCGGCGAGGAAGCCGCGGTCGCCCGGCGCGACGAGCGCGCCCTGGGTCAGCGGCTGGCCGGCCGTGATCTGATAGCGCACGACAGTGCCGAGCAGCTTGCTCATGTCGGCTTCGCCGTCGATGAAGTAGGCATCCTTGACGAGTTCTTCCGGCCAGTCCTGGAACGACACGGCATCGGCGGTGATGATCGTGCCGACCGGAAGCGCGCGCTGCGCGACGAGGACCTTGGGGCCCTTGGGCTTGACGGGAACGGCCTCGGCCTGCGGCGCGGGCGCACCCGAAAACAGCGATCGGGCTGCGAACGCCGTGCCTGCCGCGACCAGCAGTGCCACCACCAGCAGCACCAGCTTCTTCTTATCCATGGCTTGATAAGCCCCCTGAGAATCCCTCGATGGAACACGAACCATCGGGCAAATTGGTTAAAATCGAGTTCATCCCGATTGCGCCGCCAGTTGCGCTGCCGGGAGTGTCTGCTCGCCCAGCACCCAAAGACCCGCTGCAGCGATGGCGATGCCATAGGGGACGGGGAGTCGCGATTTCTGACGCTTCACGATATGGAAAAGCCCGAAGGCGACGATTAGGACTATGGCGGCAAACACGCCGGGCAGCAGCCACGCGTGCGGCA
This sequence comes from Novosphingobium beihaiense, assembly GCF_022832375.1. GTDB lineage: Bacteria > Pseudomonadota > Alphaproteobacteria > Sphingomonadales > Sphingomonadaceae > Novosphingobium > Novosphingobium beihaiensis. The sequence continues at coordinate 17,271 of NZ_JALHLG010000026.1, forward strand.
GCAGAGCCGCGGCTGCCGCGATGGTTTCGCTATCGGCGAGCGGGCGGTGGGTAACGAGCGCATAAACGATGGCGCAGGCGCCCAAGATCCAGGCTAGCGCGGCCAGCAGGGCCAGCCCGTCACGCAGCGTTTCGCCGGGAATGCGTTCCATGTTGAAGGCGGCCATAGCCACCGAGGCGCCGCCGCCGAGCACGGCCATCAGCACGATCAACTGGACGAAACTGACCGGCGTGAACCACAGGGCGAGAGCGGTGAGAAGCTTGACGTCGCCGCCGCCCATCTGGCCGGTGGCGAAGAGGAGGCAGGCGCCTGCAAAGGTGATGCCCGCAAGGCCGATCTGGAAACCGGCATCGGCCCAGCCGAAGCCCATCGCCAGCCACCACAGCGGCGCGGCGAGCGCGATCGCGGCGTTGAGCCGGTTGTCGATTTCACGGCGTCTGAGGTCGGTGAAGGCGGCCACCAGCAGGGCGATTGCCAACGCCGCCATCAGTGGGTACGAGAATATACCGCCCGGCATGTGATTGTGTCCCCCTCGATCGGGGTTCTGATCTACCGGGTATCGCTTACTAAAAAGTAACCAGTGGGTTGCGCACGGAACTGACCAAGTGACATCTCCCGTACTCAGCCGTCCGGTCTGCCCGGCCCGCAGGATGATCCCTGCCGGGGCACGGGAGAGCACATGGCATGCGCCGGATGGCTGGAAACTGCGCCGGATCGACTGGCCCGCTCCGGAGGGGGCGCCGCGCGGATCGATGCTGTTCATGCCCGGGCGCGGCGATACTTACGAGAAATGGCTGGAAAGCCTTGATCAGTGGCACGGCGCGGGCTGGCAGATGACGTCTGCGGACTGGCGCGGGCAGGCTTGCAGCGGGCGTCTCGGCAAGGATGCCCTGACTGGTCACATCGACGATTTCGCCACTTGGGTGGAGGACTACGCCGCGCTGTGGGACAGCTGGTCCCGCCATACCGTCGGGCCGCGCGTGGCTATCGGGCATTCTATGGGCGGCCATCTCGTGCTGCGCGCGGTCGTGGAAAGGCGGATACAGGCCGATGCGGTGGTGCTTTCCGCCCCGATGCTGGGATTGCACCCGGCCTGGATGCCGAGCAGGCTGCTCTACCGGGTGGCGAAAGTCATCGCGGGTATGGGGGACCGGCGGCGTCCTGCCTGGAAAGGCAATGAGAAGCCCGAACTCGTCGCCCATGCCCGCAGCATGCTGCTGACGCACGATCTGTCGCGCTACGAGGATGAGCTCTGGTGGCGGGAGCAGCGGCCGGAGATCGAGATGGGCGCGGCCAGCTGGGGCTGGATCGAACAGGCGCTGGCCTCGATCCGGCTGCTTGAAAGACCGGGGATGCTCGAAGCGGTGTGCGTGCCGGTCCTGCTGCTGGGCACCCGGACGGACAGCCTTGTATCCTGGCCTGCGATCCGTGAGGCGGCCCGGCGTTTGCCGAAAGGCGAACTGGTGACTTTCGGGAAAGAATGCCACCACGAGATTCTGCGCGAGGCCGATCCCGTGCGCGACCGGGCGATGGATGCGATACGGGAGTTTCTTGACCGGGCGGTTCCGGCTAGGGGCTGATCGTCATGAATGCCCGGTACGATATTGTCGTGGTTGGCGCCGGTATGGCCGGAGCCTCGCTTGCCGCCGCTATTGGCACGCATGCCAGCGTGCTGGTGATCGAGACGGAGGAGCGGCCCGGCTATCATACCACCGGCCGTTCCGCCGCGTTCTGGTGTGAAAGCTATGGGGGGCCGGACGTGCTGTCCTTGACGCTGGCGTCCCGCCCGGCGCTCGAAACGCTGGGCCTGCTGACGCCGCGCCGCGCGCTTACGCTGGGGCGCAAGGGCGAAGAGGCACGGGTCGAGGCATTCGCCCGGAAATACAGCGCTGCCGGGGTCGAAGTCGAAATGCTTGGCCGGGCCGGAATCGAGAGCCATGTTCCCGGCCTGCGCGAGGACTGGGTCTGCGGGGCGTTCGAACCAAGTTGCTGCGACATCGACGTTGCCAGCCTGCACCAGCACTACCTGAAGCTGGCGCGCAAGGCGGGCGTGGATATCGCGTGCCGCGCCGGCCTCGCCGCCGCCGAGCGCACGGATAGCGGCTGGATGCTGACTCTGGCGGACGGGCAGCGGATCGCGGCGGCCATTCTGGTGAATGCGGCGGGCGCTTGGGCCGATCCGGTGGCCCGGCTGGCGGGCGTGCAAACGCTGGGCATCACGCCATACCGCCGCACCATTGCGCAACTGGCGGTTTCACCTGCCGCGCCCGACGATCTGCCGCTGGTGCTCGATATTTCCGGCGCATTCTATTTCAAGCCGGAGCAAGGCCGCCTCTGGCTCAGCCCGCATGACGAGACGCCGAGCCCGCCTTGCGATGTCGCGCCGGAGGAACTGGATGTGGCGCTGGCGATCGACCGTTTCGAGCAGGTCGTTGACTGGCGCATAGACCGGCTCGAACACCGCTGGGCGGGCCTGCGCTCTTTTGCGTCGGACCGGCTGCCGGTTTACGGTTTCGCGCCAGAGGACCGGGCGTTTTTCTGGTTCGCCGGACAGGGCGGTTTTGGCATTCAGACAGCCCCGGCCGCAGCGGAACTGGGCGCGCGGCTGTTGCTGGACGGAACGGGGGACGGGGCAATCGATCCCGCGCCTTATTCGCCCGCTCGTTTTTTCTGAGACTGGTTCGCAACGCGGTTACTACGGTTGCATCGCCCTGAGGGACTTGCTCAGTTCGCAGTGGACCATTCACAGGAGATCCCAGATGGCGCACCGTTTCGAAATTCGTAAGAACAAGGCTGGCGAGTTCGTGGCCTATTTCTGCTACAATGCGGAAACGATGTTCTGGACCGAAGGCTATTCAAGCAAGGCCTCGGCGCAGAATGCCATCGATTCGATCAAGAAGAACGGCCCTGACGCGGAAGTGATCGACAAGAGCGCAGACTGAGCGTTTCTCCATGCCGCGGCGGTGGGCTCTGCATGCCCGCCGCGATGCGGCCGTGCGGTCGCTGCAAGTAGCCGGCAGAAGGGGACGCTGGCGCACGCCGGGTTGGACACCCTTCGACATGCTCAAGTTGAGCGGAGGTGGTGCAGATTTCTCGCACGATGCCCTGGGGTTCTGTGGGAATTCAGGTCAGGTGGAGCCGAGAATGGCGGATTTCGAGAACCGGCGCGCAGCTTACTTTATGTACGTGAGCACCGGAAGCGCAGAAAGCTGCCCTTCGCAGGCCCGCATGGGCTGAATTCCCGCAGAACCCTAGCCTGCGGCCAGCGCCGCATCGCTTGCAAGCTTGTCGACCCGCTCGTTCTCCACGTGGCCCGAGTGGCCGCGCACCCATTCCCAATGGATCTTGTGCGGGGCGGAGGCCTCGATCAGATCGTGCCACAAGTCGGCATTGCGCACTGGCTGCTTGCTGGCGTTGACCCAGCCTTTCTTCTTCCAGCCGTGGACCCATTTGGTGATCCCGTCGATCACATAGCGGCTGTCCGTGTGCAGCGTGATGTCGCACGGTTCCTTGAGGGCTTTGAGCGCCTTGATGACGGCGGTCATTTCCATGCGGTTATTGGTGGTTTCCGGATCGCCGCCCGACATTTCCTTTTCGTGCTGCCCCATGCGCAGCAGCACGCCCCAGCCGCCGGGGCCGGGATTGCCCTTGCAGGCGCCGTCGGTGAAAATGTCGATCTGTTTCATGCTGCAAAAACTCCCGCATTGCCCGGATCGGCATAGAATTCGAGCCTGCGTGCGAAAGCCATCGGGTCCTTGGGTGTGACGAGCGCGTCGTCCGGCGTGTTCAGCCAGTCGTAGGCGCGGGTGGCGAGAAAGCGCACGGCCGCGCCGCGCGCCAGCAGCGGCAGGGCGGAACGCTCTTCCGGCGAAAGGGGGCGCACGCTTTCGTACCCCTCAAGCAGCGCGGCGGACAGGGCGGGAAGGAACCGCGCGCCATCCGCGCTGAAACACCAGGCCGCGTGGGTGACTGCCACGTCGTAAGCTGTGATGTCGGTGCAGGCGAAGTAAAAGTCGATCAGGCCGGTGACGCTGTCTCCCAGCATCAGGACATTGTCCGGAAACAGATCGGCATGGATCACCCCGCGCGGCAGGCCGGAAGGCCAGCGGGCCTTGAGCGCGGCCAGTTCGCGCGCGACGATGCCGGCGAGTTCCGGATGGATCGAGGCCAGCCCGTCCGCCCCGCAATCGCCCAGCAGCTGCTCCCATGCCGAAAGGCCCATCGAATTGGCGCGGGTGCCGGGAAAACTCGCGGCGGCAAGGTGGACCTGGGCCAGCGCCGCGCCGACCGCCCGGGCCTGTTGCGGTGTGGGTTCGGAGACCGAGACGCCGGGCAGGAACTCGATCAGCGCCAGTGCCTTGCCGTCGTGAAAGCGGTGGCTGGCGCCGTCATGGTCATGGATGGTGCGCGGCACCGGGCATCCGCCTGCGGCAAGATGATCGAGCAGGTCCAGAAAGAACGGCAGGTCCGCCGTATCGGTGCGCGTTTCATACATCGTGAGGATGAAGCGCCGGGCATCGCCCTGTGCGTTCTGCGTCTCGATCAGCCAGTTGCTGTTGGATACGCCTTCGGCAATGCCTTTGGCCGAAACGAGGGTGCCCACATCGAAGGAAGCGATGATCGCGGCCATCTCTTCCGCGCCGAGCCGGGTATAGACTGCCATGCCTGTGGTTTCCTCAATCCAGGAGCTGGCGGGGCAGCTTGAAGATCATGCGTTCGGTGGCCGTCACCACTTCTTCGGCGGTAACTTCGCGCAGTTCCTTCAAACGGTCGGTGACTTCGTTGACCAGTTGCTCCGGCGCCGACGCGCCCGCCGTGACGCCGACGGTTTCCACGCCTTCCAGCCAGGCCGGATCGATGTCCGTCGCGCGCTGGATGAGCTGGGCGCAGGCCCCGGCGCGCTGCGCGACTTCGACAAGCCGCAGCGAGTTCGAACTGTTGGGCGCGCCGATCACGAACATCAGCTGGCATTCGGGCGCCACTTGCTTGACGGCGGCCTGGCGGTTCGACGTGGCATAGCAGATATCGTCGGCCTTCGGCGCGACGACTTGCGGATAGCGGGCTTCGATGGCCTTGATGATCGCGGCGGTATCATCGACCGAAAGCGTCGTCTGGGAGAGATAGGCCAGCTCGGTGTCGGGCGGGAAGGGCAGGGCGGCGACGTCCTCCACCCGTTCGATCAGCGTCATGGTGCCATCGGGAATCTGCCCGAAGGTGCCGATTACTTCGGGATGCCCGGCATGGCCGATGAACAGGATGTGGCGCCCCGCTTCCATCTGGCGTTCGGCCTGACGGTGGACCTTGCTGACCAGCGGGCACGTCGCGTCCAGCCATTCCAGCCCGCGCGCAGTGGCCGCAGCCGGGACCGCCTTGGGCACGCCGTGCGCGCTGAAGATCACTGGAACGCCATCGGGCACTTCGTCCAGTTCCTCGACGAAAATCGCGCCTTTGGCCTTCAGGGAATCGACCACGAACTTGTTGTGCACGATCTCGTGCCGGACATAGACCGGCGGGCCGTAGATCGTGATGGCGCGCTCGACGATCTCGATGGCGCGGTCCACACCGGCGCAAAAACCGCGCGGGGCGGCAATCAAAAGACGCAAAGGCTGTTTCGCGGGGGACGGAAAGGGCGCGTTCATGAACGGCCCTCTAGCGCTTTGCCGCTTGCGCCGCTAGGGCAAGCGCACGCCATTCTGAGGAAGTGATAATGAATGCACGCCGCCTGACTGCCACTGTTCTCTGTTCCGCTGCCGCGATGACCGCGCTGAGCGGGTGCGCCAAGAAGGGTGAGATCGTGGTCGATTCCGGTGTCGGCATCACTGCGGTGCGCAGCAAGTGCCCGGCCGTGGGTATTCCGGACTACACGGGCGATGTTACCCTGTTCGCCAAGCCGGGCGACAAGACGGCGGCGAATATCGATGTCGTCGCGTCGATGACCGATGTGCGCACCCAGTGCAATCAGGACGCCGGTGACAAGGTCTTCGCGCAAGTCTCCTTCCAGGTTCAGGCCCGCCGCAACAATACCAGCGGCGCGCGGCAGGTGACTCTGCCTTACTTCGTGACAGTGCTGCAGGGCGGTACGGCCGTGATCAGCAAACGTGTGGGCAATGTTACGCTGAACTTCGCCGATGGCGAAGCGCGCGCGCAGGCCGCCGGTTCGGGCAGCGTCTATATCGACCGCGCCGCAGCGACCCTGCCTGACGATATTCGCGAGCGTATCACCCGCAAGCGCAAGGCGGGCGATGCCGATGCGGCTGTCGATCCGCTGGCCGATCCGAAAGTGAAGGCAGCCGTGGCGCGGGCTTCCTTCGAAGTGCTCGTCGGTTTCCAGCTCAACGAGGATCAGCTCGCTTACAACGCCACCCGCTGAAGATCAGCGGCACCGTGCCATGGCCGAGGCGATGGCACAGCGGGCCGCTTGTGCCATCGTCTTGCGGTTGGCGCGTTCGTCTTGCGATAGCGGCTGCAGGTAAGTGATAGTCAGGCCGATAGGCCGCCAGCGCGCCAGAATACGCAGGGCATTGTCCAGGCCCGGTTCGGTGCCAGCCCAGGCGATACCGCGCGTCTCCGGGCCGTAGTCGAGCCAGATGGGCTGGACCGGAATATGATCAGCCTCGGTATCGAGTGCGGACAGCAGCGAGGATTTGAACGGAAGCAGTTCCGTGCCGTTCGATGTCGTGCCTTCGGGAAAGACGGCCAGCGCCCCGGTCTCGCGAAGGGCGGCGCGGACCTGCTCGATCTGCGCGGCGACGCTGCGGCGGTCATGGCGGGCGACGAAGACCGTGTCGTTGAGCTCGCACAGCCAGCGCAAGGGGCCGATTTCGGTAAGACCGTCATGCGCGATGAAAGCGGTGCCGGTGGCGCCCGCCAGCGCGGGAATGTCCAGCCAGCTTACGTGATTGGCGATGAAGAACGTGCGCCGCGCCGGGCGCGGGCCGCGCGTGCGGATGTGGACACCGGCGATCGCGGCAATCGTGCGCAGGAACCACCGGGGCACCGGATTGTGCGCCGTGAACGGTCTCAGCAGGTAATACAGCGGCAGACAGGCCATCAACACGGCCAGCATGGCCGCGATCCGCACGGCGACGAGGGGCCAGGCCCATGGTGCGACGTTCCGGCCCCGGACGGTTGTCAGGGGAGGCGTCGCCCCGTTCACTTGCGGGTACTGGTGCTTTCGCCGTCCTCGCGCTCGATCTTCACGCCGAACAGTTCCATGCGGTGGTCGACAAGGCGAAAGCCCAGCCGTTCCGCAATCTGGCGCTGCAGGGCTTCCAGCTCGGGGTCGACGAATTCGATGACAGTACCGGTTTCGACATCGATCATGTGATCGTGGTGGGCTTCGGGCGCTGCTTCGTAGCGGGCGCGGCCATCGCCGAAATCGTGGCGGTCGAGGATACCGGCTTCCTCGAACAGGCGGACGGTGCGGTAAACCGTCGCGATCGAAATGCCGGGATCGATGGCCGTGGCACGCTCGTGCAGCTTTTCGACATCCGGGTGATCGGTGCTGTCAGACAGGACACGGGCAATGACGCGGCGCTGTTCGGTAATGCGAAGGCCTCGTTCGGCGCAGAGGGCTTCAATGTCGATGGGCTGATGCACGTGGTAACCTGTCAAATGAATGCGGCGCACCGGTCATGTTAGGCCGGTGCGCCTGCAATCTCAACCATCATGGCGCCGTTGCCTTTGGCAAGGAGCAAGGGTTTGCACAGGAAAGGGCCGTCAAAAGCGGAAGACCGCCCAGGACCCGTTCCTGCACTGTAGCCTTTAGGCGGCAGCGGCGGCCTTGGGCTTGCGGCCGCGGCGCGCGTTGGGCTTGCGGCCCAGGCCGATCTTCTTGGCCAGTTCGCGGCGCTTTTCGGCGTAGTTGGGAGCAACCATCGGATAGTCGGCGGGCAGGTTCCAGCGCGCGCGGTATTCTTCCGGGGTCATGTTGTAGTGAGTCATGAGGTGACGCTTGAGCATCTTCAGCTTCTTGCCGTCTTCAAGACACACAATGTAGTCGGGCTTCACCGAAGCGCGAATCGATACAGCCGGTTCCGGCTTTTCTTCTTCAACCACGGCCGGGCCGCCAAGTCCGGCAAGAGCGCCGTAAACGTTGGTGATCAGCGAGGGCAGGTCTTCGACGGTGACGCTGTTGTTGCTGACATGTGCTGCGACAATGTCGGAGGTCAGGGTGATGAGCGTCTCGGTCATGTCTGTTTGAATATCTTCCACGTTATTTTCCTTATGAGCGACCATAGGACAGATTCTCAGACTCAATAGCGTCTGCGAGGACGGCCATTGGCCGATTTCGTTCTGTAGTGCAAGTTTAATTGGGAGCTTTTACGCAAACTCTCAAGCCGGGTGATTAATTTTGTCTGTAATCCCGGTTTTTGTATCATTCGATGTCGCAGGCGAAGGTAATGGCGTCGATTCTATCGCCGCCTTGAGTGCGGTAATAGTCGCGGCGTTCGCCGATCTGATAGAAACCAAAGGCCTTATAGAGCGATTCGGCGGGGTTCCCCCGGCGCATTTCAAGTAACAGCCGCTTTGCGCCGCGCTCTGAAGCACCGCGCCGCAGGTCTTCCAGGAGATAGCGGCCCAGGCCTTGTTTGCGAAACGCGGGTGAAACGCCCAGCAGCAAGAGTTCTTCTTCTTCAAAACCGGTGCGGGACAGGAAGAAACCGGCCGCGGGGGCGTCATCCGCCGGCGGCAGGCAGCCCGCCGCGGCAAGGCCGTAATGACAATTTCCGAAGTGCATTGCATCTTCGACCTGGCGGCGGTTCCAGGCTTCGCCGAACGCAGGGTCGAACGCGAGCGCCATGACCGCCATGATCCGGTCGATGTCGTCGATCATGCGGCGGGCACCGGTGCCGCGCCTCCGGGAAGCCGGGCATCGGGCGCGCGCCCGTAGAGCGGCCGGACGTCGGTGAGCAGGGCGCCAGGCGGCAGCAGGTGAAAGGCGCGCGCATCGGGCCAGGCGGGCATGGCGGTTCCGTGCCCGCGCGCGGCAACCAGCGCTTCGGACTGGGTGCCTGCGACAAGGTCTTCCGGCGTATCCGTGGCAGCTGCGCCGGGGCGCAGGGACGCCAAGGGGCGCGACGGATCGCCATTGCCGTCGAAGCCTTGCACGAACCACTCGCCGTGGCCGCCGGTCATGGCCACGCCCACTGGCACGGCGCCATGCGCATCGCGCGCGGCGGCGGCGACCATCGCGAGGCTGGAATAACCGGCAAGGTCCGCGCCCCAGGCGAGCGCGAGGGCCCGCGCGGCGGCAAGGCCCACCCGCACGCCGGTGAAGCTGCCTGGTCCCAGGGCAACGACGATATGGTCTGCCTTGCCGCGTCCGGGCAGGGCGGAGATCATCGGCACCAGCGCTTCGGCATGGCCGCGCCCGAGCAGGCGGAATTCACCGGCGGCCAGCACGCCATTTTCGAACAGTGCCACCGAACAGGCGTCGGTGGCGGAATCGATCACGAGAGTGCGGCCCCCATGCAGCTTGGTATGCAGCGCGGGGAGGGAGGCAGTGGTCTGTGTCGTCACGCTCTGTCCGCCCGGTATCAGGCGGCCCGGACTTCGGTGACTTCCGGCACGTAGTGCTTCAGCAGGCTTTCGATTCCGTGCTTCAGCGTGGCGGTCGACGAAGGGCAGCCCGAGCAGGCGCCCTGCATCGTCAGGTACACCACCCCTTCGCGAAAGCCGCGATAGATGATGTCGCCGCCGTCGTTCGCCACGGCCGGGCGCACGCGGGTCTCGATCAGATCGCGGATTTGCGCGACGATGTCGGCATCGGCGGGATCGTCGCCAAAGTCTCCCTCATCTTCGGCTGGCACGGCAATGCCGCTGGCATCGCCGCCTGCAAAGAGCGGAGCTTCGGAAACAAAGTGATCGAGCAGGATCGAGACGACCTGCGGCTTGAGGGCGGGCCATTCGGTGCCGGGCGCAGCGGTTATCGAAACGAAGCTCTGCCCGAAGAACACGCCGGTCACGTCGCCCAGATCGAACAGCGCTTCGGCCAGCGGCGAGGCTGCTGCGTCTTCGGGTGAGGTGAATTCGCGTGTGCCCGCAGTCATGACCTGCCGTCCGGGCAGGAACTTGAGCGTCGCGGGGTTGGGCGTGGTTTCGGTTTCAATATACATGGCACTTGCGATGTAGGTGAAGTGGCGGGATGGTCAAGTATCAGCGCTATTCACTGGCCCTTAAGGGATGCGCCCCCTATAGCTTGCGCGATGAAAAAAATTCCGCGCGCCGCTAGCTCGCTTGCTTGCCTTGTTCTTCTCGCCCAGGTTCCGGTTTCGCCAGTCCTGGCGCAGGATACTGCAGCACCCGCCGCACCCGCCGCACAGCCGGTGCTGCTGGCCGATACGCAGGAGCCCTGGCTCTACAAGAACAGCGATATCCCGCACGACAAGGCGTGGCATTTCGGCGAACTGCCCAACGGGCTGCGCTATGCCGTGCGCAAGAACGGCGTGCCGCCGGGGCAGGTTTCGATCCGCATCCGCGTCGACGCTGGTTCGCTCTACGAAACCGATTCCGAGCGCGGCTATGCGCACTTGCTGGAGCACATGCTGTTCCGCCAGTCGAAGTATCTGGCGGAAGGCACCGCGATTGCCGCGTTCCAGCGCCTGGGCGCGACCTTCGGCAGCGATACCAATGCGCAGACGACGACCACCGAAACCGTGTTCCAGCTCGATCTGCCCAATGCCACGCCCGCTTCGCTGGACGAAACCTTCAAGCTGATGTCGGGCATGGTGACGGCGCCCACGCTGTCCGCCTCGAACCTCAAGAAGGACTTGCCGATCGTGCTGGCCGAAATGCGCGAGCGCGGCGGTGCGGCCAAGCGCGTGCAGAACGCGATGCAGGAAGTGTTCTACGCCGGGCAGCCGCTTTCGGAACGCGAGCCGATCGGCACTGTCGCTACACTGGAAGCAGCGACGCCGCAGTCCGTCCGCGCGTTCTATTCTCGCTGGTACCGGCCGGACAACGTGGCGGTGATCGTGGCGGGCGATGCCGATCCGGCCATGCTGGAATCCTATGTGCGCAAGTGGTTTGGCGACTGGCATGTGCAGGGGCCGAAAACCCCGGCGCCCAGCTTCGGCGATCCCGTGGCGCCCAAAGGCATCGATCCGAAGAACCCGGTGGGCGAAACCCGCGTGCTGGTCGAACCCGATCTGCCGTCTTCGCTGATGGTGGCGATCCTGCGCCCCTGGCGGCAGGTGAATGACAACATCGCCTACAATCAGGGCCTGATGATCGACGCGATCGCACAGGCCGTCATCAACCGCCGCCTGGAAACCAAGGCGCGCGCGGGCGGCAGTTTCCTCTCGGCCTCGGTCAATCAGGACGATGTTTCGCGCTCGGCCGATGCCACTTTCATTTCGGTCACGCCGCTGGGGGATGACTGGAAAGCGGCGCTGCACGATGTGCGCGCGGTGATCGCCGATGCGGTCAGCCGCCCGCCGACGCAGGAAGAAATCGATCGCGAAGCGGCCGAACTGGACGTCGCCTTTCAGGTGCCGGTGGAACAGCAGCGCATCCTGCCGGGCTCCAAGCTGGCTGACGATCTGGTCAATGCGCTGGATATCCGCGAGACTGTGGCCGCGCCGGACGATGTGCTGAAGATTTTCCGCAGCTCCAAGCCGCTGTTCACGCCGCAGGCCGTGCTCGAACACACGCGAAAGCTGTTCTCCGGAACGGTAAAGCGGGCGCTGTTCACGGTTCAGAAGAAAGGCATGGCCACCGATGCGGCGCTGCATCAGGCGCTGCTCGAACCGGTCAAGCCGGATCAGTCCGTTCGCATGGCGGCGGAGGCCGCGCCGGTCTCGTTCGACAAGTTGCCCCCCGTGGGCACGCCTGCCGAGCCGGTATCCGACGTGCCGACGGGGTTGCTCGATATCGAGGAACTGGCCTTTGCGAACGGGGTGAAGGTTCTCCTCTGGCCCGTGGCGGAAGAGCCGGGCCGGGTGATGGTGAAAGTCCGCTTTGGCGGGGGCTACCGTTCGATCGATCCCAAGGATGCGCCCTATATCGCGCTTGGCCAGTATGCGCTTGTCGGTTCCGGGCTGGCGACACTGGGCCAGGAAGATCTCGACCGGATCGCGACGGGCCGCAAGATGGGCTTTGACTTCGATGTTCAGGATGCGAATTTCGAGCTTTCGGCCGAAACCCGCCCGCAGGATCTGGCAGATCAGCTTTACCTTTTCGCCGCCAAGCTGGATCTGCCCAAGTGGGATGTGAACCCGTTCCTGCGCGCCAAGGCCGCGGCGAAGATCCAGTACGATACATATGCCACTTCGCCGCAGGGCGTGCTTAACCGCGATCTGCAGTTCTACCAGCGCGGCAAGGACCCGCGTTTTGCGACGCCGGACCCGGCAGAGTTGGAGAAGACCACGCCCGAAGGGTTCAAGCGGGTCTGGAGCAAGGCCCTTTCGCAAGGGCCGGTCGAAGTGCAGATCTTCGGCGATTTCGACAAGGCGGCGGCAATCAAGGCGCTGGAAAAAACGTTCGGCGCGCTCAAGCGGCGCACGCCTGCCCCCTCCACGTCGGAACTTACCGAAGTGACGGTGCCCAAGCCTTCGAACACGCCCGTGGTGCTGCATCATCATGGTGATCCCGATCAGGCGGCGGCTGTGATTTCCTGGCCCACCGGTGGCGGCTCGCTGGGCATCCACGAATCGCGCCAGCTCGAAATCCTCACGCAGCTTTTCACCAACCGGCTGCTTGATGCGGTGCGCGAGAAGCTGGGCGTGTCCTATGCGCCCTACGTCTTTTCGACCTGGCCAGTGGACTTGCAGCAGGGCGGATCGATCACCGCGATGGCACAGCTTGATCCCAAGTCAGTGCCGGTCTTCTTCCAAACCGCTGACGAGATCGCGCAGGACCTGATCGCCAATCCGCCCACGGCCGACGAACTGGAACGCGTGACCGAACCGCTGCGCCAGCAGGTGACGCGCGCGGCCTCCAGCACCTCGTTCTTCATGAGTCAGCTCGAAGGTGCGACCAGCGATCCTGCGCGCATCGGCAGCGTGCGTTCGGTGCTGAGCGACTATACGGTGACGACGCCGGAAAAGATGCAGCAGCTTGCCGCACGCTATCTGGGCCAGAACAATTCCTGGCGGCTGGAAGTGATGCCGGAAAAGGACAAGGGCGCCGTCGCTTCGCGGTAACGGGCTCTACTCTGTACAGGGCTGCCGGGGAGGGGCTCCGGCCCCCGTCACGCAACCGATCACAGTCATCGGGCAAAGCGGCTTTGCAAAAATTGCCCGCGGGCGCTAATGGGCGCCTCTTGTTTTGCTGTCCGGCACGCGGCGTGCCGGATCTGAGGAGTAGAAAAAGTGGCTAGCAATTGGACCCCGGACGGCTGGAAGGCACAGGAAGCCCGCCACCTTCCGGTATATGGCGATGCGGAGAAATTGAGCGAGGTCGAGGCCACGCTTGCAAAGTTTCCGCCGCTGGTCTTTGCCGGCGAGGCGCGCGCGCTGAAGGACGATCTGGCCGAAGTGGCGGCCGGACGCGGTTTTCTGCTCCAGGGCGGTGACTGCGCGGAAAGCTTCGCCGAATTCAGCGCCGACAACATCCGCGATACGTTCCGCGTGCTGCTGCAGATGGCGGTGGTGCTCACGTTCGCCAGCAAGCAGCCGGTGGTGAAACTGGGCCGCATGGCGGGCCAGTTCGCCAAGCCGCGCTCGGCTCCGACCGAGAAGCAGGGCGATCTGGAAGTGCCCAGCTACTTCGGCGATATCATCAACGGTATCGAATTCGGCGAGGAATCGCGCCGTAACGATCCCGAGCGCATGCTGCGCGCCTATGCGCAGTCTTCGGCGACGCTGAACCTGCTGCGCGCATTCGCGGGCGGCGGCTATGCCAATCTGCGTCAGGTGCACCAGTGGACGATGGACCACATCGGCCGCAGCCCCTGGGGCGAGAAGTTCGCGCAGATGGCGGACCGCATCGGCGAGGCGCTGGAATTCATGGCGGCCTGCGGTGTCGATCCTGAAACCGTGCCGCAGCTTCAGGGCACCAGCTTCTACACCAGCCACGAAGCGCTGCTGCTGCCTTACGAGGAAGCGCTGACCCGCCGCGATTCGCTGACGGGCGACTGGTACGATTGCTCGGCCCACATGCTGTGGATCGGCGACCGCACCCGCTTCGAGGGCTCGGCCCACGTCGAGTTCCTGCGCGGCGTCGGCAATCCGATCGGCATGAAGTGTGGCCCTTCGCTGGAGCCGGACGCGCTGCTGCGCATGCTCGACACGCTCAATCCGGGCCGCGAGCCGGGCCGCATGACCCTGATCAGCCGCTTCGGGCATGAGAAGGTCGAAGCCGGGCTGCCCAAGCTGGTGCGCGCGGTGAAGGCGGAAGGGCATCCGGTGGTGTGGTCGTGTGATCCGATGCACGGCAATGTGATCAAGACCGACTCCGGCCTCAAGACCCGTCCGTTCGACCGCATCCTCTCCGAAGTGCGCGGCTTCTTCGCGGTCCACCGCGCCGAAGGCACTCACGCGGGCGGCATCCACATCGAGATGACCGGGCAGGACGTGACCGAATGCACCGGCGGCGCCATCGCCATCACCGACGAGGCACTGGCCGACCGCTACCACACCCATTGCGATCCGCGTCTCAATGGTGCGCAGTCGATCGAGCTGGCCTTCGAGATGGCGGACCTGCTCAACCTCGAAGCGAACGAGCGGCACAAGCAGGCCGCCTGATTTCGGTTCCGGCAATGAAACAAGGGGCGCGGAGGCTTATGGCTTCCGCGCCCCTTGCTCATGGGGAACCGGGCGCCTTCAAGATTACTTGAGCAGATCGAGTACGTTCTTCGCGTTCATGTTGGCATGCGAAATCATCGCGGATGAGGCCTGCGCCAGGATTTGGCTCTTGGCGAGCCGGACTGACTCCTCCGAATAGTCCGCATCCTCGATCTGCGAGCGCGCCTCGGTCAGGTTGGTCATCTGGGACTGGGCGACATTCATTTCCGACGTCAGGCGGCTGCTGGCTGCGCCGATATCCGCCCGGACGGCGGTGACCTGCTGCAGCGCCGCGTCGAGGACAGCGATGCCATCGTTCGCGTTCACTTTCAGCGGCGCATATGTGTTTCCATAGCTGTTGCTGTCCGTGAACTGGCTCTTGAAATTGTAGCTTCTGCTGCCCGTTGGCGAATAGGAAAGGTAGTTGGAAGGGTCTATATTCTGGGAGTGTCCCGGGTCTGGAATAAATCTGACGTCCACGCTGTTTGCGGCTGTTAGATCGATATTGGATATTCCCACAAATCGTGTATTTCCGCTGGAAAAGCCCATGTCCTTTCCGAGATAGGCGAAATTGTCGCTCTTGCTGTAGAGTGTGTCCAGCGACGTTTCGACGACATCGCCCGAGTCCGCACCGCTCTGGATTTCGAAGTCTGCGTTACCGGTCTGGTATGGGCCTTGAAACGAACGTCCGCCGTTTATGCGGCGGGTTTCCTCGTCCTCGTAATAGTTACCGGGGACGTAGTAGTAATTGCTGTCGGCCGTATGCCCGTTGCTTGTATCCGAAAACAGCGCATTCCCGTTGAAATCGCTGTTGCCCAGGATCGAATTGACCTGCTGGACCGAGTGATCCATCTCGATTTGCAGCGCGGCGCGGTCACTGGTTGAATATGTCCCGCTCGCTGCCTGCACGGTAAGCTCGCGCATACGCTGGAGGATGTTGGTCACTTCGCCAAGCGCACCGTCCGCGGTCTGCAGCATGGAGAGGCCATCGGAAATATTGCGCATCGAAACCGACAGGCCGTTGATCTGCGATGTCATGCTGGTGGAAATGGCAAGACCGGCCGCATCGTCGGCGGCGCTGTTGATGCGCTTGCCGGTGGAAAGCCGCTCCATGGCCTTTTGCTGGGCGGCATCTGCTGAATTCGCGGCCATGGCCGCGCGCATGGCGGTGATGTTCGTGCCGATAATTGTCATGTTCACTGTCCTGCGAGACCGAACCTTGATGCGTTCGCGCGGAGGGTTGAGAATTAGGGCTGCGTTAACCATCCGGGTTTTTCCCGGAGCAGGCCTTGTGGCAGGGCCTAAATCATGGACGGCGAAGGGAAACCTTACGCTTCCGGCTTGACCCTGCGGCAAGGGCGCTCCAACCATGGCGCATGAAACACCCCCTGATCGCAGCGAGCCTTGTTCTCGCCCTTTCCACCACCGCAGCGATCCACGCCGCGGCGCCCACTGACACGATGATGAACGAACTGGTCGAGAGCTACGACTGGGTCCGTCCGCAGGCCAATTTCGTGCGCCGTGTCGTCGATATTCCGATGCGGGATGGCGTGAAGCTGCACACCGTCATCATCTTCCGCAAGGGGCTGAAAGACGCGCCGATGCTGTTGACGCGCACGCCTTACGACGCGGAAGCGGCGACCAGCCGGAATCGGAGCCAGGACATCGACGAAGTCGTCCGCTATTCGGATCAGATCTTCGTCGATAACGGCTATATCCGCGTCTTTCAGGACATTCGCGGGCAGCACGGGTCCGAAGGCGAATATGTGATGAACCGGCCGCTGCGCGGGGCCCTCAACCACACCCGGACCGATCACGCGACCGATACTTATGACACTATCGCCTGGTTGGTGAAGCACGTGCCGGAAAGCAATGGTAACGTGGGCATGATCGGCTCGTCTTACGAAGGCTTTACCGCGCTGATGGGTACGGTCGATCCGAACCCGGCGCTCAAGGCGACGATCCCGCAGAGCCCGATGGTCGATGGCTGGATCGGGGACGACTGGTTCCACAACGGCGCCTACCGTACTTTCGGGTTCGATTACGATCTCAGCCAGACGGTGAAGCAGGGCGGCGGCGCAGTGCCCAAAGGCACAGGCGATGAATATACCGCCTATCTGAACGCCGGTTCGGCTATCGAATATGCCAAGGCCTATGGCCTGCTGAAAATGCCCGCGATCCGCAAGGTGCTGGAACATCCCACTTACGATGCCTGGTGGCAGGGGCAGGCGGTCGACAAGCAGCTTGCCAAGCGCCCGCTGACGGTGCCGATGCTGCTGCTTGTCGGCGAGTGGGATCAGGAAGACAGCTATGGCGCGCCCGCCGTCTATCAGGCGCTGGAGCCCAAGGACGTCAATAACGATATGGTCAGCCTGGCCATCGGCCCCTGGCGCCATTCGGGCGTGAACTATGTGGGGCGCTCATTGGGGCCGCTCCAGTTCGCGGGCGATACCGCCAAGCAGTTCCGCGAGCGCTATGAACTGCCGTTCCTCGATTGCCACCTGAAGACCCAGGCGCCCAAGTGCGACACGCCGCCGGTAATTACTTACGCGACGGGCGCCGACCGCTGGGAAGTTTCGCAGAAGTGGCCCGACGGCACCTACACGCCGCTTTACCTCGGCGCCAAGGCCTCGCTGTCCTTCACTAAGCCGGACGCGGGCAGCGACAGCTATGTGTCCGACCCGGCCAAGCCGGTGCCGATGCTGCCGCGCCCGATCCACATGGAAGGCAATGAGTGGAAAGAGTGGCTGGTGCATGACCAGCGCTTCGTCGACGGGCGGCCCGACGTGATGACGTATTCCACCGGCGTGCTCAGCAAGCCGGTGCATATCAAGGGTGCGCCGAAGGTGGATCTTCATGCCTCCACTACCGGGCAGGACAGCGACTTCGTGGTGAAGCTGATCGACGTCTATCCAGAGGAGAACTCGGCCAATCCGGTGATGGCGGGATACGAACTGCCGATGGGGATCGAGATCTTCCGGGGGCGCTACGTCCACGGCTTCGCTACCCCGGCGCCGCTGGAGCCGGGCAAGACCTATGCCTTCAAGTGGTCGCTGCCCAATGTCGATCACGTGTTCCTGCCGGGGCACAGGATCATGGTGCAGGTGCAGTCGAGCCTGTTCCCGCTCTATGACCGCAACCCGCAGAGCTGGGTGCCATCGATCATGGATGCGATGCCCAAGGACTATGTGAAGGCGACCGAAACGGTGCATTATGGTGGCGATGCAGCCAGTGCCGTCTGGCTGCCGATCACGGGGGACTGAGGGCGAGAAACATCCCCTGTCCGCCTGAAAGGGAGAGCAGGGGATGAGCGGACCATTTGATCTGTCCGGGCGCGTGGCGCTCGTTACCGGCGGGGCCAGCGGCATCGGTGCGGGCATTTGCGAAATGCTCACCGAAGCCGGGGCCACGGTGGTGATTGCCGACCGTGATGAGGCCGGTGCCCGCAGGCAGATCGAAGCCGGGGCCGCCGCGGATTTCGTGGCTGTGGATCTTGCCGATGAAGCCTCTATCGTGGGGGCCTGCGCGGAAGCGGTGGTGCGTCATGGGGCGCCGTGGCTGCTGGTCAACAATGCGGGACTGCAGCACCGCGAACTGCTGCTGGACGGCACGGCTGAGCACTGGCAGCGGATCAACGATGTGAATGCCCGCGCGCCGTTCCTGATGATCCGCGAAGTGGCGCAGGCGATGATCGCGAAAGGCGAGGGCGGGCGCATCGTCAATTGCGCCTCCTGCGGCCTTGTGGGGCAGTTCGTGCAGGGGCTGGCGGCCTATATGGCCAGCAAGGGCGCGCTGGCGGCGCTTACCACCAGTGCGGCCTTTGAACTGGCCGGGCATGGCATCACTGTGAATACCGTGCTGCCCGGCGGCGTGGGCACGCCGGGCGCGATCGGGGCGGAAGGTCCGCCGCCGATCGGCCCGGGCAATCGCAAGCCGCCGCTGGGGCCTTGCACACCGCGCGATGTGGGATCGGCGGTGCTCTATTTCGCCACGCCGATGGCGCGGCTGGTGACCAATCAGGTCCTTGCCGTGGACGGCGGCTTTACCGTTACCTGACTGTGCCTTCTGGCTCGGCGGCAGCGACCTGCTCGTTCTGCCAGTTGC
This sequence comes from Novosphingobium beihaiense, assembly GCF_022832375.1. Taxonomy (GTDB): domain Bacteria; phylum Pseudomonadota; class Alphaproteobacteria; order Sphingomonadales; family Sphingomonadaceae; genus Novosphingobium; species Novosphingobium beihaiensis. The sequence goes on from NZ_JALHLG010000026.1 coordinate 36,101, forward strand.
CGCCCAGCGCGCGGAACAGGTTCACTTGCGCAAAGGCCACGTCACGCGTCGCCTGCGCATAGTCGGCGTCCGACTGCGCCTGCGTGCGCTGGGCATCGAGCACGTTGAGAGCGTCGATCTGGCCCCGGCGCTGACGGGCGAGGCTGACGTTTGCGGCCCGGGTCGCTGCATCGCGCGCGGAAGCAAGACGGTCCTTGCGCAGCAGCGCGTTGCGATAGGCGGAGAGCGCCGTCTCGGTTTCCTCCAGCGCGCGCAGCACGGTGCCGTCGAACGTGGCGAGATCGGCCTGCGCGTCCGCTTTGGCCCCGCCAATGCGGGCGCGGATCGCTTCCTGATTGGGGAAGGCCCAGGAGATCAGCGGCCCGACCAGCCAGCGCAAGGGCCCCGCGCCGAACACGCTGGTATCGCCCAGGGCTGTCGTGCCGACCGACGCGCCCAGCGTGATCTTCGGATAGAGATCGGCCGTCGCCACGCCGATCCGCGCGGTATCGGCGGCAAGGCGGCGTTCGGCGGCCTTCACGTCGGGGCGGCGCGCCAGCAGCGTGCGACCGTCGCCGACGGGGATCGGCTGGCCGACATCGGGCGTGGTGGTCCGCTCGCGCACCTGCGCGGGAAGATCCTGCGGCGTGCGGCCCGTCAGCGTGGCCAGGCGAAACAGCGCAGCATCGCGCGTCGCCTGCAGCGTGGGGATCGCCGCCGCCTGCTGCTCGCGAAGCTGGGTGACGCGGATCACGTCCAGCTTCTGGTTGAGCCCGTGTTCGAAACGGGCCTGCGTGATCCGCACCGAACGGTCGAGCAGGTCCACCGTGTGCCGTGCGACGGCCAGTTGCTCGGCCGCGCTAGTGGCATCGACATAAGCACGCACGGTATCGGCGACCACGGTGACGCGCACAGCATCGGCATCTTCCTGCGCGGCGGCATAGTCCGCGCGCGAGGCTTCGATCCCGCGCCGGACGCGGCCGAACAGGTCCAACTCATAGCTGACGGCGAATTCGCCATCCACGGTGCGCCGTTCGCGGTCGATGCCGGGCAGCACCTGACTCTCGGGCACGCGGCCATACGTGCCGGTGCCGTTGAGCGCGGTCTGCGGCAGCGCGTCCGAGCGCGATCCGCGCAAGTTGGCGCGCGCTCTTGCGATGCGCGCCACGGCCACGCGGACATCGGTGTTGGCCGCCAGCGCATCCTGCACAAGGCCGTTGAGCACGGGATCGTCATAGAGGCGCCACCAGGTGTCATTGGGCGCGGTGGCGGTGACTTCCGGGGACTGGGCGCCGACGAACGGCGCCTCGGCGGCGGGGGGCGCCACCGGCGCGACATAGTCGGGACCGGCAGCGCAGGCCGCGAGGCTGACCGAAGCCAGCAGCGCCGCGGCAAGGTTGCGCGTCTTCATTGCAAGGGTTCCTTTCATTCCGCCGGTTCCAGCGCGGTGCTATGATGCTCGGGGCGGCGCGGCCTTCCGGGGAAGCGGGCCGCCAGATGGCGGCACACCACGTAGAAGGTCGGCGTGAACAGCAGGCCGAACGCGGTCACGCCGGCCATCCCGAAGAACACCGCCGTGCCCAGCGCCTGCCGCAGTTCGGCGCCGGCGCCGTCGGCGATCACCAGCGGCACCACGCCCAGGATGAACGCAAAGCTGGTCATCAGGATCGGCCGCAGACGGGTGCGAGCGGCATCGACGGCGGCTTCCACCGGGGACAGCCCGCGTTCCTCTTCGGCCTGCTTGGCGAACTCGACCACAAGGATCGCGTTCTTGGCCGCCAGCGCGATCAGCACGACAAGGCCGATCTGGGTGAGGATATTGTTGTCCATCCCCCGCAGGTTCACGCCCAGCATGGCCGCGAACAGGCACATCGGCACGATCAGCACGATCGCCAGCGGTAGCGTCAGGCTCTCATACTGGGCCGCCAGCACGAGGAACACGAAGAGCACGGCCATGCCGAACACGATACCCGCGGTATTACCCGCAGTGGTCTGCTGATAGGCAATACCCGTCCATTCGTGGCCATAGCCCGAGGGCAGGGTCTCGTCGGCGATACGTTCCATCGTCGAGAGGGCCTGACCGGTCGAATAGCCCGGCGCCACGCTGCCATCCACTTCGATGGCGCGCTGCAGGTTGTAGCGCACGACGCGGTAGGGGCCGGTCTTGTCCTTGAAGGTGGCGACCGAACCGATCGGCACCATCGCGCCGGAGTCCGAGCGGGTCTTCAGGTTGGCGATATCCGCCGTCGTGCCGCGATAGGGCGCATCCGCCTGTGCGGTGACGCGATAGGTGCGGCCGAGCAGGTTGAAGTCGTTGATGAACGCGGAGCCCAGATAGACCTGCAGCGCTTCGAAGATCCGCTGCGGCGGCACGCCCAGAAGATCAGCCTTGCGCCGGTCCACATCGGCATAGACGCGCGGCGTCGCCATGTTGAACAGGGTATAGACCTGCTGCAGTTCGGGCGACTGGTTGGCCTTGCCGAGCAGCGGCCCGACCGCCTTGGCCAGTTCGCCATAGCCGCGGCCTTCCTTGTCCTCCACGATCATGCGGTAACCGCCCGGAGGGACGATGCCGTTGATGGTCGGCGGGGGCAGCAGGATCACCTGGCCCTTGTCGAAGCCCTGCACCGCGGCCTGCGCCTGCTGCATGATGCCTTTGTAGGTCACGCCCAGCTTCTTGCGTTCCTCGAACGTCTTGAACGGGAAGTAGATCGCGGCGGCATCAGGCGCCTGCGTGCGCGAGGGACCGTGGAAGCCCGCGAACATCACTGCACCGCGCAGCCCCTTGATCGGCAGGATGCGCTTGGCGATGTCCTGCATGGCATCGTCCGTGCGCGAGAGCGAGGAGCCCGGCGGCAGGAAGATCGCGGCCAGGAAGTAGCCCTGATCCTGCTGCGGCACGAAGCCGGCCGGGGTCGCCCAGAACAGGCCCAGCGTTGCCAGAATGAGGGCGCAATAGGTCGCCATCATCCGCAGCGGCCGCAGGACGAGCTTGTGGGTCAGCCGGGCATAGGCCTCGCTCATCCGCTCGAAGCCGTGGTTGAAACGGTCGGCGGCGGTCTGCAGCCCCCGTTTCCAGCGCGGCGCATCGGCGGGAAGCCGGTGCCGCTCGCGCAGCAGGATCGCCGCCAGCGCGGGCGAGAGCGTGAGCGAGAGCAGCAGCGAGATCACCGTCGCGGTCGAGATGGTGACGGCGAACTGCTTGTAGAACTGGCCCGAGATGCCCGAGATGAACAGCGTAGGCACGAACACGGCGCAGAGCACCAGCACGATGGCCACCAGCGCGCCCGAGACTTCGTCCATCGAACGGCGGGCCGCCTCGATGGGTTTCATCCCGTGCTCGATATAGCGTTCGACGTTCTCGACCACGACGATGGCGTCGTCGACGACGATGCCGATCGCCAGAACCAGCCCGAACAGCGAGAGGTTGTTGAGCGAATAGCCGAGCGCTGCCAGCATCACTGCCGTGCCGACCAGCGAGACCGGAATGGCGATGATCGGAATGATCGCCGCGCGCCAGTTCTGCAGGAACACAAGGATGACGAGCACGACCAGCACTACCGCCTCGAACAGCGTGTGGTACACGGCGTCGATCGACTGGCCGATGAATTCGGTGGGGTTGTAGATCACCGAATATTCAAGCCCGTGCGGGAAGGACTTGGCCAGTTCGTCCATCTGATCGCGGACGGCCTGCGCGGCATCGAGCGCGTTGGAACCCGGGCGTTGCAGCACCGCGATGACCACGGTGGGCTTGCCCGAAAGATAGGTGTTGGTGCCATAGTCCTGCGCGCCCAGTTCCACGCGGGCGACATCGCGCACGCGGATCTGGCGGCCGTCGGGATCGGTGCGGATCACGACATTGGCGAACTGTTCGGGGGTTTTGAGGCGGCCCTGCAGTTCGACGCTGACCTGATAGGCATTGCCCTGATCGTAAGGCGGCTGGCCCAGCGCGCCTGCGGAGACCTGTACGTTCTGCGCGCGCAGGGCGGAGACGATTTCGCCCGCCGTCAGGTCCAGCGCGGCGGCCTTGCCCGGATCGATCCAGATCCGCATGCCATAGTCGCGCGCGCCGAACAGACGCACATCGCCCACGCCATCGAGGCGGGCCAGCTTGTCCTTCACTTGCGTCAGGGCATAGTTCGAGATGTAATCGCGGTCGAACGTGCCGTCGGGCGATTGCAGGTTCACCACCATCAGGAAGTCCGGCGAGGACTTGCGCGTGACGATGCCGAAGCGCTGCACTTCCTCGGGCAGGCGCGGTGTGGCCACGGCCACCCGGTTTTGCACAAGGACCTGCGCCTCATCGAGATCGGTGCCGATCTTGAAGGTGACGGTGATCGTCACCTTGCCGTCGCCGGTGGACTGCGAGTCCATGTAGATCATGTTGTCGACGCCGTTGATCTCCTGCTCGATCGGCGCGGCGACAGTGTCGGCCACGGTCTCGGCGGAGGCGCCGGGGTATTGTGCAGTCACCGTCACCGTCGGCGGGACGATGTCGGGATACTGAGTGACGGGAAGGCCGAAGAAAGCGAGCGCGCCCACCACGGTGATGACCACCGCGATGACGCCCGCGAAAATCGGCCGGTCGATGAAGAACCGGGAAAATCGCATGGGTATGTGCCCCTGTTGGAGAGCGCGGCCGGGGGAGGGCGCCCTCGTTACGGGTGGATCAGTTGGCCAGGGTCGCTTGCGCGGCTACCGGCTCGGAAGGCCCTGTGGGTGCCGGAGCGGCGTGCGGATCGGCGATGATCTGGCCGCGCCGCGTGGCCACCTTGGACCCGGCGACGGCGGCCTGATAGTTGGAGATCACCACCCGGTCCTTTGCCGTCAGCCCGGCGCGGATCACGCGCAGACCGCCGATCATCGGGCCCAGCTCCACCGGCTTGGCCGCGACCATGCCGTCCTTGCCGACCGTCAGCACGATCTTGCGCGCCTGATCGGACTGGATCGCATCGTCGGGCACCAGCATGGCCTTGACGGTGCCGCTGTCAGCCAGGCGCATGTTGCCGAACATGCCCGGCGTCAGGAAGCCGTCGGGATTGGCGAGCACGGCGCGCACGCGGATCGTGCCGGAGCGGGGGTCGAGGCCGTTGTCGGTGAAGTCCAGCTTGCCCTTCCAGCGATAGTCCGCCTCGTCCTGGAGGCGCACCTGCACGGCGGCGGGAGTCTTGCTTTCCGCCCGGTCGCGCTGGGTCTTGAGGAACAGGGCTTCGGAGGCATCGAAAGTAAAGTAGATCGGATTCACCGCGTTGATCGTCGTCAGCAGCGTCGCATTGGCGTTGTTGTCGCCCGAAACGAGGTTGCCCGCATCGACGCGGCGGTCCGAGATCTTGCCCGAGATCGGCGCGCGCACGGTGGTGAACTCCATGTCGAGCGCACGTTCGCGGCGGCGGGCCTGCGCGGCGGCCAGCGCGGCAGTGGCCGAGCGGACGCGGGTGCGCAGCTGATCGATCTCGCTCGCGGCCACGGCCTCGTCACCGGTCAGACCGGCCACGCGGTCATAGTCGGACTTCGCCAGCGCCAGCGCGCTTTGCGCCGAGGCGACGTCGGCCTGGGCTCCGGCCAGCGCTGCGCGGTAGGGGCGCGGGTCGACCTGGAACAGCGGCTGGCCCTTGCGGACGGTATCGCCATCGCGGAAGTAGATCCGGGTGATCGCGCCCGAGACCCGGGGGCGTACCTCCACGGTCTTGCTGGGGGCGAAACGGCCGATGTAGTCGTCCCACTCGGTCACGTCGCGCACCAGCGGATGGGCGGCCTGAACGGACGGCAGCGGCGGCATCGCGGCCGCCGTGTTGTCCTGATCGAGCAGGGCCCAGCCGGCCCCTGCCACCAGGACAAGGGCAATGGCGCCGACAGCCGTCGTGCGCATGCCGAAGGGCCAGCGGCGTTTGGCGGTGGCCTCAGGCGCGTCCTGCGCCTGCGTTTCGATTTTTGCAGGGAAATTCACGGGGTAAGCCTTTGAAATGGGGGGCGGGCGCGCCCGATGGTATCGATAACGGCGCCGATTTCATCTTCGTTGAAACCGGATGTCTGGGCTTCCTTGAGGGCGGAAGCGGGGAGCTGGTAACCGTGATGCCAGGCATGGACGGCCAGCCTGCGCAGAGCCTCCAGCCGTTCGTTGGCGAGCATCGAGGATGCCGGTTCCGGCCCGAAGATCAGCCGGGCGAGCCAGCCGCGCTTGCGTGGGGGCACAAGCGTTTCAAGGCCGTCTTCCCGGGCGAGTTCGATGACGCGGTGTTCCAGCACTGTGAGCATGCTGACAGCGCCGGTGGTCTGGATCTCTGCCGATAGAGCGGCGGTTGAATTAGGCAGCGCACAGGGCGCCGCATCGTGGAAATCGATGAAGGCCATATTTTGAGCTCCCGGAGGGTGCCCGGCGCGCACCCCGGGGCGGGGTGGGGTGGGGGTGCGGGGTGCGCGCCAAGCTTTTTCCAGTGCAAGGAGCACTGGAAAACAAGTCTCTATCGCCGCCCGGGTACGCCGAAGCCGATGCCCGAGTGCGGCTGATTGCAGTCATATTGTCAGACGCCTCCCGCATGGACGGAAGGCGTCAATTGTTAGCCGGTTGGAGCCGGCGGATAGAATTCAGTCACCAGTCTTGCCGTTGTCCGGCGAGTCGAGTGGCTCAACTCCATACTGTACAGTACGGTATATATATTGCGATGCGGTATCGCGTCAAGCGCCTTTTTGTACCATGCGGTAATTTAGGCCGCCGGGAGTGTTTTCAAGAGGTGAACCGCAGGTGAACGCAGATTTTTCAAAATGCGTTCGTGCTGTGCGGGATCAGCGGCCGGGCCAGAGCGCCAGAAAGGTATCGACCACGTTCTGCAGGTCTTCGCGGCTGGCGCCTGCCTGAGTCTTGACGGCCAGGCCTTGCAGGACTGTCGTCAGGCACTGGGCCAGCGCTTTCGGATCCACGCTTTCGGGCAGGTCGCCATCGGCTTTGGCACGTTCCAGCCGCTCGACGATCGCCATTTCGGACGAAACACGGCGGGCAATGACATGCTCGCGAAGGGAGGGGGCTTCGGATGTGCAGGCCACCATGCTGATAACGCCAAGGCATCCTTGCGGATCGGTGGAGCCGCAATGCGTATCAAGCGCCCCGTTCAGCAGGCGCTTGGCCACGCCCTTTGCCGTGGGCGCTTCGAGTGCAGCCTTGACGTAGGAAAGCTTTTCCTGCTCGTAGAGGTCGAGGGCTTTCTTGAAGAGGGCTTCCTTGTTGCCGAAGCAGGCATAGAGGCTGGGCTTGGTAATGCCCATCGCTTCAGTCAGCTCCGCCATGGAGGCGCCTTCGTAGCCGTGCTGCCAGAACACGCGCAGTGCGCTTGCCAGGGCCTTATCCGGATCGAACTCCCGGGGACGGCCACGAGCCTTGGTTGCAGTATCCGAACATTTCATACCAGCTGGTATATAGGTAGGGGAGCGTGTTTCGTCCAGTACTATGCGGGGCAGCACGAGCCGGACAGGGAATTGACCCGTGCAGGGACAGGACGGACGATGCCGCGGTGGTCCGGGACTCGAAAGGGAGAGCAGCCCTTGAACAAGCGGAAAGAGGAAACGCAGACAGTTCAAACAGGGGAAAACGGCCGGGTCTCGATCACGCATGCCGATCGTGTGGTGTTTCCCGGAACTGGCCAGACCAAGGGCGATCTCGCGAACTATTACATGCGAATCGCGCCGCTGATGCTGGAGCATTTGGCCCGCCGCCCGGTCAGCCTGGTGCGCTGTCCTCAGGGGCGGGCAGGAAAGTGCTTCTTCCAGAAACACGATACCGGCGGCCTTGGCGCGCATGTGCATCAAGTCTCCATTCGCGAAAAGGCAGGGGAACTCAAACCCTATCTCTATCTCGACAGCGGGGCAGGGCTGCTCGATTGCGTGCAGATGGGCACGATCGAGTTTCATGCGTGGGCCTGCCACGAAGACACTATCGAACAGCCGGACCGGATGATCTTCGATCTCGATCCGGACGAGGGGCTGGACTTTGAGGAGGTCAGGCACGCTGCGGCGGATGTGCGTGCACGGCTGGCAGAGAAGGGGCTTGCCAGCTTTCCCATGCTGACCGGGGGAAAGGGTATCCACGTTATCGTTCCCTTGCAGCGCGGGCATGGCTGGGATGAGCACGGCGCTTTTGCAAGGGATCTCGCCGAAAGCCTGAGCCAGGCCGAGCCGGAGCGGTTCGTGGCGGTGATGGCCAAAGCCAAGCGCAAGGGGAAGATCTTCATCGACTGGCTGCGAAACCAGCGCGGGGCCACGGCCGTCGTGCCCTATTCCGCCCGGGCCCGTCCCGGCGCGCCCGTTGCGGTGCCGGTCACATGGGAGGAACTGCCCGGGCTCTCTGCAGCCAGCGCCTTCTCGATCGGGGATGCAGATGCCCTGATCGAGCGGGCGGCGGACGGCGGTTTGCAGGGATGGGGAATCGCGGAGCAGCCGCTCCCCGGAGTGTGACCGGGGGAAGCCGCCGCCCGGTCAGGCTTTCGTCAGCACTTCCGAGGCGGCGATGGCGGTGAGGTTGAGGATCGTGCGTGAAGTCGCGCTTGGCGTCAGCACGTGGATCGGCTGCGACAGGCCCATCAGCATGGGGCCCACCGTGGCCGTGCTCGACGAGGCGCTCAGGGCGGTCAGCGTAATGTTCGCGGCATCGAGGTTGGGCATGACCAGAAGGTTGGCCGATCCTTCGAACCGTCCATCGGAAACCAGCCGCTCGCGCAGCGGCTGCGACAGCGCGGCATCGGCATGCATTTCGCCATCGACGGCAAGATCGGGAGCCGCTTCGCGCAGGATCGCGAGGGCCGCACGCATCTTGCGCGCGCTGGGGCTGTGCGATGCACCGAAGTTCGAATGCGACAGCAGCGCCACACGCGGATCGAGGCCGAAGTGGCGCAGTTCCTCGCTGGCCAGCAAGGTCATTTCGGCGACTTGCTCCGGTGTCGGTTCCGTGACCATGTGGCTATCGGTGATGAACAGCGCGCCAGCATCCAGGATCAGCCCCGAAAGCGCATAGACCCGCTGTGCACCCGGTTCGCGTTCGATGATCCGCAGCACATGCTTGACCTGGCCCCAGTACTCCGAATTGCCGCCCACCAGAGCGGCATCGACGCGGCCGGTGCGCAGCAGCATGGCAGCCGTAACGGTGGGGCGGCGGTGGACATGGCGGATCGCTTCGGGGGCAGGCACACCCTTGCGCCCTGCGGCGGTGCGATAGGCCTCGACGAGTTCGCTCATCAGCGCTTCGTCGGTTTCCGGATCGATCACTTCGACATCCCGGTCCAGCTCGAAGCGCAAGCCTAGCGCGGGCAAGCGCTCTTCGAGGATGCGGCGGCGGGCGACGATCACCGGGCTGACGATCCCGTCGTCGAGCGCATCCTGGATCGCCCGCAGCACGCGCTCGTCCTCGCCTTCGCCATAGGCGATGCGGGTGCGGGTGCCGCGCGCGCCTTCGAAGACGGGGAGCATGACCTGGGCCGAGCGGGTGTTCTTCTGGGCCAGCGCGCGCCGGTAGGTCTCGATATCGACCGGGCGGGTGGCGACGCCGGTCTCCATCGCCGCCTTGGCGACGGCGGGCGCGATCTCGGCGATCAGGCGCGGATCGAAAGGCGTGGGAATGATATATTCCGGGCCGAACACCAGCTTGCGCCCGCCATAGGCCTGGGAGACGCTTTCATGCGCGGGCAGCCGCGCGAGCGAGGCGATCGCTTCTGCGGCGGCCATTTTCATTGGCTCGTTGATGGCCGTCGCCCCCACGTCCAGCGCACCGCGAAAGATATAGGGAAAGCACAGCACGTTATTGACCTGGTTCGGAAAGTCCGAACGGCCCGTGGCGATGATGGCATCGGGGCGTGCTTCGCGTGCGACGTCCGGCAGAATCTCCGGCTCGGGATTGGCGAGAGCGAAGATCAGCGGATTTTCGGCCAGCAGCGGCAGCCATTCCGGTTTGAGCACCCCGGGCGCCGAGAGGCCGAGGAAGACATTGGCGCCGGGCAGCACGTCGGGGAGCGTGCGCGCATTGGTGTTGCGGGCATAGCGGGCCATGTTGGGCAGCATGCCTTCGCGCCCGGCGTGGATCACGCCGTCCTTGTCGGTCAGCGTGACGTTTTCGGCCGGAAGGCCCATCGCCACCAGCAGATCGACGCAGGCCAGCGCCGCCGCGCCCGCGCCGGAGGTGACGAGCTTGGCTTCCGCCAGCGTTTTGCCTTGCAGCACCAGCGCGTTGCGCACCGCCGCTGCCACCACGATCGCGGTGCCATGCTGATCGTCATGGAACACCGGGATGCTCATCCGCTCGCGTAGAGCCGCCTCGATCGCGAAGCATTCGGGCGCCTTGATGTCTTCAAGGTTGATACCGCCGAACGTGGGTTCCAGCAGCGCCACGGCTTCGACGAACTTTTCGGGATCGGTGGTGTCCACTTCGATATCGAACACGTCGATATCGGCGAACTTCTTGAACAGCACGCCCTTGCCTTCCATCACCGGCTTCGATGCCAGTGCACCGATTGCGCCGAGGCCGAGGACGGCGGTGCCGTTGGAGATGACGGCCACCAGATTGCCGCGCGCGGTGTAGTCCATCGCCTTGCCGGGATCGGCCGCGATTTCCTCACAAGGGGCCGCGACGCCGGGCGAATAGGCCAGCGCCAGGTCGCGCTGGTTGATCATGCGCTTGGTCGGCTCGATGGTGACCTTACCGGGGGTGGGCAGGCGGTGGTAGTCCAGTGCGGCGCGGCGCAGCGTATCGTCCATTGGGGGGCTGATCTCCGGTTTCGAGCGATCGAAGGCTCAGCCCCTTATCAGCAGCCGTGGCGGATTGACAGGCGCTAACAATCGAACACGTTACCTTCGCCAGGCCCGCATATGCCATCGGGCGGTGAAGTCCAGCTTTTGTGCTTTGAGGACTGACAGGGAAGAGGCGCTGCAGCCTTGTGCGGAACGCACAAAGAAGGGGGCGCCCTGTGGGCGCCCCCTTCGTTTATCCTTGGAAGTG
>NZ_JALHLG010000027.1 GCF_022832375.1 Novosphingobium beihaiense
AATCTCAACCCCTAATCTGTGCCATGGGCGCTGACGCCGGACAGGTGCATTGTCCTCTGGTTGCGATCTGCAGGCGGGCTTTGCGTAGGGAGGCGGGTGGTCGGATGCCTCCCTTTAGACGCGACGAATTAAAGCTGGAAATGGCACTCTGGCGGTGAAGGGGGCACCATCATTTTTCGTGAAACGGCAGAACGCCCCAGCCTGGCGTTCAGCCTCTGTGACGTTCCACGCGGTGAAAGGCTAAGGCGAGCAATTCAGCCAAGCCGCAGGGTTGTCTCTGCGCGACGGCACTCGGTCGCTTTTAGTCCACAGCGCGGAGACGCCTACCGGATAGCAATCGGTCCAAGTGACTTCCAGCTATCAAATCCCGAACTGACGTATTTGGTCTTGTGATGAGGTATTCGCGAGGGAAAACTTCATGTTTTCCTGAAGTTGCCTTTTAACACTTTTGCCCCTGTTCGCAGCGAGTCGAGATAGTCGGACCAGAATTGCATCATCTTCTTGCGCTCGGCCCAATGATCACCTCGTGCATAGGCCCTGCAAACTTCGTTGCTTTCGACGTGGGCAAGCTGCCTTTCGATAGCATCTGGATGCCATTTTCCCATTTCATTCAAGAGCGTGCTCGCCGTGGCCCGGAAGCCGTGTGCAGTGACTTCGTCCTTGGAATAGCCCAGCCTTCTGAGTGCCGCGTTCAACGTGTTGTCTGTGATTGAGCGGGAAGGGGAGCGAACGCTGGGAAACAAAAACTGGCCGTCTCCGCTGAGAGGACGCAGTTCCTCCAGAAATCCGAGAACCTGTTTTGAGAGAGGCACCTTGTGAACCCTGCGCATCTTCGTCTTCTCGGCCGGGATCGTCCAGACCCGATCTGTGATGTCGAATTCCGACCACTCAGCGGTACGTAATTCGCCCGGCCGCACAAAAACATGGGGCGTCATGCGAAGAGCGATTGTTACCACGGGTTGACCGTCATGGCCCTCTACTGCCCGCAGGAGTGCTCCCAGTGCTTTAGGTTCCAGTATAGCGGCATGATGTTTCGTCTTGGGCGTGATGAGCGCGCCCCTGAGGTCGAAGGTTATATCCCGCTGGGCGCGACCGGTGGCGATCGCGAAGCGGAAAATTGTACCCATGGTACCACGAAGGCGATTTGCAGTCTCATAGCGGCCCCGCGCCTCGACTTTTCTCAGCACCTCGAGAATTTCCGGCGCAGTGAGATCGGCGATCGGGCGATCCCCGATTCCAGGGTAGGTGAAGTCCAGAAGCCAGCGCATCTTGGTCATCGTTGCAGGAGAGCGGCCTTCAAGCTCGAGGCGGTCCAGCCATTCTTCGGCGATCCGTTTGAAGGTCTCTTCCGACTTGGCCCTGATGGTACGTTCCTGCTCCTTGCGAGCTTCCACTGGGTCGATACCATCAGAAAGGGTCTCCCGGGCTTCGATGCACTTCTCTCTGGCCCGGGCAAGCGAGACATCGGGGAATGAGCCGAAAGCCAATGTCTTCTGCTTGCCGTTGAAACGGTAGTTCATGCGCCACAGCCGACCTCCGTTGGGCATGACGAGGAGATACAGGCCTGCACTGTCGGCAAGTTTGTAGGGCTTAACCCTTGATTTTGCGTTCTTAATTGCAACGAACGTGAGCGCCATGATGGTATTGGGCTCGATACCATCAAGGGGGCAGGATTCAACCGGACGGCAGGAGACGATCCTGGCCAATCAGCTCTTGAAATACCGCAGAAAACCGTTGTTTTCGTGGACCTGTATGGACATCATCGGACCCCTGCGGAGGGGGCGATGGTGCCCGGGGACGGAATCGAACCGCCGACACCATGATTTTCAGTCATGTGCTCTACCAACTGAGCTACCCGGGCATCGCTTCGAACAGCGGTCCGTGGGGACCGGCGAGCGGTTGGTTGCGGGCCTATGGCGAAGCGAGACGGGCTTGGCAACCCCCTAATCGAGAGGAATTTTCAATCGTCCTGTGGAATGTCCGGAAAGGTGGGTGGGCCGGGCAGGGCATAACCGTCCCCCAGCCATTGCAGGAGATCGCGGTCGCGGCAGCGTTTCGAGCAGAACGGCGCGTATTCGGCCTTACGGGGCTTGCCGCAGATGGGGCATTTCTTCTCGGACGGAATCATGGGGCGACGGCCTGCGCGAATCCGCCGCCGAGTGCAAGGGTGCGTTCCTCGCGCCATTGCAGGGTGCGGCCGGTGCGCCGGGCAAGACCGGCTTCCCATTGCGGCAGGACCGCGGCGCGCACGGCAGGAGGCGCGGTGAGCAGCAGCACGCCGGGTTCGGCAACGGCCTCCGCCTGCCGCAGCAGCAGGCGCGCGGCGGCACCGGCAGGATCGCTGCGGACACGCTGCAGCAGCGAAGGGCGCTCCAGCCGGGCCACAAGCTGCACAAAGCCGAAACCGTTCATGGCGGTGCGCTGGTGGGGCCAGTGGTCCAGAGCGGAGGCCAGAGCCTCATCCACGGCACGGCGGCTGTCCTTGCGCTCCAGCGTGGGGAAATCGATACCGATCGAGCCTGCGAGGTCGAACCGGCCGATGGCACTGGCTATGGCCGGAATGGCGGCCAGGGCCAGCGCAGGAGGGGGCAGAGTGCCATCGATGTCGATCAGCGTCATGGCGGGCGTGGGCGTAACGACGAGCGCTCCGCCTTCGAAAGCGATCACGCCGTCCAGCGCCTCGCTCACCAGTTCGGGCCAGGGATCGTCCGGAAAGCGGCGGACGATGCGCACTGGAAGGCCGCTGGCTCGCAGGGCCTCTGCGAGGGAAGGCGCCGGGCAGGGCGGCAGGGTACAGGCCCGGGCCTGCGCGCGCTTGAAGCGGCCGGTTTCCGCCATGGCGGCGCGGGTGACTTGCACGCGGACCGGGGCTCCTTCGCTGGCCGCAGCGGGAAGGCCGTCCACAAGCGCTTCTTCGCCCGAGGCGAACCGCACGGTGCCGCGCGGCGATCCCGCTCTGCGGGCGATAAGCGCCGCGTCGGCGACTTCACCGGCGGTCAGCCGTCCGGGCCATTCGAGGCGGGCCGCCAGCACTTCGCCGCCGTGGGTCAGGATCGCGCGGCTTTCGCCGATCCCGTCCTCGACGAGCCACTCAGCCAATCGCGAATCCTGCCGATTTCAGCAATGCGCGGGTTTCGAACAGGGGCAGGCCGACAACGCCGGAATGGCTGCCCGAAATCCATGCGATGAGGCCTTCGGCGCTGCCCTGGATGGCATATCCGCCCGCCTTGCCGTCCCACTCGCCGCCCGCGATGTACGTGTCGATTTCCTCGCGCGAGAGCGGCTTGAAGCGCACTACGGTCTCGGACAGGCGCTCGCGCAGCGAACCGTCTGGCGCGCGCAAGGCAATGGCGGAGAGCACGCGGTGGCGGCGGCCTGAAAGCAGGGCCAGGCAGGCGCGCGCGGTGGCTTCGTCTTCCGCCTTGGGCAGGATGCGGCGCCCGCAGGCGACAACCGTGTCTCCGGCCAGCACGAAAGCATCGGCAGAGGGAACGGCCAGCGCCTTTTCGCGGGCCATGCGCCGGGCATAAGCGCGCGGCTCTTCGCGCGGAGCCGGGGTTTCGTCGATGTCGGCGGCCTGGATCGCGTCCGGCGTCAGACCCAGGCGTGCGATCAGTTCGCGCCTGCGCGGGCTGGCCGAGGCCAGAATGAGCCGGAGGGCGGGGCTGCCTGCAAGGGCTTCCCCGGCAGGGGCCTCAGTACTGACCGGGACCACCGCGGCCAGGCATGAAACGGTAAGTGATACGGCCCTTGGTAAGGTCATAGGGCGTCAGCTCGACGAGGACCTCGTCGCCCACCAGCACGCGGATGCGGTTCTTGCGCATCTTGCCTGCGGTGTGGCCGAGGATTTCGTGGCCGTTTTCCAGTTCTACGCGGAACATGGCGTTGGGCAGGAGTTCGACCACCCGGCCGCGCATCTCAAGGAGTTCTTCTTTCGCCATTGGCGATCAATATCCGTTGTTCTGAGGTGTCATCGCGGCGCCACATAGCTGCGGCGCGGCAAAAATGGAAGACTTCGCGGTTCAGCGCGGGGAAAGATACACTGCGACAAAATGTTACGCAGCGCGTGCTTGCCCGCTGCGAAGGGGGGCGGCATCAGCGTGACTGGGATGGGACATGACTATGTTGGCGGAGATTCTTTGCGGTGCGTTCCCTCCCTTTGCTCAGTCTTGCGAGCTGTTTGTGTATTCCGGCCGGTGCATTTGCGCAGGATGCGGATCCCCCGCTGATCAAGAATGAAGAGACGAAGGACCCGCTGGAGGTCCATGGCAATGAAATCCTTGTGCTGTCCCCGCGTATCCGGGGGCAGATCGATGTGCCGCAACAGCCGGTACAGGTATTCGAGGAAGAGGATATCGCCTCCTACGGCGCGAATTCCATAGCCGATCTGCTCGATGCGATCTCGCCGCAGACGACGAGCGGGCGCGGGCGCGGGAGCGGGCGCCCGGTCATCCTCGTGAACGGGCAGCGTATCACCAGTTTCCGCGAGATGCGCAATATCCCGCCCGAGGCCATCCGGCGGATGGAAGTCCTGCCCGAGGAAGTGGCGCTGCGGTTCGGCTATCCGGCGAACCAGCGGGTGGTGAACATCATCCTCAAGGATCAGTTCGCCGCCGCCACGGCATCGGGCGAATACAACCGCCCGGACCGCGGCGGCTATGACAATTTCGAGCTGGAAAGCGGCCTGTTCAAGATTTCCGGCCCGCGCCGCTACAACGTGACGGCCAAGCTCGACGAGACGACGATGCTGACCGAGGCCGAGCGGAACGTGAGGCAGGCCGAATCGGACGCCCCGCTTGTGGCCGGAGATCCCGATCCGGCCCGCTATCGCAGCCTGAAGGGGTCCAATCACAAGTTCACTCTCGAAGGCACGATGACGCAGGGCCTTGGCGAGAACGGCCTGGGCGGTTCGCTGACGGCCAGTGGCGGCTATACCCATACCCAGTCGGCATCATGGTCGGGGCTGGATACGGCGCTGCTGACCTATGGCGGCCAGAGCGTTCTGCGCACATTGCCCGATCCGCTGACCTCGCGGATCGTGTCGGACGAATTCGATGCCAGCCTCGGGTTCTCCACGATGCTGGGGGACTGGACGCTCAATGTGACGGGCGATGGCAGCTATACCGATACGAACACGCGGGTAGACCGGCGGCGCGATACGTCCGCGCTGGAGGATGCCGCGGCCGCGGGAGACCTGGCGCTGGACGGCGCGCTGCCGTTCGTGCCGGGAGCGGGCGTGGATATCGCCACGAACCGGGCGCTTTCGCTGACCAGCCTGGCTACGCTTTCGGGCCAGCCGTTCCGCATGCCCGCCGGTGATGCCAGCCTTACGGTCAAGACCGGGTACGATTTCAGCCGCACCCGCAGCGATGACAGCCGCAATACGCTGGGTGCTGTCACTTTGCGGCGCGGCGATGTGCAGGGCGGGCTCAATCTGGCGCTGCCGCTCACCAGTGACGAATTCCTCGGTGCCGTCGGGGACATCTCGCTGAACTTCAGCGGCGGGCTGGATCACTTGTCCGACTTCGGCACTTTAAAGGACTGGAGCGCGGGCCTCACCTGGTCTCCCACGGACACTCTGACCTTCCAGGCGAGCTATCTCGTCGACGAAGCGGCGCCATCGCTCTCGCAACTCGGCGCGCCGGTGGTGGAGAGCTACAATGTCGCGATCTACGATTTCGACAAGGCGGAAACCGCGCTGGTAACAGTGACGACGGGCGGCAATCCCAACCTGCGCAAGGAAAAGCAGCGGGACATCAAGCTGTCCGCGCAATGGAAACTGCCGTTCTTCCGCCGTTCGAGCCTTATCGCGGAATATTTCCGCAACCGTTCCAGCAACGTCACCCAATCGTTCCCGTTGCTGACGCCCGCGATCGAACAGGCTTTTCAGGACCGGGTGGAGCGGGACAGAGCCGGGAACCTGACCGCCATCGACCGGCGCGCCGTCACTTATGACGAGGTATCGAGTTCGAGCTTGCGCTGGGGCATCAACTTGTGGGGCAGCCTGGGCAGCGACAGTGCGCCCGCTTCCCGCCGCGAACCGGCCGCCGCTCCGCCCCCCGTGCGGCCTGAGAACAGATCTCCGGATGGCGCCGGACCGGGCGAGGGCCGTTCACGGTTCGAGGCAGTGCGCAAGCAGCTCTGTACGCCGGGCGCTGAACCCGATCTTTCCACTTTGCCCGAGCGCTTGCGCAGCCGTCTCGCCGGTCCCGATGGCAAGCCCGATCCGGAAAAGCTCGCCCAGTTCCGCGCGCGGGCCTGTTCGGTGGACGGATCGGCCGCGCCGCGCTTCGATCCAGAGCAGTTCGCGCGTATCCGCAAGGCGGTCTGCACCGGGGAAACGCCCGATCTCGCCGCTCTGCCGGAAAGGATGGCCGAGCGGCTGCGCGGGGAAGACGGCAAGATCGATCAGGCCCGTCTGGCGCAGATGCGCGAGAGGATGTGCCGTGCGGACAACGGGGCGGGCGCTGCACAGTCCGGCGAGGCGCGCGGGCAGACGGCATCACGGGCGCCCGGCGGCGGCGGTATGCGCCGTCCCGGCCCGCCGCGCGGGGGGCGCTGGAACATCTCTGTCTATCATACCTGGCGTTTTACCGACCGGGTAACGATTGCGCCGGGCGTGCCGGTTCTCGATCAGCTTGCCGGTAACGCCATCGGCTCGGGCGGCGTGGGGCGTCATGCGATCGAGTTCGAAGGCGGCATGTTTAAGAACGGCTTCGGCCTGCGCATCCGGGGCGAATGGAACGCGCCCTCGCGGGTTCTGGGCACGGGTCTGCCTGGCAGTTCCGATCTGCGCTTCGGGGCCTACACTGTGGCCAACGTGCGGCTGTTCGTCGATCTGGACCAGCGCAAGAGCCTGATCGACCGGGTGCCGTTCCTCAAGGGAACGCGGGTGTCCTTCACCGTCGACCGGCTGTTCGATTCCCGCCAAAAGGTGACGGACCAGAATGGCGAAGTGCCGATCGCCTATCAGGCGGCGTTCCGCGAGCCGCTGGGCCGGGTGATCGGCATCGATCTGCGCAAGCGGTTCTGAGGACAACGTTCCGGCAGGGCTACCGTTTCGCCGCCGCGCGTCCTATCTCGCGGCGATGGCGCGTACTCCTGCCGGAACTCCTGACCACCCCAAGGGCCTCGAACGTTTCAACGAGGAGCGGGCGTCGTACACCCTGCGCGGGTCGGAGCAGCCCGATCTGCAGACCGGGGCCGAAGTGATCCGCGATACCGTGCGCACGCTGCCTTCGCGGCCCGGCGTGTACCGGATGCAGGATGCGCGCGGGGACGTGCTCTACGTCGGCAAGGCGCGGGTGCTGAGGAACCGCGTGGCCAACTACGTGCAGTGGGACAAGCTGCCGATCCGGCTGCAGCGCATGGTCAGCCAGACGCGCTCGATGACCATCGTCACCACCAATTCGGAAGCCGAGGCGCTGCTGCTCGAAGCGCAGCTCATCAAGCGCTTCCGCCCGCCCTACAACGTGCTGCTGCGGGACGACAAATCGTTCCCTTTCATCCTGCTGCGCGCCGATCATGCCTATCCGCGCATCATGAAGCACCGCGGCGCGCGCAAGGCCAAGGGCAATTACTACGGCCCTTTCGCCAGCGCCGGTTCGGTGAACACCACGATCAACGCGCTGCAGAAGCTGTTCCTGTTGCGCAGCTGCACCGACAGCTTCTTTTCGCGGCGCGACCGGCCCTGCCTGCTCTACCAGATCAAGCGCTGCTCCGCCCCTTGCGTGGCCCGCATCGACGAGGCGGGCTATGCCGAATTGGTGCAGGAGGCGAAGGACTTCCTCGGCGGCAAGTCCAGCGCGGTGCAGCGCAAGATCGAGGCGCAGATGGCCGAAGCCGCCGAAGCGCTCGATTTCGAACGCGCCGCGATGCTGCGCGACCGCCTGCGCGCGGCGACCTTCATTCAGGGCAGCCAGGCGATCAATGCCGAGGGGCTGGACAGCGCCGATATCTTCGCGCTTGCCAGCAAGAACGGCCAGATCGGCGTGCAGGCCTTCTTCATCCGGGGCGGGCAGAACTGGGGCCACCGCGCCTTCTTCCCCACCCACACCGAAGGGCTGACCGAGGACGAGGTGCTGCAAAGCTTCCTCACCCAGTTCTACGAGGAAGTGCCGCCCGCGCGCACGATTCTCGTCGACCGCGACTTGCCCGAGCGCGAGCTGCTGGCCGAAGCCTTCCGCGAAGGGGCCGGGGGCAAGGTCGAGATTTCGGTGCCCCAGCGCGGTTCGCGCAGGCGGCTGATGGAGCAGGCCACGCGCAATGCCGTGGAAGCGCTGGACCGCCGCATGGCCGAGCGCGGCACGCAGGCGAAGATCATGCGCGAGCTGGCCGAATTCCTCGAACTGCCCGATGTGCCGCAGCGCATCGAAGTCTACGACAACTCGCATATTCAGGGCACCAAGGCACTGGGCGCCATGGTGGTGGCGGGGCCGGAAGGCTTCATCAAGAACCAGTACCGCAAGTTCAACATCAAGTCCGCGCAGACCAATGACGACTTCGCGATGATGCGCGAAGTCATGACCCGCCGTTTCGGCCGCGCTCAGGAGGAAGACCCCGAGCGCGAGAGCGGCACCTGGCCCGATCTGGTGCTGATTGACGGCGGCAAGGGCCAGATGAGCGCGGTGAAGGACGCGCTGGAGGAACTCGGGATCGAGGACGTCAACCTCATCGCCATCGCCAAGGGCCCGCACCACGGACGCGAGGGGCGCGAGGTGTTCCACTTCCCCGACGGGCGCGAGAAGATGCTGCCGGTGAACTCGCCGCTGCTGTTCCACCTTCAGCGCCTGCGCGACGAAGTGCACCGCTACGTCATCGGCGCCCACCGCGACAAGCGCAGCCGGGCGATCACTGCCAGCCCGCTCGACGAGATCCCCGGTATCGGCCCGGCCCGCAAGCGTGCGCTGCTGCTGCATTTCGGCACGGCGGGCAAAGTGCGTGCGGCCAGTCTGGAAGACTTGCAGCGCGCGCCCGGCGTCAGCGCGGCGGTGGCCCAGACGATCTACGATTTCTATCACCCGTCGGGGTGAGGGGACTAGGACGGATAGACATTCAGCCCTAGTGTGGTGGAACTGAAGTTCGTATCACTATTTTCCGTCATCCCCGCGCAGGCGGGGATCCCGCTTTTTGCCGCATAGCGTAAAAAGGTAGCGGGGCCCCCGCCTGCCCAAAGGGCAGTTTATCCTGAGCGGCCGGCCTGTCGGCCAGCCGAAGGGCGGGGGCGACGAATTGTGCCACGAACTGCGTTTCCATCACACTAGCTTTCGGCCGCCACCGGGCTGCGCTTCGTCTCCAGCGCCACGAACCGCCGGAACGCCGCGCGCCGCAGCGCACCGCCGATGGCGACCGAGACATGGCCGACAGCGCGCCGTTCGCGCCAGAGGTGATCGATCATCGGGTGGTCGCTGGCGGCGCAGCTATCGCTCCACGCGATATCGGGATGCTCCAGAATGCGCAGGTTCTCGCGCTGGAGCAGGACGCCCGGCGAGAAGCGGGCATAGCTTTCGTCGAACGCGGTCTTGAAGGAAAAGGCTCCGGGCGGGGTCAGAAAGCTGGCGAGCATGGCGATGGGCCTGCCGTCGAGCGTCAGCGTCAGCCGCTCCAGCCGCCCGCGTGCGGCGGCGCCTTCCAGACTGTCGCGAAACAGCCCGGCGGTGGCCTCGGCGCTGGCGAGGGCCGATCCGGCCTTGCCTTTCCAGCCCGCGGCTTCGAGCGCGAGAAACGCTTCGCACCACGCGCCGAGCCCGGCGTCATCGGTCCGGCGCGCGAAGGCGATCTCTCCTTCGTCGGCAAGGCGATTGGCCTGACGGCGCAGTTCCTTGCGCTTCTTGCCGGACAGCGAGGCTTCCAGATAGGCATCGGGCGCAAGCGGAGAGGAGAGCATGGCCCGCTCCTCGCGATGCACGAGCGCAGCCTGCCGTCCCTCGCGCGCCGTCGTGCTTTCCAGTGCGCGGTGTACCGGCCCGCCGAGCGCGAGGCCGCGCAAGTGCAGGAACAGCGCCATGCCGGGCTCGCTGTCCGCCCAGTGCAGCACGGCTTGCCAGAAGGCCGTCTCGGCCCCGCGGGCGATCAGCGGGATGCCGCAGAAACTGTTGGCATGGAGCCAGGTGGCGATCTGCGGCACCGGCCAGCGATAGTACTTCGCCGCGCGCACCACCGGCAGGATCCCCGCCAGTTCGCCGTCCTGCTCGAAGCGCAGGATGGAGACCGCGCCGGTCCCGGACAAGTGCCGCAGCGAGGGGAGGAGATACCAGCTTTCGAAGAACGGATTGGGTTCGCTGGCGCGCAGGGCCAGCCGGTCCCAAGCCGCGATCTCGCTTTCCAGCGCGCGCCAGGGAACGCAGGACAGCTCCCCGGCGCTGTCAGGCGCAGGTGCCGCTGCCGCATATTCAAGCTGTGCAGTGCTGGCCAATGTCCTTGATGTCCCGGTGTTTTGGGGGCTGGGGCGAGGAGAGCTTATCCCCTCAGCCTCAAGGAAAGGCTAACGGTTACGGAGGACCGTCCCAAAAAGAGACCCCGCCGGACAAGTCCGGCGGGGCCGTTCGAAGGTTCAGCCGTCAGGGCTGTTATCAACCCGCCGCCATGGCTGCCAGAAGCAGCAGGGCGACGATATTGGTGATCTTGATCATCGGGTTCACGGCCGGGCCCGCGGTGTCCTTGTAGGGATCGCCCACGGTATCGCCCGTCACGGCGGCCTTGTGGGCTTCGGAGCCCTTGCCGCCGTGATTGCCGTCCTCGATGTATTTCTTGGCATTGTCCCAGGCGCCGCCACCCGAAGTCATCGAGAGCGCGACGAACAATCCGCCCACGATCACGCCCAGCAGCAGGGCGCCGAGCGCGGCAAAGCCGTTTTCGGACCCTGCCACGGCGGCAATCACGAAATAGACCACGATCGGCGCCAGCACCGGCAGCAGCGAGGGCAGGATCATCTCCTTGATCGCGGCCTTGGTGACAAGGTCCACCGTCTTGGCATAGTCCGGCTTGGAAGTGCCCGCCATGATGCCGGGATCGGCGGCGAACTGGTCGCGCACGTCCACCACCACGTCCCCGGCGGCACGGCCCACGGCGGTCATACCCATCGCCCCGAACAGATAGGGCAGCAGCGCGCCGAGCAGCAGGCCGACGATCACGTATGGGTTCTCCAGACTGAAATTCACCGTCAGCCCGGGGAAGAACTCTCGAAGGTCGGTGGTGTAGGCGGCGAAGAGCACCAGTGCGGCTAGGCCCGCCGAGCCGATGGCATAGCCCTTGGTCACGGCCTTGGTAGTGTTGCCCACGGCATCGAGCGCGTCGGTCTTTTCGCGCACGCTGTCGTCCAGCCCCGCCATTTCGGCAATGCCGCCCGCGTTGTCGGTCACGGGGCCATAGGCGTCGAGCGCCACGACCATGCCCGCCAGCGCCAGCATCGCGGTGGCGGCATAGGCAATGCCCAGCAGCCCGGCGAACTGGTAAGCGATGACGATGCCCGCCACGATCACCAGCGTCGGCAGCGCCGTCGCTTCCATGGCGATGGCAAGGCCCTGGATCACATTGGTGCCGTGCCCGGTGACGGAGGCCTTGGCGATCGACTTCACCGGCCGGAACTCGGTGCCGGTGTAGTACTCGGTGATCCAGATGATCAGCCCGGTGATCGCAAGCCCCAGCAGCGCGCAGTAGAACAGCACGCGGCCGTTGAAGGCGTTGCCGCCGATGGCCGCTTCCATGTCGCCCAGCGTATATTGCATGGCGAACCAGATCGCCGGGATCGAAAGCACCGCCGTGACAAGGAAGCCCTTGTACATGGCGCCCATGATGTTCTTCCCGCCGCCAAGGCGAACAAAGTACGTGCCGATAATGGAAGTCACGATGCACGCGCCGCCGATCAGCAGCGGGGTGGCCATCAGGCCCATCAGGTTGTCCGCGCCTTTCAGCAGCAGCGCGGTGAGAACCATGGTGGCGCCCACGGTGACGACGTACGTCTCGAACAAGTCGGCGGCCATGCCGGCGCAGTCGCCCACATTGTCGCCCACGTTGTCCGCGATCACGGCGGGGTTGCGGGGATCGTCCTCGGGAATACCCGCCTCGACCTTACCGACGAGATCGGCGCCGACGTCGGCGGCTTTGGTGAAGATACCGCCGCCCAGACGCGCGAAGATCGAAATCAGCGAAGCGCCGAAGGCGAGGGCAGTAAGCGCTTCCACCACGGTGCGGTCCTCGCCGCCCACGGTGTGCCCGCCGGGGCCGGTGAGATACCAAAAGAACACTGCGATCGCGAGCAGCGCCAGCCCGGCCACCAGCATCCCGGTAATCGCGCCCGCGCGGAAGGCGAGCGTCAGGCCCGGTTGCAGCCCGGTCTGCGCGGCGGCGGCGGTGCGCACGTTGGAGCGCACTGAAATGTTCATGCCGATAAACCCCGCCACGCCCGAAAGGATCGCGCCAATGACGAAGCCGATGGCCGAAATCCACGTCAGCGTCAGCGCAATGATCACCGCGACAATGACGCCGACCACGGCGATGGTGGAGTACTGGCGCTTCAGATAGGCTTGCGCGCCTTCCTGAATGGCCCCTGCGATTTCCTGCATTTTTGCGTTTCCGGCCGGAGAGCCGAGCACCTGGCGGCTGGTGACGAAGCCATAGACAATGGCCAGCAGTCCCAGGACAATTGCGATCGTGACTGGATTCACAGAACGCCCCCTTCCCAATATGTTTTCGCTATTTCGACGGGTTTTCCCGTTCGAAGGCGAAAGGGCTATAGACAAGCCGGGGGACTGGCAAGCGGCTTATCTTGGATTTTACGTAACGATGCGTTGCGCCGGATCAAATCGCGGCTGCCGTTAATGCCGGTAACCGAGTTTCTCCGGCAGCGGCACGGGCTGTTCTTGATGAACCAGCGAAATTCCCTCGCCCGCCGTTACCGTACCGATGGCCGTTACCGGGCAAGCCAGCGCTGCTGCGGCTTCGCGGATCTGCGCGGTGTGTTCGGGCGGGGCAGTGAACAGCAGGCCGTAGTCGTCGCCCGCCGTCATCGCCATGAGCCGGTCCTCAAGGCTCTCTCCCGCCGTTTCGCGAAAGGCGGCGGACAAGGGCACCAGATCGGCGGCGATCGTCATGGCCACACTGCTGGCCCCGGCCATGCGTTGCCCGTCGATCAGCAACCCGTCCGAGATGTCCATCATCGCCGAAACCCACGGGGCCAGCGCCGGGCCCAGCCGTGTTTCGGGCGCGGGGCGGCGGTAGCGTGCGGCCAGCCATTCGCCAGCTTCGGGGGAAGCGGCGCGCCCGGTAAGCACCGCCAGCCCCAGCCTCGAGTCGCCGATCGTGCCGCTGACCCAGACGCGGTCTCCCGCCTTGGCACCGCTGCGCGCGGGCACGGCGCCATCCGTGCGCCCCAGCGCCGTCAGCGAGAAACTGCGCGGCGCGCCTTCGGGCATCCGCACGGTATCGCCACCCAGCAGCGGCATCCGGAAATGCGCGCAGGCCTCCGCCAGCCCGTCGAGGAAGGCGTGGTCCCACGCATCCTCGCCCAGCGCGTGCGAATAGAGGCAGCCGAGCGGCTCTGCGCCCTTGGCCGAAACGTCCGAGGCGTTCACGGCCACCAGCTTCCACGCGATGTCCTGTGGCGGATCGTCCGGGAGGAAATGCACGCTCTCGACCAGCGTATCGAGCGTGAGCACCAGTTTCGCGCCGCCGATCTCGATAACCGCCGCATCGTCCATCAGCCCGCGCGCGGCAGGCGAACCGGCAATGCCGCGCAAGGCCTCGATCAGGGCGAATTCGCTGGTCACCCGTTGCTCATGCCGGTCTATCCCGTTCGTGTCGAGCGAAGTCGAGACACGCTTAGCGCTGTGCCCGCGTGTCTCGACTTCGCTCGACACGAACGGAAACTTGGGCTCGCTACTTAGCGAACCGCCTTGGCGACGCCGTCCAGCACGCCGTTCACGAACTTCGCCTCGCGCGGCTGGAAGAAGGCGTGGGCCACGTCGACATATTCGCTGATCGCGGCGGCGGTGGGCACGTCGGGGCGGGCCATCAACTCGTAAGTCCCGGCGCGCAGGATCTGCAGCATCGTCTTGTCGAGGCGCTTGAGTGACCAGCCTTCGGCCAGCTTGTTCCCCAGGAGGTCGTCGATATCCTCGCGCCGGGCGATGGCGCCTTTCACGACATCGTCGAAGAAGGCGATCTCGGCCTTGAGGTACTGCTCGTCGTCGATCACCGCGCCGAGGCGATGGCGGTGGAATTCGTCGAGCAGGCTGGCCAGCGGCGTGGCTTCCATCTCGTGCTGATAGAGCGCCTGAACGGCCCCGAGACGGGCGGCGGTGCGGGCTTTTTTGGATGTGGTCATTGGCCGAGCCTTACGGAAATGGAGCGCGCGTGCGCGGGAAGCCCTTCCGCATCGGCAAGGGCGACGGCGGCGGGGCCAATGGCCTCCAGCGCCGCGGAATCGAGCTGGATGAAGCTGGTGCGCTTCATGAAATCGAGGACCGAAAGTCCCGAGGAAAACCGCGCGCGGCGCCCGGTGGGCAGCACGTGGTTGGGCCCGGCAACGTAGTCGCCGACCGCTTCGGGCGTCATCCGGCCGAGGAACACCGAACCGGCATGGCGGATCCGCTTCATCAGCGCTTCGGGATCGTCAGTGGCGATCTCGACGTGTTCGGCGGCGAGCGCATTGGCGAGCGCGGGCGCCTCATCGAAGCTGGCGACATCGACGATCACGCCATTGGCCTCCCAGCTCGCGCGTGCCGTCGCCTGCGTGGGCAGGGTGGCCAGTTCCGCTTCGACCGCCTGCGCGACGGCATCGGCGAAAGCGGTGTCATCGGTAATCAGGATCGATTGCGAGGTGGGATCATGTTCGGCCTGGCTGAGCAGATCGGCCGCCACCTTGCGCGGCTCGTTCTGCGCATCGGCGATCACGAGGATTTCGCTGGGCCCGGCCACCATGTCGATGCCGACGACGCCATAGAGCTGGCGCTTGGCTTCGGCGACCCAGGCATTGCCGGGGCCGGTGATCACATCGACCGGCGAAATCCGCTGCGTGCCATAAGCGAGCGCGCCCACCGCATGGGCTCCGCCGACGCGCCAGACTTCGTCGACACCGGCGAGATGCGCGGCGGCCAGCACCAGCGGGTTCACTTCGCCTTTGGGCGTCGGGGTGACGACGACGAGCCGCTCCACGCCCGCAACCTTCGCGGGAATGGCGTTCATCAGCATCGAGGAGGGATAGGCCGCCCGTCCGCCCGGCACATAGAGCCCGGCGGCATCGACTGCCCGCCATGTTGCGCCAAGGCGGACCCCCGCGGCATCGGTATAGTCGCGGTCCTCGGGAAGCTGGGCGGCGTGATAGGCGCGGATGCGCTCCGCCGCCAGTTCCAGCGCCGAGCGCAGAGTGGGATCGAGATCGTCGAAGGCCTTGCGGCACAGGTCCGCATCGATCCGCCAGCCGCTCTTGTCGAGATCGTGGCCGTCGAACTTCGCGGTGAGGTCGGCCAAGGCTTCATCGCCGCGCGTGCGCACGTCCTTGAGGATCGCGGCGACATCGGCGGCGACATCGACCGCGCTCTCGCGCCGGTCGGCGACGACGCGGGCGAAAGCCTCGGCGAAACCGGGATCGCTGGAAGACAGCCGCAACATTACGCAGCCGCCTTTTCGCTCACCAGCGCGCGGAATGCCTCGACCAGTGCAGCCACGCGCTCATCGGTCTTGAGCGCGGCGCGGTTGACGATCAGGCGCGCGGAAATGTCGAGAATGCGGCTCGTTTCCACGAGGCCGTTCTCCTTGAGCGTGCGCCCGGTGGAGACGAGATCGACGATCCGGCTCGACAGGCCCAGCGTCGGCGCCAGTTCCATTGCGCCGTTGAGCTTAACCACCTCGGCCTGCACGCCCAGCTTCTCGAAGTGGCGGCGGGTGAGGTTCGGGTACTTGCTGGCGATGCGCAAGTGCGAGGGCAGCGGGCCGCCCACTTCGCCCACAGGCTCGGCCACCGAAAGGCGGCAATGCCCGATATCGAGATCGACCGGCGCGTAGAGATCGGAATAGGCGAATTCCTCGACCACGTCGGAGCCGACGATCCCCACTTGCGCGGCGCCATGGGCGACGAAAGTGGCGACATCGAACGCGCGCACGCGGATCAGGCGCATGTCGCTGTTCTCACAGGCAAAAGAGAGCGCGCGAGACTTCTTGTCGTGGAACTCGGCATCGGGCACAACACCGGCGCGCGCCATCAGCGGCAGCGCTTCGTCGAGGATACGGCCCTTGGGCACGGCGAATGTCAGCGGTTTCGGCATGGTGCGCGCATTTAGGGCGCAAGCGGCGAAAGGGCAACATGGCGCAGGACGAGAAAGATTTCACGCACGGATTCGGCGGGGATGTGGCGCAGGCCTTCGCCAATCAGGTGGACTATTGCCGCGCCAATGGGGCGCCTGTGACGGCGCGGGCCGTCGCGGCCATTGCAGCGGCGCTGGATAGCCCGGAGCCCGGGCCGTTCCTCGCGCACGTACGGGACTGGCAGGGGCAGCCGCTTGCCGATGCGCTGCCGCTGCGCGCGGCAGGCGCGCTTCATGCGCTGCACCTTTCGGGCGGGGAACCCGCGCTCGCGCCGCTCTATGCCGGGGAGGCGGCGGACGATGGCGCGATCGTGGGCGATGTGCTGCGGCGCCATGGCAAGGAGCTGCTGCCCTGGCTCGACGGTCCGCCGCAGACCAACGAGGCGGGCCGCTCGTCCAACTTCGTGGCCGCGATGCTGTGGCTCGCGGGCAACGGGCTGCCGCCGCGTTTCGAATGTCTCGAAGTGGGATCGAGCGCCGGGATCAATCTGATGCTCGATCGTTACCGCTATGATCTGGGCGGGATGACGGTAGGGCCGGAGCAGGCGGCAATGGCCTTCACGCCCGAATGGCGCGGTGCGCCGCCGCCGGATGAGCCGATTTCCTTCGCGTCGCTGAAGGGCTGCGATGTCGCGCCGGTCGATCTGACCGATCCCGGGCAAGCGTTGCGGCTGAGGGCCTATATCTGGCCCGAACATACCGCGCGCTTCGCCCGGCTCGATGCAGCCATTGCCGCAGCGAACGAACGGGCGCCCGATCTGGTGAAGATGAACGCGGCGGATTTCACCGAACGCGAGCTCGCCCGGCCACAGCCGGAAGGCACGACGCGGGTGCTGATGCACTCCATCGTCATGCAATATGTGCCCGAGGAGCAGCGCGAGCGGATCGCGGCGGCCATGGAGAGGGCCGGTGCCGGTGCCACGCCGGACAAGGCGCTGGCATGGGTATCGGTGGAGGCAGACCGCACTATGCTCGGCCATGTGCTGAAAGTGCGCTACTGGCCCGGCGGCGGGGAATGGGTCACGCTGGCGCGTGCCCATGCCCATGGTGCGTGGATCGAATGGCAGGCGGAGGCCTGACTGCGCTTGTTCGCTACCGGGCTTATTCGCCCGGTGCGCTGGCCTTGATGGCGATGGCGTGGACGCGGTTGCCCGGGATGTCTCCCAGCGCGGCATTGACCATGCGCTGGCGCTGCAGGCGCGAGACGCCCGCGAACTGCGCGCTTTCGATCACGATGGTGAAGTGCGATTCGCCCGAGCCGTCATCGCCCATGTGGCCGCTGTGGCTGGCGGAATCGTTGACGATTTCAAGGGCGGTGGGGGCGAGCGCGGCACTGAGCAATTGCCGCATTTCCTGTGCGAGAGGTCCGGTCATGTCTTCCATTTAGGGGCTCTATCCCCCATCTTGAAGCCGGTGAGACAGCAGAGATTTCATGGACGCGTAGAATCCGGCGGGCGCGAATGCAGCTGGCCGGGGTGTGAGGAGGCAGGCGAATTCCGCGCGCCGGGCGGCCGCGCGTCCGGTTTCGACGGGCCGGGGGAGTACCGCTGGTTCTGTCTTTCCCATGTGCGCGAATTCAATGCCGGGTACGATTACTTCGATGGCATGGATGCGGAAGAGATCTTCCGCGCCCAGTCGCCGCTGCATGGCTGGGAAACGCAGACCCGCGCGTTCCGCCCCGATGCCGGGGTGGACGGCGCCCCGCGCTGGGCGGATTTCTCGGACCCGCTGGAGGCGATCAGCGGGCGGGCCCGCGCCCATGTGAAGCGCCGCCAGGCGGACATGAAGCCCGAAAACGCGCGTTTCACTCCGGCGGAGCGGCGCGCGCTCGAAGTGCTGGGGCTGGGCGGCGATATCGACCGCAAGGCGCTGCGCCTGCGCTACACGCGCCTGCTGCGCCAGTACCATCCGGACCACAATGGCGGCGATCATGGCCATTCCTCGCGGCTGCAGGCAGTGGTGGAGGCCTATCAGCTTTTGCGGAAAGCCGCGGCGCTCTCCTCAACCTAGCAGCCACTGGCCGAACAGACGGCTGGGCAGGAACGTGAAGGCTCCGGCCAGCACGAGGCCCAGGTATACCCGCGACATCGTCCGCCGGTGCCGCTCGATATCGCCCGTCCGGGCAAAGCGGACGGCCCGGATCACGCCATAGACCACAAGGACCGCGAGCGGCTGGATCGGGTGGAATTGTCCGTTCAGGCCATGGATGGCGAACGATACCGCCGCTGTCACCAGCATCAGCGAAACCCACAGCGTGCCCAGCTTGCGGTGGCGGGGATCGCCCTTGGGCAAGGCGAAGACCAGCGCGCCCAGAGGCACGGCGGGCAGGACCGTGGCGATATGGATGATGAGCAGCAGTCCTTCGAGCCGGGCTGCCGTGCCGCCTTGCCCGCTAAAATGCCGCAGGAGGGCAAGCGCAAGGGCTGCCGACAGGATGACGCCGCCCACTTGCAGCGTTCGGGAATTGGGAAAGCGCGACAGGGACTGGGCGATCGTTGCGGCAGGGGACATGAGCAATCCTTTCGGTCTGTGCCCCCATCCTGCAGGGTGCTTGCTGGCGGCCAAGCGCGGTTGCATAAGCAGGCCGGATTGTTTCGCGATTGCGGCGGGTTTGCGCCATTTGGACAGTTCGCGAAGCATGAACGGGCAAGGTATCGGCCATCACCGGGGCCGGGCGAAACGAAAGGGGCGCGGTACATGACAGGGGCGGCATGGCGGCACGAAGGGATTCGCGACGCGGCGATGCTGGCTGTCGTGATTGCCGTGCTTGCGCTGTTCGGTCCGTTCGGGACGTATGCCGATCCGTTTTTGACACGGTTGCTGAGCTGGGGCGTGTTCGTTCTGGGTGGTTTCATTTGCTTCCGGCCGGTCATCGCCGGAGGTGATGCGCTGAGCAGGATGACCCGGCTGCCGCGCGGGCTGACCATTACGCTCGCCTGCCTGCTCGCCAGCTTTCCGGTGACGCTGCTTGTTGCGCTGTGGCAGGCGGGAGAGCGCTGGGCGGGAATGCGGCTCGGTGGGCTGGTTCAGCTCTATCCTTATGTGCTGGTGGTCGGCTTCATGATCACGGCGTTGCAGATCGTGCTGCGCCGTGCTTCGGCGGACGTGGCCACCGGTGGACCTGCAGGTGTGCAGGACAGCGGCGCGAACTCCGTGCAGACCGGCGAAGAGGCCGCAATGGTGCCTGCCCCCGAACCCGCAGCCAATGCCTTGCTGGACCGTTTGCCGCCCGAACTGGGGCGCGATGTGCTGTGTGTACGCAACGAAGATCACTACGTGCGCGTGTTCACGCAACATGGCGATGCCTTGCTGCTGTTCCGCCTCAGCGACGCGGTGGCCGCGCTTCACCATGTCGAGGGGGCACAAGTCCACCGCAGTTGCTGGGTGGCGCGGGCCGCTGTGGCGGATGTCTTGCGTGAGGGGCGCAATGTCACGCTAGTGCTCACCAATGGCGAGCAGGTGCGTGTGGCGCGGGCCATGCTCGCGCCCTTGCGGAGCGAAGGCTGGTTCTGACCAGCCTCTCTGCGCAAGTCCGGTCAGGCGCTGCGCAGGGCCTTCCATCGCGCCGCGCCGTCCTTGCCATACACGCGCACCACGTCCTTGCCCGTATAGAAGGCGGGGAATTGTTCGGAGCCTTCGGGGATCACCACCCAGGGCTGCTTGCTCTCGGTGAAGATATGGACGGAAGGCGGGCAGGCATCGGGATCGTCGAGCGTGCCCGCGCGGACGAATGCGGCCTGTTCTCCGGCGCCGGGGTAGTGGCTCCACAGCGCAACCTTGCATGAGGGGCAGCGGAATACCGCCTGATCCCGGCCGCTGGCCGCAGGCGTGGCGATCCGTTCGGGGGGCTCGCCCAGAAGTTCGAGATTCGCGGTTTCGATCACCGCATTGAGCGCGAACGAGGCACCACTCTCACGCTGACACCAGCGGCAATGGCAGCAGTGGACGACGATCGGTGCCGCCTTGAGCCGGTAGCGCACCTTGCCGCAAGTGCAGCCGCCTTCGCGAGAGTTCGAACCGGGCATGCTTCCTCTCCTTCAGTTCCTTCAGTCGCGATCAGGGGCGCCGGGCGGGAAATAGGGGCGGTAGGGGCGGGCATCTTCCACACACTGCGCCACCGGCGGCAGGTGCAGCAGATGCGCGCGCCAGCGCCTGAGCCGGGGAAAGCGCTCGCCGATGGGATGGACCCAGTCCGCATAGAACAGCGCCGGGGCCGCCGCGCACTCGATCAGGGTTATGTGGTCCAGCGGCGGATAGAACTGCAGCCAGCCTTCCAGCCAGGCATAGGAGCGGTCCAGCTTGTCCTTCGCTTCGCCGATCCGCACCGCGTCCGGATTCTCGGCATCGCGGATATATTCGTCCACCACCTGCTGCGTTGGGGCCATGACGTAGTTGTCGAACATCCGGTCCAGCATCCGCATGCCGATGGCGGCATCGGCATCGCCGGGGATCAGCATGTCCGCGGCGGCGTGGTGGTGGGAGATATATTCGATGATCGTCGTCGATTCGAACAGCAGGTTCTCCCCGTCGCGCAGCACGGGGAACTTGCCGAGCGGCCCGGCGGATTGGACCGCCTCGATATGCGCGGGATGGCCGGCGTCGACCACGCGGAATTCGAAATCGGCCTCGGCCGCATAGAGCGCGATCAGGGCTTTCCAGGTGTAGGAGGAGAACGGGTGGCCGAAGAGTTCCAGGCTCACCTCTTCATGTCCGCGATCAGCGCATTGTCGATCGCCTTGGCCTCCTTGTACGCCGGGCGGGCCTGACAGCGTTCGGCATAGGCGGCGAAGGAGGGCAGGGGCGGCAGGATGCCGAAATTGAGCCCCCAGTCGACCGTGCTGCCGACATAGACATCGGCCATCGTGAAACGGTCTCCGCAGATCCATTCGACCCCGGCCATGTGCCCATCCAGAGCCTGGATCGTCCGGTCGAAACTGCCCCATCCGGCCATGGGCTCCTGTTCCGGGGACGGTTCGAACTTGAAATTGCGCGCGGTGATGGCCTGCTCCACCGGCCCGGCGGCGAAGAATGTCCACCGGTAGTAGCAGGCCATTTCCGAATCGTTGGGCAGCAGCTCCGCCTCGGGGTGCATTTCGGCCAGGTAGAGGCAGATGGCCGCCGCTTCCGTCACGATCCTGTCCTTGTCTCCCGCATGATGGACAAGCGCGGGCACTTTGCCCATCGGGTTCGCGGCGAGGAAGGCGGCAGGCTTGGTCTTCCAGTCGACCAGAATCTGATCGTATTCCGCCTCCGCTTCGTGGAGCGCCCAGCGGGTGATCTGTCCGCGGGACATGGGGTTGGTGTAGAACGTGTAGTCGGCCATTGCCGCATCTCCCAGAAGCCGTGAATG
The DNA here is from genome assembly GCF_022832375.1 of Novosphingobium beihaiense. Classification (GTDB taxonomy): domain Bacteria; phylum Pseudomonadota; class Alphaproteobacteria; order Sphingomonadales; family Sphingomonadaceae; genus Novosphingobium; species Novosphingobium beihaiensis. Next base: position 21,652 of record NZ_JALHLG010000027.1, read on the forward strand.
GAGGTATGGAGAAGCTGGCGGCGGCGTCAAGGCGCTGCCGGGGCCGGCGGTCAGGTGGGTTCGCGAAAGCCCGCAAGCTGGTCTGCCCGCGCACGCTGGAAGGCCGGGCGGGCCTCGGCGCGGGCCTTGAAGGCCGAAAGCGCGGGATAGGCGGAGAGCATGTCCGTGTGATCCACATTGCGCAGCACGCAGGCCATCATGATGTCGGCGATGGAAAAGGCGCCCGCGAACCACTCCTTGTCCTCCAGCGCCGCCTCGGTGCTCTTGAGCTGCCTGTGCGCCATCCGTTCGAATGCGGGGCGGGCCTCCACCGTTCCGGGCTGTCCGGCGAGGAAGAAATCGAGATTGACGATCGGCATCAGCGCGGGCTCGACGCTGTTGAGCGCGGCGAACAGCCAGGCAGTGGCCGTCCAGCGCGAGGCCGGATCGCGGGGCAGCAGCCGTTCGTCCTGCTCGCCCAGATAGAGCAGGATCGCGCCGCTTTCGAACAGCCGCACCGTGCCATCGTCGAACGCGGGAACCTGGCCGAACGGCTGCCAGTCCCGGTAGCCTTCGGGCTTGGGCTTCATCGCGTCGAGGTATTGCGGGCAATAGGGGCGCCCGGTTTCCTCCAGCGCCCAGCGCACGCGCAAGTCCCGCACGGCGCCTTTGGCGAAGTCCGGCACATTGTCGAACGCGGATAGGAGCGTGGCGGCGGCGTGGTCGACGGGCATTGTTCTCTCCCCGGATACGAATCGATATTGCCTTACGCTGTCACAAGGGTTACGAAATGCAACCATGAAGTTGAAAAAGGAAACCAAGACGGGCGAGTTCCTCCACGGCAAATGGTACGGCGATGCCTGCGCCGCCGCCTTCGGGATGGAGCTGATCGGGGAGCGCTGGACGCTGCTGGTGATTCGCGAACTCATGCTCGGCGGGCGGCGGTTCAGCGACATCCGCGCCAGCCTGCCGGTGCTCTCCGCCAAGACGCTGACCGAGCGGCTGGAGACGCTGCGCAGCCTCGGTATCGTAGAACGCGCACAGCTGCCGCCGCCGGTCTCGGCGCAGGTCTACCAGCTTACCGAATGGGGCCGGGGGCTGGAGCCGGTGCTGCAGGCACTGGTGCGCTGGTCGCTGCGCTCGCCGCTCTACGATCCCTCGCTGCCGCTGACGCCGGTCTCGCTGATGCTCTCGATGCGCACGCTGATCGACCGCGCGAAGATCGGCGATCTGGAGCTGTGGGTGGCCTTCGACGTGGGAGACCAGCACTTCGCCGGGCGCGTTCGGCATGACGGGCTGTCCGTCCATCCCGCGGGCGATGGCATGATGTCCCCCGATATCCGCTTCAGCGCGGAAAGCGCCTCGGATTTCCTGCCGGTGTTCTACGGTAAGAAGAGCGCGGGCGAGGCGGGCAACAGGCTCAAGGTCACGGGCGATCCGGCGCTGGTGCAGCGCTTCATCGATCTCTTCGCCCTGCCGCTGAAAGCCGGGAGTTGAGCGGTCGAGGCCCTGTTCCCAACACCTTCGTCATCCCCGCGAAGGCGGGGACCCATCTCCGGTGCCATCGCTTTATCCGGCCTCAGGAAATGGATTCCCGCCTTCGCGGGAATGACGAAGATTTGAAGTCGAAGTTTTCGCCTGTCCGTAAACGCCAATACCGCCAAAGCTTATTGCGATGCAGCGCCGCGTCCTTTAGGCGTTTCCCGCGATGACTGACTCTGCCCTTTCCAAAGCCGAAAACCGCGACGCCACCGTTCTGGCCGCGCCCGACATCGAACTCGACGTGCGCGAGACCTTCGGGATCGACATCGACATGAAGGTGCCCGCCTTCTCGGTGGCCGACGAACGCGTGCCCGATCTCGACGAGACATACGTCTTCGATCCGGACACCACGCTGGCGATCCTCGCGGGCTTTGCCTACAACCGCCGCGTGATGGTGCAGGGCTATCACGGCACCGGCAAGTCGACCCACATCGAGCAGGTCGCCGCCCGCCTCAAGTGGCCGTGCATCCGCATCAACCTCGATGCGCATATCAGCCGTATCGACCTCATCGGGCGCGACGCGATCGTCCTGCGCGACGGGTTGCAGGTCACCGAATTCCGCGAAGGCCTGCTGCCCTGGGCGCTGCAGCACCCGGTTGCCTTGGTGTTCGACGAATACGACGCCGGCCGCCCGGACGTGATGTTCGTGATCCAGCGCATTCTGGAGACCGAGGGCAAACTGACCCTGCTCGACCAGAACCGCGTGATCCGCCCGGACCGCAATTTCCGCCTCTTCGCCACCGCCAACACGGTGGGCCTCGGCGATACCTCGGGCCTCTATCACGGCACCCAGCAGATCAACCAGGGCCAGATGGACCGCTGGAATCTCGTTGTCGGCCTCAACTACCTGCCCGCCGAGACCGAGATCGCCATCGTTACCAAGAAGGTGCCGCAGATCGACGCGGCCACCATCACCCAGATGGTGCAGGTCGCCGACTTCTCGCGCCAGGGCTTCATGAACGGCGACATCTCGACCGTGATGAGCCCGCGCACGGTGATCACCTGGGCGCAGAACGCGGCGATCTTCAACGACGTGGGCTTCGCCTTCCGCCTCTCGTTTCTCAACAAGTGCGACGAGACCGAGCGGATGCTGGTGGCGGAGTACTACCAGCGCGTGTTCGGGACGGACCTGCCGGAGAGTGTTGTCGGGAAGGCTTGAGGCTCGGAGGGAGGCTTTCCTTCAAACGGCCGCAATGGGCCGGTAGGTGATCGTCCGGTTCGGAGCCGGGTCAGGGGATAACTGACGCTTACGCGGCGTCGGCTGTCGGCCAATCGACGCCGTTCAACGGCGACGTCGCGAACGGCCGCTAGTCGCAAAAACCCGCCGTGGCGCGAACACTTTTTGCATCTGAGCCCGGAATGGCAGAAGACGGCTCAGTTCCAGCCGTGTAGCGGCGCTAACGCGCTTATCCTTAGTATCTGCAAGCGCTGTTGGGGAGCGGAGGCGGGTGACCAGTTCGGGGCCAATCCCTGGATAACGGGCAGCGGCGAACAGGACGGCCAAAGCTGCCCGATGATCCTTCGGGATAAGCGTTCAGCTGCGGCGCTGGTGTATCTAGGGAGCGGAGGCGATGCCATTGAGTATCTGGTAGAGGGTCGTGACGTCTTCGCTGGGCAGTGGGAGGATAGTGCAGTATTTCCCGCCCAGCCCGCCGAAAGACCCGCCGACCATCAATCCCGCCTTGCCGTCGCGAAGAATGTAGCGGTCGTGGACTTCTTTGGTTTTAACGAGTTCCAACTGCCTTCCTTCCTTCAGACGGCGCCAGACCAGAGTCGCTTGCTTCGGATCGGCCCCTGGCTTTGGCACCTTCGGCCGGTCGAGAGTAAAGACGCGGAGGTGGCGGACGCTGCTCGAGATAACCTCGGCGATAGTATCGGCGTAATTGTCCGGGCCATCGAAGGTCTCTGACAGTTCGCCGCCAAGCAGATATGGATCACACCAAGTCACGCGCTCGGCACCAGCGAGAAATTCGCGGATCCGGTCGATCGCGTCGCGACCGCCAGTCCGGCCCCGGGCCGAGATCCAGTGCAACAGGTCAGCCGGATCCGGTTCTGTAAGCTCTTCTGGGTCCGCGTCCTGCGGTTGCGACGGCAGCGATCCGGGCAGCTTCCTTTCCCTGAACAGAATGGATTCGCGAAAATCAGCCTGTTCGAACATCCACTTCGCGCCGGGGTCGCCGCGAACCAAACCTGCCATTAGGCCCACGAGCAAAGCGTAGTCCGCGTCGTCGTGCATCACCGTCCGGCCTTTTCGTTGGACGTATTCATCTCAAGTATTCTCCCCGATCGGCGCGATAGCCGTGCGTTTGATTTCTAGCCGCTGATCGTTAACAATTGGCCTCGGCGCGTACCAGGTTTTCGGAGCGGACGGCATTAAATCCGTTTGCCGGAGCTAATCGTCCGACAGAGTATGGACAAAGAGGCTAGCCGACCTTCTTTGCCCGATCCTGCCAAATTTCTCCTATCGATCCAATGTTCGTCGGACCAGATAAGATGCGCCCCGTCGCCCCATGTCTCGACGAATGTAGAAACGTCCATGGAAACCAATTGGTTTGTGGTCGAGGCGAAGGGATGGAAGGAGGGCAACTGGCTCGTAAGGCAAACGCGGATGTCGGCTTCCAACAGAAGCCGTCGTTCGATACGTCGCTGGCGAACGGCAGAAACGTCCCATCAAGAGTTACTGCGAATTTCCCGATGCACTCACACCTTCCTCCCCCTTGATGGGGGAGGAATACGCAGGCTTGTGCCCGCGAAGCGGGGGCTAGCCGGAGTTGGGTGGGGGTGAGGTCCCGGCGCCACGCTGCATCACCCCCTTCCAACTGCGCCTAGGCTCGCTGCGCTCTCCAAGGCTTCGTATCCTTCCCCCATCAAGGGGGGAAGGGTTGGGACGCGAATTTCCGCATTTTCCTACACACCCCCGCCTGCGGTATCTTCCCCGCATGCCCCAGACCACGCACCCCCGTCCGCCCCGCCGTTCCAACGCCGAGTACCGCTGGAGCCGACCCCGCATCCACCTGTTCCTGCGCGCGCTGGCGGCGAGCGGGTCGGTTGCGGCGGCGGCGCGGGCGGTGGGGGTGAGCCGGCAGTCGGCCTATCGCCTGCGCCGCCGCCTCGGGCCGGACTTCGCCAGGGTGTGGGACGAGGGGCTGCAGATCGGCGGGGAGATGCGACAGGCCGGGCTGCGCTATGACGCGCAAGGTGACAGATGGGTGCCGCAAGGTGACACCTCGCCGCTGCAAAGTGACAGGTCCGGCGCACAAGGTGACACTTTCGCGCCGCAAGGTGACACATTTTCCCGGCAAGGGGGCCTAAGGTGACAGGTTTTCCTCTGGACCGTGTCACGCGTGTCAACCGGGTGTCACCTTGTGGAGGGGGGAGGAGTACCTCAATCACAACCCCGCTCACCCTGAGCTTGTCGAAGGGTGTCGGTTCAGGCGCAGCGCCAACGTCCTTCGACAGGCTCAGGACGAGCGGAGGTAGCGTTGAATTCAGTCCTCCGGATAGACCGCGCGGACGAAATAGAGCCCGTCGGGAGGGGCGTTGAGGCCGAGGGCTTGCCGGTCGCGCGCCTCCAGCGCCTCGCGCACCTGCTCCGCGCGCCAGCGGCCCATGCCGACCATCGCCAGGCAGCCGGTCATCGAGCGGACCTGATGGTGGAGGAAGCTGCGCGCCTCGGTCTCGATCAGGATCTGTTCGCCCTCGCGGCGCACGTCGAGCCGGTCGAGCGTCTTCACCGGGCTCTGCGCCTGGCAGTGGACCGAGCGGAAGGTGGTGAAATCGTGCCGTCCGACCAGCGCCTGCGCGGCGCGGTGCATGGCCTCGGCGTCGAGCGGTTTGGCGACTTGCCAGGCCTTGCCGCGCTCCAGCGTGAGCGGCGCGCGGCGGTTGACGATGCGGTAGATATAGGCGCGGCCGAGGCAGGAAAAGCGGGCGTGCCAGTCGTCCGCCACCGCTTCGCAGGCGGTCACGGCCACCGGGTGCGGGCGCATCCGGGCATTGAGCGCTTCCATCAGGCGGAAGGGGGTGAAGGCCTTCTCCACATCGATATGGGCGCGCATGGCGAGGGCGTGGACGCCGGTGTCGGTGCGCCCGGCGGCGTGCATGCGCACGTCCTCTCCGGTGACGGCATGGGCGGCGTCCTCGACCGTCTGCTGCACCGAGGGACCATGCGCCTGACGCTGGAGCCCCATGAACGGGCTGCCGTCGAATTCGAGAGTGAGGGCAAAGCGGGTCATTTCGCCCCGCCGATACAGGACTGGCGCACGGGTGCAAATGCCTTGGCGGGGGGCAGGGGGCGTGGCAGCATGGCGCTCTGTTGGGAAAGGAGCCTGCGATGACCGGCAAGGAAAGCCCCCGTTTCGAAATCTTCCGCGGCGCCGATGCGCCTTCGCTGGAGGAATGCGGCTGCATGACTTACGAAGGCGAGGCGCCGAACCTCGCGGCGATGCAGCCCAGGTTCGCCGAGGCCACGCAGGCACGCGGCGAGCAGGCGGACGTGCCTTACCGGCGCGCAAACATGAGCCTCGCCCGGCTGTGGTTCAAGAGCGGCTTCCCGCTGCCGTTGCACTCGCACGACTGCGATTGCCTCTATTACATCATTGCCGGGTCGGTGCAGATCGGGAGCGAGACGCTGGGCGCGGGCGACGGGTTCTTCGTCGGCACCGATGTGCCCTATACGTACATCGCCGGGCCGGAGGGGGTGGAAATCCTTGAATTCCGAAATACTGATACCTTCAACATCAAGGTGAAGGACAAGCCGCTGGCCGCCTGGGAAAAGACCGTCGAGGTGATGCGCGAGGCGAGTAGCCGCTGGGCGGACGAGACGCCGCCGGTGCGCAAGGTGGCGGAAGGAGCTTGAGGAAGGCCACCTCCGTTCGTGTCGAGCGAAGTCGAGACACGTGAGCACCGGGGCAGCGTGTCTCGACTTCGCTCGACACGAACGGAGGTGGCCTTCCTCAAGCTCCTTCCGCCACCTTGCGCACCGGCGGCGTCTCGTCCGCCCAGCGGCTACTCGCCTCGCGCATCACCTCGACGGTCTTTTCCCAGGCGGCCAGCGGCTTGTCCTTCACCTTGATGTTGAAGGTATCAGTATTTCGGAATTCAAGGATTTCCACCCCCTCCGGCCCGGCGATGTACG
>NZ_JALHLG010000028.1 GCF_022832375.1 Novosphingobium beihaiense
ACACCCCGCTCAGCCTGAGCTTGTCGAAGGCCCCTCGCGCAGGGACCGGGCCTTGGACAAGCTCAGGCCGAGCGGGAATTGGGGTTGGATTAGCCGAGCGTGGTCCCTGCCGGAATCGGCCGTCCGCGCAGCAGGTCGGCGGTGTCCATGGCGGGCTTGCCTGCACGCTGGATACGGGTGATGCGGATGGCGCCGGTCCCGCAGGCCAGGGTCAGGACATCGTCGAGCGTGGTGCCGGGCGCGCCGGAACCTTCGGCCACATCGGCGCCAAGCACCTTGTACCGCTCGCCGCCAAGTTCGAAGAAAGCGCCGGGCGCGGGCATGAAGGCGCGGATCTGGCGTTCCACGGCTTCGGCGCTCTGGGCGAAGTCGATCCGGGCCTCGGCCTTGTCGATCTTCTTCGCATACGTCACCCCGTCCTCGGGTTGGGGGACCGGGCGGTGGACTTTGAGGTTGCGCAGGGTGGCGAGCAGGAGCCCGGCGCCCTTGTCCGCCAGTTCCCCGGTCAGTTCGCCAGCGGTCTTGCGGTCGATCGTGGTGCGCAAGGTGGCGAGCATCGGGCCGGTGTCGAGCCCGGCTTCCATCTGCATGATAGTGACGCCGGTGGTGGGATCGCCTGCCAGAATCGCTCGCTGGACCGGCGCTGCCCCGCGCCAGCGCGGCAGGATCGAGGCGTGGATATTGAGGCAGCCGAACCGCGGCGCGTCGAGAATCGCTTGCGGCAGGATCAGCCCATAGGCCGCGACCACCGCGATATCGGCCTCCAGCGCGGCGAACATGGCCTGCTCGTCCGCGCCCTTGAGTGAGACCGGATGGCGCACCTCGATCCCGCGCGTTTCGGCTTCCTTGTGGACGGGGGAGGGCGTCAGTTCCTTGCCGCGCCGACCGCCGGGGCGAGGAGGCTGGGTATAGGCGGCCACGACTTCGTGCCCGGCCTCGACCAGCGCGGCGAGGGCGGGGACGGCGAAATCGGGGGTTCCCATGAAGATGATGCGCATATGTGGGGAAGTCTCCGAATGGCTTGGCCTTGCTTGCGCGAGGCCCTATCTCCCCGATCATGGCATCGCAAGAGATCGAGACGCTCACCGCCGCCCTGTCGCGCCTTCCCGGCCTTGGCCCGCGCTCCGCGCGCCGTGCCGTGCTGTGGCTGATCAAGCGGCGCGAGACGGCGCTGGTGCAATTGCTCGACGCGCTCGCCGCGGTGCGCGAGACGCTGGTGGAGTGCGAGACTTGTGGCAATGTCGATACCGCCAACCCTTGCGGCATCTGCACCGATCCGCGCCGCGATGCGCGTTCGATCTGCGTGGTGGAGGAAGTGGCGGATCTGTGGGCGCTCGACCGGGCGAAACTGTTCACCGGGCGCTATCATGTGCTGGGCGGGCGGCTCTCGGCGCTCGACGGGGTGCGGCCGGAGGATCTGACGATCGACCGTCTGTTCCAGCGGATCGGCGCGGGCGGGATCGACGAAGTGCTGCTGGCGATGAATGCCACGCTGGAGGGACAAACCACCGCGCACTACATCGCCGAACGGCTCGAAGCCTATCCGGTGCGCGTCACCCAGCTCGCCCACGGGCTGCCGGTCGGCGGCGAGCTGGACTATCTGGACGAGGGCACGTTGGCCCAGGCGATCAGGGCGCGCCGTCCTCTGGGGTGACGGTGTCTTCGGCAGGCGCGGGTGTCTCTTCGGGCGCGGAGGGCGTTTCGGGCTGGGCGCTCGGCGCGGACGGGACAGGCGCGATGGCCTTGCCCGGATTTACCCCCTCCTTGATCAGCCAGTAGGCGATACCGTCTGCCGTCATTTGCATGCCGGTCTTGTTGAGGTGCCATTGCAGGCCCTGCTTGCCATCATAGCCCTGCGGAGCGCCGATCATCCAGGGTTCGGGATCACAGGGCGTGTGCATGGCGGAAGCCTGGTTCATCTCGATGACGAGCGCGCCGTTCGCCAGGGCCACGCGCCCGGTGATTTCGGCGAGGCGCTTGCCGATCTCGCGGATGATGGCGGCATTTTCCTCGCTGACGGGCGTAACGGCGCACAGCGATCCGGCAGGCGGCAGCGGCGTCAGGTACTGGACGAAAACCAGCCGGGCTTTCGGTGCGGCGGCGCGCACACGGCGGGCGATCTCGTTGAGCTGCGCCTCGTCGCGCGCATAGTCGGCTTCGGCCGGCACCCGCACCGGCGCGCAAGCTTTCGGCTTGGCGCCTGAGGCCGCAAGCGCTTTCGCGTTGAAGGCGCAAGTGGCGTTGAACAGATTGCCCACGTAGTTGAGGTCATTGCCGCCGATGGTGACAGTCACCAGCCGGGTCTTGGCATCGACGCTGGCAATCTGCGGCGGGATATCGCCCCAGGGGCCGAGAATGTGGTTCGTCGTCGCGCCCGAGCAACTGCGGTCGACCAGAACCATGCCGAAGCGTTCGGCCAGCAGCGTGGGGTAGTTGTTGAGGCTCTGCCCGCAGCGGGCGGGTGCGCCCGGCTTGCCGGGGGGCAGCAAGGGCCCGGCGGCATAGGAGGAGCCCATGGCCACATAGCGCGCGCCTTCCAGACTCTGTTCGACCGAGGCTGTGGCTGTCGCCCCGGTTTCCTGTGCCATTGCGCTGCTGGCACTGCCGAGACCAAGCAGCACGGCGGCTCCGGCCGTGGCGGGCAGCAAAAGAGCTTTCATCACTTCACCCAGTCCAGACCGATCTCTTCGAAAATGTCGCGCGCTTCGGCCCAGTTTTCCTCCACCTTCACATGCAGGAAGAGGTGGACTTTGTGGCCCAGGATTTCCGCCAGTTCCTTGCGTGCGGCTTCGCCGATATCGCGAACCTTGGCACCGCGCTTGCCCAGTACGATGGCTTTCTGGCTATCGCGCGCAACGACGATCTGCTGGCGGATCTCCACCGAACCGTCACGTTTGTGCGTGTAGCTTTCCGGGCGCACGGCGGTGTCATAGGGCAGCTCGTCGTGCAATTGCTTGTAGAGCTGTTCTCGCGTGATCTCGCAGGCAAGCAAGCGTTCCGAAGCGTCGGAAACCTGGTCTTCCGGATAGTGCCAGGGGCCTTCGGGCATCAGTCCGGCCAGCCGGGTCTTCAATTCGCCCACGCCGTCACCGGACAGGGCAGAGACGAAGAACACTTCGTCGAAATCGGCCTTGGCGGTGAGATCCTGCGCCAGCACCAGCAGCGGTTCCTTGGCGCTCGCATCAACCTTGTTGAGCACCAGCAGCTTGCGCTCGGGCCGGTCCTTCAGGGTTTCGAGCAGGGGCTCCAGTTCATGGCGGCGCTGCTTCACGGCATCGACCACCAGCAGGATCGCATCGGCTTCCTGCGCGCCTTCCCAGGCGGCGGCGACCATCGCCCGGTCGAGGCGGCGCTTGGGCGCGAAGATACCGGGGGTATCGGCGAGGATGATCTGCACTTCGCCTTCCAGCGCAATGCCCATCAGCCGCGCGCGGGTGGTTTGCGCCTTGGCCGAAGTGATCGCCACTTTCTGGCCGACCAGCGCATTGACCAGCGTGGACTTGCCCGCGTTGGGAGCGCCGATGACGGCGACGAGACCGCATTTTTCGGTCATGCTGTGAAACTGTCCTGTTCGTGATGTGGGTTGGAGCATGGCACCGGGCCCGGTATGGGTGGACAGGCCATTGGAGCCATCGTCCGCTCGTTCCGGGCAGGGCGCAGAATGCCTGCGCCGAAGCCGGAACTCAAGCGAACTTCCTCATGAATTCCTCGGCCGCCTGTGTCTCGGCATCTTGCTTGGAATTGGCGGTGGCCTGTGCAGAGCCGACGTTGTAGACGTGGACTTCGACCGTGAAACGCGAGGCGTGATCGGGGCCGGAGCGGTCCACCAGGCGGTATTCGGGCATGCGGCGGCGGTTGCCTGCGGCCCATTCCTGCAGCGCAGACTTCGGGTGCTTGCGCTTGCCGGTCTTGCCCGTGAGCGTGCCGGACCACAGGCGGCGGACCATGTCGCGCGCGGCGGAAAAGCCGTGTTCGGTAAAACAGGCGCCGATCATCGCTTCCATCACGTCGCCCAGGATATTGTCCGAATCCTCGCCGCCGTCGTCGCGCGCCTGCTTGCCCAGCCGCATGTGCGGGCCCAGGCCGATCTCGCGCGCGATCCGGGCGCAAGTCGCGCGGCTGACGAGCGCGTTGAGCCGCTGCGAGAGCCGCCCTTCGGCCTCGTCACTGTTCTGGTAGAGCCATTCGGCTACCGCGAGGCCCAGCACCCGGTCGCCCAGGAATTCCAGCCGTTCGTAATTGCGCTTTTCCCCGGTGGAGCCATGCGTCAGCGCCGAGAGCCACAGCGCCTCGTCGGCGGGAGCGTGGCCTGCGTGCCCGGTCAGGAATGCGCGGGTCTTGTCATCAAGCATACCGGCAATGCACTTAGAACGTGCCTCCGATACGGTTCCAGCGGGCCGCCGTGAACCAGGTCCACGGCTTGAGCCATTCGGCCGAACCATCGGTGGAGAACATCATTACGGCGGCCTTGCCCACCAGGTTGGCCTGCGGGACCATGCCGACGCCTTCGCCCTCGACCGCCGGGAAGCGGCTGTCGAGCGAATTGTCGCGGTTGTCACCCATCATGAACATGTGACCTTCGGGCACGATGAACACGCCGGTATCGTCCTGCGGCGTGCGGCCAAGGTCGAGCACGTTATAGCTCTTGCCGTTGGGAAGCGTCTCGCGGAACTGGGGGTAGTGGCACGAAGTGGTGCCGTCCTTGGCCGTGCGCTCGAACTGCGGACCGTAGCAATGCGTGTTCGGAGACACCGGAACCACGAAATCCGCGACGGGCTTCTTGGGGACGGCCTTGCCGTTCAGCCAGACCTGCCCGCCCTTGATCTGCACTTCGTCACCCGGCAGGCCGATCACGCGCTTGATGTAGTCAACATCGTTGCCCGGCGGCGCCTTGAAGATCACCACGTCGCCGCGCTCCGGCTGGCTGGCGAAGATCCGGCCCGGAATCAGCGGCACACTGAACGGCAGCGAATACTTCGAATAGCCGTAGGACCACTTGGTGGCGAACAGGTAATCGCCGTCCAGCAGCCGGGGCAGCATGGATTCGCTGGGAATGTTGAAGGGCGAGATGATGAAGCTGCGCAGAACCACCACGCCCAGCACCAGCCAGATCAGGAATCCGAAGAAACTTTCGTCTTTCTTGGCGGGGGCTGCCTGTGTCTCGGCGGCCGGTGTGGAGGCAGGCTGTGCGGCCGGGGTTTCGCTGGCGCTAGGGGTGTCGCTCATTCGGGAACCCTTGTTGCCAGCAGCGCCTTACGTCAAGTGCGATCCCGCTCAAGACACGACACGGATCGACAATTGAACAACTCTTGCTTGGATTTGGGTCACGTAAAACGCATAAGGCGCGCTGTTTGCCCATCTGGAGTATCAAGGCATGAGTGAAGCGGTCTGGAACAAGCTGAAGGGACTGGACAAACCGGATCTGGGCCAGCTCTTTGCAGCGGATCCCCGCCGTCTGGACACTTATGCGTCCGCATTCGAACTGGGGGATGAGGAAAACTCCTGTTCGATCCGGTTCGACTGGTCGAAGACTCACCTCGACGCCGCGCACGTCGCCGCGTTCGAGGAACTGGCGGAGGCGATGGACTTCGCAGGGCGCCGCGCGGTGCTGTTCGCGGGCGGCATTGTCAATCCCACCGAAGGACGGGCGGCCGAGCACAGTGCGCAGCGCGGCGTCGGCAGCGAAGAGAGCGTGGCACTGGCGCAGGAATACCACCATCGCATGGCCGCCATTGTCGAGGCTATCCATCGCGGCGCGATGGGTGAGGTGAAGCACCTCATTCACATCGGCATCGGCGGATCGGCGCTCGGCCCGGCACTGGCGATCGACGCGCTGGCGCGGGAAGGGGCGATGGTCGATGTCCATGTCGTCTCCAACATCGACGGCTGCGCGCTCGAACAGGCGTTCGCGGCCTGCGATCCGGCCACCACGATGCTGGCGGTGGCTTCCAAGACTTTCACCACCATCGAGACGATGACCAACGCCGAAAGCGCGCTGGTCTGGCTGCGCGAGAACGGGGTGGAGGATGCTTACGGCCGCGTTGTCGCGCTGACCGCCTCGCCCGAGAAAGCGATGGAATGGGGCGTCGATGAAACGCGCATCCTGCCTTTCTCGGAAAGCGTGGGCGGGCGCTATTCGCTGTGGTCCTCGATCGGCTTTCCGGTGGCGATGGCACTGGGCTGGCCGGACTTCGCCGAGTTCCTGGCGGGGGCTGCTGCCATGGACGAGCATTTCCGCGACACCGACGGCATGGCCAACCTGCCGCTGCGCGCGGCCTTTGCCGATCAGTACTACACCCGCTTGCGCGGCTGCCAGACGCGGGCCGTTTTCGCTTACGACGAACGCCTTGCCCTGCTGCCCGACTATCTGCAGCAGCTCGAAATGGAATCGAACGGCAAGAGCGTGAAAGTGGACGGCTCCCCGGTCGATGGGCCGACGGCACCGATTACCTGGGGCGGCGTTGGCACCGATGCGCAGCACGCGGTGTTCCAGCTGCTCCATCAGGGCACCAATCTTGTGCCGGTGGATTTCATCGCATCGATTGCGCCGGGCCATGATCTCGCTCTGGAGCATCACCGCATCCTGCTCTCCAACTGCTTCGCGCAAGGCGCCGCGCTGATGGCGGGCAAGCAGAGCGGCGATCCGGCCCGCGCTTATCCGGGGGACCGTCCGTCGGCGACGATCCTGCTCGACGAAGTCGGTCCGGCCACATTCGGTGCGCTGATTGCGTTCCATGAACACCGCACTTTCGCCAACGCGGTGCTGATGGGGATCAACCCGTTCGACCAGTTCGGGGTCGAACTGGGCAAGGAAATCGCCAAGCAGATCGAGAAGGGCGGCACGACGTTCGATCCTTCGACCGAGGCGCTGCTGGCGCTGGCCGGGATCAGCTGACGGCATTGTAGGCCGCAGGCCGGGTGGTTCTGCGGCCTGTGTGTTAGGAACTTGGAAGTAGCAACGGTTCACAAAGATATCCGGAGCTTTCCCCGCCTGGTAAAGGGAAAGCCCCGGGTCCACGGGAACAGGGGATGAGGCCATGGCGGGGCCTTTACGGAATTTGCGCGGTTCGATGCTGGCGAGCGGGCTGGCATTGGCACTTGCCGGGTGTGGCGGCGGCGGGGGTGTCAATTCGACGCCCGCGCCAACACCGGCCCCCACACCGGCGCCTGCCCCAACTCCAACGCCGTCTCCCGCGCCCACGCCTCCGGCGGGTTACGTTATTGTGCCCGAAAGCCAGCAACCGGTGCGGTCGGCGGAGGACGACGCCGAGTACCGGAACAACTACGTCTCGTTCGAATACGTCAATGCGCTCTACGCGCTCGACCATGGCTGGACGGGGCAGGGCGTGCAGGTCGCCGTTCTCGACGACGGCGTGAAGGAAGTGCCGGAGCTTCAGGGCAAGATCTCCAGCCTTAGCCGTGACTATGGCACGATTACCGAAAACGGCGTGACGACAGACCGCAATGTGATCGGTGACGACTATTCCGACCACGGCACCATGGTTGCAGGCGTGATCGCCGCGGCCAACAATGGCACGGGCGTTCAAGGCATTGCGCCTGGTGCTGAAATCGTCGCCCTGCGGATCAGCGAGATCGATCTCGATGCCACTAATCCAGACGAGCAGGAGACCCTGGGCATCGGGCTGTCGCAGGCCATCGCTTACGCAGGCAACCAGGGCATCAAGGTGATCAATGCCTCGATATCCAAGCTCGATCCGTCCACGCCCAGTCCGGGCTGGTCGCAGGCCGTGGCCAGTTATCAGGCATCCGGCGGGCTGTTCGTCAACGCGGCGGGTAACGAGAGCGCGGCGAATGCGGATGGATACCTCGATCTCGATGCCAGCAACTCGCGGAGCTGGCTTTTCGTCGTCGCCTTGCAAGGCACGCAGACGAGCTACGAACTGACGGATTATTCGAACCAGTGCGGCGCCACGGCGATGAACAATTGCGTTGCGGCGATGGGCACCAATGCCTCGCAGGACGTGGACGGTTCGCTCGTATTGTTCAGTGGCACCAGCTCCGCAACGCCGCAGGTCAGCGGTCTGGCCGCGCTGATCCTGAGCAAGTGGCCGCAGCTTACCGGGGTGGAAGCCGGGCAGGTTATCGTGAACACCGCGCGCGACATCGGGGCGCCGGGCGTCGATCCTGTGTTCGGGCACGGGCTGATCGACGTGCGGGCTGCGCTTTCGCCTGTGAACCCGGTGCTGTCGAACGGGGTAACCCAGACTTCGGCGGCGGGAACCGTGATGGTGGTGCCGGGGGCCGTGGGCGCGGCGGGATTCGCCGGTAAGGCGCTTGGCAATGTGACGGTGCTCGATGCCTATGGGCGCGATTATGCAGGCGATCTGTCCGGGCTGGTGGTGCGTCAGGGCAAGGACCGCAGCTGGCTGAATCGCCGGGTGGAAGTGCAGGCCCATGCCGGGGCAACCTCGCTCGCCACACCGCATCTGCAGGCAAGCGCCGGGTTTGCCAGCCTGCGCGCCGGGCCAGGCACGGACGAAGTGCGCACGATGCTCACCAATGGCCGGATTGCCGTGCGCAGCGGCAAGGCCTGGTTTACCGCATCGCTCAACTCCAGCGATTCGGTGGCGGATGAATTCATGGGGCTGGCTCCCAGCTCGGATGCGGTCTTTGCTTACTCGCCGGTGGCCGATATGACGCTGGGCGCGCGTTACCCGCTTGGCGGCGGCCAGCTTGGCATCGAGGCGGTGGGCGGCCGCACCGGATACGGCTCGGCCAGCGGGGCGGTGGTGTCCTGGCGCAAGGCGGGGATGCGGCTCAAGGCAGGCTATCTGGACGAAACCGACGTGGTGTTCGGCACACCCACTGGCAGCGGAGCCTTGCGGTTCGGCGATGGCGCGCGGACCGTGTTCGCCGAGGCCGCGCATGAGGCCCGGTTCGGACGATGGACGCTGAATGGCTACGCGAGCTTGGGCGCTACGCGGCTCAAGCTGGCAGGCGATATGCTGCTGACCCATGCAGGCACGCTGCTCACCAACCGTTTCGGGCTGACGGCAAGCCGTCCGCTCGGCAAAGGCCGGGTGAGCTTCGGGGTGGTGCAGCCGCTCACGGTTATATCCGGCAGTGGGACGTACACAGTGGGTTCCAGTTACGACCTTGCCAGCCGCTCGCTGCTGTTCAGCAACCGGCGGGTGGATTTTTCCGGACGTACCGATCCATTGCTGACATTCGGATACATGCGCGGCGGTGCGCACTCGCAGTTGCGCGTCGGCGTCGCGGGTAACGCCGGTGCCAGCGATGTGCGGGCGCTGGGAACCTGGCGGCTCACGCTGCCCTGAGCGGGGTTAATTCGTCAAAGCCGGTTGGCAATCGGCGCTTCCATGCCCCATATGCGCCCGCGACCGATCCAGAGACGGGCGATAGAGGAGCATGTGCATGGCCGAATACGATTACGACCTCTTCACGATCGGTGCCGGTTCGGGCGGCGTGCGCGCCAGCCGCGTGGCGGCGGCCCATGGCGCCAGGGTTGCGGTGGCGGAAGAGTTTCGGGTCGGCGGCACATGCGTGATCCGGGGCTGCGTGCCCAAGAAGATGCTCGTTTACGGCGCCCATTTCGCCGAGGATTTGGAAGATGCCCGCCACTTCGGCTGGGACATTCCCGAAGCCACGTTCGACTGGGTCAAGCTGCGCGATAACGTCCTTAACGACGTGGACCGGCTAAACGGCCTCTACACCCAGACTCTGACCAATCACGAGGTGGAAATCTTCCACGAACGCGCGGTGATCACCGGCCCGCACGAAGTGACCCTGTCGAGCGGCGAGAAGAAGACCGCGAAGTATATCCTCATCGCCACGGGCGCCCGCCCGCTGATCCCCTCCTTTCCGGGGCACGAACTGGGCATCACCTCCAACGAGGCGTTCCACCTCGATGCGATTCCCGGCCGGGCGCTGATTGCCGGGGCAGGCTATATCGCCAACGAGTTCGCGGGCATCTTCAACGAATTCGGCGCGAAGGTGACGATCATCAACCGTTCGGACCAGCTGCTGCGCGGCTATGACGATTCGGTGCGTGACCGCTTGCTGCAGATTTCGATCACCAAGGGCATCGACTTCCGCTTCAACGCCGAGTTCGAGAGTATCGAGCAGAATGAAGACGGTTCGCTCAGGGTTTCGATGACGAACCATGATCCGATGGATGTCGATTGCGTGCTCTTCGCGACCGGCCGTGTGCCGAATATCGATGGACTAGGCCTTGAGGCCGCAGGCGTCGAAGTGGACGGGAAAGGCGCGATCGTGGTCGATGAGCACTCGAAGACCAGCGTCGATCACATCTACGCCGTGGGCGATGTGACCAACCGCGTGCAGCTTACTCCGGTGGCGATCCGCGAGGGGCAGGCTTTCGCTGACACGGTGTTCGGCGGCAAGCCTTCCACCGTGGACTATTCCTGCATCCCGTCTGCCGTGTTCAGCCATCCGCCGATTGCGGCCGTCGGCATGACCGAGGGCGAGGCACGTGGAAAGCTGGGCTCTATCAAGGTCTACACCAGCGATTTCCGGCCGATGAAGAACGTCGTGGCCCACCGGGACGAACGTTCGCTCTACAAGATGATCTGCGATGCGGAGACCGATCAGGTCGTGGGCCTGCATATGATCGGCCCGGAGTCGCCGGAAATCATGCAGGCTGCGGCCATCGCCATCAAGGCGAAGCTGACCAAGGCCGATTTCGATGCGACCGTGGCGGTTCACCCGACGATGTCCGAGGAACTCGTACTGCTGAAGTGATATCCGCCGGGCCGGGGTTTGCATGAATGGGTGAGGGGGGTATCCCCCTCGTATGCGAATTTCCCGATGGCTCGCCGCGATTCCTGTCGCGTTGCTTTCGACGCCTGCGCTGGCACACGGCGGGCATGTTCATGCGGACGCCAATCCTTGGACGCTCTGGCAGCTTTCGCCGGAAATCCTGCTGGGGCTTGTCGTCGCGGGGCTGATCTACTGGCGCGGCAGCCGCCATGGTCTCGTCGACGAGCGCTGGCGCATCGCGGCGTTCTTCGGCGGCCTTCTGGCGCTGTTCATTGCGCTGATCTCTCCGGTGGAGCGGCTGGCGGACCATATCTTCGCCGTCCATCAGGTGGAGCACATGCTGCTGCGCACGGTGGCGCCGATGCTGCTGTTCCTCTCGCGCCCGCAGGCGGCTTTGGTGCGGGGGCTGCCGAATGGGGTGAGCCGGTTCTTCGCGGGCAGTGGCTGGTTGCGCAAGGTCCTCGATGTGTTGCGCTTTCCGCCGGTTGCGACCGTGCTGTTCCTGCTCGCGAGCTATTTCTGGATGCTGCCGCATTTTCACGACATGGCCATCCTCGACGAGCCGATTCACTATATGTGGCATATCAGCCTGCTGGTGACGGGGCTGATCTTCTTCTCGGTGATCTTCGACCGCCGCACCGCGCCGCAGGGGCCGGGGCTGGGGACACGGCTGGGCATGTTCGTCTTCGCGGCGCTCGGCAATATCTTGCTGGGCGCGTTCCTGACCTTCAAGACGGTGCCGCTCTACGATGCCTACATTGCGCTGGGGCATATGTGGCACGTTTCCATGCTCACCGACGAGCAGACCGGCGGCATCATCATGTGGATACCCGGCACCATGATGTTCGCGGTCAGCGCCATCCTGGTGATCCACCGCTGGGGCAGCGAGGAAGACCGCGTTACCGCCCGCCGCTTGCGTACCGGGCGGGAGATGACGGCGGCCAGCGCCGGGGCGAACCGCACGCTGGCCTTTGGTCTTGCGGGCTTTGCGCTGGTGCTGCTGGCGATCGTCTTCAGCGTGGTCGCCATGATCGATCACCCGCACAGCAAGGCGCATGACTTCGGAGCCGCCGGGCAGATGTGGGGCTGATCGCAGGGCAGGTATCGGCCCGGCGAAAACCGCCGGAACGGCCACGCGATTTGTTTTAATCGAGCGATTAAAATGGTTGACCTCGGCGCATCAACCTGCCTTAGCGGTGCCAGCAATTCCTGCTGGAACCACTGCGGACAAGGGAAGCCTGATGTCAGCCAATATCGCCGAAATGGAAAGCCGCCGTGCCGCCGCCAAGATGGGCGGCGGGCAGCGCCGCATCGATGCACAGCACGCCAAGGGCAAGCTGACCGCCCGTGAGCGTCTGGAAGTTCTGCTCGACGAGGGCAGCTTCGAGGAGATGGACCTCTACGTCGAGCACGACTGCGTCGATTTCGGCATGCAGGACCAGAAGATCCCAGGCGATGGCGTCGTTACCGGATCGGGCACGATCAACGGCCGTCTGGTCTATGTCTTCTCGCAGGATTTCACCGTGTTCGGCGGCTCGCTTTCGGCCCGCCACGCGCAGAAGATCTGCAAGGTCATGGATGCGGCGATGAAAGTCGGCGCGCCGGTGATCGGGCTCAACGATTCCGGCGGCGCGCGCATTCAGGAAGGCGTGGCCTCGCTCGGGGGCTATGCCGATGTGTTCCAGCGCAATGTCACGGCCTCGGGCGTGGTGCCGCAGCTTTCGCTGATCATGGGGCCCTGCGCGGGCGGCGCGGTCTACTCGCCCGCGATGACGGACTTCATCTTCATGGTGAAGGACAGCTCCTACATGTTCGTGACCGGCCCGGAAGTGGTGAAGACGGTCACCAACGAAGTCGTCACGCAGGAAGAGCTGGGCGGCGCGATCACCCATTCCAGCAAGACCTCGGTGTCCGATCTGGCACTGGAAAACGATATCGAGGCGCTGCTGGCGGCGCGCGATTTCTTCGACTTCCTGCCCAGCTCCAACCGCGACGAAGCACCCGAGCGCCCGAGCGCCGATCCGTGGGACCGGACCGAGGAAAGCCTCGACACGATCATCCCACCCAACGCCAACCAGCCTTACGATATGCACGAGGTGATCCGTAAGACCCTCGACGAAGGCGAGTTCTTCGAGCTGCAGCCGCTGCACGCGGGCAATATCATCGTCGGCTTCGGCCGTGTGGAGGGGCGCACGGTGGGCGTCGTCGCCAACCAGCCGATGGTGCTGGCGGGCGTGCTGGACATCAACTCCTCGAAGAAGGCCGCGCGTTTCGTGCGCTTCTGCGATGCCTTCAACATCCCGATCCTGACCTTCGTGGACGTGCCCGGCTTCCTTCCCGGCACCGATCAGGAGCACAACGGCATCATCAAGCACGGCGCCAAGCTGCTGTTCGCCTATGCCGAAGCGACCGTGCCGAAGATCACCGTGATCACCCGCAAGGCCTATGGCGGCGCCTATGACGTCATGAGCTCCAAGCATTTGCGCGGCGATCTCAACTACGCCTGGCCGACCGCCGAAATCGCGGTGATGGGCGCCAAGGGCGCGGTGGAGATCATCTTCCGCGGGCAGGACGCGGACGGCATCGCCGCCAAGACCAAGGAATACGAAGACCGCTTCGCCAACCCGTTCGTGGCCGCCAGCCGCGGCTATATCGACGAAGTGATCTATCCGCACTCCACCCGCCGCCGCATCGCGCTGGGGCTTCGCAAGCTGCGTAACAAGCAGCTCGAAAACCCTTGGAAGAAGCACGACAACATTCCGCTGTAACGCGGGGATGGCACTCTTGCCGCAGGGCACGGGAGTGCCGCTCCGGCGCCTATCACGGTCGGAACCCGGGCATCATCGCCTTGTTTCCGGTCATAACTGAACAAGGGATTGGAAGCAGCTCATGGAAGACATCTACATTGTCAGCGGCGTGCGCACGGCGGTCGGCGACTTCGGCGGTTCGCTCAAGAGTTTCGCGCCGTCGGATCTGGGCGGCATGGTCGCTACCGAAGCGCTCAAGCGTGCGGGCGTGGAGCCAGAGGCTATCGAGCACATCGTGATCGGCCAGGTCATGCCCAACAGTGCCCGCGACGAGATGCTCAGCCGCGTGATCGGCATCAATGCCGGAGTGCCGCTCTCCACCCCGGCGCTGACGCTGAACCGCTTGTGCGGTTCGGGCGTGCAGGCGATCGTCTCCGCCGCGCAGATGATGAAGCTGGGCGAGGCCAGCGTTACGCTTGCGGGCGGCGCGGAATCGATGTCGAACGTGCCCTATCACGACCACGGCGTACGCTGGGGCCGCAAGATGGGCGCGAACACGCAGGAAGATGCGCTGACGCTCGGTCTGTCGGACGCCATTGGCGGCTACCATATGGGCGTTACGGCCGAAAACGTAGCCGAGCGGCATCAGGTCACCCGTGAGGATATGGACGCGCTGTCGGTCACGAGCCACCAGCGCGCCGCGCGCGCCATCGCCGAAGGCCGCTTCAAGGAGCAGATCCTTCCGGTCGAGGTGAAGACCCGCAAGGGCGTGACCGTGTTCGATACCGACGAGCATGTTCGGGCCGACACCACCATGGAAGTGCTCGGCAAGATGAAGCCGACTTTCAAGAAGGATGGTTCGGTCACGCCGGGCAATGCCTCGGGCATCAACGATGCCGCCGCTGCCGTTGTCCTGGCGACCGGCAGCGAAGTGGAAAAGCGCGGGCTCAAGCCGATGGCGAAGATCGTCGCTTGGGGCCATGCCGGTGTGGAACCGGAATACATGGGCGAAGGCCCGATCAAGGCCGTGCCGATCGCGCTGGAGCGTGCAGGCATGACGCTTGATCAGATGGACGTGATTGAAAGCAATGAGGCCTTTGCCGCGCAGGCCGCTGCCTGTGCCAAGGTACTCGGCTTCGATCCCGACAAGGTGAACCCCAACGGTTCGGGCGTGAGCCTGGGCCATGCGGTCGGCGCCACCGGTGTGATCCTCACGATCAAGGCGATGTATGAGTTGAAGCGCATTGGCGGCAAGTACGGGCTCATCACCATGTGCATTGGCGGCGGTCAGGGCATTGCCATGATCATCGAGAACGTTTGACGAATTTGGGGAGTATGCACCCATGAAACTTGGACGCATGAACCACATCGGCGTTGCTACGCCCGATCTCGACGCCTCGATCGCGTTCTACCGCGATGTGATGGGGGCCACCGACATTACCGAGCCTTTCGTGCTCGACAGCCAGAAAGTGCGCGTCTGCTTCGTCAATACGCCGGGCGAGAACGGCACGGCGGGTACGCAGGTTGAGTTGCTGCAGCCCACCGAAGCGGACTCGGCCGTCGGCAAGTGGCTGGAGAAGAACCCGCTCGGCGGCCAGCACCACGTTTGCTATGAAGTGCCCGATATCCACGCGGCTAAGGCGTGGTTCGAAAGCAAGGGCAAGCGTGTGCTGGGTGAGCCGCGCATCGGTGCCCACGGCACTCTGATCTTCTTCGTCCACCCCAAGGACATGGGCGGCCAGCTCACGGAGATCATGGAAACGCCCAAGGAAGCCCACTGACATTCACGACAGGCGCCCCAGGAGAGAACAGGGCGCCGGACCGAGGAACCGGATTATGGCAGAGATCAACGACTGGAAGGCGCTGGCCGAAAAGGAAGTGAAGGGCAGGGATCTGACCTGGAACACCCCCGAGGGCATTCCGGTCAAGCCGCTCTACACCGCCGAGGACGTCACGGCCGATCCGGGCCTGCCCGGCTTCGCGCCGTTCACGCGCGGCGTGAAGGCTTCGATGTACGCCGGGCGCCCGTGGACCATCCGCCAATACGCCGGTTTCTCAACCGCCGAGGAATCGAACGCTTTCTACCGCCGCAATCTGGCAGCAGGCCAGAAGGGCCTTTCGGTCGCGTTCGACCTGGCGACGCACCGGGGTTATGATTCCGATCACCCGCGCGTGGTGGGGGACGTCGGCAAGGCCGGTGTCGCCATCGATTCCGTCGAGGACATGAAGATCCTGTTCGACGGCATCCCGCTCGACGAGATGTCGGTTTCGATGACCATGAACGGCGCGGTGATCCCGTGCCTTGCCTTCTATATCATCGCGGCGGAAGAGCAGGGCGTCACGCCGGACAAGCTCACCGGGACCATCCAGAACGACATCCTCAAGGAGTTCATGGTCCGCAACACGTATATCTATCCGCCCGAACCCTCGATGCGGATCATTTCGGACATTTTCGCATATACCGCGGATAACATGCCGAAATTCAACAGCATTTCCATCTCTGGCTACCACATGCAGGAAGCCGGCGCGACGCAGGTGCAGGAACTGGCCTTCACCATCGCCGACGGTATGGAGTACGTGAAGTACGGCGTCGCCTCGGGCCTCGATATCGACAAGTTCGCCGGGCGCCTCAGCTTCTTCTTCGCCATCGGCATGAACTTCTTCATGGAGATCGCCAAGCTGCGCGCCGCGCGCACGCTGTGGCACCGTGCCATGACCCAGCTCGGCGCCCAGTCCGAACGGTCCAAGATGCTGCGCACCCACTGCCAGACGTCGGGCGTCTCGCTGCAGGAGCAGGACCCGTACAACAACGTCATGCGCACCACGATCGAGGCGATGGCGGCGATGCTGGGCGGCACCCAGTCGCTCCACACCAATGCGCTCGACGAGGCGATCGCGCTGCCGACCGATTTCTCGGCCCGCATCGCGCGCAATACGCAGATCGTGATCCAGGAAGAGACCGGCATGTGCAATGTCGTCGATCCGCTGGGCGGCTCCTATTACATCGAGGCGCTGACCAAGGATCTGGTCGACAAGGCCTGGGAAATCATCGAGCGGGTCGAAAGCGAGGGCGGCATGGCCAAGGCCGTGGGCGCGGGCTGGCCCAAGGCGATGATCGAGGAAGCCGCAGCCGCCCGTCAGGCGCGCGTGGACAAGGGCGATGACGTCATCGTCGGCGTCAACAAGTACCGCCTCGCCGAGGAAGAGCCGATCGAGACGCTTGAGGTCGATAACCACAAGGTCCGCGAAGCCCAGATCGCCCGCATCAAGCGCACCCGCGAAAACCGTGACGAGGCGAAGTGCCAGGCCGCGCTCAAGGCACTGGCCGAAGGCGCGAAGGCGCCTGCCGGTCCGGGGGCAAACATGCTGGCGCTGGCCGTCGATGCCGCGCGCGAGCGTGCGACGCTGGGTGAAATCTCCGACGCAATGGAAGCCGCTTTCGGCCGCTACGGCACAACGCCGACCCCGGTGAAGGGCGTCTACGGCGGCGCCTATGCAGGCGACAGCCGCTATCAGCAGGTACTGAACGGCGTCGAGGCCGTGACCACCCGTCTGGGCCGCGCGCCCAAGCTCTTCGTCGCCAAGATGGGGCAGGACGGCCATGACCGCGGTGCCAACGTGATTGCCTCGGCCTTCTCCGACATGGGCTTCGATGTCGTGTCCGGTCCGCTGTTCCAGACGCCGGAAGAGGCCTGCAAGATGGCGCTGGACAACAATGTCGATGCGGTGGGCGCCAGTTCGCTGGCGGCCGGGCACAAGACGCTGATTCCCGAACTGATCGGCCATCTCAAGGAGGCCGGGCGCGCCGATATCAAGGTGGTCGCCGGAGGCGTGATCCCGCCGCAGGATTATGACTTCCTCAAGAAAGCGGGCGTGCAGGGCATCTATGGCCCCGGCTCGAACGTGGTCGAATGCGCCGCCGACATGCTGCGCCTGCTTGGCCACAATATGCCGCCGGTCGGTTCCGAGCTGGAATCGGCCGAGTAAAAGGCGGGCCCGGCACGTGTCACTCGGCTTCTCGGTAGAAGATCTGCTTCCCAGCGCACGGGTTTCCGGCCCGCTGCGCATGGGGCTGGTCAAGCTCGCCGAGAGCGCGTGGCTCGATCCGCAGCCCGATCTGGCCGCGCGCCAGGCGGCTTTCGATGCCCATCCCGAAAGCGTGATCGTGCGGCCCGAAGCCGAAGCGGGCATCGCCGAACTGGCCGGGCTGCTGGGCGTGGATGGCGGGCTTGAAGCCTGCGCGCGCTCGGTCTGGGAAGACCTGTGCGTGATGGTGCAGGATGCGCCCGGCGCGCCGTTCCGCCTCGGCGCGGCTGCCGTTGCGTTTCCCACCGACTGGCGGATTGCGGAGAAGATGGGGCAGGCCGTCCATCAGGTGCACGCGCCGATCCACGGCTATGCCGAAAACCTCTCTGCCGGTGTCGACAAGTTCCTGAACGGCTTGCAGTCGTTCAACATCTTCGGGCGCACCAATGCCTTCGTCGTCGCCTCGGATGATCTTCGCTACATGCCCGAATTGCCGCCTGAACATCGCTTTGCCCATGTCACGGCCGACAATGCGGGCGAAACGCTGTTCGTGCGCTGCGAGCGTGAGGCGCTGCGCCGCTTGCCGAAATCGCGGGCGATCGTCTTTACCATCGGCATCTACCGCGCGCCGCTCGGGTCTTTGAGCGATGCCGCGGTGGCGCGTATCGCGCAATCGGTGGGAGGCCTTCAGGCCGGGGAACTGGAACGGCGGGCCGCACCGCACTATGGAATGGCCTTGCAAGGCTATGCGGCGATACGCGCGGCCAACCGGCAGGCAGCCTGAGGAGGAGAGGATCATGACCCACAAACTGGAAACAATGACCGTCCATGCAGGATGCGAGCCTGATCCCGCGACGAATGCCCGCATTACTCCGATCTATCAGACGGCCAGCTATGTCTTCGACGATGTCGATCACGCCGCGCGCCTGTTCAATCTCGAAGAATTCGGGAACATCTACACCCGGATCATGAATCCCACCAACGGCGCGCTGGAAGGCAAGATTGCCGCGCTGGAAGGCGGCGTGGCGGCTCTGGGCGTGGCATCGGGCCATGCCGCGCAGCTGGTGGTGTTTCACACACTGATGGAACCGGGCTGCGAGATCGTCGCGTCCAAGAAGCTCTATGGCGGTTCGCTCAATCAGCTTGGCCAGTCGTTCCGCAAGATGGCGTGGGAGACCGCGTTCGTCGATGCGGACGATCCGGCGAATGTCGCCGCCGCCATTACGGATAAGACCCGCGCGGTCTTCGTGGAGAGCCTTGCCAATCCAGGCGGTGTCGTCACCGATATCGCGGCCATTGCGAAGATTGCGCATGATGCTGGCGTGCCGCTGATTGTCGACAACACGCTGGCGACCCCGGCGCTGTGCCGCCCGATCGAACATGGCGCGGACATTGTCGTCCATTCGGCGACCAAATTCCTCAATGGCCATGGCAATGCCGTGGGCGGGCTGATCGTCGATTCCGGCAAGTTCGACTGGATGGCTTCGGACAAGTTCGCGACGATCAGCGAGCCCAACCCCAGCTACCACGGGATGAAACTGGGCGAGACGTTCGGCGATATCGCCTTCATCATCGCTTGCCGCACGCTAGGCCTGCGCGATCTGGGCCCGGCGATGGCGCCGATGAATGCGTTCCTGGCGCTGACTGGCATGGAAACGCTGGCGCTGCGCATGGAGCGGCACTGCGCCAACGCGCTGCATCTGGCGCAGTGGCTGCAGGCGCATCCCAAAGTGGCCTGGGTCAACTACGCGGGCCTGCCGGAAAGCCCCTATCACCAGCTCGCGCACAAGTACCTGGAGGGCAAGGGCGGTGCGGTGTTCACTTTCGGGGTGAAAGGCGGCTATGACGCTGGCGTGAAGCTCGTTTCGCAAGTGAAGCTGTTCAGCCATCTTGCCAATATCGGAGATACGCGCTCGCTGATCATCCACCCCAGTTCGACCACGCACCGCCAGCTTGAAGAAGGCGCGCAGATCGAGGCCGGAGCCGGTCCGGACGTCGTGCGCGTTTCGGTTGGCATCGAGCATATCGACGATATCGTGGCCGACCTGGCGCAGGCCCTGGAGCACATCTGAATTTATGACTGAAGCCCCCCAGACAGAACCCCGTACCGACTGGACGCGCGAGGAAATCGCCGCGCTGTTCGATCTGCCGTTTACCGAGCTGGTTTTCCGCGCCGCCGAAGTCCACCGCGCGAACCACGCGGCCAACGAAGTGCAGCTTTCCACGCTGCTTTCGATCAAGACCGGTGGCTGCGCGGAAGACTGCGGCTATTGCTCGCAGTCGGTGAAGGCGGACAGCGGCGTCAAGGCGACCAAGCTGATGGACGTGCAGGCGGTGCTGCAGCGCGCGGCGCAAGCGGCCGATCAGGGCTCCACCCGTTTCTGCATGGGCGCCGCCTGGCGCAACCCCAAGGACCGCGACATGCCCGCCATCATCGAGATGGTGAAGGGCGTGCGCGAGATGGGCATGGAAACCTGCATGACGCTGGGCATGCTGACGCCCGAACAGGCCGACATGCTCAAGGAAGCCGGGCTCGATTACTACAACCACAACATCGATACCTCGCCCGAACGCTACGATCAGGTGATCACCACACGCACGATGGAGGACCGTCTCGATACGCTCTCCGAAGTGCGCCGCGCCGGGATCAATGTGTGTTCGGGCGGCATCGTCGGCATGGGCGAGACGCGCGAGGACCGCGTGGGCTTCGTCCACACGCTGGCGACGCTGCCCGACCATCCGCAGTCGGTGCCGGTGAACGCGCTGGTGCCGGTCAAGGGCACGGTGCTGGGCGACATGCTGGCCGATACGCCGATGGCCAAGATCGATGATGTGGAATTCGTGCGCACCGTGGCGGTGGCGCGGATCACCATGCCGCATTCGATGGTGCGCCTTTCGGCGGGCCGCGAGTCCATGTCCGAGATGACACAGGCGATGTGTTTCATGGCCGGCGCCAACTCGATCTTCACCGGCGACAAGCTGCTGACCGCGCCCAACGCGGGCGACGACACCGACGCGGCGATGTTTGCGCGGCTTGGGTTGAAAGCGATGGCCATCAGCGAAACGCAGGAGCAGGTGGACGCCTCGCGGATGCCGAAGGGCTGCGTGAAGATGGAACCGGCTGAGTGACGTTGCCGCCTCGCTCCCGTCATCCCCGCGCAGGCGGGGATGACTCTGCCTTGTGGGACATTGCGGCGAAGCGGGGCTCTCGCCTGCGCGGGTACGAGGTTGAAGGGGAGTGAGCTACGGCGATGGCGGTAACAGTGATCTCGCTAAGCACGTTGGCTGCATCGCCCTGGGACTGCTTGGTTCGGCATTTGTGATCATGATGTTGTTTGGCGCTGTAGCGGGAGATTGTGCGCCAAACGCTGACGGAACGGGATGTGAGAATGATGGATCGATCAACTTCCTGATGTTTCCAGGGAGCCTGATCCTTCTGATCGGAATTGGAATTTTCGCCGCGTGGCGAGTGACGAAAGACAGGGACTGATGTTCAAAAAAATCCTCATCGCAAACCGGGGCGAGATTGCCTGCCGTGTGATCAAGACTGCCCGCCGCATGGGCATCCAGACGGTGGCCGTCTATTCAGACGCGGACGCCCGCGCGCCGTTCGTGCAGATGGCCGACGAGGCCGTGCACATCGGCCCGCCGCCCGCCTCGGAATCCTACCTGATCGCCGACAAGATCATCGCCGCCTGCAAGCAGACCGGCGCCGAGGCGGTTCACCCTGGCTACGGCTTCCTCTCCGAACGTACCTCGTTTGCCGAGGCGCTGGCGGCAGAGGGCATCGAGTTCATTGGCCCACCCGTCAATGCGATTGCCGCGATGGGCGACAAGATCGAGTCCAAGAAGCTTGCCAAGGAAGCCGGCGTCAACGTCGTGCCCGGCTATGTCGGCGAGATCGAGGATACCGAGCATGCGGTGCGCATCTCCAACGACATCGGCTATCCGGTGATGATGAAGGCTTCGGCCGGCGGCGGCGGCAAGGGCATGCGCCTTGCCTATTCCGAGCAGGACGTGCGCGAAGGCTTCGAGGCGACCAAGCGGGAAGGTCTGAACTCCTTCGGCGATGATCGTGTTTTCATTGAGAAATTCATTCTCAACCCGCGCCACATCGAGATCCAAATTCTGGGCGACAAGCATGGCAACGTGCTATACCTCAACGAGCGCGAGTGCTCGATCCAGCGCCGTCACCAGAAAGTGGTCGAGGAGGCACCGTCGCCTTTCGTCACGCCCAAGATGCGCAAGGCCATGGGCGAGCAGTGCGTCGCGCTGTCGAAGGCGGTGGGCTATTATTCGGCCGGTACGGTCGAGCTGATCGTTTCGGGCGCCGATCCGACGGGCGAGAGCTTCTACTTCCTCGAAATGAACACCCGTCTGCAGGTGGAGCACCCGGTCACCGAGTGTATCACCGGCGTCGATCTGGTCGAGCAGATGATCCGCGTGGCCGCGGGTGAGAAGCTGGAGATGACGCAGGACGATGTGAAGATCGATGGCTGGGCCATCGAGAACCGCGTCTATGCCGAAGATCCCTATCGCGGCTTCCTGCCCTCCACGGGCCGCCTCGTGCGCTATCAGCCGCCGGTCGATGGCTGGACTGACGACGGTGCCGAGAATGGCCGCCGCGGCGTGGACGGCGTGCGCGTGGACGATGGTGTCTATGAAGGCGGCGAAGTCTCGATGTTCTACGACCCGATGATCGCAAAGCTGATTACCTGGGGCGAGACCCGCGACGAAGCGGCGGACAAGCAGATCGCCGCGCTCGATGCCTTCGAGCTGGAAGGTCTCGGTCACAACATCGATTTCGTCTCAGCCATCATGCAGCACCCG
Source organism: Novosphingobium beihaiense (assembly GCF_022832375.1). Taxonomy (GTDB): domain Bacteria; phylum Pseudomonadota; class Alphaproteobacteria; order Sphingomonadales; family Sphingomonadaceae; genus Novosphingobium; species Novosphingobium beihaiensis. The sequence continues at coordinate 22,365 of NZ_JALHLG010000028.1, forward strand.
CGCTTCCGCTCGGGCGAACTGACCACCGGCTTCATCGCCGAGGAATATCCCGAAGGCTTCCACGGCGCCCCGGCATCGGACGAACTCAAGGTGAAGCTGGCGGCCGTCGCTGGTTTCGTTGCTGCCGCCCGGGCCGACCGCGCGCGCCGAGTCGATGGCCAGCTCGCCACGCCGCTCGATCCGCCGTCCGACTGGACGGTCACGATCGGCAAGGAGCCGTTCGAAGTCGTGATCGACGAGGACGTGGTCATCGTGAACGGCGCCGAAGTCGATCTGGCGCTGGAATACACGCCGGGCGACCGCTTCATCGATGCCGAAGCCGATGGCGAGGACATCACGATCAAGATCGAGCCGACCCGCACCGGTTTCAGGATGACCACACGCGGCGCGATCCATCAGGTCGGCTGCCTGCCCACCCGCGTGGCTTCGCTGAGCGGGCACATGATCGAAAAGATCCCGCCGGATCTTTCGAAGTTCCTCATCTGTCCGATGCCAGGCTTGCTGGTTTCGCTGAACGTGGGTGAAGGCGACCAGGTCGAGATCGGCCAGCCGCTCGCGGTGGTCGAGGCGATGAAGATGGAAAACATCCTGCGCGCCGAAAAGGCGGGCACGGTGAAGTCCGTCAGCGCCAAGGCTGGAGAAAGCCTTGCAGTCGATGCGATTATCCTCGAATTGGAATAAATGCATCTAGACCACGATCCCGCCGCCGCTGCCTGCCCCGAAATCACGTTCGACGATTTTCTCAAAGTCGATATCCGTGTGGGCACGGTGGTGGCGGCGGAAGTCTATGAGGGTGCGCGCAAGCCCAGTTACAAGCTGCGGATCGATTTCGGCCCCGGCATCGGCGAGAAGAAGAGCGTCGGGCAAGTCGCGGCGCTCTATTCGCCCGAGGAACTGGTCGGGCGTCAGGTGGCGGCCGTGGTGAACTTTCCCCGGCGCCAGATTGGTAAGGCCGTTTCCGAAGTGCTGACGCTCGGCTTTGCGGATGAGGAGGCGCGGGTGACGCTCTTTTCGCCCGATAAGCCCGTGCCGGACGGCTCCCGGCTGTTCTGATGGCGAGCTTCGGCCAAGTGCTGTCCGGCGCGGAAGTGCTGGAGGATGGGTTGGCGCTGGATGTGCCCGAGAGCTGGCATCAGGGGCGCACGGCCTATGGCGGCTTTTCCGCCGCGTTGACGCTGGCCGTGGCGCAGCAGGCGGGCGGCGAGGGGTTGCCGCCGCTACGCTCGGCGCAAATGGCGATGATGGCGCCCGTCAATGGCGGTGTTGAGGTGCGCGCCCGGATCGAGCGGGCCGGGCGCAATGCGATCTGGATTTCCTCTGCGATACATGGCGAGAAGGGGCTGGCTTTCAGCGCCAGCTTCGTTTTCATGGGCGCTGTCGAGAGCGCGTTGCACATCAACGAGCGGCCCGTTCCCGAGGGGCTCGTGCCTGCGGATGAGGCGCATCCGGTAGCCTATACCCGCCATACACCGGCGTTCCTTGCCAGCCATTTCGAGACACGCCACGCGCTGCCGCCATCTGCGGAACGGCGGCCGGAGATGTGCCGCTGGGTCCGTTTGGCCGAGCGCGATGGGATCGATCCGATGGTGGAACTGCTGCTTGTCGGCGATGCCCTGCCGCCGGGCGTGATGCCGCTGATGCATGCGGCCGTGCCGGTTTCGACGATGCACTGGCAGGTGAACCTGCTAACCCCGGCGCCGCGCACGCGCGATGGCTGGTGGCTGATGCGCTCTATCGGCGACTATGCCGAAAAGGGGTGTTCAAGCGAGCGTGAGGCAACCTGGAACGCATCGGGCGAACCGGTGATGGCGGGGATGCAGTCGATCGCGCTGTTCGGCTGACGGGCGCGCTGTTCCTGCTCAGGCGGGCGCGGGCTCTTTCATCAACCGGTCTGCCAGGAACAGCTTGAACGCGCCGAAGCCCATGAAAGCGATGACGGCCGATGCGACGTGGAGCAGCCAGAACTGCGTTGCGGGCATCGTTTCCAACAAAGTGCCGATCTTGCCCACCGCCAGATTGGCGCCGAAGAACGAGAGGTAATAGATCCCCACGATCGAGCCGGAGAGCGCGCGGGGGGACAGCCGGGTGAACAGTGCCAGGCTGACGGGCAGTACGTGTGCAAAGGCGATCGAGTTCACAAGGTGGAACATCACCGGCCAGAACAGCCCGATCTTGCCCGATCCCTGTGTAGCAGCCGCGATATAGAGGCACAGGCCGCCCGCGATGCCGAAGGCGCAGCCGATGATCATCTTGCTCAGATCGTCCGGCTCCTTGCCGGTGCGCTTGCCGATCCACGCCCAGAATGCGGTTACGCCGACAAGCATCGAGAAGGAAAAGGCCGCATCGACAGTGATCATCCAGCTCGTGGGCAGCGTGATCCCGAAGAAGGTAAGCTGGAACTGCTGGTCCGCCCACACGAGGTAGGCATTGAAAATTTCCTGATTGGTCAGGAGCGACACTGCCATGATCGGCATTAGCAGCAATACGGCGGCCAGACGCGGGCCGTCTCCGCGTTGGAACCGGGCGCGCGGCTGCGCCGATGCAGGACGTTTGCCGCTGTCTGCCGGGAGCCAGGGGCGGGCATAGAGATAGAGCAGCAGTCCCAGGACCATGACCACGCCCGCGCAGCCGAAGCCCCAGTGCCAGCCCACTTCCTCGCCCAGCGTACCGGAAATAAGCGGTGCAACGATCACCGAGACGTTGATGAAGATGTAGAAGATCTGGAACGCCATGGCGCGGCGGTTGTCTTTCGGATCGTAAAGCTCGCCCACCTGGCTGGCGATATTGCCCTTGAACAGCCCGACGCCGATGACGAGCGCGATCAGCGCGAAGAGGAAGGCGCCTTCGATTGCCATCAGGAAATGGCCGAGCGACATGATCAGCCCGCCCGCGATCAGCGCGGCGCGGCGGCCCAGAAACAGGTCGGCCAGAATGCCGCCAAGGACCGGGGTGAGATAGACGAAAGCCGTGTAAAGGCCGAAGATCTCCGAAGCGAGCGGTTGCCCTTCCAGGCCGGGGAAGATGTGGGTCTTGAGCCATTCAAGCCCGATAACGCTTTCCTGATGGCCCGGCAGCAGCAGGTACTTGACCATATAGAGCGTCAGCAGCGTCTGCATCGAATAGTACGAGAAGCGTTCGCACCCTTCGACCAGTCCCAGAAAGCCGAGCCCCTTGGGGTGGCCGAGGAAGGCGCGGTCGTCGCGTCCGGCTTCCTCCGGAAAGTCGAGCTCAGGTGTCGCTTCGGCTGCTGTCATGCGGTTTTTCTCTCGTGACCCGTAATTATCTTATTGCTTTGCGTAACACGGATACGCGTGCGCGCAATGTCACGTTGACGTCATGGCGTCAATTTTCGTTGGGACCTTTCAGGAAAATGGCGGCAGGCACAGGGCCTGCCGCCAGAGCGTTGCGCCCGGGGATTCTGGAAAGGCGCAGCGGCTGTCCGCAGGGTTCACAAGAATCGGGCCTGCGGGACGCGGACTATTGAAGACCGGCCGGATGACGGCTGTTGTGACGGCGGCTGCGCCTCGGCCCGGGCGATGCACGGGATGGCGAATCCGGCGGGAAAATCCCGCAGTGTCAGGCCGCTTCGCGCGAGAGTTCCGCGTCGAGGAAGGCTGCAACATCATCGAGCGACACGTCCTTCGCCAGATAAGTATGCCCGATGCCCTTCATCAGCAGGAAGGGCAGGGTGCCTGCATCCATCTTCTTGTCGTGCAGCATGTGCTTCACGAGACCGGCGCCATCGCAATCGAGTTGCAGGGCTTTGAGGCTGGCGGGCAGGCCGATGCTGCCGATATGCCGGGCGACATGTTCGGCGCTGGCTTGCGGCATAAGGCCGAGATGGGCGGAATAGCGGGCCGCCAGCACCATGCCCAGCGCCACGCCTTCGCCGTGCAGCAGGCGCGCGGAGAAGCCGGTTTCGGCTTCCAGGGCGTGGCCGAACGTATGGCCAAGATTGAGCAGGGCGCGTTTGCCCGTCGTTTCGAATTCGTCCTCCGCCACGATCCGCGCCTTGGCCGCGACGGAGTGTGCGACGGCGTATTCGCGCAGGGCTCCGTCGCCCGCGATCATCTTCGCGCCGTTGGCATCACACCAGGCGAAGAAATCGGCATCGTCGATCAGCCCGTATTTGATCACTTCGGCATAGCCCGCGCGCAACTCCCGCTCGGGCAGGGTTTCCAATGCCGAAAGATCGGCCAGAACCAGCGAAGGCTGGTGGAAGGCACCGACGAGGTTCTTGCCCGCGGGCGTATTGATCGCGGTCTTGCCGCCCACGCTCGAATCGACTTGCGCCAGCAGGGTGGTGGGTACCTGAATGAACTTGCAGCCGCGTTTGAGCACCGAGGCGCAGAACCCGGTGAGATCGCCGATCACGCCGCCGCCCAGCGCGATAATGTGATCGCCGCGCTCGACTTCGAGGCTGAGCAGCCAGTTCACCGTGGCGGCGAGTTCTTCCCAGGATTTGGTCTGCTCGCCTGGCGGAAGGATGCGCCAGTGCGGCTCATGCCCGTTTTCGCGCAGACTGGTTTCGACCACTTCGCCCCAGGCAGCATGGACATGGGCGTCAGTGACGACCGGCACCGTCCGTTTGCGCAGGCGGCCGCGGCAATGCGGCACCAGTTCAGCCAGAAGGCCCGCGCCCACGCGGACTTCATAGGGGCGCCCGGCGATATCAACGGAGATCACAGCCATTGCGAAATTCCCTGAAGCACCTTGTTGATGGTCTGCACGTGCGGCCCGCTGCCGCTGAGGACGTGGATCGGCGCCTGCGAATAGTGCGGTTCGCGCTCGGTGCGCAGGCGGGCGAGTATCTCGCGCGGATCACCCTGCTTGAGCAAGGGGCGATTGTCCTTGCGCGCGGTGCGGTCCACCAGCGTGTCGATCTCACTGTCGAGCCATACGGTGATTGCCTTGTCCAGGATCAGCGCGCGGGTTTCCGCATTGCAGAATGCACCGCCGCCCGTGGCGATGACGATGCGGCTTCCCGGGCGGTTTCCCGCGTCGCCGGTGCTTTCGCTCATCAGGCGGGCGATAACCCGGCGTTCGCCATCGCGGAAGTAATCTTCGCCGTAAGTCTCGAACATTTCCGGGATGGTCATTTGAGCGGAGCGTTCGATTTCCTCATCGGCATCGACGAAAGCGCAATCCAGCAACATGGCCAGCCGCTTGCCCACGCTCGACTTGCCGACGCCCATCATGCCCACGAGCACGATCGGCCGGTCTATGCGCCGCGCCAGCTCTGCGATCTCCTGAGCGGAGAAGCGGGTTTGTTGAACGTCCATTGCCCCACCGCCTATAGTTGCGCTAGGTCGCAGCGCAAGCATCGGTGAAGGAAGGCGAGTGACGATCGAAATGCGCGGACGGGGGTTCCTGTGGGTGATGGCCCTGGCCGTTTCGCTGGCTGCGGTTGCCGTGGGCACCTTTGCGTGGGTCGATGCCGGACGCACGCCGGTGCACGATATTGTGCAGCCGGTGGCGGTTCCGGAGTTGGCGCAATGAGGGGCGTTTACCTGCTGGCCGGTGCCGCGCTGGCGCTGACTTCCGTATGGGTGGCGGCGCAGGATGCGCCCGAATCGCTGCTTCCCAAGATGTTTCAGGATCCCGCTCCGGCCACGCAGGCGCCGCCGCGCCCGGCTCCGGTGAAATCATCGGCTCCGAAAGCCGCCGCGTCTGAGCGCGCCGAATCCACGGCTGTGGTTCAACCGCTTCCCGGTGAGACCGGAGCGCCTGCGGCTGAAGGCAATGGCAAGACGCTCAAGCGTGTCCCCACTCTGGAGGAACTGGCGAAAATGACGCCGGATGACTTCCAGGATCTGCTCGGCAGCAATGTGGTGTTCGATACGCCGCCGCAGGCCCGCCGCTCGATGGCGCGTGCCGGGCTGCTGGATGAAAGCGAAGGCGGGCTCCCGGCGGACTCGCTGGCGGGTGAGGACGCCCAGATGGTCGAAACCGTGCTTTCGGGAGACAAAGGCGCGCTGGTTTCGCGCTGGGGGCACATTCTGCTGCGGCGTGCACTGGTATCGCGTCTGCAGCCGCCTGAAGGCATGACGCCGCAGGATTTTCTGGCGCTGCGCGTCGGCCTGTTGCTGCGCATGGGCGAAACCGATGCCGCGCGCGCCGTGCTGCAGGACATGGACATTGCCGATTATACTCCGGCCATCGGCAGCACAGCTCTGGAAGTCTACGAAAAGACCGCCGATTTCACGGGGCTGTGTCCCGTCATGGCCACGCAGGGCAGCTTGCAGGACAGTCCCGAATGGAATGCCGCCAAGACTGTGTGCCAGGCCTTTCGCGGTAACAGTGCTTCGGCTCTTTCCACGCTGGACCGCGATATGTCGCGCGGCACGATGCCCAAGATCGATCTGCTGCTGGCCCAGCGCTATGCCGGGGCGGCGGGCAAATCGCGGCGTGCGGTGACGATCGAATGGGACAACGTGCAGGCGCTGACCCCATGGCGCTACGGCATGGCGATCGGCGTTGGGCTGGAACCGCCTGCGCGGCTGCTAGACAAGGCAGGGCCGGAGTACAGCTATGTGACGGCCTTGGCGCCGATGGTCGGCCTGGAGCGGCGTGCGGCAGCGGCCGATCAGGCGGGAGCGGCGGGCGTGCTTTCCAATTCGGCCATGGTCGATCTCTATTCGCAGATTTACGCCGATCCCGGCGTGACAGGCGATTGGCAGGACCGGGCCGAAAACCTGCGCGATGCCTATGCTCTGCCGGATGCACAAGCGCGTCTGGCGGCGATGCAGAGCTTGTGGAACGGCACGGGATCGGATTCCGTGCGTTATGCCCGGCAAGTGCTCACCGCAGCGGCTGCGGCGCGCATGCCTGCGGACGAGGAACTGGCTGGTGAATCCGCGCCTTTGATCACCTCCATGCTCTCTGCCGGATACGACGCGAACGCGGTGCGATGGGCCAGTGTGGTGCCTGCGGGCAGCGAGAGCTGGGGCCTGCTGATGCTGGCGGCACCGGGACGGAACGCTCCGGCCGATACCAGCGCGCTCGATACATTCATCGCTGCCGATGAAAGTGCGGGCAAGCGCAAGGCTGCCTTCCTGGTAGCAGGGCTTGCCGGGCTGGAGCGGCTCGGGGCGGATGAGACCGGGCGCTATTCCAACGACATGTCGCTGGACCTTGGCCGGAGTTCACGCTGGACCAGTGCCATCGACAGTGCAGCCCGGCGCGGCGATTCCGCAAGTGTGATACTGCTCGCCGGTTTTGGCATGCAGGGAACCAGCTGGAGCCGTATGACGCCGCGCTATCTGTTCCATATCGTCTCCGCGCTGCGGCAGGTCGGGTTCGAGGGCGAAGCGCGCATGATCGCTGCGGAAGCCGTTGCCCGGGGCTGAAGGCGCGATGGCGGGAGAGAGCCTCGCCGAGCGTTTTCTGGCGATGCTGGCTGCAGAACGCGGCGCTGCCGCGAATACTCTGGCTGCCTATCGCCGCGATCTGGACGCGGCACGCAAGGTGTTAGGCGATCTGGCCTCTGCGGACGGGGCTGCACTGGCCGGGCTGGGCGAGGCCTGGAGTGGGCTGGCCGCATCTAGCTTGGCTCGTAAATGTTCCGCGCTGCGGCAATTCTACGGTTTCCTCGTTGATGAGGGAATCCGGATGGACGATCCGTCCGGTTCGCTGCCGCGTCCCCGCACGCGCCGTCCGCTGCCCCGCGTGCTCGGCCGCGAGGATGTTGAGCGTTTTCTGGTGCTGGCGGAAGAGGAAGCCTGTTCTGACCGGCCTGATGCCATTCGCCTGCTGACGCTGCTGGAGCTGCTCTACGGGTCCGGCTTGCGGGCTACCGAACTGGTGTCGCTTCCCGTGGCGGCGGTGCCGCGCGATGCGCCTTTTCTGCACGTGACGGGGAAGGGGGGGCAGCAGCGCATGGTTCCAGTCAGCACCCGGGCCCGCACAGCGCTTTCACGCTGGCTGGCGGTGCGGAAGGGCGGTTCGAAGTATTTGTTCCCCTCAAGCGGGGCTAGCGGGCATCTGACCCGTGTGCGTCTGTTCCAGCTGTTGAAGGCGCTTGCCGTGCGGGCAGACATCGATCCCTCCCGGGTTTCGCCGCATGTGCTGCGCCACGCTTTTGCCACGCATCTGCTGGAAGGCGGTGCGGACTTGCGTGTGCTGCAGATGTTGCTGGGGCATGCCGATATCGCTACGACCCAGATTTACACGCATGTCGACAGCGCGCGGCTCGTGGCGCTTGTCAATGCCCGGCATCCCTTGGCGGAAAAGGGGGGCGCTGCGCACGAACTGTAAGGCAGGGCGACACCTTGCGGGGCCGGTTTTGTTCCGTGCAACGAAAAGGGGCGGCGAGTTCCCCCGCCGCCCCAATATGTCTTCTCGTCAAAGCCGACTTACTTGTTGGTGTCAGCCATGGTCGAGGAGGTCTTTTCGAAGGTCGAGGTGAGCTGCGAGCCCATGCCCTGCATGGCGGCGATCGCGGCAACGGCGATGAGGGCGGCGATCAGGCCGTATTCGATAGCGGTTGCGCCTTCTTCGTTACGGCGCAGCTTGGCGAGAAACTTCATAGTGGTCTCCTGATGATGCAGTCTTCTGTACCCGTTCCGCCGCGCTTCAACCTGACTGCCGCGCTTCGGACATGCTGTTGACTACGGGGAATATCTTGAAAAAAGCTTAAGTCAGGAACGAACGCTATTTGCCGTTGATGGCGTCTGACGATTTGGTCGAAACGTCGTCCCACATGGAAATGGTCTCGGTCGCCAGCCCCTGCATGGCCAGGAAGATGACCAGCACGATCATGCCGAGGATTATGCCGTATTCCACTGAGGATGTTCCCCGCGTGTCGCGAAGGATATTTGAAAGGCTCTGTAAGCGTGCCATGCCCACCCTCGTTCGTGCCGGGGGGCGCCGAAGTCCCACGGCAGCGTTAATTTATCTCTAATGGCATCGACAAAACTGGAAGATTTCTTGACACCTTTGCTTGTTACCGCAGTGGCTCTTGTCGGGCCGGACGGCACTATATTGATGCAGCAGCGCCGTTTCGCCGCCGTGCATGGAGGGCTATGGGAATTTCCGGGCGGCAAGCTTGAGCCGGGAGAAAGGCCGGAAACAGCAGCGGTTCGTGAACTGGAAGAGGAACTGGGCGTTCGAATCGATGCCGCTGCGCTTGAAACGGTGGGTTTTGCCAGCGGGATTACGGCAGCTTCCAAAGACAACACTGAATCTGCGCAACGGCCGCTTGTCATACTTCTTTACGCGTGCCGGACTTGGCAGGGCGTGCCAGATGCCCGCGATGCCGAAGCGATTGCGTGGGTTCGGCCCGATGCCATCGCTTCGCTGGAGATGCCGCCACTCGATTATCCACTCGCCGAGGCGCTGAACCGCTATCTGGGCGCATATTCTCGGCCATGAGGCAATATAGGCGTTGACCGCAGCCGAATCCCTTTCTAAAGGCGCACCTCCAACGCGCCCGTAGCTCAGCTGGATAGAGCATCAGTCTACGAATCTGTGTGTCGGACGTTCGAATCGTTCCGGGCGCGCCATATCGTCCAATCAGCCTTTCGAGGCTGTGGAAGATGGAGATAGCCATGCGCGCCCGTAGCTCAGCGGGATAGAGCATCAGACTACGAATCTGAGGGTCGGACGTTCGAATCGTTCCGGGCGCGCCATATCTTCCAATCAGCCTTTCGAGGCTGTGGAAGATGGAGATAGCCATGCGCGCCCGTAGCTCAGCTGGATAGAGCATCAGACTACGAATCTGAGGGTCGGACGTTCGAATCGGTCCGGGCGCGCCATATCGTCAAATCAGCCTTTCGAGGCTGTGGAAGATGGAGATAGCCATGCGCGCCCGTAGCTCAGCGGGATAGAGCATCAGACTACGAATCTGAGGGTCGGACGTTCGAATCGTTCCGGGCGCGCCACATTTCTCCAGTTTCCTCCTCACACTGCGATTCGATTGCCGAAACCGCACTTACCGCATGGTAAGGAAAGGTTCGACCGCAGGCGGGTGGTCCGCCTTCATTTCGTATGCGAGAGCGTTGCGCCGTGCGTCCGCATCCATGCCGCCAGCGAATCGAGCGTCGGCTGTAGTGTCCGGCCCAGATCGGTGATCGTGTATTCCACACGCGGAGGCATCTCCGGGTGAACGGTGCGCGTCACCAGTCCTTGTTCCTCGAACAAACGCAGATGCCGCGTCAGTTCTTTTTGCGTGATCGGCGCAGCCGCCCGCTGCAACTCGCCAAACCGTACCGGCCGGCCCTCAACGATGAGCCTGTAGAGGATCGGTATCGCCCATTTACCCGAGATCAGATTGACGAACGCAACCATAGGGCAACCTTCGGCGGTGTCAGCGGGACGTTTTTTCGAAGAAATCGGAGGCATACCCATTAGTATCAAAAAGGTGCCTACTATACAAATGATACTAAAGTGCCGATGTCCGCCTCCTCACCAAATGGAGACAAGACGTGGCACGATTGGCGGGCAAGTATGCCCTTATCACCGGGGGCACCAGCGGCATCGGGTTGGAGACGGCGCGGCAGTTCATTGCGGAAGGAGCGCACGTGGCCATTACCGGCCGTTCGCCCGAGGGATTGGATAGGACCAAACGCGAGCTGGGCGATGCAGTATTGACGATACAAAGCGCTGCGGGTGACATCGACGGTCAACAGGCGCTGGCCGGCCAGTTGCGTGACACATGGCCGAAGCTCGATATTCTTTACGCCAATGCCGGCGATGTGACGCACAGTCCCTTGACCGAATGGGACGAAGCCAGTTTCGACGCACTTATGGCGACAAACCTGAAGGGGCCGTTCTTCCTGATCCGCGCACTGCTGCCACTGCTCGCCAACCCGGCCTCGATCATCCTCTGCGGCTCGGTTTCCGCGCATATCGGCCTGCCGCAATCGAGCGCCTATGCCGCAAGCAAAGCCGGGTTATTGTCGTTGGCACGTACCTTGTCGGGCGAACTCAAGGATCGTGGAATCCGGGTGAATGGCCTCAGCCCCGGTCCGACCGAAACGCCGGCTCTTAACAAGCTCGGGCTGGAACCGCAGGCCGAAGCTGCACTGCGCGAAGACATTCGCGCGCTGGTGCCCATAGGCCGCATGGGCAAGCCGATCGAACTCGCCAAGGCAGCAGTATTCCTGGCCTCGGAGGAATCTTCCTTTGTCGTGGGCACCGAGCTGATGGTCGATGGCGGCGTAGCCAACCTATAGGAACAAGAGAACCTGCGGGCCGCTTCTTTCCGCGGCCCGTTCAGGCTTGCTTGGCGCGCGGTTCCGCGTGCAGGCCAAAGCCATGGGAAAGGCCGTGGTAGAGCTTTTCGCGGCAGACCAGCTTGCTGGCGGCATCGGCAATGATGGCCGTGGCAAACAGGGGCAGGATCATGCCCCGGCTGGCCGTCGTTTCCATGAGAATGATCACGGCTGTGAGCGGTGCGCGCACTACGCCGACGAAGTAGCCGGTCATGCCCAGCAGGATCACTGCGGACATAGGATCGTCAGGGAAGCAGTAAGTCAGCAATTGCCCGACACCGGCGCCCACCGAGAGCGACGGTGCGAAAATGCCGCCAGGCGCGCCGGAGACGGCGGTCGCGGCCGTGACCAGCAGCTTGGCCGGGCCGAACCAGGCGGGGGCGCTCTGGTTGCCTTCCACCATCTGCTGGGTCACTTCGTAGCCGGTGCCCCAGGTCATGCCTCCTGTGAGGACGCCGGCCACTGCGACGATGATGCCGCAGCCCAGGGCCAGGAGTACAGGGTGCTTGCGGAAGTAGACGAACCAGCCGTGCCCGCTGCGAGCGAAAGCGAGCAGGGTGCGTGAGAACAACCCGCCGAGCACGCCGCCGAACACGCCTGCCACCGGCGCGACGATCACGACCGAACTGACGCTGAGCGTATCGTGCATGACGCCGAAGTAGATATAGTCGCCGGAAAGGCCGAGGCTGACGAGGCCGGAGATGACGACGGCGCCCATCACCAGCACGGCAACGCGTTGTTCGAAAGCCGCAGCCAGTTCCTCGATGGCAAAGGCGACACCGGCAAGCGGCGTGTTGAAGGCGGCCGCTACACCGGCCGCGCCGCCCGCGATCAGCACGCCTGCCGTCATGGGCACCCGGAACAGGCGGTGGCACACGATCATGATCGCTGCGGCCACCTGCACTGTGGGGCCTTCGCGGCCTACCGAACCGCCCACCAGAAGCATGGCGACGGTCAAAAACAGCTTGGCGACCGCCGTCGGCAGCGAGAGCAGCTTTGTATAGGCGAGATCGAGATCCTTGCCCGCGGCCATCACCTGCGGAATACCGGAGCCGCGCGCATCGGGCGTCCAGCGGTTGGTGATCCAGACCACGGCAACGAACACGGCCGGGGTCAGCAGTAGCGGCACGAAGCGGTTCTGCGACTGGAACTCGTTGAAGATTTCCTGCGCCTTGTCGCCCATCCAGGCAAAAACGATAGCAATGAGGCCAAGGGTGATGGCGCCAATGGCTGTGGCGGCACGGCGCCGGGCCAGATCCATGGATGTGTCGAAGCCGGGGACGGCTTGGAAAAAGGCTCGGATTCTCTCCCTGGAGGTCAAGACGGGTTCGCTCGCTGATTCGGGGTATGGCATGCACGGAAACGTGCAACGGGGTTCGGCGCCCTATTGCGTCAACCCTGCGCCGAAGAGCAAGGCTTTTCCCCGAAAAATATGAATGCCCCTCTTGCGGACGAGCAAACCGGGCTGGCGAACGAAAAAAGGGCTGGAACGGCAGATACCGCTCCAGCCCTTGAAATTGGCCATCAGGGAAAAAGGAGGACGATTATTCGCCGCTCGTGCCTTCTTCCGCGGCCGCAGCCTCGTCCGAAGCCGGGGTGGCGGTATCGCTGGGGGCAGGCTGGGTCTGTTCGGCGAAAGCGGTGGCGGTCATGCCGAGCGTCAGCGAGCCATTGACCAGACCGAGGTAGGACTTCTTGAGGATCACCGATGCACCATCGCTGAGCTGCACGGTCACGTCATCGCCTTCGATCTTGGAAATCGTGCCGAGCACGACGCCGTCGCTGCTCTTGATCGGAGCGTCGACGACCATGGCGGCGTCCTTGGCTTCACTGGTCTTGGCCTTCGCGCCGTTGACGGCCGCTTCGAGCTGAACCTTGGTCATGCCGATGGTCAGGCCTTTTTCGCGCATGGCAAAGGCGCTGGTGGGCAGGCCTGCGCGGACCGTGCCGGTGTTCACTGTAACCGCGCCGTTCTGCACGGTTTCAACGGTGCCAACTTCATTTCCTTCGGGGCCGTAGACCTTGGCTCCCACCGTCGGGGCGACGGCTGCCGCTGCGTCCTGTGCCGATGCGGCGGCAGGGGCAAGGCTCGCAGCTGCAATCGCGGCGGCGATGAGGGATGTTTTCATGTCGTACTCCTCTTCGGTGCGGGACCTGGGCGCGGTCCCGGAACATGCCCCCCGGTCATGCGGGAGGTCTCGAAAGGTGGTCCGGAACGCGATGTCCGGACGGCGACCCGGCCCGGCGGACCGAGATGCGTTCGCAGGCGTGAGGCACGCGCCAATGGGCGAACAGCGTTGGTGCGACGATTACGCGCCTGTAACCGAATGGCTGCTGAACGGAGCCAGATCAACGGTGAATTGACAGTTTTCCGCGCCGATTCGCTAAAATTTGTGCAATGCGGCGTAATTATCCAAGATTGATGCGCTTGTAGCTCTCATCATCGGGATAGCGGCCGCCCGGATCGGTCTTGATCCCGAGCATGCCCTGCGACCAGTCCGCCGAGTCCGGATATTGCCGGAACCAGTCGGTGACGACGAGGCGCCGGGCAATGCGCCATTCATCCCCGCGCATCTCGAAACGGTCGAGATAGCGCCCGGCGCCGATAACATCCGATTTCCTGCCATCGGGAAGGTTTATGCGGTGGATGCCATGGAAATAGCTCTCCACGTCCGCTTCGCTGCCATGCAGCGAGATCAGCACGTTGCCGATCAGGTGCATGGTCTGATCCATTGATCCCATGATCGGAAAGGACCAGACGATGAATTCCTCGGTATTGCCGGTAAAGCCCATGTGTTCGTCGATGCAGTCCGGCCAGTAGGCCGAGCGCACCATGTCGGCATCGAGCCGGTCTGCCCCGCGCGCGTAGCGGTAGAGGCATTCGCGGATGGCCTCGCGATTTGCGAGTTCCTCGACGATCCTGCTCACCTTGGTGGTCATGGGGCTCTCCCTTCCCGTGTTATCGCGTCAGCACAGGCTCGGGGATGCAGGCAGGTCCTGCAACTGCCTGGACAAGGCTCCGCAGTTGCAGGCAAATGACCGTGCATCGCGATATGAAAGCCGGGAGAGGGAACAACCGGCAGTATCGGGGCTTGATCCTGCGAAGTGACTGATCCAGCAAGGCAAACGATGGATAACGAGCAAAGCGAGGGAGCCGGGCGCGGGAACGAGGCCCCGGAGCCGGTCTGGCGCTATGCCATGGCCCGGCGCGCTTATCTGGCCATCGACGCAGCCGAATATTTCGGCATTATCCGTGAAGCGATGGAAATGGCGCAGCAGCGCATTTTCCTGATCGGATGGGATTTCGATTCGCGAATACTGCTGCCCTATGGCCGCCGCTGGTGGCAGCGTGGCCGCAAGCGGCGTTTTCCCGCCCGCCTTGGCTCTTACATCCTGTGGCTGGTGAAGCGGAACCGGGCTCTGGAAGTGCTGCTGCTCAAGTGGAACTTCGCCATGGTGAAATACCTGTTCCGGGGCACCATGCTGTTCGATCTGGTGCGCTGGGCCGTGCGCAGGCAGATCGATTTCAAGTTCGATTCCGCCCACCCGGTGGGATGCAGCCACCACCAGAAGATCGTGGTGATCGATGATGTGTTTGCTGCTTGCGGCGGCATCGACATGACGTCCGAGCGCTGGGATACGCCCGAGCACCGTCCCCACGATCCGCGCCGCCGGCGCCCGACGGGTGGGCTCTATGGGCCCTGGCATGACGTGACGATGGTGATGGACGGGGACGTTGCGATCGCATTGGGCCAGTTGGGGCGCGACCGCTGGCGGATCGCGGGCGGGCGGCGGGTGCAGCCCTGCGCCCCGCAGGATACCAGTCCCTGGCCGGAGGATCTCAGGCCCGAGTTCGAAAATGTCGAAATCGGGATCGCCCGCACCAGCGCCAAATATGCGGGCACACCGCAGATCTGCGAGATCGAGCGCTTGTTTATCGAGCAGATCCGCCGCGCCCGGTGCTTCGCCTATATCGAGACGCAGTATTTCGCCTCGCGTGCGATTGCCGAAGCGATATGCGAGCGCCTGCTCGAAGCCGATCCGCCCGAATTCCTGGTGGTCACGCCGCTGACGGCGCATGGCTGGCTGGAGCAAGTCGCGATGGACACGGCTCGGGAGGAATTGCTGGAAACGCTGCGCCATGCCGATCACGCGGGCCGTTTTCGCATCTATCACCCGGTCGCGACGGACGGCACGCCGATCTACGTTCACGCCAAGCTGATGATCATCGATGATGAGATCTTGCGGGTCGGTTCCGCGAACATGAACAATCGCTCGATGGGGCTCGACAGCGAATGCGATGTCTTCATCGATACCGCGCGGCCTGCCAACGGCCATGCGGGGGCTGCCATCACGCGGCTGCGGCTGCGGCTGCTGGCCGAGCATTGCGGGGCAGGGACGGAGACCGTTCGCAGCCGGATCGAACGTCATGGTTCGATGGCGGCAATGATCGATTCTCTGGCCGGTTCGGGCAAACATCTTGCACCCTTGCCCTTGAAACATCTCTCGGAAGCTGAAAGAGCGCTCGGCTTGAGTGGCTTGCTCGATCCGGAACGCCCCGGCGAAATGTTCGAGCCGATCGAGAGGCGCGGGTTGTTTCGCCGGAAGGGGCAACTCATGCGTATGCGCCTGATGGAAAGATTGAGAAGGAGAAGAAGGGGATGAGCAGCCTGGTTGGTCCTGACGAAGACAACCCGCTTGGCAAGCCGCCCGTTCCGGAAGACGTGCAGGACGCGATCCGCACGCTGATCCGCTGGGCCGGTGACGATCCGGCCCGCGAAGGGCTGGTCGATACGCCCAAGCGCGTGGCACGGGCCTGGATGGAATACTGCCAGGGCTATCAGGAAGATCCGGCGATCCATCTTTCGCGTGTGTTCGAGGAAGTGGGCGGCTATGACGAAGTGGTCCTGCTCAAGGACATCCCCTTCCAGTCGCACTGCGAGCATCACATGGCGCCGATCATCGGCAAGGCCGCGATTGCCTATCTGCCGCGCGATCATGTGGTCGGCATTTCCAAGCTGGCGCGCGTGCTGCACGGCTATGCCCGCCGTCTGCAGATCCAGGAACGGCTGACGGCTGAAGTCGCCCAGTGCATCTGGGACAACCTCAAGCCGCACGGTGTGGCGGTGGTGATCGAAGCCAGCCATGCCTGCATGACCGCGCGAGGCGTGCGCACGCCGGGCGTGGGCATGACGACCAGCCGGATGATGGGCACGTTCCTGAAGGACGAACGCTCGCGCAAGGAAGTGCTCAGCCTGATGGGCTATTGAACGAGGATGTCTGGCGCGGGGCGCGCTGACTGAATTGTCCGGCGATATGCAGGCTTGATCCTGCCGCAGTCCGGCGCGAGATAGCCGGACGAATCGGATAGCGTGCAATGGACGGCTGCCAGCAGGACAAGAACGGTGTCATCTCAGCCGGAAAGCGGTTGCCTGTCCATTATGGACTGGCGCTCGTTCCGGCGGTGATGCTGCTGATCCTGCTGGCGCGGCGGGTCTGGGACGTCGATATCTTCTGGCAGCTCAAGCTGGGAGAACTGATCCTCGCCCGCCATGGCCCGGTGCGCGCCGAGCCGTTTTCTGCACTCCATCTGGGTGAGCCGCTGACCACCATTTCCTGGCTGGGGCAGGCAGTCATGGCGCAAGTCCGGCTGACCGGCGGATGGGATTTGCTTCGGCTGTTCGATGCGCTGTGCTGGCTGGGCGGGTTATGGGCTCCGGCGGCGGCCTGCCGTGCCCGCGGGGCCAGCCTGAATGCGGTCATGCTGGCGCTGGTACTGGTCTTCTTCGCGGTGCTTCCTACCGCCAGCATCCGGCCGCAGAGTTTTGCCCTGCTGTGTTTTGGTCTGCTGCTGGCGCTGCGGCGGCTCGATCCAGGTCTGATCTGGACGGCGGTGCTGGGCGCGCCGTTGCTGGTGCTCTGGCAGAACCTGCATCCTTCGGTGAGCGTGGGAGTGATCGCGATGGCTGCTTCCGCCGCTCCAGGGGCGCTGGGCTGGCTGCGGGGCCGCAAGGGCAGTGTGCCATGGGCGCCTGTGGTTCTGGCCCTGATAGGAGCGGGTGCGATCTTCGCCACGCCCGATGGCGTTTCGGTGCTGGCGGTTTCCGCACGCAACGCCGCGGCAAGTATTGCCATTGGCGCCAGCGAGTGGCTGCCTTTGTGGATCCCGGCCAACCGCACGACGGCGATCCCGGTCGTGATCACCGCGCTGTTGGCGCTGTTGCTGCTGCGGCGCCACCGTGACCGCATTGATCCCGCGGAATTGGCAGTGGCGCTGGTGCTCTTCGTGCTGACAGTGACGGCCTATCGCTTCGTACTGTTCTGGGCGGCGGCGATGGTGCCGGTGATCGCCCGTGCCGCCACCGCTCCGGACGCTTCGTCAGAGCCCGCTAAACTGCCGCGTGGGGTGATCGCGGTGCCGCTGCTCCTTGTGGCGGTGCTGGGGCCCGTGGTGCTGCCTGCGCGGTTCATGCCCAGCATTCCGCTCGATGCGATTGCCCGCCTCAAGCAAGAGCATTTGCATGGCACCATCTATGGCGATTTTCCGTTCGGGGGCGCCATTATCGATAGCGGTTATCCGGCGTGGCGAGTGGCCTACGATGGCCGCTACTACCGCTACTCGCGCCATGAATGGCAATACAATGGCGGGATAGAAAACGGCATCGTCCCGCTTGTGGACGTCGTGCACAAGTGGCACCCGGCGGCCTTCATCCTTAATGCACACCACAACGCGCCGCTCGCGCAGGCTCTGGCACGCAGCCGCAAGTGGCGGCGGATCTACGCGCGCGAGGGGATCGTCGTTTATGTGCCTGCGAGGATCAGGCCCCGCGCATGACGGGGACGAGGGCGCCAGTCACCGAACGCGCGCCCTCCGACGCCAGGAAGCCGATGACGTCGGCAATCGCAGCAGGCTGAACCCATTCCGAGAAATCGGCGTCGGGCATGTCGGCGCGGTTAATGGGCGTGTCGATGATGCTTGGCAGAACGGCATTCACCGTCACGGTGGTTCCGGCCAGTTCCTCCGCCAGCGCTTCGGTCATACGGTGCACGCCGGACTTCGAAGCGGCATAGGCGCCCATGCCCATTCCGGCCTTCACGGCCGCACCCGCGCCGATGTTGACGATGCGCCCGGCGTTGGATTTCTTGAGTTCGCTCAGGGCAAGCTGCGTGATCGTCGCGGCTGTCATCAGGTTCATTGCTTGCATCCTGGCCCATGTGGCGATCGAACCATCTTCCAGCGTTTCCCAGGCGAAGCCGCCCGCGACGTTGACCAGAATGTCGATCCCGCCATGCGCCGCCACGACTTTGCCGAGCGCGGCCTTGGTGGCGTCTGCATCGGTCAGGTCCACGCCGCCGATGTCCAGAGCACCGTCCAGCGCGGTTTTGGCTTCAGGGGCGAAGTCGATACGCGTGACCTTGTCGCCTGTAGCGGCGAAGTATTCCGCCACTGCCTGCCCGAGGGCGCCGAAACCACCCGTGACGATAACCGAACGTGCCATGAGATCTCCTCGCTTTCCCACAAAGCTAACTATGCCGGGGCAGGGGGGCAAGCGGGCCGGGTAAAGCCAACGCCCTGCCGATGTTGCGCCCGAAAAGCAGGGCCAGAAAAGAAAAAGGGGCGGCCCTCCCGATGGAAGGCCGCCCCTTTTTCGTAATACGCGGCGCAGCGTTCAGAGCTGGCCGAGCATGTATTCCGCCGAACTGACTTCGAACGTGCCAGGCGCTTCGACGTTCAGCTTTTCGACCACGCCGTCATTCACCACCATCGAGAAACGCTGGCCGCGGCTGCCCAGGCCGAAGCCCGAACCGTCCATGACGAGGTCCAGCGCCTTGGCGAAGTCACCATTGCCGTCCGCCAGCATGGTGACGTCCGAGGAACCGGAGGCCACGCCCCAGGCCCCCATCACGAACGCGTCGTTGACGGCGGTGCAGATGATCTCGTCGATGCCCTTGGCCTTCAGTTCCGCCGCTTTCTCGACGAACCCGGGCAGATGCTTGGCCGAGCAGGTCGGGGTGAAGGCACCCGGGACCGAGAACAGCGCGACCTTCTTGCCGGCGAAGTAATCGGCGGTCTGGACCGGCTCGGGGCCGCTCTCGCCAGCTTTCATCAGCTTGACGTCAGGCAGCTTGTCTCCAACGGCGATGGTCATGGAATAGATCCTTTATTCTGCAAGTGAATCGCAATTCGCGCAGATATAGGGGCTATGCAGGCAACGGCAACGCCCCGTGTCATGAATCGCATGTGGTGAATTGCAGTTTACGATACGCGTTGAAGCATCGGCAGGCACTTCCGTGGATACTGTAACCTGCTGCGGGACTGGCTTGTGGTCGAACTGGGGACATACAGGCAAGGCAAGCACTGCAGCCGGGCGGCTTTCATGCCG
This sequence comes from Novosphingobium beihaiense, assembly GCF_022832375.1. Lineage (GTDB taxonomy): Bacteria > Pseudomonadota > Alphaproteobacteria > Sphingomonadales > Sphingomonadaceae > Novosphingobium > Novosphingobium beihaiensis. Next base: position 41,962 of record NZ_JALHLG010000028.1, read on the forward strand.
CGGAGCCGCTGAATCAGCTCCCAGCGTCTCTGCCGAACCGGAACCGGTAAGGCCAGTTTGATCGCGGGGGAGCCACGCGCTCCTCCGCGATCATATAAAGATATCTTTATATTTGCTTCGGGCGTCCGGAGTGGGTAGGGAGCGTGCATTGCTGGTGCCGCGCGCAATCCCGCTCGATGCGGGGCGTGGTGCCGTCCCGTAAACTACCCAGGAGTTCGCGCCCGTGGCCAACGCCCAGACCGCTGCACACGATTACGCCATCGCAGATATCTCGCTCGCCGATTTCGGCCGTGCGGAGATTGCCATCGCCGAAACCGAAATGCCCGGTCTGATGGCCCTGCGCGACGAGTTCGGCGCGTCGAAGCCGCTCAAGGGCGCGCGCATCACCGGTTCGCTGCACATGACGATCCAGACTGCCGTGCTGATCGAAACGCTGGTTGCGCTCGGTGCCGAAGTGCGCTGGGCCACCTGCAACATCTTCTCGACGCAGGATCACGCTGCCGCCGCGATCGCCGCGCAGGGCATTCCGATCTACGCGATCAAGGGTGAGAGCCTGTCCGATTACTGGGACTATGTCGGCAAGATCTTTGACTGGGGCGATGATCAGACCGCCAACATGATCCTCGACGATGGCGGCGATGCCACCATGTTTGCGCTGTGGGGCGCGCGCGTCGAAGCGGGTGAGGACCTGTTCGAGCCCTCGAACGCCGAAGAGATCGAATTCTGCCGCGCGCTCAAGGCGTTCCTCAAGGCGAAGCCGGGTTACCTTTCGCGCTCGGTCAACGCGATCAAGGGCGTCTCGGAAGAGACCACCACTGGCGTGCACCGTCTCTATCACCTGGCCAAGGACGGCAAGCTGCCGTTCCCCGCGATCAACGTGAACGACTCCGTCACCAAGTCGAAGTTCGACAACCTTTATGGCTGCCGCGAATCGCTGGTCGACGCGATCCGCCGTGCGACCGACGTGATGCTGGCCGGTAAGGTCGCCTGCGTTGCCGGTTTCGGCGATGTCGGCAAGGGCTCGGCCGCGTCGCTGCGCAATGGCGGCGCCCGCGTCATGGTCACGGAAATCGATCCGATCTGCGCGCTGCAGGCGGCGATGGAAGGCTATGAAGTCGTCACCATGGACGAAGCCGTGAAGCGCTGCGACCTCTTCGTGACCTCCACCGGCAACGAAGCGGTGATCACGGGCGCCCACATGGAGCAGATGAAGGACAAGGCTATTGTCTGCAACATCGGCCACTTCGACTCCGAGATCCAGATTTCCGCGCTCGACAACTACGATTGGAAGGAAATCAAGCCGGGCACCGATCTCGTCACGTTCCCGGACGGCAAGCAGATCATCATTCTGGCCAAGGGCCGCCTGGTGAACCTGGGCTGCGCCACCGGCCACCCGAGCTTCGTGATGTCGGCCAGCTTCACCAACCAGACGCTCGCGCAGATCGAACTGTTCACGAAGTCCGACGATTACGAGAACCGCGTCTACGTGCTGCCCAAGCACCTCGACGAAAAGGTGGCGGCGCTGCACCTCGAAAAGCTGGGCGTGAAGCTCACCCAGCTTTCGGAAAAGCAGGCTGCTTATATCGGCGTGCCGCAGGAAGGCCCGTTCAAGCCGGATCACTACCGCTACTGATTGCACGTATCGCGGCCCGCTGCGGCGGGCGCGGTTCGCAAAAAGGCCCGGGGCAGCATAGGCTTGTCCCGGGTTTTTTCGTGCCGTGCGGGGCCGGACCGCGCATAGCGGGCAGTGGATTGCGCGAAGTTCATGACAGCGGCCCATTGTCATGGCGGCTTGTCGGCACCATAGCCGGTTGCGATGGACCTTGAACGCTTTCTGCCCTTGTTGATCGGACTGCTGCTGGGCGCCTGGATGCTGGCGGCGGCCTGGGCCGTTCTGGCGGCACGGGCGAGGGAGAAGCGGACGGAAAGCCAGCTTCGATCGGCCCGGCGGCTGGCGAGGATGGTTGAAGAATCGCCCGCCTTGCCGCTGCTGGTGCGATCCGACGGGCGAATCGAGGCCAGCCCGCGCCTGGCGCAATGGCTGGGGCTCGATGCAGTCCCGCAATATCTGTCCGAACTCGATGGACAGGGCCGGGGGCTGCCGCGAGACAAGCTTGCCGAACTCACCGAAGCGGTACGCCGCTGCCAGAAGACGGCGGCGCCGTTCCGCATGGTGGTGACGCCGGAAGGCTCTACCCGCAGTCTCGCGCTGCGCGGCCATCTGGCGGACCCGCAGGTTTCGCCGGGCGGGGCCGCGCTCGTGTGGATTTTCGATTTCAGCGACAGCGAAAGCGAACTGGCCCGCCTGCGGGAGGAAGCGGCGCGGGCGCAGGGCGATTTCCACGCGCTCGTCTCACTGATCGAGGCGGCGCCGATGCCGATGTGGTTCCGGCGGCCGGACGGTGAGATCCAGCTCGTCAATTCCGCTTACGTCGCGGCCGTTGGCGCGGAAAGCGCGGAAGCGGTGGTCGCGGGCGGGGTGGAACTGGTCGAGGCGGTTGATGGCCTCACGCCCGCGCAAGTCGCGCAGCAGGCGGCGGAAGAAGGCGCGCCGGTCGAGCGTGTCGTCCACACGACCATCGGTGGACAGCGCCGTGCCCTGCGGGTCAGCGACCTGCCGCTCGGGGAGGATGGGGTCGCCGGTTATGCGGTGGACATCGAGGACATGGAGGAAATGTCCCGCTCGTTCAAAGCGTTCCGTGATGCCCAGCGATCCATGCTCGATCAGTTGTCTGCCGGTGTCGCGCAGTTCGATGCCAAGCGGCGGCTCACGTTCGCTAACCAGCCGTTCCAGCGCCTGTTCAGCCTGCCCGCGCGGACGATGCAGGACCCGCCCGCCTTCGAACGTCTTCTCGATACCGCCCGCGTTGCTGGCCGGGTGCCCGAAGTGCGCGACTTCCCGGCCTGGCGGCGCGAGCGCGCGGCATGGTTCGCGGCAGGCGATACGCATGAGGAGGCCTGGTCTCTGGCCGATGGCACGCATCTGCGCATCGTCGCCCAGCCGGTGCCTGACGGCGGATTGCTGATGATCGTCGAGGACCGCACCGAGCAGCTTCGCCTGTCCGCCATCCGCGACACCATGCTGCGCACTCGCACCGCGACGTTCGACAGCCTGTTCGAATCAATCGCCGTCTTCGCGCCGGATGGCCGGATGCAGACGTGGAACCGCCGTTTCGCCGCCGACTGGGGGCTCGACAGCGAATTTCTCGATACCCATCCGCATGTCGAAGCGCTGCTCAAGAAGATCGCCTCGCGGCTCAAGCGTCCGGCCGAGGCGGAGACGGTGGGCACGGTTGTGCGTGCGGCTACGCTCGACCGCACCCAGAAGGGCGGGCGGATCGGGTTGGCTGACGGGCGCATGCTCGAATTTGCCGGTGTCCCTCTGCCCGATGGCAATGGTCTGCTCGCCGTTCTGGACATCACCGATTCGCAAAAAGTCGAGGATGCCCTGCGCGAGAGCAATGCGGCCCTGATCGAGGCAGATGCGATCAAGACGCGGTTCCTGGCGCACATGAGCTATGAACTGCGCAATCCGCTCAATTCGATCGGCGGTTTTGCCGAAATGCTGGAACATGGCCTTGGCGGCGAACTGAATGAGGCGGGTAAGGATTACGTTGGCTCGATCCTCCAGGCTTCGGGCCAGTTGGGCGAACATATCGACAGCCTGCTCGATCTTTCGCAAAGCGAGGCCGGGATGCTGCCGCTCAAGCGCGAGGAGATCGAGGTCATGCCGTTCCTTCGCACGATTGCCGAGGAACGTGGTCAAAGGCTGGAGAAGGCCGGACTGACGCTGGACCTTCGCGCCAGCGGGCTGATGCGGCCGCTTTCGGCGGACCGCCGCCGTCTTGCGCGGGCGATCGGGCATCTTGTCGACAATGCGATTACCGCAAGTCCGCGCGGAAGCCGCATTTTGGTGCAGGTCTCGCGCCGCAAGGCGGATGGTGAGGATCGCGTGCAGATCCTCGTGCAGGACAAGGGCAAGGGGATGGACAGCCGCAGCCTTGCCCGGGCGCTCGAAGGCATGAAAGTCAGTTCCGACGGCAAACGTGTGGAGCGCCGTCAGGGGCTGGGCCTCCCGCTCGCGCGGCAACTGGTCGAGGCGCATGGCGGCACGCTCAAGCTGGTATCCGAACCAGGGCAGGGCACCAGCGCGATTGTGGAACTGCCGTGAAGATTGCGCTTCCCGACCTGGCGGCGATGGACCGGCTGGGCCGCGCTATCGCAGGTGTTTTGCGCCCGGGCGATGTCGTGGCGCTATCCGGCGGGCTGGGTGCGGGGAAGACCACGCTGGCGCGCGCGATCATCGCAGGCCTGGGGCATGAAGGCGAAGTGCCATCGCCCAGCTTCGCTATCGTCGAACTCTACGATCCGCCCTCGGTGCGCCTGCCGCTGGTCCACGCCGATTTTTACCGTTTGGAACGGCCGGAAGAGGCGGAGGAAATCGGTCTCGACGATTACCGGGACGGCGCCGCGATGATTGCCGAATGGCCAGATCATGCAGGCGGATTCGCGCATGAGCCGGGCTGCCTCTCGGTTGCGCTGGAAGTTATGGATGACGGGCGCATGGCCATTGTCGAGGGCGGGGCCGATTGGCTAGGGCGAATGCCGCAATGACATCGAATCCGTCCGAACTGCCCGCTGATCTCGATCCGTTCCTGGCCAAGGCAGGCTGGGGCGAGGCGGCGGTAGAGCCGCTGCCCGGCGATGCGTCTTTCCGGCGCTATTTCCGTATTCGCAAAGCCTCTGGCGATACCGCGATGCTGATGGACGCTCCGCCGCCCAATGAAGATCCGGGCCCGTTTCTGCGCGCCGCGCATTGGCTTGATGCCAATGGCATGCGCGCGCCGCGTATCCTCGCGGAGGATGCGGACCGGGGGCTTGTGCTGCTGGAGGATTTCGGGACAGCGCGTATGCGCGACTATCTGGACCAGTGGCCCGACGATGAAGAGGCCGTCTACAAGGGCGCGGTGAATGCGCTGGTGCATCTGCACGATTTGCCGCCCGGCCCGTTTATCGATTATTCGATGAGCGAATATCAGCGCGAAACACGGCTGTTCGTTGATTGGTATTGCGCAGCGCGCAATCTCTATGTCGATGTGCCGGGCTATGTTGCGGCCTGGGAGAAAGTGCTGAGCGACCTGCTGCCGCGCCAGCGTCCCGGTGTTACCGTGCTACGCGATTACCATGCCGAGAACATCATGCTGCTGGGCGCTCTGGAAAAGCAGGGGCTGCTCGATTTCCAGGACGCGCTGGTGGGCCATCCGGCCTACGATCTGGTATCGCTGCTGCAGGATGCCCGCCGCGATGTTTCCGGGGAACTCGAAACGCGGATGCTCGATCATTACATGCGGTCCACGCTGGTAGAGCCGGAGGCGTTCCGGGCGGACTACGCGCGGCTTGGCGCGCAGCGCAACGCCAAGATTATCGGTATTTTCGTGCGGCTGTGGCAGCGTGATGGCAAGCCGCGTTATCTGGACCTGATCCCGCGCGTCTGGGCGCTGCTGGAACGCGATCTCGCACATCCCGCGCTCGCGCCCGTGGCGGCCTGGTTCGGGACCAATATTCCAGCCGATTTGCGTGCGGCCCATGGGGGAACGTTTCAAGTATGACCGGAAAGGTCTCAAGCATGGCCGGAAAAGCTCTCGCCAGTGATACGGCGATGATCCTTGCCGCCGGGCTGGGCAAACGCATGCGGCCGCTTACCGCGACGCAGCCCAAGCCGCTGGTGCGCGTGGCGGGCAAGTCGCTGATCGACCATGCGCTGGACAAGCTGGAAAGCGCAGGCGTGGCGCATGCCGTCGTCAATGTGCATTATCTGGCAGACGCTCTGGAAGGCCATTTCAAGGTCCGCAAGCGCGCGCCCGACGTGCGAATTTCCGACGAGCGCGAGCAGTTGCTGGAAACCGGCGGCGGCATGGTGAAGGCCGCGCCGATGCTGCCCGATCCGTTCTTTTGCCTCAACAGCGACAACATCTGGCTGGACGGCCCTAACAATGTGTTCAGCGAACTCTCGCAGGCATGGGATCCGGAACGGATGGATGCCTTGCTGCTGGTGGTGCCGCACACACGCGCGCTGAACCATCGCGGCGCAGGCGATTTCCACCTCGATGCCGAAGGCCGCGTGACCCGCCGCAAGCGGGGTTACGTTGCGCCCTTCATCTACATGGGCGTTCAGATCGTGTCGCACCGGTTGCTGCGCGATGCGCCCGAGGGCCCGTTTTCGACGAACGTCCTGTGGACCCGCGCGATCGAGGAAGGACGGCTTTACGCCGTCTCGCACATGGGGCTGTGGTGCGAGGTGGGCGAACCGGCCGCGATCAAGCCCACTGAGGAATGGCTGACCCGTGCCTGAGAGGGCCGGGCCCCGCATCTATTCCATCGCCGCCCATCGCGGTTTCGCTGATGCCCTGGTGGCCGGGCTGGTCCCGCGCTACGCCGAGCCCGATCTGGGCCTCGCCCGGCTGACCTTGCTGCTGCCGAGCCGCCGTACCGTGCGCACGGTGACGGAGGCTTTCGTTCGTCATTCAGGACAAGGGATGCTGCTGCCGCGCATGGCGGTAGTGGGCGATCTCGATCTGGACGAGACGCTGGGGCCGCTGCTCGATCCGCTGGGGGCGGCGGATATTCCGCCTGCCGCCGATTCCACGCGCCGCTGGCTGCGCCTTGCGCACTATCTGCGCGAAGTGGAGGGAGACAAGGCCGGGAAGGGTGCGGCCCTGCTGCGCCGGGCGTGGGAAATCGGGCGCACCATGGACCGGCTGCTGGTCGAGGGCATCGCGCCGATCGATCTGATGTCGGACGAGGTGATCGGCCTCGTCGGCGATCTGGCCGGGCACTGGAGCGACAATACCCGCACTTTCCTGATGGTGCAGCAATACTGGATCGCGGAACTCTCCGAGCGCGGCCAGATCGATGCGCCCGAGCGCCGCAACCGCCTGTTCGAACACGCCGCGCGGCGCTGGCGCGAGGAACCGCCGCCGCACCCGGTCGTCGCGGCAGGCGTGACCAGCGCTTCGCCCGCGCTGGCGAAACTGCTGCGCGTGGTGAGCGAGCTGGAGCGCGGCAGCGTGATTCTGCCCGATCTCGATCTGGCGCTGGCGCCGGAGGTCTGGGAGGAATTGGGCACGGCCGGGGCGCCCGCGGAAAAGGGCGATCCGCCCTTCGGCCGCCATGACGCGGTGACGCACCCGCAATATCACCTTAAACTGCTGCTCAACCGCATGGGCATTGCCCGCGAGGAAGTGCAGCCCTGGCACCGCTCCGGTGTGTCCGCCGCGCCGCCGGTGCGCAGCAAGGTGATTTCCAACTTGTTCCTGCCGCCGCGTGCTTCGGCGGTCTGGGCGGAACTGAAGCCCGAACACCGCCGGTTGCCGGGCGTGCGGCTGATGGAAAGCACGCACCCCGGCGAGGAGGCGCAGGCCATCGCCGTGCTGATTCGCGAGGCGCTGGAACAGCCCGAACGCCGCGTGGCGCTGATCTCGCCCGATCGCGGTCTGGCCGCGCGAGTGGTCTCGCACCTTCAGCGCTGGGGCATCGCGGCGGACGATACGGCGGGCCGCCCCTTGCCGCAGACGGCGGCGGGGCGCTTGTTGCTGCTGCTCGCCGAAGTGCTCGCAGATCAGGCCGCGCCGGTGCCGCTGATCGCGCTGCTGGTCCATCCGCTGGCGGGCGGCGGGGAAGGGCGCCCCCAATGGCTGGAAAATGCCCGCAAGCTGGACCTCGCCCTGCGCGGCCCGCGCCCGGCAGCCGGTCTGGAAGCGCTCGCCGGGATCGCCGAACAGCACAAGCTGGGCGCATGGTGGAGCATGGTTGAAGCCATCCTCTCGCCCCTTTTCGCATTCGGTGAAAGCGAACCGTTCACCCGCCTGCTCGGCGCGCTGGCCGATGCGGCGGAGGCCTTGTGCGGCGAGGCGGTGTGGGCCGGGCCCGATGGCCGGGCGCTGGGCGCGTTCGTGGAGGACTTGCGCGAAGCCGCCGATGCCGCCGGAACCCTGCTCGATCCGCGCGAGCTGCACGCGGTGCTGCGCGATGCCATGGACCGCGTTTCGGTGCGTCCGCCATGGGGCGGGCATCCGCGCGTGGCGATCTACGGCCTGCTCGAAGCGCGCATGAGCCGGGCGGATCTCGTCATCTGCGGGGGGCTGGCCGAAGGGGTATGGCCTGCCTCGCCTTCGCAGGATTCGCTGCTGCCGCCCGCCGTGCTGCGCGCGCTGGGCGTGCCCGGCGCCGATTTCCGCATCGGCCTTGCCGCGCATGACCTTGCCGCAGCATTAGGCGCGCCCGAAGTGGTGCTGAGCTGGCCGCAGCGCGACGAGGGCGGGCCCGTCATCCCCTCGCGCTTCGTGCTGCGGGTCAGGGCCATGCTGGGCGATCAGGCAGGCCGCCATGACGAGCGGGAAACCTTGCGCCTTGCCCGGATGCTGGATGATGCCGCCCGGGTGCCGCCGCATCCGCGCCCGCAGCCCATGCCGTCCGCCGAAGAGCGGAAGGTGGATGTCTCCGTCACCGGACTAGACCGTCTGCGCGGCGATCCCTACCAGTTCTATGCTAATGCCATTCTCGGGTTGCGCAGCCTCGATCCGCTCGATGCCGAGCCGAGCGCGGCGTGGAAGGGCGAAGTCGCGCACCTCATCATGCAGCGCTGGCACGAGGCGGGCGAGCCGCCGGACGGCCTCCACGCCATCGCGCAGCAGGTGCTGACCGAGGCCAACGCGCACCCGCTGATGCGCGTGCTGTGGTGGCCGCGCCTCGCCGCCGCGCTGGAGACGTTCGAGCATATGATTCTGGAGGCCAAGGCCGAAGGGCGCGAAGTGCTCGGCGTCGAGCAGTGGGGCGACATGCGTTACCGCGACGTGCGCATCCACGGCCGCGCTGACCGCATCGACCGCAAGGCCGATGGCACGCTGGCGGTGGTCGATTACAAGACCGGCCAGCCCCCCTCCGGCAAGCGGGTGGAGGAAGGCTTCGCGCTGCAACTGGGGCTCATCGGCCTGATTGCCGAGGCGAACGGCTTCAAGGGCATCAATGGCGATGTGACCGGCTTCGAATACTGGTCGATGGCCAAGGCCAAGAGCGGCGCAATGGGCTATCAGTTCGAACCGGTGCTGGAAGGGCGCAAGAAGTCCGGCCTGCCGCGCGAGGAATTCCTGCCGACCAGCGAATTCTTCCTCAACGATGCGCTGGACCGGTGGATCCTGGGCACCGAACCCTTCACCGCACGTCTCAATCCCGAACTGGGCAGCTACGCCGATTACGATCAGCTCATGCGCCTTGATGAGTGGCTCACGACCCTCGGTGATACTGGGGGCGATACCGGCACGGAGGATGCAGCATGAGCGGCGGCGCCACGGTCCATCCGCTGCACGGCAACCAGCGCCTTGCCGTCGATCCGCGCGAGACGGTGTGGCTTTCCGCCTCGGCGGGCACGGGCAAGACGCAGGTGTTGTCCTCCCGCGTGCTGCGGCTTCTGCTGCAGCCGGGCGTTGAGCCTTCGCAGATCCTGTGCCTCACTTTCACCAAGGCAGGCGCCACTGAAATGGCCGCGCGCATCAACGGCACGCTGGCCGAATGGGTGCGGCTGAGCGATCCGGACCTGTTCGTGCGGCTCGAAGCCATCGGCGCACCGGCCGATCCGGCTACGCTGGCCCATGCCCGCACGCTGTTCGCCGCCGTGCTCGATTGCCCCGGCGGCGGGCTTCGCATCGATACTATCCACGCCTTCTCGCAATGGCTGCTCGCGACTTTCCCGCTGGAGGCGGACCTCATCCCCGGCAGCCGCCCGATGGAAGACCGCGAGCGCGTGCTGCTGGCGCGGCAGGTGCTGGCGGATCTGCTGGTCCATGCCGAAAGCGATCCGCTGGGCGATCCGCAATTGCTGCGCGCGGTGGAGGAACTTTCGCTGCGCCATGGCCCCGATGCCGTGACCGGCTTCCTGCTGCGCTGCGCCTCCGCGCGCGAAGCGTGGATCGGGCCGGGAAGCTGGCAGTCGGGCGACATGCGCTTCAACCTGCTGCGCCTGCTCGGCCTGCCGAGTGAGGCCGATGCGGACTGGCTGGCCGCGATGTGCAGCGACGAAGCGTTCGACACCCGCTCGCTGCGCCGCTGCATGGAAGTGAACCATGAGTGGGGCACCAAGACCGGGCTTGGCGCGGTCGATGCCATCAGCGAATGGCTGCTGGGCAATCCGGCGCAGCGTCTGGAGAGCATCGACGCGCTGGCGAGCGTGTTCCTGACGCAAAAGGGCCTGCCCCGGTCGAGCGCTTCGCTGGAGAAGCTCGATCCGGCCTATGCCGATTATGCCGCGCGGGTGATCGAGCGCATTGCCGGTGTCCGCGCCGCTGCCGCGCTGCTGTCGCTGGCGGAGCGTCTGGTTCCGGCACTGCGTCTGGGCCGGGCTTTCGCGCTTGCGTGGGACGAGGCGAAGCAGCGCGAAGGGCTGATCGATTTCGACGATCAGATCCGCCGCGCCGCCGATCTGCTGGGCAACAAGGATCAGGCGGACTGGATCCGCTACAAGCTGGACCGCCGTTTCGATCACATCCTCGTCGACGAGGCGCAGGACACCAATGCCGCGCAGTGGGACATCATCTTCGCCATGGCCGAAGAGTTCTGGGCCGGGCTGGGCCAGCGCGGCGATGCGATGCGCACGCTCTTCGTGGTGGGCGACTACAAGCAGGCGATCTTCCGTTTTCAGGGCACCAGCCCCGAAAACTTCCGCCGCGCTGCCGACCGCGTTCGCCGCGAAATGCTGCTGGCGGCGGAGAACGCCGAAATGCTGCGCAGCAACGATCGCGCGCGCAAGCTGATCGAGCTGGGGCTGGACCGCAGCTTCCGCACCGCGCAGCACGTGCTCGATTTCGTCGACCGGGCGATTGCCGGGATCGGGCACGCCAGTTTCGGCCTCGATCATGCGCCCGAACGGCACGAGGGGCAGGCGCGCCCCGGCTATGTCGGCCTGTGGCAGCCCGTCAGCGAAACCGCGCAGGACATCGAAGAGGACGAGGAACAGGAAGAGGGCACCGCCCAGACCTGGCTCTCGCGCCCGGACCGGCGGATGGCGGACAATATCGCGCGGCAGGTCAGGGCATGGCTCGATCCGCTGGGGCCGGGCTTCACGCTGGTGAAGGGCAAGCCGCGCCGGGCCACGGCGGGCGATGTCATGGTGCTGGTGCGCCAGCGCAAGGAACTCGCCGGGCTGATCGTTGCGCGGCTGCACGCAGCGGGCGTGCCGGTGGCGGGCGTCGACCGCCTGCGTCTGGGCGCGCCGCTGGCGGTGAAGGATCTGGTCTCCGCGCTGCGCTTTGCGGTGCAGCCGTGGGATGATCTCAATCTCGCCAGCCTGCTGGTCTCGCCGCTGGTGGGCTGGAGCCAGGAGCAATTGCTGCAACACGGCTATCGCCCCAGACACACGCGCCTGTGGGATCACTTGCGCCGCTCGCGCGAGGGCGATGCGGCGGCGGCGGTGCAGCAGCTCGCCGGGCTGCTGGCACTCGCCGATTACGAGCCGCCGCAGGAATTGCTGCACTGGCTGCTGGTGGGGCCATGGCAGGCGCGGCGCAAGCTGGTCGCCCGGCTCGGGACCGAGGCGAACGATCCGATCGACGAACTGATCAATGCCGCCAAGGCCTATGTCGCCACCGATACGCCGAGCCTCGCCGGGTTTCTCGCCTGGTTCGATGCCGGAGACGGCGAGCTGAAGCGCGAGGCGGACAATGCCGCCGGGCTGGTGCGGGTAATGACGGTGCACGGCTCCAAGGGGTTGCAGGCGCCCATCGTCATCCTCGCCGATGCCGCCGGCAATCCCGAAAGCGCGCGCGAGCGCGGGCTCGATCTGCCCGATCCCGCCAACGAGGCCCGCGCGATCCCGCTGCCGCCGCTCTCGCGCGAGGAAAAGCAGGGCCGCATTGCCGAGCGGATCGAGGCCAACCGGCAGGCCGACGAGGAAGAACACTGGCGCCTGCTCTACGTCGCCATGACCCGCGCCGAGGAAGCGCTGTTCGTGGGCGGCGCGCTCAGCCGCCGCGACAAGGATGGACCACCGCCCAAGAGCTGGTACGCCCGCTTGCGCGAGCTGTTCCCGCCCGAAGCGGAGATCGGGGACGCGATCTGGGGCTCGCGCTGCGAACACGGGGCATTGCCCGCGCCTGTCCCGGCGGAGACCGGCGCCCCCGAATTGCCGCTGCGCGAGCCGCTGCCGTCATGGCTCCAGCGCGGCCCGCCCGCCGAGCCTCGTCCGCC
>NZ_JALHLG010000029.1 GCF_022832375.1 Novosphingobium beihaiense
CAACGGCAATACCACTGGCGATGTTCTGGCCTTCGGTGACGGAATCGCACCGGAAGATATCGTGCTTATAGCCTCCGGGGATGACTTGATCGTTCGCCTCAAGGGCGGCCCAGACCAGATCACGATCCGCAACCACATCAATTATTCGAACTGGCGGATTGAGCAGTTCTCTTTCCTGGACGGCACCGTATGGTCCTTGCCCGAGATCACTGCGAGGACACTTACCCTTCAATACGGCCCAGTGCTGGTCGGCACGCAACTCGATGACACGCTGGCGGGAGGTGCGCTTGCCGAAACGATCAGTGGGGGCATCGGTAACGATACGCTGTCCGGAAACGGGAACGATGACCGTCTCGCTGGAGAAGAGGGCGATGACAGCCTCGATGGCGGAGCAGGCAACGACTACCTGACTGGCGCGACCGGTGACGATATCCTTCGGGGAGGCACCGGCGATGACAGCCTTGTGGGAGGCCTTGGCAGTGACACCTATGTCTTCGCCGCAGGAGATGGCAGGGACACCGTCGCCGATCAGGGCTCTTCATCTGCCGATATCCTGCGCATCGAAGGTTACGCCCTCTCACGTATGCGCTTCTCAGCGCGCGGCGATGATCTGGTCATACGTTTCTCCGAGAGCGAAGATAAAGTCGTCGTGACAGGAGGGCTCGGCGCGGGAGCGTACAATCAGATCGAGTCCTTTGTGATAATGGAAAGCGGCGTAACGCTGGGCCTCGAAGATGTACGCCAAATGCTCGTCGAGGACATCGCGACGACTGGGGCATGGCTACCCGGTACGCCCGGCGACGATGTTCTGGCGGGAACCGGCAGTGACGATTACCTCGCTGGCGGCGATGGTGCCGACAGTCTCGCGGGCGGTGATGGCGACGATCAGTTCGCCGGGGTGTCCGGAGACGGTTATGTCGATACGCTGACGGGCGGTGCAGGGCGGGACAGCTATTACTTCATTCCGGTTTCGCTCGGATCTGAAGTAATTGTTGCTGATGTCGTCACCGATTTCACCCCTGGCGACGACGGCGACATCGTCCGGCTTGCGACCGGCAGCCCGAATCCCTTCGAGGGTGGCGGGCTGCGGCTCGTGCAGTCTGGTCCCGACACAGTGCTCATTGCGCGCGCGGCAAACGGCGCGGAGCAGATCGTGCTGCGCCTTGCCGGTGTCACCTCCACGGACTTGACCGCCGCTAACTTCAGTGGCCTTCCCATTGAGGCGGACAATTCGCTCAGCATCAGCGATGACGATGCCGGGCACCTGCTCGAGGCGGGGCCGCTCAACGACCGCGTCTACGGCAACGGCGGCGACGACACGATCTTCGGCTATGCCGGTAACGACATGCTTGCGGGCGGTGCAGGCGAGGACGTGATCGACGGCGGCTTCGGCGACGATCTCCTCTCCGGACAAGACGGCAACGACACGCTGATCGGCGGCGAAGGTAGTGACGTCCTTTCCGGCGGTACTGGCGACGATACGCTCACCGGCTATGGCGACGGCAGCAGCGCGCTCGACAGTGACGTATTTGAGGGCGGTGAGGGCGATGACAGCCTGCAGGGTGGAACTGGTGACGATGTCTATCGTTTTTCGCGGGGTGACGGACGTGACGCTGTTACCGATCTCGCCGGCGCGGACAGTCTCATCTTCACCGCTGACGTTACCCCGGAAAATATCGTCGTGGTCCAGGTCGGCAATGACATCGAACTTCGGATCGACGACGATGGTGGCCGTATTCGGCTGACGGGAGCTGCGAACGGCGGAACCACGACGATCGAGGCCATCACGTTCTCCGATGGAAGCGCATGGTCGTGGCAGGATGTACTCGACCGCTCGATGATTGCTGGCGCGGGAGATGACGTGCTGCGCCTTGCCGCGGGCGCCGGAACGCTGTCCGGGCTCGGCGGGAATGACAGCCTGACCGGCTCGGATAGTAATGACACGCTTGTCGGCGGAACCGGTAACGACAGCCTGATGGGCGGCCTGGGAGACGACACGTATCTGTTTGCACTGGGCGACGGGCAGGACCTGATCGATGACGCGGATGGGGTCAACACCCTGCGCTTTTCTGCCGACGTTGCGCCATCGCAGGTGCGGCTCGCCCGCAGCTCGGCGAATTTCGTCCTCGAAATCATCGGCACATCAGACCGCATCGATCTCGGATCGCCTGCCGCACCCGGCATGGGCGTGTCGCAGGTCGTGTTCGACGCTGACGGCTCGGTGTGGAGTGAGGCAACGCTGATCGCGATGGCACGCGCGGCGTCCGATGGGGGTGATGTCATTCGCGGTGACGCGCTTGACAATGTGCTCGCTGGCGGGGCCGGCGACGACCTCATTCAGGGCGGCGACGGGGCGGACAGCCTCGACGGCGGGCTAGGCAGCGACCGGCTCGAAGGAGGGAAGGGTAACGATACCTACGCGTTCCAGCGCGACGGTGGACACGACCGCATCGCCGACAGCGCGGGCAGCGATACGCTGCAACTGGCGGATGGCATTACGCCGGACGGCGTAACGGTTCTTCAAAGCCGCAACGGGGCCGATTTCACACTGGTCGTCGATGCGACCGGCGCGCGCGTGACTATCGAGGATGCGCTGGGCACCGGCCGGATCGAGACCATCGCGTTCGCTGACGGTACGGTCTGGACCACGGATGACCTGATCGCCCGTGCGCCCACCATCGGTGACGATGTCCTTACCGGCGATGCCGGTGACAACCTCCTGATCGGGGGGCTCGGCAACGATACGCTTTCGGGCGGGGGCGGGAACGATACCTACCGTTTCGCGCGCGGTGACGGCAGTGATGTCATCCGCGACGGTGCCTCTTCCACCGCGGATGTCCTGGAAATCACCGGGTATGCGGTGGGCGAGATCAGCTTCCATCGACTTGGTAGCGACAGCAACGATGTGGCGATCCGCTTCGCCGGAACCGATGACCGTATCGTCATTGCCAATGCGCTGGCGGGTGGTTCCGCCGGTATCGAGACAATCGTGCTCGATGACGGCACGACTTATGCCATCGCCGATGTGCGGCTGGCTGTGCTGGCCGACCTTGCTACCAGCGGCAATGACACCGTGATCGGGACTTCGGGCGACGACACTTTGTCTGGCGGACCGGGTAACGATCTCATCGCGGGCGGCGCGGGTAATGACACATACCTCTATGCGCGCGGGGACGGGGATGACCGGATCGACGCCTTCGGTTCGGGGGCCAATGTCCTGAGCCTGAGCGGTTACGTCCAGGCCGACATCCTCTCCGCCGTGCGCGGCGGGCCGGACAGCAACGATCTGATCGTCACTTTCGCCGATTATGGCGACCGGCTGGTGCTGGTCGATGCCCTGGCGAACGGAAACGGATCGGGCGGCAACAGTCTGACCGTGCAGTTCGCCGACGGCAGCACCTGGAACAGGGATGCCATGCGCGCCCGGGCCTTGTCGGACATCGACGGCGGCGGCAATGACAACGCTTACGGCTTTGACGGTGACGATAGCTTCGCGGCACGGGCAGGGAACGATCTGCTGGCCGGGGCTGGCGGCTCGGATGTCTATGCTTTTGGCCTCGGCTCGGGCCATGACACCGTGTCGGATGCAGGCACGTCAGGCACTGACACTATCCGGATTGCCGATTTCGCCTCTACTGATGCCAGCGTGGAGCGGCTCTATCGTGGCAGCGATGCGGTTGTAATCCGCTTCACCGGCAACGATGCCGACAGCCTGACGGTCATCGACGCGGTGGCGGCCGATGCCAAGGGGATCGAGAGCATCGAGTTCGCCGATGGTGTGACCTGGACCAAGGATATACTGCGCAACCTGCTCGACAACCGTGCGCCGGTCGCTGCGGACGATGGCTTCTTCAGCGTGACCACGGGCGAGGAACTGGTCATCGCCGCCGCCGACATTCTGAACAACGATTTCGATGCGGACGGCGATAGTTTGCGCATCGTTGCGGTGGACGGCGGTGCAAACGGCGTCGCAACGATCGATGCGGATGGCAACGTTCATTACACGGCGATCGGCGGGTACTACGGCCCGGCCAGCATTTCCTATACGCTTGCCGATGGCCGCAATGGCTTTGACAGCGGCAATATCGATCTGCGTGTCCGGCCGGTGGCCACGGCGCTGCCTGACGACGACTTTAGCGTCGCGGAAGACGAGTCGCTGGTCATTCGGGTCGAGCGTCTGCTGTCGAACGATCTGGATGGCGACCGGATGGTGGTCGGGCAGGTCTATGGCGCCACCCACGGTTCGGTGTCGCTGTCGAGCGACGGCAATATCTCGTTCACGCCCGATGCGAATTACAACGGCACCGCCGAGTTCACTTATGTCGCCAATACGCCTGAGGGTGGCCGGGCCGAAGCGAAAGTGACGATCGCGGTTACGGCTGTGAACGATGCGCCGGTTGCGCACAATGACAGCGCGCCAGCCATAGCCGAAGGCAGTGCGTTCACGCTCGATCCGCGCGTGCTCACGGCCAACGACAGCGATATCGACGGCGATGTCCTCACCGTTACTTCCGTGCAGTCGAATGCCAACGTTACCGCAACGATCGGCGAGGACGGTCTGATCCATGTGGCGCCGGCTGACTATTACTGGGGCAGCGCCTACTTCGACTACGTGGTTTCCGATCCCTCGGGCACGACATCGACGGGTCGCGTGACCTTCGACGTGACGCCGGTGAACGACCCGCCCGAGCTGCACGACGACCGCTTCGACACGACCGAGGCAGGGGATCCGATTCTTGAGGACAACCCGATTGTCATCGGCGCGGACCGGCTCCTGGCGAACGATATCGAGCATGACGGCGACGTCATGACGGTGGTCGCCGTCGCCAATGCGCATGGTGGTTCGGCGAAACTGCTCGACAACGACACCGTGCTGTTTACGCCCAACGCCGATTTCAACGGCGATGCCTGGTTCGACTATCAGGTTGGCGACGGGCATGGAGGCCTTGCGTGGGCCCGCGCGACGATTGCCTATCAGGCCGTCAATGACCGCCCGGTCGCGCGTGACGACAGCTACGCGCGGCCAGGGCTGGAGTTCCTGCACGGTCTGGAAGACACGCCGATCGAGATTCCGATCATCGAGCTGACCAAGAACGACTACGATCCGGAAGGCTATGCGGTAGCCTTTGAGAGCGCGGGCAGTGCGGTTCACGGCTCGATCGAGATCACCGACCACGGAACGATTATCTTCACGCCCGATGCAAACTATTGGGGCGAGGCGACGTTCAGCTATCTGGTCTCCGACAACGAGGGGCTGGTCGATGCGGCAACGGTGACGCTGGCGTTCGACAACGTGGGCGACGGGCCGCCGGTCGCCAATGCGGACGTGATTTACGTCAACGAGGACATCCCGACGGTCATTCCGATTTCGGCATTGCTGGCGAACGATACCGATATCGATCTCGATACGATCGAGTTCGTCGGTTACCGGATACCCAACAACCTCGATGCGCTGACGTACGGTGCCGATGCGGCCAAGGCGCTTAACGGCACACTCGAATACGATGCCGACGGCAATATCCTGTTTACGCCGAACCGTGATGCCACTGTCAGTTCAGGCCTTGTCTATCGTGTCACCGACAATGCGGACGGAACGGCCGACGGCTATCTCGACATTGTGATCCTGCCATCGAACGACGACCCGACCGTCAACGATGACTTCGGTTTCGTGACGCCGCTTGATGCGCCGCTGGTCCTGCGGGTCAGTGATCTGCTGGAAAACGATTACGATATCGAGCAGGCCGATGGAAACGGGGATGGCATCGTTGACGGGCCGCTCGACGATCCGAACCGTCCGCGCCCGACATTCGTCGGCATCGAAGGGGTCTACCTTGCCGACCAGCTTGAGCTCGGTCAGCGTGTGCCTGTGGGCGATGTGGAAGTTGCCACCTGGAACGGCGAGCAGTTCGTCGTGGTGCGGTTCCCGGAAGGCTTTACGGGGCAGGTTGCTGTTGAATACCGTATCGCCGACGCGGAGGGCGCAACCGATACCGGTTTCGCCATGGCGACCGTGTCCGATTTCTACGACGGCGTGCTGCAGGGCACCCAGGCCACGGACTACCTTGCCGGTACGCCCGGCGCGGACCTGATCCGGGGCCTTGCCTCCGCCGACTTCATTCTGGGCGGTGCAGGCAACGATACGATCGAAGCCGGTGACGGGGACGATCGGATCGATGCCGGTGCCGGCGATGACCTTATCGATGGCGGCGATGGTGCCGATGGCATTACCGGCGGCGCGGGCTATGATACTGTTACCTATGCCAATTCCGATGTGGGCGTGCGCGCCGATCTGGAATCGCGGGTTGGTCAGGGCGGATGGGCGCAGGGGGACGTGTTCCTCGGCGTCGAGGCGCTGATCGGTACGCAGTTCGCCGATCAGCTCTACGGCGATGCAGCGGATAACCGGCTTGAAGGACTGGGCGGCAACGACATTCTGGATGGCCGCGACGGGAACGACACTCTGATCGGTGGCGATGGCGACGATACGCTGACAGGCGGCGCTGGGGCCGACGTGATCGACGGCGGTGAGGGCATCGATACGGCGGACTACAGCTTCGGTTCCACCGGTGTATCGATCTCGCTTGCAGGCGGCACGGCTTCGGGCGGCGACGCCGAAGGCGACGTGCTGACCGGTATCGAGAACCTAACCGGCACAGACGTTGCGGATATGCTGGAAGGCGATGACGGTGCCAACGTCCTGTCGGGCGGGCGGGGTGATGACCTGCTTGTCGGCGGCGGCGGAAACGATACGCTGATCGGCGGTCGCGGCGCGGATCAGATGGTGGGCGGCGAAGGCGAGGACATCGCCGATTACACTCTTTCCGCCGAGGGCGTGACCATCGATATGGCGAACGGTGCCGCCGGTTCCGGCGATGCCGAGGGCGATACCTTCTCGTCGATCGAGATTGTCCAGGGATCGTACCACGACGATGCGATCTACGGCACCGACGGCGAGAACCGCATTCGCGGGGGCCGCGGCGCGGATGTGATCGACGGGCGCGGTGGTTTCGATACGGCTGACTACTCGAAGGCCGACGAAGGCGTGAGCGTCGATCTTTCGACGGGGATGGGGACCGCCGGCGAGGCAGCCGGGGATACGCTCATCTCGATCGAAAAGCTGGTCGGCTCGCTCTGGGATGATACCTTCTCCGGCGGTTCCGGGAACGACACGTTCGAAGGCTTGCGCGGTGACGACACACTGGCAGGCGGTTTCGGATCGGACACTTACCTGTTCGGCTTCGACGGAGGCAACGATACGATTGCAGAGCAGGGCGATGCCACGGATATCGACCGTCTCGTGCTCGATGCGGCGGTGGCGCCCAAGGATGTTTCGATCCTGCGAGAGGGCGGCGATCTCCTCATCGAGTTCGAACGTCAGGACGGCTTCCTGATTGATACCGTGCGGGTCACCGACCACTTCCTGGGCGTGGAAACCGGCATCGAGGAAATCGCCTTTGCCGACGGCACCGTCTGGGATCGTGACCGGATCGATCAGCTCCAGCGGCTGGGCCGTTTCAATGCCGCCGACGATATCGTTCGCTTTGCGGTAGAGGATGAGCCGGTCGTCATCGATCCGGCCGATCTTATCGTCAACGACGCGGAAGCCGGCACGCTCGACTTGCAGTTCGTGGGCGCGGATCGTCCGACCCATGGCACGGTTCAGGTGCGCGATGACGGCATGATCGAATTCCTGGGTGATCAGGATTTCAACGGCGACGGCTATTTCTACTACACCGTGCGCGACGAGTTCGGCCGCGAGTCTTCCGCGCGCGTCGAAGTGAACATTTCCCCGGTCAACGATGCGCCGACCGCGGTGGACGATCCGCTGGTTTACGGTGTCGAGGACGAGATCCTTCACATCCGCATCGAAAATCTGCTGGCGAACGATTTCGACGTCGACGGGCTCGACGAAGGCCTGCACATTGTCTCGTTCGCGCCGCTGCTCAACGATGCCGGGCAGGAGATCGATCGCTACAAAAACAGTGATCACGCCTTTGCCGGCACCAATGTCACCGGTAGCATCGGAGGGTCCTATATCGACCTGATGTTCCGCCCCGATTATTTCGGTGCGGCCGGGTTCCTCTATACGCTGGCGGATGCAAGCGGGGCGACTTCGACTGCCAAGGTGGAAATTTACGTCACGCCGGTGAACGATGCGCCGCGCGCGCACGATACCCGGCATTCGGTGCGTCTGGAAACGACCGCCACGCTCACGGTCGCCGATCTGCTTGCCAACAGCTACGATATCGAAGGCGATGCGATCACCTTCGTCGGGCTGCACCCGGGCGCTGACGAAAACGCCGCGATCAACGGTGCGGTCACGTTCGATCCCGACACCGGCGAGATCGTGTTCACGCCCGCGTCGCTGGGCGAGGCCGGTATCGAGTACGATGTGATCGACGAGCGGGGGGCGGCCGCGACACTGACCTACAGGTTCAAGGTTCGCCCGCTCAATGATCCGCCCAAGGCGAATAACGACTACGGTCTGCGTACGCTGGAAGACCAGCTTCTGGTCATCGATCCGGCCAGCCTGCTGGCCAACGATACCGATCCCAACGGCGATGTGCTGACGCTCGAGAGCATTTCGCGCTTTGCCGACAACGGCAAGGTTCTGCTGCGCGACGATGGCATGATCGAATTCCGGCCCCGCTCCGACTTCAACGGCTCTGCAGGGTTCGACTATACGATCACCGACGGGCGTGGCGGAACGTCGAGTGCGCACGTTTCGATCACGATCCTGCCGCGCAATGACAGCCCGATCCTGCGTAACGATCTCGTTGCCGGGTTCGAAGACGGCCCGCTCTTCGTCATTCCGGCCGAAGCTTTCGGAAACGATATCGAGCCCGATGGAGACGTTATTTTCTTCAAGCGGGCCTCGGTGCTTGGTGTTGTCGATCACCGTTATCTGTCCGCGGACTTCACGGCTGAAGCGCGTCTGGCAGACGGTTCCGCACTGCCCGGTTCTATCTCGTTCGATCCGGACACGATGACCTTCTCGGGCAGTTTGCCGGGCGGCGTCGAAAGCGTGAATGCGGATATCTGGATTACCGATCCCGCCAATGGCCGCGTCTTCAACAGCCGGCAGGAACTGTCCGCCGGTACGCTCGGCGTTTCGCTGCGCGGGGACGTGCTGGAGGGGTATCAGATCCGCAGCGGCTTCGCGGTCGATTTCGAGTTCGGTGCGAACGATCTGGATGCTTCGACAACCATCACGGCGACGCTTGAAGACGGGTCTGAGCTGCCTTCCTGGCTGGTATTTGACATCCAAACGCTGAGCTTCACGGGCACACCGCCCGAGGGCACGACCGATCCGGTTGCTGCTACGCTCACCTTCTCGCGTGTTTCGCAAATTACCGGCGAAACGCTGACCTGGGCTGACGCTATCAGCCTCGATCCGGCGGCACTTACCGACGGTATCGTTTATGATAGCAACCTCGCCCTGTTTGATCTGAAGAACGGCACGGTTTCAGCCTCCTTGATCGGCGGGCGGCCGCTGCCGGACTGGTTCGATTTCGATGGAGCGAGCCGGACGATTTCGCTCTCGGGCTTCGAGCCCGACGCGGATGCGCAGCTTGCCCGCCTGCAAGTGGTCTTCACGCCCGCCGCCCGCGATCTGGCCAACGGGGTCTATGCTTCCAGCGACAAGGGTTTCACGCTCGAATTCCTCCTCGATCCGCAAGGCGATCTTGCCGCGCAAGTCGATGCCGTGAACCGTGCGCTTGCGGGCGATCCGTACTTCGCCGATCAGGGGCTCTTCGCGCTTGATCTCGGTGAGGCCGGAGCGATCACCGCCACGCGGGAAAGCGGCGCCCCGCTTGACAGCTGGCTAACGTTCGATGCGGCCACGCTGTCCTTCGAAGGGACGCCGCCGCCCTCATGGATCGGCGCGGTTCCGGTGCGGATGGACATCGCGGCGGGCGGAAGCCTTCCCGCCATGTCGGTGATCACAGAAGCAGTGGTCGATGATACATTCAGCCTCTCGTCCACCGGCCTCGGCGTTGCGACCGGTGACGAGCGGATCGATCTTACCGGTACGCGGGATTTCAACGGGACTCTCGTGATTTCCTATGATGCGACTGACGAGAAGGGTGGCGTCTCGGACAAGCCCGCGCTGATCTTCTACGATATCAAGCCGCAGCGGGAGCGGCCGGATACCGGTGCCGACCTGCTGGCCACGCACGAGAACGAGAGCTTGCGCTTCGCCGTTACCGACCTGCTCGGGAACGATTTCGACCGCGACGGCGATCCGCTGCGTATCACTGCGCTGGGGGCGCCTGCCAACGGCACGCTTGCGCTGGAACTGGGGCAACTCGCCATCGATCCGCCTGCCGAACTGGCGGCGGTTGAGGGCGCGGTCTGGACGGCGACACTCGCCGATGGTTCCGATCTGCCTTCCTGGCTGGTCATTGATGCGGATACCGGCGCGATCAGCGGTGAAATTCCGCTGGATTTCACCGGGGCGCTAGACATCACCGTCACGCGCACCGCGAACGGCGAAGCTGCGAGCGCTTCGGTGCGCCGCGAGCTCGACGGGAATGCCGGAGCATTCGTACTCTATACGCCGGACGATGCCTTTGCCGGGGATGACGGGTTTACTTACACGGTCACCGATGATCGGGAGGGTAGCTCTGCCGGTGTAGTGACGGTGCGCGTGGCATCGCTGTTTGATCCGCCGGTCGCGGTCGAGGATCACCTTTCCGCGACGGAAGATACGCCGCTAGCCATCGATCCGCAGGTCTTGCTTGCCAATGACTACGACGTCGATGGCGATCCGATCCGCTTCCTCGATGTCGCCAATCCGCAGCACGGCACGTTGAGCTTCGACGGGACGCAGATCGTTTTCACGCCCGATCACAATTTCAGCGGCGAAGCCTCGTTCGAATATGTCGTGACCGATGACAACCAGGGGCCGAGCACGGGGCTGGTGAAGATCAACGTGGTCTCGACCAATCGTGGACCGGTGGCCGGGGCTGATACGTTCGCGGCGGTGGAGGATACGCCGTTCGAATTCACCACTGCCGATCTGCTCGCCAACGACAGCGATCCCGATGGCGATGCGATCTCTTTCCAGTCGCTCTCGCGCAGCGCCGAAGGGGGACGCATTGTCGAACTGCCGGGCGGGCGCTGGCAATTCGTGCCTGATGAGAACGTCAATGGCCCGGTGAGCTTCCGCTATACCATCGGCGATGGGCGCAAGTCGGCGACAGGCACGGTCACGTTCGACATTGCCGCCGTAAACGATGCGCCCGTTGCCAATCCTGATGGGGCGGGCACGGCCAATGATCCGGAGGGCGTGTTCCGCACGCTGCATGATACGCCGTTGACGGTAGATTTCTCGGCCCTTCTCGCCAATGACCGCGATGTCGAGGGTGACGATTTCTCGATCGTCGAGATTTTCGACGGTGATCAGGGCACGGTCGAGATGGTGGGCTCCACCGCCGTCTTCACGCCGGATGCGGACTATGTCGGCGATGCCGGTTTCCACTACCGCGTAACCGACAGCCATGGCGATAGCAGCGTGGGCTATGCGACCTTGCTGGTCCTGCCTGACGAACCGCTGCCGATCCCGGTATCGGACCTCGGCCTGGAAATGCTCGAGGATACCTGGCTCGATATCGATCCGGCGCTATTGCTTGCCAACGATGTGGTTCCCGAGGGATCGACAGTGACATTCCTGGGCCTCGAAGGCGCGGTGCTGCAGGAAGACGGCACTTATCGTGTCACGCCCGCGCCGGATTTCTATGGTCAGCTTGAACTGCGCTATTCGATCCAGGACGAGCAGGGCATTCCGCTTTCGGCGCTGGTTACGGTCAATGTGCTGCCGGTGGCGGACGCGCCCATCGCCGGGGATGATGCTCTGGCAACGGCGGAGGATACGCCGTTGACGATCTTTGCGAGCCAGTTGCTCGACAATGACAGCGATGCGGACCATCAGGCCTTCTTCATCAGCCGGATCCTCGATACGGCCGGTGTGACGGTAACCGATCTGGGTTTCGGTCAGTTGCAGATCACTCCTGATGCAGACTTCGCCGGGGAAGCCTCGTTCGTTTACGAGATCGAGGATTCGACCGGCCTCACGGGAACGGCGCGGGTCACTGTCGATGTCGCGGCTGTGAACGATGCGCCGGTGATCGCCGCGATTCCCGTGCTGCAGGGCACCGAGGACCAGCCGTTCAGCGCAACCTTGCCTGCGGGTTTCGCAAGCGATGTCGACGGGGATGCGCTGGTTGTCGAAGTGCGCGCGCCGGGCGGTGGCGCACTGCTGGAATGGCTGACTTTCGATCGCGAAACGCGCACGCTGTTCGGCACTCCGCCGCAGGACTTCAACGGCACTGTCACGCTTGAGGTCGCTGCTTTCGATGGGCAGGCCGAGACTGTGCGCGATCTGCTCGTTTCGATTGCGCCGGTCAACGATGCACCCGCGCTCGGCGTGCCGCTTGCCGATCTGGATGCGAGCGAAGATACACCCTTCGCATTTGCTCTGGCGGCCGGGGCCTTCGGCGATGTGGATGGCGATGCGCTCAGCTTCGCAGTGACGCTGGAAGACGGCTCGCCGCTGCCCGGCTGGCTGAGCTTCGGGAACGGCACACTGTCCGGTACGCCGCCGCAGGACTTCAATGGCGCGCTGGCGCTGACGATGACGGCCAGCGATGGCGAATATACGGTCTCGGACAGCTTCGTTCTGACCGTATCCGCCGTGAACGATGCGCCGGTTCTTACCGGTGGACTGGCGGATGTTTCGGTCGCCGAAGATACGGCCATCGATTTCACATTGCCGGCGGGCAGTTTCAGCGATGTTGATGGCGATGCTCTGGCGCTCTCGGCGCGCCTTGCCAATGGGGATCCCTTGCCCGGGTGGCTCACGTTCGCCGAGGGGCGTTTCACAGGCACGCCGCCGCAAGACTATAACGGCGTCATCGGGATTACTGTTTCGGCTTCCGACGGTGTTCAGTCAGCCAGCGACAGCTTCATTTTGACAGTGACGCCAGTCAATGATGCTCCGGCCTTGACCGGCTCACTGGCGAATATCCACGTCGCCGAGGATGGCACGGTCGATTTCGCCCTGCCGGACGGTACGTTCACGGATGTCGACGGTGATCCGCTGGCGCTTTCAGCCGCACAGTCGGACGGTTCGGCACTTCCCGGCTGGCTTTCGTTTGATGGCACCCGCTTCACGGGCACGCCGCCGGCGAATTTCAACGGTTCGCTGGGTATCACGGTTACGGCCGGAGACGGCGAACTTGCAACGCAGGGCAGCTTCACGCTCACTATCGATCCGGTGAACGATGCGCCGGTGCTCGTGACGCCTCTGGCCGATCTCGATAGCGCCGAAGATACCGCGATGGCCTTCTCGCTAGCGCTCGAGAGCTTCGCCGATGTCGATGGCGATCCGCTGGCCTTCTCGGCGCGGCTAGCCGACGGTAGTGCCTTGCCCGATTGGCTGACGCTGTCCGACGGCATCCTGTCCGGCACCCCGCCTCAGGATTTCAACGGGGCTCTCGACATCGAGATACTCGCCAGCGACGGCTTGCTGGCAGCCGGTGACGTATTCCGTCTGACGATCGATCCGGTGAACGATGCCCCGGTCCTGACGAAGGTGATCGGAGACATGCTCGTTGCCGAGGATCACGCGTTCGCGCTTCCCCTGCCGCTCGATGCCTTTGCCGATGTCGATGGTGATCTGCTCGCGTTCAGTGTGACGCAAAGCGACGGAACGCCGTTGCCTGGCTGGATGCACTATGCAGATGGGCAGTTGACAGGCACGCCGCCGCAGGATTTCAACGGAGCACTCGGGCTGGCGATTACGGCCAGTGACGGGGCTCTGTCGGTCACGGCGAACTTCGTGTTCACCGTGCTGGCCGTGAACGATGCTCCGGTTATAGCTCATCTCCTGCCCGACATTTCGAGCGCGGAAGATGCAGCCATCGATCTGGTGCTCGATGCGGGTGCTTTCAGCGACGTCGACGGTGATACCCTGACGCTGACGGCCCGCCGTGCCGACGGGTCCGCGCTGCCGGCCTGGCTTGCCTTTGACGGGAACCGGTTTACCGGCACGCCGCCACAGAACTTCAACGGCTATGTCGATATCACGGTCTACGCCAGCGACGGTCTGCTGTCCGTGAACGATACGTTCCGCCTTACCGTCTCATCGGTGAACGATGCTCCGGTCTTGACTCTGGCCTTGGCCGATCAGGATGTGCTGGGCGGTTACCCGATCGATATCGCGGTTCCAGCCGGGACATTCACGGACGTTGATGGCGATGCGCTGACGCTCTCGGCCACTCTGGCCGACGGTTCGGCATTGCCGGGCTGGCTGAGCTTCGATGGCACCCGGTTCACCGGAACGACAGCTAATACGTTTGGCGGCGAGTTCGATATTACGGTCACTGCCAGCGATGGCGAATTTGCGGCGGCGGACGATTTCCATCTCACGATAACGCCCAGTAATGTGGCGCCCGTGGCACAAGACGATGGACTGTTCGTAACCACCAGCAACCGGGCGATCACGATCGATCCGCAGGCCTTGCTGGACAACGATACGGATGTGAACGGCGATGTCCTTTCGGTGGTCTCGTTCGATTCGCCGGTCGGCGGCGAAGTGGCGTTCGACGAGTCCGGCTATCTGGTCTTCACGCCCGACGCCGCGTTCACCGGAACCGCCAGCTTCCGCTACACGATCACCGACGGGGAACTGACTTCGAGCGCCACGGTCTTGATCAGGGTTGATCCGTCCGATCAGTTCGATGCCTACCGTCAAGGTGGTTCGGGAACCGATGTGCTGATCGGCAATCTGCTTGGAACCAACAAAATCTTCGGCGGTGCGGGCAATGATATCCTGACCGGCGGCCTGCGTGCGGACGAACTGGCGGGCGGTGACGGCAACGATTTCCTGCTTGGCCTCAGTGGCGATGACCAGTTCTGGGGCGGGCAGGGCGATGATATCCTGATGGGCGGCGGCGGCACCGACACCGCGCACTTCTTCGGTTATCGATCGACCTACAGCGTCGTAAGCCAGTCGGGCCTTCTGCGTATTAAGGTCGGTGACAATGCGGCCGATGCGGACGGAAACGACGGGTCTGACCGTCTGTCTTCCATCGAACGGCTCGCCTTCAAGGGCGGGGAGACCGTCAACATCGCATCGCCCATCGTGCTCGATTTTGACGGGCAGGGTGTCACCACGGTCTCGGCGGCAGACAGCAAGGCTCGCTACGATCTTGATGGAGATGGTCTGGCCGACGACACGAGCTGGATCGGCAATACCGAGGGCTTCCTGTTCCTGGACCGGGACGGGAACGGCACGGTCAGCAATGCCGGTGAATTCAGCTTCGTCGACGATGTCGAAGGCGCGGCGTCCGACCTCGCCGGTCTTGCCGCCTACGACAGCAACGGCGACGGGGTCTTGTCTTCGGCGGACGCACGTTTCAGCGATTTCCGGGTCTGGCTCGATGCCGATGGCGACGGTGCCGCAGATGAAGGTGAGGTCTACACGCTGGATGAGGCCTATGTCTCCTCGATCAATCTCACCGGCACGGCCTATGACGGGACCACCCAGTTCGGTGACGTGGCGATCCTCAATACCGGCAGCTACACCCGTACTGACGGCAGTACGCTGGGCTTTATCGATGCTGCGCTTACCTATTTTGCAGCAGATACCAATCTGCCGGACTTCGCACCGTCATCGTTCGAGGTTGCGGGACAGAAGAGCAAGCATTATTACCTGAACGTATCAGGCGGCACGGTTTCGCTAATGCGCAAGGGCCATCGGACCTGGGTGACTACGCTCGAAACCAACACCGTTGTCAATTTCAGGAACGAGAGTTGGGGGATGCTTTCTCCCATCGTGCTCGATCTGGACGGGGATGGTGTCGAACTCAAGAACCGCAGGAAAGCAAGCGCCTACTACGACATGAATGGCGATGGTGTGCGGGATGACACCGGATGGATCGCACGCGAGGATGGCTTCCTGGTCATCGATCGTAATAATGATGGGATGATTACCGAAACATCCGAACTCAGCCTTGCTGCTGAAGAAGGAGCGACAAGCGACCTTGCGGGACTTGCCCACCTAGACAGCAATGCTGACGGGATCGTTGATGCAACCGATGCGCGCTTTGGCGAACTTAAGGTTTGGATCGATGCCAATGGCAACGGTATGAGCGAGGTGGGAGAACTTCACATGCTGACGGAGCTTGGCATTGCTGCCTTCAACATCAAGGATGCCACGGCTACGCCGGATGCGGCGTTGAAAGTGGGGAGTAATGCGCTTCTTGCTACATCCAGCTTTACGCGCACCGATGACACCACCGGTGTTTTCGGCGAGTCCTTACTGGCCTACAAGCCGGGGCGGGCTTCGTCTGCTCCGGCAGTGGTAGGCTCTGGTTTTAGATATCCTGGAGCTTTGTTCGCTGGGGTGCTCAATAATGACATCATAAATGCAATTGATGTGCTGCGCAGCAATGGGAGGCCAGAAGTAGTATCCATTTCGGAGTGGCTGTCGGACAGTATGCCGTTTGACACTGTTGCTGATCAGCTATCGGCTCAGTCCCAAGAAGAAGCAGCTTCTCTTACAGCAGCGTCGTCAGCGGGTGGCGATGAAACCGTCGTGCGTATGCCCAGCTATAATGTGGCGCCATTGATAGATGTTGTCGAGAGCGGTGTTGATAGCGCCAGCCGTCTTGCACTTTTGAGGCAGGATATGGCCGCTTTCAGCGCTGATGCCGGTTTTGATGCCATGGAATGGAAGGGGGCGTTTCCTGAGCGTGGCTTCGTATTTATGTGATGTTGTCGATGGCGGTGCCTTTGCGTTGCAGCCGCCATTTCGATGTTGAAGCGGATATTACACTTTTTTCAAGAGGACTCTGATGAGGTCGTGTGTGAGGGTGGACGGAAATATTCATTGTTGTAAATAATATGATGCCAAAATTCAAATCCCACCCTCTCCGCCAGACACTCGTTCCCAACCGTTCCCAGAAGTCCGCCGGGGGCGCGGTCGTTCTCGACCTCTTGTTTCGCGGCGTGTGGTTGGATGGCCGCTGCCGAGCTGCGAGAGTAGCGCCCCTGGGGCGCTTCACGTCCTGCTTTCAATCTTCGTCGAGCCGGACCCAGCGGGAGGGCGCATGTCCGGTCACGCGTTTGAACGCGGAGGCGAACTTTCCCGGATTCGCATAGCCTACATGGGTTGCCACCTGTGTTACCGGCATGCCGGTGCGCAGCAAGGCCTGGGCCCGGATCATGCGCCGCTGCGTTAGCCAGGCATAAGGCGGCAGGCCCGTCCGCGCGCGCAGGGCGCGGGTGAAGCCGCTGCTGTCGAGACCGGCGGCCTTTGCCATCCGCGCCACCGATATGTCGCCGCCCAGGCTTTCCTCGACATAGTCCAGCACGCGGTTGTAGCGCCCGTCCGGGAGCGGATGATGCTGGCGCTCGCGGCGCGGTGCGCCTGCTTTCAGTTCCATCAGACGGCGCAGGATCAGGGCCCGGCCTGCGTCGAAAAAGGCGGTCGATGCGCCATGGATGGCCGCTTCGTGATGTAGCGCGGTCACCACCGATACCAGCAGGGCGTCGTCCTGAAAGCGGCCGGCCAGCGCGCTGACATGGTCCGGATCGAGGTCCGGTTCCGTTCCGTCGCTCCCCGGCAGCAGCGCCAGACCGATCATCGAAGTCCTCTCCGCCTTCGCGAAGCCCCGGCTGTGCGGCGGGCTGATCGCCAGCGTGCCCTGCCGCCACAGGCCTTCGAGCCTTGCGCCCCCGCCTTGCTGGAGGATCCTGGCCGCGCGCCCGGTGGCGAGAGCGATCCTCAGGAAGGGGCCATTGTCGATCTCCCCTTCGAAGGGGGGATAGTTGGCCGATACGAGCATGGACGTGCCGCGATCGTCGGCATGGACCTGCCCGTGGCCCGTCAGGTGCTGTTCGATCCGTGCGCGGTCGCAGGCCGCGCGCTGATTAAATCCCGGATCGGAGAAGTCCGTCCCGGATTGGAGTGGCTTGATCATGATATGATGTTACATACATTGATAATCGTTCTCAATAAAACAATGGGGCCTCAATGCGTTTTTCCTGCCGGTATCCTCTGTCCCTTGCGGTTTCGTGGCTCGCGCTCATGCAGCCGGCCTTCGCGGAAGGCCGGGACGACACCGAAGAGCCGCGGGAAAGCGCGAGCGATATCATCGTCACCGGCACGCGGCGCGCCACGCGGCTTCAGGATACCGACGTTTCGGTGACGGTCATCGGCCGGGAAATGCTCGATCAGGCGCGCATTCGCGACGTGCGCCAGCTCGATGCCGTCGTGCCCAACGTTCAGTTCAACGAGAGCGGGCAACTGGGCAGCACGTTCATCTCGATCCGCGGCATCGAATCCAACCCTTTCATCGTCAATCGCGCCGCCGTCTATATTGACGGCATTCCGTTCCGCGAACTGTCGAACGCCGTGCTCAACCAGGTCGAATCGGTCGAAGTGCTGCGCGGGCCGCAGGCGACGCTTTACGGTGCGAACAGCGAATCCGGCCTCATCGTCATCCAGACGCGGGCCCCGGCGGATCATCCCGTGATGGAGACGCGCCTTACCGGCACGCTCTTCGGCGGCGGGGCGAACGGCACGGCGGACGGTTTCGTCGGCGGGCCGTTGGGAAGCACCCTGTCCGGCTCGATCGCCTTCAAGCTCTCGCAGGGGGACAGTTTCCTGCGCAATATCCAGCCCGGCCGGCCGGAGGGAAGGATCGGCGAGACCTTCCTGCAAGGGCGCCTCAAATGGACCCCGGCGGACCGGCTGACCGTCAATGCCACGGCCTATATTCTCGACACCCGCGCGCCGGGCGTGTTCGATCAGGAATACCTGCCGTTGGACACCTGCCTCTACAACCGGACTTATGCCGATCTCTACAACGGCGGGCGCAGGACCGGGCGCTTTTCATATATCAACGATGCGCCCAAGCGCACGAACGAGCGCGAGACGGTGCTGGGGGTGAGCGCGCGCTACGAGCCGGGCTACGGCGCGCTGGACATGGCCATGTCCTACCGCCGCCTGAAGACGGATTCGAAAGGGCTGGATTTCGATTTCACGGCTCTGCCGACCGCTGCGGGGCAGGACTACAAGGACAAGGATTTCTGGAATTTCGAGCTGCGCTTTGCGTCCCCGGCAAGCGAGCCTTTCAACTATATCCTCGGCGTGACGCATTACCGGCAGGAAGACGAGCGCTTCCAGACGACTTTCGTGGGGCCGGGCACGCTGGATTCCTACGCCCCGTCGCCGCGCCAGTATGCCCGCGCGCGCGACTGGGGGGCTTTCGCATCGGCAAGCTGGTCGCCGGTGCCCGTGCCCGATCTCACGATCAGCGCAGGGCTGCGCTACGATCATGCCCATCGCGCGGCGCAGCAGAATGCCGGGCAGATCGATCTGGGCGGGGGCACCCTGTTCGTCTATCGCGATGCGGCGCTCTCGGGCGATTTCGATGCGCTGCTTCCGCGTTTCTCGATACGCTACAAGACCTCCCCGCAGCTCAGCTTCTATGCCAATGCCGCCAAGGGCTACATCCCCGGCGGTTTCAATCTGACGGCGGCGCAGGCCGGGCTTTCCGACGATGTGCTGCGCTACAGGTCGGAGACGATGTGGAGCCGGGAAGCCGGTTTCAAATGGCAATCCGCCGACGGCAGGCTGAGACTGGCGGGGGCGGCTTTCTATATCCGCTCGAACAACTGGCAGGAAATCCAGGTCGCCACCGACGAAACCGGCCGGATCATCTCGTCCGACTATATCGGCTCCAGCGCCTCTATCGACAGCAAGGGGTTCGAACTGGAAGCTTCGGCCGAACCTGTGAAGGGGCTGACGCTGACGGCCAATTTCGGCCTGTCCGATGCCCG
This sequence comes from Novosphingobium beihaiense, assembly GCF_022832375.1. Classification (GTDB taxonomy): domain Bacteria; phylum Pseudomonadota; class Alphaproteobacteria; order Sphingomonadales; family Sphingomonadaceae; genus Novosphingobium; species Novosphingobium beihaiensis. The sequence goes on from NZ_JALHLG010000029.1 coordinate 19,855, forward strand.
TTACCGCGATCTTCAGGTCGATGCCGCCACCAATGCGCGCGGCAAGCGGGTCAAGCTGGTCCCGGCCTACGACGGCTATCTGGCGGCGCGCTATCAGACGGCCGACGGATTTTACGGACGCGCCGAAGTCTCTTTCACCGGCAGGGAATCGCTCGAAAGTCTGGGCCGGGCCATGCAGCCCGCGACGCAGACTGTCGGGCTGCAGGCCGGCTACGAGGCCGATCGCTGGAGCCTGCGTTTCTTCGTCGAGAACCTCACCAATGTCCGCCGCGGCACCGGCCTGGCCTTCCGGAACCTGGGCTTTGGCGACGACGGCAACTGGTACTCGCCGATCGGCCGCTCCCGTCAGGGCGGCGTCGAACTGGAATGGAGACTATGAACGGTATGAACGCGGACCAACTGACGCCCGGACTTTCCGGCGCGCCCGAAACGCTGCTGATCACGCTGGCGGCGCGCCTTGTCGCGTCTTCGCAGAATGCCGATCTCGGCTTTGCCGATCCGGCGGCGGAGCAGGTGGGGGCGGCGCTCGATTTCGATCCTGCCCGCTTCAGCGACGACCGGGCGAGCATGCGCGGGTCCATCGTGCGGGCGCAATGGTTCGATGCGGTTGTCCGCCGCTTCATCGCGGCCAATCCGGCAGGTCTCGTCATTTCCATCGGATCCGGCCTCGATACCCGCGCCAACCGGATCGCCCCGCCCGAGGGGATCGACTGGATCGACATCGATTTTCCCGAAGTCACAGCCTTGCGCGAACGCCTGATCCCGCCGCTCGACCGGGTTCGCAGCATGGCAGCCGATGGGACCGCCGTCGCCGAATGGGCTCCGGCGCTTCCCTGGCATCCGGGCCGCGCCGTCCTGGTGCTGGCCGAGGGGGTGTCGATGTACCTGACGCCGCAGCAGGCCGAAAGCTGGCTGCAGGGGCTTACGGAGGCGGCGGCCTCCCGCCAGTCCGGCATGACTCTGGCGCTCGACCTCGCATCCCCGCTGATGGTCAGGCAATCGCACCGGCATCCCAGTGTTTCGCAGACCGACGCCCGTTTCCAGTGGGGCGTCCGCCGTCCGGAGGATGTGTGCGATCTGGCCGACGGGCTGGCGCTTGCGGACAGCTATGACGTGGCCTCGAACAGCGGAACCGCCTCCCGCATCGCGGCGGCCATCTACCGGGTGGTGACAGGGGGCAGGCCGGTCTACAGTTGCGCGCGGTTCGAATATCCGGCCGCCAGCGTGTGACGAACTTTTCACCGCCGGGCGCCGCCGTTCGCGAGGCGTATGATTGCGCTGGTACCGAAGTTGGTGCGCGGTCCGCGCGCTGTCCGTCCCTTCCGCGATCCGCAGAGGAAGGGACCGTCAGTGCAACAGGAACTCCACCGGCACCACCAGCTCGAGCGTCTCGCCGGGTCTGTCCTTTGGCGGTTTCGGCAGTGGCTGTGCCCGCTTCGGAAGTGCCAGGGCCTCGCGATCGAGATCGGGAAAACCTGACGAACGTTCGAGGCGGGAGGAGAGCACTTTGCCTTCGCGGTTCATGACGAACCGGATGTAGGGCACGCCCTGCTGTCGGCGAAACTGGGCCGTGCGCGGATAGCGCCGTTGCTTGTTCAAGGCCGCCAGAACACGCCCCTCCCAACTGTCGGGGCCGTTGCTGGCCATCTGCGGGGCGGGTGGTGCTGGCGCCGTTTTCGGCGCGGCCTGTTCGGGCTTGCTGGGGACAGGGCTGGCGGTTTCGGGTTCGATTTCGGCGGCGTTTCCGGCGGAGACGGCTTTGTTGCGCCCTGGTTTTCCCGATCCCGTCTCATGACCGTTGCGCCAAACGGCTCGTCGCCCTCCGACGCCCTTGCGACCCACGGCTGACTTATGCAGCCGCGACCGGAGACTGGTAAACTCCCCCCCGCATCATCAAGGCCCAGACGATCCGTGCCATTTTGTTGACCCGCGCCACACGCACCAACATGGGAGGCTTGCGGGCCAGCATCCCGCCCAGCCATGTCCCCGGTTTGGCGCTGGCATGGACGTGGCGTTTTATGATCACGCTGTTGGCTCCGATGATCAGAAGGCGTCGCAACGATCGCTCACCCATCTTTGTCGTGGCCCCATGGCACTGCTTGCCTCCTGTCCAATGCTGCCGAGGTGTCAGGCCAAGCCATGCCGCAAAGTCCCGTCCCTTTTGGAATGTTTCGGGAGCCGGAGCCAGAATCGCAATGGCCGTGGCGATCAGCGGCCCAATGCCCGGCACAGTCATGAGCCGACGGGCGACTTCGTCCTTGTTGGCTCGCCGACCAATCTCCGCATCGAGCTTGCCGATCTTCACCTTGAAATGGGTAAGGGCTGCAATCAGCACTTGTAGAGTGGCGAGAGCATCCCTGGGCAATCCACTGTCCGGGTCCACGACGATCGCCATCAGCCGCGTTGCGTTCGCCGCTCCTTGCGGCACGATCTGCCCGAACTCCCCGGGATGGCCGCGCAGGGAATTGCTCGCCTGCGTGCGCTGCCGGATCAGTAGCTCGCGGATGCGGATGACCGTTGCTGCCCCCTGGTCTCTTCGCTCTTCACAGGCACGAACCGCATCGTTGGGCGCGTAGCCGCTTCGCAAATCGCTTCTGCATCAGCCGCATGCACTTGAAACACATTCTTCGCCAGATCGAGCCCGACCGTGATAATCTCCGACATGACCGCCCTCCTGTGTGGATCGTTCCAGACCCGCATTCGCACATCGATGCCGTCGGAGGGCGGTCACATCATCAAAGCCTCGCTTGAGGCGATTTAGGTGCACCTTTTTCCTTTACCCTATCGCCAAATCCATCATTTCCTTGTAGTCATGATAATGACTCGCATTTACATTATCATTGTTTGAAACTGAGGGGGATTGAGTGGTCTCACATAAACTTACCTGCGGGATCGCTTTGATCTCGCCGTTGGCCACACTGGCATCGCCGGTGTCGGCGGCGGGCCTCTCTGAAGACCTGACGGAGGCTGCGGCTGGCCGAAGTGGAGCCGAGGGCGATGCATCCGCAGCAGATGATGGGGACACTGGAAAGAGCCCTATCGTCGTTACAGGGTTGCGTGCTGAAAAGACTGCTCTGAGCGCAACCAAGACCGATACGCCGCTGCTGCTGACTCCGCAGTCCGTTTCGGTCGTCAGCATGGAGGACATGCGCACGCGCAGCATCCTCTCGGTCGGAGATGCGCTTACCTACAGCGCAGGTGTGTTCGCCAATACCAAGGGTGCGACATATGGCGGCGATGCCATTGCCATCCGCGGTTTTGGGAACGACGGTACGACGGGAACGGCCGGAAATACCTATGTCGATGGATTGCGACTGGGCGGTACTGGCTATGTCAGCGGCGCGCTCGATCCCTATCTCTATGAGCGCGTGGAAGTGGTGAAAGGGCCGGCTTCCGTTCTCTATGGCCAGTCGGTGCCGGGCGGTCTCATCAACATGGTCAGCAAACGGCCCAAGGCGGAGTTCAGCGGCGAGGCGATTGTCCGGTACGGCACATTCGACCGCAAGCAATTCGCTCTGGATGTGACCGGCCCGGTGACGGAGCGTCGCGATCTGCTCGTCCGCGTGACAGGCACCTGGTTCGATACGCATGACATCTATCGTTTTTCCGGCCGCAAGCGCGTCCTGTTCGCGCCCTCGCTCACCTGGAATCTGGGGGACAGCACGAGCCTGACCGTTCTGACCCACTACCAGAAGGATGATTTCGCAGGGTCGACGCTGAACTGGCTGCCGACGATCGGCACCGTGATCGCCAATCCCAATGGCCGCGTTTCCCGCAAGCTGTTTACCGGCGATCCCAATTACCAGCGGTGGGACCGGGAAACGGCTTCGGCGGGCTATCAGTTCGAGCACCGTTTCAGCGACTGGCTGAGCTTCCGGCAGAACTTCCGCTACACCAGCACCGATCTGGATAATCACAATATCTATATCAGCCGTCTCTCGCCGGATTTCCGGACAGCGGGGCGTCAGGCATTCGGCCTGCGCGAGCATGGCGACGACTTCACGATCGATAACAACGCGGCGTTCACGTTTGCCACCGGGGCCATCTCGCACGAGGTACTGGCGGGGCTGGACTGGCAGAGCCTGAAGTACGAGACGGACCGTGTGTTCGCGGTGGCACCGGCGCTGGATGTATTCGCGCCGGTCTACCATCAGGATATTCCCGAGCCCGCGCCATTCCAGCACCGCATTTACCGCAACCGGCAGACAGGCCTTTATCTGCAGGATCAGGTGGCGCTGGGGGGATGGCGCTTGTTGCTGGGGCTGCGCCAGGACTGGGCATCCTTCAAGGCGTCCGACCTCATTTACGATGTCGGCCAGAAGTCCAAAAACAAGGCGCTGACCAAGCGGGCGGCCTTGCTTTACGCATTTGACAATGGCCTGTCGCCTTACGTCAGCTATTCGGAGAGCTTCATCCCGCAATACGGTGCGGACTACGATGGCAACAACTTCGATCCCGAAAAGGGCCGCCAGCTCGAAGCCGGTGTGAAGTTCCAGCCTGCGGGAACGGCCAGCTTCCTGACGGCGTCCGTTTTCGACCTGCGCCGCCGCAATTATCTGACGGCGGATCCGAATCCGGAGCATGCCGGGTTCTCCGTCCAGAACGGGGAAGTCCGGATGCGCGGGCTTGAACTGGAAGCCAATGTCACGGTGAAGGAGGGGCTCACGCTGGTGGGCGCCTATACGCTTCTGGATTCCAGGGTGACGGACAGCGGCGATGCCGTTTCGGGCATCAACCCTGATACGCTCGCGGTCGAGAGCCGGGATCAGCAAGGGCTGCGGTTGCAGGCCGTGCCCCGGCACAACGCCTCGCTCTGGGTCAACTATGTGTCGCCTGTCGGCGTCGCTCTGGCAGGCGGCGTGCGCTATTCCAGTTCGACTTACGGTGACGCGGCCAACCTGTCGCGTGTGCCTGCCTTCACGCTGTTCGATGCGTCGGTCCGTTTCGATCTGGGCCAATGGCTGCCGGATCTGCAGGGGCTGGAACTGTCGGTGAAGGCGAACAATGTCTTCGACAAGAAGTACATTTCATCCTGTGTCGGCATCGACCGCTGCTACTATGGCCAGGCGCGCAACGTGATCGCCGATCTGGCATGGCGTTGGTGAGAGCACCGGCGCCCGGGCGGGCTCAGGTACTGAACCGGATCGTTGCAGGTCTCGGCGGCGGTTACGCCGTCGCGGCCGCTGCGGCCTTCGCATTGCCCGCCTTATTGCCGGGAGCCGCGGTGGAAACCGTGGTGGCGGCCCAATTGATCGCCTATGTGCTGTTCGTGCTTGTCGCGCTCTGGTCGTTCGTGCCGCGGCGGGGCGCGCATGTCTGGGCCGGTATCCTTGTGACGGCCGGTGCGCTCCTGCTGGCAGGCCTGATGGGCAGCGGTCCGGGGTGAGGGATGGATTCCGCCAGACCATGGCGTTTCTTCACAGCTGGGCCGGTCTGGTTCCCGGCTGGTTGCTCTATGCCGTCTTTCTCACCGGAACGCTGACCTACTACAGGCAGGAGATAAACCTCTGGATGCGTCCGGAGCTGAGCCAGGGCGCGGCCGATCCGCAGGCCGTCGGCCACGCAATTGGCCGTCTGCGGCAGGAGGGCGCCAATGCCCGGCTCTGGCGCATCGATTTGCCGACATCGCGCAATCCGATAACCGAAATCATGTGGAAGGGCGGCGCGGGCGGTTTCCAGTCCCGGCAGCTTGCTCCTCGAACCGGCGCTTCGCGGCAAGGGCGCGAGACGATGGGCGGGGATTTCCTCTACTACTTTCATTTCGATCTGAACGTACCGGGGCGCCTGGGGCGCTGGCTGATCTGCTTTGCCGCCATCGCCATGATGGTGGCGATCATCAGCGGGGTGATTACGCACCGGCGGATATTTACAGACTTCTTCACCTTCCGTCCGTGCAAGGGGCAAAGAAGCTGGCTGGACGCGCACAATGTTATGGGCGTTGTCGCTTTGCCTTACCACCTGATGATTACTTTTACCGGGCTGGTCACGCTGGCAAGCATGTTCATGCCCTGGGCGATCCAACGCGTCTATTCCGGCGATCTGGCGGCTTATGCCGGTGATCTGGCCGGCGGCACCGGAGACTCGATCGCCACTGCCGCGCCTGCCGGAAGACCGGCCCTTTCCGGCGAGCGGGTGCAGGCTATCGTTCGCCGGGCCGAGCGAGAATGGGGCGGCGGGCAGGCGGGCCGCATCCTCATCGACGATCCTCTGTCCGAAACGGCAAGGGTCACGGTCGAACGCCTCGATTCCGAACATATTTCCTATGACCGGCCATGGCTGCGGTTCGGGCCAGACGGGCATCTGATGGCTCGGTATGATGGAGGCGGATCGGCCATGGCACTGCGGGGCTGGCTCTATGGCCTGCACATGGGGCGTTTTTCCGATGCCTGGCTGCGGGCCCTGTTCTTTCTGTCCGGGCTGCTGGGGACGGCCATGATCGCGACGGGGCTGGTGCTGTGGACTGTCAAGCGGCGCCCGCGAAACGCCTTGCCGGGAAGGGGAATGTTGGCGGAGCGGATCAACGTTGCGGTGATTGCCGGACTGCCGGTTGCGATTGCCGCCCTGCTGCTCGCCAATCGCCTTCTGCCGGCCGCTATGTCCGGCCGGATGGGCTGGGAAGCGAGCGCGTTCTTTCTCGCCTGGCTGGCCGCCCTGGTTCACGCGCTTTGCACCTCTCCCGCGCATGCCTGGAGATGGCAGGCGCGATGCGCCGGTCTGATATGTCTGGCGGCGCCGGTGCCATTGCTGTTTGTGCCTGACAGCGGGCTGTTTACCTGGATCGCAACGGGGGACAGAGTGCGTGCCGGTGTCGACGTCGCATTGATCTTTACCGGCCTTGCCATGCTGGGCGTGACCATGTTTCGGGGAAAGAGGGCCGCCGCATGAGCTTCCTCTTCGCGCTGGCAGGCATGTCGTGCCTGTGTTTGTCGATGCCGCGGCATCAGCGGGATCTGTTTCTGCGGCCGCTTCCTCCCAGGTGGCAGCACTGTCTGCGGTGGGGCGGATATGTTTGGCTGTCGGCATCGTTTGCCGTGGCTCTGGCGGACGGGGCCACACATGTTGTGCAATGGGCGGGCGAACTCAGTATGGCCGCGCTGGCTTCCGTTGCGCTGCCCGCCGCCGCTCTCTTTTTGCGGCGGCCGGGCGCGCGAGGGAAAAGGTGAAGCGCGGCCCCCTTCATTCCGCTGCGAGTAGTGAGAGCCTGTCGATCAATGCGGCCATGATGGCTTTCACGCGCGCTTCGCAAAAGAGCGGGCGGCGAAATTCGAGCCGGAAAGTCAGTGTGTCGCGAGGGACGACGATCACTGTCAGCGGATAGCTGGTTCCGCCCCGGTTGCCGACATCGGAGAAGGCAATGTCCCCCCGGACCTCGTGCCACAAGGCCTCATCTACAGGATAGTTCTCGAAGACGACGAGCGTATCGAAAGGTGCGCTTTCTGCATTTGTCCAGCACTGGAGCATCGGCGGCGGCGCGTGTTCGTGTTGCCGCATGGCGATGTTGTCGGCCAGAATACCGCGCAGCCATGGCCCCTTGTCGTGTGAAAGGCCGACATCGCAGACAAGAGGCATGGTGCCCACCATCAGATCGACGATGTCTTCTATTCCGGGAATATCCGCCGAGCGGCCCGACGCCGTTACACCGAAAGCAACGCAATCGCTCCCGGTCTCGCTGGCGATCACTTGTGCAAGCGCCGCCTGGACAAGCGTGTTGAGCGTGACTTTGTGCTTCGCTGCCAAAGCCCTTAGCGCCTGAACGTCTTCCAGCGGCATGACATGCTCGACGGCGCCGGTGGACGCGCCTGCCTCGTCGGGGGGCTGTACGGCTTTGGGAGTCTTGTGCAGCAGACTCTGGCCGGAGAGCTTGTCCAACTGGGTCCGCCAGTAGGCCTGATGCGGTTCGTCGTCCTGTCGGCTGCGCCACAGCGCGACCTGCCGGGGGCCGCTGCCTGCCGGAGGCAGTGCTTCCCCGTCATAGAGGCGGAGCAATTCCCCCAGAACGCGCGACATCGACCATCCGTCGAGAAGAGCATGGTGCCATGTCCAGAGAAACCGCCAATCGCCCGAAGGCATCTGGATCAGCGTGAGACGGCACAGCCTGGATCCGTCGCCGAGCGAAAAGCCGCGCCGGTACTCGTTTTCGCGCAAGCGGGCCCACGCCTCTTCGGCATCGGGGCGGCCGGTGAAGTCTAGGATGTCTGCAGTGTGGCCTGTCCCTTTGGCGATGGCGAGCAACGGGCGTTCCTGTTCGTGCCATACCGGAATGCAGCGCAAAACGTCGTGCCGCGCGGCAAGGCGCACCCACGCCGCGTTCATCCGGTCCGCGTCCAGCCCGGTTATGCTGGCCCAGACTTGCACCCGGTAGGCCGTGGAATCGGGGCGGCGGGCGCTGTGCCGCAGCATGGCGGCCTGAAGCGGCGAAGGCGGGACGATGTCCGCAATGGCCGGTGCAGGCAGGGGCAGTCCGTCAATCTCTTGCTGGCTGATTCCGGCCAGAGGAAAGTCGCAAGGCGTGGCCTGACCAGGCGTAACTGCCACGCAATGGGCGATCAGATCATGCAGGCAGGTTTCAAACCTGCGCATCATCGCCGCCAGCGTATCCGCCTCGAACTGCAGGCGGCTGTAACGCAGATGCAGGGCGAGCTTGCCACCGGTTACTTGCCCGTCGATCGCTATCGATGCTCCCAACGGGGCATCGCGGTCCGTTCCCGGGCCGCAATCCTCGCCCGCCAGCCGCCAGTCTCCGTCGATGACATTGTCGAACTGTCCAAGGTAGTTGAACGACAAGGAGGGCAGGCCGCCTTGACCATGCTGCTTCTCGTTCAGGGCGGGCAGGTGGCGGAGCATGCCATACCCCAGTCCGCCATGGGGCACTCCGGTCAGTGCCTCCTTTGTGTGCCGTATCGCGCTGTCCCAGTCTTCGCCAGCAGGAGCGAAACGGACCGGATAGACACTGGTGAACCAGCCGGTGGTACGGCTGAGGTCAATCCCGGGGAACAGGCTTTCCTCGCGCCCGTGCCCTTCCAGATGCACGGTAACCGCTTCAAGATTCCAGTGCGTGGCCACGGCCCGGCCAAGCGCAGTCAGCAGCAGGGTATCGATCCGCGTGCGATAGGCGGCCGGGGCTTTCGTCAGAAGCGCCTGCGTTGTCTGCTCGTCCAGGACGAGCGAGAGCGTTTCGGCATCTCCTCTCACTGCCGGTGCCCCCGGATGATCGAGCGGGATGGCCGGTGCATCCAGCATGGACTGCCAGAACGGGCGTTCGTTCAGGAAACGGGGCAATGCTTCGGCTTGGCGGATCGCCCAGCGCCCGAACGGCGTGGTCTCGGGCTCCGGCATGGTCCGCTGGCACGGGGCCGTCAGCAGCCCGCGCAGGTCTTCGAGCACGATCCGCCACGATACCCCGTCAACCGCCAGGTGGTGTGCTGCGAGAAACAGCCTTTGCGCCCCGTCCGGCAAGGCGATCAGCCGCGCGCGCATCAGCGGCCCATGCTCTATGTCCAGTGCGGCTTGCACTTCGTTGCACATGGGCGTGATGGCCTCAGCCGTTTCCGCCGTGCGCTGATCGCAGACAATATCTGCGGCGTCGCTGTATTCCTGCCGCCACTGCCCGCTCGTGTTCTGCCGGAACCGCAGGCGGAATGCAGAGTGGGTCTGCCCCAGCACGGTCATTGCGTTCTGCAACGCGCTGAAGGAGACAGGAGCTGTCACTTCGAGAAAAACCGACTGGTTCCAGCGATTGCGGTTTGCCAGCGCAAGAGTGAAGAACCAGTCTTGAATAGGCGTCAGCGGCAGAGGGCCATCTGGCAGCTCTTCTGTCTTCTGCGCATGGGCTTCGACCGGTTCCGCAACGCGGGCCAGGGCTTCAACCGTTTGTCCTTCCAGAACCTGCTTCGGCGTGATCTTGTATCCGGCTGCGCGGGTGCGGGCCACGATCTGCAAGGCAAGGATGGAATCGCCGCCGATCTCGAAGAAGTTGTCGGTGACGCCGATGGCATTGACGCTCAGTGTATTGCGCCAGATGTCCAGCAAGGCCGATTCCACCGGATTGCGCGGTGCCAGCCCGGTCGATCCGCTGGACCAGTCGGGCACGGGCAGGGCCGCCCGGTCGATCTTGCCCGTGCCTGTCACAGGCAGGGCATTGAGAACGATCAGCCGCGCGGGAACCATGTGGCGTGGCAAGGTTCGTTCCAGATCGGCCATCAACTCGGCCGCATCGGCTGTCCGGCCGGTGTGCGGCGCCACATAGCCGATCAGCCGCTGGATGCCGTCGCGCTCATCGACGACGGCCGCAGCGTCGCGGATACCGGGCAGCGATGCGAGATGCGCTTCGACGTCGCCCAGTTCGATACGAAAGCCGCGCACTTTGACCTGATGGTCGCGGCGGCCGAGGAATTCCACCTGGCCGTCTTCGTTCCATCGGGCGAGGTCTCCGGTGCGGTACATGCGCTTGCCGGGCGCACCGAAGGGGTCCGGCACGAAGCGTTCGGCAGTCATGGTCTGCCCATCCATGTAGCCGCGGGCGAGGCCGCCGCCGCCGATCCACAGCTCGCCGGGAATGCCGGGCGGTACGGGGTTGAGATCGTGGTCGAGGATATGGGCCAATCTGTCGCCCACGGGCCTGCCGATGGGAACGACCGGGCTGGCGGGGGCGGCAGGACCACTGCCTTTCCATACCATGGGGGTGATCACGGTTTCGGTGGGGCCGTAGCCGTTGATCGCATGGCCCGGTTTCAGGAACCGCAGCACGTTTTCAAGACCGGTCCTGGGCATGGCCTCGCCGCCGAACGAGTACAGGTGCACTGCCGGGGGCTCGGCGTCCTGCGTTTCCGCCCAGGATGCGACTTGCTGAAGATAGCGGGGCGGGAAACCCGCATGTGTCGCGGCCTGCTCTCCGATTGTGGCCAGCGTTTTTTCCGGCGACCACAGATCATCGTCGCGCAGGATAATCGCGCCGCCGTGGGAGAGTGCGGTCATCCATCTTTCGTGTGCGCCGTCGAAGGCAAAGGAGATGAAATGCAGCTCCCGGCTGTTCTCATCCATGTCGTAAAGGGCGCCGGTCGCGCGGCAATGGGCGGCCAGCGGGCCGTGTTCGACCATGACTCCCTTGGGCTCTCCGGTAGAGCCGGAGGTATGAATGATATAGGCAAGACTGGACGGATGGATGGGGACGAAAGGCATATCCCCGTTGTTCCCGGAGCCTTGCACGGTGATCGAAGCGGCCGGGTCCAGGGCGGGCAGGTCGCCCAGCCCTTCGCGGCCTATCAGCATGGCGAGTTCGGCTTTGCGCGCGATGGCGAGCCGCCTTGCCTGCGGGTCCCTGGGGTCCAGCGGAACGAATGCGCCGCCACAGCGCATGACGGCAAGCAGGGCCACGATCATGTCGAATGATCGCTCCAGGCAGACGCCGATGCGTGTTTCCGGACCGGCGCCCTGTGCCGCCAGTTTGCCGGACAGCGCCTTGGCGCGTCTGTCCAGATCGCCGCGCGTCAAGACGGCATCTCCTAGGATGACGGCCGGGGCGCCGGGGTTCTCACGCGCCAGCCGCGCCAGCGTGACGGGAATCGGCTCGGGGGCGGCGGAACCATAGTCGGGGCCTTGTCCCCACCGGGCGAGGATTTCCCTTTCGGCCTCTGTCCTGGCATCGATTTGCCAGAGCGGCACATCCGGCCGCGCCGCGACCTGGCGCAGCAGATGTGTCCAGCGCTCCAGAAAGCTGTCGATCTCAGCCGCGCTATAGGCTGCGGTGCGATAGGCGATGCGGGCCAGAATGCCCCCGTCCGCTTGATCGGACGTCGCAAATGCGAGATCGAACTTGGCCGTTGTTACCGGCAGCTCAAGCGGAGACATGACCAGACAGGGCAGCCTGATCTGGTCCAGCCGCCGCTCCGGTGTGTGATCGTACATCATCGAAAACAGCGGAAGGCTGTTCCGTTCGGCGCGCAGAGCATCGTCGATCCGGCCGAAGCCGATGTCGCTATGGTCCAGAGCCTGTGCAACGGTACGGGCGACACTGTCGATCAGTTCGGCGAAGGACTGGCTGCTGTCTGTCTTTTGCCGGATCGCGGCGGTGTTGACGAAGCAGCCTATCAGGTTTTCGGCCTCGCTGCCGCGCCGGTTGTCGACGGGAATGCCGAGGGTCAGGTCCGTCTGGCCGCCAAGCCGCGAGCACAGCAGGAAGAAAGAGGAGAGCAGAACGGGAAACAGCGTCTGCCCCCGGCTTGCCGCGAGGGCACGAAGGTCTTCGCTGAGATCAGGCGGCAGAACCGCGCTTCGTTCCGCGCCTTCGTCGCTGGCAGCGCCGCCGGGCTGCGCCGTGCCGGGCAGAGTGGGCGGGGGCGGTGCATCGGCCAGCTTCGCGCGCCAATATTCAAGCTGCCGTTCCTCTTCGCCCGCGCCGAGCCATGCCGATTGCCAGGCCATTACATCGGCATACTGGACGGGCAGTTCCGGCAGAACCGGCGCGCGCGCGTCCACGGCGCCGCGATAGGTTTCCTCCAGCTCTTTCATGAGAATGGGGATAGACCCGCCGTCAGCGGCAAGGTGGTGGATGGCAAGCAGCAGCATATGCCGGTCGCTTTCCAGCCGGAGCAGGCGCGCGCGCAGCGGCAGGTCCGCCGACAGGTCAAAGGCGGACGCATTCCACTTGGCCACCTGCCGTTCGGCCTCGGCCGTGCGTTCGTCGTCGGGCAGATCGCTCAAATCGGTGAGCGGCAGCGAGAAAGCGCTTGCCGGTATGGCCAGCGCCTGAACGTTGCCGTCATTCTGCTCGCGATAGCCGGTCCGCAAGATGGCGTGGCGTGCCATGATGGTTCGCAGCGCGTTTTCCAGAGCCGTGCAATCGAGCTGGCCCGTGAGCATGAAAAGGCCCGGCATCGCATAGGCCGTTGAATCCGGATGCATCCGGACCGCCTGCCAGATCTGTTCCTGTCCGGCGAACAGCGCCTTGTCCGTGTCCGTTTCGCCGCGCGGAGGAACAGGCAGGCGGGAGAAGGGTATGCCCTGACGCTCCAGGGCCTGAAGGAAAGCGCGCTGTTTGCCGCGCGGCAAAGTGGCGAAACTCTTTGCAACGTCCAGAAGGGATTCGGCTTGCGTGGCCATGGCTGGTTTCCTGCGTGTGAGAGATGGATGGGGAGGCAGGCCGTTCAGACGAGCCCGATCAGACGAGCGCGGGAAGCTGGCCCGGACTGACACCTTCGCCGCGCAGCCGTTCGGAAAGCAGGGCAATGCTGGGATGTTCAAATATCAGGCTTGGCGGGACCGGGATGTCCAGACGCTTGCGAAGGCGCGCCGCCAGTTTGATGACGATCAGCGAATGGGCGCCCAGATCGAAGATGTTGTCTTCCCGTCCGATCCGGTCCGTTCCCAAAAGCCCATGGATCAGTTCGGCGACGAGAGCTTCCAGCGGATCGGTCGTCTCATGCGCGCTGTTGGCAGGTTCGCTGCCCGCCGTCTCCAGCGCCGGGAGCGCCGCGCGGTCGATCTTGCCGTTGGGCAGACGCGGCATGTCCGGAAGGATCGCGATCGTGGAAGGCACGGCCGCATCCGGCAGTCTGCTGCGCAATTGGCCGCCAATCGCCTTGAGATCCGGCGTATAGCCGTTTTCCGCGGTCAGGTAGGTCACGATCTGGCGGCCGTCCCCTTCGCCCGTTACGGCTGCTACGGCTTGCGCAACTCCGGGCAGGCTGGCCAGCGCCGCTTCCACTTCGGCAAGCTCGATGCGAAAGCCGCGTATCTTCACTTGATCGTCCGCCCGGCCCGCCAGCGTCAGCGAACCGTCGAGGTTGAGGCGGGCAAGGTCGCCGGTGCGGTAGAGGCGCTCGCCCGGCCGTTCCGGATCGTCCCGGAAAGCCCGGCCTGCCGGTTCCCCCAGATAGCCGCGCGCGACTTGCGCGCCGCCGATGTAGATTTCGCCGATGGCCCCGGCCGGTGTGCGGGTGAAATCGGCCCGGCGCAGCAGTATCCTGCAACCGGCAAGAGGCTTGTCGAGCGGAATGGCATCGGGAAGCGGCTGGCCTGCCGGAACTTCGCCGATCATGGCGCCGACTGTGGTCTCCGTCGGCCCATAGTGATTGAATATCCGCGATCCGGGGGATCGGCGCCGGATAGTCTCGATCAGTTTCGGCGGCGGGGCTTCGCCGCCCAGGACGATGGCCGACGGCAAATGATACCGGCTGGTGTCGAGCAGAGCGCCGAGATGGGACGGGGTGATCTTGATGCAGTCTATGGCTTGCCGGGACAGAAAGGCGCCGAAGGACTGGCTGTCCGCCATGTCCTCGTCGCTGGCAATGACGAGCGCCGCACCGGCGGACAGGGCTCCGAATAGCGCCGTGTGTCCGAGATCCGCCGCCACTGTCGAGCTGAGGGCGAAGCGGCGGCATTGCGAGAGCGCCATCCCCTTGCGCGCCGCTGCCACGTAGCTGGCAAGCTGGCCGTGTTCCACCACAACCCCTTTGGGGGTGCCCGTGGAGCCTGACGTGAACAGGACATAGGCCACATCCGTCATCGCCGGGGAGGGCAAAACGATGGAGGGCAGCAGTTCATCCCGACCGAGCAGGTCCGCTACCGTTGTCTCGTCCCAGACCAGGGCAGGTGCGGTTTGGCCGATAATGGCGTTGCGCCGGGCGGCAGGCCAGCCGGGGTCGAGCGGAACGAAGGCCGCGCCTGCCCGCATGACGGCATGGAGGGCCAGAACCAGCAGCGCCGAGCGGGGCATGACCAGCGCGACAAGGGCGCCCGGACCAATGCCGCGCCGGGCAAGATGGCAGGCCAGGCGGCGGGTCTTTTCTTCCAGATCGTTGTACGTCCAGGTTTGCTCCCCGGATACGAGGGCTGGCGCGAGAGGGCGCTGCAAGGCCCACCGGACCAGCAGAGCGGGCATCGTCTCCGGATCATCGACGGGCTCCGGCGCGGCGAGGGCCGCGTGCAGGGCGATTTCCGTCTCGGTCAGAACGGGCAGGGCCTGTACCGATGTGTCGCGGTGTCGCGGCAAGGCGGCGAGCACGGCCAAGTACCGGTCGAGCAGGAGCGTGGCCTTGTCTGCGCCGTGCCGGGCGGGATCGTAGTGCAGGTCCAGCCGCACCGCGCCATCGTGGGTCATGACGGCATCGAGAGCGAGGTCGAAGACAGGATGCGGCCCGGGGTGTTCGGCGGCTGCCCAGGTGATGCCGCCAGCCGGAATGGCAGCCCAGTCCTTGCCCAGAGCAAAACCGATAGCGCCCTCATCGCCGGAGGCGCTGGAGGCGGGGCGGTGTTCCTGATGGGAACGGTGGGCGTTCAGTTCCGCATGGAAACGCTCGAGAAAATGGCTGACCGTTTCGTCCGGTTCGGGCGTCGCGGCAAGCGGCAGGCGATCGTCGAGTGGACCGGCCAGATCCTGCATCGGCGGGTAGTCATTGCGCGAATCGTGCTGCCAGAACCTAGGCATGGAGGCCAGATCATCGGTGCGTGCGATGGCGATCCACCATGCGGCTTGCAGCACGGCATCGAGAGGCAGATCCCATCCGGAAAGGTCATGGAGGAGTTTGCCGGGCAGGTGCCGGGTAACCGTCCTGCGTTCGCCCGATCGCGGTTTGCCGGGCAGGCCGGGAAGTGATGGCTGGTGCTTCAGTATATCCTGCCAGTACGCTTTGCCGGTTGCCGCTTCGGGGGCTGTCTCCATCCCGGCGCGCCATTCCATGTAGGCAAGCAGGCCGATGTCTTCTTCCGGCACGTCCTCACCGGCATAAACGGTGATGATCCGCTGTGCGATCAGGGCCAGTCCGGCTCTGTCGCAAATGGCGGGGGATGTCTGCAGTAAGAGTTGCGCCACTGTCGGGCTATCGATCTGCAAGCTTGCCGCGAATGTCGCGCCCGAAGTGCACGCCGTTTCGTCCGTACCGATCCGGAGGCCGGAAAAAGGCATGTCTTCGCCGGAAATCAGGACCGGCATTTCAGGCGCATTTCTCAGAACGCAGGTGGTTGCATCCAGGCTGGCCGCAACGGTCTCGGCCGCCTGCGCCAGCCGGTGGCGATCGAGCGGGCCTTCCAATTTGAGCCTGAGAGTCAGCGTTCTCCCATCCGGCGCGCCCGTTTTCATGGCGTTGAGGACATCTTTCTGGCGGCTGGTAAGAGGCAGGTTCATCCGATTTTCTCCTCGGCAGCGCGTTCAAGGCCCGTCCGGCTGACCAACCCGGCCATCGCGACCAGAATGCGTCTCTCGCCCTGGAAGGGATCGCGCGCGTGCGCGGTGAGCATGTTGTCGACCATCAGCGTGTCGCCGCGTTGCCAGGGGAAACGGATGGCGCACGCTTCGTAAGCCGCGCCGATCAGGGCCATGGTCTCGTCGGGAATGGGCTCTCCATCGCCGAACAGGACATTGCGGGGGAAACGGTCGATACCGGCGGTCTCCAGCAGATCGGAGCGGACTTCCGCATCGAGACAATGGGGGTGGTGGAGCTGCACCTGGTTGAAAAATACCTTTTCGCCGCTCAGCGGGTGGCGGATGACGGCGGGCGCGAACAAGCGGGTCTGCAGGGTTTCGCTGTCGAGCCACCGGCAGGTCATGCCATCGCGCAGGCAGCGTTCATGGACGGCTTCGCGATCGTCACTGCGGAAGAAGTCGCGCCAGCTTACGTCCAGATGCGGAGTGAATGTGCGCACATAGAGAAGCCCGCGGCGTTCGAGCTGGGACACAAGGCCGGCAGGCAGTTCGCGCAGCATCTGTCTGCCATCAACGATGGGGGTGCAGCCTCCCGACGCGGCCACCTTTTCGGAAAAGAACCACTGCTTGCGGGGCCATTGGCCCAGGTGCGAACTCTCGTTGTGGAACAGGATCATTTCCTGCTCGGGATACGGTGTGGAGTTGTAGAGGTCTTCGGCCTCCTGATGCACCGGAAGATCGCCATAGGCTCCATAGAGCCCGCCCGGCTCCATGGCATCGGCAAAAGCTCTGAAGGCGCTTGCGCCGGGAAGATCGAACCCCCGGAACAGTATCGCGCCGTGCGTGAGCAGCCGTGTTTCGATCGTGGCCCGGTTTTCCCCGGCCCAGCGGACGGGATCGATCCCCGGTCCGGACGGAGAGAAAACGGCGGGGGTCGCGGTCCCGGGCGCGAGGAAGCTCTGGCGCACCGTGGGAGGGGCAGGCGCGCGGCGCGCTTTCCTGCCCAATGTCTTGAGCTTGGATGCCAGCATGCCGGCAGGCATCGCCTGAGCCTCGCTGTGCACAGCGCGATGGCTGCCTAGTGCGGTCTGATCGGGATCGGTCATGGCTTTCTCCATGAGGGCGATCCAGCGCGTGTGGAGGCGCTGGATCGTCGATGAATCGTAAAGCGAGGCCGCGAAAACCCAGTCTGCGGCCATCGGTTCGCTTCCCGCCTCGCCGGCGCGGCCCGGTTCGAGGAACAGGGCGATATCGAACTTCGAATGGCGCTCGGCGGCGGGAAGTTGCCGGACTGTGCAGCCATCGAAATGCAGCGTATCCGAAGGCACGTTCTGCATGACGAACAGATGCTGGACCATCGGATTGCGCGAACGGTCAGGCTTGATTCCCGCCGTTTCCACGATCCTCTCGAACGGCAGGCCGTCATGTTCGAAGATGTTGAGTGCCGTCTGCCGAACCCGGTCGAGAAGATCGTTGAAGCTGTCCTGCGGCCCCGCTTGCGAGCGGATCGGCACGACATTGACGAAGAAGCCGATCAGGTCTTCCAGCTCGGGTGCGGGGCGTCCCGCGGTGTCCGTTCCGGCCACGAGTTCTTCCGATCCGCTTTCTTCGTGCAGAAGGATGAGGAAGAGTGTCAGCAGCGCCATGAACGGTGTCGCGCCCCGTTCGCGGGCCCAGCGTTCGACACGCCGCACCAGATCGCCGGGCACTTCGAGCTGGAGTGAATGGCCTGCGGTCGAAACGGTCGCAGGGCGGGGCCGGTCGGTAGGCAGGGGCAGCACCGACGGCACGTCTTTGAGATAGCCGCGCCAGAAATCCTGCTCGGCCAACAGGCGGGGGCCGGCGAGCAGACTGTGTTGCCAGGCCGCATAGTCGGCGTATTGCACGGGAAGAGGCGGCCAGTCCGGCGCAGATCCGGTGCGGGCCGCATGGTACGCGTGCGCGAGATCGCGCGCGAAAACGCTTACGGACCAGCCATCGGCAATGATGTGATGCAGGGCGATGGGCATGTGCCATGCCTGCGCGCCCAGACGGATCAGCTCTGCCCGGACAAGTGGCCCTGCCGACAGGTCGAAAGGCTCGGCCGCATGGCGGGAGGCAAGTTGGCGGGCCTGCTCTTCGCGTTCCTCTTCGGGAAGACCGGTCAGGTCGTGCAGCGGGATGTCGAGCCACAGTTCGGGGGCGATGACGGCAATGGGGTCTTCGTCGTCGTTGCCGGGATAGCGGGTCCGCAAGATTTCATGACGGGCGGCAACGGCGTTGAGCGCGGCCTGCATGGCGGCGGGGTCGAGTTCGCCGGAAATCTCGAAAGTCGCTGCCATGGCATAGGCGCTGCCGGTTTGCCCCAATCTGTCGATCAGCCACAGCCGGTGCTGCATCGGCGCGATCGGCATGGCCGCAGTGCGGGGGACGGGATGCAGTTGCGGTGTGTTCCCGTCTTCCCTGTTGTTCCCAGTCTCATCGAGGAAGGCGGCAAGAGCCTGGAGGACGGGGTGGTCGAACACGGCGCACAAGGGCAGGCTGTTCCAGCCGTCGCGCCGCAGCCGTGAAACCAGACGCGCGGCGGTGAGCGAATGGCCTCCCAGGGCAAAGAAGTCGGCCGAGCGGTCGGTTATGCTGGCATCCAGCAGTTCTTCCCAGTGCGTTGCCAGGCGGAGCTCCGTCGGCGTGGCCGGAGGCTGGGCATCGGGCCGGACACGCGTTTCGGTGGGCGGGGGCAGCGCCTTGCGGTCAAGCTTCCCGTTGGCATTGAGCGGCCAGTCCCGCAGCATGATCCACAGGTCCGGGATCATGTATGGCGGCAGCAGTGCGGCAAGATAGGACTTGAGGCTCTCCGTGACGGTTTTTTGCCCGTCTTCACAGGCTGCCGTTGTCGCCGGTTGCCACCACACGGCCAGCCGTCCGTCGCAGGCCATCGCAACGGCGCGGGCGACACGATCGTGCCGTTCCAGCCAGGTTTCGATTTCTCCCGTTTCGATCCGGTGGCCGCGTATCTTGACCTGAAAGTCGCGCCGTCCGGCCCATTCGAGCACACCGCCGGGTGTCCACCGGGCGAGGTCGCCGGTGCGGTAGAGGCGGGCCCCGGGAGGGCCTGAAGGATCGGGGAGGAACGCGGCCGCTGTTGTGCGCGGGTCCCCTGCATAGCCGCGCCCCACACCGACCCCGCCGACAGTGATTTCGCCTGTGACGCCGATGGGAACCGGGGCCAGGACATCGTTCATGACGCGCAGCACGGCCCCTTGCGTGGGGCGGCCGATCGGCACGGGGTGGGTGATGGCCTCTGCATTTTCGATCGCATGGAAGGCGACGTCGTCGGCGCACTCGGCCGGGCCATAGGCGTTCATCATCCGGCTGTGCGGAAAGGCCGCAAACCAGCTTCTCGCATCGCCGGACGACAGCGCTTCCCCGGTGGGCAGCGTCCAGCGCAGCCTGGGAAGCGCCGCCGTTTCCTGAGGGCTCGTTTCCGCAAGTGCCCGCATGAGCGAGGGAACCGGCTCGAACAGGGTCGTGCCACTCTGCTCCAGCGTTGCGAGCAAGCTGTCAGGGTCGCGGACGACGCTGTCGGGGATGATTTGCGTGCGGGCGCCGATCAGAGGCGCCGTCAGCGTTTGCCACACCGATATGTCGAAGCAGGATGGAGCCGTCTGGGCAATGACGTCATCGGCGGTCAGCCCCAGGGGATCGATCTTGGCCAGCATGTTGTTCAGCATGCCCGCCCGTGTGATCATCGCGCCTTTGGGTTCGCCGGTGGAGCCGGACGTGAACAGAATATAGGCTAACTGCTCCCCGCTGGCGGGCCGATCGATCGGAATGCGGGACGCTTCGCCTTTGTGCATGAGTTCTTCCAGCGTCAGCGATGACCCGGGGAAGGCTATGCCGTCAGCCCTCACGACGAGAGGGTTCCCGGCCCGCGCCAGCGCTTTTTCCCAGCGGGCTGCCGGATGCTCCGGATCAAGCGGCATCCATCCGCATCCGGCCCTCAGCGTCGCGATCATCAGGCAGAACAGATCGAGGCTTCTTGGCATGAGAAGCGCAACGGGTTCGTCGGGCCTGGCTCCCGCCGAGACGAGGCCGCGTGCCAGAACTGCTGAGCGGTCCCACATTTCACGGTAGGTCAGGCTCTGTCCGGCATGACAGACGGCAATACGCTCAGGGTGCGCTGCGACATTGGCGGCAACCCGTTCGACCCAGCCGGGTTGCAGGCTGTAGGATGGCGTATTGCCGCTCGAGTCAGCCAGCAATTGGGCTTCGGCCGCCCCCAGGGGCACGATGCTGTCGATGCAAGTGCTGCCGTCGCTGGCCATGGCCATCAGGGTGGCGCGATAGGTCTCGATGAGACGTTGCAGGGCTTGCGCGTCCCAGCCCTTGGCATCAACGGCAATGCCCAGCGTTTCGCCGGGGAAGACTTCTATGGTCAGGCCATAGTGGGTCCGTTCGACATTGTCGCGCATGTGCAGGCTGAGCGGGCCGACTTGCCGGGCGCGGCTTTCCAGCATCGGCAGGTTCTGGAACACCAGAATGGTGTCGAAGCGGATGGCTTCCGGCGCGATGCGGCCGATTTCAGCCAGCGGCATGTGCTCATGATCGCGCATCATGGCGCTGCTGGACTGGACTGCGGAAAGATACTGCTGAAGCGAGAGCGGCCCATCGTCCGCCGAGAGCCGCACACGCAGCGGCAGGGTGTTGATGAACAGGCCGACCATCGCTTCCGAACCGGAAAGACCGGCGGGGCGGCCTGCGGACGTGACGCCGAAAACCACGTCGCGCCGGCCCGTGTAGGAAGAGAGAGTCAGGGCCCATGCGCCTTGCGCCAGTGTATTGAGCGTGACCTTGTGCCGCTGCGCCGCTTCGGTCAGCCGCGCGGTGGCCTGGCGGTCCAGCACGATGTCCTGCGTGATGTGCAGGGGGGCATTGCTTTGTTCGTCACGCTGTCCTGGCGGTGTGATGGAAAGACCGGGATCGTCCAGTCCGGCCAGCGTGTCCTTCCAGTAGGCCGTGGCCGTTTCGCGGTCCTGCTGCTCCAGCCAGTTCACATGATCCCGGAAAGGGCGGCGGCTGGTGAGCGCGGGGGGCTCGGACGCAAGAATGGCCCTGTACCGTTCCAGCACTTCGTCGAGCAGCAGCAGCGAGCACCAGCCATCCACGATCAGGTGATGACGGGTCCAGATGAGCGTCCAGCGATCCTCGCCGGTCCGGATGAGGATCAGGCGGGTGAGCGGCGCGGTGTCCAGCGCGAAACCGGCGGCGCGGTCTTCCCGCAAACGGCGCTGCAGGCTCACCTGCTGATCCCTCGCGGTCAGGCCGCGCCAGTCGAGAATGTCGATGGTCCGGTTCCGGCGCAGGGCATCCGGCGTCACCGGCCAGACCAGCTGCAGGGCCGCATCGCGCCCTTCCCAGCGAAAGCTTGTGCGCATCGCGGCATTGGCGGCGATGGTGCTGCACCAGGCGGTGATGAAGTGCGTGGCTTCGAACGGGCCTTCCAGATCGAGCACCAGTTGGTTGACGTAGGATCCGCTGTCCGGCTCCAGCAGGCTGTGGAAGAGAAGGCCTTCCTGAAGTGGTGTGAGGGGATAGGCATCTTCTGCGCCTTCGGCCTTCAGTGCGGCAACCCCGGCGTCGTCGAGACGGGCAAGAGCGAACGGCGGAATCGGTTCCCTGTCCGCGGGCGTCTCGATGGGCAGTACGGGCCTGTCTTGCGGCAAGCTGGCTGCAATCGCACGCAGTGTGCGCTGTTCGAAGAATGTGCGGGGCGTGAGGGCAAGTCCGGCCGGACGCGCCTTGGCAATGATCTGGAGGGCGAGGATGGAATCGCCGCCGATGGCGAAGAAATCGTCTTCCGGTCCAATCCGGCTGACCCCGAGCGTCTCGCTCCACAACGCGCCAATCTGGGCTTCCAGCGGCGAAAGGGGCTCTGCGGAGGGGGCGGCGGCGATGGCGGGATCGGGAAGGGCCTTGCGATCGATCTTGCCATTGGCAAGCCGGGGCAGGCTATCCAGCGCGAGGATATGGCCGGGGACCATAGCGTCGGGCAGTTCGCTCGCCATGGCCGCGCGCAATCCTGCCGTGTCGGCTTGGGCCGGAGTTACAAAGCCGGCCAGTTGCTGGCCCGATGCCGACGGCATGGCCACGACGGCAGCTTCCCTGACGCCGGGCTGGCGGAGGAGCCAGGCTTCTGTCTCGCCCGGCTCCACGCGAAAGCCCCTGATCTTCACCTGCTCGTCGATCCGGCCGAGGAACTGCAACGGCCCGCCTGCCGTCAGTCTCGCCCGGTCCCCGCTGCGGTAGAGACGCCCGCCGGGAACCGCGGGGTCGGGCACGAACCGTTCGGCCGTTGCCGCAGGATCGCGGAAATACCCGGCTGACACGCCTTCGCCGCCGATCAGCAGTTCTCCGGCTACGCCGATCGGCACGGGGGCCATGGAGGCGTTGGTGACGCTGACATGAACCCCCGGAAATGGCGCTCCGAGCGGTGCAGGCTGTTCCAGTCCAGCGGTTATCTCTGCGGCAAGGCATCCTACGGTGGTTTCGGTGGGGCCATAGTGATTGAGAATGCGGCATCCCGGAGCGAGATCGCGGACCTGATCGAGAAGGGGGGCACCAGGGGCCTCGCCGCCCAGCACCAGCCACTGGCGCGGCAGGAGGCGGGCAGGGCCGGGGACCGCCATCAAGGCCGCCAGATGCGAAGGCACGATCTTCAATATGTCTATCGGATGCCGTTCGAGATGATCCGCCAGAGCGCCGGGATCGTCGGCGAGGTCGTCGTCGAGGACGTGCAGGGTGTGCCCATTGAGCAGGGCCCCGAACCATGCGGTGAAGCCGAGATCGGCGGCAGGGGAGGCCAGTGTCGCAAACCGGGCCGTGCCAGCGGGCTGCAGGATATCCTGAAGCCCGCTGGCGTAGTGGGCCAGATTGCCTTGCGTGACCTCTACCGCTTTCGGCTTGCCGGTGGAGCCCGAGGTGTAGATGATATAGGCTCCGTCCCCGGAGCGGAGTTCCGCATGGGAACGGGCATCGGGAACCGGACCGCCATGCGCCGGAGCGTTCACGTCGATCCAGGCGAAAGCTTGCATGTCATGGGCAACGGGGCCCTGACCGATGACGGCAGTGGCTTGCGCGCCTTTGAGCAATAGCGATTTGCGCGCTGCCGGTTGCGCGGGATCCAGACAAAGAAAAGTGCCGCCTGCCTTCCATATGGCTATCATGGCGGCGGCCATCGCCGTGCTGCGCGGCAAATGCAGGGCAAGGATATCGCCAGGCTTGCAGCCTGCCGCCAGGAGGTGACTGGCAAGGACGGCGGCCTGCTTGTCCAGTTCGCTGTAAGTCAGGCAGTGCTGCCGGTCTTCTGCAGCAGTTTCATGGGGATGCCGGGCCACGGCGGCTTCGAACATGGCCAGCGCGGTTGGCCGTGTCTTGAGTGCTGGCCTGGCCGCTAGCACGGACTGATCGGACGGATCGCCGGGCAGCGCACTGACCGGCAGATCGGGCGAAGTGACGATCTGGGTCAGGGCGTGGCGCAAGCCGGCGCGCATCCGTTGCGCGGTTGCCGCGCAGAAACACCTTGGATCATGGCGCCACTGGCCGATCAGGACATCGCCATGGTCAACCCAGCGCAGATTGATCTCCTGCGCCGCGCCGCGCTGGTTGGCGATGATCTCTCCTGTCATATGGCGAAGGAATGCGCTGCGTTCCCCGACCGGGACGAACGTCGTCATGTGGCGCAGCCGCAACCGTTCCTCGTCCGCGAATGCCGCGATCCGGCTGGCGGGAAGATGCCGGTTGCGCAGCATCGCCCTCAGATTGCGCTGAGCGGCTTGGGCCAGGTCCGCGCCGCTGGGCGCGCCCGTGAAGTCCGCCTGCCAGGGAAGCGTGTTCAGCGTATAGCCGATCATGTCGCGCTCGGCCGCTCCGCTCCGGCACGATATGGGGGTTCCGATCAGGAAACGGTCCTGCCCGCTCCAGCGATGCAGGAAGAGCTGATAGGCGGCTGTCAGCAACGGGAAGAGGCCCGTACCCAGCCGCTGCGCGGTCTCGCGCACCTTTGCGGTAAGCTCCGGGGGGAGCGTGATGTCCGTTTCTTCGGCCATCCCGATCGGTGTGTCCGGAGAAGCATCGTGGAACAGTTCGGGATATCCGCCCGCACCCTTGAGGCTGGTGCGCCAGAACGCCTCTTGTCGTGACTGGCATGCGGCGCGCTCCGCCTGGCGCTGGCGTTCTGTCCAACGCCGGTATTGCCCCGGCTGCCACGATGGAGGCGCTTCGCCGGCGCGCTGCACTTCATAGCGCGTGAATGCGCGTTCGCAGAGAAGCTCCATGGAAGCGAAATCCCCTGCTATGTGGTGCGCCACCACTGCGAAATGGCACTGCGGTGCAAGACCGTTGACGCTTTCCTCGACGAGGAAGCGCACACGGCAGCAAGGGCCCGTCTCCAGTCTGAAGGGCGCGTCGATAACGCTGTCCAGCCAGTGCTGACGATCCTGTGCCGCCAGCGAGGGCTTTCGCGTGATCGTGACATCGGGCTGGACCGCCGGATCGCAGATCATCTGCACCTGGCCGGTCCTGTCCTCCCTGTAATAGGCATGGAGAGCCTCATGCCCGCGGATTACCGCGCGGAATGCTTCGGCAAGGGCAGACAGGTCGATGCCCTCCACAAGCCGCCCGCCGATGACCATGTTGTAGCTCGGGTCATCGGGGGCGAGGCAGTGCGCGGTCCGGATCGAACGCTGTATCTCGCTGATCGCGATAGCCGCGGGAGCAGGACTATCCCCTGTTTCCTCAGGCGAGAGCACACTGCGGGCGGCGTTCGCCGGTGTCATATCGTCCATGAACGGGTCCTTCCGGGTATCGATGTTTCAGGATGACAGCAGCGCCGAGCGCACGGGATCGGCCATGGCGACCACGATCCGGCGAGGGCCTGAAAAAGGGGCTCGCGCATGTGCGGTCAGCATGTTGTCAAGCATCAGGATGTCGCCGGTCCGCCATGGAAATGCCCGCGTGCATTCATCCAGCACCTGGCGGACGTGGCTCATCGCCTGTTCGCAGATTTCGGTGCCATCGCCGAAGCAGACATGGCGCGGCAGGGCGCGCGTGCTGCCGACGACGGCCAGCAGCGTTTCCCTGACCGTTGGCGGCAGGTTGGATGGATGGAACAGGTGGGCCTGGTTGAACCAGACATCGTCGCCGGTTTGCGGATGGCGGGCAACGGCCTGGCACGTTTGCTGCGTGCGCAATTCTCCATCCGGCGTCCATTCGCAGACGATGCGGTTGGCCTCGCAATAGCGCTGAATGCTGGCGCGATCCGTTGTGCCGAAAGCGTCTTGCCAGGGCAGATCCAGCCCATTGCCGTAGTTGCGCGTGTAGGTGAGGCCTTTGGCCGTGAATTCCTCGCGTATGGCAGGATCGATCCGGGCGAAGATCTGCCGGCTGTCGGCGATCGGGGTTTCCCCGCCACTTTGGGGCGCGGTCACGCAGTGGAACCATATGCGTTTCGGCCAGGTCAGCGTGTAGGACTGTTCGTTGTGCAGCGGAATCGTCTGATGCGCGGGATATTCGGTGGACGTGTAGACCCCGTCGCCGACTGCCGTTCGCGGCGTTGACGCGAAGTCATAGCCGATCAGCGACGAGCCGAAGGATGCCGCGAACGTGCGAAACAAGGTTTCGTCAGGCGGCGCGCAGTCCCTGAACAGCAGGGCGCCGGCTTGCCGGAGGTGCCGGGAGGCCAGGCCTTGGGCTTCGTCCCAGAGGCCCCGCCAACTGGCGGGGGTGGGAGCTGCCTCATTGCGGGGCCTGATTTGCAGCGCTTCGTCGTCCGCTCCGAACAGGGGCGTGACTTCGACAAGACGGTCTGCATGTCCGATAGCCAGGTTCATTCAGGCGCTCCCTTCTTGGTGCCCGTCACGATAGACAGTATTGATAATGAGAGTCACTATTAATTAAGTTGACGACGTATTTTTTTGCCGTCAGGTTGCGCTCATCGGCATTCAAGCTGCCGTTGCAGCCCATTAAAATATTGCAATGTTGCGGAAAAATCCGCTGCCATGCGTATAAACAGATAATGATTCTGATTCGCAATATCATTTACAGCTTTGTGAGATGGAGTGACATATGAGTTGGGATGATCCGAATGCGCGTTTCGTCGTGGTTCTGAACGATGAAGAACAGTATTCGATCTGGCCGGAACACCGTCCGCTGCCTGCAGGCTGGCGCGGGGACGGTATGTCGGGCAGCCGGGAGGCCTGTCTCGATCATATCGAACGGGTGTGGACGGACATGCGTCCCTTGAGCTTGCGCCGCGCGCTCGACGGTATTTCGGCCTGACATTGGTGCCCGGCCGGCAAAAGGCGAAGAGCCCGGTCGGCGGCCTTGCGGCAAAGTGAATCACACAAGGATGGATGGGAGTATGCGATGAACATCGCCATGGAGCCGTTTGCGCTCGACCAGTTCCGCGGCCAGGCGCCGATCCACTTGCGGCCCGATCCGATTCTCCACCGGCAGGAGGGGCGTGAATCCAACGCGCGTTCCTACCCCCGCCGCATCCCGCTGGTGCTCACCGGCGCGCGCGGCATCTATGTGCAGGATTCCGCGGGGCAACTTTACGTCGATTGCCTGGCGGGAGCGGGCACTCTCGCGCTGGGGCACAATCACCCTGCCGTCATCGCGGCGCTGCGTGAGGCGCTCGATTCCGGCGCGCCTTTGCACACGCTGGACTTGCCCACCCGGATCAAGGACGCATTCGTCGAAACGCTGTTCGCGAGTTTGCCCGCCGGTCTGCAGAAATCGCGTGTGCAGTTCTGCGGCCCTTCCGGCTCGGACGCGGTCGAGGCGGCTTTGAAGCTGGTGCGAACCGCGACCGGGCGCAAAGCGGTCGTGGGGTTTTCCGGCGCCTATCACGGGATGACGGCCGGGGCATTGTCGCTGATGGGCAATCTGGCGGTGCGGATGCCCCTGGGCGGGGCGATGGGCGATGCGCACATGATGCCTTACCCTTATGATTTCCGCTGTCCTTTCGGGATAGGCGGAGAGCAGGCGGTCGATGCGCATCTGCAACTGCTCGAACAGGTTCTGAACGATCCTGAATCCGGCGTTCCCGCGCCTGCGGCGGTTCTGCTGGAAGTGGTGCAGGGAGAGGGCGGTGTCATTCCCGCGCCGATCCGCTGGCTCCAGGGCGTTCGCCGCCTGACCCAGGCCGCAGGCGTGCCGCTGGTGATCGACGAGATCCAGACCGGCGTGGGGCGAACCGGAACGTTCTTTGCTTTCGAGCAGGCGGGGATAGAGCCCGATGTGCTGGTTCTGTCCAAGGCGATCGGGGGAGGCCTGCCCATGGCGGTGATGATCTGCCGCGAGGAGCTGGACCGCTGGGCGCCGGGGGCCCATGCGGGGACTTTCCGGGGCAATCAGCTGGCCATGGCCGCAGGCGTGACGACGATCGGGCACGTCCGGGACCAAGCCCTGCACCGTCATGCAGCGGCAATGGGCGAGCGGCTTGCCGGGCACTTGCGCGCTGTTCAGGCCGACTTTCCCGCTATCGGCGACGTGCGCGGACGCGGGCTGATGATTGGCGTGGAAATCGTCGAGGAGCCTGCACCGCGATTGCACTCCGGCCCCAACCGGGTTCCTCCGCCAGCCGATGGCGTCCTGGCGCGGGCCATCCAGCGCGCCTGCCTCGAACACGGGCTGATCGTGGAGACCGGGGGCAGGCACGGCGCGGTTCTGCGTTTTCTGTGCCCGCTGATCGTCACGCCCGAAGAGATTGACGAAATTGCCGAGCGGTTTCGCGGCGCCGTCCGGTCGGCTTGTGCCGCACATGTCTCCGAAGCGGCGGAGTAGGCCGATGGACCATCAGATCATGACCGGCGCTGTGGACGGAGAAGGCAGCCTTGAAACGAAAGACAGGCTTTCCCGATCCCCGCTTTCTTTCGCGCAGGAGCGCCTGTGGTTTCTGCAAAAGCTCGATCCTCTGGATACCAGCTACAATCTGACACGGGCTTTCCGGTTGCGTGGCGCGCTTGACCGGGAGGCGCTGGAGCGCGCGCTGACGGCGCTGGCGTGGCGTCACGAACTGTTGCGCAGCCGCTTTCCCGCCGCCGTGGATGGCACGCCGTATCAGGAAGTGCTGGGACGCCCAGCGCTGCGCTTGCGGCACGAACGCCTCGCCGGCGGGCATGGCGTCGAGGCGGTCGACGGTGCGATTGTCGAATGTATCGAAGCGGAGGCCGCGCATGTCTTCGAGCTTGAGGCCGCGCCTCCCTATCGCGCGGTGCTGATCGAGGCAGGGCCCGACGATGCCGTGCTGATCCTGTCCATGCATCACATGCTTTCGGACGGATCGTCCAATGCGATTTGGGTGAAAGACCTGCTGGCCGCCTATGGCGCTGCGCTGGCTGGGCCTGGCCGGGCGGCGGAAGCGCTCCTGCCCCCGGCAAGCACGCAATATGCCGGTTATGTCAGGCAACAGCGCGATGCAGACCGTCCGGGGCATCTGTCGGCAGCCTTGGACAGAGCCGTTGAGCGCCTGCAAGACGGAGTGGCGGGCACGCCAAGCGCCATACCGGTTCTGGATCTCCCGCCGGACCGGCCCCGCCCGGCAAGCGGCAGCCGTGCAGGCGGCCGGGTGGACTTCACGCTGAGCGCTGAACTGGTGAGCCGGGTGCGGGCCTTCGCACAGGCCGAAGGATGCACGCCTTTCGTCATTATTCTGGCGGCATGGGCGATCTTGCTCGCGCGCAGATCCGGCCAGAGCGACTTTGCCATCGGCGTGCCCAATGCCGGACGCTGGGAGGAAGAGTTCGAGGATGTCGTCGGTTTCTTCGTCGAGACCGAGGTATACCGGCTGCGTCTGCGCGCCGGTATGACCGGGCGTGATCTGGTCCGGGCATTGCGCGCAGACGTGCGGTCCATGCTGGATGACGGGCCCGTTCCGTTCGAAAAGCTGCTGGAGCGCTTGCCCGGCATCGATCGCGGGAACGGGCGGACGCCTCTCTTTCAGACCATGGTCAATATCCAGATGGATGCCCATGCCGAACTGAGCCTGCCGGGCCTTTCGGTAGAACTGATCGAGACTCCGGAACGCACGGCAAAGTTCGAACTCAGCCTGAATGTGGCCTATTCCGCAGCGGGCGTGCGCTGTTCTATCGAATATGCAAGCGCGGTGTTCGACGAGACCACGGTCGAAGCCATGGGCCGGCAGTTCGCAATGCTGCTGGACTCTCTGTCTTGCGATGCCGGAGCGGCGTGGGACGCGCTGCCGATGTGGGATGCGCAAGAGCGCGATGCTTCGCTTGCTTGCGGGCGCGGCCCGGCCGCGGACATAGACCGTTCGCAGGACATGATGGCCTTGTTCGAGGAATGGGCCGCCCGTCAGCCGCATGCGACTGCGGCGATCTGCGGCGATGACAGCATCAGCTACGGAGATCTCAACGCCCGGGCCAACCGTTTGGCCCATGCGCTGGGCAAAGTCGGGGTGGCGGCGGAAAGCCTCGTCGGCGTGGGGCTTGCGCGCGGATTGGATATGCTCGCTGCCCTGCTCGCGATCGGGAAGGCAGGAGGCGCTTATGTGCCGCTCGATCCGGGGCAGCCCGAAGCGCGTATCGATCTTATCCGCAGCCGGGCCCAGCCTCTGCTCACGCTCGACAGTCCGCTGGACGGCTTGCTCTGCGAAGCGGAGGGGGCCGCCCAGGGTAATCCCGCACCGCCGTATTGCATGCGGCAGCTGGCCTATGGGCTGTACACCTCCGGGTCCACGGGCGCTCCGAAGGGCGTTGGCATTGAACGGCGCGCATTCGCCAATTTCCTCGCCGCTATGAAAGGGCTGGTGCCGATGGGGCCCGGGGACCGGCTGCTGGCGGTGACGACGCTTGGCTTCGATATCGCGGGGCTGGAGCTGTTCCTGCCGCTCGTCTGCGGCGCGGCCGTGGTCATTGCACCGCAGGAAGCGGCAGGCGATCCGCTGGCGCTTTGCGAACTTATCCGTCGGCACAATATCGGCGTGATGCAGGCAACGCCTGCGACATGGCGCTTGCTGCTGGATGGTTCGGATGCGCGATGGCCGGGCCTTCGCGGGCTATGCGGCGGGGAGGCTCTGGGCGCATCGCTCGCCGCGCGGCTGCTGGAGCGGGGCGTCGATCTCATCAATGTCTATGGCCCTACCGAAACGACCGTCTGGTCTTCCGCCTTTCCTGTGAAGGAAGGGGAAGCGAGCGGGGCGAGCGTCCCTATCGGCGCGCCCATTGCCAATACCGTGCTCTATATCCTCGATGACCGTATGGAGCCGGTTCCGCCGGGAGTGGTGGGTGAATTGTGGATCGGCGGTGAGGGACTGGCTCGCGGTTATGTGGGCGATCCCGCGCTGACCGCGGAGGCTTTCCGGCCCGATCCTTTCGCCGGTGCGGGAAGCGGTGCCCGTCTTTACAGAACCGGAGATCGCGTGCGGCGGCGCCCGGATGGCTCCATCGAATTTTTGGGGCGGCGCGACCATCAGGTCAAAATCCGCGGATACCGGGTGGAGCCGGCCGAGATCGAGGCTGTTCTCGAACGGCACGAGGCCGTGTCGCAGGCCGTCGTAACGGCGCGCGCGGATGCCACAGGTGAAGTGACGCTGGCGGCCTATGTTCTGGCACCGGCGGGCCAGAGTGTGGCGGAACTGCGCTCCCATGCGGAGGCCTGTCTGCCGCGCTACATGATCCCGGACTTGTGGGCCGTTCTGGACAGTTTCCCGCTCAATGCCAGCGGCAAAGTGGATCGTGCCGCCTTGCCCGCGATTGCGGCAGAGGCTGCGGTAGCCACTTTGCAGGATCAGCCGGTGAGCCAAACGGAAACGCGGCTTCTGGCGCTTTGGCATGACGTGCTGGATCGCACGGGCTTCGGTGTCACCGATAATTTCTTCGAGGTCGGGGGGCATTCCTTGCGGCTGGCGCGGCTGCAGACCCGGATCGGCAAGGAATTCGGTGTCGCACTGCCGCTGCAGAGCCTGTTTCGCGCGCCGACCGTGCGGGACATGGGGCAGTTGATCGATGGGCACGCTCCCGTGGATGCTGCAGCAGACCTGGCTTTCATGAGCAATCTGCTGGAGACACTATGAGCCTGGTATTGTCTCTCTTGCGCCGCTTCCGCTGGCGCATCCCGGTCGCCATGCTGTTGGGGGCTGGCGGAGCGGTCTCCGGTTTGGCGCTTGTCGCGGTGATCAATGCGCTCGTCGCCGGAACGCTCCCGTTCGATACGCAAAGGCTCGGTCTTATGGCGGCCTTGCTTGTCGCGGTGTTCGCGTGCGGCTTTCTGTCGCAATCGATGCTGACAAGCCTCGGCCATCGCGTCGTCAGCGATATGCGCGTGGAAACCGTCAAGCGGATCATGGATACCGGCCTGGAGCGGCTGGACGCGATCGGGGCGCCTGCGCTCTATGCGACGCTGGCCAAGGACATTGTCGCGGTGGGGCAGGCGTTCAACCGGCTGCCGCTGCTGTTCGCCAATGCCATCATGCTGCTGAGCGGCTTTTGCTATCTTGCCTGGCTCTCGTTTCCGCTTTTCGCGTTCAGCGCGGGGCTGATCGGTGCCGCCGCTGCCGTCGCCTATCGCTGGGTGCTGCGGATGCGCGCTCTGATGATGGAAGTGCGCGCGACCGACGACCGCCTGATGGAAACTTACCGCGGCGCGATCGAAGGGCGGCACGAACTGGCGCTCAACGGCTGGCGCCGGCAGATCTTCCACCGCGAAGATGTGGCAAGAACGGCCGAACACGCACGCGTGACGGAAACCCATGCCGACCGCTACTGGGCCTTGAGCCTGAGCTGGACGTCCATGCTCGTCCTCGGGGTCATGGCCGGCATCTTTGTCGCTGGGACCATGCTTGGGCTGCCTGCTGCGAACATTGCCGCCTTTGTGCTGGTCCTGATGTTTCTGCGAATGCCGCTCAATGAACTGGTCGGAACCTTGCCGATCCTGCTGGCCGGCAATGTCGCGCTGGCGAGGGTGGAGGCGCTGCGGCTGGAACAATACCGCGCCCACTTCCATGCGCCTCTTGCTGACGGTACTCCCAAGCTTCCGGCAGATCGGGCCGCTTCTGCCGGAACGCCGCTCATGGAACTGCGCGGCATCGTTTTCGAGCATCCGGCGGCCAATGGCGAGAAAGGCTTCCGGCTGGGGCCTGTCGATCTGACGATCGAGAGAGGCGAGACGGTCTTCATCGTCGGGGGAAACGGCAGCGGCAAGTCCACGCTCATGTCGATCCTGGCGGGGCTGCGCAAGCCTGCGGGCGGCAGTATCCGGTTGTCGGGGCGGCAGATAACCGATGCCGAACGCCACTGTCTGCGCGAACAGGTCAGCGCGGTATTCTCTTCGCCGTTTCTCTTCGAGCGGCTGGTCGGGCCCGGCGGGCAACTGGACGAGGCGCTCGCCCAGGCGTTTCTGCGCCGCCTGCGTCTTTCCGGAAAAGTCTCCATTCAAGACAGCCGCTTGTCCGACATCCAGTTGTCGCAGGGCCAGCGCAAGCGGCTGGCGCTGCTGAGCGCATTGGTCGAGCAAAGGCCGGTGCTGCTGCTCGACGAATGGGCCGCCGATCAGGATCCGGTGTTCCGCCGCTTCTTTTACGAGGAACTGCTGCCGGAACTGCGCGCGCAAGGGCGCACGATCATCGCGATCAGTCATGATGACCGCTTTTTCCATGTGGCCGACCGCGTGCTGCAATGTGACGCCGGAACCCTGTCGCCGTGGGGCGGCAGGGAGGCGGTCCGCAATGCGCAAACGGTGCTGTGACCGGGAGATTTAAGGTATGAACGATCAACCTGTTCTGTCCGTAGCACCTGTTGAACGGCGCGCCGAAGCCTCTCAGGGAGATGTCGGCGGCGGCCATGTCCCGCAGGTGCGCCAGGATGGAGAGCGCCTGTCGCTGTCTCTCGATGACGGTGCGGATCAGCGCTGGACGCTGACAGGGCAGGGGGCTTCATCCGTCCTGAAAATGGAACGCAGTCCTGGCGGGCCGGAGCGTGACCGGATCTGCGCGCTTGCGGCGCTGGAGGCTGCATTCGCCATGGCCGGGGACCCGCCGGATCTGGCCGTGGAGATCGAGGAGGAGGAGCTTCGAAACCGCCTGTGGCGGGACGGTGCCCTGTGGCAGGACGGTGCATCGCAATGGCGGGCCTCGGCCTCGGCGCTGTATCAGATACCGGACCTCTGGCTGCGCCCGCCGGGCAGGCCGGGCGGCGTCTATCCTGAATGCCGCATCATGACGGATGGACGGTATCACCCCCGGCGCCCGCCGGTTCGGGAAGGCATTGTCTATGCCCGCCGTATTCCCTGGCTCGGCAAGACCTTGTCGCTGCGTCTGCTGGATATCGAACGCGATCTTGCGCTCTATCACCGCTGGCAGAACGATCCGCGCATCGCGCGTTTCTGGCTTGAAGAAGGCGATCTCGATTATCATCGCACCTATCTTCAGGGGCTTCTGGCCGATCCGCACACTGCGCCGCTCATCGCAAGCCTGGATGACCGGCCTTTCGGCTATTTCGAAGTGTACTGGGCGAAAGAAAACCGTCTGGGCCCGCACTACGATGCCGATGACTACGATCGCGGCTGGCATGTTCTGATCGGCGAGGAAGACGTGCGCGGGCGCGACTACATCACCGCCTGGATGCCCTCGATCGTCCATTACATTCTGTTGTCCGATCCCAGGACGCGCCGCGTCGTCGGTGAGCCTGCCGCCGATCACCATCAGCAGATCCGCAATCTTGACCGGGGCGGGTTCGCCAAAGTCAAGGAATTCGATTTTCCTCACAAACGCGCACTTCTCGTCTCGCTTTCTCGTGAGCGTTTCTTCGCGGAACGGCTGTGGATTCCCCGCATCTGAACCGGTCCCTTCAAAGCTGCCGTAGCTGGACCAGCATAACAGGAGCATTTCATCATGACTTCATCGCAGACCGCAGAGCCGCTGGATTGTGTCGGGATCGGCTTTGGCCCTTCCAATCTGGCATTGGCCATCGCCATGCAGGAAGCGGGCAATGGCCTGTCTTGCCATTTCCTGGAAAGACACCCTGACTTTGTGTGGCACGGCGACATGTTGCTGGATGGCAGCCGGATGCAGATCTGTTTCCTCAAGGATCTGGTGTCCATGCGCAAACCCACCAGCCCGTTCAGTTTTCTGAACTATCTGCATGAGCACGGGCGTTTCGAGGACTTCATCAACACGCGCACGTTTTACCCGAGCAGGCGTGAGTTCAACGATTACCTGCGTTGGGCTGCAGGCCATTTTGATGCGCAATGCTCCTATGGGCAGGAGGTTCTGGCGATAGAGCCCGAATGGGATCATGGCCGGGTCCGGCATGTCCGTGTCCATGCACGCGATCAGCATGGGCAGGAAAGGTACTGGCTGGCCCGCAACGTCGTTATCGCTACGGGCGGGCAACCTTGCGTGCCGGATGCTTTTGCAGGATTGAACGGGCATGCCCAGGTCATTCATTCCAGCCGCTATCTTTCGGCTGCGGACCGGCTGGGCAAGGCAGAGCGCGTCGCGGTGGTGGGCTTCGGACAGAGCGCCGCTGAAATATTCCTGGATCTGCATGGCAAGGGCGTGGCCGTCGATCTTATCGCCCGCGCTTCAACGCTGCGCCCGGCCGACAGCAGCTCTTTCGTCAACGAGATTTTCAATGCCGACTATACGGACTATTTCTTCCACCGTCCGCTGGAAGAGCGGCGGCAGCTTGTCGGCGATTTCAGCAGCACGAATTACTCGGTCGTCGACAACGACCTCATCGAGGAAATCTTCGACACGTTCTATCAGCAGAAAGTCATGAAGGATGAACGCCACCGGCTTTCACCCCGGCATGAGGTTCTTGCAGCCCGTGCGCAGGATGGGCAGCTCCAGCTTGACTTGCGCAATCTGGACGATGGCTCTCATGACATGCGGCGTTTCGATGGTGTCGTTCTGGCCACCGGTTACCGGCATACGCCCTCGGCAGCGTTTCTGGATGCTATGGCGCCGTGCCTTGAAAGCCTGGCGCCCGCGCGCGATTACCGCCTGCCTGCCACGCCTCTGTGCGATGTCGGCATCTATCTTCAGGGCTGCTGCGAGGCGACGCATGGCCTGAGCGATTCTCTGCTGTCGGTTCTCCCCGCCAGGGCAGAGGAAATCGCGGTTTCCCTTCGTCAGACCTCTGCGGAGCAAGCGGCTCCTGCCGTCGCCTGTGCGGCGGAATGAGGCGTGAGCCTATCCGTGCTCGGCGTGAGCGGGCCGAACTTGCCCTCCGTCGATATACCGGCCGTGGGCGGGGTTGTGTTCCTGTTCCCGTTCGCGGAATGGGAGCCGGCTCACGACGAGCTGACCGCCGCTCTGTCGGCAGAGGAAACGGCAAGAGCGGATGCCAAGCGCTTCGCGGAAGACCGCATGCGGCGGAGGCTGTCTTCCGGTTTGACGCGCATGGTCCTGGCGCGGGTGCTGGGCTGCGGGCCCGGCAATGTCGATATTGTACGGACGGACAAGGGAAAGCCTTTCGTTCCGGGCGCGACCTTCCATTTCAGCGTCAGCCATAGCCGCGCGCTGCACGCTGTGGGACTTGCCAGGTGTCCGGTGGGCATAGATGCCGAGCCCTTGCACAGTTTGGCCGACAGTTTGGCCGACAGCTTGGCTCTCGCCGAACTGTTCTTGCGTGAAGACGAGTTGGAAGAGGTCCGCCGCCTACCTGAGGAGGACCGAGACCAACTGGTTCTGCGCCTTTGGACCGAGCGTGAGGCCTATCTGAAAATGACAGGGCGCGGCATTGATGACGATCTGCAAAACGTGATGCGAACAGAAGAAGTGACCGGTACTTGTACAATGATGCGGGGCAGGAATGACCTTGGTTCAGGTGGGGAATGCGGCGTCCATTATCTGGGAGTACACATGAACCATCACCTGTCCTTTGCATCGCCTTTTCCCGTAGCCAGCGCGCAAGCGTGTATGGAAATTACGCGTGGTCCTGAGCTAGGGCTGCTGTAGAGTTGCAGCCCTCGGCTGTACAGTCGAAACCTTCCACCCGACAAACCGTGCTGCGAGAAGTGCCAGAGCCAGGATCAAAAACCCGAGGCACGGCCAAGCCAACAAACCCATGCCACTCCACATGGCCGCTACGATTCCGCCGCGTTTCGCTGAGACGGTCTGTTGCTGCAGGCGCAATGCGTAAATGATTACTCCGGTAGTAGCGAGCCCCGTCAGGGCTGATCCGCAGAGGAACCAGAGGATACGCGTCGGTAAGCCGCCCCATGTGCCGAAATGCAAAGGATCGGCAGCTTCGGAAATGCGTTGGTGGAGCGATAGCTCGTTGCCATGAACGACCTTCACGATGGCCTGAGTGCCTGGATCGAGCATCACGGTATTGGCCCGGTCGCGCACGAGCAAAGCTTCGGCCTGCCCCCTTATGATCACACCGCCGGGCTTGCTGCCCGGAAACCGGATCGCGCGGACATGCAGGCCGGGAAAGCCGCGCCGGGCAATTGCGACAAGCGCGTCCAGGCGGGTTTCGCTCGCCCTGGCCGGCGCCATGACGACGGGTGGCTGCGGGACCGGGGCGGCCGCGCCCATCTTCTCGGCAAAATACCAGACGCCGGTGACGCCGATCAGGGCGGCGAACCACAGGCTCCATAGACCGGCAAAACGATGCAGATCGCCGGTGAAACGGCGGCCATCGTTGCGCCGCCCGGGCTTTCTGCGCGGCACGCGCAGGAAGCCCCGCCACCACTTCTTGTAGACCCAGAAGGCCGTCACGACGGAGGCCAGCAGCGGAAATGCCAGCGCGGAAACGATGGGCACGCCAATCGCCGTCGGCAGCATGAGATGGCGGTGCAGTTCCCGGAACAGGCGCTGCGCGTTGAACCAGGGCGCCCATCCCTGCACGCGGGCCGTCCACGGATCGATTTCGATACGGAAACGCTCACCATTGGCGCGAACGGCAACGGCTTCGGCGGCGAACCAGGGATCGCGCGGAGCATGGAGCCACTCTATGCGCGCATCATTTCCTGCGGCTTTCTCTGCCGCCTCCGCCAGGGCGCCCCAGGATGCCGGCGCCCCCTCCCGCGGTGTCACCCGCATGGAGGGCGTGAGCAGCCAGTCGATCTCATGCGAAAGCGTTGCGATCGTGCCGGTCGCCAGAATGAAGGCCAGAAACAGGCTGAACTGCAGCCCCGCCCACTGATGGACACGCCACCAGAGCGAACGCTTTGGCTGTCTGCGCGCGCGCCCGGCAACGCCAG
This sequence comes from Novosphingobium beihaiense, assembly GCF_022832375.1. Taxonomy (GTDB): domain Bacteria; phylum Pseudomonadota; class Alphaproteobacteria; order Sphingomonadales; family Sphingomonadaceae; genus Novosphingobium; species Novosphingobium beihaiensis. Next base: position 57,200 of record NZ_JALHLG010000029.1, read on the forward strand.
TCATCAAAGCTTCCAGCGCAATTCCGCAAAGACGCTGCGCGGCTTGCCCGGAAAGTGGCCGGTGCGGTCGATGAAGCCGGAAGAGGCATACGTCTTGTCGAAGATATTATCGATGCGCAGAAGCAGGCTTATGGCAGGCGTAATCTGCTGGATCACGGATCCATCGAAGACAAAGTACGGCTTCACGCGCTGATCGCTCATCGAGCGCCGCGCCGAGACGTAATCGCCGCCCAATGCCACGGCTGTCCCCGTCGAGCGGAACTGATAGCGGCTCCAGAATCCGAGCTGGTGTTTCGGCGCATTCGGGAACCGGTCGCCGATGGCCGAGCTGAAACCGCCGCCACCGTTGTCCTTGGTGATCTTTGTATCGTTATAGGCATAGTTGACAGTCACGACCCAGTCGGGCGTGACATCGGCGGCCAGATCCAGATCGATGCCTTTGCTGGTCACTTCGCCGAAGGACACGAAATCGTCGATGCCGTCGTTGCCCGGATCGCCATCCGGGTGAGCCTGGAGCACGTTGCTGCGCCGGATACGGTAGGCGGAAAGACTGGACTGGACCTTGCCGCCAAACAGCGCGGTCTTGATGCCTGCTTCGAAAATGTCGCCAGTCAGCGGATCGAAAGGGCCCCCAGCCTTGGGATCCTGCTGGGCGATGGATTGCGGTTCGAAGCTGGTGGCATATTGCCCGAACAGCGACACGTCGGGCCGCACGCGCCAGGTCAGACCGGCCCGCCAGGTCCAGGCGTTGCCCGAAGAGGAATCGCCCTGCAACTCGTCGCGATAATCATCATAGCGCCCGCCAACGACAGCAACGATCCGGCCGATCGTTGCTTCTTCCAGCAGATAGAAGCCCATACGGCGCGCGCGGGTGGGGCGGTTATCGGGATATATCAACGTCAGGTCATACGTGCTGGGATCGGTAACGCCATAGTCCGGATCGATCAGCTTGAGCGGGGTGGGCAGCCCCGGCACGGCGCTGGTCGTGCCCCGGGCGCGGTAGTAATTGAGCGATCCCTTGTCCTCGTAATAGTCCATGCCGGCCAGCACGCGGTTCTGAACCATGCCGAGATCGGCTGACCAGATGGCATTGGCGCCGAAAGACCAGCTTTCGTAAGTGCGAAACTGATCGCGGAATTCGCGGATCGTGGAATCGACAATGCCGTCACCGTCGGCATCGAACAGGCCGCGCGGCTCATGGTATTCCTGGCTTTCCTTGGCATCGATATAGCGCAGGGCGAGATCGAGCTGCAGGTTGTCAGTGGGGTTCAGATCCAGCAGGGCCTGAGCCACATTGGATTTGAGCCAGAGGAAGTCGCTGGCTTCGTTGTGGTTCCAGTGCCGGCTGGCCAGAAAATTGCCGTCATCGTCTGCCGGTACGCCGCGCAGGCGGTTGCCGCCAAGATCGATGTCGTAGCGTGTCGCTTGCAGCGTGAGGGAGCCGATATCGAAATCGGCTTTCAGCCCGGTATCGAGGATCAGCGTCTTGCTGTCCGCGTTCCAGCGGAAATCGTCCCTGGATTCGTAAAAGACGCCCGCGCGCGCAGCAATGTTGCCGGTCAGCGGCCCCGTCGCCTCTGCCGAGCCGCCTATGCGGTCCCGGGTGCCAAGGACACCGCGCAGTTCGATTGACCGCTCGAACGAGGGCTTCTTGGTCACATAGTTGAACAGGCCTCCGGGCGCGGTCTGCCCATAGAGCATGCCCGCCGGGCCTTTCAGGAACTCGACACGCTCGATGTTGAAGGTCTGCGGCACCGAGAACCCCGAATAGGGATCGCCGCGAAGCCCATCGTAGAAGTTCTCTTCCTGACGAAAACCGCGGGCGGTGACACCGGCATAGCTGAAGACCGTCACGCCGGAGATGTCGCGATAGAGATCCTGCGCATCGCGTGCGCCCTGATCGCGGATCAGGTCATCGGTAATCACCGTAATCGCCTGGCTCGACACCAAGGGATCGGTCGGCAGCTTACCCGCAGTGGTTTCCCCCACCCGGTACAGCGTTTCGGCGCGGCCGGTCACGATGATCTCTGGCGCGGTGTCTGCATCAGTCTCTGCCGCCGATACCGCGGGCGGTGCGGCGATCAGGCCAAGCGTTACCGGCAGATGGTGAATGCGAATTTTGATCATATACCCCTCTTTCGAGGGCGGTCTCTAATAATAATAATTCGCAATAGCAAGTTCTTGGCGGATATTGCCTCCCCCGAAGTTTTGCGGGCGTGCAGATGCAGATCGCTTGCAGGACCGGCGTTGGTGCGCCCGGCAAAAGCGATCTGCCGGGCTTTCCGCCCCTATTGTTCAGCGTCCGTTACCGTGCTGGATTGGTCCGTGGAGGCGGCGGATTGACGCGCACCGGCGCACGCCAGTAGTCGGCCTGCATCCGGTACCGGTGACTGCAGGCCGTGCCCGCATGGCAAGTGAAATCTACGCCATCGGGGGGAAGATGCACGGTCAGCTGCGGGAACCAGACGGGCCAGTCCCAATGGTTGGACCACAGGCCGATGTCGACAAAAGCACGGCCGATCAGCCCGGGCGTCAATTGGAAGCCCAGATTGTACACCGGATCGCCTACCGAAAAGCGGCTGACGTGATTGGCGTTCACCTTTAGCGGATAGCTCTGGCCGGACGATTTCATGACGCGCCGGCTCTTCGCCACGCGATCGTGCAGGACGAAACTCAGCCCATCGGAAAACAGCTCCAGCTTGACTGCCGGATGCACGCGCGCACCAACTACGCCGAAGTTGCCGCGATTGAGCAGCAGGTCGACGGATTCAAAAGCGCGCGAGAGGGGTGGAGTCGTGCTTCCCGGAGCAGGAGGCGTGAACTGCCCGTTCTTGAAAGGCGCCGGCAGGCGATCGGTCAGATCAAGGCCGATGTCGAACAGGCTAAGATCGCCCTGCCGCCCTCGCGGAAGCTTATAGAGCAGGCCGGAATAGACCTTCGCCTCGGCCACAAGCTCTTGCCCGCCGAACAGCTGCGAATTGGCAATACCTGCCTGCGAATAATCCTGCGGCCCGCCATTGACCGGCACGAATTGCGGCACGAATTTTGCACGCTCGTTGCCGTTCCGGTGCCGGTATTGATAGGTTCCTTTCATCCGGATCGGAAAGCGCAGGCCGAAGCCATAACTGAACCCGGCATAGGGTTCGACATAGTAGGTCCGGCGGCACCCGGTGAAGCACCAGGCGATGGTGATGGAAACCCGCCTGCGCCACTCATATTCGCGGCCATAGGTGAAGCCGGTAAGATAGATCTCCCGGCCGATCGCGATGTCCTCGGAAATATCCAGCGGCTCGCGCGCGGCGAAACCGGTCGCACTTGTCCGTGGCCCCGGCCCAGTGCGCAGGCCATCGGGACCGCGCCTGTGTGCTGGCGGCAATGCGCTGCCTTGTGGCCCGGCTGTTCCGGCAAAAGTCTGGCCGTTTCCGCTATTGCGCCGAGGCGGACTGGACTGGCCGAAGCCGGGCCGTGCCTTGATCCGCAGATCGTGTGCCGCGGTATTGGGCACGAACATCACTTCCTCGATCTCCACCTCGGCGGTGTTGACCATCTCGGCTTGCAGGCCCTCGTCATCCAGCGCTTCGAGGCGGGCGGTTTCCGCCGCACCGATCCGGGACTCGATCTGCGCGCGCTGTGCCGGATCGCGAAAATACCCGCGCAGCTGTGCGATGTCGGCCTTGATCTGCGCGCGCTGTTCAGTCTCCGCCCGCCCGGCTTCGGCCAGTGCGCGCTGGCGCTCCCTCCTGTCGGCCACGAAGCGTGCTGAGGCCTCGCTGCTTGTGAAGGCACGATTGCGTTCGGCCGTAGTGCTGCGGGTAAAGCACTGGATGCCTTGTTTGGCCACGGCCCGGCGGCTTTCCGGATCGCCGCAGGCGCCAGGTTTGAGCGAATAGGAAAGGTATTGACGGACCAGAAGCCCCTTCGGGATTTCTGCGACCTCGAATGCATCGGATTGCACGGCAGCAAGCTGTGGCGCCGCGCGCAGCCGTGCCGCCAGATTGGCCGGAGAAGCGCGGTTCGCCAGAACCGGGCGCATATCAGCCGTGCCCTGCGCCAATTCGATCACTGGTTGCGCGCGCACCGCCTGCAGGGAACGGCGGCGTTGCACCGGCACCGCCTGCAGTAATTCCGATGTGTCCCGATGGCGAAGAAGCACCGCATCCTGCGGCACCTGCGCGTTGAGATCCGAAGGCCGGACCACTTGCGTGCGGTTGGCCGCCACCGATTGCGGGTTCGCCTGTTGCGCAGTGACAGCGGCCGCAATGCCGCCGAGACCCAGCCCGATGGCAGCGGAAACCCTCTTCCCCATAATCACCTCCTATTCCTCGTTGCCGTCACTTTTCGCGTCGAATTGCGGAAAAGGTCAGAGTGAACGTGTCGATTTCCGTCATCCCGCTTTGCCCGGGCCGATCCCCGCCAATGGACACGTTCGAAAGGCGGTACTTCCGCCCGCCCTCGCGCAAGGTGAGATCGAGCTTCCTGCCGCACGCCATCATGGCCTTGATCGCTTTCAGCGAGCGGGCAGCGCGTACTTTGATGGTGAGGTGGCCCGCACCGCCATCCGTGGCTTGCCGTTGCGCACCTGATCCGACGGACAGAAGATCAATCCAGCGGCGATGCTCGGCGTCGGCAGCGGCACAGTGGGGGGAAATGGTGCCTTTGCGTTCATCGGCCACGCCATCCAGCCGCAGGTAAGGACCGGCCTTGGCCGGTCCAGCAACAGCCAGAGCAATTCCGAAAACCGGCAATAAGGCCAAAGTTCTGCGCCGCATCTTCCACCTCTCCCACTTGGATAGTCCCGCGCACTCTAGTGTTTTGGTTCCGGCCCACGTCGGTAGGGCCCCCCAATTTTCACGATTGGCGCACCCAATTTTTGGGCCAGGACTGTTTCGTCCGGGAATTATGCGGCAAACTCAGGCCATGCTTGCCGAACGGGACAACGAACTGGCACGGCTCGCCGCGTTGCTTGCTGCGGCCGGAAAGGGCGGCCATGTCGTCGCGATCGGTGGCGAGGCGGGGATCGGCAAGACGGCGCTTCTTCGCGAATTCGCCAGCGGACTGGCCGATGACTGCGAGTGTATCTGGGGCATGTGCGATCCCTTGCTGACCCCGCGCCCGCTTGGCCCGGTGCTCGATATCACTGCCATGCTGGGCGGACTGGGGGATGACTGGGACACCGCCGGAGGCACGGCGCTGTTCTCCCGGCTGCTCGCCCATCTGGCGGAGCGCCCGCATCCGGCCGTCCTGATCCTGGAGGATGTTCATTGGGCCGATGCCGGGACTCTTGATTTCATCCGCTTCCTCAGCCGCAGGATTACCATTTGCCCGGTGCTGCTGATCATCAGCTACCGCAACGACGAGCTGGGACGGAACCACCCTCTGCTGCAGGTTTTTGGCGACATTCCGGGCAATCAGATGGACCGGATCGAACTGCATCCGCTCTCGCTCGCGGCAGTCGCGCGCCTTGCCGGTGAGAGCGGACGCGATGCCGAAAGCCTGCTCGCCATCACCGGCGGCAATCCCTTTTTCCTGTCCGAAATCCTTGCCAGCCCGGAGGCCGGAAAGGCTGTGCCCGTCTCGGTGCAGGATGCGGTCAACAGCCGCCTTGCCCGGCTGCCGCAAGCGCACATCACTTTTATCGAGGCGCTCAGCGTCATCCCGGTGCCCATCGATCCGGCGTTGCACTGCCGCTGGATCGAGGATCATGAGCGGCTGCTGCAGGACTGCTGCGATCTTGCCATCCTGATCGAGGATTCGGACGGCCGCCTGCGCTTCCGCCACGAACTGGCGCGTCTTGCTACCAGCAATCGCTGCTCCTCGATCGACAAGCGCAATCTGCACCAGCAGCACCTGGTGATGATGCTCGAAAGCCCGGAACGGTACGATACCGGCGAATTGCTGCACCACGCTTGCGGCGCAGGCGATGCTGCGCGCGTGCTGCAATTCGGCCCGGTTGCGGCGGAAAAAGCGGCACGGCTCGGTGCGCACAAGGAAGCCGCCGATTACCTGGAGGCCGCACTCGCCTATATCGACGAGGCCGAACCGGAAGAAGCCGCGCAGCTTTACGAGAGCTGGGCCTATGAGGCAGCCATATCGCACCGTATCGACGACCGGGTGATCGAGGCGCGGCGCCATGCGCTGACCATGTGGCGGGCACTCGGGCGCAAGGAGAAGATCGCTGACAATTTACGGCATCTCTCGCGCCTCCACTGGTATCGCGGCGAGGCGGTGCAGGCGAACCGCTATCTCGACGAGGCGATCAACCTGCTCGAACAGATCGAGGATACTGGCCTGCTCGCACTCGCCTATTCGATGCGGTCGCAGATGCACATGCTGTCGAGCCGCATGGAGGAGGCCATCGAATGGGGCGAACGCGCCGTGGCTTGCATTGCCGGGCAGGCGAAAGCCGGCGTCGAGGTCCACGCGCTCAACAATATCGGGACCGCGCGGATGTTCCTGGGCGATCCGGCCGGGATCGCAGAACTCGAACGCAGCCTCGGCATGGCGCTTGAAAACAATCTGCACGAAGACGCAGCGCGCGTGTTCACCAATCTGTCCGAATACGCCGTCGACATGCGCAGGCTGGCGCTTGCCGAAACGATCCTCGACCGGGGTATCGCCTTCGATACCAAGCACGATCTCGACAGCTGGACATTCTATCTGCTCGGCCGTCAGGCACAGTTGCGCCTCGAACAGGGGCGCCTGCAGGAAGCGGAGGATATCTGCCGGTCGGTGATCGGGACGCCGGGCCAGACGCTGCTGATGAAGCTGCCAGCGCGGATCATGCTCGCCCGCGCGCAAGTCCGCATGGGTGAGGACGACGCGGCAAGGCTGCTGGCCAAAGCGCACAAGGACGCCCTTGCTACCGGCGAAGTGCAGTATTGCATCCCGGTGCTGATCGGGATGGCCGAACGCGCCTGGCTGACGGGATCGGAAGCGCTGGCGGCAGATGCGCTAGGCGGCCTGGATCGCATCGATGCGTGCTGTTTCAGTCTCTGGACGGCCGCCGAATATGCCTTCTGGCAAAGGCTTCTGGGACGGGAGGCCGTACCGGTCAGAACCGCAAGCGATACGGCCTTCGGCCCGGCGCTCGGCGGCGATTTTTCCGCCTCCGGGATGGCGTTCGCCCGGCTCGGTGCAGACTATTTCGCCAATCTCTGCTTCGGCCTTGCGGACAGTCCGCAAACGGTTTCATCCGGCTTTGCGGCTTTGCACCGCCAGGGCGCGAAAGCCGTAGTTGCGCGGTTGACGGAACTGCTGGAAAGCCGGGGGCTGAAGCGTGATGACGTCATCCTGCCGCGCGGGCCATACAAGGCGGCGCGGGAAAACCCCTTTGGCCTGACCGCCAAGGAAATGACCGTCCTTGAATATCTCGCTGAAGGATTGAGCAATGCCGAGATCGCTGACGAGATGTCGCGTTCGCAGCGCACGGTCGAGCACCACGTGTCCGCGATTCTGCAAAAGCTCGAAGCGGAAAACCGGCTGGCTGTTCTGCTGAAGCTCAGGGAACAGCCCTGGATCATCGGCGAACCTGCTGCCGAAACCGGACGATAGCTGCTACGCGCGAACGCCCCTTCGCCGTACTCCGCCAAAGTTGGGAGTGCCCGGTGCGAAAATTGGGCAAGCATACCGATGACGCTGGCAAGCGATCGGCGCAGCGTTGCTCCCATTCGATACGATCAGGAGACACCTCGTGCGCCACACCCGTCTTGCCAGTTTCTGCGCCCTCGCCATTGGTCTCGCCGCGGCGGCACCGGCCTCCGCCCAGGAGGCGCGGATGGACCAGCTGGAGCAACGCCTCACGCAGGAGTTTCAGCGCCAGTTCGTGGGGTATTCGATCGCGATCGCCCGGCATGGCAAAGTCCGGCGCACACTGGTGTCCAGGCTCGCCCGGCGCGATGCCGATGGGCGCAAGGAATGGGGGCCGCGCACCAGAGCCAATGTCGCCAGCGTTTCGAAATCGATCACCGCGATCGCGGTGCTGCAGGCGCTCGAAGCGAACGGACTGACGATCGAGGAACCGGTCGCGCCTTACCTCCCCGCCGGGTGGGCCAGGGGGCGCGGCTTTCGCGAGGGCCAAAGCGTCACCTTCCGGCAATTGCTCACGCATACCTCAGGCATGGGACAGCGGTTCGACAGACTGAAGGCCAACGGCAATGAAGGCCCGTGGGGCAATGACTGGGACGGCCTCAGGTTCGCGGTTGGGAAGGGAGTGGCGCAGCGCTTTCTCGGGCCGGACAAATATGCCGGAGAGAACTACAGCTACAAGAATTCCAACTATGCCTTGTTCCGCATCATCGTGCCCAAGCTGTGGCGCATGTCGCAAGGCGGCGACGGATCGGACGTTCGCAAGGCCAATCACGGCGCACTGTTCGGCCTGTTCGCCGGCGAACACATCTTCGCCCCCAGCGGAGTCGAACAGGCAAGCTGCGTGGAACCGCCATCCGCGCGCCATGCCTATGCCTATGACTGGACTGATTCCACGGGTGCCGGTTCTCCCTTCAACGGGAGCCAGGAAAACTGCGGCGCGCACGCCGGCTGGCGGCTCTCGGCTTCGCACCTCGCCAGGATCGCTGGCCGCGCGGACTGCAATTCAGCCAACAACTGGCCGCTGGACCGGCGGCTGCTTTCGCAAGGGGCCTGTTTCGCGCGTACCGTCCGCAAGCTGGGCTGGGACCGTACTTCGAACGGTTCGAGCGATCGGACCCGGAACCGCTATTGGCATGGCGGTGACCTGTTTTCACGGCGCGAGCGCCCGCGACGGGCGATCCACAGCTGCATGGCCGTGCTGCCCGATGGCTTCTCGGTCGGCGCGATCGCCAATTCCGACAGTCGCGATGGCGAAACCGTCTGCGGTAAAATCCTCGATGCAGCCGAGTTTCTCTGATCTTTGAGACAAGCGTGCCAAGCGCGCAGGCCCGAGCATTCGACGGTTTCATCTCGATTGCCCTTCAAAATCTCGATGGCGGGTGGTCAGATTCCAAATCAGGGCAAGGAAAGAACGATCGGAACTAGGGCCTGTGGGGATTCACCGGGAATTGATGATGGGGGCGGCCAGATAGATCATGGCTGAGAAGCTGTGATCGGTTTTGCAGGCGCGCATGGCGACACGTTTGAACTCCTTGAGCTTGCAGAAGAAGTTTTCGATCAGATGCCGCCATTTGTACACTTCGGCGTCGACCGGGAGTTTGAGCGCCCGAGCGGGACGTTGTGAGATCACGACCTTGGCCCCACGCCTGTTGAGGTCCTCAACGATCCAGTTGGAGTCGTAGGCCTTGTCACCGAGCAAGGCCCCGAATTCGTGCCCCTCAATCAGAGGTGCGACACCGATCGTGTCGAAACGATGGCCCGGTAACAAGACGAAGCGCACGAGGTCGCCTAAGGCATCGGTCAGCGCCACGATCTTGGTCGTCATGCCGCCTTTGGATCGGCCAATGGCTTGGCTCTGAGTCCCCCTTTTCCGCCCGCTGCCGAGACATGGGCGCGGACTGTGGTGCTGTCGATGCTGTAGTGGCCGCTGTCCGCCATGACCTCTGCCAGCGTCACCGCCACGGTCTCCCAGACTCCGGCCTCATTCCAACGCCGGAACCGCCGGTAGATTGTATTCCAACTGCCGTATTTGGGCGGGACATCGCGCCACGGAGCGCCGCACCGAAGCCGCCAGAGTATGCCGTTGACGATCGAACGGTTCTGCTCGGGACGCCTGCCGCGACCATGGTTCTCAGGCTCGATCGGCAGTAAGTCCTTCAAGATGCGCCATTCCGCTTCAGTGAGATCGCTTCTGCTCAAGCCTGCCTCCAAAAAGCAGCCTTGAATTAATGACCGGTTGGAACGTCAACGTAAAAAGGCTTCCCGCGTGCATACGGATCCCATCCGCCTGACAGCGCAAGCCTAACGGCAGCCTTCAACTCTGCTTGATGTAATTGCGGACGATGTCGATTGCCACGGGCGCGCTGAGCGGCTTTCTGGGGCATTGGAAATTGAAGGAGCGCCTCTCGGCCACCTGCCTTTGTGACACGAATTGCAACCTGCATACCCTGCCAACCGTCAGCGGTGCACCACTGCGGCTCACGGCGAAGTTCCCACTCGTAATCATCCCCATCGACGACAAGTGAGCCGGTCAGGGTGCGGGTCGGCAACATACCCACAGCCTATCAAACCGCTCGTATCTTGCCAGCGCCTATCGCCACCGCCCCTTGGGCCGCGAATTTGTCCACGTAGCCTAGGACCAAACATCTAAATCTCAAGAACCTGGGCAGGGGCGCTGAAAGCATAGCCTACACCGTAAGCTGCGCGGATCGGTGACTTTTCGCCTGTCTCCGCTTCGATTTTCTTGCGCAGCCGGCTGACGACGGCATCGAGGTGGCGGTCGTCGAACGAGGTTTGCGGCCGCGCGACGGCCGTGGCCAGTTCAGCGCGTCCGCACGGCTCGCCGTCTTGGCGCATCAGCATGTTCAGGAAAGCAAGCTCCGACGCTGTCAGCGTGACGCTATGCCCCTCGGGCGAGAGGATGGTCCAGCGCCTGGGATCGAGGCTCCATGCCGAGGGGCGCGCAGCGGGTGCGGCGGTGCGGTTGAGGCGGCGGCACAGGCTGACAATCGCCGCTTCGATTTCCTTGAGCGGACTGTGCTTGACCAGATAGATGTCCGCGCCGCTTTCGAACCCGCGAATGCGGGCATCGCTCCCGCCGTGCGCCGTCAGCATGATAATGCCGCAATCATGGTTGGCGCGCAGCTTCGCCGTAAGATCGAAGCCGTCGCCGTCGGGCAGGCCCACATCCATGAGGACGACATCGGGCAGCGCGTCCTGCAGCAGGGCATGGAACCGTGCCGCGCTATCCGCCCCGCGAACGGCGAAGCCGCGCATGGAGAGGTAATCCACCAGATCCGCACGCAGGCGCGGCTCATCTTCGACGACGAGGATCTGTATCACAGGACGGCTTCCGGCAGGGGCAGGCGCACGGTTGCGACGACACCGCCGCTGTCCGACGGTTCGAGCGCCAGATGGCCGTGGTGGTAGGAGAGCAAGCGCCGCGAATTGTAGAGGCCGAGCCCGGTGCCCGCGGTCGACGTGGTGTTCGGCGCGCGGAAAAACCGCTTGCCGATCTTGTCGCGGTCTTCCGCGGGAATGCCGATCCCGGCGTCCGATACGGCAATCGCCAGAGCCTTGTCCGTCTGTCTGGCCGAGACATGGATTGGCCGGTCCTCCGGTGAATATTTCAGCGCGTTGTCGATCAGGTTGATCATCACGGTCTGCAGCATGTCCGGATCCCCGCAATAGGAGGGCAAGGCCGGTTCCGCATCGAGGTGGATGCGGGCCTGAACGTCCATGACCGCGAAGTGATCGCGTGCTTCGGCCAGCATGGCGGCAATGTCGATCTGTTCGAGCCGCAGGACACTGTCTTCGCTTGGGTCGAGGGCCAGAAAACGTTCGAGCAGGGTCAACAGGCGCTGCACCGCTTCGTCGATGGCGGTGAGGCGGCTGTTCACAGCATTCGGGACCGGTGCCAGCAATATGCCCATCATTTCTCCTGCCCGCTGGATCATGGCCAGCGGGGTGCGGAATTCGTGGCTGACCATGCGCAGGAACTGTTTCTGTTCTTCCCGCGCGAGCTTTTCGGACTGCAGGCTGGTGGCGAGCTTCATTTCGAGCTGCTGGCGCCGCTCGATCTCGGCCGAAAGGGCATCGTTCTTGTGCCGCAGCTCGTTCGAAAGGCGGCCCAGGATCATAAACAGGAAGCTGGCGAACAACCCGCTGATGAAGAGATTGGCCTGAAGGAAGAACCAGGCGTTGCCGTTGGTCAATATGTGCTGCTGCCGGTGGTTGAGCGTATCCGCGATCGCCAGCCCGCTCTGGGCGAGGCATGCGATCATGTATTCCCCGATCACGCTGATCGCGATCCAGCGCAGCAATGCGGGATGTTCCCGGTCCGCCGCCAGTTTCAGGCAGAGCGGCAAGACCAGCGTCAGGCAGAACAGTGTAGCGACATGGACGCGCCATGACACGTCGTCCGGTGCGAGGGCGAGCGCGGCGGCAAAGAGGCCGGTGAAGAGCACGAGCCAGGTCGGTCCGAACCAGCGCGGATAAGGCCTGCGGAGAAACTGCGCCAGGCCGACGGCGAACAGCACGCAGCCCAGCTTCACCACGAAGTTATCGGCAATGAGCACGAAGGCGGGCGGTGACGGCCCTCGAAATCCCATCAGCAGAACACCGGCGGCAATACCGCCGAAGCCGAGCGCCAGATTGCGGATTTCACGCGTGCGGCCCCAGGTGTGCCAGAGAGCGAACCAGATCAGTCCCTGGATCGAGACCGAACAGGCCAGCGCTATCATCGTGGTCTTAAGATCAAGCACGGTGTTCGGCTCCGGTGGCGAGGAATACTTTCTGTATACCGATGATCCGGGGATGCAAATCCCGGCGTCCGCTCCCTGCCATACTCGTGGGCGATGTCAGATTTTGTCAGAAAATATAAGAATTTGTGGGTGGAAGGCGATCTTTCCCGCTGGTTTATGACTCTGCGTTCCATCGCATCTCGAAGTGCATGGAACCAAAGGTGGGGCTCGTTGGCCGATATGCACAAGCAGGCGATTTTAGCATTCCGGCTATAGTCGTGTGCGCTGCAGCGCGCCCTCCTGGACCATATCGGGCTTTGAGGGAAAAGGGCGGGCAGATGGCAGCCGGGCAGATGAAACATGTGAAGCGCTTGGGTATTGCGCTGCTCTCCTCCACGGCATGCGTGCCGATGCCCGCGTTCGCGGGTGACAGCTTGCCTTCCGGCGGTACGGTCGTGGCGGGCAGCGCGACGATCCGCACCGGCGCCACGAATGTTACCGTCAGCCAGTCGTCGAAAGCGGCGATCGTCAACTGGAACTCCTTTTCGGTGGGCGCCGGAAATTCCGTTACGATCGATAATGGTTCGGGGGCAACGCTCAGCCGTGTCACTGGGAGCCGCGCGAGCCGGATCGATGGTGCCGTCAGCGCGACCGGCAGCTTCTATCTGGTCAATCCTTCGGGCGTCGTGATCGGTTCCGGCGGCAAGGTGGTGACGGGCGGGGATTTCGTTGCGACCACGCAGGATGTCAGCGACAAGGGCTTCCTCTCCGGCGGGCCGATGGTGTTCGCGGGCGGCAGCCTCGCGTCGATCATCAACAACGGCACGATCACCTCGGCGCAGGGAGACGTGGCGCTGATTGCCCGCAGGGTGGAGAATGCGGGCACGATCAGCGCGGGCAAGGGCACCGTAGGGCTGGCTGCTGGCTACGACGTGCTGATGAGCGATGATGCGGGCGGCAACGGCACGATCTCGGTGCGGATCGGCGGATCGGATACCGGCGTCGTCAACGCAGGAACGGTGCGGGCCGCGCAAGTGGAAATGCGCGCCAACGGCGGCAATGTCTATGCACTGGCGGGTAATACCGATGCCGTGATCAAGGCGACCGGCGTTGCCTCGTCCGGCGGGCGGATTTTCCTGACTGCGGGCGATCAGGGTACCGTGCAAAGTTCAGCGGCGCTTGCCGCCACCGCAGGCGAGGCGGGCGGCCATATCACCGTGACGGGAGGTTCGGTGGATCTGGCCGGGACGCTCGATGTCTCGGCTACGGGGCCCGGCGCGGCCGGGGGCACGGTTTCGGCGGTGGCCGCCGGTTCGCTGTCTTTCTCCGGCGCGATTGCGGCCAGGGGCGGCGCGGGTGGCAGCGGGGGCTCGGTCGAAACGTCGGGCGCGGCGCTTTCCATTGCCGATACCGCGCGGGTCTCGACACTTTCGGACAACGGTACCGCCGGGACTTGGCTGATCGACCCGAATGACCTCACCATCGCGGCCAGTGGCGGTGACATTACCGGCGCGACTATCGCCGCCAATCTCGCGGGCGGCAATGTCGTGCTGTCGAGCAATGACGGGGCGGTGTCGGGCAACGGCGACATCTTCGTCAATGACGCGATCAGTTGGAGCGCCAACACGACACTGACGCTTAACGCCGTACGCAATATCGAGATCAACGCCGATATTACCGCGAGCGGGGCGAGTGCCGGTCTGGCACTGACATATGGCGGCAACTACAGTTTCGCCAACGGCGGGCGCGTGACGCTTTCCGGAGCGAGCGCCACGTTCGCCGCGGGCGGCACGAGCTATACCCTGATCCACGATGCCGCCGCGCTGCAGAACATCACCGGCGGCGGCAACTACGCACTGGCCGGGGACATCGATGCCTCGGGCACGAGCGCATGGCACTCCGGCGCCGGTTTCGCGCCGATTGGCGGCTTCAGCGGGACTCTGATCGGCCTCAATCATGCGATCGACGGGCTGACGATCAATCGCACAGGCGATGGCGCGGTCGGGATGTTTTCCTCGACCAGCGGGGGCTTCCGGGATTTCACCCTGTCCAACGTCTCGATCTTGAGCGGTGGGAACGCCGGCGCCCTGGCCTATCGGTTCAACGCGGGCAGCGGTATCAGCAATGTCCATGTCACCGGCAGCGTCACGTCGGTCGGTGGTGGTGGTCAGGTTGGCGGCCTGGTCGGCTGGGCCGATCAGATTCCGATTTCCGGCTCTTCCTCGGCAGCGACAGTCACCGGGTTCGGGGAGGTCGGCGGTCTGGTCGGGCGGCTTCGGGCAGGGGTGATCGCCAATTCCTATGCGACCGGCGCGGTGACCGGCACTACCGACTATGTCGGCGGCTTGGTTGGCAGCACCTATCAGGGCGGCACGCTGACCAACGTCTATGCCAGCGGTGCGGTCTCGGGCACGACCAATGTCGGTGGCCTCGTCGGTGGCGCGGCCTTTGCCGGGGCGGTGACGGCCAGCAATGCCTATTGGGACACCGATTCCACCGGGCAAAGCACAAGCTTTGCGGGAACCGGCATCAGCAACGCCAATGCCTATACGCAAGCGGCGTATTCCGGCTTCGATTTCACCAATACCTGGGTGATGACCGAGGGCGCGACGCGGCCCATGCTGCGCAATGAATATGCGAAAGTGATCTTCACGCCGCATGCGCTGCAACTGATGTCGCTGGACGTATCCGCCAGCTACCGGCTCGGCGCCGATCTCGATCTGACATCCGCTTTCACCGCCAGCGGCGGGTACTACGGCGATGTCTGGGGCAGCGCGGGATTCGATCCGGTCGGAAAGTTTCCTGGTCTGGCCGACGGTCCGTTTACCGGCATTTTCGATGGCCAGGGCCACACCGTCGCAGGACTGATGGTCAATGGCGGGCCGTCGTACAATGCCGGGCTGTTCGGATACGTATCGGGCACGGTGTCCGATGTCGGCCTGGTCGGCGGCAGTGTCACGGGGGGCGCGATCAATGGCGCCCTGGTGGGTTCCCTTGCTGCATCGGGCGTCGTGACGCGCAGCTATGCGACGGCGGCCGTCACCAGCGGCGGCAATTTCATCGGCGGCCTGGTCGGCCATAACTTCGGCACTATCTCGTATTCCTACGCCAGTGGGACCGTGGCTACCGTGGATCCGTGGTCCGGTGGGTTCATCGGCGGTCTGGTCGGCCAAAATTCCGGCACCGTCTCGTATTCCTATGCCAGCGGGAAGGTGTCCGCCTCCGCCTCTTGGGCGGGGGGCTTCGTCGGCTCGAACAGCGGGACCATTTTCGATTCCTATGCCACGGGAGAAGTCTCGGCAACGAGCGGTAGCAGAGGTGGATTTGCCGGTGGCAACCTGGGCACGCTGAACCATGTCTATTCGACGGGCCGTGTACCTGGGTTTTCAACCGATGTCGGCCTGACATCCTATAATACCGGAACCATCACAGAGAGTTACTGGGATACGGAGACTTCGGGGATCATCCTCGGCTTCTATGGAACGGGCCTGACCACGGCTCAGCTTCAGGGCACGCTGCCGACCGGGTTTTCCGGCTCCGTCTGGGGCACGGATACACACCTTTACCCCTATTTCGGCTGGCAATACGCAACGACCCCGGTCGCCGTCTCCGGTTTTGCCTATAGCGATGCAGGCACGTTCAAGCTGCCCGGTGCGAGTGTGACGGCGATCACTACGGGCACTGCGATCGGCAGCGCATCGACAGGCGCCAACGGCTACTACTATATCCTGGCCAAATCGGGCTCGATCGCGTCCACCGGCGTGCTGAGCTATCTTGACGGCGCGACTGCCAAGGGGGCGGGGTTCGCTGACGTAACCGGCGTCAACGGCATACAGAACCTCGACATTTACGGATCGGCCCTGCGCCTGACCACCGGGCAGAGCACGCTGAGCGGCACCCGGAGCAATTACACCGCGACGCTGGGCTCCTACAGCGATACGGACCTTTCGTCCTTCCTGTCGTCAAACTCCTTCAACAGCCTGACCACGGCCGCCGGTTACGGGGTCTATCTGAACGCCGCTTCCGGCTACAGCCTCGACACGACGCTGACATCGGCCGGGCTCCTGTCGCTGACGAGCGGTGGCACTTTCGGTGTCAACGGCGCGGTAGAACTGGGCGCCGCGGGTGCGCTCAGCGTGAATGGCCCGGTCAGTTGGAGCGATACCTCGGCGCTGACCCTGTCCACGAGTGCGGGCGGCGACATCACTCTGGGCGGGGCGATAACCGGAACCAGCGGAGCCCTGACGATCATGGGCTCGGGCACGGTGGGATCCTCTTCCGCTGTCGATGCCGGCACTTTCGTCATGAATTCGGGAACATGGCGTCAGATCGCATCGAGCCTGCCATCGTTCCATGCCGGCGATTTCCGCATGAATGCCAGCGCGACTTTCCTTCGCGCGACCGGCGGCGACGGCTCCGCTTCCACGCCTTATCAGATCGCCGATATCTATGGCGTGCAGGGGATGACGTCGAACAGCCTTGCCGCCAGCCATTTTGCGCTTGCGCAGGATATCGGCGCGAGCGGGACTGCGAGCTGGAACTCCGGGGCGGGGTTCCTCTCCATCGGGTCTTCAGGAACCCCGTTCACAGGGAGCCTGGCCGGGCAGGGGCACACGATCGCCAATCTCGCTATTGCCCGTTCGGCCACGGACTATGTCGGCCTGTTCGGTTTGATCGGGACCGGCGGTTCGGTCAGCAATCTGGGGTTGAGCGGCGTATCCGTCACCGGGCGCGGCAGTGTCGGTGCGCTGGCCGGGGAGAACCTGGGCACCGTCAGCGCCGTCTACAGCACCGGAAGCGTGACCGGCAGCGGCACGGGCAGCGGCGGCCTGGTGGGCTATAACAATGGCGGGACGATCAGCCAGTCCTTCTCCCAGGCCAGTGTCAATGGCGGGGGTGCCAGCACCGGGGGGCTGGTAGGGGCCAATGCCGGTGCGGGCCACATCGATAATTCCTATGCCAGCGGTTCGGTGACCGGGAACACCGGCTCCGCAACCGTTCTGGGCGGCCTGATCGGCTATAATAACGGCGCGGCGACAGTCACCAACAGCTATGCGAGTGGCGCTGTATCGAGTGCCAACGCGAGTGCTGTCATTGGCGGCCTGATTGGACAGATCGGGACCGGCACGGTGACCGGCAGCTTCTGGAATACGGCAAGCTCGGGGCTTGCCGCGGGCGTCGGCAGCGGGAGCTCAAGCGGGATCACGGGGCTCGATGCCACCGGCATGACGGCCCTCGCGAACTTCACCGGCGCCGGATGGAGCATCGACGACAGCGGCGGCACCAGTTCCGTCTGGCGAATCTACGGCGGTCACACGGCGCCTCTGCTGCGCTGGGGGCTGGCATCTGTTACGGTCACGGCGGACAATGCGTCCAAGACGTATGACGGTTCGGCCTACACCGGCTTCACCTATACGCCATCCGACAGCGGTGCATCGCTGCTGGGGACGCTGGGCAGCGATCTCACGTCCGCGAATGCGGGCACCTATTCAATCAAGAACGGCCTCTATTCAGACCAGTTCGGTTACGACATCATGGCGGTTGCCGGCACACTGACCATTGGCAAGGCGGCGCTGACGCTGTCGGCGGTGACGGACAGCAAGACCTATGACGGCACGGCCTCCTCGTCCGGCACAGTGACGGTGTCCGGCCTTGTCGGCAGCGATACGATCAGCGGGCTCACGCAGTCCTTCGACACGAAGAATGCCGGGGCGAGGCTTCTCTCGGTCGATAGCGGCTACACGCTGAACGACGGCAACAGCGGCGGTAACTACACGGTCACGGCGAACACGGCGGCGGGCAGCATCGGCGCCTACACGCTGACGGCGGGCCTGACGGGCACGGTGACGAAGACCTACGACGGCACCACGTCCGCCACGCTGGCGGGCGGCAACTATACGCTGAGCCCGGGCATTGCGGGTGACGATGTCGTCCTGAACTATGCCACCGGCGGCAGCTACGGCGACAAGAACGCAGGCACTGGCAAGACGGTCTCGGTCTCGGGTCTGACGCTGACGGGCGGTGATGCCGGGAACTATGTGCTGGCCTCGACGGCGCTGTCGGATACGATCGGCACGATAGGCAAGGCCGCGCTGACACTCTCGGCGGTGACGGGCAGCAAGACTTATGACGGCACGGCCTCGTCCTCGGGCACGGTGACGGTATCCGGCCTTGTCGGCAGCGATACGATCAGCGGGCTCACGCAGTCCTTCGACACGAAGAATGCCGGGGCGAGGGTTCTCTCGGTCGATGGCGGTTACACACTGAACGACGGCAACAGCGGCGGCAATTACACGGTCACGGCGAACACGGCGGCGGGCAGCATTGGCGCCTACACGCTGACGGCGGGCCTGACGGGTACGGTGACGAAGACCTACGACGGCACCACCTCCGCCACGCTGGCGAGCGGCAACTATACGCTGAGCCCGGGCATCGCGGGCGACGATGTCGTCCTGAACTATGCCACCGGCGGCAGCTACGGCGACAAGAACGCAGGCACCGGCAAGACGGTGTCGGTCTCGGGACTGACGCTGACGGGCGGTGACGCCGGGAACTATGTCCTGGCCTCGACGGCGCTCTCCGATACCATCGGCACGATCGGCAAGGCGGCGCTGACAGCCAGTGTCTCGGCGCATGACAAGACTTATGACGGGACCACGGCGGCGACGGGTTCGGTTACGGGCCTGACCGGCGTGATCTCCGGGGACAGCGTCTCCGCCTCGGGTTCGGGCACCTTCGTGTTCTCCGACAAGAATGTGGGCACGAACAAGAGCGTTACGGTCTCGGGGCTTTCGCTCTCGGGTGCCGATGCGGGCAACTACACGCTGTCCTCGACGGGGTCCTCGACCGCGAGCATCGGCGCCTACACGCTGACGGCGGGCCTGACGGGCACGGTGGCGAAGACCTACGACGGCACCACGTCCGCGACGCTGGCGAGCGGCAACTACACGCTGAGCCCGGGCATTGCGGGTGACGATATCGTCCTGAACTATGCCGCCAGCGGCAGCTACGGCGACAAGAACGCAGGCACCGGCAAGACGGTCTCGGTCTCGGGACTGACGCTGACGGGCAGCGATGCCGGGAACTATGTCCTGGCCTCGACGGCGCTGTCGGACACGATCGGCACGATCGGCAAGGCGGCGCTGACACTCTCGGCGGTGACGGACAGCAAGACCTATGACGGCACGGCCTCCTCGTCCGGCACGGTGACGGTATCCGGCCTTGTTGGCAGCGATACGATCAGCGGGCTCACGCAGTCCTTCGATACGAAGAATGCCGGGGCGAGGCTTCTCTCGGTCGATAGCGGTTACACGCTGAACGACGGCAACAGCGGCGGCAATTACACGGTCACGGCGAACACGGCGGCGGGCAGCATTGGCGCCTACACGCTGACGGCAGGCCTGACGGGTACGGTGACGAAGACCTACGACGGCACCACGTCCGCCACGCTGGCAAGCGGCAACTACACGCTGAGCCCGGGCATTGCGGGCGACGATGTCGTCCTGAACTATGCCACCGGCGGCAGCTACGGCGACAAGAACGCAGGCACCGGCAAGACGGTGTCGGTCTCGGGACTGACGCTGACGGGCGGTGACGCCGGGAACTATGTCCTGGCCTCGACGGCGCTCTCCGATACCATCGGCACGATCGGCAAGGCGGCGCTGACAGCCAGTGTCTCGGCGCATGACAAGACTTATGACGGGACCACGGCGGCGACGGGTTCGGTTACGGGCCTGACCGGCGTGATCTCCGGGGACAGCGTCTCCGCCTCGGGTTCGGGCACCTTCGTGTTCTCCGACAAGAATGTGGGCACGAACAAGAGCGTTACGGTCTCGGGGCTTTCGCTCTCGGGTGCCGATGCGGGCAACTACACGCTGTCCTCGACGGGGTCCTCGAC
>NZ_JALHLG010000003.1 GCF_022832375.1 Novosphingobium beihaiense
GCCAGTTCCGAAGGTAATGGACGCCATTGCCGATCTCAACGCGCACAGCGAGCGCCCCCCTTCCCGCGATACCAAAACCGGGCGCTCCAAAGCAGGCCGGGAGAGTCGCCGGAAATACCGTGCTGCAGAACGCACCGTAGAGCCTTGATTAACCAACCGGGCGCTATGACGCGCGCATGGCCAAGGTCATTTCCAAACCGGATTCCACGCAGGTGCCGCGCATCGCGGTGATCGTTCCTGCCTATGGCGTTGCCCGCTGGCTGGGCGAAGCGCTCGATTCTCTTGTCGCCCAAGACTTCACCCAATGGGAGTGCGTGGTCATCGACGATGGCGCGCCGGACGATGTTGCGGGCGCCGTAGCGCCATACCTGAACGATTCCCGCATCCGCTTCATCAGCACAGCGAATTACGGCGTATCCGCGGCACGCAATACCGCGATCGCTGCCAGCAGCGCGCCGCTCATCGCTCTTCTCGACGGCGACGACCGGTTCTGCCCCCACTATCTGTCTACCATGGTGGGGCTTCTTGAAGGCGATCCCGATATCCGTCTTGCCACCTGCAATGCGCGTATATTCGGTGCGGTCCCCCGCGAACGGCTGTGTTTCGAAGGCAAGCAGGGCTCCGGCGACGGTATGCGCGGCACTCTGGCCGACGTTCTGGACCGCAGCTTCGGCGTCTATATCGGCTCCACCTTTCGCCGTGAGGACTTCGACAGCGCTGGCGGCTTCGATACCACGATGGCCCATGCGGAAGACTTCGACCTCTGGGTCCGCCTGATGCAGCTGGGCGGCCACGCCCGCTATACAGACACACTGCTCGGCGAATACCGCGTGCGGCCCAATTCGGCCTCAGCCAGTTCCAACCGTATGCTGATCGGCAATATCAGGGTGTACGAGAAGGCTCGCAGCACCTTGCCCGGCGATGCGCCCGAGCAGCCTTTGCTGCAGCGCCTGATCGCGGAAAGCGAGGATGATCTTGCCTTTGAACACGCAATAGACCGCGTGATCGAAGGCGATACGCGCAACGGCTTGGCCGAGCTGCAACGCGCGCGCTCCCGCGTGGAAGGCATGGTCTGGACGCTGTCATTCACGCTCTGGCGGATTCTCCCCTCGCTCGCTCGCCCCATGCTGGCCTGGCGGCGCAAGGCGCACCGGCGTGGCAACCAGTCTGCCAGCATCATCGGCGCGTTGCTACCCAGGGCGTTCCATCCGTGACAGGTGCCACGGAAGCAAAGCCTGCAGGGCCGACTCTGCGCGAACAGGTGCGAAGTGCGGTCATCTGGCGTTCCGGGACGCAAGTCTTCGGCCAGATCATTTCCTGGCTTTCGACATTTCTGGTCATCCGGATCCTGTCGCCTTCCGATTATGGCCTGTTCGCCATGACTTCGGTCGTTCTGGGCCTGCTTGCACTGCTCAATGGCTATGGCCTTGCCAATGCCTATATCCAGCAGCGCGAAACCAGCGAACGGATGCTGCAGCAGCTTTTCGGCATGCTGATCGTCCTCAACGGCACGCTGGCCGCCATCCAGATCGCCGCCGCGCCTCTGGCCGCTGCCTATTACCGCCAGCCGATGGTTGCGGACATGCTGCGCGTGCAGGCGCTGATCTATCTTACCAATCCATTCCTGGCACTGGGCTATGCCATCCTGTCACGGGAAATGGACTTCCGGCGGCAGGCGCAGGTCAACATCGTTTCCGCCATCATCGGCGCGTTCGCGGCACTGGGCGGCGCGCTTGCGGGTTTGGGAACCTGGACGCTGGTGCTGGCGCCGATCGTGCTGTTCGCCACCCGCGCCGCCGGCATGGCCTTCGTGGCCAAGGCATTCGTAAAGCCCAGCTTCAATTTCAGCGGTGTGCGGCACATCGCCGGTTACGGCGGCATGATGACCGTCTCCAGCATGTTCTGGTTCGTTCAGACTCAGGCGGACGTGGTCATCGCCGGGCGCGCCTTCTCCCCGCATGAGCTTGGCATTTACACGACCTCGCTGTTCCTGGCGCAGATTTTCGTCACCAAAGTAGTGCCGCCGCTCAACGAAGTGGCCTTTTCCGTCTATGCCCGGGTACAGAACGACCGGGCGGCGCTGGCCGCCGGTTTCGTCGCATCGACGCGGGTCATCATGCTGCTGACCTTCCCCTTCTGCCTGGGCCTTGCCGTGACGGCGGAACCGCTCGTCGAAGTCGTGCTGGGCAGCAAGTGGCTGGAAGCAGCCCCCGTCGTGCGGCTTCTCGCGATGGCCATGCCGTTCATGACGCTGCATGTACTGCTGGCCCCTGCAACCAATGCAGTAGGCAGACCGGGCCTTGCCACGCGCACGACAGCGCTTGGCGCAGTGGTGATGCCAACTGCATTCCTGATTGGCGTTCAGTTTGGAAGTACCGGGATCGCGGCCGCCTGGCTTGCCGCCTATCCGCTGCTGGCCATTTGTGCGCTTGCCTGGTCCCTGCCCGCGATTGACGTCGATTTCCGGGCGCTGGCAAAGGCCCTCGCCGCGCCATTTACCGCAGCCGTTGCCATGGCCCTGGCCGTGGTGGTGCTGGACCATGCCCTTGGAGCCATTGCCCCGGTCCTTCGCCTGGCCTTGCTCGTCGCGGCGGGAGCGGCCGTCTACGGGCTTTGGCTGTTCAGCTTTGCCCGCGAGGCGGTCTACGAGATGATAGCTTTTATTCGCCGCCGTTAAACGTCGGGCTTCTCCTGCGCCGTGATCAGCCTTTCAGTGCGGCGATCGCCTGCCTTGTGGCGGCATCGTAGTACCCGCCGTGAAACCGGTAGGTTCCCACGAAGTGGACGAAGTTCACACCGGGCGGCGGAGCTTCGTTCCAGAAATTCATGTAGCGGGCATAGGGCAGCAGAACCGGCTCGTTTTCCGCCGAGATAATCACGTTGGACATGACCTGTTCGGTCCCCCATTCCTGCCAGCGATCGCGGCCCAGCAAGGCAGAAGCCTCGCGCGAATAGGCATCGGCCACCGTGCGATCGAAACCGCCGGGCGCGAACCCCGCGAAACCGGCGCATCCGCGCACATAGCGGCGCGGATGCGGCAGTCCGGCGCCGATCCGGTCCAGAGACGTTTCGGCCAGAAGCTGGACATGCGCCGAAGGATCGAGCGCGGCAAGATCCCCGGCATAGTCTTCCACCGGCAGCAAGGCCGAGTCGATCCCGCCGCACAAAGTGAAATTGCGCCCCGCCGCGACGGCTTCAATGACCTCGTCGACAGGACCGGCCGTAACGGTATCGGAATCCAGCTGGATCACGTAATTCTCGCGCCGCAGAGCCAGCAGCGTAAGCAGCCGTTCCCAGCACCCTCCCCTTGGGCAGTCGCCGGGATCGACATCCCCGATCGCATATATCTGCGGCTTGCCGAGATGGGCATCCAACACGGCCTTGTCCGCCGCCGTCAGCGTGCCGTCGTCAAGGATCGCGAAACGGCCTCGATCCAGCCGCGCATGAAGCGACTTTGCCGCCACGAGATAGGGCAGCAGCACTCTGGTGCCGATCATCGAGAAGATCACCACCCCATCGTCACGCGGCCGGGCCGGGGGCGTGTCCAGGATTCCCCTGGCCACGCGCCTGTGGCGCGCCTCGCGCATCTTGTGCTGCACACGGTCTATCAGCGTTACCATTGCCGTCAGGGCCTAGCAGCGGAGCGTTAAGCAAACGCCAATCCCGCGTTCTGTTTCCCAGCCCGAAATCGCGGCAACCTTTGCCCGAAAGCCGGTTTTGTGGCATAATTGCGGCAGGGCAGGTAACTTGCCCAAGGAGAGGTACACATATGGAAGCGGTTACGCTTGCCTTGGCGCTGACGGCCGCCGCCCCGGTAATTCTGGGCGCGTCTCCCACGCCGCTGACGATGCCCGACGATGCCGAAACCATGCAGAGCGAAGTGGACCCGCACGATCGCATGACCGTCAACGTCGCGCTGGAGGGAACCGGCCCCTACCGGTTCCTGATCGACACCGGATCGCAACGCACCGTGGTTTCGACGGCGCTGGCAGGAAGCCTTGGCCTGCTGCCGGGCCCGCAAGTGCGCATCGTGAGCATGGCGGGCGAAGACCATGTCGGCACCGCCCATGTCGAAACGCTGGGCTTCGGGCGTCAGGAACTTTACGGGCTCGTCGTGCCGCTGCTGGAAGATCAGCATATGGGGGCAGACGGTATTCTCGGCACGGACAGCCTGCAGGACCAGCGGGTGCTGCTGGACTTTACCAAGAACACGATCGCCATTGGCGGCGCACGCGAACTAGGCGGGCGCCGAGGGTACGAAATCGTCGTGCGCGCCCGCGAACGGTCGGGGCGCCTGATCATGACCAATGCCATGATCGACGGCATCCGGGTCGATGTCATCATCGATACCGGGGCCAGCACCACGGTCGGCAACTTGGCCTTGCAGCAGGCCATGCGCAAACACACGCAGGGATTTGCCACCCTGTCGAGCGTGACCGGCCAGGAACTGACCGCGCAAATCGGTATCGCGCGCAGGCTCGAAGTCCGCAACCTGGCGATCATCAATGTCGCCATTGCCTATGCCGATGCCCCGGCTTTTCGCGAACTGGGCCTGCGCAAGCGGCCCGCGATCTTCCTCGGCATGCGCGAACTGCGCGCTTTCAAGCGCGTGGCCATCGACTTTTCCTCGCACAAGATCCTGTTCGATCTGCCTGGCTGATGCCGCTTTCAATGGCGTCCGGCGATTGCTTCGGGCGGCAGATTCCCTAAATAACGGGGATGCCGCCCGACACTGCTGTTCACGATCCCCATGCCCGCCATGATGGCTGGCGCACGCTGCTGCGTTTCCTGCCCTACCTCTGGCCGAACGATAACAAGGCCCTGCGCTGGCGGATCGTGGCCGCCTGCCTGCTGATTCTCGCCTCGACCGGCACCCAGCTGATCCTGCCCTACCTGCTCAAGTGGGCCGTCGATGCCATGGGGGCTACAGGCCCCAAGCTGCTGCAGCTCGCGATGTGGACGGTGCTCGGCTATGCCGCCGGGCGCTTCGCGCAGACGGCGTTCAACAACTTGCGCAATATCGTCTTCGAACGCGTGGGGCAGGATGCGACGCGTGCGCTGGCCGAGAATGTCTTTGCGCAGCTTCACCGCCTGTCGCTGCGCTTTCACCTCGCCCGGCGCACCGGCGAAGTCACCAAGACGATCGAGCGCGGGACCAAAAGCATCGACACGATGCTCTACTTCATGCTGTTCAACATCGCCCCCACCGTGCTGCAACTCGCGATAGTCGCGGTGATCTTCTATCTCAATTTCGGCATCGGCCTTGTCGCCGCCACCACAGTGGCCATCGCCGCCTATATCTGGGTGACGCGCACGATCACCGAATGGCGCACGAAGCTGCGCGAGCAGATGAACCGGCTCGACGGGCAGGCGCTCGCCCGCGCGGTCGATTCGCTGCTGAATTACGAGACGGTAAAGTACTTCTCCGCCGAAGCGCGCGAGGAAGAGCGCTACGCCCAGGCCACCCGCGCCTATGCCGCCGCCGCGGTGAAGAGCGAGAACTCGCTGGGCCTGCTCAACATCGCGCAGGCCGTGGTGGTGAACTTGCTCATGGCCTTCGCGCTCGCCTGGACGGTGTGGGGCTGGTATCAGGGCAAATATACGGCGGGTCAGCTCGTGTTCGTGCAAACCTACCTGACACAGCTCTTCCGCCCGCTCGACATGCTCGGCATGGTCTATCGCACGATCCGGCAAGGCCTGATCGACATGGCCGAGATGTTCCGCCTGCTCGATACCGAAGTGGAAGTGCCGGACCGGCCGAACGCCCCTGCCCTCATCATCCGCAAGCCCTCCGTGATTTTCGACAATGTCGTGTTTGGGTACGAGCAGGACCGCACGATCCTGCACGGCCTCTCCTTCGAAGTGCCCGCAGGCAAAAACTACGCCGTGGTGGGCCCATCGGGGGCGGGCAAGTCCACGCTCGCCCGGCTGCTGTTCCGCTTCTACGATCCGCAAGCCGGGCGCATCCTGATCGACGGGCAGGACATCCGCCATGTGACGCAGGCGAGCCTGCGTGCGGCGATCGGTATCGTCCCGCAGGATTCGGTGCTGTTCAATGACACCATCGGCTACAACATCGGCTATGGCCGGGGCGATGCCACGCAGGCCGAGATCGAGGCCGCCGCGCAAGGCGCTGCGCTGATGGGGCTGATCTGCCGGCTGCCCAAGCGTTTCGACACCGAAGTGGGCGAGCGCGGCCTCAAGCTTTCGGGCGGCGAGAAGCAGCGCGTGGCGATTGCCCGCACGCTGGTGAAGAACCCGCCAATCCTGCTGCTCGACGAAGCGACCAGTGCGCTCGACACCCGCACCGAGCAGGAGATTCTCGCCACCTTGAACCGCGTGGCCGAACACCGCACCTCGATCTCGATCGCGCACCGGCTTTCGACCATTGCCGATGCGGACCGGATTCTCGTGCTCAATGAAGGGACGCTGGCGGAAAGCGGCAGCCACGCAGACCTGCTGCGCCAGGGCGGCCTTTATGCGGAAATGTGGGCCCGGCAGGCCGCCGAGGCAGAAGCCCTGCACGAAGCGGCGGAATAACGCCGAACTGATCCTCCCTGTTCCCGCAGGGAATGGGGAGGTGGCATTCACGCAGTGAATGACGGAGGGGTTTTCTCCCCCTCCACCACCCGCTGCGCTGGCGGTCCCCCTCCCCATCCCCTTGCGGGGACAGGGAGGATTCGGCCACTGCGCTTGCCCTTTTCCTCCCGATCAGGCATGGCCGCGCGCGAATTTGCTGCGGGTGCGAAGGCGCTCGCCTTCCCGAAATCGGCCGGGCCTGCTCTTTGCGCGTGGCGCGGCCCCTTGCGGCTGGACGACACTATGCCTTTCTTCGCTAACTTCCGTCAGGACTGGCTCGGCAACGTGCGCGCCGATACCCTCGCCGGGATCGTCGTCGCCCTTGCCCTCATTCCCGAGGCTATCGGCTTCTCGATCATTGCCGGGGTCGATCCCGCGGTGGGCCTGTGGGCCTCGGTGGCGATTGCCATCATCATCTCGTTTACCGGCGGGCGCCCGGCGATGGTTTCCGCGGCAACGGCTTCCGTGGCCGTGCTCGTCGGCCCGCTGGTGCGTGAGCACGGGGTGGAATACCTCTTCGCCGCGACCATCCTGATGGGCGTGATCCAGATCGTTGCGGGCCTGCTGCGGCTCAACCTGCTGATGCAGTTCGTTTCGCGCTCGGTCATCACCGGCTTCGTCAACGCGCTCGCGATCCTGATCTTCATGGCGCAGCTGCCGCAGCTGACGGACGTCACCTGGCATACCTATGCCATGGTGCTCGGCGGCCTGGCGATCATCTACCTGTTCCCGCGCGTGACGACGGCGGTGCCCTCCCCGCTGGTTTCGATCGTCGTGCTGTCGGCTATCTCAATCGGGATGGGCCTGCCGGTCCACACCGTGGCGGACATGGGCGATCTGCCCTCCGGCCTGCCCAGCTTCGCGCTGCCGCACGTACCGCTTACCTGGGAAACGCTGCGCATCATTGCCCCCACCGCCGGGGCCATGGCCGCCGTGGGCCTGCTCGAATCGCTGCTGACCGCCCAGATCGTCGACGACATGACCGACACCGATTCGTACAAGCGCTACGAGTGCCGGGGCCAGGGCATTGCCAATATCGTGGCCGCCCTGTTCGGCGGCATGGGCGGCTGCGCGATGATCGGCCAGTCGGTGATCAACGTCACCTCCGGCGGGCGCGGGCGTCTTTCGACCTTCGTGGCCGGGTTCTTCCTGTTCATCCTGCTGGCGATTCTGGGGCCCTGGGTCGGCCAGGTGCCGATGCCTTCGCTCGTTGCCGTTATGATCATGGTTTCGATCGGCACGTTCTCGTGGAACTCGATTCCCAACTTGCGCCGCCATCCCTGGCAAAGCTCGGTGGTCATGCTCTCCACGGTCGTGGTGGTGGTCGCCACCAGCGACCTGTCGATGGGCGTCGGCGTGGGCGTGCTGCTCTCGGGCATCTTCTTCGCGCAGAAAGTGCAGCGCCTGTTCCGCGTCACCCGCGAAGTGAGCGAAGACGGGCAAACCGCGACGTACCGCGTCTCGGGCGAGATCTTCTTCGCTTCGGTCCACCGCTTCACCGAACAGATGCAGACCGAGAAGGAAACCGCCCCCAAGGTCACGATCGATATGACCCACGCCCACTTGTGGGACATTTCCTCGGTCGATGCGCTGGACAAGATCGTCGGCAAGCTCGCCAAGGGCGGCGCGGACGTGAAAGTGATCGGCTACAACGAAGCCAGCGCGGACATCGTCGACAAGTTCGCCCTCCACGACAAGACCGGCTTCGAACTCGGGACGGTGCCGCACTGAGCGGCACCGGACCCGGAAATCAGATCGCGTCGGGATAGATCGGCCGGATATCGACCGGGATCGTCTTCATCGACGCAATCGCCGCTTCGGCCTCAGGATCGAGCTTCGCCCATTTCGCCATGAAGGCCTTGGTGCCTTCGTAGTCTCCCAGCGCCTGCAACATCAGAATGTCGTGCAGCAGGCTGCGCACGCCCTCCTCCATCTTCGCGTCATCGACCGTATAACGCCGGGCCGCCGGATCATACGTAAAGGCGCCATGCGCGCGCAGATAGGCGTATTGCAGCGCCGCGCCCTTGCCATGCGCCTCTACCGCGCCGAAACGCACCGCGCGGAAAATGCCGGTGAAATAGCTGGCAAAGAGCTGCGGCTTCTCTGCCGCCGGGATTTCGCCCTTGCGCATCATCAGCAGAATGTTCCACACCCCCGCGACATCGGCCTTGGCCTCTTCCAGCGCCGAGTTCTGTTCCCTCAGCGCCTTGTCCACGGTCGTCTTCTCGCCATTCACCACGATCGTGCCCGGGCCGAGGCTGTGCGACAGTTCGTGGAACAGCGTCTCGAACTGCATGTATTTCTTGGCGACGAGCCCCGCCTGCGCCGGTTTCAGCACCAGTGCACCCATAGGCTTCAGAATACGTTCGAACTTGGCGCCCAGCACGTTCGAGAGAATGACCTTCTTCGCCCCTTTGGCCTCGCGCACGCGCTCGTCATTGGGAAGGTTGAAAGCGATGGTCTGCACGCCTGGTACATTGTCGCCGCCGCCGTGGACCTGCTCGGCCACCGCGATCGGGCTGGCGAAACCGCGCTGGAAGTTCTTGTACTTGTCCTCGATCGGCAGGTTCGCTTCCATGTCCTTGAGGTAGTTCTTGTACTTGGCAAGCGCCGCCGACTGCACAGGATCCTTCAGGGTCACGAAGCTTTCGAACGCGGTCTTCGCGCCCATCAGGCGGTCGGTATAGACCTCGTAAGGCCCGATCGCGACTTCGATGGGCGTATCCTTGAGGTCCATCCACGCCAGTTCGCTGGCGAAATAGTCATCGGTGCGAAAGGCCTTGGCCCGCAGCGAAAGGAACTTCTTGAGGCTGGGATTGCTGGTCTTCGCCGCCGCCTGCTCCAGCAGCTTCGCCGCCGGTTCCAGCCACTGCCGGTACGCCACCGAATAGGGCACCGCGACCAGCTTGCCCCCTTCCCGCTTCACCACGGTATAGGGGCTGAGCAGCGCATCCTTCTGATCGGGATGGGCCGCGATGTAAGCTTCGAGTTCGCCGCGCGTCAGATCCTCGGGATAGAACCCGGCCCCTTCCGGCATCGGGGTGGAGCCCCAGAACGGATGGAGTTCGGCCAGTTCGTCCCAGGGGCCGAAATTGCGGTCGAACATCTCCACGAGCAGATCGCGATCGGCCCGCCGGTTCATGGAAATGGCCCGGCGCACTTGCGGGTTTTCGGCATAGCGCTGGCGCAAATATACTTCGCTCAGCAAATCGGATGCCTTGATCAGCAGGTTCACGACCTCGCGCTGTTCGGCATTGAGGAAGCCGGTATCGACATCCATCGTAACGTCCGCCAGCTTCGCTTTCTGCGCGGCAAGATCATAGGCGGGTTCGGCCGGAGCCACTGGCGCCGATGGCGCGGAGACCACTTCGCCGGGCCCTTGCGCGCAGGCCGCGCTCGCCAGCAGCAGCGCTGCGGGAGAGATACGTTTCACTATCTTCATGGGGGGAATTTCCGTCAATTCTCAGATGGCGGCACCCTAACCCGCTGCCGCGCCGGTGCAAGCCTGCCTCAGGCCCTGAGTCTAAAGCGGATCGAATTCCAGATGCAGACTCCTGAGCGCGCGCAGCACGTAAGTCGGCTCGTACTCGAAACGGCGTGCGCCTTTGGGGCCATGGTGCGCTTCGGAAAGGCGGATATTGCCCATCCGCGCCAGCAGCCGCTCGATACTGGTGGCCACTTCCCGCCGGGCCAGCGGCGCCCCGATGCAGGTATGCGCGCCGCGGCCAAAGGCCATGTGTTCCTTCAGCTTCGGCCGGTTCATGTCGAACGTGCCGGGATCGGGAAAGCGCGCGGGGTCGCGATTGGCGGCCATGTGGCTCGCCAGAACCGGCGTGCCCGCCTTGATCTCGACGCCGCCCAGAACCGTTGTCTTCTTGCAGATCCGCCCGGCGCTTTTCACCGAGCCATCGTATCGCAGCAGCTCCTCGATGAAGTTTTCGATCCGCTTGGGATCATCGCGCAGTTCCTGCTGGATATCGGGCCGTGTGGCGATGACCTTGAAGCCATTCGCCAGCAGGCGGTTGGTCGTATCCTGCCCGGCGCCGAACAGGAAAGCAGCCAGACCTGTAAGATCGACAAGCGTGGGCTTGCTGCCATCCGGATAAGTGGCCCTGGCCAGATCGCTGAGGATGTCTTCCTGCGCCAACAGCGCCCTGAGCGGTTTCAGCAAGGCGTGATTCGCCAGACGGCGCTTGGCGATCATCGCGAACAGATCCTTGCCCACCGGCACCAGCGGGTTTTTCATCATCTCTTCGGGCGTGGCGTCCATCGGCACGGGAATCGCGCCTTCCAGCAGCGTGCGGAATTTCCGGCGGGTCTTCTCCGACAGGCCGAGGAGGTCAGAGATCACCAGAGCCCCGTAAGGCCCGCCATACTGGCGCACGATGTTGACTTTGCCATCGGCATGAAACTCGCCGATCAGCCCTTCGGCGGTTGCCAGCAGCTGCGGCTGCAGTTCCTTCAACCGGCTGGGCGTAAACAGACGCGACAGGATCGAGCGCAAGTTCGCATGGCGCGCACCGCTTTCCGTGACGATCTGATCGGCAAAGGCGATCTGCTTGCGATGAGCCTCCAGCGCCTCGGTGATGTCATCGCCTTCGGGCGTGAACGGCAATTCGGACAAGGCTCCGGTAACCGCATTGATCTCCGAGAAGTGCTCCGTATCCCGCATAAGCTGGACCGTCTCTTCGTAGCCGACCACCGCCACCGCGCCCCGGTACGGCAAACGCACGACCGGCCCTTGCGCCCGCAAGTAGTCGAAATAGGCGTGCGGATCGTCAACCAGCGAAACGTCCGTGTACCAATCAGCAGTTTCGTATGACACGCCGTCGCTCTCCCGATATTTATGATCCTTTGTGTATCACATTTCAAAGGCAGTCAAGCAGAGCCCGGCGTGATAGAGCTGCCGCCATGCACCCGGCCGCTCCGCTCCTGCCCCCTGCCCTCGACCTTGTCGGGATCGCCATTTTCGCACTCACCGGCGCGCTGGTTGCGGCGCGGCTGCAGCAGACTTTCGTGACCATGACCTTCTTCGCGCTAATCACCGGTGTGGGCGGCGGTTCGTTGCGCGATCTGCTGATCGGGGCACCCGTATTCTGGGTGCAGGACCGCGCCGTCGCGCCGGTTTGCCTGGGCGTGGCGCTGTTGGCGTGGATCACGCCGGTGCGCTGGTGGGAAGGACGGCTGCTGGAATGGGCCGATGCGCTGGGCCTTGCCGTCTATTCGGTGCTGGGCACGATGAAGGCGCTGGCCTGGGATGTGCCGCCGGTCCCGGCCATATTGATGGGTGTGATTACCGGCTGCGTGGGCGGGATCATCCGCGATGTGCTGGCAGGCCAGCCCTCTGTCCTGATGCGGCCTGAACTCTATGTCACCGCTGCCGCGCTGGCGGCATGCCTTGCCGGAGCGGGCATGGCCATAGGCCTGCCGCCGGGACTGACCTGGGTTCTGGCCGTGGCGGCGGGCTTTGCCTTGCGCGGTGCGGCCATCCACTGGTCGCTGGGCCTGCCCGCGCATCGCGGCCCGGATCCGTCCTAGACTACAGGCGCGAACCGCTGCCGGATTTCAGAAACGCGTTCTCAGATCATCGCCCGCCCATCGACGGCCACCGAACGGATCCGCCCAGTCTCATCGACACTGCAAGCATAACCGCGCCCATCTTCCAGATGCCCTTCAACGCTGTAGCGCTCTCCCATCCGGCGCACGTTGTCGACCGAACCGATGCGCCGCTCTCCATCTTCGATCTCGCTGGCACAGGCGTCAGCCGCAGCATCGAAACTGACACCGGCACGCGGGCCGCCCGGATAGGCCGGATCACCATAGCCAGAGACCTGAGGCGTCCCGGCATAGCCGCTCTCGGCAGGCGAATCGTAGGGCCCGCCGGGATAGCGGACAGGCTCATCCTGCACGCGCTCGCGGTTCGACTTGCTTGCGGCACTGGCAATCGCCACCACCGCGCCGCCGATCAGCAGGCCTGCCAGCAAATTGCCGCTGCCGCTGCTGTGGTGATGATGGTGGCGGTAATGGTGGTGCCGCCCGCGCGCGAAGGCGGGGCTTGCCGTGAGGGACAGAGCCGCCAAGGCAGCCAGCGAAACAGCGGCACGCGAACGGAAGATTTTCATAAGCTACATATCCCACACCCGGCGTGCCCCCCGCATGCCGGTCCATAATCGGAAAGCTAGGCGGTTCATGCTGTCTTCGGCATGAACCGCCCACCCCTCAGGTCCGGCGCTCACAGGCCCCGGATACCCCTGAAATCGAGATCGGCGATTCGGCCGCGGTAATCGACCTTGCACTTGAACTTGCCCGAATCGTAGCCGCGCGCATGCCTGTTCCACCCCCGGTGATCATGACGCCAATCACGGTCACTGCTGCGCCAGTGGTGCGCCCTGGTGTTCACCACAATCCGGCCTTCGACCTTGTAGCCGTAGCGCTTGCGATCGACGTTGCGGATATCCGTGACCCTGGCCCGGCCGCCATAGCTATGCCGGTTGGCCGTACGGACCGCCGCTGCAGTACACCGCCGAACCGCGTCGCGCGCATTCATGTGACGGCGATGGCCGTACCGCCGGTGATCACGATCGTAACGCACATGGTAGCGCGTGCCATCGCGATCGCTGGAGGCTGCGGCCAGCGCTGCGATACCGCCGATCACCAGCGCACCGGCCACCACTTCGCCAGCGCCGATCCCGCCGTTGCCCTCACGGGCAAGCGCGGGGGTTGCCGCCGAAACCGCCATGGAACCAGCTGCGGCGGCTCCGATCAGAGTCTTGGTAAAGGTCTGCATGGCTTGTCATCCTCGCTTCCCGCCGGACCCGATGCCCGGCTATGAGGATGGTCTACCAAAGCAGCCGTGAGGTGACGCTGAACCCGCCTTGCAGCGAGCGTTCAGGTTAACCTTTACTTTTCTGAACCATCTGTAGGCAGGCCACCCACCTGCAATCCGGTCCACTGCGCCATAAAGCCCAGGATATCGGCCCCCTCCTCGATCACCTTGTCGGTTGGCTTGCCCGAACCGTGGCCCGCGCGAGTCTCGATACGGATCAAATGGGGCTTGGGCCCGAGGCCCGCCGCCTGCAGCGCCGCCGTGTACTTGAACGAATGGCCCGGAACCACACGGTCATCGGTATCTGCAGTGGTGACCAGAATCGCGGGATAATCCACGCCGCCCCGAATGTTGTGATAGGGCGAATAGGCGCGCAGAACCTTGAAGTCGGCCTCCCGGTCCGGGTAGCCATAATCGTCCACCCAATAGCGCCCGGCAGTGAAGCGGTCGAAGCGCAGCATGTCCATCACGCCAACTTGCGGGACCGCAGCGGCAAACAGGTCCGGCCGCTGGTTGGTGACCGCGCCCACCAGCAGGCCGCCGTTCGATCCGCCCTGGATGGCAAGCCCGTTCTTCGGGGTGATCCCCTGCCCGATCAGATATTCACCGGCAGCGATGAAATCGTCGAACACGTTCTGTTTGTTTTCCCGGCGTCCGGCATCGTGCCATTCCCGCCCGTATTCGCCGCCGCCGCGCAAGTTCGCGAGCGCAAAGGCCCCGCCCGCCTCCAGCCAGGCCATGCGCGTGGAGGAAAAGCCCGGGGTCAGAGAAATGTCGAAACCGCCATATCCGTAAAGCAGCGTCGGCAAGGGCTGGTTCGCCTTGGCCGCATCCTTGCTGCGGACCAGAAACATGGGGACCTGCGTGCCATCCTTGGAGGTATAGAAACGCTGTTCAACGGCGTAGCGCTCAGGATCGAAGGTCAATTCCGGCTGCGCGAAAATCTCGGATTTTCCGGTGCGGATATCCATCCGGTATACCGTCGCGGGCCGGTTGAAGCTGGTGAAGGAGTAGAAAGTCTCCGGATCTGCCGGCTTACCCCGGAAGCCCGACGCCGTCCCGAATCCTCCTAGCGAAAGCGCACGCGCTGGCTTGCCGTCGAGCCCGACGATGACCGCGTGGCTCGCCGCGTCGCGCAAGTAATTGAGCACGAGCTGATTGCCGATAATCGTCGCCCGTTCGAGGATGTCCTTGCCCTCCGGCACGACATCGCTCCACTCCGGCGTCTTGCTGGCAGCATCAATGCGGACGAGACGGAAGTGCGGCGCATCCTTATTGGTTACGAACCAGAGGACCGATCCCATCCCCTCCACGAGGTTCCACGAGTCGTCGAAGCCCGTCACCAGAGCCCTGCCCTGCCAGCCATGCTTCTTGCGCGCCTTGAGATCCACGACATGGATTTCGTAACGCGCATCCGTACCCACGGACGTCGTGATCACCGCATAGCGGCCATCCTGCGTGACTTCGGCGGTATGATTGTATTCGGGATGATCCGGCGTCGCATAGACAAGCTGATCTTCCGACTGCGGCGTGCCGATACGGTGGAAATAGATGGCCTGATTGTAGTTCAGGCTCTGGAACGCCTCACCCTCTTCCGGCTGCGGAAAGCGCGAATAGAGAAAGCCCTCCTCGCCCACCCAGGCCAGCCCGGTGAACTTCACCCAGCGTACCTCGTCTTCCAGCGGCTCGCCGGTTTCCACATCCAGCACGCGCAGGATGCGCCAGTCGCTGCCGCCGTCCTGCACGCTGTAGAGCAGCTTCGAGCCATTGTCCGAAGGCACCCAGGCGTCGAGCGCCGTCGCGCCGTCTTTCGCCCAGGTGTTGGGATCGATCAGCAGGCGTGGCTCGCCGTGCAGCCCCTTGCGCACAAACAACTGCGCCTGATTCAGCAGCCCTGAGTTGCGCGTGTAGAAATAATGGTGCCCGGCCTTTTCAGGCAGGCCGAATCGCTCGTAGTCAATCAACCCCTCGATGCGCTGTGCGAACCACGCCCGCTGGGGCAGCGTTTCCAGATAGGCATCGGTGACGGCATTCTCCCGCGCCA
This sequence comes from Novosphingobium beihaiense, assembly GCF_022832375.1. Lineage (GTDB taxonomy): Bacteria > Pseudomonadota > Alphaproteobacteria > Sphingomonadales > Sphingomonadaceae > Novosphingobium > Novosphingobium beihaiensis. Next base: position 15,450 of record NZ_JALHLG010000003.1, read on the forward strand.
CCCAGTCGGCGACTTCGGGATCGGTGCGCACGTCGTTTTCAAGCCAACGGTAGGGATCGGCGATGGTTTCGCCAAAGAGCGTTTCGGAAACTGTGCCGCGGCGGGTTTCGGGATAGTCCGGTTCAGTCATCTCGGCAGCGCAGATGGGCGTTCCAACAGCCATGGACAAGGCCGCAACGGCCCCTGCGATCTTGTGCAAGACACTCTCCCGAAAACAAAAGCGGCCGCGAGCTTAGCACTCGCGACCGCTTCCTCAAGTGTCTTGCGAAAGAAGATTACGCTTCGGCGTATTCTTCTTCCTGGCTCATGACCGGGCCCGAATCCTGGCCCTTGGCCTCGGTGTCGCGGTCGACCAGTTCGATGATCGCGATCGGGGCGGCGTCCGAAGCGCGGATGCCGGCCTTGATGATGCGGGTGTAGCCACCGTTACGGCCAGCATAGCGCTCGGCCAGAACTTCGAAGAGCTTCTTTTCCTGCACCTCGTCCATCAGGCGCGCGTGGGCCAGACGGCGGTTCGACAGGCCGCCACGCTTCGCCAGCGTGATCAGCTTTTCGAGGTAGGGGCGCAGTTCCTTCGCCTTGGGCGTGGTGGTCTGGATCTGCTCGTGCTTGATGAGCGCGGCGGCCATGTTGCGCAGAAGCGCGGCGCGGTGGCCCGAGGTGCGCTGCAGCTTACGCTGACCATACTTGTGACGCATTGTACTTTCTCCGTTCGTAAGGGGCCCGTGTGAGGTAGCCCGGTCCTGGCGATTGCTTGAGGGGAACCGCCTTTGCCCTGAAAACGATGATCCCGGCCGGAGCCGGGACCACCTGTGTCTGGTTTAGCCCAGCAGCTCTTGTTCGAGCTTCTTGGCCATCTCTTCGATGTTCTCGGGCGGCCAGCCCGGGATGTCCATGCCGAGGCGCAGGCCCATCGAGGACAAGACTTCCTTGATCTCGTTGAGCGACTTGCGGCCGAAGTTCGGCGTGCGGAGCATCTCGGCCTCGGTCTTCTGCACGAGATCGCCGATGTAGATGATGTTGTCGTTCTTGAGGCAGTTCGCCGAACGGACCGACAGTTCCAGCTCGTCCACCTTCTTGAGGAGGTAGCGGTTGAGCTGGTTGGCATCGCTCTCTTCGGGAGCGGCACCGCCAGCGGTCATGCCGATCATCGGCGCGGCGCCAACCGGAGCGATATCCTCGAAGTGGACGAACAGCGCGAGCTGGTCCTGGAGGATACGGCCGGCATAAGCCACCGCGTCTTCCGGAGCGACCGTGCCATCGGTCTCGACCGTGAGGCTCAGCTTGTCGAAGTCGAGCTCCTGGCCGATGCGGGCGTTTTCAACCTTGTAGCTGACCTGGCGGACCGGCGAGTACAGCGAGTCGACCGGGATCAGGCCGATCGGTGCATCGACGGGACGATTGCCGACGGCGGGGACATAGCCCTTGCCGGTGTCGGCGGTCAGTTCCATGTTCAGCGTCGCACCCTCGTCGAGGTGGCAGATCACGAGGTCCTTGTTCATCACCTCGATGTCGCCCGAGACGGCGATGTCGCCAGCCTTGACTTCGGCCGGGCCGGTCGCGGAGAGCTGGAGGCGCTTCGGCCCCTCGCCCTGCATCTGGAGCGCGATCTGCTTCACGTTCAGAACGATGTCGGTGATGTCCTCACGCACGCCGGCGAGCGACGAAAACTCGTGCAGGACGTTCTCGATCTTGATCGAGGTGATCGCCGCACCCTGCAGCGAAGACAGCAGCACGCGCCGCAGCGCGTTGCCGAGCGTCAGGCCGAAACCGCGCTCGAGAGGTTCGGCGACGAACGTCGCCTTCAACTTGGGGTCTGGTCCCGGCTTGATCTCAAGGCTGTTGGGCTTCTTGAGTTCCTGCCAGTTCTTAATGTTGACAGTCATGGACTTCCCCTGGGATTTCGATGGCGGTTACGTCCCAAAGCCTGGTGGAAAGGCCGGGATGTTCCGGAAAACGGACGGCGACCGGTTCGCCGTCCGAAAAGGCTCGATCAGACGCGGCGGCGCTTCGAAGGACGAACACCGTTGTGCGGGATCGGAGTCACGTCGCGAATCGAGGTAATGGTGAAGCCGACGGCCTGCAGGGCGCGCAGTGCGCTCTCGCGGCCCGAACCGGGTCCCTTCACCTCGACTTCGAGGGTGCGCACGCCGTGTTCGGCGGCCTTCTTGCCGGCGTCGTCAGCGGCGACCTGCGCGGCGTAGGGAGTCGACTTGCGGCTGCCCTTGAAGCCCATCATGCCGGCCGAGGACCACGAGATCGCGTTGCCCTGGGCGTCGGTGATGGTCACCATGGTGTTGTTGAAGCTGGCATTGACGTGAGCAATGCCGCTCGTGATGTTCTTGCGTTCGCGGCGCTTAATGCGCTGGGGTTCGCGTGCCATGTCCGTATATCCTGTCGATTAGTCGCTGCAGAAACCGTAGATCGGCCCTGCTGCTTACTTCTTCTTGCCGGCGATCGGCTTGGCCTTGCCCTTGCGGGTGCGCGCATTGGTATGCGTGCGCTGGCCGCGAACCGGAAGGCCCTTACGATGACGCAGGCCGCGGTAGCAGGCGAGGTCCATAAGACGCTTGATGTTCATCGCCGTTTCGCGGCGAAGGTCACCCTCGACCGTGTGATCGGCATCGATGGTTTCGCGAATCTGAAGGACTTCGGCATCCGACAGGTCCTGCACGCGGCGGGTGTGATCGATGCCGAGCTTGTCAGCAATCGCCACAGCCTTCGTGCGGCCGATACCGTGGATATAGGTGAGCGCGATGATAACGCGCTTGTTGGTGGGGAGGTTTACCCCGGCAATACGAGCCACTTAATTCTCCATGCTCCACAGGAGCCACACAACCCGGCCCCCATCTCAACGCTCAACACCCGGCATAAAGCAGCGGAAGCCCATCCGGCATCCCAAGAGGTGCAACAAGCACACTGTCTTGGACCATCCGGTTTGCCGAAGCTGACGAGTGAAGGGCGCGCTTAGAATGATTCGCGAGGGGTGTCAACGCTCCTCGCACAGGAAACGACGCGCCATCCCCCAAAGAACGGCGGACAGTGCGACAACGTTACCGTTGTTTAACCCAAGATAGCCCGGCAGTCAAAACAGCGCCCGGTCAGCGGCCGATAATCTCGCCCTTGCCTGCCTCGGGCGCCTTGTCCGGAAGCGGCAGCACTTCCGTTTCGGGCGGCCCCGCCGCGGGTGCGGAACCGGCCTTTTCCTCAATGCCAGGCCCCTCGGCATCCGGCATCGGGAACGCGGCTGCAAACGCACCGCCAAGCTTCGCGGCAAGATGCTCCAGCTGTTGCCCGAGCATAGTATCGACGCCGCCTGCCAGCTTTGGATAGGGTGTGCGGGCATAGCCGCCCACCACATATTCCAGCAGCACTTGCGTGCCTTTGCCATCATTCACCGGCTTGAGCTGGATCGTCAGAGTGCCTTTCAAGGCATCGGCCTGCAGCGGTCCCAGCGCCCCCGTCATCCGCAAGGCGCGCGGGCGCTCAATGTAGACCACGCGCATGTGCTCCACGCTGCCGCGCGGCGCGGCCTTGGGCGATTCCGGATTGGGCAGAATTTCGCAGAAGCAACCGCCTGCATGCGGATCGATCGAGAGATTCGCAGCGTCGCCTGACCAGGTATGATCGGAATCCCACCATTCGGCAGGCTTGAGCAGCATCGCCCAGGTCTCTTCAACCGTGGCAGGCACGTCCACGAGGTGCCGCACCACGAAACCGTTGTCCGCAACCGCCGTAACCTTGGCAACGGCAGAAGCACTGCCCCCTGCCGCCAAAGCAAACCCCAGTGCGGGGATCACAACGCGGGCGAACAGCTTCATCGCAGGCTCCTGTATACTTCACTCCGGCCAGGCCGGAACGGCCGTCAGGACGCGAGAACCGCCCCGATCGCGGCCGTTACCTCGTCCATGTCCGCCATGCCATCGACCTTGCTGACAATCCCTCGCGCTTCGTAGATCGGCAGGATCGGCGCCGTCTTGGCCCGATATTCGGTCAGGCGCGTGCGCACGGTTTCGGCGTTATCGTCCGGACGGCGCTTGAATTCAGTGCCTCCGCACTTGTCGCAAGTGCCCGGAACCTTGGGCTGCTCGAACTTGTCGTGATAGCCCTTGCCACACGTCGCGCAGGTAAAGCGGCCGGTGATGCGCTCGACCAGGGCATCCTCGTTCACGTCCAGCTCGATCACATGGTCCAGCTTGCGGCCGCGCCCGGCAAGGATGCCGTCCAGTGCTTCGGCCTGCGCCGCCGTACGCGGATAGCCATCGAAAATGGCACCGGCATCGGGTCCCATCGCATCGAGTTCATCACCGATCAGCGACGAAACGATAGCATCGGAAACCAGCTCACCGCGATCCATGACAGCCTTGGCCTCAAGCCCGGTCGGCGTTCCCGCCTTGACCGCCGCCCGCAGCATATCGCCGGTCGAAAGCTGGCGCATGCCATGCTTTTCGACGAGCCGCTGAGCCTGGGTCCCCTTGCCCGCTCCCGGCGGCCCCAGCAGAATTATGTTCACGCCTTACCCCTCAAAAATGCCTTATCGCCCCATGCCTTCGGCCTATGGCCTCAGCGCTGGCGGCCTTTCAGTTTCGCCTTCTTTATGAGGTCGCCGTACTGGTGCGCCAGCAGGTGCGACTGAATCTGCGTAATCGTATCCACAGTCACGTTGACGACGATCAGCAGACTCGTGCCACCCATGAACAGCAGCGGCAAGCCCGTCATCGACAGGAAATACTCAGGAACCGTGCAGACGATGGTGAGATAGATCGCACCGATCACCGTCACACGCGTAAGCACATAGTCGAGGTATTCGGCGGTACGTGCACCGGGACGGATGCCCGGAATGAAGCCACCGTTCTTCTTCAGGTTGTCTGCGGTCTCTTCAGGATTGAAAACGACAGCCGTGTAGAAGAAGCTGAAGAAGATGATGCCCGCGGCATAGAACAGCATGTAGAGCGGCTTGCCGTGGCCCAGGTACTGGTTGAGCGTGACCACGAACTGCCCCATCGTCGATTCGGGGCTCAGCGAGTTCCCGGCAAACTGGGTGATGGTCAGCGGCAGCAGCAGCAGCGAGCTGGCGAAGATCGGAGGGATCACGCCCGCGGTGTTGAGCTTGAGCGGCAAGTGGCTGCGATCGGCCTGCATCATGCCGTTCTGCGTGGCGCGCTTGGGATACTGGATCAGCAGGCGGCGCGTCGCACGCTCGAAGAAGCAGATCAGCAGGATCATGCCGATGATCAGGCCGATCAGGGTCACGATCAGCACCGAGCCGGTATCGCCCGCGCTATAGGCCTGCCCCAGGTTGCTGGCGAACTTCGGCATCTGCGCCACGATACCCGCCATGATGATCAGCGACACGCCGTTGCCGATCCCGCGCGAGGTGATCTGCTCGCCCAGCCACAGCAGGAACATGGTGCCGCCCACCAGCGAGATAACCGCGCCGACGCGGAACATGATGCCGGGATCGACCACCGCCTGCAGACCGCTGGAAGCGCCATAGGCCTCCAGGCTTACGGCCAGGAACCAGCCCTGCAACGCACAAAGGCCCACCGTGCCGTAGCGCGTGTACTGGTTCAGCTTCTTGCGCCCGGCCTCGCCTTCCTTCTTCAGCGCCATCAGCGCCGGATGAAGCGAAGCGGCGAGCTGCACCACGATCGAGGCGGTGATGTACGGCATCACGCCCAGCGCGATCAGGCTCATGCGCGAAAGCGATCCGCCCGAGAAGGTGTTGAACAGGTCGAGAATGCCGCCCTGCGTCTTGCTGTAGAGCGATTCGAGAATCAGCGGGTTCACACCCGGCAGCGGCACGAAGCTCAGAAAGCGGAAGACGATCAGCGCGCCGATCGTAAACCAGATGCGGTTCTTGAGCTCGGTAGCCTTGGAAAAATTGGCCAGGCTGAGCGAGCTTGCAATGTTGTCGGCGCGAGAAGCCATGACTTACAGAATGCCTCGATTTGTCTTGTCGGATTCGGCCTTAGCGACTGGCGCCTGCCTTGTCGAACCCCGGAGCGGAACTGGCCATATAGACATTCGTAGGATGTCTGAAAGGCCTGCGCCGCGAAAACACCATGTCCGGAGGAAACGCTGCCCCAGAAAGCACAGGAGGGCGAAGCGCCATGCGCCCGCCCTCCCGGATCTTCAGATCAGATCACGATGCCGCTCAGGCCTCGGCGGCTTCCTTGGCGGGAAGCACAACCGAACCGCCAGCCTTCTCGACCGCGGCCACGGCGCCCTTGGAAGCACCGGCAACGTTGAAGGTCACCTTGGCGCTCAGTTCGCCCTTGCCGAGCAGACGCACACCGTCCTTACCGCCACGGGCAAGGCCAGCGCCCTTCAGGGCCGCGTGATCGACAGTGCCCGAAATGTCGAGCTTACCGGCATCGATTGCCTTCTGGACCATGCCCAGGTTCACTTCGGCGTAGTCCTTGGCGAACTTCGTGTTGTTGAAGCCGCGCTTCGGCAGACGCATGTGAAGCGGCATCTGGCCGCCTTCGAAGCCGTTGATCGAAACGCCCGAACGTGCCTTCGCACCCTTCTGGCCACGGCCGCCGGTCTTGCCCTTGCCCGAGCCGATGCCACGGCCGATACGCATGCGGCGGTGACGGGCGCCCGAGTTGTCGCGGATATCATTCAGTTTCATAGTCTGCACTCGCTTTCGCTTTTGGTCGCGCTTGATAGGAAGCGGCGCCCGTAGCGGATGGCCGGGCGAATGTCACGCCTTTTTCGGTGCGTGCTGCTCCGGAGGAACAAAGCCCGGACCGACAGGACCGGGCTCATGAATTTAACGCAAAATTATCCATGGCAGGCTCACAACCCCACGGCTCCCCTCCATCCTCGAAGGCCCGCAGTGGACAGATGACAGGCATCGGCAATGAACAGGATCACTTTCCTGCCTGGTACGCCCTGGTGTTGCTGGCCATCGGCGTGGCCTTGCGCGCCAGTACCTTCGGTGATCCCAACCTGCATGTCGATGAAGTTTTCTACCAAACCGTCGGCATCGCCATGCACCACGGCGCGATACCCTACGTCGATGTATGGGACCGCAAGCCCTGGGGGCTCTTCTTCTGTTACTACCTGATCGCCTTCCTATCCAGCGCGCCACTTGCCTATCAGCTGGTGGCCACCGTTTTCGCTGCGGCGACAGCTTGGGTCATCGCCCGTATCGCCAGCCAGTGGAGCACCCCGCGAGCTGGTCTGTTCGCTGGCATCGTGTACTTGCTGTGGCTGGACCGGCTGCAAGGCTTCGGCGGACAGGGACCGGTCTTCTACAACCTGTTCATGGTCCTTGCCGGTTGGCTTGTCTTCCGCTCGCAGAGCCGCCTCCAGGCCGGACACGTTCCTGCAACGGTCCCCACAGCGATGCTGCTCGCGGGCATCGCCATCACATTCAAACCGACAGCCTTTTTCGAATCGTGCTTCTTTGGCCTCTACTGCGCGTTGCTGCTCTACCGCTCGCCTCTACAGCGCGGGCCGCTCGCCACGAACGTGGCCGGGTGGATGGCCCTCGGCGCGGCCCCTGCCCTGACCATATCCGCCTGGTACTGGCTCCACGGTTATTGGCACATCTACTGGCAGGCCATGTTTCTTTCGAACCTGCACAAGCCCTCGTTTCTCTACGCCGATACCATGCGGGCGCTGGTCACGTTTATCATCCTGGCTCCCATCATCACCGTGGCCACGCTATCGCTGGCGACCTGGCACGGTGGAAGCCGGCGTTTCGTGGGTTGGTGGGTGCTTGCCGCGCTGCTCGGCCTGATATCCGTACCCAATTTCTACATGCACTATTCGTTGCCGCTGCTGGTTCCGCTAAGCTTGTGTACGGCCGCCTTCTTCCAGCGCAGGGCCACGGGGCCCGCCGCGCTTATCGCGCTCACCTTGTGGTCGCTGCAAACGTCCCATGCGTTTGACTTTCAGCACACCCGCCAATCGAAGCAGGCCATGCATGACCTCGCAACAGCCATCCGGGCACACGACACCGGAGGAGATCTCTTTGTCGTCGATGGCCCTCCGCAGCTCTATGTCCTCACCGGGCACCGCTTTCCCACGCCTCTGGTGTTTCCGCATCACCTCGGTCATCTGATCGAAAAGGATCTGAGCCACCTTTCAACGCTCGGAGAAACCCGCAGGGTGCTTGGTTTGAAGCCCGGCATCATCGTTATGCCGGACAAACCCCGCCAAGATCCTCCCAACATGGAAGTCATCGATGCGGTAAATGCCTATATCGCCGCTCACTGCCGCAAGGTCGCCAGCATCGAAACGCCGGACCTGCTGACCAGCGCCCGCATGAACGTCTGGGCGGACTGCCGGAAGCCCCCTGCCCCCGGCGCGCACGGTCATTGAGTTCCTTACTTCCCGCCGATGCCGACCACCAGCTTGGCGCTCTCCGGCACCGGTGTGCCGAAAGCGTCGCGGGCAGGTGCCCAGTGAACGATGTCGATCGCGAGATCGCACAGTTCCTTGTCGAACTCCGGCGAATTGGAACCAGGTTTCATCGTGCACGATGTCGAATTGCCCTTGGCATCGACATCGAACAGCACCAGGTGCCGCGAGAACGGGCGCTGGCTCAGGACCTTGTTGTACCGCTCCTTGAGTTCAGCCAGCGCGTGGTTGAGCTCTGAAAGGCTGGTGTCGTCCCAGCGCGGCTTCTGGCGCAGATTGGCGAATTCCTCTTCCGTCACCAGCGGGCGCAGACGGCGGATCATCGCGGGCCAGCGCATGATCCTCGCGACCTGCAGCGGCGATTCGCGGTCGATTGCCGTCTGGCATGCCGCCCCGGTCGGGCTCGCCTTGGCCCTCAGCAACGCTTCGGCGGCAGGCCAGCGGTGATAGGAAATCGCCCAGGCAAGCGGCGTCATGCCGAACATGTCCGGCGCATCCACATCCTGCTTGTCGCGGTTGATCAGCACGTTGATGTCGTAGACCGAGCCGCGCCGCGCCGCCGCGCCCAGGCCGTAGGCCATGCGGGCCGGGCCGAGTTCGGCAAAACCGTATGGCAGCTCGATGCCCCGTTCACCGGCGTCGGAAAGGTCCGGCTTGCTTCCGGCGCGTTCCAGTTCGCGGCAAACGTCGGCGTATGGGTATCGCGGGTCCGAAAGCACGGCCGCGTTGTAGCGGCGTCCGAAGTCCGTCACTTTGTCATCCGGCCCCCGCCCCAGCGCCGCTGCTTCGTCAGGCACATAGGCGAGAACGCGCACAGTCCACGGCCGCAGGCCGCCAAGCACGCGGCACTGGGCGTCGTAAAGCTCCGTGGTCAGCCCATCAGGCGTAGTGGCCGCGGCAAGCCGGTAGTCCCCGGCATCGAGAGCCTTCTTCGCTTCCGCCACCGGATCGGGTTCTCCCCCGCCCGACAGCGCCTTGACCAGTCCGGCATCGGCGCCGCGCATGGCCTGAAGCTTTTCGGGATCGGCCCTCAAATCACCGCAATGCGCCACAGCGGCCCCGTCAGCCATGACATCGCCCGCCTTCTTCTCCTCACCGGAGGTACAGCCGGTGGCCGCCATCGACGCGAGACACACAAGACCGGTGGCGATTCCCTTGACGTTCAAGACTAGCTCCAGAGTGGAATTGGCGGCCCAGCGCATAGCACAAGCCTGCATTCGGGAAAGAGAGGCCTGCCCCTGAATGCCTCCCGCAAAAACGAAAGGCCCCGGCGTTTCCACCGGGGCCTTCCTGATCTGTACCGATGCCGAAAGGCTCAGTCGACAACCGCAACCATGTGCGGCAGCTTGGCGATCGCACCGCGCACTTCGGCAGTGTCCTCGATCTCGACGACCTTGTGCATCTTGCCGAGGCCGAGACCGATAAGGATCTTCTTCTGGCTCTCGGGGCGACGGATCGGCGAACCGATCTGCTTGATCTTGATCTTTGCCATGGTCGATTACTCCACGATAGCTTCAGCAGCGGCCTCGGCCTCTACTTCGCTGACGCCACCACGGCCGAGCAGGTCAGCGACCTTCTTGCCGCGGCGCTGCGCAACCGACTTCGGCGAAGTCTGGCTGTTCAGCGCGTCGAACGTGGCACGGATCATGTTGTACGGGTTCGAAGTGCCGACCGACTTGGTCACGACGTCAGCGACGCCCAGGCTCTCGAACACGGCACGCATCGGACCGCCCGCGATGATACCCGTACCGGCCGGAGCCGAACGGACGTTCACGCGGCCTGCGCCGAAGTGGCCCTTGCCGTCGTGATGGAGGGTGCGGCCCTCCTTCAGCGCGACGCGGATCATCTTCTTCTTGGCCGAAGCGGTTGCCTTGGTGATCGCCTCGGGAACCTCGCGGGCCTTGGCATGGCCAAAGCCGACGCGGCCCTTGCCGTCACCGACGACGACGAGCGCGGCGAAACCGAAGCGCTTGCCGCCCTTCACCGTCTTCGAGACGCGGTTGATGTGAACGAGCTTTTCGATCAGCTCTTCACCCTGCTCCTCGTCGTCACGGCGGCCACGACGATCGTCGCGACGGCCACGGCCGCCACGCTCACCGCGTTCGCCACGGCCACGGCCGCGGCCACGGCCGCCTTCGGGCTGCGCAGGGGCGCCAGCAGCGCCCTGCGTGTTCTCAGCCGCAACCGGCTGTTCGTTGGTGTTTTCGTCTGCCATGATCAGAACTCCAGCCCGCCTTCACGAGCGGCTTCGGCCAGCGCCTTGACGCGGCCATGGAACAGGAAACCGCCGCGGTCGAACACGACAGCAGTGATGCCCGCCTTCTTGGCAGCCTCGGCGAGCTCCTTGCCCACACGAGTAGCGGAATCGACGTCCGTGCCCTTGCCGCCAAGGGTATTGGCGGCGGCCACGGTGCGGCCCTGCGCGTCGTCGATGATCTGCGCATAGATGTGACGGCCGGTGCGGTGCACCGACAGACGCGGACGGTCGCCCGAACGGGCGCGAAGGGCGGTACGGACGCGCCGGCGGCGGCGTTCGAAAAGGGAAAGCTTTGCCATTACTTCTTCTTCCCTTCCTTGCGGAAGATGTACTCGCCGCGGTACTTGATGCCCTTGCCCTTGTAGGGTTCGGGCTTGCGCCAGCGGCGAATTTCGGCCGCGAGCTGGCCGACCTTCTGCTTGTCAATGCCGGAGATCTCGACCGTGGTGTTGTCCGGGGTCTTGATCTCGATGCCTTCGGGCACGTCGATGTCGACGTCGTGCGAGAAGCCGAGCTGAAGCTTCAGCTTCTTGCCCTGGGCCTGGGCACGGTAGCCGACGCCCTTGATTTCAAGGACCTTCGAGAAACCTTCGGTCACGCCCTCGATGAGGTTCGAGACCAGCGTGCGCTGCATGCCCCAGTGGCTGCGGGCAGCCTTCGACTGGTTGACGGGCTGCACGGCGATCGAACCGTCGTCGACCGAATAGGTCACGAGGTCCGACATGCCCATGGTGAGCGTGCCCTTGGGGCCCTTCACCGACAGCGTGCCATTGTCGATATTGGCGGTGACGCCGCTCGGGATCGCCACCGGCTTTTTACCGATGCGGCTCATCAGAACACCTCCGCAAGCACTTCGCCGCCGACGTTCTGGGTGCGGGCTTCGTTATCCGAAAGCACGCCCCGCGGCGTCGAGACGATGGTGATGCCAAGGCCGTTGCGCACCACCGGGAGTTCCTTGGAACCCGAGTAGACGCGGCGGCCCGGCTTGGAGACGCGCTGCACGTGCTTGATCGCGGGCTCGCCTTCGAAATACTTCAGCTCGATGCGCAGCTGCGGGTGAGCGCCGGTGGCATCTTCGCTGTAGCCACGGATGTAGCCTTCGCGCTGGAGCACTTCGAGCACGCGGGCACGAAGCTTGGAGGCCGGGGACAGGACGGAGTCCTTCTTCGCCCGCTGGCCGTTGCGAATGCGGGTGAGCATATCACCCAGAGGATCGGTCATAGCCATCTTCGTCTATTCCCTTACCAGCTCGACTTGGTCACGCCGGGGATCATGCCCTTGTTGGCAAGATCACGCAGCTCGACGCGGCACAGGCCGAACTTGCGGTAGTAACCGCGCGGACGGCCGGTCGTGGCGCAGCGGTTGCGAACCCGGGTCGGGTTGCCGTTGCGCGGGATCTCGGCCAGCTTCAGGCGGGCAATGAGACGCTCGGTTTCGTCGAGCGATTCATCGTCAGCGATCGCCTTGAGGCGCGCGTACTTGCCTGCATACTTCTTGACGAGCTTCTTACGACGCTCGTTCTTGTTCACGGAACTCAGTTTCGCCATGGACTTAAGCTCTCTTTCTCAGCGGCTCACGCCGCCTCCTGCTGTTCCGACTCTTCAGCCGGGAACGGGAAACCGAACAGGCGCAGCAGTTCGCGCGCTTCTTCGTCGGTCTTGGCGGTGGTGGTGACGATGATGTCCATGCCACGCACCTTCTCGATCTGATCGTAGCTGATCTCGGGGAAGATGATCTGCTCTTTCAGGCCCATCGCATAGTTGCCGCGGCCGTCGAACGACTTGGCGTTCAGACCACGGAAGTCGCGGATGCGGGGCATCGCGATCGTGATGAGGCGATCGAGGAATTCGTACATGCGTTCGCGGCGCAGGGTAACCTTGCAACCGATCGGCATGCCTTCACGCAGCTTGAACTGCGCGATCGACTTGCGGGCCTTGGTGATCACGGGCTTCTGACCGGCGATGGCTTCCATCTCGGCAGCGGCGGTCGTGACCTTCTTCTTGTCCTGGCTCGCTTCGCCCACGCCCATGTTGAGCGTGATCTTTTCGATCTTGGGCACTTCCATCACGTTCTTGTAGCCGAACTTTTCGGTCATCGCTTTCGCGATTTCCGTGTCGTACTTGGAACGCAGACGGGGGGTGTACTTGTCAGCCATCGATGGTCTCCCCGGACTTCACGGCCACACGGACCTTCTTGCCGTCCTTGACTTCGAAGCGAACGCGGGTCGGCTTGCCGTCCTTGCCGGCAACCGCGACCTTGCTGATCGCCATCGGCGCGGGCGTGCGGTCGATGCCGCCCTGCGGGTTCGTCTGGGTCGGCTTGCGGTGCTTGGTGGCAACGTTCACGCCCTCGACCACGACCTTGCCGTCCTTCGGGAGAACCTGAAGCACGGTACCGGTGCGGCCCTTGTCCTTGCCGGACAGGACGACGACCGAGTCACCCTTCTTGATCTTCGCAGCAGCCATCACAGCACCTCCGGAGCAAGCGAGATGATCTTCATGAAGCCGCGGCCGCGCAGTTCGCGCACGACGGGGCCGAAGATACGGGTGCCGATCGGCTCCTCGCTCTTGTTGATGAGCACGGCAGCATTGCTGTCGAAGCGGATCACGCTGCCATCGGGACGGCGCACGTCCTTCTTGGTGCGCACGATCACCGCACGGTGAACGTCGCCCTTCTTGACGCGAGCGCGGGGCTGCGCCTCCTTCACCGACACCACGATGATGTCGCCGACGCCGGCGAAACGACGCTTGGACCCGCCCAGTACCTTGATGCACTGGACGCGCTTAGCGCCGCTGTTGTCCGCGACGTCGAGATTGGATTGCATCTGGATCATTGATCCGGTTCCTTCTCAACTGGCTTGCCGGAACCAGTCCGGCAGTTCCAAAACACTACTTCAACCTGCTCTTCGTGAGCTTGTCGAAGCGATTAGTTGGCCGCCTCGACGTCGAGGTTGGCCTCCACCGCGGTCCCCTTGCTCGCCTGCAGGCGATCGAGCACCTTCCACGTCTTGGTCTTGGAGAACGGCTTGGTCTCCTCGATACGGACGCGCTCACCGGTGTGGTAGGCATTGTCCTCGTCGTGGGCGTGGTAGCGCTTCGAGCGGCGGATGATCTTCCCGTACAGGGGGTGCTTCACCTTACGCTCGACGAGCACGGTCACGGTCTTGTCGGTCTTGTCGGAAACGACGGTCCCGATCAGAATACGCTTGGGCATCGTGTTTCCTCCTTACGCCTTCGCCGCAGCACGCTCGGCCTGGAGCGTCTTGATGCGGGCGATGTCGCGACGGACTTGCTTGATGCGTGCCGGGGCCTCGAGCTGGCTCGTGGCGGCCTGGAAACGCAGGTTGAACTGCTCGCGCTTGAGGTCGGCGAGATCAGCGGTCAGCTGGTCGTCGGTCTTGGCGCGAAGGTCTTCGATCTTGGCAGCCATGATCAGCCCTCCAGGTGCGAGGTGTCGCCGAGACGGGCAACGACCTTGGTCTTGATGGGAAGCTTCATCGCAGCGCGGCTGAACGCCTCGGCTGCGAGCGGACCGGCAACGCCGTCGAGCTCGAACAGGATACGGCCGGGCTTGACGCGGGCCGCCCAGTATTCGACCGAACCCTTGCCCTTACCCTGACGGACTTCGGCAGGCTTCTTCGAAACCGGCACGTCCGGGAAGACGCGGATCCAGAGACGGCCCTGGCGCTTGATGTGGCGGGTGATCGCGCGGCGGGCCGCTTCGATCTGGCGGGCGGTGATCCGCTCGGGCTCCAGGGCCTTGAGGCCGTAGGAACCGAAGTTCAGGTCGGTGCCACCCTTGGCGTCGCCCTTGATCCGGCCCTTGAAGGCCTTGCGGAACTTGGTCTTTTTCGGTTGCAGCATGGTGCTTACTCTATCCTATGCCTCAGCGCGCCGGGCGAACGCCGGAGGTCTGAGCCTCCATCATCAGCCGGTCCTGCGCCGTCGGGTCGTGGCCGAGGATCTCACCCTTGAAGACCCACACCTTGATGCCGATGATGCCATAGGCGGTCAGCGCCTCGGCTTCGGCATAGTCGATGTTCGCGCGCAGCGTGTGCAGCGGCACACGGCCTTCGCGGTACTGCTCGACACGGGCGATTTCCGCGCCGCCGAGACGGCCGCCGCACATGATCTTGACGCCTTCGGCGCCCAGACGCATCGCGGACTGCATCGCACGCTTCATCGCCCGGCGGAAAGCCACACGGCGGATCAGCTGGTCGGCAATGCCCTGAGCGACGAGCTTGGCGTCGATTTCCGGCTTGCGGATCTCAACGATGTTCAGCTTCACTTCGCTCGACGTCATCGTGGCCAGCTTCTTGCGAAGCTTCTCGATGTCGGCGCCCTTCTTGCCGATGATGACACCCGGACGGGCGGCATAGATCGACACGCGGCACAGCTTGGCAGGACGCTCGATCACCACCTTCGAGATCGCCGCCTGCGGCACGCTCTCGATGATGAACTTGCGGATCTTGAGGTCTTCCTCAAGCAGCTTGCCGTAGTCCCGGCCTTCCGCGAACCAGCGGCTGTCCCAGGTACGGTTGATCTGCAGACGCAGACCGATCGGATTGCTCTTGTGACCCATGGATCAGGCCTCCTCGACTTCGCGAACGACGATCCGCAGCCGCGAGAAGGGCTTCAGGATCCGGGTGGACTTGCCGCGGCCACGAGCGTGGAAACGCTTCATGGTGATCGACTTGCCGACCGATGCCTCGGCGACGACAAGCGCGTCGACGTCGAGGTTGTGGTTGTTTTCCGCATTGGCGATCGCCGAAGCGAGAATCTTGCGGGCTTCCACAGCCATCGCCTTCTTCGAGAAAGCGAGGATGTTCATGGCTTCCTCGGCCTTCTTGCCGCGGATCAGACCGGCGACGAGATTGAGCTTCTGGGCCGAACCACGGATAGTGGTGCCGACCGCGAGCGCTTCGTTCTCGCCGACGCGGCGGGGTGCCTTGTCCTTGCTCATCAGCGCTTGCCCTTCTTGTCGGCGGCGTGGCCAGGGAACGAGCGCGTGGGCGCGAATTCACCGAGCTTGTGGCCGACCATGTCCTCGTTGACCGAGACCGGGATGAACTTGTGCCCGTTGTAGACGTTGAACGTCAGACCAACGAACTGCGGAAGGATGGTGGAGCGACGCGACCAGGTTTTGATCGGACCGGCGCGGGTACCGGCATCCTGCGCGACCTCGGCCTTCTTGAGAAGGTACAGGTCGACGAAGGGGCCTTTCCAGACGGAACGTGCCATCGTGTCTTACCTCTTCTTCTTGGCGTGGCGCGAACGGATGATCATCTTGTCCGTCTGCTTGTTGTTGCGAGTACGGGCACCCTTGGTCGGCTTGCCCCACGGGGTAACCGGGTGACGACCGCCCGAAGTGCGGCCTTCACCACCACCGTGCGGGTGATCGACCGGGTTCTTGGCGACACCGCGGGTCAGCGGGCGGCGGCCCATCCAACGCTTGCGGCCAGCCTTGGCGAGAGTCTGGTTCTGGTTGTCGGGGTTCGAAACCGCGCCAACCGTACCCATGCAATCGCCGCGCAGGTAACGCTGCTCGCCCGAGTTCAGGCGAACGATGACCATGCCGCGGTCACGGCCGACGACCTGGACGTAAGCGCCTGCCGAACGGGCGATCTGGCCGCCCTTGCCCGGCTTCATCTCCACGTTGTGGCAGATCGTGCCGACCGGCATCTGCGACAGGAGCATCGCGTTGCCCGGCTTCGTGTCGGTCTTTTCGCCAGCGACGATGACATCGCCAACGGCCAGACGCTGCGGCGCGATGATGTAGGCCTGTTCGCCGTCCGTGTACTTCACCAGAGCGATGAAGGCGGTGCGGTTCGGGTCATACTCGATCCGCTCGACGGTGGCTTCCATGCCCCACTTGCGACGCTTGAAGTCGATGTAGCGGTACTTCTGCTTGTGGCCGCCAGCAATGCCGCGCGAAGTCACGTGGCCCTTGTTGTTGCGGCCGCCGGTCTTGCGCTTGCCTTCGGTCAGAGCCTTGACAGGCTTGCCCTTCCACAGCGACGACTTGTCGACGAGGACCAGGCCGCGGCGGGCGGGGCTGGTCGGGTTGTAATGCTTGAGTGCCATCGGATCAGCCCTGTACGCCTTCGGTGATGTCGATCGGCTGCTCGCCTTCGGCCAGCGTGACGATCGCCTTCTTCACGTCGCTGCGGCGGTATGCCTTACCGCGCCAGCGCTTGGTCTTGCCCTTGGTGACCAGCGTGTTGACGCTCTTGACCTTGCGGCCGAACAGCGCCTCGACGGCAGCCTTGATCTCGGGCTTGCTCGCAGTGTCCGCCACCTTGAAAACGACGGCGTTGTTCTCGGAGACGAGCGTCGACTTTTCCGTGATGTGGGGAGCAAGGATCACGTCGTAGTGACGGATATCCACTTCCTGGGTCTTAGCCATTAGTTAGTCCCTCCCGGGAGGGCGAAACGCGCCTCCAGCTTTTCGACCGCGGCGCGCGTCAGCACCAGCGTATCATGCTTCAGGATGTCATAGACGTTGGCGCCCATGGCCGGGAGCACGTTGACGCCGACGATGTTGCGGGCGGCGCGGGCGAAGTTGTCGTTCACCGCTTCGCCGTCGATCACCAGCACCTTCTTGCCGAAACCCGCCTTGGCGAGCTGACCGGCCAGCGCCTTGGTCTTGCCTTCGCTGTCGAGCGTGTCGACGATCACGAGACCATTCTGAGCCTTGGCCGAGAGAGCCATCTTGAGGCCGAGAGCACGAACCTTCTTGTTCAGCGAGACGTCGAACTCGCGGCGGCGTGCACCGTGAGCCTTACCACCGCCGATGAAGACCGGAGCCTTGCGGTCACCGTGGCGAGCCGTGCCGCCGCCCTTCTGGCGGCCCCACTTCTTGCCGGTGCGCGCAACGTCCGAACGCTCGCGGGTGGCGCGGGCGATGCCGCGGCGGTTTTCGAGCTGCCAGGTCACCACGCGGTGCATGATGTCCGCACGCGGTTCGAGACCGAATACGGCATCCGACAGATCGATGTCGCCGTTACCGGCAGTGCCATCGAGGTTGAGGACTTGAACCTTCACGACTTAGCCCTCCTGGCCTTCGGTCGCTTCGACAGCTGCGGTATCTTCCGCAGGGGTGTCGGCAGCGGCCGAGTCATTGCTGTTGGCGGCCTGCTTCAGGCCGGCGGGATAGGGAGCCTCGGCGTGACGGTCGACCTTGACGGCGTCCGAAACCGTGAGCCAGGCATTCTTCGCGCCCGGGACAGAGCCCTTGACGAAGATCAGGCCGCGCTCGTCGTCCACACGGACGATTTCGAGGTTCTGCTGTGTACGCTGACGGTCGCCCATGTGACCGGCCATCTTCTTGTTCTTGAAGACCTTGCCCGGATCCTGGCGGTTACCGGTCGAACCGTGCGAACGGTGCGACAGCGAAACACCGTGGGTGGCGCGAAGACCGCCGAAGCCCCAGCGCTTCATCGCGCCCTGGAAGCCCTTACCCTGGGTGTGCCCGGCAACGTCGACCAGCTGGCCCGGCACGAAGTGCGAGGCGGCGATGGTCGCGCCGACATCGAGCAGCGCATCGTCAGCGACGCGGAACTCGGCAACGCGCATCTTCAGCGGCACTTCGGCCTTGGCGAAGTGCTCACGCTGCGGCTTGGCAACATTCTTCTGCTTGGCTTCGCCGGCACCGAGCTGAACCGCGACATAACCGTCGCGGTCTGCGGTGCGGACCGAAACCACCTGGCAATCTTCCAGCGCCAAGACGGTGACCGGCACGTGCCGTCCGTCTTCCTGGAAAAGCCGGGTCATCCCGACTTTCTTGGCGATCACGCCGGTACGCATGACCTGTACTCCTTACAGAGGCCTGCCCGGGCCCATCCCGAACAGGCGTGTCCAGCCCAAATTGTGATGCATGCCCCGTCCGGGCTGGGTGCTCCCTGCTGGCCCATTCGCGGGCTGCGGAAGCGAGACGGGGGACGCATTCCCGGCGCTTGGCCCGAAGGCGGCGCCGGAGGTATCCCTTGTGTCCCCGCCGGTTTCCCTTGGGGGCTCTGTCTCTGCGGGTTTCTCCCCGCAAAGCCGATCTCGAGGATCGACAAGGTCATCTGAACCCGAAGGTTCGAATATCGCTCCGATCGTTTCAGGTCCGATCGAAAAAGACCTTGGGGCCGCCAGAGGCAGCCCCGAAGCTGACTTAAGCCAGCTTGATCTCGACGTTCACGCCAGCGGCCAGATCGAGCTTCATCAGCGCATCGACAGTGGCGGCGTTCGGCTGCACGATGTCGAGCAGGCGCTTGTAGGTGCGAACCTCGAACTGCTCACGCGACTTCTTGTCGATGTGCGGACCGCGGTTCACGGTGAACTTCTCGATCTTCGTCGGCAGCGGAATGGGGCCCCGAATGAGCGCGCCGGTACGGCGGGCGGTGTCAGCGATTTCGCCAGTGGCCTGGTCGAGTACGCGATGGTCAAACGCCTTGAGGCGAATGCGAATGTTCTGAGCTTCCATTACCTACTACCGATGAGAAAGAGCCAAAGGGCTTTCGCCCCGATCAATTCGAAGCGCGCCCCTACACCGCGCCCGGGATTCGCGCAAGGCCTGATTCCGCTAAAAAAGCGCAATTCCGCGCGATCGCCGCGATCCACCCGCGCCGCGTAAGGAAATGACTCAAAGGCACCTTATCACGCACGATTCCGAAGTCATCGCCGCCACCCCCCCTGAGACACCTACCGCTGCTTCTTCTTGCCCAGCGTGGCGTTGAAATCCGGATCCTTGTTGGCGACCCAGCCCAGGAACTTCTCGATGCGCGGATCGAGCTTCAGCAGATCCACATCCAGCCCGTAGCGCTGCAGTTCCGAGTTGGTGAAAGTGGTAATCAACATGTTCTGGCAGATCGGGTGCATCGGCACGGTATCGCGCCCGCCCCGGCTCTTGGGAACCGGATGATGCCAGACCACGGTTTCGCCACAAGGCCTGCCGCAAAGCCAGCAATCGGGCGGCGGCGCAGCATCGGCTGCCTCGTCTTCGTCATCGCGAAACACGTCCTCGCGGGGACCGTGCTTTGAATATTTGCGTGCCATGCCGCTCCCCCTGCCCCGGCCTGCTCCGGCCCGCAACGAAAAAGCCCGGCCTCCTTGCGGAGACCGGGCCTTTTAACTCGGTTATCCGAGGATCAGCGAATTACTTCGTGATCTTCGCGACAACGCCCGAGCCGACGGTGCGGCCGCCTTCGCGGATAGCGAAGCGGAGGCCTTCGTCCATGGCGATCGGGGCGATCAGCTTGACCGACAGGGCAACGTTGTCGCCCGGCATGACCATCTCGGTGCCCTCGGGGAGGATCACTTCACCGGTCACGTCGGTGGTGCGGAAGTAGAACTGCGGGCGGTAGTTGGCGAAGAACGGCGTGTGACGGCCACCTTCGTCCTTCGACAGCACGTAGACTTCGGCGTCGAACTCTGTGTGCGGGGTCACGGTGCCCGGCTTGGCGAGAACCTGGCCACGCTCCACGTCGTCGCGCTTCAGGCCACGAACCAGCGCGCCGATGTTGTCGCCAGCTTCGCCCTGGTCGAGCAGCTTGCGGAACATTTCAACGCCGGTGACGGTGGTCTTCTGGGTGTCGCGGATGCCGACGACTTCGACTTCCTCGCCAACCTTGATGATGCCGGTTTCGACGCGGCCGGTGACAACCGTACCACGGCCCGAGATCGAGAACACGTCTTCGACGGGCATCAGGAACGCCTGGTCGGTCGGACGCGGCGGCTGCGGGATGTATTCGTCGACAGCCTTCATCAGCTCGACGATCGAGTTCTTGCCGATCTCGTCGTCACGGCCTTCGAGAGCGGCCAGAGCCGAACCCTTGATGATCGGAATATCGTCGCCCGGGAACTCGTACGAGGACAGCAGTTCGCGAACTTCGAGCTCGACCAGTTCAAGCAGCTCTTCGTCGTCAACCTGGTCGACCTTGTTGAGGTACACGACCAGAGCCGGCACACCGACCTGACGGGCGAGAAGGATGTGCTCGCGGGTCTGCGGCATCGGGCCGTCAGCGGCGTTCACGACGAGGATCGCACCGTCCATCTGAGCAGCGCCGGTGATCATGTTCTTCACATAGTCGGCGTGGCCCGGGCAGTCGACGTGCGCGTAGTGGCGGGCGTCGGTTTCGTACTCGACGTGCGCGGTCGAGATGGTGATGCCGCGCTCGCGCTCTTCCGGAGCCTTGTCGATGTTGGCGAAATCGACCGCTTCACCGCCGTAGACTTCGGCCATGACCTTGGTGATGGCAGCCGTCAGGGTGGTCTTGCCGTGGTCGACGTGACCGATGGTGCCGATATTGCAGTGCGGCTTGTTCCGCTCGAATTTTGCCTTCGCCATCTTTCAAACCTTCTTTCGTAATGAAATTGAATCTGCGGGTGTGGAGGCGGAGCCCGCGGAATCAGCAGGCGCCGCCCCTAGAACCATTCTTGCCCTCAGGCAAGCTTCTCCTTCACTTCAGCCGCGACGTTCGCCGGAACTTCGTCGTAGTGGCTGAACTGCATGGAGTACTGCGCACGGCCCTGGGTGAACGAGCGCAGCTGGTTGACGTAGCCGAACATGTTCGCAAGCGGCACGTTGGCTTCGACGACCTGAGCGTTACCACGGCTGTCGGTGCCCTGGATCTGGCCACGGCGGCTGTTAAGGTCGCCGATGACATCGCCCATGAACTCTTCCGGGGTCACGACCTCGACCTTCATGATCGGTTCGAGGATCTTGATACCGGACTTCGCAGCCGCTTCGCGCATCGCACCGCGGCCCGCGATTTCGAAGGCCAGAGCCGACGAGTCAACGTCGTGGTACTTACCGTCGAGCAGTTCGATGTCGAAGTCGACGATCGGGAAGCCGATGAGCGCGCCGGTCTCGGCGGTCTCGCGCATGCCCTTTTCCACCGACGGGATGTATTCGCGCGGGATGTTGCCGCCCTTGATCGAGTCGATAAAGTTGATGCCGGCACCGCGCTCACCCGGGGTGAGCTTGACCTTGACTTCACCGAACTGGCCCGAACCACCCGACTGCTTCTTGTGGGTGTAGGTCAGCTCGACCGGCTTGCCGAGATATTCGCGGTAAGCCACCTGCGGCGCGCCGACGTTGGCTTCCACCTTGAACTCGCGCTTCATCCGGTCGACGATGATGTCGAGGTGAAGCTCGCCCATGCCCTTGATGATGGTCTGGCCGGATTCGTGATCGGTCGAGACGCGGAACGAGGGGTCCTCGGCGGCCAGGCGCGAGAGGGCAACGCCCATCTTTTCCTGGTCGGCCTTGGTCTTCGGCTCCACCGACAGTTCGATAACCGGCTCGGGGAACTCCATGCGCTCCAGGATGATCGGCGACTTCTCGGCGCACAGCGTGTCACCGGTGGTCGTTTCCTTGAGGCCCGCAACCGCGACGATATCGCCCGCATAGGCCATATCGATGTCTTCACGGTTGTTGGAGTGCATCAGCAGCATGCGGCCGACCTTCTCCTTCTTGTCCTTCACCGAGTTCAGGTACGTGCCCTTCGACAGCGTGCCCGAATAGATGCGGCAGAAGGTGAGCGAGCCGACGAACGGGTCGTTCATGATCTTGAACGCCAGAGCCGCGAACGGAGCCGTATCGTCCGAAGGACGGGTATCGGCTTCTTCGGTGTCCGGGTTGATACCTTCGATGGCCGGAACGTCGATCGGGCTCGGCATGTATTCGACAACGGCGTCGAGCAGGGGCTGCACGCCCTTGTTCTTGAACGCCGAACCGCACAGCACCGGCACGAAAGCGCGTTCGAGCGTGCCCTTGCGGATCAGCTTCTTGAGCGTGGCCGCGTCGGGCTCGTTGCCCTCAAGGTACGCTTCCATGATGTCGTCGTCCTGCTCGACGGCCAGTTCCACGAGCTTTTCGCGGTATTCGGCAGCCTTGTCGGCCAGGTCGGCGGGGATGTCGACGTAGTTGAAGCTGGCGCCCAGACCGTCGTTTTCCCAGACCACGCCGCGCATGTTCACGAGATCGACGATGCCCTGCAGGTCGCTTTCCGCGCCGATCGGCAGTGCCAGCACCAGCGGGGTGGCGCCGAGGCGGTCGATGATCGACTGAACGCAGTAGTAGAAATCCGCGCCGGTACGGTCGAGCTTGTTGATGAAGCACATGCGCGGAACGCCGTACTTGTCAGCCTGACGCCACACGGTTTCGGACTGCGGCTCAACGCCGGCCACACCGTCGAACACGGCGACCGCGCCGTCGAGCACGCGCAGCGAACGCTCGACTTCAATCGTGAAGTCGACGTGTCCGGGGGTGTCGATGATGTTGATGCGGTGCTCTTCACCCTCGCCATCTTCCGCACGCCACATGGTGGTGGTGGCAGCCGAGGTGATGGTGATGCCGCGTTCCTGCTCCTGCTCCATCCAGTCCATGGTGGCGGCACCGTCGTGCACTTCGCCGATCTTGTAGGACTTGCCGGTGTAGTAGAGGATACGCTCGGTCGTGGTGGTCTTGCCGGCGTCGATGTGCGCCATGATACCGATGTTGCGGTAGCGTTCGATCGGATGGCTGCGTGCCATGGTGAAAATCCTTAGCAGGAGTTTGGAAGGAACCGGGGCTCAAATAAGCCCAAGCCCCCTGAATTGAAAGTGTGACGCCCGCATGACGTGCATGCGGGCCCCACGAAGCGTCTTACCAGCGGTAATGCGAGAAGGCGCGGTTGGCGTCCGCCATGCGGTGGGTGTCTTCGCGCTTCTTGACGGCATTGCCGCGGTTGTTGGCGGCATCCATCAGCTCGCCCGAAAGACGGGCCGACATGGTGGTTTCGGGACGGTTGCGCGCGGCAGTGATCAGCCAGCGGATGGCGAGCGCCTGTGCACGTTCCGGACGGACTTCGACCGGAACCTGGTAGGTCGCACCACCGACGCGGCGGCTGCGGACCTCGATCTGCGGCTTCACGTTATTCAGGGCATCGTGGAACAGCTGAACCGGATCGGCCTTGGCGCGGGCTTCCATGGTGTCGAGCGCACCGTAAACGATGGACTCGGCAACCGACTTCTTACCATCGAGCATGAGGTTGTTCATGAACTTCGACAGGACCTGATCACCGAACTTCGGATCAGGCAGGATTTCCCGCTTCTCGGGACGACGACGACGTGACATTTCTTAACTCCAAAATGTCCGGAGCGTAGCGGAGACCTTTAAACGTCATCCCTGCGAAGGCAGGGATCTCGGGCCTCCAGGCCGCTCGGTATGTTTCATACTGCTTCGTCGCGTTTTGCGGCCAGCAGCCCCAGCCTTCGCTGGGATGACGGGCGCTGCCATGCGACGTGGCGAGCGGCTTATTTCGGACGCTTGGCGCCGTACTTCGAGCGGGACTGCTTGCGATCCTTCACGCCCTGCGTGTCGAGCACGCCGCGCAGGATGTGGTAGCGCACACCGGGAAGGTCGCGCACACGGCCGCCGCGGATGAGCACAACCGAGTGCTCCTGCAGGTTGTGGCCTTCGCCGGGAATGTACGAAATGACTTCGCGGCTGTTGGTGAGACGCACCTTGGCGACCTTGCGGAGAGCCGAGTTCGGCTTCTTCGGGGTCGTGGTGTAGACGCGGGTGCAGACGCCGCGCTTCTGCGGGTTCTGCTCCATCGCCGGGACCTTGCTCTTGGCCTTCTGCGGCTCGCGACCCTTGCGGATCAGCTGGTTGATAGTGGGCATCTATACTCTTCTTTCAAAATGGGAGTGCGATGGATCCGGCCCGTACCGTGGGCGAAAACCGCAAGCCACGGGACGGACCCGTCGCACCCCGGGTCTGCGGGCCCGGCGCGTTTCGAAAGAAAGGAGAAGTGAGGGTTCACGCAAATATGGAAAGTTGCCCCTCCCCGTTATCCCGGGACCAGATACAACCTCACTTGCGTGAGCCGAAAAACACTCCACCCGGCTTCGATGCCACCGGATTACTTTGCCATCGCCTTCCGAAACACCCCGCACGAATCGCGCGGGGCTATCCTGTTCAGATCAGTCCCGCACAAGACGCGGAAAAGCCCCGGAAATGCTGACATGGCAATGTTCAGCTCTATGTCGCTTCCTGCGAGCAAGCCCGCAGAAGATGCGCGCCCTTAGGCGATCGGAGGGGCCGGGTCAAGGATTCAGCGGCTGAGGCGGCCATCTCACTGCAACTGGCCTTACCCTCGATCCAGACAAGCAATCCCGCCAAGAGAAGAGCATACTTGAAGAACAACGCTGACAGGCCATTTTATGGCACAAGAAATGGTGCAGCGCACACTTCGCAGGGTGATGGCGGCGCATGCTGCAGCAAGGCGGAAAACAAGTCAATGCGAGTGGAATTTAAAGGACGTTACAGAACATTCACATGATTGACTTTCGGTCCGGAGAGGCCAACCATTGGCAGCATCTTCTACGCAGAAATGCGTGAGGATGCTCTGGGGAGGGAGAGCAGCGGCGAGCGCATGCCCGTTGCCGTGGGAGATCATCGCATGACGACCAGAAGAATCCGCGATCTCACCGACGAACTCAACGAACTCATCGCGAGAATAGAGATTGCGCGCGATCCCGATGATCCTGCGGATCCGCAACTGCCATTCCCCACGATAGACGACTGGCTGGAAACGGCCCAGGACCTCTACGACATGCGGCGTCAGCGGGAGAAAATCTTCGGATCGCAGCAATTGTTCGGGGAGCCGACGTGGGACATCCTGCTCGACCTGTTCATTGCCGAACTGAAAAACACGCGCATGCAGACGACCAGTGTGTGCATCGGCGCGCAGGTGCCGCAGACGACCGCCCTGCGCTGGATCACGCTGCTGGAAAAGGAAGGGCTGGTACACCGCTATCGCGACAAGACCGACACCCGGCGCGTCTTCATCCAGCTGACCGACCGGGCCCTGCGCAAGATGGTGCAGATCTTCTATGACCGGTGCTTTACTGCAGCCAGCCAGAAAAAGGCCATCCTTCCGAAACTGGCCAAGTTGCCCTGCGGCAGTGGAACGCACGATGATGCGCGCGATGCGATCATGAACGATGTGATTGCCCAGATCAGAGGCAAGCGGCAGAACCTGAACTAGCGGGACTTCAGCCCCCGAATAGCAACGGCCCGCGCACCCATCTGGCTCATCCCTGCCGCATGGCGGCGATGAGAAACCGGATGGAAGCGTGGGCCGTGCACTTTACCTCAAGGCAAGCCCCCCCTGCCCTTGAGGTTCAGAAATCCGCGTAGGCAGCGAGGCGCAGCGCCTCGTTCGTCGAGTCCGTTTCCAGCTTAGAGATCATGTTGGCGCGGTGAATTTCCACGGTGCGCGGGCTGATCCCCAGCTTCATGCCGATAATCTTGTTCGACATACCCTCGGACATGTACTGCAGCACTTCGCGCTCACGCTTGGTCAGCAGCACCAGCTTGGCGCGCGCTTCGGCCCGCAGGCGGCCGTTTTCCATCAGCCTCTGACGCTCGGCCTTGTTCGAATTGATGACGTCCATGACGCCTTCGAGATCGGGCAGACGGTCGATGTAACCGATTGCACCCTTGAGCATCGCAGAAACGATGGAGTTGAGCGAAGCCGTTTCCGAATAGGGAATGATCGGGAACCACTGCGCCTGGCGGTTAACCAGGTTCAGCAACTTGTCGAGGTTGTCGCTATTGTCGCTGAGAAGTACGATGTAACCCGTCTTGCTCTCGGCGATGAACTCTTCGATCTCCTCGAACGGTTCAACGTGAAACCCCCCAGCAAACAGGGCGTTCGTGATCTTCGCCCGCTTCTGGTAGTCGTTTTCGATCAGTGCGATGGTGCGATAGTGTTCCATACCCCGATAGTACGGGGGATTGCGGTCCGGATTAATCCCTAAGACAGTCCAATCGGGAACTTTTTGCATCCAAAACGGAACGATCTCCCGGAGCGTGTTGCAATCGTTTGAAATTTTGCATTGCAACATGCCTGAAATATTTTTCGGAACTACCGTGCCGTAATGCCAAAACTGGCTGAAATCCGCGATTTTCGTACCGCATAGTACGCGAATCAGAGGCCGAATCGGGCTGGCCATACCCCGTCAAGACGGTGGAATTACACAGCTTGCCTATCCGGGGCCGAAACTCAGTCCGGATCCAGCCTGGTGGGGGCGCCCCTCCCTTCCATGAAGTTGGCGAGGTTGCGGTGCAGGTTAATCACCTTCTGCTCCTGGTGCGGGTTGGGCAGCGGCCCGCGGAAGCCGGAAGACTTCATGCCCTTCTGCACGAACTGCATGTTGGAGAAGTCCTGCGCCAGAACCGAGCCCCAATTCTCGCCCGTGGGGTCGGCATAGACCCATTCGGTCTGCGGCTCTTCACCTTCCGGGAAGCGTTCGAGAGCGTAACTTTCAAACACGCACTTGTCCGGATCGTCGCCATAAGGACGCACGCGGTAGCATAGCGCGAACGTTTCGCCGTGAAGGATGTTCTGGTTGGGGAACAGCCCCCATGCCAGCCCGGACTCCTGCTTGATCGCAGGCGGCACTTCCGGCCAGATCACCCCGCGCGCAGCATCGTCGGCCTTGGCGGACTTGAGCCAATGTCCGATAATTTCCGCAGGCGTCGCAGTTTCAGGCAGCTCATCAACCAGGCGGCTGGCAGCCTTCACCAGCGTTTCGGTGGAAGCGGAGTAGTTCACCGTCTCGTAGTTCTCGCGGATCAGCTCGTAGGTCGAGACACGCGCATCGTCGCCCTTGCCCGCGCGGGTGGTGCCCGCACTCTCGCTCATCTGGAACTTGGTCTCGCGCGTATCGTAGCTGGAGACCGAGTGCAGCCCGTACTGCTTCGAGAGCGCATAGTAATCGCCATAGGCCAGAAGCTGGGTATGCGTGCCTGCGACGTGATAAGGCTCCAGGAACGCCTCGATCGCCGTCTTCCAGTTGCAGTCGTAGATCGCCCACTGGCGCCACTTATAGCGCATCCCGGCGAGATCGAAGTGCTCCAGGATCTCGCCCGCGCGCCCCATCCACTCTTTCAGCGGCACGCAGTCCGGGTCCATGTTGATGTAGATATAGCCGCCCCAGGTATCCACCTGCACTTCGGACAGGCAGGTCATCTCAGGGGTGAGCTTGTTGTCCCAGTCCTGCGGATCGAGGATGTAGGTGTTGTTGCCCTCGGTATCGAACGTCCAGCCATGGAAGCCGCAGATGAAGTTCTTGCGGTTGGACCCGCGCACGTCATGCACCTTACCCGGCAGCATGTCCGGCACCGAGACGAGCTGGCGTCCCCGGTGGGGACAGACATTGTGGAACGCCTTGAAAGACCCGTCGTCCTTACGCAGCACGATCACCGATTCATCGGCGACGTTATAGGTCATCCAGTCGCCGGGGTTGGGCAAGTCCTCCACCCGTTCGACCATTTGCCACACCTTGGGCCAGAGCAGCTTCTTCTCGGCCTGGAGATAGTCCTTCGAAAGGAACGCCTCGGTCGGATAAGTGGACAGCACCTCGCCGTCCATATCCTGAGCGGTCAGACGGCTGGGTTCGAACTTTTCCGGCTTGTTCACGCTGCATCTCCCTTGGCCATGCGGCCTTGCACGCTGCGCGGGGACGTTCATGGCGCCCCTCGCTACTCAACACAGGTGTTTAGTAATGGATCGTGCAGCCGAGTTCCAGAGCGCAAAGCCGCCTTATCGCTCGCGGGATGCGTGTTTGCGCCGCCCGTCACGGTGCTTGGCATAGCTGTCCAGCACCTTGCGCATCTGCGCCAAGGCTTCTTCGCGGGCCTGCTCGCCTTCGATCCGTGCAAGGTCGCGCTTGAGGCCAGTGACAAAAGCCGCATAGGCATTCTGCCAGTCATGGCCGAGGTTTTCGGCAATGTCCTCGCGCCCGGTCTTCATGCGCCGTGCCGGAGCACCAGCGGGCAGTTCCCAGGTCTCTCCGATCGCAGGTACCACCATGGTAGCATCGGGAGCGCGCGTCTGCGCGAGCTGGCGCATCGTTTCCAACGCGCCATTTTCCCCATGGACGAGGAACAGGCTGCCATGGATCGGCGCGCGCGCGGCCACCCAATCGAGCAGTTCGCCCTGATCGGCATGGGCCGAATAAGAATCGATCCGCCGGACTGCCGCGCGCACATGCACGTCCTGCCCGGAAATACGCACCCGCTGCGCGCCTTCCAGGATCACCCGGCCCAGCGTGCCCGCCGCCTGATAGCCGACGAACAGCACGGTTGATTCCCGCCGGTATAGGTTGTGGATCAGGTGATGGCGGATGCGCCCGCCCTCGCACATGCCCGAGGCCGCGAGAATGATCGCCCCGCTCACCGAATTGAGCCGGATCGATTCCTGCACGCTTTCCACGAAGTGGAGCTGCGGATGCTCGAACACGCAGGAGCCATGCAGATCCTCCAGTTCGGCGGCATGGCGCTTGAACACGTCCGTGGCATGGCTGGCGAGCGGGGAATCGATGAACACCGGCACGGGCGGGATTGCCTTGGCGCGCAGCAGTTCGACGATATCGAGCAGCAGTTCCTGCGTGCGCTCCAGCGCGAAGCTGGGAATGACGAGATTGCCCCCGCGCTCCAGCGCGCCGCGGATTTCCGCCTCCAGCACCTTGCGCCGGGCCTCGATCGTCACCGTCTCGCGGCGGCGGTCTCCATAAGTGCTTTCGCACAGGACGTGATCGAAGCCCGAAGGCCCTTCGGGATCGGGATGGAACGCCTTGTTGTCCGGCCCGAGATCGCCCGAGCACATCACCCGCGCCCCGCCTGCCTCGATCTCGGCCGATGCCGAGCCGAGAATATGGCCTGCATTCCACAGCCGCGCGCGGAAGCCCGGTGCCGGTTCGAACCATTCCTCCCGCTCCACCGGGCGGCACATGCCCCAGGCAGCCATGGCATCGGCTTCGGTATAGAGCGGCTGGAACGGCTCTTCCCCCGCCCGGTCGCGGCGGCGGTTGCGCCGGGCCGTGTCCGCCTCATGAATGCGCCCGGAATCGGCCAGCATGTATTCAAGCAGGTCCGCCGTCGCCTGCGTGCACCAGATCGGCCGGCTGAACCCTTCGGCAGCGAGGCGCGGCAGGAGGCCCGAATGGTCGATATGCGCATGGGTGAGCACCACCGCATCGACATGGCGGGGATTGAACGCGAAGGGGCTGGCATTGAGCCCTTCCAGCGTGCGCGATCCCTGGAACATTCCGCAATCGACAAGCACGCGCGACTTGCCAGACACGAATTCGTGGCACGATCCGGTCACCGTCCGCGCGGCGCCGTTGAACGTCAAAGTGAGGGGCTGGGTCATGGCGCGACCATGGAACCGCCAGGACGGTACAACAAGGGGTTAGATCAAATTGCGGAACATGGCCTGAGGCCGCTGCCACACGCCCCCTGCCCCGTCCGGATGGCTATGCCCCCAGCAATTTCTTCCTGAACAGCCCTTTGATCAGCCGGTCTTCGAGGACACGCCCCACAACGTAGAGCGTCGCGAAAATCCCGGCAAAAACGTAAGCGGCGGTGGGCGAAGGTTTCCTGTCCTTCTTTTTGGCCCCGTCCTTGCCATCCTTATCCGGCTTTTCTGGCTCGGGCGCCCCAAGTGCCTTGTCTATCGGGTTCAGCGGCCTGGGGGCCTCTTCTTTGGCAGAGGCTTTCCCGGACTCGCTCCGGCTTTCGGCGGGCTCCGTCTGGAACTTGCCCACGGCTATGGTCAGCTGGGCAAAGCCCAGGAACAGCAGCGGCGCCAGGAAGCAGGCCAGCAGCGCCCGGCTGGTCAAGTCGTACCGCAGCACCGGACGGGCCGCCTCGTGTTCGATTTGCAGGACGCCGCCATCGAAGATGGACATTTTGTCCTGCGCCGCCTGATCCTTCTTGCTGAACCTCAGCAGGCCGTTTGCCCGTTCATGACTGGTGCCGCCCTGATGGAACAAAGGTTCGAGCCTGTCGAAGGCCTCGTCCTTCGATTGCTCCGGAGCCAGCGCCAAGCTGCCCCTCACGTGCCAGATCCAGTCGATTAGACGCAAGTTCACAAGACCCCCTTTGAAAGAACCTGGACAGCAGGCCGCGTTCCGGGGTGCCTGTGGCCGCCCCGGTCCGGGCTCTAGATATTGAATACCGCGAGGTTACGCAGGCGGTGCCGCACGCGGCACGGGCACTGCCACCGGCCGGGCGAACCGTTTCCGGATCGACTTCCACGCCTCTGTGAAGGGATAAGTCATCTGCTCGCGGATCGACATGCGGCGGCCGCCTTCCATGCCCAGCAGCTCGGCCTCGCCATCGACGCAGGTGCCGAAAATGCGGTCTATGAAAATATAGGTCCCGGCATAATTGCTCCGGGTCGCTTCATAGTCCTGCGAGTGATGAAGGCTGTGATGCTCGGTCGTGTTGAACACGAAGCGCCACCAGCGCGGCGTGTTGAAGCGGACATTGATGTGCTGATACGTGCTGACAGACAGCCCGATTGCCCCTGCAAGCAGAGCCGCGCGTGGCAGGAAGTCGAAGAATCCGCCGATCCCCAGCCCGATCAGGAAAAGCTCCACCGGATTGCCCACCGCGCCTTTGTTGATGTTCAGCTGGGTGATGTAGTGATGCACCGAATGGGTCAGCCACAGCGGATACCAGTTGTGCATCCCGCGATGCATCCAGTACTGCCCGAAATCGAAGATGAAAGAGATCACGAACGCCTGAACCAGCAGCGGCAGGCCCGTGAACCAAGAGAACTTGTCCCAGTCGAAATAGCCCTGGATCGCCTTGATCATGACATCGTCACCGATGAAGCCATCGACGAGGCGCAGCACGGTGAACCCGAGCCCGACATAGAACAGGTCCGTCGCCAGTTCTTTCCAGGTCAGCCGCCAGCTCTCATAGCGCGGGTTCACCCATTCGAGCGCGAGCAGCAGCACCTTGAAGCCGACAGCGATGCCGATTGCCGTCGAGGCCTTGGCGATGGAATTGGGCGCGTAGTACCAGAACGCGATCAGGGCGAAGAGCACCGTAGGCTGAAACCAGGTGAACACGAATTGCTTCACAGGACCGCCTTGCACGCGGGGAATGTTTTCCCACCCCACGGTGACCGGCGCATCAGCCCCAATCAACCTGTTACCTACGCGAACTCCGTCCATACGCCTGCCCTCGTAATATTGAGCCACCCAGTTCAGTAATACTAATTGCAAGCATGGTAATACGCATTGCGCGCGCCGTCTACATCATATCGCAAATCTTGCGCTTTGCCTTGCCCAAGGGAAACGGAAGGCACGTCAGACCTCCCGCAACCGTGACTGCGATCTGATGGAACGCGCGGCAAGAGAGAGCCCCTTTTCGCCCCGAAGCGGTCAGTGTGAGAGTACCATCCGTACCCGCGCGCCGATGTCTTTCTGCATACGGTCCTTGTTCCAGCCGGCACGCCCGCGGAACATGTAGCCCTGCCTGATATCGAACAGGAGCGCAGCCCGCTCACGCGAAGGAAAGTCCGGCGGCAAAGTGCCCTTCTCTATCTCGCATTCGAAACGGGCCACCAGCCTCTGTTCGGTGTCGTCGATCGCCGCTTCGACGCGCTCGGCGACACCATCCACTTGGCCGACCGTCGTCACGACGCACGAGGCGAGGAAGCAGCCCTTGGCCCCGCTCGCATGCTCTGTGGCGGAACGGATGACCTCGGCCAGGAAATCATGAATGGCTTTTTCGATGTCATCTTCGCCCTCAAACGCCACAATCGGGGCGCAGGCGTCCGCATTGCAGTAGTGATCGATGGTCTTCAGGTAGAGTTCGCGCTTGTCGCCAAAGGCCGCGTAAAGGCTGGGCCCAGTGATACCCATCGCCTGCGTCAGATCGCGCAGGGATGCGCCATCGTATCCCTTGGTCCAGAACACGGACATCGCCTGCACCAGCGCCTCGCCGTAATCGAAATTTCGCGGGCGGCCAATTTTTTTTGTATCGTTCAATATATATCCCTTGACGCACTATGCGCCCTTATGCCTTATATATCGAACGATACATAAGCCAGAAAGCCTCCCAATGACCAGCGTAAAACTTGCCGCCGGATCGGCGTTTCCGGCGATCACTCTTCCTGTGCTTGCAGGCGGCACGCGCAGCTTATCCGCCCCTCGCGACGGGTTCGACTGGATGCTCACGGTTGTCTATCGCGGCAAACATTGCCCGCTTTGCACCACTTATCTGAAAGAGCTGAATGCGGCGATGCCGGACCTGAAGGCCCTCGGTGTGGACGTGCTTGCGGTTTCCGCGGACAGCCAGCCCCGGGCCGCCGCCCACATGGCGCAAATCTCTCAGGAATTCGATATCGCCTATGGGCTGACCATTCCCCAGATGCAGGAACTGGGGCTCTACATCTCCGGCCCCCGCAACGGGATGGATGTAGAGGCTCCTTTCGCCGAGCCGGGCCTGTTCGTCATCAACGGCAATGGCACGCTGCAGATCGCCGATATCTCGAACGTCCCGTTTTCCCGTCCCAGCCTGGAATGGATCGCCAAAGGCATCGGCTTCCTGCGCGGGCCGCTGAAAGACTCCCCCATCAACGGCACATACGCCTGAACGCAAAGGAAAGATCATGACGGAAAAAACCGAAGCCGCGCTGCGCACCCGGATCGAGGAACTGATGCACGCCGGGGTCCGGGCCGACCGGGAAAAGCTGGACGCCCTCTATCACGACGATCTGCAGATCCTGTTTCTCGGTGCCGATGGCGAACTGATGACGGTAGACAAGCAGGGCTGCCTCGCCATGCTGGAACAGACCTTCAAGGACAAGAACCCGGACGATCACATGTGGGCGAAATTCCATGCCGCCACCGTTTCCGGTGATCGCGGGCATGTCCTGATCTCACGCAAAATCCCGATCGGCGGCCCCGAAACGCTGATCGATCTGAGCATAGATCTGGTGTTCGAGGATGGCCGCTGGCAGGTCGTCCGCGAAGTGAACTTCGTCCGCCCGGACGCCAAGGCCGCTTGATCTCCACGACGAACGGATCGCCGGAACGAAAAAAGGGGAGGAGACGCCGTAGCGTCCCCTCCCCTTTTCGCATTCTTCCCGAGGGAAGATCGGACTTAAAGGCCGATGATGCCGCCGTCGTCCTTGGTGATCGCAATGATCGCCGAGCGCGGACGCACGGTGGCGGCGGCCGAACCGCCCTGGCTGTCAGGCCAGTGGCTGGTCGGCGCAGCGGCATTGCCGCGTTCGCCCGGGTGCTGGATGCCCACGAACAGCGTGCGGCCGTCCGGCGTCATATCGATGCCGGTGATTTCACACTGAACCGGGCCGACCAGAAAGCGGCGCAGGCTGGCAGCCGTCGCGGCGGCACCGGCGAACGTCGCCTGTTGTGCGGTGGCGCCGTTCGAGTCCCTGTTGGTCAGCGTCTTCGCGCCGCCGTCACCGACATGGCCCGGCAGAGCGGCAAGCAGCATGCAGTTGGTGCGGTCGGTCAGGGCACCGTCGTCGGTCTCGATCCACAGCACCGGGTTGATCTCGCCCGCCGGGTTGGTGTCGCGCGAGAAGTAGAGGCCATCCGGGCTCGAAAAGTCGTTGCTGGTGGTAAGGCCCGAGACGTTGACATTGGCATCCGCCGGGTAGTCCGTGGCATCCGCGCCGAACAGGTAGATATCCCAGGCGAAAGTGGTGGCAGCGGTGCTGTCGCCATCCTCGCGCAGGCGGATGATATGGCCGTTGGGGTTGCCATAGCTGGTCGAGCCCGAGAGCTTCGGATCGCCATAGTGACGCGGATTAGCCGCATCGGTACCGTTCAGCGGGCGCTTCGAGGCGTTGCTGTTGGTCAGCGTAAGGTAGATTTCGCCCGTCACCGGATTGCCCGCCGTCCATTCCGGACGGTCCATCGGCGTGGCGCCCAGCGCGTCGGCGGCAAGACGGGTGTTGATGAGGATGTCCGCCTGATCGGCGAAGACATATTCGGGATAGGTGCCGGTAGCGGGCAGGTTCGGAACCTGGCCGAAGGTCAGCGGCAGCCACTCGCCGGTGCCGTCCTCATTGAACCTGGCGACGTAGAGCGTGCCGTTGTCGAGGTATTTGTCGCCCACGGCCAGGCGATCGCTGGCATCGGCATCGGCGGCATCGAACGCGGCGTTCGAAACGTACTTGTAGAGATACTCGCCGCGGCTGTCGTCGCCCATGTAGACGCCGACCGGCTGGCCTTCCGCGATGCGCGTGAAAGCACCCTCATGGCCGCAGCGGCCGAGCGCGGTGCGCTTGCGCGGGGCCGAAGCGGGATTGTAAGGATCGATCTCAACCACCCAGCCATACTGGTTAGGCTCGTAACGGTAGTCGTCTGCCGCGCTCGCGCCGGAGATCGTCGCGTTCC
Source organism: Novosphingobium beihaiense (assembly GCF_022832375.1). Lineage (GTDB taxonomy): Bacteria > Pseudomonadota > Alphaproteobacteria > Sphingomonadales > Sphingomonadaceae > Novosphingobium > Novosphingobium beihaiensis. The sequence continues at coordinate 50,292 of NZ_JALHLG010000003.1, forward strand.
ACTTCTGATACATCGCATCGGTCGAGGCGACCGTGGACCAGGCGTAGTTGCCGGTGCGGCTGGTGACGCCATAGCGGGCCAGCGCCCGCAGCTCGCTGCCCGTGCGCAGCGCATCGTCAGCGGCGTCACGTCGGAAGTAACCGGCCCAGTTTTCCTCGCAAGTGAGGTTCGTGGCCCAGCCGGAAATGCCGTTGGCGCAGTTGTTGATGGTGCCGCGCCCGGCATCGCCGGTGCTCGAATAGGCCGTAACGAGCATGGCCGAACCGGCAGCGGGGCCACGGATCGTCATCGGCGTCATCGGCGTGATACGGCGGTTGAAGCTGCTGTCCGCCACATAGGACCAGGTGCGGTCGCCGCCGTCCAGATATTCAGAGACCGAAACGCCGTGCGCCTCGATTTCCTTCTTTGCCTCATCGGCCGGGCGCGGGCCGGTGGAAACATTGGTCGGGCCATTGGGGTGCAGGTACTGGGTGCTCAGGTTCTCGTGGTTCTGCACCATGAGGCCGCGCGCCGAGCTGCTGTCGTCCCGCGAACCGGCAGCCGACAGGCCAAAGAAGTGCAGCGCGTCGCCATGGTCGCCGATACGCTGGGCAAAGTTGCCATCGGTGCCGTCGTTGGCATAGGCCGAAACGCCCGCCGCGAGCGGATCGCCCAGACGCGTCATGACCGTGACCGAATAGCCCGCCGGAACCACCGCGATGTCTTCCAGGCTATGCGCAACGGCCGTGAAGCCGAGGGCCGCAGGCGAAACGCGAATGGTCGTGGTGGCGCTGGCGCCTTCTCCGTCCGCATTGCTGGCGGCAAAGCCGAACGTCAGGTCCGTGGCGGTCTCTACGGCGGGCGCGATGAACGTGGCGGTAAGGCCGTCAACAGTCAGCTCGACATCCGGGCCGCTGTTCTGCGCCCAGGCGGAGGAACTCACCGTGGTGTTGTCACCCGCCGTGACCGAGCCCGTCAGCACGACGACGCGGCCAGCGCTGGTCGCGGCATTGTCTCCGGCCGAAACCACCAGCGTGGAATTGGAAATATCCTTATCGTCGCAGGCGGCAATAACGCCCGTGCCCAGCACGGCCATGGTGGTGGCACCGGCCCCGCGAAGCAGTGCCTGGCGGCGGGAATACCGCGCCTCAGCCAGGGCTTCGAGCGAGATCTGCGTAGTCGGATTGGTGTCGACGTCACCGTCGGTATAGCCGTTGGGAGGAAGAATGCCGGTCATGGTCTGGGGCCCGCGTTAGTGGTTAGCGGAGCGGTGCTAACGGCCGTTCATGGCAGTATCGCGCAAATCCGATGGCGGTTTCACGTCTTTGCAGTGACACTTTCAAGGCAACCGGCCCAAACGCGGGCTGCGGACACGGGCTTCAAGCCGCGGTATAGACTCCGCCCAGCGCTTGGCCGAAATGCGCAGAAACCTTGCGGTTACATGCGCAGGCCCGGCTTTGCAGGCCGCGCCGGTCAAGCACTTCGATACCGCCCCGGCGTGTGCGCAGCAGCCCCTCGCGCTTAAATCCCTGCAGCACCCGGCTGGCATAACTGCGGCCAATGCCCATCATCGCGGCGAGCTGTTCCTGCGTCATAGTCACACTGTTGCCACCCGTTCGCTGGACAGCCGCCTCCAGCCACTTGGCCGCACGCTGTTCGATGGAATGGGCGGCGTTGCACGCGATCGACTGGAACATTTGTGCCATCATGCAATCGGCATAGCGGGCGAACAGGCCCGCTATGGCCGGGGAGACGCGCTTGGCCGCTTCAAGATCGCGCAGCGCTATCCGCTGGAACATCCCGCCCTGCAGCACACCGGCCCGGGCATAGGCAGACATCACCCCTTGGCTGGCCACGCCGCCCAGCGCCCCTTCGCGCCCGATCAGCATGGCTTCGATCTCCGTGCCGTCATCCAATTCGACGAAATAGCAGCACAACGCCGGTCCTGCCGGCAGATAACAGTACTCGACAGTGTCGCCACGCCGGTAGATCTCTGTCCCTGAATCAAGCTGGCAATCGGTGCAATATCGCGCCAGCAGAGCCTGCTCCTGAGGCCGAAGCGCGGCAAGCAACCCGCTTTCAGGCCTATCGGAGGCTGATGTGTCAACCGCGGTGAGACGGGTATGGGACCGGCCTGATTGCGGCGAGGCATATTGCGGCAAGGCATACGGCATAGGCGATTTTCCCGGCAGAGGCGTTTGCGAAGCTAGGCCAGTAACCCCGCGGGAACAGGCCCGGTTCCCTCGCCTCAACCCGATCTTCGCACGCCTGGCGGGATCATTCGCCGCATCACCCCGGGGCTGCGGCGCGTCAATGCAGTGGTTCCAGATCGGCCGGACGGCTCGCATCCGGGCACCCGGACAGGACATAGGCGATCGCCGCGAGGATGGACTGACGGGTAAATGGCTTCTGGACGACCCCCACCGCCGTATCAGCCGGTGTGCCAATCTGCCCGGGGTTGGCCGTCACGTAGATCACCCGGGCGCCGAACTGCCCTGCAAGCTGGCGCGCCGCCACCGGTCCGGTGAGGCCATCGCGCAAATTGAGATCGACAAGCGCCACATCCGGCGCTTCGTCCAAGCTGTCCAGCGATGCGAGGTCGGGCGCGGTGCCCACCACCGCATGCCCTCCTCCGGCGAGAATATCTTCCAGTTGCAAGGCCAGCAGGAATTCATCCTCAACGATGAGGACTTTCCCTCTGCCTTCCATCATCGCTGCCCCCAAGGCACCAATTCCCTGTCCTGTCAGGCGGCGTATCTGGCGCCGCCCTCATAGTTTGCAATCTTGCTCAACTCGCCGAAGAAGGCCTCGATCGCCTCTCCCTTGAGAACGAAATTGTGCCGGAAATCGGGAAGCTGGCCCGAATCGATAACATTGGCCAGCATCGCGCGTGCGCGGCAAATGCGGCTCTTCACCGTCCCCAGCGCAACCCCGCAGATCTCGGCGATCTCCTCATACGAAAGATTGCCCGCCGCAACGAGCACGAGCGCCTCGCGATAGCTTTCCGGAATCGCAGTGAGCGCGCGGATCACGTCGGCCAGTTCTATGGCGCTTTCCTGGCCCGCATCGGCGCACAGGATGCGCTCGGCCGCCAGTTCATCATATTCGCCATGGAACCGCGCCCGGCGCGCTTCACTGTAGAAGTGGTTGCGCAGGATCGTGAAAGTCCAGGCCTTGAAATTGGTGCCCGCCATATAGCGGTCCCGCGCGGCCCAGGCGCGCAACATGGCTTCCTGGGCAAGATCGTCGGCCCGGTCGCGGTCGCCGCAAAGGCCCCGGGCGAAAGCGCGCAGATGCGGCGCAACGTCGGCAAGGGCCTGCTTGAATTTCCGGTCGCTCAGCGCCTTGCCGGCAGGCGCAGGCTTGGTCTGCGCTTCAGCCTCGGATGCTGCGGTCATGCGTTACCCTCCATTCTAACCAGTCCTGCCTTAACGCCCTTCGCGCCGGAAAAGTTCCCCGCCGGTGGCGATGCGGCGATGGCAAGACCATGAAAACCGCAGGAATTCCGGCAAAAAACGCTGGCAGAAATATTGTGCTTGCGTGGACAGAGCACCCGCCTGCCCCAGAGATTTCATGCCCCTGCGGGAACAACCGGGCTCCTGAAACCTTGAAGCCTCCGGCCGCCTGTTGGCGGCCGGAGGCTTCCGGGAACGGTTCACCACTGGTTGCGGGGGTGGGGTGGGGTGGGGGAGCCAGTGGTGATACTGGGCAAACGTGGAGAAACGGAACTGGTTCCCGGAAAAGATGAAACGTTCAAAAAATTTTCAGGCTGCCCTGCCTTTTCCACCGAGTCAGACTCTATACAGGGGCTGCGAAACCGCTCAGATTGCCTGCACTGCCAGCCCCAAAGGCCAGAGGAATATCCATGTCCGTCTCAGACCAGATCGCCCGTCAACTGCCCTATCTGCGCCGCTATGCCCGCGCGCTGACCGGCTCCCAGCATTCGGGCGACGCTTACGTTCGGGCCACCCTGGAAGCCGCGCTGGCCGACCGGGTCCTGCGCGACGAAATCGCGCACAGCCGTGCTGCACTCTACGCCGCCTTCACCCGCATCTGGACAAGCGGCCATATTGAACCGCCACTGCCGGAGAACGGCAGCCGGACGCACGAAGAGGCCGCGCAGACCCGCCTCTCCACGATCGCGCCGGCCCATCGCCAGGCCCTGCTGCTGTCCACCGTGGAGGAATTTACGCGTGAGGAAACCGCGCAGATCCTCGGCGTCTCCCCCGAAGACGCCGATGCGCTGGTGGCCCATGCGATTGCCGAAATTGAGAACGAGAGCAAGACCAAGGTCCTCATCATCGAAGACGAACCGCTGATCTCGATGCAGCTCGAAGGGCTCGTCGGCGATCTTGGCCACAGCGTCGTCGGCACGGCCGCCACCCGCACGCAGGCGCTGGACATCTTCGAGCGCTCGCCCGCGGGCCTCGTCCTCGCCGATATCCAGCTTGCAGACGGCAGTTCCGGTATCGATGCGGTGGAAGATCTGCTGAAGTTCGGCGATGTGCCGGTGATCTTCATCACCGCCTATCCCGAACGCCTGCTGACCGGCGAACGGCCGGAGCCCACCTATCTTGTCACCAAGCCGTTCCAGGAAGTGACAGTGCGGGCCGCAATCAGCCAGGCGCTATTCTTCGGATCAAGCAAGCCGATGAACTGAGGAGTCCGGCTCCTGCCGGGTCAGTTGGGCAGCGTTCCCGCCAGTTCGTAATAGTGATCGACGATCGAGAGGGCGAGAGCGCTCACCAGCGCCAGTGCGAAAGTGCCGCCCGACGATGTCGATTCGCGGTGCTGACCGCGCTGCCGCACCGTAGCCATGTGATGCCCCGCACCGGATGCGGAGGTCATGACCCGTGCCTCGTAAGGCAACAGCCGCAGCGCCGCCGTTTCACAGGCACCCGCCATCACAGCGCGCAGGATTTCGGCTTCGCCGGTGGCCGTGAGGCTGGCACCGCCGAGGCCTTCCGGCCGCATGCGCATCAGCTTACCCATCGCACGGACGTAACCGGCTTCCGCATCTGGAGATGCTACGGTCGACGAGAGGGCAATGTTGTCGACCTCGTTCAGCCACTCGGCAATGCGTGGGGGGGACGCCATTGGCTATTCGCTCCTAGATCACGTAACGTTCAACGGCCCCCACCGCTCTTTTCGCATTGCATCATTTGCGTACATGCAAGAGGAATATAAGTATTTACGCTTAACCGCAGGCCAATCGCCTGAGCGAACGCGAAGCCCTCCCGCAGCTGCCCCCGGCGGCGCTCACGATAACAGGTCTTTTGCGTCTTTTTCCGCGCGCAGAGCAAACTCACGCGCGGCCCGCACCGGTACCTTGAGGCAGCATTCCACGCCCCCCGGATTGAACTGGAGATCGACATCGGACTTGAGCTCGTGCGCGACGATCTTCTCGATCAGATCGCGCCCGAAGCCCCGCTTGTCCGGCTCGACGACAGGCGGCCCGCCCTCTTCCCGCCAGTGGATTTCGGCCAGTTCCGCCGACAGCAGAACCCAGTGGATATGAATGCGCCCCTCGATCGTGCTGAGCGCGCCGTACTTGGCGGCATTCGTCGCCAGCTCGTGAATCGCCAGCCCCAGCGACATCGCATCGTTGGGTGCCAGCTTGATATCGGGGCCGGACATTTCAACGTGGCTCTCATGCCCGCCCATGTAGGGTGCCAGCTCCGAGCGCACGATGTCGCCGATCGCGGCATGCCGCCAGTCGGACTGGGACAGCAGATCGTGCGTCGCCGAAAGCGCCCGGATCCGCGCTGTCAGGCTCTCGGTGAAATCGTCTATATTCTTCGCCCGGCGCCGGGTCAGAGCAGCAATCGACAGCACGTTGGCCAGCGTGTTCTTGACGCGGTGGTTCAGCTCGCGCGTCAGTGAATTGCGGATCGAGGCCTGGTTGGTCAGCCATTCCAGCACCCGGCGGTCCTCCGCCGCGCGCTTGGTGATAAGCCGCCCGATCGCCATGACCATCAGCGACGCCAGAGCGCCGAAGAACAGCGTGATCCGCGAAAGCGCGGACAGGACGCTGCCTTTCTTGTCGCTGACCTGCACGACCCAGGAATGATTGCCCACGTCGATGCGCCGTTCCATGGTCGAGCCGGTCACGCCCTCCGCCTGCTGCTCAGCCAGCAATGTGTCCCGCCCAACATGACCGTCGTAAATCGACACCTCGATGCGGTTGTTGCGATAGAGTTCGCCTGCGGAGTTGAGGAAATTGTCCGCCCGGAAAGGGCTGTAGACGAAGCCCTTCACATGCTGGCGCCCGCCCTCATTGGTTTCCACCGGCATGTAGATAAGAAAACCCGCGGCATCGGGATCGCTCTTGTCCTGAACCAGATGGACTTTCCCCGAAGCAACCGGGCGCCCCAGCTTCATCGCCTTTTGCATGGCCGCGCGGCGCACCGGTTCGGAGAACATGTCATAGCCGATCGCGCGGCGGTTCTTGGCCGTTGAGGGCTGCAGGAACACGATCGGCGTCGTGTATTCCGCATCGTGGCGCGGATAGGGGTATGTCAGAAAATCGGGCCGGCCCGCATCGTGGATGGCATCCTCGAAATCGGCAAGCCCCTCGGCCGGAACCAGCGGGGCCCAGCCCATGCCCAGCGAACCGTAGAGCTTGCCGTCACCCTGCAGGTCGTCGGCAAACTCACTGAACTGGTGGCCCGTCACTTCCTGTTGCGTTGCGAACAGAGCCGCTCCTGCGCGCAGCAGGGCAATATTCTCGGTCACGCGCCGCTGCAGGGCCGATGCGATCTCGGTCAGGTTGCGATCGAGCTCGACCTCACGCGTCTTGCGGTCCGCCCGCTCTATCGCCATGACCGATACGGCCGTGGTGATGCTGGCGATGACGAACAGCAGAAACGGCCAGCCGCGTGGATATTTGTGGAACCACGACTGCTTCTGCACCCGGTCCAGAAGCGCCTGATCAATCACCCCACACTTTCCAGTCTCCTGACGCGGCCGGTTTACGATCCCACATGTCCGCGCCCCCTATGGCAACACTTTGCATCCGGGGGAACCTTGCACGCTGCCAATTGTTCCACGATCGGACAGTGGCGGCATTGTCATACCGCCAAAAGGGCATGGACGCCCTCCTCGCTGCGGAGGGCACCCGCAACGGACTTGACCGGCCCCCTATCTCTCAGCAGGGTAGCCGGCGAAAGGGAGCTTGTGTTGAATCGACCCAATGGATCTGGGCCAGCCGGGAAAGTGCAGGGCCTGCCGCCCGGCATCGAGACGCCGCCCAAGGACGGCGAGCCGGGCTGGGCGTCGGGGTTGAGAAAGCTCTACAACTCCGTCGTAGAAGAGCCGCTGCCGGACAGCTTTCAGGATCTCCTGAAAAAGCTGGATGACAGCGACGATGCCTGAACGGATCAAGCCCAGCCAGACCGACGAGAGCTTTCGCCAGGAATTGCTCTCCGTCCTGCCCCACTTGCGCGCCTTTGCCCGCGGGCTGTGCGGACGGGCCGACTTCGCCGACGATCTGGTGCAGGAAACCGCAGTGAAAGCCTGGACCGCGCGGGAGCGCTATCAGGCCGGCACCAACATGCGCGCGTGGACCTTTGCGATCCTGCGCAACCACTACTTGTCCGAACTGCGCCGGAACAAGCGCCAGACCGACCTGGACGAAGGCGCGGCGGAGCGCATGCTGGTGATGGACGCCGATCAGGAAGCGCCGCTCCACCTCGGCGATATGGAGCAGGCACTGCACCAGCTCGCCGCCGAACGCCGCGAGGCGGTGCTGCTGATCGGGGCCTCCGGTTTCAGCTATGAGGAAGCGGCCGAAATCGCCGGATGCCCGGTCGGCACCATGAAAAGCCGAGTCGCCCGTGCCCGGGCGGACCTGGCGCGGATCCTCGACGGGGAACCGCAAGCCCTGAGCGCACGGACCGGCTGAGCGCTCCCCCAAGGCGGGCGCGTCAGGCCTCTGCCTTCAGCTTCGGCAGCAGTATCAGGCACATGGCCGAAATCGCATGGAACGCGAGCGCCGCACCCGCGACCGGGACAGTCCCATGCTCGATCCACGGCGAAACCAGCGCCGTGCCTGCCGCCGCCGCGCCCAGCACGAACAGGATCACCAGCGCGCTCCCCCGGGCGTCGTCCCCGTGCGAGGCAAGGATAGCGCGGAAGAAGCCCGGCGGCCCGCGCAATCCCAGCCCGGTATTGACCGGCACGAATAACACCGTGATCACCAGTGCCGAGCTGCCCCCCGCCAGCGCATAGAGGAACTGCGCCAGCGCGCCCGCCGCCGCGATCCCTGTTCCCGCGGCAATCACCTGCTCCGCACCATAGCGCCGTACTGCCCGTGTAGCGGAATTGGCCGCGATCATGAATGTGGCGATGCCGCAGACCTGCATCACGATGAAGTCGGTCAGCGTGCCGCCGTGAACGCGCACGAAGACGGTGGGCATGCCGAAAACGAAGACCAGCAACCCGCCCAGCACCAGCGCCTGGCTCAGCGCATAGCGCAGGAACACAGGATCACGCAGCAGGGCCATGAAACTGCCCTTCCCCCGGCGGCGCACTTGCGGCACGCCGCCCAAAGCCAGCAGCAGCACCCCGAGCACCGCTGCCGTTGCCGCCATGACATCGAAATTGAGCTGCCAGCCACCGATCGCCAGCAACGCCGCACCGGCAACGGGCGCAAGCGCGGGCGCAAGCGATTCGATGCTGCCCAGCACGCCAATCGCACGCACCGCGTTTTCCTCATCGAACATGGCATTGACGATACCGGGGGCAAAGACGGCAGGAGCGGCGGCCACCATGCCTTGTACCGCGCGCAAGGCGATCAGCGCTTCCATCGATGGCGCCAGCGAGCAGGCCAGCGAAAGCAGCGCCGTGGCAAATAGTGAACCAATGAACAGGTGCGGCGTCGCCACCCGGTCGCCCAGCACGCCGTATCCGAACAGGCCAAGGCACGAACCGCCGACATAAGCCGCCAGCACGAGCTGTGCCTGTGCCGGATCGCCGCCCAGCGCCTCAGGCATGCGGGGCACGGCGGGCAGAACAAGGTCCGTGCCCATCAGCCCGACGATCGTACTGCCCACAACCAGCGCCAGCGTAACCCATCCGCGATTCACGAAATTGCCCCCTGCCTTGCATTCCCTCGTTACCGGGCGGAGGGGATGGCAGCTTGTTCGCAGGTGCACAATCCCTGAGAAAGCCCCAGATGCCGCGGAAGGGAAGACTTCAATCGCGGCAGATTGGACGGACGGTTTTCAGCGCAGTCCCAGGAGCCTGCCGGATATTCGGAATGCTGGGTGAGCAGACATTCGAAAACCGGCGATAGGGGCTGTCCATGGACTTGCCGTGCGAAGCACCATCATTCAATGCGCCCTGCAAATTTGAAGGAGTTTGCCGTGAACGTCCGTTTGGCTTCCGTTTGGGATATCGACCTCTTGGTGCCTTTGTTCGATGCCTACCGTCAATTCTACAAGCAGCCTTCGGACATCGGCGCGGCTCGATCTTTTTTGAAAGAGCGCTTCGAACACCAGCAATCCATCATCCTCATGGCAATCGAAGACGGGGAAGCGCTTGGATTTACGCAACTGTATCCAGCGTTCTCATCCACGAGGCTTGCCCGGACTTTGATCCTCAACGACCTCTTCGTAGCCTCCGATGCCCGAAAGCGAGGGGTTGGCCGGGCGCTGCTCGACGCCGCCCGTGACTATGGAAACCGGATTGGCGCGGTGCGTCTCTCGCTTTCCACAGCGATCGGCAACACTACCGCGCAGAGGGTGTATGAAGACGCAGGATGGACACGCGATGAGCAATTCTATGCTTACGGGATTGCGCTCGCATAGAGAGGGCCGGCATTCCGCCGGAAGACCAACATAACAGGCGCCCGGACGCCAAGAAAAAACCCCCGCTTCCTTGCCGGAAACGGGGGTTTTCTCAAATCCGGTGAACCGGAAGCCGGATCAGGCCGGGTAGGTCCAGGCCGTGCCGCGCTCGAAGTTGTCCGAGGCGAACTTCCAGTTGATGAGGTTTTCGAGCACCGCCTTCACATAGGCCGGGCGCTTGTTCATCTGATCGATGTAGTAGGCGTGCTCCCACACGTCGATCGTCAGCAGCGGGTTCACGTCCGACGTGATCGCGGTGGCCGCATCGTGGGTCGAGATGACCTTGAGCTTGCCGCCGTCGACGACGAGCCAGGCCCAGCCGCTGGCGAAGTGGTTCACCGCTTCGTTGGTCAGCGCTTCGAGCAGCGCATCCATCGAGCCGAAATCGTTGGTGATGGCAGCCGCCAGGCTTTCGCTCGGCGCGGTCTTTTCGCCGCTCAGCGAGTGCCAGTAGAAACCGTGGTTGTAGGTCTGTGCCGCATTGTTGAAGAGACCGCCCGAAGCGGACTTCGCGATCTCTTCCACCGACTTGCCTGCATTCTCGGTGCCTTCGATGGCGGCATTGAGCTTGTCGACGTAAGTCTTGTGGTGCGCGCCATGGTGAATTTCGAGCGTCTTGGCGGAGATGTGCGGTTCAAGCGCATCCTGGGCGTAAGGCAACGGCATCAGGGCAATGGTCATGGCAAGATTCCTGTTTTGGTTTGCGAACGCGTGAAAAGCACCGGCGGGAGGAAAGCTGTCCGGCGCTTGAGATGACTTACGCGCCTATGTCTGGTGTCCCCTTCTACAATTCAACCGCTTGAAGGCTTCATTTTCATGATTTTTTTGGCCGCATTTCCTGCGGTCGCGCGCAAGGGCAGCAGAGCTGCTGCCGCCCCTGCGCGCTGCCGGGGCGGGGGGTGACGCCCGGCAAGCCGTGGTTCAGCGTACCGAACCGCGGCGGAACAGGTTGACCAGGGCGAGCAGAATCACCGCGCCCAGGAACGAGGTCAGCAACGAGAGGATATCGAACGAGCCGCTGGTAATCGGTGCCCCGCCCAACAGCGGCGTGACCAGAAAACCGGCGATCAGCGATCCAACGATACCGACGACGATGTTGAGGAATATTCCCTGCTGCGCATCGGTACGCATCAGGATCGAAGCCAGCCAGCCGATGATCCCTCCGACGATCAGAACAAGCAGAAACGTCATGGGCTCTTCTCCAAAATGTGTGTTCGTTGCCTGGGATAACGGATTGCCCGGTTTGTGGTTCCGGGCACCCCGGACAGAATCCGTTCCGGCCCCCGCTTCCCGGGTCTCGGCCTTTTGGCCAGCGTCCACATTGAAACAACGTGGGTGCTATACAACCCCCTATCATGCGAATTATTTTCCCAAAAGAAGAGGGGACAAAACTATTGAAACGAAAAGGTGTTTAATTACACAGGTAGCGGGCCGCGATTCTTCCGGGCACAAGGCAAGAACGCGAACCTACCCTTGGGAGAGGATGCCACATGCTCGACAACGCGCCGTCCGGCTGGGATGCCGAGACCGATTTCATTGCCGTGGGATCGGGGATCGGCGGCCTTTCCGCTGCGATCACGGCGCGCGAGCTGGGGCTGGATGCGATCGTTCTGGAAAAGGCCCCGCAAGTGGGCGGCGTCACCGCGCTGTCCATGGGCGAGGTCTGGGTGGCGGCGAACCACCATGCACGCGAACTTGGGCTGGAGGACAGCGTCGAAAGCGGCTTCCGCTACCTCCAGCGCCTCTCGATGGGCTACGGCAGCGATCTCGCCGTGCTCAACAAAGTGGCCCATGCCCACGAGGCGCTGGCCTATTTCGAAGAACGCATCGGGCTGAAGATGGAAGTGATCCGCGACTGCCCGGATTACTACTACGGCCACAGCAACGATGCGGTGCCTGAAGGGCGCATGCTGGAAGTGGCCCCCTTCCCCGCCGCTTCCTTGGGCGAATGGCAGGCAAAGACGCGCATCTCGCCGCAGATGCCCTATGGCATGACCCATCACGACATGCTCCAGGCGGGCGGCACTGCCAATATCGTGAAGTGGGACTTCGCGAAGATGGCCGAGCGGCTGACCCAGGACGAGCGCTGCCTCGGCCCGGGCCTTGCCGCCTATTTCGTGAAAGGCGCGCTCGACCGCGGCGTCGAAATCCTGACCGAATGCGGCGTGGAGGAACTGATCGCCGATGGTGAGCGCGTGGCGGGCGTGCGCGCGGTGAAGGACGGCAGGGACTTTTTCGTCCGCGCGCGCAAGGGCGTGCTGGCCGCCGTCAGCAGCTACGAACGGAGGCAGGACTACAACCGCACGCTCAGCCGCCAGCTCGAACTGGGCTCGATGGTGTTCGATACGGTCGATGGCGCCGCCTTCCGCCTTGCCGGGCCGCTCGGCGCACGGGTCGCCAGTGTGCCGGATATCACGTCGCTGGGCTTCACCATTCCCGGCATGGAGGGGGAGGACGGGCGCCCCTTGTGGAACAGCGCGCTGCCGGTGATCGGTCAGCCGCACACGATCGTCGTCAACCGCGCGGGCAAGCGCTTCGGCAACGAGGCGTTCTACCGCAGCTTCTACTACACCATCGATCACATCGACGGATCGGACCAGACGCATCCGAACTTCCCATGCTGGGCGGTGATCGACAGCCAGGTGCGCGAGAAATACCCGTTCGGCTCGGTCATGCCGGGCTCCGACTGGCCCGAGGGGCTGGGCGAACGGGCGGATACCTTGCGCGAATTGGCGAACAAGACCGGCATCGATGCAGACGCGCTGGAGGCCACCGTCGCCGCCTTCAATGCCAATGCCACGCAAGGGATCGACCCCGAATTCGGGCGCGGCGAGCATCCGTGGAGCACATGGATGTGCGGCGATCCCTTCCATCAGCCCTGCCCGGTTCTGGGCCCGCTGGAGAAAGGCCCGTTCTATGCCGTGCGGCTGGAGCGGATGGGCGGCACTGCCATCACCTCCAGCGGTATCCTCACCGACATGCACGGCGCCGCGCTCGACTGGTATGACCGGCCGATCCCCGGCCTTTACGTCGCGGGCAATTCGCAGGCGCGCATGGAAACCGGCGCGGTCATGCAATCGGGCATCTCCAACGCGCGCGGCATGACTTACGGCTGGCTCGCCGCCCGCCATGCCGCCGGGCAGCCGAGCGATCTGCTGGCGCGGGAAGCCGAAAGGCTGGGCCTTTGATCGAGACGCGCCAGACCGTCACCGTCTCCGCCCCCATCGATACGACATGGAACTATGCCCAGGAAGTGGAACGCTGGGCGGAAATCATGCCCGGCTACCAGTCCTGCGAGATCCGTTCGGATGACGATTCCCTCTGGACGCTCAAGGTGGGCGTGGGCGGGCTGGTGCGCACGGTGAAAGTCGCAGTCCATGTCGAACGCTGGGCCGGGCCGGAACGCGTGGACTTCACCTTCCGCCTGCAAGGCGATCCAGTCGAAGGCAGCGGTTCCTATGAGGCCTCGCCAGCCGGGAACGGGCACACGCAAGTGGAGCTTGCCGTGCAAGTGTGCGGCTCCGGCCCGATGGCGCCGATGTGGGAAGCCATGGGCGGCCCCGTCCTTCCCAAGTTCGCCAAAGGCTTTGCCGAGCAGCTCAAGACGCGGATCGAGGAACAGGCGGGAACCGCCGCCCCTGTCCCGGCGCGCGCGCCCTCGCTTCTGGCGCAGCTTTGCCACTGGCTGCGGCGCCTCCCTGCCCGCTGACCGGCAACGCCCCGGCGGAACCGCCGGATGCCGGAAATCCGCGATGGACAAGGAGCCCGCAGGCGCGCACTGTTCACCTGTACAGCATAATCCTTGGGAGAGGAGCGCAGCCGCATGACTATTACCGTTGAGCCCGTAAAGCCGCTGATCGGCGGCATCGTCCATGTCTCGCCCGAGCACCTGCTCGACGACGAGACGATCGAGACCGTCCGCGCCGAGCTGGAAAAGCGCGGCGTGCTGGTCTTTCCGCAGATCAATGTGTCCGACGAGCTTCAGCTCGCCTTCACCGACAGGCTGGGGGAGCGGGTCAATTTCACCCGGCAGGTTCCCGGCTCCGATGCCGAGACGGCGGACGTGTACAAGATCACGCTCGACCGCAAACTGAATGCCGAGCCGGACTATGTGCTGGGCACGTTCTTCTGGCATATCGACGGCGTTACCATCGACCAGCCGCTGCCCAAGGCCACGGTGCTTTCCGCCCGGCATCTGTCCGCCAGCGGCGGCGCGACCGAATTCGCCAATCTCTATGCCGCCTGGGAAAAGCTGCCCGAGGCGGAAAAGCGCGAGATCGAGAATCTCTCGGTCATCCACTGCGTGGAAGCCGCCGTGCGTCCCGTCCACGGCCACCCCAGCGAGGAACGCCGCGCGCGCTACAAGGCGATGGCCGCAGTGATGGAACAGCCGCTGGTCTGGACGCACGAGGACGGACGCAAGTCCCTGCTGCTCGGCACGCATGCGGACGGGATCGTCGGCATGCCCGGACCGCACGGCCGCGCGCTGCTCACCCGGCTGCAGCAATGGGCCGCGCAGCCCGATTTCGTCTATACTCACAACTGGACCGAGGGCGATCTCGTCATCTGGAACAACCAGGGCCTGATGCACCGTGTGGTGCCCTATACCGACGAAGGCCGGGTGATGCACCGCACCACCATCTCGGGCAAGGAGAAGCCCGGACACAAGGCCCGCGAGGCCGATGTGGAGCGTATCTACCAGATCGCTTGAGAAATCCGCCGAGCCACCTTGACGCGGCGGCGGTGACAGGAGCAAGGAGCGCGGAACACGTGTTCCACGAGACCTGCTCCTGCCATGCTTTCGCAGAAAACCCGCTATGCGATCCGGGCCATGCAGCACCTGGCAGACAAGTACGGCCAGGGCCCAGTGCCGCTCGCGGAAATCGCGCAGACGCAGAACATCCCGGCCAAGTTCCTGACCGTGATCCTCTCCGAACTGACCCGCTTCGGCGTGGTCGCCTCGCAGCGCGGCAAGGATGGCGGTTACTGGCTGGGGGTTCCCCCGATCGATATTACGTATGGCGATCTGATCCGGGTGATGTGCGGCTCGCTGGCACTGGTGCCCTGCGCCAGCCGCTTCGCACACGAAACCTGCAAGAACTGCCTCGACGAAAAGGACTGCCGCACCCGCGCGCTGATGCTGCAGGTGCGCGATGCCACCGCCAGCCTGCTCGACGGCATCCGCCTGTCAGACCCTATCGAACTGGCGCCTGTATCGCAGGATGAGAGCGAACCGGGCTGACGACGGGGCCTGCGCTCAGCCCCCCGTCATACTGAGCCCTGCATCGGCCACCAGTGTCTGCCCGGTAACCCGGTTCGCGGCCTCGCTGCCCAGATAGAGCGCGGTGCCTGCAATATCCTCCGCCGACGCGGCGGCTTTCAGCGGTGTGCGCTCGATCACCGATGCGCGAATCTTGTCGCGGTGGGGACCCATCTTGTCGAACCAGACGGTGTCCATGAAACCCGGCGCCACGGCGTTGATACGAATCTTCGGCGCCAGCCCGCGGGCCAGCGTCAACACCATCGTGTTAAGCGCGCCTTTCGAGGCCGAATAGGCAATCGAGGAGCCGTTCCCCGTCACTCCCGCAACCGATGACGTGGCCACCACGGCCGCCCGGTCCGACTGTTCCAGCAGGGCCCGGCAGGCACGCACGGCCTGGAACGTGCCCACCACGTTGACGCGGTAGACGTCGAGGAAATCCTCTCCCGTCAGTTTGTCGAGCTGATGCGCATGCGCAGTCACGCGCGTGGTCTTGCCCGCATTGCAGAACAGCGCGTCAATCCGGCCAAAGGGCGCCGCGGCCTCAGCAATCGCGATACAGTCGGCATCTTCGCCCACATCACCGCGCACGGCCACTGCTTCCGCCCCCAGAGCGCGCACCTGCCACGCGGTTTCCTGTGCTTCGCTTTCGTTGCTGGCATAGTTGATAATGACGGCCCGCGCGCCCTGATCGGCAGCGCCCACGGCAATCGCGCGGCCGAGCCCGGTCGAGGCGCCGGTGACGACGACAATGGCGTTTTCGTAAGGTGGGGTCATGTCCTCTCCGTGCTGCGCAGCCTCACTCGGGCGGCGACGTCATCACTTCACCATGCTGCAGGAAATGCAGCAGGCTGCGCGCCAGTTGATCGATCGCCATCTTCACGCTGGGGCCCGCACTGTCCTCGGTGATCTGCACGGTAGTGCCTTCGATCATGAACAGCATCATGTAGCATTTGGTGCGCTGCAATTCGCGCGCGGCGCGCGGCAGCGCATCGAGATCGAAACCGGCAAAGCGCCGCCCCAGCGTGGCAATGATATTGTCGTGATGGCGGAACACCGGATCGAGAATATCGGTCTGCAGATTGGCGCCCGCCCAGAACAGGTTCAGCGAATTGCGGCGCTCGTCCTGCTCTCCGCGCAGGCGCAGCAGCCACTTGCGCACCGCCGTGAGACTGAGCCGTTTGACCGTCACCAGTTCGGCGTAGATCTCCAGCTGGTATTCGAGGTCCTGCCGCATCAGATCCAGCAGCATCTCGTCCTTGCTGCGGTAGTAGAGATAGACCGTCGCGCGGCTGACTCCGGCCTTCTCGGCGATTTCCTCCACCGACGCGGGGAAGAAACCCTTGTCGTAAAAGACCTTGCGGGCGGAGGCCCGGATGCGCGCGATCGTCGGCTTCACTTTGGGGCGCGATGCCTTGCGCGAGGGCAATGTCGTCTCTGTCATAGACATGTGTTTAGCGGCATCGCTTCTGCTTGGGCAAGGCGCATGCAGAAACGCCCGGTGGACGCCACCCCGTGACCAATCGCTCCGGACGCGGTAGGGGAGCCTTCCCCCGAACCAGAAAACAAAGAGGCTGCCCCCATGGCCCTTGCCATGATCGACGAAACCCACGACCCGGCGCGCACATCCTGGGTCCCCGGCGCAGACGCGCATGCCGATTTCCCCATCCAGAACCTGCCGCTGGGCGTGTTCTCGCGCGAAGGCGAAGATCCGCGCGGCGGCATCGCCATCGGCAACAATATTCTCGACCTTGCCGCGCTCGCCCTCTCCGGCCTGTTGGAGGGAGAGGCCATGGCTGCGGCCAGTGCAGCAGCGGCCCCGGCGCTCAACGCCATGCTGGCGCTCGGCGCCGGTCCGCGCCAGGCGCTGCGGCGGCGTGTCTCCGCCCTGCTGGCCACCGGTGCGCCCGAACGCGAACAGGTGGAACCGCTGCTGGTGCCAATGGCCGAGGCCACAATGCACTTGCCCGCGCATGTCAGCGACTACACCGATTTTTATGTTGGCATTCACCACGCCACCAATATCGGCAGCCTGTTCCGCCCGGACAATCCGCTGCTGCCCAACTACAAACACGTGCCCATCGGCTACCATGGCCGCGCCTCGACGATCCGGCCGAGCAGCGTGCCCGTGATCCGTCCGCAAGGCCAGACCAAGGCGCCCGATGCCGATGCCCCTTCCTTCGGGCCGGTCAAGAGGCTGGATTACGAACTGGAACTAGGCGTGTGGCTGGCGGCCGGCAACGATCTGGGCACACCGGTGCCGATTGCCCGGGCCAGCGATCTCGTGGCGGGCATCACCCTGCTCAACGACTGGTCCGCGCGCGACGTGCAGGCCTGGGAATACCAGCCGTTGGGGCCGTTCCTCGCCAAGAACTTCCTTACCACCGTCTCTCCATGGATCGTGACGATGGAAGCGCTGGCCCCGTTCCGCCGCCCGCAGCCCTCGCGGCCCGAAGGCGATCCGCAGCCCCTGCCCTATCTTTGGGACGAAACCGACCAGCGCGAAGGCGCACTGTCGCTCGATCTGGAAGTATTCCTGAGCAGCGCGGCCATGCGCGAAAAGGGCCTTGCCCCGATGCGGCTGAGCCACGGCCCGGCCAGCGCGATGTACTGGACCATCGCCCAGATGGTGGCGCACCACGCCTCCAACGGCTGCCAGATGCAGACCGGGGACCTGCTCGGCAGCGGCACGATTTCGGGGCCCGAAGAGGGCTCGCAGGGATCGCTGATGGAAATCACCCGTGCCGGCAAACAGCCGGTGGACCTGCCCACGGGCGAGACCCGCACGTTTCTGGAGGATGGGGACGAGCTGTCGCTGACCGGGCACTTCCACGCCGAAAACGCGGTATCCATCGGCTTTGGGGAATGCCGGGGCGTAGTGGCTCCCGCCCGGATCTGACCCGCCCGCAGGCGCGAACGGACACGGCGGGCTCCGGTCTCCCGGAACCCGCCGCTTTGTTTTCAGCCAGTCGGCCGTTACCGGCCGGCCCCTTTACTGGCCGAACTTGAGCTTCAGACGAATGCCGTACATCCGCGGCTCGCCCAGCAGTGCCGAACGGAAGCTGCGCGAGGTGTTGTCGTTGAGCGAAACGTAAGTCACCTTGTTGGTGATGTTCGTCGCAAAGGCCGAAATATCGACCGGCAGGCCGCCGATATTCTCCCAGGTCGCATTCAGATTGAGAATGTAGGAATGCGGAATGCGGCCGCCATCGGGATTGACGTTGTCGACCCCGGCAATCGACGTGTTCGGACGGCCTGAAATCGCATTGATCGCATCGTTGGTGTAGGCCCCGGTAACGGAATCGACGTACCCGAACGTCTGAGTGCCGTCGAAGCAGCCGACATTGGCTGGCGGCGATGTCGTCGGATCGTAGACGCCGGGGCAGCTCGATGCCACGGCCTGATAGCCCGCCGTGTAGACCCATGTCGCGCCCAGCGTCACCTTGCCGATCGATTCATCGAGCGGCAGCGTATAGTTGGCCGAGATATTCAGCTTGTGCGGCTGGCTATTGGGGATCGGGCCCCCGACTTCAGGCGGCGTCAGAACAACCGACGAACCCAGATCGGGCGAAGTGAACGCCTGCAGCTTGGTATTGAGATAGGCATAGGACACCGCGATGTTCATGCCTTCGAACGGGCGCACGTTGAGGTCCGCATCGATACCCCAGATCCGCGACTTGCCCGCATTGGCGACCAGTGCATTCGGCCTTGTGCCGATGATCGCGCCCAGCAGCAGCTGCTGGTCGGAGAACTTGTTGTAATACCCCGCCAGGTTGAAGCTGCCCGGAATGGCCCCGTGCCAGGAGGTCTTCGCACCCACTTCGTAGGCATCGACCTTTTCCTGCTTGTAGGGCTGCAGGTTCTTGGTATCGCCCGGCGCACTATCCGGCCCGAACAGGGAAAGCCCGCCCGCGCGGTAGCCCCGCGACCACTTCGCATAGGCCAGGATATCCGGCGTGGGCTGATATTCGAGACCAAGAGTCCAGGTCGGCGCGCTGGACTTCTGGACCAGGTGCTGTTCGCACTTGTCGTAGCGGTCGGCCGGATCGAAGAGCGTGCCCGCCCCCGGTGCCGTCTGGTTCGCACAGAAGGCGATCAGGCCCGGCAGGTTCTGACCCAGCAATGGCCAGGGATAGACACTGACCGAACGAATACGCGCATCGGTCTTGTCCCAAGTGTAGCGCAGGCCTGCGGTAAGGCTCAGCGCTGATGTAATCTTGTAGCTGGCCTGACCATAGAGGGCATAGTCGCTGAACTTGGTCTTGGAGAGCTGATTGTTGATCGTCCCCAGCGAGAAGCCCGGCACGAAGCCCGCGCAATCCAGCGTATCGATATCGGTACAGGCCGTGAATGTCGCCGTCTGCACACCGGAGAAGTTGAGCGGGTTGTTGAGCTCCATATAGGCACCCGCCTGCCAGTTCAGCTTGTCACCCAAATTGCCCTGGAAACGCAGTTCCTCGACGAAGGAGGACTGGGCATTGGTATACCCCGCCACCGGATGCGAATGGGTATAGGCGAAGCCGGTAACCTGGCCAGGCGAGGTGACATCGGGGTTGGTCAGGTCCGGAAACAGATAGGGCGACGGGAAATAGGAGCCGAACAGGTCAAGGTTCAGCTTCTGGCGGAATTCGCCGTAGGACGTGATGTTCTTGACCGTCAGATTGTCTGTCGCGACCCAGGTAGTGGTGTTGATGATCTGCCACTGCTCGATCTGTGAGAACGAATCCGCGATCCGGTTTTCCACCGTCCAGGGACTATGGCCGCTTTCGCGCTCCATCTGCGCCTCGCACTGCGCGCGGGTGAGGATGCCCTGGGTCTGCGACGTGATCGAATCCGAGCAGGAAATGATCTTGGGAATGTTCCCGTTGCTCTTCGACTTGCCATACGTGAAGATGGTGTAGTTTTCGAGATCGGGGGTGAGTTCAGCCACGGTGCTGAGGCGGAAGGCCCAGTAATCGACATCGCCCATGCCGTGGTTGCCCTGCGAGCCGTCGCCCAGGCTGCTGATATTGTTCAGATAGCCGTCACGCTCCATGTGATCCATGCCCAGGCGCACCTTGAAGGTATCGGCCAGCGGCACGTTGATCACGGCCTGAAGGCGGCGCATGTCATAGTTGCCAAGACCGCCCTCGACATAGCCTTCGTAAAGATCCGTCGGCTTCTGCGGTACCAGCAGCACCGCGCCGCCCGTGACGTTGCGGCCCTGCAGCGTGCCCTGCGGCCCTTTGAGCACCTGGATGTTCTGCAGATCGAACAGCGCGCCCGGACCGGCGCCATCGCCGCCGAACGTCGCACCGGACCCGCGCAGCGCCACGACATCGGCGAAGTACACACCCACCGTGGCCGATGTGCGCTGCTCCTGCGTGAAACCGCGGATCGAGAAGTTCGTGCTGTCCGAACCGTAGCGGCTGTTGACCTGCAGGCCCGGCGTGAACGTGGCCAGATCCTTGGCGCTGGTCACGTTCTGGTTGGAAAGCTGTTCCTGATTGTAGACCGTGATCGAAATCGGCACGTCCTGCAGGCGCTGCTCGATGCGCTGTGCAGTAACGATGATGTCATTGGCACTGCCCTGATCCACCGACTGCGCCATGGCTGGTGCAGCAGTAAATCCGCCCAGTGCGCTTGCGGCAAGCAGAATCGTCCTGTGGTGTAGCTTCATGCACTCCCTCCCATTTTTCCCAAACCTCTGCCGCCTTTGGCGGTCAGTCTCCGTTCTGATTGTTCAGAATCGAGATGAATAGTTTTCAGTTTCGAACTATCGCTCCGGATTAAATTCCGTCAATCCGAAAATCCTGCCCTTCGTACACATATAGACAGTTGTCGAACAGCCGTGTCCTTCCCGCCACAGGCCGGTAACAGCGCGAGTGCCGCTCCAGTCAATTTCTGCGGCAGCAGGCAAGACTATGAGACATGGGAAATCATATTCTGAGGGAATTGCGGGAGTGGGCGCTGCACCCTGCGGGCCCGGCGCGGCTTTCAAGTCCACGCGAAATTCTAACAAAAGCCGTTATGTTGTATACATTCCTGCCGGGCCGCACAGACAAAACCCGCCTTCCCCCTGCTCCGCATCAGCGGAACCGGAGAAAGACGGGCCTTTGAGCCCACATGGGGTGCGGGTTTAGTGTCGTATGGTCAGAACTCTGCCCAGTCCGCCTCGTCGATGACTTGCGCGGTCGCCACCGAGGCGGCGGCGGCAGCCGGAGCGGGGGCCGGACGCGCGGCTGGAGTACGGCGGGGTGCGGGCGCTGCGGCCTGAGCCGGGCTGAACGGCACCACCGTATCGCTGCCGATGTTGAAGCCCCCAACCAGCGCGGCGAGATTGTCGGCTTCGCTGGCAAGGCTGCGGGCGGCGGCGGTCGCTTCCTCGACCATGGCGGCGTTCTGCTGCGTAACCACGTCCATCTTGCTGATGGTATCGTTGGTATCGCGCAGGTTACGCGCTTGCTCGGAGGAGGCCGTGTTGATCCGCGTGACGACTTCGGTTGCAAGATCGATCCGTTCGATGATCGTCTTGAGCGCCTCGCCCGTCTTGCGCACCATGTCGACGCCCGAGGCCACCTGGCCGGAGCTGGTTTCGATCAGCGCGCGGATGTCCTTGGCCGCTTCGGCCGACCGCTGGGCCAGCCCGCGAACCTCGGTAGCGACAACAGCGAAACCCTTGCCCGCGTCACCGGCACGGGCGGCTTCGACGCCCGCGTTCAGAGCCAGCAGATTGGTCTGGAAGGCGATAGAGTCGATGACGGCGATAATCTGGCCAATTTCACCAGTCGACTTCTCGATCTGCTCCATGGCAGTAACCGCCTGGCTGACCACTTCTCCGCCGCGCCGGGCTTCGCCAACGGCGGCATCGACGCTGCGATGCGCCTCGGAGGCATTGTTCGCGGTATCCTGCAGGGCCTGGCTGAGCGTGCTGACCGAACTGGCGGTATGCCCCAGTTCGCTGGCGTGATGCTCGGTGCGCTGGGCGAGATCGTCGGACGCCTGGCTGATCTCCATCGAACCGGTACGGATCGCATGGGTCGAACGCGACACCGATTCCATGGCTTCCCGCAGGCGCACGGCCGTGGCGTTGAAGTCCTTTTCGAGCTCGCGATAGGCCGCACCCAGATGCGGCAGTTCCACGGTGAGGTCGCCCGCAGCCATGGCGCGCAGCCGTTCACCGACCAGTTCGATCATGCGGCGAGCCTCGGCATCGTCCTTTTCCTTGCTGCTCAGGACATCGCGCAGACGCGCGGCCGCACGAGCCAGATCGCCGACTTCATCGGTCCGGTCGGTATTGGCAATCTCTTCATCAAAGCGCCCGGCCTCGATCGCACCGATCGCGGAGCGCAGCGAATCCAGTTCATCGCCGATGCTGTTACGGATGGCGCGGGCCAGCAGATAGGAAACCACGCCCGCCGCCAAGGCCAGACCCACGGTCAGGATCATGACCCAGGTTGCCAGCTTGCTTTGCGCCTCGGCAATTTCCTTGGCTCGCGCGATAACCGGATCGCGGATCTTCTCGATGTTGTCGTCGACTGCGTTACCGGCAGCGGAAACACGGTCCAGCGCAGCCTGGTTCGCCCGGCCCTGTGCAAAGGCATCCTGGACCACACCGACGTAATCCTGCGCCTTGCCGCTCACGATATCGACCTGCCCGATTTCCTGCCCATCGACGTGCGCACGGGTATCGCTGATCGACGTTTCAAGGTCCTTGGCGTTGCTTCTCCAGTCTTCGTCGGAAGCCTTGGTGCCGTAAACGGCATTGCGGAACACATCGCGCTCAAGCGAAGCGAAATCCTTCTCCAGCAACGCTGCATAGAGCGCCTGCTGCGAAGTCTGCTCCTGGAGTCCGATCATGCGGAACGACAGGAAGGAACCAACCGCCGCCGTAGCGACAAGACAGAGTGCCAGGACGACCGCAGTCACCGACTGCAGGCTGAGCCGGCGGGCGATAGACTGGCGGCGCAGCCAGCCTGCGCCTTGCACGGACCCAAAGGACATTGTTTTTTACCCCTCTTCAGTGCGGCCGAAATGGACTGCCCGCCGCTTCGCTATGATTGCCGGGGTAACGTTCATCCCTGAACATTGGAGCCTTGCGCTTATAAGAGGTTATGCGGATACAAATTTTTAATTTGGCACAAATGACGGTCACGCCGCGTCATTTGATTCTTTGCTTCCCGCGTATTTGAAGACACTAAGATTCCAAGATTTTCTATAAAGTTCATGCCCCATTCTCTGCCAAGACGGCAGCGCTTACCAATAATGCTTCGCAAATGCGGCAGGAAAAGTCCGGGAATTCAAGGCGAAAATCCTGCTCCGATACAGTGCAGGACAAGGAGGCGCTGTGGGACCAGAGCGTGCTGCTACGCTTCGGCTTCGGCTTCCGCCTGCGCGGCGAACCGGCGCGCCAGCACGGCGCAGACCATCAGCTGGATCTGGTGGAAGAACATCAACGGCAGGATCACCGCCCCCACTTGCGCCTGCGCGAAGAGCACGCCTGCCAATGGCACGCCGGTAGCAAGACTCTTCTTCGAGCCACAGAACAGCAGGACGATGCGGTCTTCCCGCGAAAAGCCCAGGATCTTGCCGACCAGCGTGGCCGAAATCATCACCACCGCCAGAATTGCCAGAGAAATCCCGGCGATCAGCCCCAGTTCGCCCAGCGTAACCCGGCTCCACAGCCCTTCCAGCACCGCCGCGCCGAACGCAGTATAAACCACGAGCAGGATCGATCCCCGGTCCACATAGCCGAGAACCTTCTTGTTCCGGGTCACGAAGTCCCCGATCCACGGGCGCAGGAAGTGCCCGGCGAGGAACGGCAGAAGCAGTTGCACGGAAATCGCGATCACCGGATCGGTGGAGAAACCGCCCCCCTGCTGGCCGGTGATCAGCAGCGCGGTCAGCAGCGGCGTCACGAAAATCCCGGCGAGGTTGGAAAACGAGGCACTGCACACCGCCGCTGCGACATTGCCCCCGGCAATCGCCGTAAACGCGATCGAGGACTGCACAGTGGACGGCAGCAGCGTCAGGAACAGCACGCCCATCGTCAGCGTGGGATCGAGGCCCGGAATCGCCTGCACGCCAAGCCCGATCACCGGGAACAGCACGAATGTCAGCGACATCGTCGTCAGATGCAGCTTCCACGCCTTGGCCCCATCGATGATCGCCTCGCGCGAAAGCTTGGCGCCATGCAGGAAGAACAGCAGCGCGATGCCCACATCGGCAACACCGCCTGCCACATCCGCCCAGATCCCACGCGCAGGCAGCACCGAAGCCAGCGCCACCGTGCTAACCAGCAACAGCAGGTAAGGGTCGATGTTCCACCGCGCGAGCAGGCGGTTCAGGCTAAATCCGGTCACGTGAGAAGGTGCTTTGTCATGGAACCGCCCTGTTAGCGCGAACCTGTTTTCACGCAACAGTCCCGTAACGCCCCTAAGTTTGATTCCGGACGCTCAGAGCCATTTGTTTTCGAGATACCACTGCGCCGTAGCCTTCAGCCCGTCCTGCGTGGCAATCCGCGGCTGCCACACCGGCGCGGGAACGGCGGCGTCTGGCGAAACCACCCAATCGGGATGGCTGAGGTATGCAGCGCGGTCCATCGTCATCTTGGCCTTGGTGCCGCGGAAAAAGCGGTCCGCCCTGGCGGCCATCTCCAGCGACTTGCGCGAAAGGCCCAGCACTTTCGGGCGCCGCCCCATGGCCATGCCGATCGCACGCGCCAGTTCGTCGTTACCCCAGCCCTGCGGCTTGCCGTCGTCAGGCTCGAAGGTCTGGCCGGAAACCCGGCCCGCACCGCGCGCCAGCACTACCAGCAGCCGTGCCAGATCCTCCACATGGATCACCGAAGCGCGTCCCTCTGCGGGCACCGGCACAAAACCCCAGCGCGCGGCGCGGAACAGCTCGAATATCTCCTTGTCCCGCGGACCATAAATCGCGGGCGGACGCACGATGGTCCAGTCGAGCGGGCTGGCTTTCAGCAGCTTTTCCGAGCGCGCCTTGGACGTGCCATAGTCGGAAAGGCCCGGCTCGCGCGCCGACAGCGAAGAAACATGCACGAAACGCGGAATGCCCCTGGCCACCATCGCTTCGATCAGATTGAGCGTTCCTGTGACATTGCCTGCCTCGAACCCCGCCGCATCGGGCGCATTGATCACACCCGCGACATGGATGGCGGCCTCCACCCCGCGCGTCAGTTCCGCCAGCGAGGCCCTGTCAGCCAGTTCGCCGCGCACCCACTGCACATTGTCCCGTTCGGGCTGCTCGCGCCGGGTAAGCGCACGCACGGCATACCCGGCCATCAAAGCCTCATCGAGCACGGCCTGCCCGACGAACCCGGTGGCGCCGGTCAGCGCAATGGCGGGCTGTCCATTCTGAGTCACTTGAGCACCATCTGATCGCGATGAACCACGGCGGATCGCGGCGCATAGCCCAGAACACTGGCCTGTTCGCTGGAATGCAGCCCGGTGATCGCCGCACATTCGGCTGCATCGTATTCGGACAAGCCATGCGCGATAACCTGCCCCGCATTGTCGGCAATGGCGACGGGATCGCCGCGTTCAAACACGCCTTCCACCTCAGTGATCCCTTTCGCCAGCAGGCTGGAACCGCGCGCCAGAGCAGCGGCTGCCCCGGCATCGACAACGAGACTGCCCTTGAGCCGCAGCCGCCCGCCGAGCCAGGCCTTGCGGGCCCCGGCATTGCGGCGCGGAAGGAATACCGTGCCAATCCCTTCCCCGGCGATCCGCGCCACGGGCCGGTCATGCTGGCCATTGCCGATGACAAGGCAGATACCCGCGAGTTCGGCGATTTCGGCGGCCTGCAGCTTGGAAACCATGCCGCCGGACCCCATGCCCGAATTCGATTCCGCGCTGGCCATCGCCTTGACCTCGGCCGTCACCCCTTCAACCACAGGGATCATCCGCGCGCCCTCTTCGCGGGGATGGCGGTCATAGAGGCCGTCGATATCCGAAAGCAGCAGCACCGCGCTCGCCTTGGCCGCCTGCGCCACGCGCGCCGCGAGCCGGTCATTGTCGCCAAAGCGGATTTCGTTGGTGGCGACCGAGTCGTTTTCGTTGATCACCGGCACCGCGCCGGCATCGAGCAGCCGGGTAATCGTTGCCGTAACGTTGAGGTAACGCCGCCGGTCCTCCAGATCCTCCAGCGTCAGCAGCATCTGCGCGGCGGTCAGGCCATGGCTGCCCAGCAGCTCCGTCCAGAGCCCTGACAGGGCGATCTGCCCCACGGCCGCCGCCGCCTGCGCGTCGGCAAGCGACCCGCGTCCTCCCTTGTCCAGCCCCAGCGTTGCCGCGCCCAGCGCAATCGCGCCCGAGGATACGACAATCACCTGCTGCCCGCGCCCACGCGCTTCGGCGATCTCTTCCACCAGCCCGGCAAGCCATCCGCGCCGCACGCCATCGTGGCCCACCAGCAAGGCGGAGCCGACCTTGATCACAAGGAGCGGGCACTGCGACGCGTCAGCAAGGTCGGAGAGAGCAGCGATAGGCATGGACGGCCATGCCTCTAGGAGAATTCCCGCGCCGGGGGAAGCGCTTCCCTGCGCGGCCAGTCGCGGCGGGGAACCGGATGGGCGGACGCAGCGGCTACCATCACACCATCATGCAGGCCTGCGCGCACCACATGCGCAACCACATGCCGGTACAAACCCACTGCATTATGTTCTGACGGCTCTGACAGCCTCCCCGCTAGGGAAGGCGAATTGGCTCCTGGGCTACTGGCCCCGGGAAACGCTGTTCAGTAACGCGGCCCGCCAAAACTGGATCGAGCCCGACATCGCGCCCCTGCCGTTCTGACCGGGGACGGCAAAGATCAGATCGGCGACCAGGGCTTTTCGCCTGCCTCTTCCTGCTCGCCTTCCGGCCGTTCGGTCACGGTCGCAGCGGGCAGGTATTCGATCACGGCGTCGAGCAGCTTGCTGATGCCCTTGCCGGTCGCGCCGGAAATCGGGAACACTTCATGCGCCCCGGCCTTGAGCAGTTCGCGGGCATAATCCGCTGCCAGTTCGTCATCGACGAGATCGATCTTGTTGAGCGCGACCAGACGCGGCTTCTCTTCCAGCCCGCCGCCATAGGCTTCCAGCTCTTCCTCGACGATCTGCATCGCCTCGACCGGATCGGCGCTGGAGATATCGATCAGGTGAACCAGCACGCGGCAGCGTTCGATGTGGCCCAGGAAACGGTCGCCAATTCCCGCACCGTCCGCCGCGCCCTCGATCAGGCCGGGAATGTCGGCCAGCACGAATTCGCGGTTCTTGTGATGCACGACGCCAAGCTGCGGACGCAGCGTGGTGAAGGCGTAGTCACCCACTTTGGCCTTGGTGTTCGAAAGCTTGTTGATGAACGTGGATTTGCCCGCGTTCGGCGTGCCGACAAGGCCGACATCGGCCAGCAGCTTCAGCCGCAGCCAGACCCACATTTCCTGCACGGGCTCCCCCGGCTGGTGCTGGCGGGGCGCGCGGTTGGTACTCGTCTTGTAACTGGCATTGCCGCGCCCGCCGAGCCCGCCTTCAAGCATGACCACCCGCTGCCCGGCTTCGGTAAGGTCCGCCAGAACCGTCTCGCGGTCCTCGTCCGAGACGATCTGCGTGCCTACCGGCACCTTGATAACCAGTTCCTTGCCCGCCGCGCCATTGCGGTTCTTGCCCATGCCGTGGCCGCCGCGCGGAGCCTTGAAGTGCTGGGTATAGCGAAAGTCGATCAAGGTATTGAGGCCAGCCGCTGCTTCGAACACCACGTCGCCGCCGCGCCCGCCGTTGCCCCCGTCGGGCCCGCCGTACTCAATGTACTTCTCACGCCGGAAGCTCACCGCACCCGGCCCGCCTGCGCCGGAGCGAATGTAGATTTTGGCCTGATCGAGAAAGTGCATGGGTTATGTTTCCGGCGGGTTGTCTGCGGCGATTTCTGGTCCGCCAAAACGCGAACGGCCGCAGCAATGTGCGGCCGGTCAGCAAAAATATCAATTACTGGTGGAGCCGAGGGGGATCGAACCCCTGACCTCGTCATTGCGAACGACGCGCTCTCCCATCTGAGCTACGGCCCCGTTCCAGTATCGCCCCGGTGCATTTCATGCCGCGCCGGGAGGCGACCCCTTAGCGAAGACCTCTTCGCCATGAAAGAGCAAAAATGCGCCAGGGGAAAGATTCCGCGCGAGGAGGCAGCCAGTCCCCTAAGGCTGATAGCTGTTCGAACTGGCCGCCTGCTGCTGCACCTGCTGATCGAAATCCGGACGCACCGTGATCAGATCGCTGCTGTAGCGGGCCTGCCAGGCCGCAAGGTCTGCCTTGTACTTCTCATAGCTGTCAAAGAACGATTTGAACGGCTTTTCCATCTTGGCCAGGCCCACGAAGGAATAGGCATCGAACTGCCCCGGCGCCACGGTTTCCAGTTCCGTGGTCAGTTCCATCGCCGCCTTGCAGAAATCGGGATCAACCGGCGGCAAGGCGAAGAAGTTGTAGACCTGGGTCTGATAGGATTCGCGCGCCACGATGGCCGCGCGCCCCCGGTGCTGCGTGCGGAAGCTGGCCCCGATTTCCTTGTTCGCGGCCGCAAGCTGCTTGGCATAGACATCCAGGAACCGCTTGTAGCCCGTCAGGATCGGCGCGTATTCCGGCTCCACGCAGTTGAGCGCAGCAACGTTATAGGCAGACCGCAGGTTCCACACCGCCTGCGAGGTGGAAATGCCGGAGTTGACCGTGTGCCGGTTGCCATTGGCATCGATCGGCGGAATGGTCATCTCCAGCGGAGCGCCCATCGGCGGCACCGGCATCGGCGGAATGACCACGACCTTGGGCGGCGGAGGCGGCGGCGGAGGCGGCGGTGTGGGCGCACAGCCCGAAAGCGCTGCCACGGTCAGAACAATCGCCGAACCTGCCAGAAGCGGCAGCCTGCGGCCAAGGCCTTTGAACTTGCGGTAATCCACCCAATCTCACTCCATCACGCCCAGTGATATCTAGCGCCAGCATGCGGTAAAAGAAATGCCCGGTGCGACGAAACGCACCGGGCATCCCTATCAGTCGAATCGAGACTGTGGATTACCGCGTCAATACGGCGCGATCACAGCTCCCAAGTTCAGTTGCGCTGACCCAGGAAGCTCAGCAGGAACTGGAACATGTTGATGAAGTCCAGATAGAGGCTGAGCGCACCGAGCACGACCGCCTTGCCGACGAATTCGGTGCCACGCAGGTGGTAGTACTGGTTCTTGAGCATCTGCGTGTCATAAGCGGTAAGGCCGGCAAAGATCAGCACGCCCAGAACCGAGATCGCCAGCTGCAGCACGGTCGAACCGACAAACAGGTTGATCAGCATCGCCACCAGAATGCCAACGAGGCCCATGATCAGGAACGTGCCGAAGCCCGACAGATCCTTCTTGGTGGTGTAGCCATAGAGGCTAAGCCCCGCGAAGGCCGCCGCGGTCGCGAAGA
Source organism: Novosphingobium beihaiense (assembly GCF_022832375.1). GTDB lineage: Bacteria > Pseudomonadota > Alphaproteobacteria > Sphingomonadales > Sphingomonadaceae > Novosphingobium > Novosphingobium beihaiensis. Next base: position 79,798 of record NZ_JALHLG010000003.1, read on the forward strand.
ACGTGGTCGCAATCGAGCTCGCGGTGAAGACCAGGAAGATCGTCGAGAGCGACAGGCCCATGATCACGCAGAAGCCCCAGTAGAGCATCTTGAGCGTCGATTCCTGGAAACGGTTGGCGCCGCCGCTGATCGCGAAGACGAAACCGAGCGGGGCCAGCATCACCAGCCAGCGCAGCGGCGACGTCATCATCTGCATCGCCATGCCGGATTCCGCGAAGAGCATCGCGACAACGCCCGACAGCAGGACACCAGAGGCCATGTAATTGTAAATCGACAACATGTGCCGCCGCAGCCCCATGTCATAGGTGGCCTGGCCAGCCGCACGTCCGTCAAGGCTGGGCGACGCACCGAAGCCCTGACGGGGCTGGGGGTCGTTCCAATTCGCCATTTCAAACTCCCTTTCACGGGGGTTTCCGCACAACGCGGTCCCCGGACATCCTCAATATCGGGCCGTATTCCTAAAGATTCAAGAAAAACCGGGCCTGAACATTTGTGACAAATTGTACGAAGCTCCCTTAGAGGTGCTTCGGCTCATCCCTTGCGCGCTTCGGCCGCCATTTCGGCATTGCGGTCACGCGAGGCCGCCATCGCTGCGGCCACGATCTGCGCCAGTGCCTTATCCTGATCGAGCACGTTCATGCCCGCGCGGGTCGAACCGCCGGGACTGGCCACCTTGTCGGCCAGTTCCCCGGGCGAAAACTCCGAAGATGCGGCGAGCTGGGCCGCGCCTTCCACCATCGCCAGCGCCAGCCGCTGCGACTGCCCTTCATCCAAGCCCAGCGCCACGGCGCCAGCCGCCAGCGAATCGATAAAGCGGTAGACGAAAGCCGGACCACAGCCCGCCAGCGCCGTAACGGCATCGAACAGCGTTTCATCGGCCAGCCATTCCGGCGTGCCCAGATGCGCCATCATCGCCGTGACAGCGGAGCGGCCGATCTCATCGAGCCCCCGTGCATCAAGCGCGATGGGCGATTTGCCGATGGCAGCAGCCAGATTCGGCATGATCCGCACGATCGCGCCTGCATCGGGAAAGCGCGCCGAGAGACTGTCGAACTCGACACCTGCCAGGATCGAGAACAGCACCGTCTCGCGCCCGGCCAGCGGCGCCAGAACCGTGGCCACATCGTCCAGCCCCTGCGGCTTAACCCCCAGCATGATCGCATCGAAGCGGCCCTCGGGCAGCGTGCGCAGCAAAGTCACGCCATCGGGCACCTCGCTGCGGTGCGGATCGACGACAGTGAAACGCGAGGCCGGAATGCCTCCGGCCAGCCAGCCAGTGAGCATAGCGCCGGCCATGTTGCCGCAGCCGACGAGTAGAATGTTCTGAAAACGGTCCATGCCCGCCCGCTTAGGCCAGCATGCGGGCGCTGCCAAGGGGAGCCCTCAGGCTTCCCCGGCCGCATCAACCAGTGCGGCAGCCAGCGCCTCCTGCGGGGTCTTGTCCCCCCACAGGATGAACTGGAACACCGGATAGAAGCGGTCGCACTCCTCGATCGCGGCTTCCACCACCATCTGCGCCTGACCAGGCCCGAGCAAGCCGTCCTCGCCCAGCATCAGCCCGTGGCGGAAGAGCACCACGCCGCCATTCGACCAGACATCGAAGTGCCCCAGCCAGACCTGCTCGTTGATCATCGCCAGCGCTTCGAACACAGCCGCGCGCTTGCCTTCGGTAATACGGACATCAGGCAGGCACAGCAGCTGCAGCACCCGGTCCTCGGCGCGCCAGACCGCCTGGAGCTGATACGTTGTCCAGGCCCCCTTCACTTCCGCGGAGATTTCGTCCTCGCTGGAATATTCGAAGGGCCAGTCGCGCGCTTCGAACAGCGACGCAAGCATCTCCACCGGAGCTGCCTCATCATCGCGATCGATATCGTCCTGAACCGTCCTCATAAATTCCGACACAAACCCTCCGCGTGCTACGCCAGCATGGATGCTTTGCCGGGGCGGTGTAGCACAATGCAGCGGGCACGATCGGCTGCGTAAAACTGCACAAGTCTGTTTACAGGGTGTGGATAAGGCTAATCACGCCTTAACGAAAGCTCAGGAATTGAACTGAAATTCCTGAGCGTTTCGAAACAACCAGGATCAATTGACGGGAAGAACGTCAACCACTTGTCCCGCCGGACTGGTCCACGGCAGCGCATCGTTGAACCCCGCCTTCTTGAGATCGGCGATGAATTCGTTGGCCGCCTTTCGCGTTTCGAAAGGGCCAGCCAAGATACGGTTGGTTCGGCCCATTTCAGTGACATAGGCCTTGCGCCCCTTGAACAGCGCCGGTTCCCGACGGGTATAGCGCCGCCAGTCGAACGCAATCGCCTTCTTGTCACGCCCGACACCGATCTGCACCCAGATGCGGCTGGGATGCGCGGGCGGCGCAGGCTTCTGCGGCTTCGGCTTGGCTTTGGGCTTTGGCCGCGCTGGGTCGATCTGGCGAATATCGACAGCCCCCGAAGCTGGGGCCGCCCGCAAGGCCGGTTTGCCCAAATCGGCAAAAGCTGCGGACAGCGACGGTGCCGGAGCGGGCTCTGCCGTTCTAGGAGCCGGCTTGGCGGCCGGAGCCTGCTTCGGCGCGGAAGAAGACGGCGCGGCAGACGCGCCTGCAGACGGCAGGCTGGCGAGATTGAACCCCGGCGCCGGAGCCTTTGCGGGAGTCGTTTCCCGCGGCTTCGGATTCCGGACAGGGACAGCGCCGGGCGCTGGCGGCGAAGGCTTGCGCTCAGGCGCCGTGGCCGTGGCCGTGGCCATAGGCCGGGATGCGGCGAGCGGCGGAAGCTCGCCAGTGCTTTCGATCGCGGGCTTGGGCTCCGGCGGCGGTGTCCTGTCGGGATCGGCAGCGGCCACGGCAGCCCGCGAAGGCTTGCGGCGGTTCTTCTTCGCATCGGCCTTTACCGCCTTCGCATTCTTACCGCCACGGTCCAGCGCATCCCCCTTGGGAACAAGCGCGGCGTCCGCCGAAGCCACACGCGGCGGCGAATAGGCGGCAATGCGCGGATCGTCCTGACCAATTTCGGACGCACGCGGAAAGCGGCCAAGATTGGCAGCGGCAGCCTGCTGTGCCCGGGTGAGGCGCGGCATGTACCGCATATAGGGCGCCACGCTTTCAGCCAGCTTCGGCGGCAGGATGGTTTCGGTGATGTCCACTGCCTGTTTGGTCTCACCCGCGATGGCAAGGGCAAAGGCCCGCGCCCGCCAGCCCGGCTTGTCCTGCTTGCGCAGCAGCGGCATCAGCGTGGTTTCGGCGCCCTTCTGGTCGCCCGCGATGGCCTGGCTGATCGCAAGGCGCATGCGCACCTCCTCGCTGGGGTTCGCGAGCATGGCCATCGCATAGTAACGCTGCGCCGACGCGTTATCGCCCACGAGATCGTAAGCCAGACCACGGTCATCGGCGATCTGCGAAGGCACGGCCCCGGCCTTTTCGGCCTCGGTGAAATAGGGGATGGCCGTCACCGGATCGCCGCTCAGCACATATGTGCGCGCAAGCCCCGCCTTGACCCGGGCATCGTTCGGCACGATCTCGTTCGCGCGGCGGTAAAAGCCGATAGCCGCTTCCAGATCGCCCAGGCTGCGCGCGGCATCGCCCGCCTCCACCAAGGCATCGGTATCGCGCGGATCGCGGCCCAGCTTCGTCAGCGCATCGCTCAGCCGCTCCGTGTTCGGGTTGGGAAGCGCCTGCACGACCGGCTGGGAAACCACCGGAGCGCCCTGCGCGAACGCACCGGCAGACCAGATGGCAGACGCGCCAACGGCAGCGCCCGCCAATAACCGCAATACCTCTTCCACCCGCAAAACCCGAGACACCCTTGCCAAGACAGCAGCCGCGGCCCGGCTGCAAGCCGCCCTATGCAGCCCGTCCGATGAACCTCGGACGAACATCGCAGCGATCCGCCACCGCCCGGCTGCCCATCAGGGCATTCCGCCGCACGGCGCCGCCCGTTACTGGTTGTTCTGCCTGCCCAGAAAACGCGGAATGCTGATAGAGCCGTTGTCGTCCTCTTCCTCATCCTCGGGCAGCGGCTCGGCAGCAGACGGCTTGGGACGGGAAAGACTGGTCATACGCTCGAACAACGTGCTTCCGCCCGCTGCAGGCTTCGGCCGCGGGGGCACATCTTCCGCCTGCGGGCTGGCAGGCATGGCCTGCCCGCCATCCAGAAGCAGTTCGTCCTGACGTCCCGGCGGGGGCGCAAAAGGCGGCTGCTCGCGGCCTTCTCCGGCCTCGGGCTCCAGCGGCTTGCTGCGCGAGGCGCCAAGCCCCGAAAGGCTGGCATAGCTGCCGGACGATGCAGGCTCGTCCGCAGCTTCGTCCGTGCCAACCTCATCGCCAGCGCCGAGTTCCAGTTCGGCCGAAGGCTCATAAGCCTCGGGCATGGCGGCCGCCGCCGGTAACGGCTCGGGCTCGCTTTGCGGAGCGGGCTGCGGAGCAGCGGGCGTTTCGATGACGGCAGGCGCAGGCGCCTGCACGGCCGGACGCACCGGCCCGCGCGAAGCGCTGAGGTTGAGCGGGCGCGAAGCCTCTTCCGCCATTTCGGCAGTCTGCTCGATGCCGGTGGCGACTACCGAGACGCGGATCTTGCCCTGCAGGTCCGGATTGAAGGCCGAACCCCAGATGATGTTGGCGTCAGAATCGACCAGCTCGCGAATGTGGTTCGCAGCCTCGTCAACTTCGAGCAGCTTCATGTCGTCGCCGCCGATGATCGAGATGATCACGCCCTTGGCGCCCTGCATCGACACACCGTCGAGCAGCGGGTTAGCGATAGCGCGTTCGGCAGCTTCCAGCGCGCGGTTCGGGCCTTCGCCCTCGCCCGTGCCCATCATCGCCTTGCCCATCTCGCCCATGACCGAGCGCACGTCGGCAAAGTCGAGGTTGATAAGGCCCGGCATGACCATCAGGTCGGTGATCGAGCGCACGCCCTGCTGCAGCACTTCGTCAGCGAGCTGGAAAGCCTCCTTGAAGGTGGTTTCCGCCTTGGCAACGAGGAACAGGTTCTGGTTCGGAATGACGATCAGCGTATCGACGTGCTTCTGCAGCTCCTCGATACCCGCATCGGCCGAGCGCATGCGGCGCGTGCCTTCGAACAGGAACGGCTTGGTGACCACACCCACCGTCAGCACGCCCTTTTCGCGGGCGGCCTGCGCGATGATCGGCGCGGCGCCGGTGCCGGTGCCGCCGCCCATACCGGCAGCGATGAAGACCATGTGCACGCCGTCCAGCAGGCGGTCGATCTCTTCCAGCGTCTCTTCGGCGGCAGCACGGCCGACTTCGGGCCGCGAACCAGCGCCGAGCCCCTGGGTGATATCCGGCCCGAGCTGCACGCGGGTTTCGGCGATGGAATTGTTCAGCGCCTGCGCATCCGTGTTGGCGACGACGAAATCGACGCCTTCGATCTGCGCTTCGATCATGTTGGCGATGGCGTTGCCGCCCGCACCGCCAACACCCACAACAACAATCCGGGGGCGAAGCTCGTCGATCGCCGGCGGTCCGATATTAATGCTCATTCTGCTCTCCTGGCACTTCCGCGCGCGAAGAAATTACTTTGACCAGTCTGATTGCACGCTTCGACTCTTCGAAGCAAAGCATCGCAACCCTTTGTCCACAGCGAAACCGCCGATTCACGGCATTTCCCGCCATCCGGCCTCAGTCCCTGCACGGCTGGTCCGGCTGCCGTTCGCAGCCCGCACCGGTTCAAAAATATTCCTTAAGCGCATGATAAACACGGCTGACCATTCCCAGACTGCCCAGCTTCACGGTCTGCTGCATGCGGCGCCCCATCGAACGGATATCGACAGGATCGTTCGCAGCATAAAGCACCAGCCCTGCCAGTGTCGAGAAGCCCGGCTTCACATGGGCCTCGGGCAGTCCCGCCAGATGCGGCACCCGTCCGATACGCACCGGCTTGCCGATGGCGGCCTGCGCATAGTCGGCCAGTCCCACCAGCTCCGCGCCGCCGCCGGTGAACACCACCTGCTGGCCGCGCTGGCCGTTGAAGCGCATCGTCTTGAGCGCCTTGTTCACCTCTTCCATGATCACGCCGAGCTGGCCCGTGATCACACCGATCAGTTCAGCACGCGGAATCCGGTTCTTGTCATCGGCATGGCGCGCGCGCGGGCCGTTCTCTTCCTCGCCCGGGGCATAGACCGGGATCATCTCGCGGTGATCGTGCGGGCTGGCGATCGCCGAGCCGTTGACGCACTTGAGCCGCTCGGCCTGGAACCGGCGAATGCCGAAAGCAGATGCCACCACATCGGTAATATCGGCAGAGCCCATCGGGATGGCGATCATGTCCTTGAGCATGCCCTGCCCGTAGATCGCCACATTGGTGACTTCCGCGCCGAATTCGACCAGTGCCACGCCCAGATCGCGCTCTTCCGGCGAAAGGCAGGCCTGCCCCGCCGCGATGGGCGAGGCGACGACCGCCTCCACTTCAAGGTGTGCGCTCTGCACGGCCTCGGTCAGGTTGCGGATCGGCGCGCCGTCGGCCAGCATGACGTGGATATCGACGCCCAGCCGCTCTGCATGGAGCCCTTTGGGATTGGCCACGCCATGCGCCCCGTCGAGCCGGTACTGCGCGGGCTGAGCGTGGAGCACCATGCGCCCGTCCGGCCGGATTACCTCGCGCGCGGAGATCAGAAGCTGGTCGATATCTTCCTGCTCGATCCGGCGCCCGCCGATCTCTGCATCGAACTGATCGATACGGCTGGCGAGCCCTGCCCCGGAACAGCCGATCCAGACTTTCTGCACGGCGGTGTCGGCCATCTTCTCGGCCCGGTCGATGGCATCGCGCACGGCATAAGTAGCCGCCGCGATATCCGTTACATAGCCGCGTTTGATGCCCTGGCTGGCCCGGTGGCCCGATCCGAGCACGACCATGTCGCCCATCTCGTTGATCCCCGCGACGATCGCGGAGATGCGGAACGAGCCGATGTTGACCGCGCCGAACACGCGGGTGATGCGGGGTGCCGCCATTATGCGATGCCCTCGCGGTACTGGTTCATGTCATGCCCCATGCCGTGTTCTGCCCCTGTGCACCTCATTGCGCGTCCGCCTGCGCGGTATGCGGCACCGCACCGGCCTTGAGCGCCAGTTCCTTGCCCTCTTCGTCGGGGATGCGCATGTAGATGCGGTCCTTCGCGCGCATATCGAAAGCCGTGACCTTACCGCCCAGCAGCCGGTTGGTGCCATCCAGCCGGGCGAACGTAACCAGCGCGCTGGCCGATTCCCGATCCCCCTCCGGCAAGGCAAGAACCTGTCCGGTGTGGAACGTGAGATTCCAGCGCCGGTTGCCGATCCATTCCGCCTCGGCCACGCGCGGTTTCAGGGCGGGCGCGGCTTCAAGCAGGTGCGAAAGCTGCACGACCTGCTGCCCCGCGCCCGGACCGGACACGATCAGCTTGCCCTGCGCATTCTTGCGGCTGATCACTTCAAGTTCGTGCCCGGTATCGTCGATAAGCACGAAACGGTCCGCCTTGCGCAGCACCGCGTGCGGCTTGCGCTCAACGATATCGACCACCAGCGTATCGGGAAGCTGGCGCGACACCCGAGCATCCTCAACCCACGAAAGTCCCAGCAGTTCCTGGCGCAGCTTTTCCAGATTGACCAGCGGCATCGCCCGGTCCCGCTCGGCCAGCGCCTTTTCGTAGACCCGCTGCTGATTGAGGTTCTTCACACCGCGCACTTCCACGCGCTTCACCTCGAACCCGGTCTCCGCCGCGACATGCGCAAGCTGGTAACTGGCCATCGCAGGCAGCCCTGCCATCGATGCGACCACCCAGGCCAGCACCACCGCACCTCCGAGGATCGCGAAAAGGAAGATGCGGTGCAACTGCTCTTCGGAAAACGGCAGCCAGCCCATGACCATGTCGAGCACGGAACCGGTCTGCGCCCGTGCCGAGCGAACCTTGGCCTTGGTGCCCTGCGAAGCGGCAGCCTTGCGCGCGGTCGTCGCCTTGCGCCGGATCGTGGTGCTCATTTGGCCCCCTTCCGCTTCTCGGCATCCTTCAGAGCTTCGGCAATGATCGCCTCGACGAGATCGGGATAGTCCATGCCGCAAGCCCGCGCCTGTTCGGGCACGAGACTGAGCGGGGTCATGCCGGGTTGGGTATTGGTTTCGAGCAGAAACAGCCCTTCCACGCCCTGCGTGTCATCCCAGCGGAAGTCGGAACGGCTGGTTCCCTTGCAGCCCAGAAGCTGATGCGCCCGCAGCGCCAGATCCTTGCAGGCCTGCGTGATCTCGTCGGGAATGTCCGCCGGGCAGACGTGTTCGGTCATCCCGTCGGTATATTTGGCATCGAAATCGTAGAAGCCGGACTTCGGGCGCAGTTCGGTCACGAGCAGCGCCCGGCCGCCGATCACCGCGGTGGTGAGTTCGCGCCCGCGAATATAGGGCTCGGCCAGAAGCTCGCTGAATTCCTGCCACGGCCCTGCCACGTCCCGGCCGATGGGATTGCCGTAGTTGCTCTCATCCATGATGATGGCGACACCGACCGAAGACCCCTCGTTCACGGGCTTGAGCACATAAGGGCGCGGCATCGGATCGCGCTCGTGGATATCGGCGGACTTGACCACGCGCCCGCCCGGCATTGGAATCCCGTGCGGCACCAGCGCCTGCTTGGTCAGTTCCTTGTCGATGGCGATCACCGAAGTAGCGAGACCCGAGTGGGTATAAGTGAGCCCCATCAGATCCATCATCCCCTGCACCGTGCCGTCTTCCCCGGGCACGCCATGAAGAGCGTTGAACACGACATCGGGCTTCACTTCGGCTAGCCGGGTCGCGACATCGCGATCCATGTCGATGCGCGTGACCTTGTGGCCCTTGCTCTCCAGCGCCTTGGCCACACCTTCCCCGCTCATCAGCGAGACCGGCCGTTCATGCGACCAGCCGCCCATCAGGACTGCAACGTGGAGCTTGGGAAGGGACATCAGTGAATACTCGTTTCGTAGAGGGCGGGTTGTTGGGAAATCACATATTCGTCGCAGCCCTTCTCCCAAGGAAACAAGCCCTGCTGGGCTCCGGGCCAGACGATCTGGTAAGCCTCGCCAAGTTCAACGCTGCGCTGATTGCGATGATACCAGATGGCCCAACCCAAATGCTCCTTAATGGCGGCCGGGGCGGTTACGTGCCGCAACACGCAGTCAAAGCCCTCAAGCAGGCCCGATACTCGTGCGCCATCTCGCAACACCAAGCCATCCGCACACTGTCTGTGCATCTCATTGACCATCGAGTGCATCAGTTCATTCCGCAACCCGTACACAATGACTTCTGGTTGCCCCACCGAAACAGGAAAACCGATCGAATAGCTAAAATCAGGTTGTATGCCGTCAGGATCGAACACGAACTGCACCTGACAACCATAGTCGCGAATATTATCGACAACACACTGTTCGTGCCTATCGAGTTTTCGCGAGAACAGCTTGCCCATGACACCTTTCATGGCCGCCCCACCCGCTGGATTTCCCACTCAAGCGTAACGCCTGAGCTTTCCTTCACACGGCGGCGCACTTCCTCGCCCAGCGCTTCGATATCAGAGCTGGTGGCTTCGCCGGTGTTGATAAGGAAATTGGTGTGCTTTTCCGAAACCTGCGCGCCACCCATCTGCAAGCCCCGGCATCCAGCCTTGTCCACCAGTTCCCAGGCCTTGTGGCCATCCGGGTTCTTGAAGGTTGAACCGCCCGTCTTGCTGCGAAGCGGCTGGCTGGCCTCCCGGCTGGCGGAAATGCGATCCATTTGGGCTTGAATGGCTTCGGGTTCACCGGGCCGCCCCTTGAAGCGCGCGGCTACGACGATGGCGCCTTCAGGCAGTTCGGAATGGCGGTAGGTATAGCCCAGGTCCGCATTCCGCAGCGTCACCAGCGAGCCATCGCGCAGCACCACGTCGCAATCGACGAGAATATCCTTCACCTCGCCGCCATAAGCGCCGCCGTTCATGCGCACAAAACCGCCCACCGTACCGGGGATCGAGCGCAGAAACTCAACGCCCGCGATGCCGTTGTCGCGCGCGGTGGAAGATACCAGAATGCCCGACGCCCCGCCCCCGCATTCGAGCGTCAAGCCGGCCGTCTTCGTTACTTTGGCAAAGGCCTTGCCCAAGCGGACCACCACGCCCGGCACGCCGCCATCGCGCACGATCATATTGGAGCCCAGCCCGAGCGCCATGACCGGCACCGCAGGATCGAGATCGCTCAGAAACTGCTGCAGATCGGCCAAGTCCTTGGGTTCGAACAGCCATTCCGCCACACCGCCCGACTTGAACCAGACGAGCGGGGCCAGCGGGGCATCGGGGGTAAGCTTCCCTCTGACCCCGTTCGTGTCGAGCGAAGTCGAGACACCTGAGCCTGACGTGTCTCGACTTCGCTCGACACGAACGGATACTGGAGCAGCCGGCGTTTTCTGGCTCACACCACCCTCCGCGCCTTGATGGCATCGGCCAGCCCGGCGGCCCACTTGGTGATATCGCCCGCGCCCAGGCACACGACCATGTCGCCCGGCTGCACGGTCTTAGCCAGTTCATCGGCCAGCGCCTCCGGCCCGGCGATGACTTGCGCCGAACGGTGCCCGCGCGCTTTCATGCCATTGACCATGGCCTCGCTGTCGATGCCTGCGATCGGCTGCTCGCCCGCCGCATAGACCGGCGAGGCATAGACCACGTCGGCATCGTTAAAGGCAGCCTGGAAGTCATCCATATGATCGCGCAGGCGGGTGAAACGGTGCGGCTGGACCACGGCGATGACGCGGCCTTTCACGCCTTCGCGCGCGGCGGCGAGGACAGCGCGGATTTCCACCGGGTGATGGCCGTAATCGTCGATGATCGTGACGCCCCCGCCTTCCATGGCCACTTCGCCCACCTTGGTGAAGCGGCGCTTGACCCCGCCGAACTTGCCAAAGCCGGTCTGGATCACCGCGTCCGCGCAGCCCATCTCGACCGCGACGCCCACGGCGGCGAGCGCATTCTGCACATTGTGGCGGCCCGGCATCGGCAGTTCGATGCCCTCGATCCGGCGGAACGAACCGTCCCGCTGACGCAGCGCCACGTCGAAACGGTTGCCGCCGGGATAGGGCGTCACGTTCTCGCCGCGAATGTCCGCCTGCGCTGAGAAGCCATACGTGACCACGCGGCGGTCACGCACCTTGGGGATGATCGCCTGCACTTCGGGATGGTCGATGCACAGCATCGCCGCGCCGTAGAACGGCACGTTCTCGATGAACTCGACGAAAGCTTCCTTCACCCGCTCGAACGAGCCGTAGTGATCGAGATGTTCGGGATCGATATTGGTGACAACCGCAATCGTGCCGTCGAGACGCAGGAAAGACCCGTCGCTCTCGTCGGCCTCCACCACCATCCAGTCGCTCTCGCCCAGACGCGCGTTGGAGCCATAGGCGTTGATGATGCCGCCGTTGATCACGGTGGGATCGACCCCGCCCGCATCAAGCAGCGCGGCGACCATCGAGGTGGTCGTCGTTTTGCCGTGCGTGCCGGCCACGGCCACGGTGTTCTTGAGCCGCATCAGCTCGGCCAGCATCTCCGCGCGGCGCACCACCGGAATGCGGTGCTCCAGCGCATAGACCACTTCGGGATTATCGCGCTTCACGGCGGTTGAGGTAACGACGACAGCGGCGCCGTTTACGTTTTCGGCGGCATGACCGATCATGACCTTGATCCCGCGCGCACGCAGCCCTTCCACCACATAGCCTTCGGCGATGTCGGAACCCTGCACCGAGTAGCCGAGATTGTGCATGACTTCGGCAATGCCGGACATGCCGATGCCACCAATGCCGACGAAGTGGATCGTCCCGATATCGGTGCCGACGCCCTTCACTGTGCACGCTCCCTGGCCAGCGCTTTTCCGCCGGTGGCGGGCGAGGTCTTTTCCATGCGGATCACGTCCATGATCGGACTGGCACCAAAGCTCTCCACCAGATCGGCCAGATCGCTCGCTGCCTTGGGATAGCCGCAGTTCCAGGCCGCGTGGGCGGCATTGGCAAGGGTCTGCGGGTTCTTGGCGATGGCTTCGATCTGCAAGCACACGTCCTTGGCCATCTTCTGGAGAAGATCGGCCTGCTCTCTCAGCAAGGCGTTACGCCTGTCTCCGCGATACTTGTCGGCATTCTCAGTCGTAATCGCAGGCTGGCGGATGACGCGCGCACCGCCTGCCGCAACGATCTCGCGCGCATTGGCGGACTGGTGATCGTCCATCGCATAAGGCAAGGGAATGAGGATGGCCGGGCGCCCAACCGCGGTCAGCTCCGCAATCGTCGAAGCCCCTGACCGGCCGACGAACAAGTGCGCCCCTGCAAGGCGCTCCGCCATATCCTCGAAATAGGTGGCCAGTTCTGCGGGAATACCGTGCACGGCATAGCGCTGGCGCACCGCTTCGATATCCTCGGCACGGCATTGCTGGATCACCTGCAGCCGCGAACGCAAAGTGGGCGGCAACATGGCAAGGCCATCGGGAACCACCTGCGAAAGCACTCGCGCGCCCTGGCTCCCGCCGGTCACGAGAATGCGGAACAGGCTGTCTTCAGCAAATTCCGGAAAAGGCTGATCGCGCAGGGTCAGCACGTCTGCCCGCACCGGGTTGCCGACCAGCGTAACCTTGTCCGCATACTTGGAATCGAGCAGGTCCACTTCCTCGCACGACGTGGCGATAGCATCCACCTTGCCCGCGAAATAACGGTTCACGCGTCCCAGCACGGCGTTCTGCTCGTGCAGGACGATCGGCAGCCCGGCGGACCGTGCGGCCAGCATCGTCGGCATCGCTGGATAGCCGCCGAAGCCTACGACAGCACTGGGCTGAAAGCTGTCAAACAGGCGTAGCGCCATGGACCGGCCCTGCCAGATTCCGCGCGCACCCTTCAGCCAGCCGATAGGGTTCTTGCCCGCGATCCGGCCCGGCGGCAGCACGTGCGAGGTGAGATAATCGGGCTTCCCCGGAATCGCTGCCCCGCGCTCGTCGGTGATGAGCGCGACGTGGTGGCCGCGCTGGTGCAGTTCCGCGGCGAGCGCGAAAGCGGGGATAAGGTGTCCGCCCGTCCCGCCCGCGGCGAGCACATAGTGGCGGGAAACCGAACTCATTGCGTATCTCCAATAGCGCGCAGCGAAAACTTCTCGCGCTGGATGAACGGATTGCGGCGGGTAATCGCCAGCAGCAGCCCTATACACAGCCCCATCGCAATGGTGGATGAACCGCCGTAGCTGATCAGCGGCAAAGTCATGCCCTTGGACGGGAAAAGCTGCAGGTTGACGAGGATATTGATGAACGCCTGCCCCCCGAACTGGGCAGCAAAACCCGATGCGGCCAGCACTGTGAACAGGTCCTCCTCATTCACCAGCCGCAGAAAAATCCGGAACAGGATCGCCAGATAGAGCACCACGATCACCATGCAGGCGATCAGCCCGAACTCTTCACCGATGACAGAGAAGATATAGTCGGTATGCGCTTCGGGCAGCGCCATCTTGCGCGTGCCCATCCAGAAGCCAAGGCCGGTCCACCCGCCGTTGAGCAGCGTGCGCTGGGCCAGATCCACCTGATCGAAAGCCGTGCCGCCGAACAGGAAGTTGTCGATGCGGTTGCGGCCGTTGTCATAGGTGAAATACATCACGACAAGGCCAGCAAGGCCAACCGCGAAGAAGGCGGCAAGGCGCTTGACGTCGATACCCGAGAGCAGGATCAGCACCAGAAACGTGCCGGAAAACAGCATCGTCGAACCGAAGTCCGGCTGCATCATCAGCAGTGCCCCCAGAAAGGCTATGAGGCCGAAGCACATGGCCACTACCGGAATCTGCGGATCGCGCGCGCGCCAGGACAGGATCCAGGCCAGCAGGATCGGATAGCCGCATTTCAGGAACTCGGACGGCTGCAACGAAAAACCAAAGCGCAGCCAGCGCTTTGCACCGTTGACTTCATATCCGGCGATAGGAACCAGAACCAGCGCCGCCAGCATCGCAGCGGCAAGCAGGATGCCAAAGCGCCGCGCGCTGTCCTTGGACAAGCTCGAAGCCCAGAACATGGCGCCCAGCCCCAGCACCTGCCAGCGCACATGCAGATAGAAGAAATGGAGGGCGGGCAGCTTGTCATTCGCCGTGGAGAGCCTGCGGGCACTGGCGGGAGAGCCGGATGCCACGGCCACGGCGCCGATCGCCATCAGCACCAGCACGAGGATCAGCGTGCCACGGTCGATCTCTTGCCACCACACCGCCAGCCGGCCGCGCCGGTTGCGGTTATAGCGGCCTGCCGCAGAACCATGCACAGGCGCAGTCGTGGCCATCAGGCGTCCTCCCCTTCAGCGGAAGGCGGAGCCAACAAGGCTTCGACGATCTGACGGAAGGCATTGCCGCGCGCTTCGAAATCGCGGAACTGATCGAAGCTGGCGCAAGCCGGAGAGAGCATGACGATATCGCCCGGCCGGGCTTCCGTCATCGCCTGACGGATCGCCTCCGCCATCATCTCGGAGCGATGGACGCGGGTATAGGGAGCCAGCAGTTCAGCGAAGCGCGGCCCGGCATCGCCAATGGTATAGGCCGCCGCGATATTGCCGAAATAGGGCGCGCACTCGTCCAGATCGTCCCCCTTGGGCAGCCCGCCGAGAATCCAGTGAATGCGCGGCTCGGGCCCGTTGCCCCGGCTGGACGGCGGGAAAGCGGCAATGGCGGGTGCGGCAGAGGCCGGATTGGTCGCCTTGGAATCGTTGATGTAGATGACGCCGTCCGCTTCCGCGACCCGCTCCATGCGGTGCGGCAACCCACGGAAATTGCGCAGCGCCTTCTTCCATTGCGCCTTGCCGATCCCCAGCGCCTCGACAATGGCGATGGCGACAGCCGCGTTCTGCAGATTGTGCGGCCCCTGCAGAGATGGCCAGTCCTTCTGCAATCCGGCCAGATCGCTGCCATCGACAAGACGGACGAGGCCCGGATCGCGGCGCGCAGCTTCGATGCGGGCGACAGCGCGGGTTTCCCGGTCGCCAGTGCCAAAGACCGCGCGGCGGCCCTTGCCCTGCATTTCGAACAGCCGCGCCTTAGAGGCGGCATAGGCCTCGAACCCTTCGTAGCGGTCCAGGTGATCGGGCGTAACGTTCAGCAGCGCTGCCACCTCGCAATCGAGATTGTAGGTCAAGTCAATCTGATAGCTCGACAGTTCGAGCACGTAGACCCCGCCTTCCGGCAGCGGATCGGCGCTGAGGACCGGCACGCCGATATTGCCGCCAACACGCGCGGGCACACCCGCCACGGTCAGGATGTGATGCACCAGCGAAGTCGTCGTCGATTTGCCGTTGGTGCCGGTGATCCCGACAACGCGGTGCGCGGGCAGGCTCTGGCGGGCGAGCGCGAACAGCTCGATGTCGCCGATCACCGGAACCACGGCCCGCTTCGCCGCTTCGGCGATCGGATGGCGGTTCAGCGGAATACCGGGAGAGACCACTATGCCGTCATACCCGGCAAGGTCCGCCGTCACCGGATCGGCCAGCTCCACCTTGCCGCTGTCCACCCACTCGACCAGTCCCTGCCGCGGCTCGTCGCGGCTGTCCCACGCCATCACGTGCGCCCCGCTCGCCACCAGCGTCGAGACCGCAGCCTGTCCCGAACGGGCCAGACCGAGGACCGCGTAACGCTTTCCGGCAAAGGCGGGAGAGACGATCACGCGCGCGTCCTCCTATCGCAGCTTGAGCGTGGAAAGGCCGATCACCGCGAGAACGATCGAGATGATCCAGAAGCGGATGACGACAGTGGATTCCTTCCACCCCTTCTGCTCGAAGTGGTGGTGGATCGGCGCCATCCGGAACACGCGGCGCCCGGTGCGTTTGAACCAGAACACCTGGATGATCACCGAAACCGCCTCCAGCACGAAGAGGCCGCCGACAATGGCCAGCACGATCTCGTGATGCGCGGCCACGGCAATGGCGCCCAGCGCTCCGCCCAGCGCCAGCGAGCCGGTATCGCCCATGAACACGGCGGCAGGCGGTGCGTTGAACCACAGGAAGGCAAGACCCGCCCCCATGATCCCGGCACAGAAGATCGCCAGCTCGCCCGCGCGCGGCACGTGCGGAATGCCGAGATACGTCGCATAGTCCACGCGCCCCGCCAGATAGCAGATGATCGCGAAGGTGCCCGCGGCGATGATCACCGGCATCGTCGCCAGCCCGTCCAGCCCGTCGGTCAGGTTCACGGCATTGCCCGCGCCCACGATCACGAAAGCGGCGAAGACGTAATAGAGCGGCCCCAGCGGGATATAGCGCCCCGAAAGGAACGGCACATAGAGATTGGTATTGAGCTGGCTCACGATCATCCATGCGGCAATGCCCGCGACCACGAATTCCAGCACCAGCCGGATCTTGCTTGAAAGCCCCTTGTGGCTGCTCTTGGAGACCTTGTCATAGTCGTCCATGAAGCCGATCGCGCCGAACCCGATAGTCACTGCAATGCAGGCCCAGACGAAGGGGTTGTTCATGTCCATGAACAGCAGCATCGAAAGGACCAGCGCGGTCAGGATCATCAGCCCGCCCATCGTCGGGGTGCCGCGCTTGGCGAGGTGAGACTGCGGGCCGTCCTCACGGATCGGCTGCCCCTTACCCTGACGCACACGCAGCATGTTGATGAATTTCGGACCGATCAGCAGGCCAATGAACAGGGCTGTCATCAGCGCCGCGCCGGAGCGGAACGACTGATAGCGAAGGAGGTTCAACAGCCCCTCGAAATGGAACCACTCGGCTATAAGATACAGCATCTTGCGGGGACGACCCCCTACCCTTCCTGCTTGCTAAGCTCCGTCACGAGGGAAGCCAGCCCTACCGAATTCGAACCCTTGACCAGGATGGCGTCATCCCGTTCCAGCCCGAATGCACGCAGCGCATCGACAGCTTCCCCCACACTCGCGCAATGCGCGAAGGGCACGGATTTGCCAAGTTCGGCATTGTCCGCTTTCCCCAATTCCTCGGCCAATGCGCTCATCTCGCCGCCCACCAGCACCACATAGTCGGCATGCGCTTCGCGCAGCGGTTCCGCCAGCGCGGCGTGATAGTCCGGACCGTGACTGCCCAGCTCCTTCATCGCGCCCAGCACAGCAATGCGGCGGCGCGCCGGGGTGCGGCCAAGCTGGGCCAGCGTCGCGCGCATCGAGGCGGGATTGGCATTGTAACTTTCATCGATCAGCAGCGCCTTGCGCAGGCCCTGCTCGTCGGGTTCGCCGCCGGGCACATCGATTTCCAGCCGCGCGCCGCGTCCCGGCAGTCCGCCCATCTCGGCCAGCGCGACACCCGCCGCGCCCAGATCGCCCTTCACCGCGCGCACGGCGGCCATGACCGCCAGCGAATTAATGACATGATGCTCACCCGGTGCCGCGATCGTGTAGCACACGCGCCGGTCGCCCATGTCGACCGTCACCAGCGACCCGCCGCCGATAGCCGAAACGGTATCGAGCAGGCGCACGTCCGCGCCCTCGGCCCTGCCGAAGGAAACCACATGCGCGCCGCACCGCAAGGCCGCCTTGCGCAGCCGCTCGTAGTGCGGGCTGTCCGCCGGGATCACCGCCGTGCCGCCGGATTCGATGCCCTGGAATATCTCCGCCTTGGCATCGGCGATAGCTTCCTCCGAACCCAGCATCTCGATATGCGCGGGCGCGATCGTCGTGATCACCGCGACATGCGGGCGTACCTGACGGGTCAGCGCGGCGATTTCCCCCGCGTGGTTCATGCCCATCTCATAGACGGCGAACCGCGCGCGGCTGGGCGTGCGGGCCAGGCTCAGCGGCACGCCGACATGGTTGTTATAGCTCTTCACCGAACGGTGCGCATCGCCCCGGCTGGCGCGGTCGAGCGCGGTGAAGATCATTTCCTTCACCCCGGTCTTGCCCACCGATCCGGTCACACCGATCACCGGCCCGCGCGTGCGGGCCCGTGCGGCGGCACCCAGACGCACCAGCGCCTCCATGGTGTCGCTCACCAGAATGTGCGGGCCATCCACGGGCCGGTCCACCACCACGGCGGCCGCGCCCTTGGCGAAAGCCATGTCGACGAAGCGGTGCCCGTCCATGCTCTCGCCCTTCAGCGCGAAGAACAGATCGCCCGGCTGCACGTCGCGGCTGTCGATCTCCACGCCCGATACGGTGAAATCCGCATTGGCTGTGCCCTTGACGGCGCGGGCGATGGCAATCGCGTCCCACAGGACATGCGGGCTCTCTTCGGCCGCGTCCAAGGGCCAGTCGAGAATGCGGGCAACAGCGCTCATCGTCACTTTCCTCCCAGCGTGCCAGCCATTTCCCTGGCTACGGTAACATCGTCGAACGGCAGCACGCGCATGGTCTCGCCGCTGCCAATGATCTGCCCCTGCTCGTGCCCCTTCCCGGCAATGAGGACCACGTCCCCGGCCCGGGCTTCGGCGATGGCCTCGCCGATGGCAGCGCGCCGGTCGCCAATCTCGCGGGCACCTTCGCCCATCCCGGCCAGCACCATCGCGCGGATCGCGGCCGGATCCTCCCCGCGGGGATTGTCATCGGTGACGATAGCCACATCCGCACCTTCGCTGGCGATCCGCCCCATCTCCGGGCGCTTGCCCTGATCGCGGTCCCCGCCCGCGCCGAACACGGCGATCAGCCGCCCGGCCACATGCGGGCGCAGCGCCGCGATTGCCGCCTCCAATGCGTCAGGCGTATGCGCGTAATCGATATAGATGGGCGCCCCTGCCGGAGAGATCGCCGCGCGTTCGATCCGCCCCCGCACCGTGCCCAGCCACTTCATCGCATCGAACGTTCCGTTCGCATCGCCGCCGGTCGCCAGCACCAGCCCCGCCGCGACCAGCGCATTGGCAGCCTGATAGCCGCCGATCAGCGGCAGATCGATCGTCCGCGTCTGCCCCAGATAGTCAATCTCCAGCTTCTGCCCGAGCCCCCCGGGCGTGCGGCCGAGAAGACGGATATCCTCCCCCTTCGTGCCCACCGTGAACAGCTTGAGGCCACGCGCCTTCGCATGTTCGATGGCCTTGCCGGACCAGGCATCGTCGGCCCAGATCACGGCCGTGCCGCCGTCCACCACCACTTCGTCGAACAGGCGCATCTTCGCGGCGAAGTACTCTTCCATCGTCGCATGATAATCGAGGTGATCGCGGCTGAGGTTGGTAAAGGCCCCGGCGCTCACGCGCGGGCCTTCGATGCGGTACTGCGAGAGACCATGGCTCGACGCTTCGTAGGCAACGTGCGTCACCCCCTCGCGCGCCAGACCGGTCAGGTTCGCCTGGAACGTGACGTTGTCCGGCGTAGTCAGCCCGGTCGAAACGCTCTCGCCGGAAGTGGTCACGCCCAGCGTGCCGATGGAAGCCGCGCGCTGCCCGGCCATGTGCCAGAGCTGGCGGGTCAGTTCCGCCGTCGATGTCTTGCCGTTGGTGCCAGTAATGGCCACCAGCGTTTCGGGCACGGGCGTGAAGAACGGCGCGGCCAGCCGGGCGAACAGACGGCGCGGCTCGGCGTCGGCGAAATGCACTGCGCCTTCCACTTTCGCGTCCGGCGCGGCCACCACGGCAACGGCGCCTGCCTCGATCGCGGCGGGAATGAAATCCTCGCCATTGAATTTCGCCCCGCGAAAGGCTCCGAACACCGTGCCGGGCGCCACCTTGCGGTGATCGATGGCAAAACCGGTCACATTGATGTCCGCCACACCGGCCGCTCCGCCGGGGGCGATATTTGCAGCCTTACAAAGGGCGGAAAGTTTCATTCGCCGCTATCTCCCTGGGGCACCAGAGGCCTGAGGTCGGAAATGTCGATATCGCGCGTCTCGTCCGGCATGATGCCGAGCAAGGGCCCGATGCGCGGCACCAGCCGTCCCACGGCGGGGGCAGCGTTCCAGGCTGCTGTGCGCTGGTACGATGTCGCAGGCGTACCTTGCGGCTCATCCATCATCGCGACAACAACGTAGCGCGGCTTATCCATAGGAAATGCAGCGGCGAAAGTCGTGATCAGCGCATGCTTGCGATAGCCGCCCACGCCGGGCTTTTCGGCCGAGCCGGTCTTGCCGCCGATCCGGAAGCCCGGCGCGTTCGCCTTGCGGCCAGTACCGTAGTCCACGATCATGCGCAGCAACTGGCGGATGCGCGCGCTGGCCGCCGCGCTGAACACCCGGCGCCCTGCGGGCACGTCGGACGGATCGAGCTTTTCCAGCGTCGCCGGGCGCCAAATCCCGCCATTGACCAGTGCCGCATAGGCAGAGGCCAGATGCAGCGGCGTCACCGCCAGGCCGTGGCCGAACGAAACCGTCATCGTGCGCAGCCGGGGCCACTTGCCCGAAGGCCAGATCGGAAAACCGCGCGCGGGCAGTTCGATGAAGGGCCGCTCGTTCATGCCAAGCGATTCCATCGTCTTCTTCAACCGCGCCCCGCCCATCTCGTCCGCCACTTCGGACATGACGATGTTCGACGAATGGATCAGCGCTTCGGGCACATTGAGCGTATCGCCGTAGTTATGATCGTCATGGATGGTGAAGCGGCCGACATGGAGCGGCTTGGCGGGCCAGCGGCGGCTGAGATCGGTGATCGTCCCGGCATCAAGCGCGGCAGCCACGGTGATCGGCTTGAACGTGGAACCCAGTTCGTAGACCTGGTTGGTCACGCGGTTGAAGCCGTGCGGAACCTCTCCCTCTTTCGCCTGCGCCGCCGTGACCATCATGTCGCTGGGCTTGACGTGATTGGGATCGAACGCGGGCAGCGAGGCCAGCGCCAGCACTTCGCCGGTATCGACATCGAGCACCACGCCCCCGGCGCCCTTGGCCTTGCTGAGCGCCATCGCCTTGCTCAACTCGTCTTCCAGTGCGCTCTGCACCCGGAAATCGATCGAAAGCACAGACGGGTGCGTGCGCCCTTCGGGGCTGGTCAACTGCTTGTTGTAGACCTGCTCCATGCCGATGTGGCCCTTGCCATCGCTATCGACATAGCCGAGCACGTGCGCCGCCATCGAGCCTTGCGGATAGAACCGCGTCTCTTCCAGCGGATATTCCAGCGCCGGTTCGCCCAGGGCATGAACCCGGTTGGCCTCTTCGGGAAGGATCGAGCGGCGGATATATCCCGCCTTACCCGACGCCAGCTTTGCAATCACTTCCTTCCGGTCAAGATCGGGGAAGATGCGCAGAAGCCCATCGGCCACTTCCTGCGGCGTGTGGATCAGCGGCGATCCTTCGGTCATCGCCTTGGGGTTGAACCACAGCGAATAGACCCGGAAATCGCGGGCCAGAACCACGCCGTTGCGGTCCACGATCTCGCCGCGCGAAGGGACCAGCGCATCGCCCAGTTCGCCGCGGTGCGTGGTTGCCCCCGTCGCGCCCAGATAGCCGATGCGGGCAAGCGCACAGCCCCCGACCAGCACGAAAACGCCCAGCACCCAGAGCGAGCGAAGCTTGGCCACCAGCAAAGAGCGCTGCCGGACATTCGCAATCTTGCGGCGCCCGCTCGCAGTCGTGGCCGGAGCGGCCGGAATGGCCCCTCTTACTACGGGGATCGCCCCTAACGGATAGGTTGCCGCATTCACTGCCCCGCCTCAGCCACTTCGATCCGGGCCAGGCGCTGGCCCAGCGCCGCCGCATCCTGGGCCAGCTTCTTACGCTCGGGATCGCTTTCCCTGGCAGTTGCGGGCGCGGGCTCCGAGAGGGCAGCCGCCGTCGCATCGGTGACCGGAGAAACCATGGCGAGCAGCGACGAGCCCGTGTCCCGCGACACCGGCTTTTCGGCATTGGCATAGCGGATCGGCTGCGGCGCGCCCGGCCCGGGCGCCTTGCCCAGCGCCGCAAGCTGCCGCTCGCCTTCGATGTACTGCCCGGCGCCCGGCGCCTTGTAGCCGAACTCCAGGTCGTTGAGCTGCTTGAGCGCCTGCTGGTTCGAGCGGGTCTGGAATTCGGTCTGCAGGAAATCGATATCCTGTTTCAGCCAGACGATCTTCTTTTCGGTGTCGTAGACTTGGCTCTTCACCGCGTTGACCCGCAGCGTCAGCCCGATCGTCAGCGCGCCGCAGAGCAACAGCACCGAAGCCCATCCGATAGAACGGATACGGTCACTGGTGAGGTTCATGCGGCACTCCTGTGTTTTTTTGGGGCCTGTTGGTATCCCGGGCGGGGGCATCGGTGCGCACGGCGCTGCGCAAGGTGGCGGAACGCGAACGCGGGTTCGCGGCGAGTTCGGCCTCGCCCGGGCGCACGGCCTTGGCGACGGCGGAAAAGGCGGGAGGGCTCCCGGCGGCGACTTGCGGCAAGTGGCGCGAGGTTGCCTTGCCCGCGCTGCTGGCATCGCGCAGGAAGTGCTTCACCTTGCGGTCTTCCAGACTGTGGAAGGTCACAACGGCCAGCCTGCCTCCGGAACGCAGCAGTGCCTCGGCGCCGGCCAGCCCGGCATCGAGTTCGTCCAGTTCGCCATTCACGTGGATACGGATCGCCTGAAAGCTGCGGGTCGCCGGGTCCTTGGGCGCGCCGGGCCGGTGGCCCAGCGCCTTGCGCACGACACGGGCGAGTTCGCCAGTCGTCTCAATAGGCCGCGCGGCAACGATGGCGCGCGCCACGCGGCGCGACTGGCGCTCTTCGCCATAGAGGTAGAGCACATCGGCAATCTCCGCCTCGTCCGCTTCATTGACGAAATCGGCGGCGGACATTCCCTCCTGGCTCATGCGCATGTCGAGCGGACCGTCGGACGCGAAGGCAAAGCCGCGCCCGGCCTGATCGAGCTGCATCGAGGACACGCCGATATCCATGACGACACCATCGACAGCATCGATCCCGGCCTCGGCCATACCCTCCACCATTTCCGAGAAACGGCGCGGGTGGAGAACCAGACGGGGCGGGTCGGTTTCCAGCTCGGGCCATTTCGCGGGATCGGCACGGATCGCCGCGATCGCATCGGGATCACGGTCGAAGGCGTGCACGGTCGCCCCCGCATCGAGCAGGCGGCGGGTGTACCCGCCTGCACCGAGTGTAGCGTCGATAACGAGATCGCCCGGCTGCAGAGCCAGTGCGGCAACGACCTCATCGAGAAGCACGGGGATATGAGGGACACCGGGCGCGCTCATTTCTTCTTCGCCTTGACCAGTTCCGCCTCGGCCGCCGAACGGCAGATTTCAATCGCGCCTTCCAGCTCGGGATCGTCGGCCATCTTGTAGAGCTCTTCGGGGTTCCAGATCGTGATGAACTGGCCGACACCCTGAAAATAAAGCTGGTCCTCGACATTCGCGAGGCGAGCGAGCCCTTCGGGCAGAACGAAACGGCCGGAACCGTCGAACGGCACCTGCTGGAAGGTGTAGAGGGCCATGGCCTTCTTGACGCGGTTGAATGGGCGCCCGGCGGCATCCGCACGGGCCTGTTCACGGTCGAGTTCGTCTTCGAATTCAGCGACGCGGGAGAGGCCGAAGCCGACGAGGCATTTCCATTCGGGAAACTTGGCAAGACACAACACGTCCTTGCCGCTCGATTCGCGCACGGTGGAGCGAAGAGCGCTGGGCAGCACGAAGCGGTTCTTGTCGCGTAGAAGCGAAAAGCCCTGCCCGCTGAAGAAGATTGGCTGCCCCGCCATGGTGTTCCGTTGTCGCCCCTAAGGTCCTCGTCTCGGGAACAACAAAACCCGCCTCCTGCCACACACCCGCGCAGCAGGGTCCGCATCCCGGCAAGACGCGGCGAGACTCAGCCATTCCGATTGACTGTTTCCATATAACGGGAAATGCGGGGATTAAAGGGAAAACTGGGGATGAGTGGGAATTTATCCCCCAGTCCATCCGGAATCCAACCCTTTCTTCAAGAGCCACCCGCAGGTGGCCACACAGGAAATTCTAGCAAAACCATTATTTTTCAATGTGAAACTTGCGCCTCCAAGATGATCCCGGGAAATCCCCGCTTTTGAAGGTCATACCCCCAGCGATCCCCACTATTCCTTAGCCCGAAGCGGGAAGTGGAAACGCCCGCCACAGCAGGAACCTCGGAAAATCCGTATATTTTGCAGCAAGAACCTGCGCTTTGCGTGCTATCCCGTCTTTTCCCAAGCGAGAACCGGGCGTTGCCTTCCGCCCTTTCCCAGGCTTTCCCCGGCGCTGCGCATCCCTCGATTTCCCGTCCCCGGTTTTCCCGAACATCGCCTGCCCCGGCTTCGGCAGGCTAGCCGGTCAGGGCTGCGCGGGCGGATTGGCTTTGGCGCTGTCCGTAGGATCGGGCGTGAGAGCAGGCATAGGCGTGGGCGTGGGCGTGACTGCCGGGCTGGGCTCTGCCGCCGGGACGACACCGATATCCGCCAGCGGGTCCGTCGCCGGCTTCTTGGGCTTGGCATCCGCCGCGACGACCTCGCGGATCGGGTCCCCGGTGTCGGTCAGCCTGGCACGGTCCATGATAATATTGGCGAGCCCGACCAGCAGCAGCATCGCGCAGAGCCCGAACAGCCCCACTTGCAGGCGATGCACCGCCTGCGCACGCAGTTCCCGAGCCCCTGGCGCTGCATAGCGCCGGGCGGCCGTGATCGGTTCGACCATTTCCTTGACGATCTGGGGCGGAAGCTGTCCTGCCATCGGCAGAACTTTTACCTCAGCTTGCCAGCCAAGGGAAGACTGGAAGCCCCTTGGCCTTCAGCCACTCCGGATTGTAGAGCGAGGAGAGGTAGCGGAAGCCCGTATCGCACAGCATTGTCGCCACCCGCGCCTTGGGCCCAAGCTGCTTGCCCAGCGCCACTGCCCCCGCCACGTTGATGCCGGAAGAAAGGCCAAGGCACAGCCCCTCTTCCGCCAGCATGCGGCGGACCCATTCCAGGCCCTCTTCATCCGATATGCGGAACTGCGTATCGATCGGCGCGCCTTCGAGGTTCGCGGTAATGCGCCCCTGCCCGATCCCTTCGGCCACCGAAGAGCCTTCGGCCTTCAATTCGCCGTGGGCGTAATAATTGTACAGCGCAGCGCCGTGCGGATCGGTGAGCGCGATCGTGATCTTCTCATCGAAGGCCTTGAGGCCAAGCCCGGTGCCCGCGATCGTGCCGCCCGTGCCCGCCGCGCAGGTAAAGCCGTCGATACGGCCCTCCATCTGCTGCCACAGTTCGGGCGCGGTGCTTTCGATGTGGGCCTTGCGGTTGGCGATATTGTCGAACTGGTTGGCCCAGATCGCCCCTTCCGTCTCTTCGGCCAGACGGCGCGAAGTGTGAACGAAGTGACCGGGGTTCGAGAACGGCGCGGCCGGAACCAGCACGAGCTCGGCGCCCAGCGCCCGCAGCGTGTCCATCTTCTCGCGCGATTGAGTCTCGGGCATGACGATCACCGTCTTGTAGCCCAGCGCATTGGCGACCAGCGCAAGGCCGATCCCCGTATTTCCCGCCGTGCCTTCAACAATCGTACCGCCGGGCTTGAGCAGCCCCTTGGCTTCGGCATCGCGCACGATCCACAGCGCGGCCCGGTCCTTCACCGAAGCGCCGGGGTTGGCGAATTCGCACTTGCCCCAGATTTCGCAGCCTGCGGCTTCGCTCGGCCCCTTGAGCAGGACGAGCGGGGTATTGCCAATGAGATCGAGCGTCGAGCGCTTTGCGTGCGGTGCAGTCATGCTGGCTGAATTAGGATCAGCAGCGGCAAGGCGCAAACGATTTGCGCCATACCCCTGCCAAGCCGAACTTGCAGTGGAAGACTGTCTTCAGTCTTCCTGCGTGCCTCAATCTTCCTGAGCGATCGTGACCTTGCAGCCTTCCAGTGCCGAAGTGACCGGAATCTGGCAGGACAGGCGCGAATATTCGTTGCGGTGATCCGAACTGTCGAGCAGGTCGTTCTCGTCCTCGCTCATTTCCGGCAGCTTGTCCATGTAAGCGGGATCGAAGTGGACGTGGCAAGTCGCGCAGGAGCAGCAGCCCCCGCACAGCGCCAGCAGATCGTCGAATCCGCCGTCACGGATATTTTCCATAAGGGTGCGGCCTTCGACCGCCTCCAGTGTCGATTCTGCTCCCGACTGATCGACGACGATAATCTGCGGCATGCTTATAAATCCCCCTTGATACGCTCTCTTGCGCCGATGTGACTGTAGGCGGGTTTGCCGGAGGCTGCTAAAGGCTGCAACCCGCTTTTTCAAGGTGACTGACAACATGGGCCTGACCGCCGACAGATTGAAAACTGGCCTCGATGCGATTGCTGCCGCCGAACCAGCCATGGCGCGCGCGCTGGAAGTCGCCGGATACCCGGAACCGCGCATCCGGCCCACCGGCTATGCCACGCTGCTGCGCACGATCGTGGGCCAGCAGGTCAGCGTGGCGGCGGCGGCTTCGGTCTGGGCAAAACTGGAAGCGCTGCTGGGCGAAGGCCTGCCGCCCGGCGCCTTGCTCGCCGCCGATTTCGACGCGCTGCGCGGCTGCGGCCTGTCGCGCCAGAAACAGGGCTATGCGCGCTCTTTGTGCGAGCTGGTGGAGGCCGGGGCGCTCGATCTCAGTGCCTTGCCCGAAGACGACGAGGAGGCCATCGCCCAGCTCGTGCAGATCAAGGGCATCGGCCGCTGGTCAGCGGAAATCTATCTGCTTTTCGCGGAAGGCCGCCCGGACATCTGGCCCGCGGGAGATCTGGCCGTGCAGGCGGGCCTGCACAAGATTCTCGGCCTCGATGCGCGCCCCGGCGAAAAGGAAACCCGCGTGCTGGCCGAACAATGGCGCCCGCATCGCGGTTCGGCAGCGATCTTCACCTGGCACTGCTACAACAACCCGGCGCTGTGATGACGGCTACAGCGTCAGCAGGTAATCGACGACCGCCTTGCGCCTGACAGGATCGGCTATCCCCATGAACGGCATCTTCGTGCCCGGCACCATTTTCTGCGGTGAAGTAAGCCAGGTATCGAGGCTGTCCCGGTCCCACGTCAGGCCCGAGTTCTTGAGGGCTTCGCTATAGGCGTAGCCCGCAAGGCTGCCAGCCCTGCGCCCGGACACACCGGCCAGACTGGGCCCCACGATCGTCTTGCCCGCTTCGGTGGCATGGCACGCCGAACATACCGCGAAGGCCGCAGGTCTCGCGGGAGGCGGTGCCTGTACTTTGGCTTCGGCCCGCCCCGACGCACACCCCATCGCGGCAAGGCTGATCAGCGCCGCGAACGAAGCGCACAGTATCGTGACATTGAAAGCCTTGCTCATGGCCCAGTTCCCAAAAACCCGGGATAGAAAAAGGGCAGGCGGCCCCGGGGGGCGGCCGCCTGCCCTGCCGGTCAGTTTAGAACCGGTCGGCGTTCATCACCTTGGTCCATGCCGCCACGAAATCGTCAGCGAACATCTGGCCCGCATCGTCTGACGCGTAGACTTCCGAAACCGCGCGCAGTTCGGAATTGGAACCAAAGATCAGATCGACCGGCGTGGCCGTCCACTTCGTGGCGCCCGTCGTCCGGTCCTTGCCTTCGTAAAGGCCCGGCGTTCCCGCCGACTTCGACCAGACCGTGCCCATCGACAGCAGATTGACGAAGAAGTCGTTCGAAAGCGTGCCGGGACGGCTGGTGAACACACCGTTGGCCGATCCGCCCGCATTGGCATCGAGCGCTCGCATGCCGCCTACCAGCACCGTCATTTCCGGCACGGTGAGGTTCAGCATATCGGCCTTGTCCACCAGCGCCGGGGCCGGGGCTTCGTAGGAGGCTTGCGCGTAGTAATTGCGGAAGCCGTCCGCCTTGGGTTCGAGATAGCCGAACGAGGTCACGTCGGTCTGCGCCTGATCGGCATCGACACGGCCCGGCGTGAACGGCACGGAGACCTTGTAGCCCGCCTTCGCGGCGGCCTGCTCGATCGCGGCATTGCCGCCCAGCACGATCAGATCCGCGAGCGAGACCTGCTTGCCGCCCCTGGCGCTCCTGGCAAAGCTCTTGCGGATCGCTTCGAGCCTGCCGGTCACGCGCAGGAGTTCGGCCTTGTCGTTGACCGCCCAGTCGAGCTGCGGCTGAAGCCGGACGCGCGCGCCGTTGGCACCGCCGCGCATGTCCGTGCCCCGGAACGTGGAGGCCGAAGCCCAGGCCGTGCGCACCAGTTCGGGCACGGTCAGCCCCGATGCCAGGATCTGCGCCTTGAGCCGGGCCGCATCGCTCTGATCGATCACCGCATAGTCCGCCGCAGGCAGCGGATCCTGCCATGCGAACGTTTCCGTGGGGATGTCCTTACCCAGATAGCGCGCCTGCGGGCCCAGATCGCGGTGGGTCAGCTTGAACCACGCGCGGGCAAAGGCCTTGGCGAACAGCGTGGGATCCTTCTGCCAGCGTTCCAGCACCGCGCGGAACTGGGGATCGCGCTTCAGCGCCATGTCCGTAGTGAACATGATCGGCGCATGGGTCACGCCCGGAAGGTGCGCGTCGGGAACCAGGTTGGCAGCGGCGGGATCGGTCGGGATCCACTGCGTGGCGCCCGCCGGGCTCTTGGTCGTCACCCAATGGTAGTTCAGCAGATTGTCGATATACTGCGTGGTGAACTGCGTGGGCGCTGCCGACCAGGCGCCTTCCAGCCCGCTGGTGATCGTGTCTTCGGCATTGCCCTTGCCGCACGAATTCTTCCAGCCCAGCCCTTGTTCCTCGACACCGGCGGACGCGGGATCCTTGCCAAGGCACTCATCGGCCTTGTGTGCGCCGTGCGCCTTGCCGAACGTGTGGCCGCCTGCGATCAGGGCGATGGTTTCCTCATCGTTCATCGCCATGTGGCCGAACGCCTTGCGGATGGCTCCGGCAGCCGCAATCGGATCGTGATTGCCGCCCGGCCCTTCCGGGTTGACGTAGATGAGGCCCATCTGCGTTGCCGCCAGCGGCCCCTTGAGCTTGCCGTCCTTGCCGGTGCGATCAGCGGCCAGCATTTTCATTTCCGGCCCCCAGAACACCAGATCCGGCTGCCAGGCATCGATGCGGCCACCGGCAAACCCGATGGTCTTGAAGCCCATGTCTTCCAGCGCGACGGTGCCGGACAGCACCATCAAATCGCCCCAGGACAGCTTGCGCCCGTACTTCTGCTTGATCGGCCAGACGAGGCGGCGGGCCTTGTCGAGGCTGACGTTGTCAGGCCAGGAATTGAGCGGTTCGAAGCGCTGCTCGCCGCCGTCCGAGCCGCCGCGCCCGTCACCCACGCGATACGTCCCGGCGCTGTGCCAGGCCATGCGGATGAAGAACGGGCCGTAATTGCCATAGTCGGCAGGCCACCAGGGCTGCGAGGTATGCAGCACCTTGCGGATGTCCGCCTTCACAGCATCCAGATCGAGCGACGCGAATTCCTTCGCATAGTCGTAATCGGCGCCATAAGGGTTGGACTGGGCCTCATGCTGGCGCAGCGCCGAAAGGTCGAGGCTTTTGGGCCACCAGTCCTTGTTGGTCATGCCTTCGCGCACCGGCGCGGCCGTTTCCTGCGCCACTGCCCCGGGCGCAGCCATGAAGATCGCCGTGCTCACCAGCATCGAGGCGAACAGACGTTGGGATTTCCTGACCATTGTTCCTATCCTGTTGCAAAGCGGTTTTCGAGAAACCGGCAGGCAGTTACCCGCGGCGCGCAGCGCTTTGGAAACAGGACTGAGTCGTCACAGTGATCGGGATATTCGATCAAAAAACTGAACTTAAGTCATTTTACAGGTCACAGGCTGGTCATACGATCCCGTCGATGAACTGCGCCATGGCCACATCCCGGCGGCTCAGCCCCCCTGCATCGTGCGTGGTCAGGCGGATGCGCACCTTGTTGTAGACGTTGAACCATTCAGGGTGATGATCAGCCTTGTCGGCATAGAGCGCGACGCGGGCCATGAAGCCGAAAGCCGCGTTGAAATCGCCGAATTCCAGTTCGATCTCGATGGCGAGGCCGTCTTCGCTGAGTGCCCAGCCGGGCAGCTTGCCCAGCGCCTCGTCGCGTTCGGTATCGGTCAGTCGGGGGATGGCCATGTCACTCTCCTTGGCAGGGCTGCGGGTTTCAACTATCGCCCCCTGCCATGCAAGAGGCATCCATCGCCGTAAAAGACCTCGCGTGCCGTCGCGGCGACAGGATCCTGTTTCGCGGGCTGACGCTGCGCCTGAACCAGGGCGAGGCGCTGCAGATCGCGGGCAGCAACGGTATCGGCAAATCCAGCCTGCTGCGGATCGTTGCCGGGCTGGCCCCGGCTTTCTCCGGATCGGTGGAAGTCTGCGGCTCCATCGGCCTGATCGACGAGCGCCCCGCGCTCGATCCCATGCAACCGCTCGGCAAGGCTCTTGCATTCTGGCAGCGGATCGACGGCGCGGCCGACAATGAACTGGCGCGGCTGGGCCTTTCCGGCCTGCTCGACGTGCCGGTGCGCTACCTCTCGACCGGGCAGAAGAAACGCGCCGCGCTGGCCCGGCTGATCGGCCAGAAGGCACGCGTATGGCTGCTGGACGAGCCGCTCAACGGGCTGGACGTGCATGCCGTGGAACTGACCGAAAGGCTCGTGGCCGAACATTGCGCCGAAGGCGGCATCGCGCTGGTGGCATCGCACCAGCCGTTCGACCTGCCCGGCATGGGCAGGCTCGCCCTGGCGGAGCACGCGGCATGATCGGGCGGATAGGGGCTCTCCTCAAGCGCGATCTGGCGCGCCTGATGCTGGGCGGGCGTGGCGGCGGCGCGGTGCTGCCGGTGCTGTTCTTCCTGTCGGTGGCGATGCTCTATCCCTTTGCCGTCGGCCCCGACGCGCCACTGCTGGCGCGAACCGGCGGCGGGGTGATCTGGGTGGCGGCGCTGCTTGCCGCGATCCTCCCGCTCGACCGGCTGGTGGAGCCCGATATCGACATGGGCCTGTTCGACCAATGGGCCCTGCGCGGCATTTCCGAGGAACTGGTGATCGCCGTGCGCGTGCTTGCCCACTGGCTGAGCTTCGGCCCGCCGCTGATGCTGGCGGCCCTGCCCGCCTCGGCGCTGCTGGGGCTGAACGGAAACACCTTGCGCATTGTCGAGACCGGACTGCTGGCCGGAACCCCGGGGCTGGCCGCGCTGGGCGTGACTGTGGCGGCACTGACGGCGGGCCTGCGCGGCGGCGCGGCGCTCTCCGGGCTGCTGGTGATCCCGATGGCCGTGCCGATCCTGATCTTCGGCGCGGGAAGCCTGGGCATGGGCGGCGAGAGCGGCCTTGCGCTGACCGGCGCGGCCAGCCTTGTCCTGCTGGCCATTGCCCCGTTCGCGGGCGGCGCAGCGGTACGCGCGGCGCGCGGCTAGGGTCACTGCCGTATCCGCCAACATCGCCGCAGCGGTTGGCGCAGGGCACCTTCCCCCCGCATAGTGCGTCCACGATCCGGAAATAGCCGGACAGCACGCCCGATGGGGGAGACACCGGCCCATGGAACACGACAAGGACCTGATCGCAATCGCCCGGCGCGACACCGGCCTCGACGACTTCGGCGGCGACAGCTTCCGCGAGGGGCTGGAACAGCTGGTCACGTCGCTCAACACCGAAGCCCGGCTGAATGCCATCGGCGAACATGCCCTGCGTGACCGCATCCTGCTCCATCTGCGCCAGCGGCTGATGGTGGAGGACTGGTATCGCCGCCATCCCGAAATCGCGGATGAGGAGATCCGCGATCCGCTGTTCGGCGTCAGCCTGCCGCGCACCGGATCAACCGCGCTTTCGTTCCTGCTCTCCAGCGATCCGGATATCCGCTATCTGCGCGTCTGGGAAAGTTCGCAGCCCTGCCCGCCCCCTTCGACCGTCGAAGGGCCCGACCCGCGCCGGGGCGTTGCAGCCAGTGCCGCGGATGAACATCTCAAGGACAGCAAGCGCACGCCTTCGGGGATCGACGGCGCGATGGAATGCCAGGATCTGATGGCACTCGATTTCAAGAGCCAGATCTTCCTCGCCCTCGCGCAAGTGCCCAGCTATGCCACGTGGCTGCTGGAGGCGGACCTTACCGAGACCTATCTCTACGAAAAGCGCGTGCTCAAGCTGCTGCAATGGGGAGAACCCGCCCGGCCTTGGCGGCTCAAGGCCCCCACGCACCTGCTCTACCTCGATGCCCTGGACAAGGCCTTTCCCGATGCCCGCTTCGTGATGACGCACCGCGACCCTACTGACGTGATGCTCTCGGTCGCGACGGTCTATGCAGACATCATCGAGAAATTCACCGATCATGTGGACTATCGTTACATCGGCGAACTCAACGTGCACTGCTGGTCCGAAGGGATACGCCGGGCGATCGATTTCCGGCAGCGCGGCAACGATCACCGCTTTTACGACATCCATTTCCGCGCGATGCAGCGCGATCCGCTGGGCCAAGTACGCGGGCTCTACGCATGGCTGGGGCAGGACGTTTCGCCCGCCTTTGCGGAGGCCATGCGCGCGTGGTGGGAAAGCAATCAGAGCGCCGAGCGCATGACCAAGCCCGATCCGTCCAAGTTCGGTCTCGATTTCGATGCGGTGCGCGCGCAATTCGCCGATTACCGCACACATATGGAAACCTGGGCCCCGTTCCACGAAACGGCGGCCTGATCTCACGCAACATCCAACATTCGGGAATACGCAAATGGCAGAACCGATCACGGGGAAGTATGAATTCGACGCCGATGCGCGCATGGCGCAAACCGTCGCCAACGGGCCCCGCTACGCGCCGCTGACGCTCGACGAGGTCAGCCCGGAGGGCCATGAACAGGTCGCCGGGATGCGCGCGGCCTTCAATATTCCGGAAGACCGCCCCTTCCCCGATGTCAGCCTGATCACGCTGCGCCATCCCGGCATGTTCCGCGCGCAGATGGTGCTTGGCCTCGAAATCGCCGCCAAGGGCACGATCCCTCCGCGTGAGCGCGAACTGGCGATCCTGCGCATCGCTCTGCTCGCCCGCGCCCCGTTCGAATGGTGCGAGCATGTCGATATCGGCAAGGCCTTCGGCGTCACCCCCGAAGAGATCGAACGCGTGATCGCGGGCTCCTCCGCCCCCGGCTGGAGCGAACACGACGCAGCCCTGCTGCGCGCAGTAGAGGAAATGATCGCCGACCACTGCATTTCCGACGCCTCGTGGAATACGCTGGCGAAGACTTATGACGAAAAGCAGATGCTGGAACTGCCGATGCTCGTGGGATCGTACCTCATGACAGCGATCCAGCAGAACTCGCTGAAGATCCTGCCGAAGGGCAACGGGTTCGATTACCGCTGAGCCAGATCAATTCGCAACCGCCTGCCACCCGTTATTGTGGCAGGCACATTCCATCGGAAAGGACACCGGCATGAAGAAGGGCTTCGTCGACGACATCGAGAAACTGACCGAAGAGAACACCGACTTCCGCCGGGTTCTCTACACCGGAGAGAACCTGCAACTGGTGCTCATGTCCATCGAGCCCGGGGATGAGATCGGAGCAGAGGTTCATCTCGACATCGACCAGTTCTTCCGCATCGAGGCCGGAGAAGGCGAAGTCTCGATTGATGGCGTGGTGCACAAGGTCAAGGCGGATGACGGCATCGTCGTCCCCGCGGGCGCCCTGCACAACGTGGTGAGCACCGGCAAGGAGCCGCTCAAGCTCTACACCATCTACGGTCCGCCCGAACACGTCGACGGCACCGTGCACAAGACTTGTGCCGAAGCCAGCACGGCGCACGAGCACTTCGACGGTGAGACCACGGAATAGCCCCTGGTCAGATTCTTACCCTAGATGTTCTGGCAGAACGGCAGCGGCCAGTCCTGAGCTTGGGCCGGGGTGCTTTGCTGCTTCGGAACGGACGCTTGCGGGACAAAAAACGGTATGCTGTGCGGGTTTTCGGCCCCGTGCCGTGCCAGCAGCTGTGCCACTTCCGCGCGCGGCATGCTCCGTGCGAACAGGAAACCCTGCCCGATCTTGCACCCCAGTTCCTGCAGCTTGGCCGCCTGGGCGGGCGTTTCCACCCCTTCCGCTGTAACGCAGGCTCCCAGCTTTTCGGCTATGGCGACTAACCCGGCGATGATCGTGCAGCTTACTTCGTCACCGGGCAGGCGGGTCGTGAAAGCCTGGTCGATCTTGATGGAATCGACCGGCAGTTCCAGAAGATGGGTAAGCGAGGCGAAACCGGTGCCGAAATCGTCCAGCGCGATGCGCACGCCCCGGCCGCGCAAGGCCGATATGGCTTCGGCAACATGCTTGTCCCGGTCCCCAATATAGACGTTCTCGGTTACTTCCAGAACGAGCCGGTTGCGGAGCCCATCATCGGCAAAGAACCTGTCGAGCGTCTCCTCAAGCCGCCCGCCACGCATGTCCACGGCCGTGACATTGACGCCGACATAGCCGAAATCGATCCCCAGGTCGCGCCAGACCTTCATGTCCCTCGCCACCGTCGACAGCATACGTTCGGTCAGCACCGAAGCCACGCGTGCATCGCTGGCAGCATCGGCAAAGGATGCGGCCGAAATGATCTCTCCACTGGGTGAAACCATGCGGCACAAGGCCTCAAGCCCCACGATACGCTGATCCTTCAGGCGCACGATCGGCTGATACCAAGCCTCGATGCGCTCTTCCTGCAACGCATCGTCGAGGCTTTCGATCGAGGACATATGCGCGGTGATACGCGTGCCAATGTCACTGCAATATTTCACGAACCCGCCGCGCCCGCTTTCCTTCGCATGATAGAGCGCCAGATCGGCATTGTGGCGCACGGCATCGGCGGATGCTTCGTCTCCAACGACAACCGCCCCGCCTATGGTGGCCTCGGGAATGAGGGAGAATTGATTGCAATCGACGGCAGGAGCCAGAATCTCCAGAATGTCCCCGGCAGTTCGCCCGATATCTTCCAGCCGCGCGGGATCCTTCACCAGCAGGGCGAATTCGTCTCCGCCGATCCGGAATGCACTGTCGGGAACCGCAAAGCGCGACAGCCGCGCGGCGACTTCCTGCAGCAGCCGGTCCCCCATCGAATGGCCGAAGGTGTCGTTTACGGTCTTGAGATTATCCAGATCCATGATCAGGATCGCCCAACTGCCCGGATCATCGCAATTGAGATGGGCAATGGCCCGGCTGAAACTGCCCCGGTTGGGCAGCCCGGTCAGCGCATCGGTATTGGCCCGCCGTTCACGATCGGCGGCCCGGAAATGATGAGCAAAAGCAAGCTCGCACAAGTGCAGGCAGACCCTGACAATCTCGCGTTCTTCATCGGTGGGCCCGCGCGGCGTGCTGAAATAGAGCGCGAAAGTGGCCAGAACCGTCCCGGAGTCATCTATCAGCGGCGACGACCAGCAGCCTTTCAGGCCCAGCGAAAGCGCTGCGGCCTGAAAGTCCGGAAAAGGTGCCCAGCGCGGATCGTTCGCGATATCGTGCGCTTCCACCGGCTGTGCGATATAGGCCGCCGTCCCGCAGGAGCCGACCTTCGGCCCGATAGCAAGGTTATCGAGCCCCTGCGAATAGGCTTCAGGCAGACTCGGCGCGGCAAGAGGATGAAGCGTGCCGCTGCGGTCCACTGTCAGAACGGAACAGGTGACCCCCGGCAGCCGGTCTTCGATATGCCAGCAAATCTGGGCCATGACCTCGGCAAGAGGCATGCCCTTCGCAATCAATTCAAGTATGGCTGCCTTGAACTTCAGCACATCCGGTCCAGTCTCTGTCCTCCGTTTCAGCACCGGTTGCTAGCGTACAATGATTAACGGTTGGCCACTTCACGCCTATGCGCCGCCACGTCCCACAAGTGCTGTAACCTGTAAGAAAATGGCCGGGGCGGGCAAGGCAAGAAGCCGCCCCGGCCTAGTCTCAGGAGTGAACCGGGCGCCCCATGACAAGCGCCGGGCCCGGAGGGGCTTGACCAGAGAGCCAAGCCGCGTATCAATAGCTATTGATAATCATTCTCATTTGCAACCCCTTTTGGAGATTCGGCCATGTATCAATATGTCGACCGTCCCCTGAGCAC
The DNA here is from genome assembly GCF_022832375.1 of Novosphingobium beihaiense. GTDB lineage: Bacteria > Pseudomonadota > Alphaproteobacteria > Sphingomonadales > Sphingomonadaceae > Novosphingobium > Novosphingobium beihaiensis. The sequence continues at coordinate 115,535 of NZ_JALHLG010000003.1, forward strand.
TCTCGACGAAGGGGGCCGCTTCCTCGTCTGGTCCATGCGCGCCTGGGTCACGGCAATCGGGCACAAGCGCTGCCCGGCCCGGATGCTGGCCCCGGCCTTCGCCAAATGGCGCATGATCGGGGGGCTGCAGGCCTTCCACCGCACGATGCTGCTGTTCAACCGCGATGCGCTGGAAACGTTCGCGTTCTGCTCGCTTTCCTGCCCGCATGTGTCCGAGCATGAGGCTGTCATTCTCGAACTCGTCACTTCCATGCGCGATCGCGGGCCGCAGGCCACGCGCGACACGCTGGAACTGCTGGTGGCAGAAGAAAGCGTGGGCGACATGCTCGAAGCCCTTTCCCGCCTGGGCGCGGTGCTGGCAATCGCGGGTATCTTTCCGGGCGAACCGGCTCCTGTCAGGGACGCGCGCGGCTGACTGGCTCCGCGCGTCAGTCCAGCGGCGCGACGTCCACCGAAAAGAGCATCTTCTGCTGCGAAGAGCCCCGGAAGGTGCCATCCAGCGGCGCAACGTCGGAATAGTCGCGGCCCATGCCAATGAAGATGTGGTCGGCACCGGCCAGCACGGCATTGGTCGGATCAAATCCGACCCAGCCCAGATCTTCGCCGCACCACAGGTTGACCCAGGCGTGCATGGCGTCCGCGCCGACCAGACGCGCCTCCCCCGGCGGCGGCAGAGTGCGCAGATAGCCGCTGACATAGGCTGCCGGAATACCATGCGCGCGCGCCGCGATGATCATCACGTGGCTAAAGTCCTGGCATACGCCGTGGCGGTTGCGGAAGGCCTGAATCGGCGGCGTGTCGGTGAGAGTGGCGCTGGAATCGAATGCGAATTCCTCATGGATCGCCTGCATCAGCGTGTGCCCGGCTTCCATCACCGGCATGGCCTCGCCCAGAAACGAGCCCGCCCACATCGCGATATCGTGCTCGGGCACCGCGATCGGTGACGCGAAGATGTAGGACGCAGGCGCCAGTGCCGAAAGATCGGGAGTCTTCATCGCCCGCTCGCGCAGATCGGCAAGCCCCGGCCCGGACGCCTCGCTGATAAAGAACGGCAGCGGCTCGCGCTCCACGGTAAAGCGGCTCTCGATCTGCAGCCGGGTAATCGGTTCGCGCAGCGAGAAATGCGCTTCGTTCACATAGTAGCCGCCATCGTTCTCATGCACTTGCGCGGGTTGCGGATCGACCGTCAGCGCATAGCCGCTCACCCTCTGCCCCTGCCACTGGGCCGGGCGCAGACGCACGTTGAACTTCGCAAGCCTGACAGGCGTTGCGTATTCCAGCCTTGTCTTATGGGTAACGGCGTAGCGCATCACAGCAACCGCGTTCTCTTCTCCGCATCCTCACGATCGAACTTCAGGAAATACCGTTCGGAAATGTCGTCCGACAAATTCTGGAGCTGCAGCTCGATAGCCCGCAGCCGCTCCGGCGTCATGTCGGGGGCAAGTGCCGCTTCCAGCTCGCCGCGCAGCGCACGGACGGCACGCAGCGGAGGCTCGGGAATATTGTCGTCGCGCAGGCTGGGCAAGGCGGAAAGGTGCTCGACCACTTGCACCACCTGAAACTTCAGCGCCCGCGGATTGTCGGGATCGAGCAGGACAAGATCGCGCACCGGGTTGGTCATGGGGACAGTCAGGTAGCGGCTGCGGTAGACGATCTGGCTGTCGCACAGGTCGAGCAGCATGCCCAGCGGCTCCACGCCGCAATCATCGCCCGACAACCGGGCCGCCATCCGGCAGATCGCCTGCGCACGCTCGATCCGGTGCCCGATCTGCAGGAACCGCCAGGCCGCCGAACGCACCATGTCTTCCGAAACGAGTCCGGCCAGGGCACTGAAATGCTCGGTCAGCCAGCGCGCGGAGCTGAGCATGCTTTGCGGCCGCTCGACATTGATCGAGGGTATCGGCCTGCTGACAATGCGCCAGAAATCGCGGGCAAAGCGTTCACGCAGTGCCAGCCCGACTTGCAGCCGCTGGCGCATCAGCGCGGGCACGCCGCCGGACAGGCGCGTGCCGGTCAGCACTTTGGCGCTCACTTCCACCACCGGCTTGTCTGCCGCCGCGGCATCGATCGCGCCGAATTGCAGCAGCAGATCGACAAGGCCCGGCACGCCCCCGCCTTCGGTTTCGGCAGCGCTGTCCCCCTCCATCGAACTGCCCAGCAGTGCACGCACGATCCGCACCACCGTTTCGGCCCGTTCATTGTAACGGCCAAACCAGTAAAGGTTGTCCGCCGCCTGACTGGCCAGGATGCCGCCCCCGCGCGAAATCGGCGGTTCCCCGGCAGGGCGCGGCGGGACGGAGGGCCCCGCAGGCTTATCATCCACCACCCAGACATCGCCGGACAAGTCCCCTGCCCCCATCAGCGAGGTCGGCAGGGTGTGACGGGAAGACAGGTGGGCGAAACCGCCGGGCATCACGGTCCAGCCGCCATCGGCGGTGCGGGCGACAAACGCGCGCACGGTAAAGGGCCGCGGAGCGATCGCGCCGTCGATCACCGCTGGCGTGGTCGAGAGATGGACGATTTCCTGCGCGCAATAGTCCATCGGCCTGCGCCGCATGGCCTCCAGCAATTCCGTGCGCGCCTCTGCCCCGAAACTGCTGCCCACGGCAGGCTCCCGGCTGGGCAGCCCTTCCACCGGCAGGCCAAAGGCAGGCAGCAGCGCCAGTTCGTCAAAGCGGCGGGAGACAGTCGCGCTTTCGGCCGCCTGGCCGCACCACCAGGTCGCGACGTTGGGCAGGATCGGGTCCTCGCCCAGCAGCACTTTGAACAGGCGCGGCATGAAAGCAGAAAAAGCCGGGGTTTCCAGCACTTCCGCGCCCGGCCAATTGACCATTTCCACGCCGCCCGAAGCCCAGGCATCGAACAGGCGCGCAACACCCAGTTGCGACTTGGCATCGAAGGACAGCGGATCGAGCGATGTCGTGTTGATCCAGCGCCAGACCGCATCGACGCGCTTGGGCCCGGCGATCGTGCCGACATAGAGCCGGTCATCGATCACGGACAGATCGCGCCCTTCCACCAGCGGCAGGCCGAGATAGCGTGCCAGATGCGCCTGTTCCGCATAGGTCTGATTGAACCGGCCGGGCGTCAGCAAGGCAATGCGCGGCCCGTCCCGCCCGCAGGCCGCCGCCATGCCATCACGCATCTGCGCGAAGAAATCGGTAACGCGCCGGACGTGATTGTCAGCCAGGACATGGCCTGCCGCACGCAGCATCGCCAGGCGGTTTTCCAGCGCATAGCCTACACCGCTGGCAATGCGCACACGGTCCCGCAGCACGCGCCACTGCCCGCGCGGCCCGCGGGCGAGATCGGCGGAATAAACCTGGATGAAGTGTCCGTTGCGGGGCCTGCCGTCCAGCATCTTGCGCGCGAAGAACGGGCTGCCCGCGACCACAGCGGCAGGCAAGTGGCCTTCCTTCACCACCCGCTGCGGACCATAGACATCCCCGGCCAGCCGTTCGAGCAGATTAGCCCGCTGGATCAGGCCGCGCTCCACTTCGGCCCATTCCCCGGCACCGATGATCAACGGCATCGCCGTCAGCGGCCAGCCGCGCTCTTCCTCGTCGCCAGTAACGCGAAACGCCAGGCCCAGGTCCGCCGCATGGCGGGCCGCCGCGTCCTGCAGGACGGAAAGATCGCCGTCCGCACTCGCCGCCAGCCCTTCCGCCACCGATTTCCAGCACGCCGCCGCCGCCCCGGAGGCATCGCCGTAGAGATCCCCCCCGGAAACCTCTACCGGATAGGCATCGAGCCACCCTGCCGGGCGCTCCGCAGTGCTGACAGACGGCTTTTTCGCCATGTCTTCACACAAGGCCTATCGGACGCCGCAGGTCAAGCGTGCACGGAAACTCGCCGGACAGTTCCACCGGCGGCACCGGCAGCGGGCCCGGCGAGTGGCCGTTGTCTATGAACCGCGCCTTGCGCCGGGCTTCCGCCTCATAGTCATTGACCGGCACCGTATCGTAGCTGCGCCCGCCCGGATGCGCGACCTGATAGACGCAGCCGCCCAGCGAGCGGCCGTTCCACAAATCGAAGATATCGAACGTCAGCGGCGCCTGCGGCGGCAGCATCGGGTGGAGGCACTCGGCCGGAGCCCACGCCTTGTAGCGCACCCCGCCCACGCCTTCGCCCGGCGTCACCATCGTCAGCGGCACCCGGCGCCCGTTGCAGGTGATCACATGGCGTCCCTGCACCAGTCCGCTCGCCCGGACCTGCAGGCGTTCGGTCGAACTATCGACATAGCGCACCGTACCGCCGATCGCACCGGTCTCTCCCAGCACGTTCCACGGTTCCAGCGCATGGCTGATTTCAAGGCTGACGCCGCCGCCCTCCACTTCGCCGTGGACCGGGAAGCGGAACATGCGCTGCGCCTCGAACCAGTGGGGATCGAAATCGTAACCCGCGCGGCGCAGATCGCCCAGCACGTCCAGAAAATCGGCCCAGACGAAATGGCCCAGCATGAACTTGTCATGCAGTTGCGTGCCCCAACGCACCAGCGGCCCGTCCTGCGGCTCCTTCCAGAACCACGCAGTCAGCGCGCGCAAGAGCAATTGCTGGGCCAGGCTCATCTTGCCGTCCGGCGGCATTTCGAAACCGCGGAACTCGACAAGGCCCAGCCGCCCGGTCGGGCCATCGGGGCTGAACAGCTTGTCGATGCAGATTTCGGTGCGATGGGTATTGCCCGTGACATCAACGAGCAGATTGCGGAACAGGCGGTCCACCACCCAGGGCGCAGGCTGCTGCAAATCCGGCCCCGGCACTTGCGAGAGCGCCACTTCCAGTTCGTAGAGCGCATCGTGCCGCGCCTCGTCGATGCGCGGGGACTGGCTGGTCGGGCCGATGAACAGGCCGGAGAACAAATAGCTGAGCGAAGGGTGCCGCTGCCAGTAGGTAACGAAGCTCTTGAGCAGGTCCGGGCGGCGGATGAACGGGCTGTCGAGCAAGCTCGGCCCGCCGAGCACGATGTGATTGCCCCCGCCGGTGCCAATCGAGCGCCCGTCGACCATGAATTTGTCCGCGGTCAGCCCCACCTCACGCGCGCAGTCATAAAGCGTTTCAGTGATCTCCACCGTCTCGCGCCAGGACGCGGACGGATGGATATTCACTTCGATCACACCGGGATCGGGCGTCACCTTGAGCACGGTAAGGCGCGGATCGGGCGGCGGCGGATAGCCTTCGATGCGCACCGGCAGCTTGAGGTCCTCCGCCACGGCTTCAACGGCCGCGACGAGTTCGAGATAGTCCTCCAGCCACTCGGTCGGCGGGATGAACACGGCCAGATAATCGCCGCGCGGTTCCACCGTCATCGCCGTGCGCACCGCGCCTTCGATGATGTCCTGCTCGGCCACGGGCTGCTGCGAAACATGCGGTTCGGGCACATGTTCGAAGCGCTGGCCGGAAAGCCGTTCGCGCGATTGCATGCCCCGCTCTGCGACCTGCTTGCGGAAATCCGCCAGCGGCTCGCGCGGTTCGGCCGTATCGCGCGGGTGGATGTAGGGGAAATTCGCCGGAGCCACATATGGCAGCGAGCCCAGCGGCAAGCGGTAGCCGACAGCGGAATCGCCGGGCACCACCGTCAGCACGCCCTTGCGCACGCGCCACAGCTCACTGCGCCAGCGCGGCACGCTCTGGTCCCGGGCATTCCAGCGCTGCACCGGCAGCACGAAACCGGCCGGCTTGTCGAGCCCGCGCCGGTAGGTGCGCTTGAACCGGCGGGCCAGTTCCTCGTCCTCGATAAGGGGATCGAGCGGGGTGACGTTCACCGGCAGCTCGTCTTCGCGCTGCATCCACACGCCGGTGTCTTCATAGACCGGCTGGACGAACTCCGGGCTAACCCCCAGCCCTTCGGCCGCGGCCCGCAGCAGTTCCCCCGCCTGTTCCACCTCGATGCTGGGCACCGGATCGGGATCGCCGCCCTTCTCCAGCGGCTTTTCCCCGGCGATCAGACTGTCATCATGCCAGATCGGCACCCCGTCCTTACGCCAGTAGATCGAATAGCCCCAGCGCGGCAGCGTCTCGCCCGGATACCACTTGCCCTGCCCATGGTGGAGCAGCGAGCCCGGTGCGAATTTCTGCCGCAGCAGGCGGATCAGCCGGTCAGCATAGGCCGCCTTGGTAGGGCCCACCGCCTCGGCATTCCATTCGGGCGCCTCAAAATCGCTGGCGGCAATGAAGGTCGGCTCGCCGCCCATCGTCAGGTTGGCTCCACCCGCATTCAGATCGGCATCGACCTGATCGCCCAGCGCCAGCAGCTTGTCCCAGCGCTCCTCCGTGAAGGGCTTGGTGATGCGCACGGCCTCGGCAATGCGCGACACGTCCATTTCGAAATGGAAATCGACTTCGGCCGGTTCGGCCATGCCCTCGATCGGCGTAGCCGAGCGGTAATGCGGCGTGGCGCAGAGCGGAATGTGCCCTTCGCCTGCGAACATGCCCGATGTGGCATCGAGCGCGATCCAGCCCGCGCCCGGCACATAGGCTTCCGCCCAGGCGTGAAGGTCGCTCACATCCTCCAGCACGCCCTGCGGGCCTTCCTTGGGGATGACATCGGCGACAAGCTGGATCGAATAGCCGGAGACGAACCGCGCCGCGAAACCCAGGCGGCGCAGCAACTGCACCAGCAGCCAGGCCGAATCACGGCACGAGCCGATGCCCGCCGCCAGCGTTTCTTCCGGAGTCATCACCCCGGCTTCCATGCGGATTACATAGTCGATGCGCTGCTGGAGCTTGCTGTTGATATCGACCAGGAAATCGACGGTGCGCCCTTCGTATCCGGCATGCTGGGCCACCAGTTCCTCGAACAGCGGGCCCTGTTCTTCCATTTCAAAATAGGCGGCCAGATCGGCCTTCATCGCCTCCGAATAGGTGAAGGGATATTCCTCCGCGTCCGGCTCCACGAAGAAGTCGAACGGGTTGATCACGGCCATTTCGGCCAGCAGGTCCACCTCGATCGAGAAATGATCGACCGGATCGGGGAACACCACCCGCGCCAGCCAGTTGCCGTGCGGATCCTGCTGCCAGTTCAGAAAATGCTCGGGCGGGCTGATCTTCAGCGAGTAGTTGGGAACCGCCGTCCGGCTGTGCGGCGCCGGGCGGAGCCGGATCACCTGGGGGCCGAGACGGATGCGCCGCGAATAGCGGTAGCGGGTGAGATGGTGCAGGGCAGCCTTGATCATCGAGGCGGACTTTGCGCCAAACAATGCTGCGCTGCAACGATGTTCATTTCCCGTCTTGATCAAATTCGCTAGATTCAGGCAAGTTTGCCTCCACTGCCCCTTAATTGTCATCCTTGCATGCAAGGGGCGCCGTTGTGAAAATGAGAAACATGCTGGATACGCGCGAAGAATCGGACGCCACGGGAACCTGCGAAACCTCGCAGCTCGCTACTTTGCCCGAACGGTTTTTCAATCGCGAACTGAGCTGGCTGTCTTTTAACGAGCGCGTGCTCGCCGAAGCGACCAATCCCAACTACCCGCTGCTGGAGCGGCTGCGCTTTCTTTCGATCTCGGGCAGCAATATCGACGAGTTCCTGATGGTGCGCGTCGCGGGCCTTGCCGGGCAAGTGCGCAGCCAGATCGAGGAAGTCTCGATCGACGGCATGACGCCTTCCCAGGCCCTGACCGAAACACACGAGAAGGTGCTGGAGCTCGACGAAGTTCAGCAAAAGGTCTGGTCCGGGCTCAAGGCCGAACTCGCCGGAGCCGGGATCGCGGTGATCGGCGACGAAAAGCTGGACCACACCCGCGAACGCTGGGTGCGCGACTATTTTGAAGAGCACATCATGGCGGTGATCACACCGCAAGCGATCGATCCGGCCCACCCGTTCCCCTTCGTGGCGAATCAGGGCATTGGCGTGCTGTTCTCGCTCACCCGTATGGCGGACGATGCGCCGGTGATGGAGATGGTGTTGATCCCCTCCTCGCTGCCGCGCTTCATCCGCATCCCGGGCGAGGAAGCAGCGTGGATTTCCATTGAGGACCTGATCTGCCGCAACGCGGACCAGATCTTCCCTGGCTTTCGCGTCAACGGCCACGGCGTCTTCCGCATCCTGCGCGACAGCGACATCGAGATCGAGGAAGATGCCGAGGATCTGGTGCGCTATTACCGCACCGCGATCCAGCGCCGCCGCCGCGGCCTGGTGATCGTGCTGCAGCTTCAGGGCAAGTTCGATCCGGCGGCCGAAGAGCTGCTGCGCACCCAGCTCGGGCTCGACCGGGCGCTGATCATCAAGACAGAAGGACTGATCGGCTTTACCGGCCTCTCCTCCCTGTGCGACGAGGACCGGCCCGAGCTGAAGTTCGAACCCTATTCGCCCCGCTATCCCGAGCGCATTCTGGAGCATGACGGCGATATCTTCGCGGCCATCCGCGAAAAGGACATCGTCATCCAGCACCCCTACGAAAGTTTCGAGGTGGTGATCGATTTCCTGCGTCAGGCCGCGCGCGATCCGGACGTGATCGCCATCAAGCAGACGCTTTATCGCGCAGGCAAGCAATCGGCGATCATCTCCGCCCTGATCAAGGCGGCGGAAGCGGGCAAATCGGTGACGGCCGTGGTCGAACTGAAAGCCCGTTTCGACGAGGAGCAGAACCTGCTCTGGGCCAGCCAGCTCGAACGGGCAGGCGTGCAGGTGATCTACGGCTTCGTGGACTGGAAGACCCACGCCAAAGTTTCGATGGTGGTCCGCCGCGAGGGAGACAGCCACCGCACCTACTGCCACTTCGGCACCGGCAACTATCACCCGGTCACGGCGCGCATCTATACCGACTTGTCCTATTTCACCGCCGATCCCGCGGCCGGGCGCGATGCGGTGCGGCTGTTCAACTTCATCACCGGCTATGTCGAACCCAAGCGCACCGAAGTGCTGGCGGTTTCTCCCATGGGCCTGCGCGCCAAGCTGGACGAGTGCATCGACGCCGAAATCGCCAATGCCCAGGCAGGCAAACCGGCGGCGATCTGGGCCAAGATGAACTCGCTGACCGATCCGCAACTGATCGACAAACTCTATGAAGCCAGCCAGGCGGGGGTGGACATCATCCTTGTCGTGCGCGGCATCTGCTGCCTGCGCCCGGGCATCACGGGCCTGTCGGAGAACATCTCGGTCAAATCGGTGATCGGCCGCTTTCTGGAGCATTGCCGCATCTGGGTTTTCGCCAATGGCGCGCACCTGCCCAACCGGCGTGCTCGGGTATTCCTCACCTCGGCTGACGGGATGAGCCGCAATCTTGACCGGCGCGTCGAAGTCATGGTGCCGATGCGCAACAAGACCGTGCACGATCAGGTGCTCGATCAGGTCATGATGGCGAATCTGCTTGATACCGAACAGAGCTGGATTCTGGGGCCAGACGGCACTTATGAACGCGTGGGCGACGTGGAAAACCCGTTCAACCTGCACCGCTATTTCATGACCAATCCGTCACTTTCCGGGCGCGGGGCTGCAATTGCCAGTGGACGAAAGGTGCCAAAGCTCTCGCTAAGGCGCGGCAATATCTGACATAGGGGCCTCAGGCCGCCCGGACGACCCGGGCCTTACGAATCGCCTGGATTGATGATCGGGATCAGCCACTCGACCGAAAAACGCGCCATTATCGACATCGGGTCGAACACGGTGCGCCTCGTGGTCTACAACGGGCCGCCCCGCGCGCCGGTCGTGGTCCTCAATGAGAAAGTCAACGCGCGCCTCGGCCGCGATCTCAGCAAGACCGGCACCATTTCCGACAAGGCGATGCGCACCGCGCTCTCGGCGCTGGAACGGTTCGCCGGGGTGCTGCGGCTGCTCAAGGTCGGCAATGTCGAGTGCGTTGCCACCGCCGCCGCGCGCGATGCCAGCAACGGTCCCGAATTTCTCGAAGCCGTGCGCAGCTTCGGCCTGTCCCCCCGCCTGCTTTCGGGCGAGGAGGAAGCCCGCGCCAGTGCCGCTGGCGTAATTTCCGCCTTCCCGCACGCGCGCGGCGTGGCGGCAGATCTGGGCGGCGGCAGTCTGGAACTGGTGGAAATCGGCGGAGCCGAAGGCGGGGAAGTAATCGGTGGCGGCATCACCCTGCCCTTCGGCACGCTGCGCCTTCCCGACATACGCGCGGCCGGACCGGAAGCTCTCGCCAATGCCATGCGCGCGGGGCTGACGGAAAAGACCTGGGACAAAGGGCGCGGGCTGCCGCTCTACATCGTCGGCGGATCGTGGCGCGCGCTGGCACTGCAGGCGATGCGTGTGCTCGAATGGCCGGTGGACGATCCGCACGGCTTCGAACTGCCCGCTGAAGACGCCCTGCGCCTTGCGCGCCAGTTCGCGAAAGGCAAACCCGGCGATCCGGACCCGCGCATTTCCAATGCGCGCCTGACCACTTTGCCCGACGCCGCCGCTTTGCTGGTGCAGCTGATCACCTGCCTTGCCCCCTCGCATCTGGTGTTCTCTTCCTGGGGCCTGCGCGAAGGCCTGCTGCACATGCAGCTTCCCGCCCGCATCCGGCAGGAAAGCCCGATGCTCGCCAGCGTTGCCGGTTTTGCACTGGGCGCGCGGATTTCCTTCGACGATGCCGTGCGTGTGGCCGACTGGACCGCACCGGTCTGCCGCGACGAGCCGCAGGACGGCGAAGTGCGGCACGCGGCAACGCTGCTGGCGCTGGCCACGATGCGCACCGAACCCAACTTGCGCACCGAAGAAGCGCTGACCTGGGCGCTGCGCAAACGCTGGATCGGGCTCGACATGCACGGCCGCGCAATGATGGCGATGACGGTCTTCGCCAATACGGGGCTGACCGAAATCCCGTCCGAATTCCTGCGTCTGGCCGACCGGGCGGATCTCGATCGCGCCATCGGCTGGGGCCTGGCCGTGCGCCTGTGCCGCCGCCTTACCGCGTGCGCCGAAGCCGGGCTTGCCGCCGCTTCGCTGGCGATCCGGGACGGCAAGCTGGTACTCACGCTCGATGCGCTCGCCCGGCCGCTGTTCAGTTCCAGCAACAACAAGGACCTCAAGGCCCTGGCCGAATGGCTCAAGCTGGAAGCGGTGGTCGAAACGGACGAAGGCGCACTGGCAGCAAGCTGACGCTCCCCGTCTCAGCTCATCCCGTCATCCTACCAGCGTCTTGCTCTCCGCGATCTGGCTGATCCCGCGCTTGCCGTCCTGACGGTCAAGCTGGACGACGATGTCGATCACCGAAGCGGCATATTCCAGCGTTTCGGCGCGGGTGAGGCCAATCCCGGTCTGCATCGACATCAGCGCGATCTGCTCCAGCGCGCCGCGCGGCGTGTTCGCGTGAACGGTCGAGAACGAGCCGGGATGACCGGTGTTGATCGCGCGCAAGAAGCTCACCGTCTCGGTGCCGCGCAGCTCGCCCAGAACGATACGGTCGGGCCGCAGGCGCAACGCGGCTTGCAGCAGGTCGTTGGCGGAAACCTTCGCCTCGCCCAGTTCGCCCTTCACCGCGATCAGGCCGACGCCATTGGCGCCCGGCAAGTGCAGTTCGGCGGTATCCTCCACCAGCACCACGCGTTCGTGGCCCGGAATTTCGGACAGCATGGCATTGAGGAACGTTGTCTTGCCGGTCGAGGTACCGCCCGAAATCAGGATCGTGCGGCGGCGGCGGATGGCATCGCGCAGGAACGCGATGGGCTCGGCCATGGCATCGGGCGCCGGTTCCTCACGCGGCGGCGTAATCGGGCCCCGGTCATAGGCATCGAGCGGCAGTTCGAGCAGGCGGTGGCGGCGGATCGCCATGGCCCAGTTGGCGCGCGTGGCAGGCGGACCGACAAGCTGGATACGCGCCCCGCTCTTGCCGCCATAGGCAGGCAGCGTGGCGGACAGCAGCGGATGTTCGCGGTTGATGCCCTGATGGCTGATGCGCGCCACCTGCTCGGCCAGCCGCTGCAACAGGCGGTTGTCCATCTCCGGCAGCAGAACATGCTGCATCCCGGGATGCGCGGCATCCTCGATCCAGACTTCGCCCGGCCGGTTGACGAGGATTTCCGTCACCGTCTCCCGGTCGAGCCAGGGGCGCAGCGGCGCCAGATAGGCATCGAGGTAGACGCTGCGCGGTGCCTGCGGCTCGGGGTTTGTGTCAGCCAAGGCCGCGCTCCCCGTACCGCGCTCGGGCTGCAAGGTAAGAACCTCCGCCATGACAGGTCACTGGACCTCGCTGAAATCGAGATCCTTGGCCGTGAACACGCGGATCGGCTGGCCCTGACGCACGCGGATCGTTGGCCCCACGGAGGAGTTGTTCTGCACTGCCGCTGCCGCCGCCGACTGGCCGCCGCCGATCACGACATTCGCGCCGCTGGACGCCAGCGTGGAAAGGCCGCCCACCACCGAAAGCAGCATGGCTGAACCGAAACGTTCGAAGAAATGGCTGTTGACCTTGCCCGGCAGGCCGGTTTCGCCGCCAAAGGCAATTGCTGGCGAACCCAGGTTCACCGAAACCCCGTCCGGACGGATCAGGCGGGTCCAGATCACGTAAGCGCGCTTCTGCCCCGATGTCAGACCGCTCTTGTATTGGCCGATCAGCCGCGAGGAGCGCGGAACCAGCACGTTGCGCCCATCAAAGCTGCGCACGTCGGTGGAAACGATCGCGCGCACATAGCCGGGCACGTCGGTATCGATCGCGGTTTCCAGAACCGCCGGGATCAGCGTGCCCTGCGTCACCGTGGTCGCGGGATCGAACGAGCTGGCCGCCGTCGCGGTCGTGCCGGTGCCGGAAAGGCGCGCGGCGAAATCCTCGTTGGCATTGCCGCCGCTCTTGGCTTCGGCCGCAGAGCCAGCCACGGCGGGAGCCGCACTGACACCTTTGTCGAAAACGACAGTCGGGCTAGCATAGGGATTCGCGGACGGAGCAGGCTTGGCGGCCGGCGGTGCGGCCAAAACCGGTGCCGGAGCCGGGGCAGGCAGCGGTGCCGGCACAGCAGGCTTCCGCTCGGGAACCGCCTCGGCAACAGCCGGGGCTTCGGGCTGCGGTGCGGGCGCCTTGTCCGCCCCCGGATTGGAACCGGCCGAACTGTTGCGGACTGAATCCATCGACCACAAGGTCAGGCCGCCCAGAGCCGCGATGATCAGAACACCGGCAGCCAGGCCCAGCCCGTCCCCACGCTTGCGCTGCGTGACTTGCGGCAGGACATTGCGCGTGGCCAGATCGATGACCTGTGCCCCTTCGCCATCGCGCGGATCGGTCGCGGCATCGGGCGTCAGGCGTTCGCGCACGGATGAATTGGGCGCCATCTCTTACTTCCCCTGTGCAATCGCGGATTGGGACGTGTTCGCAGCCATCGCTGCCCCCGAAGCGGCCGAAACCGGATGGGTGTTTTCCAGCACCGCGCTAGCCTTGCCCGAACGCAGGATGATCTTGCTGGGCACATCGGGCAGCACGATCGTGGATTCATGCACCGAATAGTTGACCGGCCCTTCCTCGCCCTTCTCGTTCTCGATCAGGATGGCGGGAACTGCCGATTTCTCGGGCCAGACGAGGTATGTGGAATTGCCATCGTCATAGATGCGCGCGGGCAGCAGCTTGTCCGAACCCGAGCGCTTCCAAGCGAAATTCAGCTTCGCCGGATCGGCGGGCACGGCCATCGGATCGCCCGACGCCAGCGCTTCTTCCATGGGATTGAGCGCAGCCACGGCCGCGCCCGGAACAGGTGCCGTCTTCGGCTCGTCCTTGTAAGTGAAGCGCAGCATATAAAGCGGCTTGGACTTGGGCGAGGCCACGAGATCGAAGAAATAGGTATGGCGGTTGGTCACGACCGTCATATTGGTGCGCGCCGCCGTTTCGAGCGGCTTCACGAACAGCAGATCCGCCCGCTTGTTCGGCGTGATCTGCCACGCCTGGGAATCGCCCACCGCCACATTCTCGATCGATTCGCCGTCGCCAAAGGCAATCGCGGCCTGGATACCCGCCTTGCCATCGATCCGCACCACTTCATTGTCGCTATAGGCGTGATCGACCAGGCGTGGATCCTCAGCCTGCGCCGGAACGGCCAGGGCGAGCAGAACAGGCGCGAGCAGCGCGGCGCGCGATACCATGGCGCGGGTCATTGCATTTTCTCCTTTGCCAGCGTCCGGCCGGCATCGTTCGAGGCGCCGCGAAACCGGCTGCCGATCCCGCGCGTGCGGGACGTATTGCTGCTGGCGTACATGGGCTCGATGCCGCCGCCCGTCACTTGCGTCACCACTGTACGGCGGTCGCTGCTGCGCGTTTCCGTGCCTGCGGATGGCTGCGAAACGTCGGCCATGGCGGTGGCACCAGCGCTGGCGATCCCCGAAGCGCGCCCCTGCACAGCGGCCGGAGCCGGTGCCGGCGTAAACGCGGGAACCGCCGTTCCCGCCGCCGCGTAACCGCTGCCCGCGCCTTGCGCCCGGCCATCTCCGGCAAGCCCGAAGACGCGCCAGCCCGCCGCCATTGTCGACGCGACCTTGACCACCATGATCATCAGCGCGACGTGAACGGCAGCAACCAGGAAAAAGGCCATGGCGGCCCGCGCATCCACTTCCCCCAGCGCGGCGCTCTGCACCATGCCGGAAATGATCGGCACCAGCAGTTCCAGCGTGACCCCGCCGCCCAGCACCACGAACAGCGGCGTCACGGCCGTCAGCGCTACCCCGCGCAGCCAGCCCGCCGTGAGGCCGCGCGTGCCGTCGAACAGCCCGAAAATGATGAAGACCGGCCCGATGGCGAGCAGAACGGCCAGCGCGATCCGCGCCGTCAGCAGCACGCCCACGGTGCCCAGCAGCAGCAGCAGCGCGCCCATCCACATGATCGTATCCGGCGTCAGCAGCCCGGCCGCGCTCGTTGCCGCCTTGGCGGCCTCGCCGTTGCCCGCGCCCTGTGCGCTGCTGTTCGAGGCGATATCCGAGATCGCGCCGAAGACGATATCGATGCGGTCGCCGAAGATCGTGGTGGCAGAGCCCTTCACACCCATCAGCTGCGCCGCGATCCAGTCCGGCCCGCCCAGCGCGAGATTCCAGACGAACGTCTGGTATGCGGTCAGACTGGTCACGAGCACCAGGACGACGCCCAGACGCAACATGCGCGGCGTCAGCGCGGAAATGCCCAGGGTCGTGCGGCCGGTCAGCAGCGAATAGGCGAAGAACACGATGTAGAGCGTCAGCACGGCGGTGAGCACAGGCGCCATCGCCCCGCCCGCACCGAACAGGCGGCCAAAGGCGCTCCCGGCCATTTCGTTGGCCACACAGTCGACCGCCCGCAGCGCCGGGGCGACCCCGGCGGAAGCGACTTCGGTCAGCTTGTCGCAAGTGCCCGCCATACCGCTTACTCGGCCGCCTCAATCCAGAGCTGGCCGTCTTCGGCATCGCCCGGCCACTGCATGCCGGTGAGCACCGGATACCAGACCGCCGGATCGTCCCCGTAACTCTCGCGAAGCTGATCGAGCTTGCGCACCGTGCTTTCGCGGCCGGAGAGAACCGTGAGCACTTCGGGCATGCCCGAAAGATCGAGCCGGACCACCACCGAGGCATCCGACTGGCGAATCAGGAAGCAGCGCGATTGCGCGGGCAGCGTACGGATCACATCCAGCTCGTGCTGCGTCAGGCCGAAGCCTTCGCAGTAATCCTCATACCGCGCGCGGGCATTGGGCATGAACACCATCGTCGCGGTCTGTTCGACCAGCGCGGTTGCGATCTTGCTGTCCAGCGCATCGCGGGCCGACTGGGTGGCGAAACCCACCAGCGCATTGCGCTTACGCAGCGTCTTCAGCCAGTCGCGGATGCGCGCGGCGAAGACCTCGTCGTCGAGCGCTTTCCAGCCCTCGTCGATCAGGATCATCGTCGGCTCGCCGTCCAGCCGTTCCTCGATGCGGTGGAACAGGTACATCATGACCGGCGTGCGCAAGCGCGGGCTTTCGAGCAGCGCGGTCATGTCGAAACCGAGCACGCGGGCGGAAAGGTCGAGCTGATCGTGCTGGTTGTCGAACAGCCAGCCGTACTCCCCGCCTTCGATCCAGGCATCGAGCCGCGAGGCGAGATCGCCCGGCTCGGGACGGCGCGCGCCCGCCAGCAGTTCACGGAAGTGCGAAAGGCGGCGCAGCGAGGGATCGTTGTGATAGGCCGCGTCCACCGCATTGGCGATCGTCGCCAGTTCCTCCGGCCCTCTCGCTTCGAGCAGCACGCCCAGCCAGTCGCGCAGGAACGCGCGGTTGGTGGCGGAGTCGGGCAGCGAGAGCGGGTTGAAGCCGGTGGGATAGCCGGCGGCAATGCGGCTGTAGGTGCCGCCGATGCCGCGCAGAAACACTTCGGCGCCCCGGTCCTTGTCGAACAGGATGGTGCGCGGCGCGAACTTCTGCGCCTGGGCGGCGAGGAAGTTCATGACCACCGTTTTACCGGAACCCGACGGACCGATGACGGTAAAGTTACCGAGATCGCCCTGGTGGAAGTTGAAGAAGAACGGCGTCGAGCTGGTGGTGGAGAGCAGCGTGACCGCATCCCCCCAGTGATTCCCGCTCGCCTGCCCCATGGCAAAGCCGTGAAGGCTGCCGAAACAGGCCATATTGGCGCTCGAAATCATCGCCCGGCGGACAATGAAGCTCTCGTTCCCGGGCATCTGCCCCCAGAACGCAGGCTCCAGGTTCACGTCCTCGCGTACGGCGACGGCCCCGGCATCGGCCAGCGCGGCGGCACACGAAGCGGTCACTTCGTCCAGCGATTCGAGCGAATCGGCCCGCACCAGCACCGAGAGGTGATGATCGCCAAAGCCCACCGAGCCGGTGCCCAGTGCATCGCGCGCGGAACTCATTTCACGCCGTTCGGCCACGGCTTCCTCGTCCGCCGAGCGCAGGCGGCGAATGGCGAGATCGATGCGTTCGCGCGCGATCTGGCGGTCGCTGGGCGCGTAACTCTCGGTCAACACCAGTTCGCAAGGCAGGCGCAGCAGCGCGTCGGTCAGGCCCGGCGCAGTCGAATCGGGATAGTCCTTCAGGCTCACGATCGAACCGACCGTGCCGCGCCCGTTGGCGCCGCGCAGCTCCAGCGCGTCCATGCCGAAATTGATGCGGCGGTAGCCCAGCATATGGCCGACATCGGCATCCTCGGCAGGACGGCGCACCGGGCGCATCTCGCCGTTGTAAAGCGCGCTCAGCAGTTCGAGCACTTCCGAACAGGTGCCGGCCTGCCCTTCGTAATCCCCCAGCAGCCTTGCGCCATAGGCCCCGAGCGAGGCGGCCATGGCGCTGCCCGCAGCGCGCAAGGCCCGCACGTCGGCCGGATCGGCCTCTTGCGGGGCATAGCCCTTGTTCTTCATCATGCGCGAGAGCTTGTCCGCCCAGCCCGCCTTGCCGCGCGCGGGGCGGCGCACCAGGGTAATGAACTGGTCGTTGACGAAGAGCGCGCCGGAGCCCGTCCGCGCCCGCCAGCGTGCATCGATATGGGCGGCCAGAGGATCGTCGAAATGGCCCTCCATCTCGATTTCCACGCGGCGGCGGATCACGTGATGATAGAGCACGAACCGCGCATCGAGCGTGGAGCGCAGCAGCACCTCGCGCGTGGCGACATGGGCGTTAAGCTCGTCGGTATCGGCGGTTTCGAAGGCAAGCCCCGGCACCATCAGCGAGAACATCACCGAACCGTCGCGCAGCAGCAGGACGTTCTCGTCCACCAGCGCCGCATAGGGCAGCCGGTCGCCCACCAGCACTTCCCGGGCGCCCCAGCCCTTCAGCGGCGATTTCCTGCTCTTGCTCATAAGTCCCCCATCCCCGCTTGCTGCTCAGGGTGCGTAGCTGTTGCAGCCCCAGCGCTTCCAATTGGCAACGCGCGGGCACTTACTGACTTTGGCGATCCACAAGTCAAACACGCGCGGCTCCCGCAAGCAAGCGAGATAGCCCACGCCATGAATCACCGCCGCTGCGGGCAAGGCCCAGAAGCTCTTGGTGATGAGGAAGATTTCCGTCGTCACCGCGGCATTGATGATGAAATAGCTATAGGTGACACCCGCGAACATCTGCGGCCGCGTCAGCGCGCGATGGACGGGATAGCGGGCGAGCCCCATCAGCCGCCCCTTAGCCTACTGCTGCCTGCTGAATGCCCGACACGATCGCGCCGGCACCGAACAGGATGAACACGCCGATGATGACCGTGGCGCCGAAGCGCCAGTTCAGGCGCCCCGTCAGCATCATGAAGCCGACGGCGGCCACCGCCATGACAGCAACCGCCGTGGCGACATTGCCCAGCAACGTGCCCTGCAGCCAGCCGAGAGCCGCCACGATCGGGCCGCTGCCCGCCGGATCATTAGCAACCGTCTGCGCCTGCGCGCCCATCGGGGCCAGCGCCGCGAAAACCGTAGCAAAAGCACTGAAAACACCGCCACGCTTGCGGCGCGAAATCTGAACGTATCGAATCACCATGCCCTCCGTATGAGCGCCCATTGCGCTATACTAATGACAGGTATGTGACGATAACACGGCCAATCTTACACACGTGGAGCAAGCGTTTTCATCCTGCAGCACTGTAAAAGCGCAGAGGACGCCGGTTTCCACCAGCGCCCTCACCCCCGGCAAAAGCCTTCGCATATTTATATAGAACGCAACCCGAAGTGCAGCGGGACAAACGTGCGCGAAATCTCAATCCCAGACGATATCTGGGCGATACTCAGCGCGAAGCCTGCGCGTTCGCGGACAGCAGCCTGTTGAGCGCAGTGCGCGCCGCCAGACGCGAATCCATCCAGGAACCGTCAGCCAATTCCAGCTCATACCGGTCGGAACTCGCCATTGCCGCGCGGTAAGATACGATGGCCTTGTCGGTCCGGCCTGCGGCTGCATAGGCAGCCCCCAGATTGATCAGTGCGGCAGGATCGCCCGCACGCACGGCGCTACTGGCCTCCAGTTTCCGCAAAGCCGCATCGGAGCGGCCACTGGCCAGTTCTTCATAGGCAACGTCCTGCACCTTGCTGGCGGCAGGTGCTTCCACCGCAAGCGAGAAGGCGGACTGGCCAAGCAGTGCGGCGGTCATAAGGGCAGTAAGGGACACGGTCACTCTCCCGGTTTAGCTATCGATTGCAATGTATCCTCCACTTCCCGGGGCGATTTCGCAACAAAATGACGCAAGTGTCATAAAACTGCAATTTAATCGTGAATCGGCGGAAAAACCGCGAGTCGCGGAAGGCACACCACTGCCTGCGCACCGATGGTCATATTCAAGTCATATAAGTGAATATTATTGTCACTGTAGCGCCAACAAACTGTCACCCCTGCCGCCTAGAGGCCCCTGCAACGAGGTGTGGAATCGCCGCCTCGTCCGCGACTCGAACACGGGGGAAACTACGTGAAGAAAATTTCCGGTCTGCTGCTTGTTGGTTGCAGCGCTCTCGCTCTCGCCGGCTGCGGCGCTGATGATATCTCTTCGCCGGGTGCCGGCAGCATCACTGTCAACAACCCGGCCCCGACTCCGGCTCCGACCCCCACGCCGACATCCGGCACGGTCACTGCCGCGGCCGACTGCCCCGCGATCGGCGCGACGACCCAGCTCAGCAACGACGGCACGATCAGCGGTCCCGAAGGCACCTGGCGCGTTTGCACCCTGCCCGCGCTGATCGATGCGGACACCACGCTGCCGAAGATCGACGGCCTGCTCTATCGCCTTCACGGCCGCGTTGACGTTGGCTGCGATGGCGGCTTCAACGCCCCCGCCACCGGCGCCGCCTACACCACGACGACCGCAAGCTGCAACGGCCGCTCGCTGACGTCGGACACGAACGTTACCCTGAAGATCAACCCCGGCGTCATCGTCTATGGCGAAAACGGTTCGGAAGCCGCCTGGCTCGCCGTCAACCGCGGCAACAAGATCGACGCGCAGGGTACTGCCGCCCAGCCGATCATCTTCACCAGCGCGCAGAACGTGCGCGGCGAGAACGATGACACCGCGCAGGGCCAGTGGGGCGGCGTCGTCCTGATGGGCCGTGGCACCGTCACGGACTGCACCGTGGGTTCGATCGCCAACAGCAACTGCGAGCGCGACACCGAAGGTTCGGTCAACCCCGCCCGTTTCGGCGGCAACGACAACACCTACGACGCCGGCACCATGCGGTACTTCCAGATCCGCTACTCGGGCTACGTCCTGGGTTCGGACGTGGAACTTCAGTCGCTGACCGCAGAAGGCGTGGGCAGCGGCACGACGCTGGAATACTTCCAGAGCGTGAACAGCTCGGACGACGGCGCCGAGTTCTTCGGCGGCAACGTGGGCTTCAAGCACTACATCTCCGTGGGTGCCGACGACGACAGCCTCGACCTCGACACCGGCCTCCAGGGCAAGTTCCAGTACCTGCTGCTGCTGCAGCGCGACGGTGACGGCGACGCCCTGATGGAAATCGACAGCAACGGCGCCGAAAGCGACACCCCGCGCCAGAAAACCATCATCGCCAACTTCACTGGCGTTCAGCCCAGCGCGAACAACAACAGCGACGATGCTGCCGTGCTGATCCGCGGCAACTCGGACATCACCTGGGTCAACGGCATCCTCAACGTGCCGAACAACGAGTGTCTGCGTCTGAACGGTTCGGGCACCACCCCGGCCACTCTCACCGCCTACTCGACGGTGATGACCTGTAACGCTGCCAAGTACCTTGGCACCGGCTCCTACAGCGTCACCGACACCCAGACCCAATTCGGTTCGGGTGCGAACGGCAACGACGACTCGTTCACTTCCACGCTGACTGACGCCTTTGTGAACGGCACCAACGAAAGCGGTGTAAGCCCGTTCGACGCCAGCACGCTCGACTCCTTCTTCGACACCACCGACTACATCGGCGCGGTCAAGAATGCGGCCGACACCTGGTATCAGGGCTGGACCTGCGACAGCTCGATCGCCGAATTCGGCTCGGGTGAAGCTTGCACGGCGCTGCCCACCACCTGATCGGGGACCGCCCGGAACATAGGGAGGGGGCGGTCGCTTATGGCCGCCCCTTCATTGCATTCAAAACCTGTTTTCAGGGGGAATTTAGATGACCAAGCCGCGGCTAGTCTCGCTGCTGCTGCTTTCCACGTCGATGCTTGTGCCGTCTCTGGCGCACGCGCAGGAAAGCACTCCGCCCGCCGACACAAGCACCCAGTCCTCCGCATCCGAAGCAGAAGACGCCCAGGACGATACTCCCGACGTCTCCTTGCCCGGCGGTGAAATCATCGTCACCGGCAACCGCAAACGCAACATCGAGCAATATGCGCCGCAGGTCGTTTCCGTCCTTTCGAGCGCGGAAATCGCCCGCACCGGCGAAGGCGACATTGCCGGCGCTCTGGGCCGCGTGACCGGTCTTTCGGTTGTCGGCAACGGCTATGTCTACGTCCGCGGCCTGGGCGACCGCTATTCGCTGGCACTGCTCAACGGTTCGCCGCTGCCAAGCCCGGAACCACTCAAGCGCGTCGTTCCGCTCGATCTGTTCCCGACCAGCGTCATTGCCTCCTCGCTGGTGCAGAAGAGCTATTCGGTCAACTTCCCCGGCGAATTCGGCGGCGGCGTGATCAACCTCACCACCAAGGCCATTCCCACCGAGAGCTTCCTGACCATCGGCGGCGGCATCGGCTGGGACAGCGAGAGCACCAACAAGCTCGGCTATACTTACTACGGCAGCAAGACCGACTGGACGGGCTACGACAACGGCAACCGCAACAAGTCGGTCGAACTCAAGCAGTACCTGAAGAGCGGCACGCTGCTCGACGGTTCGAGCGATGAAGCCAAGGCGATCGGCAGCACCCTGATCAACGGGCGCAACGCCGTGGTCCAGACCGAAAAGAACCTGCCCGTCAACTTCTCCGGAAGCCTTTCGGCAGGCACCAGCTTCGACATGGGCGGCGCAACGCTGGGCGTGATCGGCGCGGCTGGCTACTCGAACAAGTGGCAGACCAAGGACATCACGCAGCAGCGCGTTGCCGGCCTTGAAGCCGATCAGTTTGCCCGCAACTTCCGCAATGTCGTTACCGACAACCACATTGTCGTCAACGGGCTGCTCGGGCTCGGGCTCGAATGGGGCGAGAACCAGCTGCGCTGGACCAACCTCTATATCCACGACACCATCAAGCGGGCTGGCCTGCGCTCCGGCCAGCAGGACAACAATACCACGATCGACTATCTGTATCAGGATACCGGCTGGTATGAACGTCAGCTCTTCGACACCCAGCTCGTCGGCGAATTCAAGTTTGGTGGCGACACGGAACTCGACTTGCGCGGCGGATACGCGAAATCGAAGCGCGATGCGCCTTACGAGATCGAATTCCAGTACGTGCGCCTCAATTCGGGCGGCCCGTTCGGCGATTCCTACGTCAACCGTCTGGACGGCGGCAACCAGGGCGATGCCCGCGTGGCCTTCTCCAAGCTTGACGAAGATGTCTGGTCTGCCGGTGCCGACCTCTCGCACACGTTCGGGCCGGGCTGGACGGGCACGGTGGGCTATGCCTACCAGCTCAACGACCGCAGCACCTCGCGCCGCGCTTTCCAGTTCCGCGCCGCGGGTGACAACAACCTGATCTCGTCGTTCGGCCTGCTGCGTCCGGACGTTCTGTTCCAGCCGGGCACCTTCTACGTCGACGACGTGGCCGGCCTGAACTATTCGATCCTGACCAACGAGATCGACTTTGGCGGCGCCGCCTTCGACGCATCGCTGAACAACCACGCCTGGTATGCCAAGCTGGCCGGTCAGCTGACGGATGCCCTCTCGTTCGATCTGGGCGTGCGTTGGGAATATGCCAACCAGAAGGCGGCCGTGGTCCCCGTCACCGGCACTACGACCTCGATCCCCGATACCGAACTCGAAAACGAGTACTGGCTCCCGGCACTCACCCTCACTTACGAAGTCCAGCCGGGCATGCAGGTCCGGGTCAGCGCCTCGAAAACGATCGCACGCCCGCAGTTCCGCGAGCTGCTGTACCAGACCTTCTTCGATCCGGACAGCAACCGCAGCTACCGGGGCAACCCGCTGCTGAAAGACAGCCAGCTGTACAATGCCGAAGGCCGTTTCGAATGGTACTTCGACCGTGACCAGCGGGTATCGGTCGGCGTGTTCTTCAAGCGCCTCGACAACCCGATCGAAACCTACCTGACCGACGTCAACAGCTTCATCACCAGCTATGCCAATGCACCGAAGGCTGACCTCTACGGTGCCGAAGTCGAGCTGCAGAAGTACTTCGACCTGTTCGCCGACCGTCGCCTGCTGATCGGGGCGAACTACACCTACACCAAGTCGAAGATCAAAGTTGGCGCAAGCGACACCACGGACGTGTTCGGTGCTCCGAATTCCCCGGCCAGCGCCTACTTCCGTGATGGATCGCCGCTGACCGGCCAGTCCGAGCATATCGCCAACGTCCAGATCGGCCTGGAGCAGCAGGGCGGCCTGTCGCAGCAGACCTTCCTGTTCAACTATGCCAGCAAGCGTTCGATCAGCCGCGGTCTCGCCAACTCCGGGCAGCCGGACTACGTCGAGAACCCCGGCCTCACCATCGACTTCGTTGCGCGCCAGGGCATCTATCTGGGCAGCAAGGAAATCGAGCTCAAGCTTGAGGCCCGGAACATCACCGGACGCAAGCACGAAGAATACCAGCTGCTTCCGACCGGCCGGATCGACGTCAACACCTACGACGTCGGCCGCGTGTTCTCGGCATCGGCTTCGATCAAGTTCTAACCTGTTCCTCACCGGAAGGTCCCTGCCCTTCCGACGGCACCTATACGGCCCGGCTGCAATCATGCGGCCGGGCCTTTTTTTTGGCTTTCCCGCCCGGCAGGCATCGCGTAAGCGGGCCATTGTCATCTGGGGAGTAGCCGTCCGCCCATTCCCGGCGGAACCTGCCGTCAACATACTTGGCCGAGAGGCCATGGCGCGCAGGAGAGTGGGATACCGCTCGGGCGAGACCAATGACGCTTGCGGTTCCGTCTGGCCGGGCGGGTGCCGTATGCGTCGTTGCGTCCTGTCTGCCCGGCCCGGAGAATTTTCTTGGAAGCCCTTCTCACCTCCACCGCCGTCGTTGCCCTTGCGGAGATCGGCGACAAGACGCAGTTGCTGGCGATCGTGCTGGCTGCCCGCTTCCGCCGCCCCTGGCCCATCATCGCCGGTATTCTGGTGGCGACACTGGCCAACCATTTCCTGGCCGCGCTGGCAGGCGAACAGGC
Organism: Novosphingobium beihaiense; assembly: GCF_022832375.1. Classification (GTDB taxonomy): domain Bacteria; phylum Pseudomonadota; class Alphaproteobacteria; order Sphingomonadales; family Sphingomonadaceae; genus Novosphingobium; species Novosphingobium beihaiensis. The sequence goes on from NZ_JALHLG010000003.1 coordinate 139,608, forward strand.
CGCCGCGCTCCTGGACGGGCGCTGGTTTCGCTATCTCATCGCGGCAAGTTTCATCGTCATGGCGGGATGGACGCTGATCCCCGATACATTCGAGGAAGACGACGAACCAAAGCCTGGCCGCTTCGGCCCGTTCCTGGCCACCACGATCGCGTTCTTCCTTGTCGAGATGGGCGACAAGACCCAGATCGCCACGATCGCGCTCGGCGCCCGTTTCCAGAGCGTGCTGCCTGTGATGACCGGCACCACGCTGGGGATGATGATCGCCAATGCGCCGGCGGTGTTCCTGGGGCAGGAGATCGTCCGGCGCGTGCCGCTCGGCACGGTACGCATAATCGCCGCTTTGCTGTTCCTTGCCATCGGGCTGTGGCTGCTTGTGCAGACAACCGGCTGGGTTTGACAGGCGGGGCACAGAAAATCCGTTTCAAAACAGGCACTGCATCGTCCGTACTTTGACTGGAACGAGACTCCCCGCCTACGTGGGTCCGCGTAGGCCCGTTCAAACAGAAAACTCGCGTCCGTGCACTATTAGGGCGTGACAGTCATTTAACTTGACGAATGAATGACAACTTTGGCGAGGGCTTTTCAACCAGCAATCAAGCCAGAGTTTTCCTGCAAGGAACGGCACATGCTTGAGTGGTTCGAAAAGAAAGCGCCCATACGCGAAAAGTTCAAAACGCTGCTGATTGTTCACACGGGCCTGGGCCTTATCGGACTGGCTACGACGGCAGCGGCTGTATACAGCGACCTGCCTGCCATCCTCTTAATGGCGATCGCGGCGCTCACCTGCGCCGCCATCACTGCGACTGTTCTGGTTTCCGGCGAGCGCATCTGTACGCCTTATGTGAATACCGTCGGCCGCATGGAGGCCCTGGCCGCCGGGGATACGAGCAGTGAAGTGCTCTATACCGATTACGAGGACTGCGTTGGCCGCATGACCAAGGCCATGGCGGCTTTCCGCGACAACGCCGTTCAGGTTCAGAAGAACCACGAAGGCCAGGAACTGGTGGTCGCCAGGCTCGGGCAGGCGCTCAAGGCGTTGTCGAACAATCGCCTCGATTGCGAGATCCGCGAAACCTTCCCCGCGGAATACGAAGCGCTGCGCCAGGACTTCAACCGCGCGGTGGAATCGCTGACCGATACGATCTCAACGGTGCAGCGGACAGCGAATGCCGTGCTGACCGGCTCCTCCGAAATCCATACCGCGTCGGACGACCTGTCGCGCCGTAACGAACAGCAGGCCGCCAGCCTCGAAGAGACCACTGCGGCCATGAATCAGGTGACGCAGGGCGTCAACGAAACGGCCACTTCCGCCGTCGGCGCTCAGAACACCATCTCCAATGCCCACCGCGAAGCGACCGAAGGCGGTGCCGTCGTCGACCGCGCCGTGCAGGCCATGGGCGCAATCGAGCATTCCGCGCAGGAAATCAGCCAGATCATCGGCGTGATTGACGGGATCGCCTTCCAGACCAACCTCCTGGCACTTAACGCCGGGGTGGAAGCCGCCCGCGCCGGTGATGCGGGCAAGGGCTTCGCGGTCGTCGCCAACGAAGTGCGGGCGCTCGCCCAGCGCTCGGCCGATGCCGCCAAGGACATCGGCGCGCTGATCACGGCATCGACCGAACAGGTGGAAAGCGGTGTGAAGCTGGTCGGCGAAACCGGCGAACTGCTCTCCAAGATCATGACCCGCATCAGCGATGTGAACGAACAGATCGCAGGCATTGCGGAAACCTCGCAGAGCCAGGCCGCAGGCCTCAGCCAGGTCAATACCGCCATGAGCGAACTCGATCAGGTTACGCAGCAGAACGCCGCCATGGTGGAAGAAGCCAGCGCCGCGACCCGCTCTCTGGCGGACGAGGCGCGCGAACTTTCGCATGTCGTGGGCCGGTTCAGCTTCTCCGGCGCAAAGGCCCCGGTTCAGACCGTCACGGCTGCCAAGAGCGCTAAGTCCCCGCGGCCCGCCGCCGCCCGGCCTGCTCCGGCCTTTGAGGGCAACCTGGCGCTCAAACAGGCGCCTGCTACTGAAGACTGGTCGGAATTCTAATCCGCCGCACCGGCTGGAGACAGTATAGCCAGGGGGACTTGAGCGCCCCTTGGCCGCCTACACCGCGTCGAACACATATCCCAGCGAGCGTACTGTGCGCAGCGGATTACCCGCTCCTGCGCTTTTGAGGGCGCGGCGCAGACGGCCAATCCATACATCGACGGTGCGCTCGTCCACCGGCGGTTCCTGCTTGCCGAGCGCGGCGATAAGCTGCCCCCGGCTGAACACGCGCCCCGGATGCTCGATGAAATAGCGCAGCAGGCGCAGTTCGTTGGGCATCAGCGGGATCGGCTTGCCCTGCCAGCGCGCCTGGAACGCCGCAACATCCACCGTAAGATCGCCTTGCGCGACCATACGGATGCCCGCACTGTCCTGATCGCCCAGATTGGCGCCCAGCACCCGGTCGAGCAGCGCGGTACGGGTGAGCGGACCGACCATATAGTCGTCCGCGCCCATGCGCAGCGCGCGCTTGCGGTCCTCCAGATTGTCTTCCTCAAGCACCATGGTGACATGGGCATGGGCCGTCAGCGGATCGGCGCGCAGGCGGCGGCACAGCTCCAGCCCCGACATTTCGGGCAGAACCCAGTCGACGAAGATCCACAGTGCCCCTTCGATCAGGGGAAGTTCGGCGAAATCCGTCCAACGGTGCAGGACAACGTCGAATTCGTCATGCCGGAAAGCTGCCAGCCCTCCGGAAAGCTCACTGGCCAGTAATATATCGATCCGCCGCATTGCCCCTGCCCGGTTAACTTGGCGGGCTGTCTGCCCTCCGATTATGACGAACGGGTGACGTATCGGTGACGGGAGTGTGAAAACTTCTATCCCGCAGCCGCGTATGTGGATTGTCATTGAACTGACCCGCAAACGTCACGGCGGCGCAACGCCATTCTGCCAAGGAACGCATCGCGAGCAACCGGGGGCAACCGAGCGATGCGAACCGACATGGATACTCTTCTCGATCAGTACACCCGCCCGGCGGCCGGTATTCCAGCCTGGCTCGACCTTCCCGATCCCAAGGGCTTTCGGCCCAAGCGCAAGTACCGCACGATCTGGATTTCGGACATCCACCTCGGCACGCGCGGCTGCAACGCGGCGTTGCTGGTCGATTTCCTGCGGTCGGTTGAGTGCAAGACGCTCTATCTGGTGGGCGACATCGTCGATGGCTGGCGGCTGCGCAAGGGCTGGTACTGGCCCGATGCCCACAACGAAGTGGTGCGCCGCATCCTGAAAATGGCGCATCGCGGCACCCGCGTGGTGTTCATCGCTGGCAACCATGACGAAATCCTGCGTGACTATGCGGGGCTGACTTTCGGCGGCGTCGAACTCGCGCTCGAAGCGGTTCACGAGACAGTGGACGGGCGCAAGCTGCTGATCACCCATGGCGACGCATTCGATGGCGTCGTGCTCTACCACAAGTGGCTCGCCTTCCTGGGTGACCAGGCCTACGGCATGCTGCTGCGCGCCAACATCGCCTTCAACGCCGTGCGCCGCCGCCTGAAAATGCCCTACTGGTCGCTTTCGGCCTACATGAAGAAGAAGGTCAAGAACGCGGTCCAGTACGTGTGCAGCTATGAAGAGGCTGTTGCGTCCGAAGCGGTGAGCCGTGGGTTCGACGGCGTGGTCTGCGGTCACATCCACTGCGCCGAGATCCGCCAGTTCGGCGGCATCACGTATTATAACGACGGCGACTGGGTGGAAAGCTGCACCGCGCTGGCCGAAGACTTCGAAGGCAACATCGCAATCATCGATTGGGTCGCCGAGACCGGCGGCCATGCCAGCGAGGTTGCCGTCAGCGAGCTGGGCGCCGCGGCCGCAGCCGAAGCACCGGCTGGAGCAAACGCGTGAAACTGGCTCTGGCGACCGACGCCTGGCTGCCTCAGGTCAACGGTGTCGTCCGCTCGCTTTCCGCCACACTCGATGAACTGCGCGCACGCGGTCACAGTGTCGAGACGATCACGCCCGACCGGTTCCTGACCGTGCCGATGCCCGGCTATGCCTCGATCCGGCTGGCGATGGCTCCGCGCTTCGGCGTGCGCCGGATGCTCGACCGGGCCGCTCCGGAAATCGTCCATATCGCCACTGAAGGGCCGATCGGCTGGGCCGCGCGCGGCTGGTGTCTTTCACGCGGGGTGCCGTTCACCTCTGCCTTCCATACCCGCTTTCCCGAATATGCCGCTGTGCGCACCGGGCTTTCGGCCGAATACTTCTGGCCGATCCTGCAGCGCTTCCACGCACCAAGCAGCGCCGTGCTCGTCTCCACCCGAAGCCTGGCAGACGAACTGGCCGGACGCGGTATCGCCCACACGCGGCCGTGGAGCCGCGGCATCGACCACACCCTGTTCAAACCGGAAGGCCCGCGCCATCCGGCCATGACCGCCCTGCCCGGTCCGGTTCTGCTGAATGTCGGACGCGTCGCGCCGGAAAAGAACCTTGAGGCATTTCTCTCCGCCGATGTGCCCGGCAGCAAGGTCGTGGTAGGCGATGGCCCCGCGCTCGAAAGCCTGAAGCGCCGCTATCCCGGCGTGCTGTTCCTCGGCGCGCTGGCGGGCGAGGAACTCGCGTCTGCCTACCGCGCCGCCGATTGCTTCGTGTTCCCGAGCCTGACCGACACTTTCGGCCTCGTCGTGATCGAGGCGCTGGCCTGCGGCACGCCTGTGGCGGCCTATCCAGTAACAGGCCCGATCGACATCCTCGGCCCCGATGGCTGCGGTGTCGAAACACGCCTGCCCCACCCGGGCGGCGCCATCTCCAACGATCTGGAACAGGCCATCACTGCCGCCTTGCGCGTCGAACGCGAACAGGCAGCGGCGATGGGCGCGCTCTATTCGTGGGAACGGGCCACCGGCCAGTTCCTTCGTGCCATCGTGGCGGCGGTCAATGGCCAGGGCCCCGCGCTGAAAAGCGCCGCATAAGGCGCTTGCCCGTTCCCGGGGTTTGACCGTCCCTGCCGATTGCTGTTCCTTCTTCCGCAAAGGGATTCGGGAGAGGGAATTTCATGAAGCCGCATCGCGCGCTGCCTCCGCCAAGACTGGCGCCTTTGGCCTTCGGGCTGCTGGCCATTCTCCTGGCCGCCGCAGGCTCCTTCGCCGGTGCTGCCTCTGCAGAGACCGTGAAGAACACTCCGGGCGTCACCCCGGCAGGCGAGAAGTTTCCCGAAGGCGCCCAGGTCTATCGCACCGCATGCGCGGCCTGCCATGAAACCGGCGCGGGCCGGGCGCCTGCGCGTGTGTTGCTGAGCTACATGACGCCCGATGCCATTGTCACGGCACTGACCAGCGGCGCCATGCAGGCGCAAGGTTCCGCGCTCAGCCGCGAACAGAAAGTAAAAGTGGCCGAACACCTTTCCGGCCAGGCCCTTGGCACCGCGCAGGCGGCGCTGCCGGAACCGCCGCCTTGTGCCCCAGACCACGCAGCGTTCGACCGCAGGCAGATCCCCGCCTTCGCCGGAGCAGGACTGGACCATGCCGCGACTCATTCGATCTCCACCGCGCAGGCCGGGATCGGCAAGACGAACGTGAGGAGGCTCCGGCTGAAATGGGCCTTCGGCTTCCCGCAGGCCAGCCGCGCCCGCTCGCAACCGGCGCTGGGCGGCGGCGCGATCTTCGCGGGCAGCCACGGCGGCAAGGTCTATGCGCTCGACCGCGAAACCGGCTGCATGCGCTGGACATTCGACGCCGGCGCGGAAGTGCGCACCGCCATCGTCCTCTCTCCTTGGGAAGCAGGCGATGCCGGTGCCGTGCCCCTCGCCTATTTCGGCGACTGGGCAGGCAACGCCTATGCCGTAGAGGCCTTTACCGGCAAGCTGGTTTGGAAAGTCCATGCAGACGAACATCCTGCCGCCGTCATCACCGCCAGCCCGGCGCTCCATGGCGATACGCTCTACGTGCCGGTTTCTTCACTGGAAGAGGCCGCAGCGGCCACGCCGGGCTACAAGTGCTGCTCGTTCCGTGGCTCGGTGCTTGCGCTGGATGCCCGCACGGGCGCCGAAAAGTGGCGGACCTGGCTGGTGGGCGAACCCAGGCCGCAACCCGGTGGAAATACCCTCGGCCCCTCGGGCGTGCCGGTCTGGGCAGGCATCGCCATCGACCGCAAGCGCGGCAACCTGATCGTGGCGACAGGCGACAATTACACCCATCCGGCAACGGACCTGTCCGACGCGCTTGTCGCGATGGACTTGCGCACAGGCGCGATCCGCTGGCATTTTCAGGCGCTCGCAGGCGATGCCTGGAATGTCGATTGCGTCACGCCAGATCCCGATAATTGCCCCGAAGACGCCGGGCCGGACTATGACTTCGGCGCTCTCCCTGTTCTCGCCACGGGCAAAGACGGACGAGACTATGTCCTTGGCGGACAGAAATCGGGCCAAGTCTGGGCCGTGGATGCACAGACCGGCAAGCTGGCCTGGCACCGGCAGGTGGGGCGCGGCGGTATGGCGGGCGGCGTGCACTTCGGCCTCGCGGCGGACAGCGGCCGCGTCTACGTTGCCATCAGCGACATGCCCGATTTCGTCGACCGCCCTTTCCCGCCAGCCCCCGGCCTCCATGCGCTCAATCTTGCGGCCGGAACGCCGCTGTGGAGTGCCCCCGCGCCTGACGAAGTCTGCAAGGGCCGCCCGCTCTGCGTGCCCGGCAACAGCGGCGCCTTTACCGTAACGCCCGAACTGGTGCTGGCAGGAGGAGATGATGGCTACGTGCGCATCCTCGATGCCGAAACCGGCGCACAACTCTGGCAGTTCGACACTGCCCAGGACTTTACCACCGTCAATGGGGTGCCCGCCAAAGGCGGCGCGATGAGCGGCGGGGCGGCGCCGGTGGCGGACCGCGGCCAGCTCATCGTCTCGTCAGGCTATGGCTTCGTTTCGAAGATGCCGGGCAATGTACTGCTGGTATTCGAGGTGGAATAGGCCGCTTCTGCGCCTCAACACGAACGGAACGTGGTGCTGATTGAGACGCGGCCCCTAAATCACCGGAACCCCAGGCTGCGAGAGATCGCGGCAGCCTCGTCCAGCACCAGCCCAGCCAGTTCATCCAGACGGCCCTGCGCACGCTCGCTGGGCGCTGCAACCACCAATGCGCCAACCACGCCGCCTGCCGCATCGCGGATCACACTGGCAGTGCCGGTCACGCCGTCCGCCGCCTGATCAACGGTCTGTGCGAAACCGTCGCGGCGGGCCTGTTCTACCGCCCCGGCCAAGGCAACAGGATCGATCTCGGTAGTGCGGGCCAGGCGTTCGGGGGCCACGCGCTTGAGGTAGGACTTCACGGCCTCCGGCGAACAGGTCGCCAGCAACGCACGGCCGCCTGCCGTTGCGTAGAACGGGCGCCGGTCTCCGATCGAGACCGAATAGCGCACGACATTGCGGCTCTCGACGAGATCAACATAAGTCACCATGCCGCCCTCATGATCGCCCACGGCCAGCAGCACGGTCTCGCCTGTCCGCTCGCACAGGCGGCGCATACCTTCGCGGACCAGATCGGAACTGTGCAGGCGGCGGCGCGCTTCTGTAAGCGCGCTGCCCAGCCCGAAAGCGCCGGGGCCAAGCCGCCAGGCACCATCCGCCGCTATCACCAGATCCTCATCGGCAAGGCCGCGCAGCAGAGCGGCAAGGCTGCTCTTGGGCGTGGCAAGACGGCGGCTGAGATCAGCCAGTGAAACCGGTTCGTTGCTGGCGCACAGAGCCTCCAGCAGGCGGATGACGCGCGTCACCGACTGCGGGCTGCCTCCGCCACGGCGTTCGCCGCCTGCCCCTGTTTCCCGTGCCCCGCTCGTCAATTCGCCCTCACCGGAATGCCGGGATCACTTCCCGTGCAAAGGTCTGCGCATAGGCGAGGAAGCGCTCCGCCGGAAGTCCGGGTGGCTTCATCATCGTGAAATGCTCCACCGGCGCCTGTTCCAGCAGACGGGTGAAGTAGCCTATCGCCTCGTCCGGCGTCAGGATCTGCATGATGCCGCTGGCTTTGAAAGCATCGAGGTCCATGGGCTTCATCGCCGCATCGTCGAGCCCGATCGCCTTGTCCTCGTTCATCCATTCGCCGTAGGCATTGCTGACGTGGTGATAGTAGGGCGCGAGTTCGTCCAGCGCCGCCTGCTTGTCATGCGCGACCACCATCATCAGGCCTTGAATCCAGATCCTGGCCTGCGCCGGGTCCTTGCCCTGCTCTTCCAGCTTCTGCTTGTAGAGCGGCCAGATATCCGCGTTGCCGAAGTAGCCATCGCCATATTTCGCCACGCGCGCCATGGCCTTGGGCGCAAAGCCGCCGATGTAGAGCGGAATCTGTCCCCGGCTGGAAAGCGGACGGGCCTTGGCGCCTTTCAGGTTGAAGAACTTGCCTTCGAAATCGACCGTCTCGCCGTCCCACAAGCGGCGCACGATGTGCAGGAATTCATCGAAGCGCGCGCCCCGCTTGGTGAAATCGAGCCCGTGCGCGGCATATTCGCGGGCCCGGTAGCCGATCGCCAGCCCCATCGCGAGCCGCCCGCCAGACAGCGTATCGAGCACCGCGCAATCCTCGGCAAAGCGCAGCGGTTCGTAGAGCGGCCCCAGCGCGATGCCGGAACCGATCCGCATCCGGCTGGTCCGCGCGGCGATGGCCGCCAGCGCCACCATCGGCGAGGACATGTAGCCATCGTCCGCCAGATGATGCTCGGGCACCCAGGCGCCGTCGAAGCCCAGCGCCTCGGTCTCGGCGATAGCGTCCAGGGTTTCGCTGTAGAGCGCTTCGGGCGCTTGCTGCCACTGTGCCGGATTGCGGAAATCGTAAAGGTAGCCGAAGCCTATGCCCGTCATGCGCCTGTCCCGTGGATATGGTTCGGCAGCGACATTAGTGGGCTGGCATGCCCCGGCAAGGCGCAGGGGCGATCAGTGGCCCCGCCCTTCCCGTTCGTGTCGAGCGAAGTCGAGACACGTTGGCACAGTGCTGGCGTGTCTCGATTTCGGGCTTTCAGCCCGAAGTTTATCCTGAGCGCGTCGAAGGGCTCGACACGAACGGACGGAATTTGCCGGACGTAAGACCTCGCTCAGGACAAGCGGAGACAATTCAAAACGCGGCCTGAAAGCCTCGCCTCAATTCACGTCCATCGCGTAACCGGCGGCGCGCACGGTGCGGATGGGATCGGTGTCGCCATCGCGGTTGATCGCCTTGCGCAGGCGGCGAATGTGGACGTCCACGGTGCGCTCGTCGATGTCCGAGTCCATGCCCCAGACGCCATCGAGAATCTGCTGGCGCGAGACAACGCGGTTCGGGCGTTCCATGAAATAGCGCAGCAGGCGGAATTCGGTGGGGCCAAGGTGCAGCGGCTCGCCGCCCCGCCGCACGCGGTGGCTGGTGGCGTCCAGCTCGATATCGCCCCATTGCAGCACATTGCCTGCCAGCGACGGGCGGGAACGGCGCAGCAGCGCCTCGATCCGGGCCATCAGTTCGCGCGGGGAGAACGGCTTGGTGACGTAATCATCCGCGCCGGTCTTGAGCCCGCGGATCATGTCTTCTTCCTCGCCGCGCGCGGTGAGCATGATGACCGGGATCTGCGCAGTCTCCTTGTCCTTGCGCAGCTGGCGGCAGACTTCGATGCCCGGCACCTGCTCGATCATCCAGTCCAGCACGATGGCATCGGGCATCTGCTCACGCACCATCAGCAGCGCTTCCTCACCATCGGCGGTGGAACGCACTTCATAGCCTTCGGCGCTGAGATTCCAGGTCAGCAACTCGCACAGGGCCGTATCGTCCTCGACGACAAGAACGGTGGGGTTCATGCGCTCAGCCCCGTATCGTCGGTCTGGCTGTCACGCTCGGTGCAGTATTCGCCGGTGGCAGCGTAGTATACCATCTCGGCGACGTTGGTCGCATGGTCGCCGATGCGTTCCAGATTGCGGGCGATGAACAGCAGCTGCGCGGCGCTGGTGATGGTGGCCGGGTTTTCCATCATGTGCGTCAACAGCGAGCGGAACAGCGTGTTGTAGAACTGATCGAGCTTCTGATCGCGCCGGATCACTTCCACCGCCAGCGCCGCATCGCGCGAGCCATAGGCGTTGAGAACGTCGCGCACCATGCTCTCGGCGATCTCGGCCATTGTCGGCACCAGCGTCACCGGCTCGATCTTGTAGCGCCCTTCCAGCGCATTGACGCGCTTGGCGATGTTCTTGGCATAGTCGCCGATACGCTCGATCACACCTGAAATCTTGAGCGCGGCGATCACATCGCGCAGATCGTCGGCCATCGGCGCGCGCAGGGCGATGGTGCGCACCGCAAGGCGATCCACTTCGGCTTCCAGCGCATCGAGCTTGGCATCGGCGGCCACGACCCGCTCGGCCAGGTCCTCGTCATGCTGGGTGAGCGCGGTGATGGCATCGCGGATGGCCACTTCGGCCAGGCCGCCCATTTCCGCGACGAGGCCGCGAAGCTGGCCGATCTCCGAATCGAATGCCTTGACGGTATGGTCTACCATGGCGTGTTCCTTCTCAGCCGTAGCGGCCGGTAATATAGTCCTTGGTCTTCTCTTCGCGCGGGTTGGTGAAGATCTCGCTGGTCTCACCATACTCCACAAGGTTGCCAAGGTGGAAGAAAGCCGTGCGCTGGGAAACGCGGGCGGCCTGCTGCATCGAGTGGGTGACGATCACGATCGCATAGTTTTCCTTCAGCTCGTCGATCAGTTCCTCGATCTTGGCCGTCGCGATCGGGTCGAGCGCCGAACAGGGCTCGTCCATCAGGATCACTTCGGGGCTGACGGCGATCGCGCGGGCAATGCACAGGCGCTGCTGCTGGCCGCCCGATAGCGCGGTTCCGGCGTCGGAAAGACGATCCTTCACTTCGTCCCACAGGCCCGCCTTGGTCAGCGAGCTTTCGATCACCGCATCCATCTCCGCCTTGGAAGAGGCAAGGCCATGAATGCGCGGGCCGTAAGCGATGTTCTCGTAGATCGTCTTGGGAAACGGGTTCGGCTTCTGGAACACCATGCCGACGCGGGCGCGCAGGGCCACCGGGTCCATCGACGGGGCGTAGATATCCTCACCGTCGAGCAGGATCTCCCCCGTCACGCGGGCCCCGGCGATCGTGTCGTTCATGCGGTTGAGCGAACGCAGGAACGTCGACTTGCCGCACCCCGAAGGGCCGATGAAGGCAGTGACGATGCCATTGTCGATATCGATCGATACGTTGTCTATGGCCTTCTTTGGGCCATAGTACACGTCGACGTTGCGGGCTGTAAGCTTGGTTTCGGTCATGTCCCTACCAGCGCACTTCGAACTTGTTTCGAAGGTAGATCGCAAGGCCATTCATCACCAGCAGGAAGACCAGCAGGACGATGATGGCGGCGGAAGTGTTCTGGACGAAAGCCTTGTCGATCTCGTCAGACCACAGGAAAATCTGCATCGGCAGCACGCTGGAAGGATCGGTGACCCCGCCCGGCGGCGTGACGATGAAGGCGCGCATGCCGATCATCAGCAGCGGCGCGGTCTCACCCAGCGCGCGGGCCATGCCGATGATGGTGCCGGTGAGGATGCCGGGCAGCGCGAGCGGCAGCACATGGTGGAACACCGCCTGCACCTTGGAAGCGCCCACTGCCAGCGCGGCATCGCGGATCGAGGGCGGAACCGCCTTGATCGCGTTGCGGCCGGAGATGACAATGACTGGCATCGTCATCAGTGCCAGCGTCAACCCGCCCACAAGCGGCGAGGAGCGCGGCAGGTTCAGCGTGTTGATGAAGACGGCAAGGCCCAGCAGGCCGAAGATGATCGAAGGCACCGCCGCCAGATTGTTGATCGAGACTTCGACCAGCTCGATCCAGCGCGAGCGCGGCGCGAATTCCTCAAGGTAGATCGCCGCCAGCACGCCCATCGGGAACGAGAGCAGCAGCGTCACCAGCATCGTCAGGATCGAGCCCTTGGCCGCGCTCCAGATACCGGCCGTGTGCGGATCGGTGGAATCCGAACCTGACAGGAAATTCCAGTTCAGGCCGCCCAGCCCGTTGTGCATCATGATGAACAGCAGCAGCGCCAGAAAGGCGAGGCTGAGCACAATGGCGCCCAGGCCGATGAGCTTGAAGCGGCGCTCTGCCGCGTGGCGGCGGGCCAGGCGCTTCGCGAACGCCGGCGAGCTGAAAGTGGAGTTATTACTCATAAGCTTCGCGGAACCGTTTGACGACGCGCAGGGCGATGATGTTGAGGATCAAAGTGACGATGAACAGCACCAGCCCCAGCGCGAAAGCGGAGAGGGTCTTGGGGCTGTTGAACTCCTGATCGCCCGTCAGCATCTGGACGATCTGGTAGGTCACCGTGGTCATCGAGGCGAGCGGGTTGGCGCTGAGACGCGCAGAGGCACCGGCGGCCATGACCACGATCATGGTCTCACCGATCGCACGGCTGATCGCCAGCATCACACCGGCGACGATGCCGGGCAGCGCGGCGGGCAGCAGCACTTTCTTGATCGTTTCCGAACGGGTCGCGCCCAGTGCCAGCGAACCATCGCTCATCGCGCGCGGCACGGCGGCCAGCGCATCGTCGGCCATCGAGGAGACGAAGGGGATGATCATCACGCCCATGACAAGGCCCGCGGCCAGCGCGCTCTCGGTCGAAGGGTTGGCGACGCCGAGCGAAGCGGCGGTGTCGCGGATCAGCGGCGCCACCGTCAGCGCGGCGAAGTAGCCGTAGACCACCGTGGGAATACCGGCGAGGATTTCGAGGATCGGCTTCACCCATTTGCGGATCGTGCTCGATGCATATTGCGTGAGGTAGATCGCGCTCATCAGCCCGAGCGGGATCGCCACGATCATGGCGATGATCGCACCGATATAGATCGTGCCCCAGAACAGCGGCACCGCGCCGAAGTTGCCATCGATATCGACGCCGCGCGCATTGCCCGGCGCCCAATGGGTGCCGGTGAGGAAGGCGATCGGGGATACATCCTTGAAGAACAGCCCGGCCTCGAACAACAGCGAGGCAACGATGCCGAACGTCGTCAGGATCGCCATCAGCGAGGCAATCAGCAGGAGCGCCAGAATCGCCCGTTCGACATGGGTCCGCGCCGGGAAGCCCGCACGGACGCGGGTGAAGCCGTAGCCGCCGCCCGCCAGCGCGACGATCAGCACCAGCAGCGCACCAATCGCACTGAAACGCCCCTGTGCCGCGCGCATCGGCTTGGCCAGTTCCTCGGCCAGCGGATCGAAAGCCACGGCGTCTGGATTGGCGGCAAGGTTGCGGGCATCGGCCAGCACCGCCGCCCGGTGCATGTCACCGGCGGGAAGCTGCACAGCGGCTGGATCGGCCATGACGGCCCCATCGACGAGCCCGGGCATGATCATCGACCATGCAGACCAGGCCAGCAGCGCCGGAACCAGGATCCACAGCGCCATGTGCCAGCCGTGGTAGCCAGGCATCGAATGCATCGATCCCCGGCCGGTATAGAGCAGCCGGGCCCGGCCCCGTGCGGCAAACCAGCCGACAAGGCCCAGGCCGATCACGGCCAGGAGAACTCCTGAGAGAATCATAACTGGCCGTAACGTCCTTTACTTCTGGGCATTCAGGCTTGCGGGGCAGCCCGGCGGGCCGCCCCTGCGCACAAAGTGTCTGCGGATCTTACTTCAGCACGCTCGGATCGAGCGGCGTCATGTTGGCAATGACCTCGGCATTCTTCTTGCGCACGTCTTCGGTGGCAATGATCATGCCCTTCGGCTTGAGGTAGCCATCGGGGCCCCAGGCCTGGGTCCAGGCCTCGGCATAGGCCTTGAGGTCCTTGATCGGGCCGAGGTGCTGCTTCTTGATGTAGATGTAGAGCGGACGCGCGCCGGGATAGCTGAAGTTCGCAATGGCGTCGTAAGTCGGCTTCACGCCCGAAAGCGGGATGCCGTTCAGCGTGTTGATGTTCTCTTCCAGATAGGAATAGCCGAAGATGCCGATGGCCTTGGGGTTCTGCGACAGCTTCTGAACGATCAGATTGTCGTTCTCGCCCGCATCCACATAGGGACCGTCCTCACGGATGTCGTGGCAGACCGCCTCGTACTTGTCCTTATCGCTCTTCTTGAGCTCGCCCATTGCCGGGTCGGTATCGCAGCCGGCCTGCAGGATCAGCTCCTTGAGCGCATCGCGCGTGCCCGAAGTCGAGGGCGGGCCGTAGACGAGGATCGGCTCGGCGGGCAGCGAAGGATTCACATCCTTCCAGGTCTTGGACGTGTTGGGCTTGCCGAACGGATTGGCGGCCAGCGCCTTGTAGATATCGGTCGGGGTCAGCTCGAAGCCAGGCCCCTTCTTGTCTTCGGCGAAGGCGATGCCGTCGATGCCGACCTGCACTTCGACGATGTCGGTCACACCGTTCTTCTGGCACAGTTCGTATTCCGACTTCTTCATGCGGCGCGAAGCATCCTCGATGTCGGGATTCTGAGCACCGATGCCCGCGCAGAACAGCTTCATGCCCGCGCCGGTGCCGGTCGATTCGATGACCGGAGACTTGTGTCCGGACTTGGCGAACTCTTCCGCCACGGCGGTGGCGAACGGATAGACCGTGGAAGACCCCACGGCCGTCACGTAATCGCGCGCACCGGAACCGGATCCGCCCGAGCCGCCGCAGGCGCTGAGCGCGAGGACGGAAACGGCAGCGAAGATGAATGTGTTGGTCGAACGCATAGACTTACCCCTTGGGCTTTATTCTGGAACGCCCCTATTGGGGTACAATGACACTTCCATGACGAAGACATGACATTGTATGCCGATTCCGGAAATTGCTGAAAAATGCTTGGTTTTTGGCCAATTTCTGCGACATTTTGCGACAAGAAACCCAACGGGCCCGGTCTAGGCGCAGGAACGCCAGGTTGCAAGCGCGGGCAGAGCGCAGTGCCCGGCCTTGCCAGCGCTTGCTACGGAATCAGAAGTCGAACTGCGCGCGCATGCCCATGGCATCCGCGCCATAGCTGGCATCGCCATTGGCCGTGACCGGCGCGTCCTTCACCCAGACATGCCCGTAATCGAGGATAAAGCGCACATAGTCCGTGGGAATCCACAGCGCGGAAATCCCGGCGGTCTGCTGGCGTCCGCCACGGATTCCGGCATCCGTCAGATCCAGCCAGTCGTAACGGGCATTGATCTGCACCGCGCCGAGGCCGCCGCTGTCGAGACCATGCTTGGGCTTGATGCGGCCATAGGTGCCGTTCTTGTAGGCGGTCGTATCGTCCGTCAGCAGGTAACCCACTTCCGCGTAACCGCCATTGAAAGTGGGATCCTTGAAGCCGGTGCGGCGAACGGTCTGCCAGAAGCTTTCCGCCGTCGCGTGGAAGCGGCCCTTGATATAGGCAGCTTCAAGCCCCAGCCCGCGCTCCTGCGTGGCGCTGCCAATGCCCGCCTTCACG
Organism: Novosphingobium beihaiense; assembly: GCF_022832375.1. GTDB lineage: Bacteria > Pseudomonadota > Alphaproteobacteria > Sphingomonadales > Sphingomonadaceae > Novosphingobium > Novosphingobium beihaiensis. The sequence goes on from NZ_JALHLG010000003.1 coordinate 154,978, forward strand.
AAGCGCAGATCGGTCGTGTGGACGAACGGACGGGTCTGATACGTGACGGTCGGTATTGTATCATTGAGCGTGCGCACATGAACCGAGCCGCCCAGATGCAGCGTGCCCCCCGCAACCCTGGGCATCGCGGCCAGACGGCCATCGACGCTCCACGACTTGTCGCTGTCGCTGCCCAGCGACTTGGGATCGTCGGCAAAGACGCCCAGTTGCGCAACCACGCCCTTGCCCAGATATTGAGCATTGAGGCCGATCCGCCGCTCGAAACCGAACGCCTGCGAGAAGCTGGCGCGCTCCTGGAAGCTGGTGAACAGATCGGAGGTCATTTCCTCCAGCCCCCAGTTCGGTTTCTGGTTGCCCAGCGTCAGGGTGACATTCCTGCCCGCCTGATAGGTCAGGTACATGTCGTTGATCGACACATCGGAATTGGCGACGTTGATCTCCGCCCGGTAGCCGAAACCGCCCGGCATCGAACCGTCGAAGCCCAGATAGACCCGGCGGAACTCGACGCTGGAGCCAAGGTGCGCCTGCTCGCCCACCGTCAGCCCCGAAGGCCCGTTCACACTGCCGAAATCGACCTGCATGCGGCCGCGCGGCTTGAAGCTCCAGCCGTCGTCCGTGCTGATCTGCGGGGCGCCCTTGAACGCGATCTTCACCGGCGGTTCCTTGGCAGCGGCAGTCTGCGCGGCGGCGGCGGCCTGCGTCGCATCCCCGGCAACCTGTGCAGCGGAAGCCGCTTCGGCCTTGGCGGTGGCCAGTTCCTCTTCCAGCGAATCGATCCGCTGCGCCATCGCCTGCATCTGCGCACGCATCGCCGCGAGTTCTTCCTGAATGGATGCCGCATCGGCGGCACTGGCCTGAGTGGGCAGCGCCCAACCGGCGGAAACGGCCAAAGCGACCGTCGAAACGCGAATGATAGCCCTCACTTCCAGCACCCCTTATGAACACTAGGTTACAATTTGGCGACGCCAGTATGACTGTTATATTTCACTTTGATGACGGACGGAACGTAAATCGTCCAGGCCCGGACGCAGGCTTACAGTCCCCGCGTGCCGCCGTATTGCGAAAATCGCCGGGAAGCCTCGGGCCAAAGACAAAAGGCAGGAACCGGGGATCCGGCCCTGCCTTCAGATATCGCGATCCCCGGAACAACCGGATCAATGCGATCCAGCTGCCCCGGGGCCCCAGCGAAGGCCGCCCGGACAAGCCGGAAGCGGCCTTGGAAAGGGATCAGAAATCGATTTGCGCGCGCATTCCCATGGAATCGATGCCGTAGGAACCGTCACCATCGGCCGTAACCGCGGCGTCATCGACCCAGGAGTGGCCGTAGTTCACGAGCAGACGAAGGTTGCTGACGGGGATCCAGACAAGCGACAGTCCGGCCGTCTTCTGGCGCCCGCCCATAATGCCACCATCGACAAGATCGACCCAGTCATAGCGCGCATTGACCTGCACGGCGCCCATGCCTCCCTTGTCCAGCCCGTGCCGGGGCTTGATCCGCTTGAAGACACCGCCGGAATAGGCCGTCGTATCGTCGGTCAGCAGATAGCCCACTTCGCCATACCCGCCGGTGAAAGTGGAATTGGCCACTCCAGGACGGCTCACTTTCATCCAGCGCGATTCGGCGGACGCATGGAAGCGGCCGGAAATCCAGGCACCTTCGAGCATCAGCTGGGTTTCGCTATCCGCCGCAAGCGTGCCGGTATCGACAAGGCGCAGGTCGGTCGAATGCAGGAACGGGCGCGCACGGTAGCGGGACGAAACCACGGAACCGCCCAGTTCCTTGTAGTGCGCCGAGCCGCCCAGATGCAGCGTGCTGCTGCCCAGCTTGGGCGCGAAAACGACACGGCCGTCCACGCTCCAGACTTTGGCGGTATCGGCACTGATCGTCGAAAGATTGTCGCTGAACACGCCGCCCTGAACGATTACATCGCCGCTGGTATACTGCGCGCTCAGGCCAAGGCGGCGCTCGAAGCCGAACGCCTCGCTGACAGCGGAACGCTCGGTAAAACTGGTATAGAGGTTTGCCGTCAGGTCTTCGAGGCCGGTAAACGGTTTCTGGTTGCCCAGCTTCAAAGTGACGTGCCTGCCTGCCTTGTAGGACACGAAGGCATCGGCCAGCGATACCGACGAACCGCCGACGCTCACGTCCACCCGGTAGCCCACGCCGCCCGGCATGGCGCCTTCGAACCCGATCCAGGCGCGGCGCAGTTCGGTGCCGACGCCCAGACGGTCATTGCCCGAGCCGGACAGGCCGGAAGGCGCATTGATGCCGCCTGCGTCAAGCTGAACACGGCCGCGCGGCTTGAAACGCCAGCCGCCCTCACCGCTGAATTCGGGCGCGCCCTTGAAAGCCACCTGCACGGGCGGAGCCTTTTCGGCCGTGGCCTTGGCTTCGGTTGCGGTCTGTGCTGCCACCTGTGCGGCCTGGCTGGCGGTATCCGCCTTGGCGTTGGCCTCGGCCAGTTCCCCTTCCAGCGTATCGATACGCTGGGCCATGGCCTGCATCTGCGCGCGCATCGCCGCGAGTTCTTCCTGCACCGATGCGGCATCGGCCGCATGCGCGGGCATCGCCCAGCCAGCCGAAACGGCCAGCGCAAGCGCCGAAGTGCGAAGCGTAATATTCACTATCAAAACCCCCCTGAACCTTCCTAGCAACCGGACGGACATCGATGTCCGCCCGGCTGCCGCGCAAGGCCCTGCAGAGGGGAGCAACACCCGCCCCCGTTATCGCGACCCGCGACGGCAAGGGGCAGCTTATGCGGGAAAGAAGCTAAACTTCCTTAAGCGGCAGCATAAGGGAAGCTGTCGTCCCCGCTCCTAACCGGCTCTCAACATCGAAGCGGCCGCGATGGCGTTCGACGATGTGCTTGACGATGGAAAGCCCCAGGCCGGTTCCCCCAGCCGCCCGGCTGCGGCTGGTATCGGCGCGGTAGAAGCGTTCGGTGATGCGCGGCAGGTGCTCGGGCGGAATCCCTTCGCCTTCGTCCTGGACCGAAACCAGCACCCAGCCGGTGCTGGCCGCCTCGACCGAAACCATGACCGCCCCGCCCGGCTTGCCGTACTTGAGCGCATTGTCGATCAGGTTGCGCAGCACTTGCGAAAGCTGCCCGCGGTCCCCGGCAATCACGGCATCGGTACAATTGGCCGTAACCGAAACCTGTCCGCCGCTGCGGAATTCCCCCACCACTTCGTGCGCCAGCGCGACCAGATCGATCTGGTCCGAGGGCACCTCGTGCTTCACCGCCTCGATCCGCGACAGGGACATGAGATCGCCAATCAGTGCCTGCATGCGCTGCGCTTCATGGCGGATCGTGCCGAGGAAACGGTTGCGCACCGTCTCGTCACCGCCCGCCTTGGGGTTTAGCAGCGTTTCCACGTAGCCCAGCACATTGGCCAGCGGCGTGCGCAGTTCATGGCTGGCATTGGCCACGAAATCGGCATGGGATTTGGCGACGCTGACCCGCTCGGAAAGATCGTAGAGGCTAACCAGCCGGTCGGTCGGGCTCAGCGCCCTGCAATCCACTTCCCAAACCGAGCCGCCGGTCGAAAGGCCGGTCACTTGCGCCAGACCGCCAGTATCGCTCAGGATTGCAGCCACTGCCTTGGGATCGCGGATGGCGATGCGCACGTCCTGCCCGATAATATGCGCGCCCAGCAATCCCTGGGCCGCACTGTTGGCAAAGCGCACCTGCCCCCGCGATACGACAAGCGCAGGCGTCTGCAACTGTTCGAGGAGGTAGACTCCCTCGACGGTCATGTGTTCATTTCCCCTTTCCGGCATCCTCTTGCCACACTGTTACCATATGGCTGCCACGCACGAAGGTCCGTCCTTACTATTTGAAAGAGACAGTCCAGTGGCAATGGCAATACCGAGGCAATTCCGCAATCAAATCCACAAACTGCTTGCAGCAGGGGGCTCTTGCCCGCTGGCCAACCGCCCAGACAGTGGTTATGCTGCGTGCGCGAGAGCCGAACGGGTGACGACCATCCCCGGGAGGCCCCCCGTTCACAAGGCCGCGAGGAGGAGCGCGGTTTTCCCGATGGAAAGGTTTTCGTGACGAAATTCACTTCCGATCGCTTGCTCCTCTTCGGCGCCACCGGCGATCTTTCCCGCAGGATGCTCCTGCCTTCCCTCTGCGCGCTCGACGCCGAGGATCTGCTCGATCCGCAGATCGAGATTATCGGCACGGCCCGGTCGGACATGGACGATCTCGGCTTCCGCAACTTCGCGCGCGAATCGCTCGAACAGTTCCTGCCGGCCAACCGGCGGGGCGGCATGGCCACGTTCCTCAACCGGCTGAGCTATCAGCAGCTCGACGCCAACGATCTTTCCGGTTTCGACGCGCTGGCCAACAAGGTGGGCACGCCGCAGGAAGGGCTTTCGATATTCCTGTCGACCGCGCCCAGCCTGTTCGAACCCACCATCCACGGCCTTTCCAGCAGTGGCCTGGCGGGAGAGCGCGTGCGCATTGGCCTCGAAAAGCCGCTGGGTATCGATCTCGCCTCCAGCAAGGTGATCAACGACGCGGTTTCCGCCGCTTTCCCCGAAGACCGGATCTACCGGATCGACCATTATCTGGGCAAGGAAACCGTGCAGAACCTGCTGGCGCTGCGCTTTGCCAACCTGATGTTCGAGCCGCTGTGGAACGCGGCCCATATCGATCATGTCCAGATCACCGTGTCCGAGACGGTCGGGCTGGAATCGCGCGTGGCCTATTATGACGATTCGGGCGCCCTGCGCGACATGGTGCAGAACCACATGCTGCAGCTTCTCGCGCTCGTGGCGATGGAACCGCCCGTCTCCTATGACGCAACCAACGTGCGCGACGAGAAGGTAAAGGTTCTGCGCGCGCTGCGGGCGGTGAAGACCGGCGAAACCGTCACTGGCCAGTACCGCGCAGGCGCCATCGGCGGGCAGGCGGTACCCGGATACGACGAGGAACTCGGCAAGGATTCGGACACCGAAACCTTCGTCGCGATCAAGGCGCATATCGACAACTGGCGCTGGCAGGGCGTGCCGTTCTATCTGCGCACGGGCAAACGCCTGCCGCGCCGCACGACTGAGATCATCGTCCAGTTCCGCCCGGTGCCGCATTCGATCTTCACCGGGCGCGGGGCTAAGACCGTGGCCAACCGGCTCGTCATCGGCATCCAGCCGAGCGAGAACATCACGCTCTCGTTGATGGCCAAAGTGCCTGGCCTCGACCGTGAGGGGATCGGCTTGCGCTCAATCCCGCTGGAAATCTCGATGGCGGATGCCTTTGCCGGGCCGCAGCGGCGCATCGCCTACGAACGCCTGCTGCTCGACCTGATCGAGGGCGACCAGACCCTGTTCGTCCGCCGTGACGAAGTGGAGGCCCAATGGGAATGGATCGATGCGATCCGCGCCGGCTGGGAGGAACAGCAGCTTGAGCCCAAGACTTATACAGCCGGAAGCTGGGGCCCGTCGGCCGCCATCGCGCTTGCCGAGCGCGACGGCGTGACCTGGCACGAATAGCCCTCCTTCCGGAACACAGTTTGAATTGATCCCGGCCGTCAGGGCCGCCCCGCTAGTGGCGCCTCCGGCGAGCCCTCGCGGCCGGGCCAGAAAAGATCAGGAGAAGCCCATGAGCCATCTCAACCCCGTGGTCGCGCGTGTAACCGACCGCATCATCGAGCGTTCCAAGCCCACGCGCGACCGCTATCTTGGCCTTGTAGAACAGGAGCGGGACCGTCATTCCGACCGCAGCTTCCTGTCATGCTCCAACCTTGCCCACGGCTTCGCCGCCTCGGGCGAGGACAAGCCCGCCATCGCCACCGGTGGCGCCATCAACCTCGGCATCGTCACCGCCTACAACGACATGCTCAGCGCCCATCAGCCCTATGGCCGCTACCCTGAGCAGATGAAGCTCTTCGCCCGCGAAGTGGGCGCGACGGCGCAAGTCGCGGGTGGCGTGCCCGCCATGTGCGACGGCGTGACGCAGGGTTTTGACGGCATGGAGCTGTCGCTGTTCAGCCGCGATACCATTGCCCTGTCCACCGGCGTCGCGCTGAGCCATGCGATGTTCGACGGCGTGGCGCTGCTCGGCATCTGCGACAAGATCGTGCCCGGTCTGGTCATGGGCGCGCTGCGCTTCGGCCATCTGCCCGCCGTCTTCATCCCCTCGGGCCCGATGCCCAGCGGCATTTCCAACAAGGAAAAGCAGAAGACCCGCCAGCTCTACGCCGAAGGCAAGGTGGGCCGCGAGGATCTGCTCGCGAGCGAGAGCGCCAGCTATCATGCGCCGGGCACCTGCACGTTCTACGGCACCGCCAACTCCAACCAGATGATGATGGAGATGATGGGCCTGCACGTGCCGGGCGCCGCTTTCGTGCCGCCGAACACGCCGCTGCGCCAGGCCCTCACCCGCGCCGCCGTGCAGCGGCTGGCGGCCATGACCAAGAAGGGCAACGATTACCGCCCGCTGGCCGAAGTCGTGAACGAAAAGGCCATCGTCAATGCCGTGATCGGCCTGCTTGCCACCGGCGGCTCCACCAACCATGCGATCCACCTGCCCGCCATGGCGCGCGCAGCAGGCATCGTGATCGACTGGGAGGATTTCGACGAGCTGTCTGCCGCCGTTCCCCTCCTCACCCGCGTCTATCCCAACGGCTCGGGCGACGTGAACCACTTCCACGCCGCAGGCGGCATGGCCTGGGTGGTAAAGGAACTGCTCGGCGCGGGGCTCGCCCATGGCGATATCCTCACCGTGGCCGAAGGCGGGATGAGCGCCTATGCCAGCGAACCGGTGCTGATGGACGATACCCTCGCCTGGACCCCCGCCCCCGCCGAAACCGGCGACGACACCATGCTGCGCCCCGTTTCCGACCCGTTCCAGCCTGATGGCGGCATGCGTCTCGTCTCGGGCAATCTCGGGCGCGGCACCTTCAAGACCAGCGCGGTCGACAAGGAGCGCTGGACCATCGAGGCGCCCTGCCGCGTGTTCGACACGCAGGAAGCGGTCAGCGCCGCATTCAAGGCAGGCGAGCTGGACAAGGACGTGGTCGTCGTCGTGCGTTTCCAGGGCCCGCGCGCCAATGGCATGCCCGAACTGCACAAGCTGACGCCGCCGCTCGGCGTGCTGCAGGATCGCGGCTTCAAGGTCGCCCTCGTCACCGACGGGCGCATGTCGGGCGCATCGGGCAAAGTCCCCGCCGCCATCCACGTCACGCCCGAAGCGCTGGCCAAGGACGGCAAGCCCGGCCCGCTCGCCTATCTGCGCGATGGCGATGTGGTGCGCCTGTCCGCCGAGGACGGTTCGCTTTCGACCGCCGCCGATCTTACAGGCCGCGAACCGGCAGCGGCACCTGCCGAAGCCATAGGCATGGGCCGCGAACTCTTCGCGATGTTCCGCATGGGCGCAGGCGGCGCCGAACAGGGCGGCTCGGCCATGCTGGAGGCGGCAGGGCTATGACAGCGATCACGCCACAAAATCCTCCCTGTCCCCGCAGGGGATGGGGAGGTGGCGCGCACGAAGTGCGTGACGGAGGGGTTTCTGCCCCCTCCACCACCCGCTGCGCGGGCGGTCCCCCTCCCCATTCCGCAAGCGGAACAGGGAGGATTGAAGATGGAGAGCGGCATGACTGAACTCGTCGCCGTCGATATCGGCGGCACCCACGCCCGCTTCGCCATCGCCACTGTGGCGCCGGACGGCACGATCACGCTGGGCGAACCGGCCACCCTCCACACCAAGGACCACGGCAGCTTCCAGCTCGCCTGGCAGGCCTTTCGCGAGATGAACGGCGGCACCCTGCCCCCGTCCGTCGCGATGTCCGTCGCCGGGCCGGTGGGCGGAGAGATCATCAAGTTCACCAACAACCCCTGGATCCTGCGCCCCGGCCGCATCGAAGAGATGCTCGGCCCCACGCGCCACACCATCGTCAACGATTTCGCCGCCGTCGGCCATGCCGTCGCCCGCGCGCATGAGGATGACTACATCCACCTCACCGGGCCCGAAACGCCGCTGCCCGCCTCGGGCACGCTGAGCGTGCTGGGCCCCGGCACCGGCCTCGGCGTCGCCCATGTCTGGCGCGACGGAAAGGGCGGCTACCATGTGCAGGCGACCGAAGGCGGCCATATCGACTTCGCGCCGCTCGACCTGATCGAGGACGCCATCCTCGCCCGGCTGCGCAAGCGCCATAACCGAGTCTCGGTGGAGCGCGTCGTCTCTGGCCCCGCCATTGTCGATATCTACCAGACGCTGGCCGCCATGGAGCACCGCGCGGTCGTGGAACTGAGCGATGTCGAAATCTGGACGGCGGGCACTTCGGGCGAAGACAGCCTTGCCGCTGCCGCCGTCGACCGGTTCTGCCTGTCGCTGGGCGCAGCGGCGGGCGACTATGCCCTGGCGCAGGGCGCCTCGGGCGTCGTGATCGCGGGCGGGCTTGGCTACCGTATCCGCGAGACCATCCAGAAATCGGGCTTTGCGGAACGTTTCCGCGCCAAGGGCCGTTTTGCCAGCATGATGGCGGGGCTTCCCGTCAAGCTTATCACTCATCCGCAGCCCGGCCTGTTCGGCGCGGCTGCCGCTTTCGCCAGGGAGCATCTGCAATAATGACCACTTCATCCGCCGCCGTCGAAAAGGTCATGCTTCTGGCCCCGGTCATCCCGGTGCTGGTGATCGAGGATATCGAACACGCGCTGCCCATCGCCGAAGCGCTGGTCGCAGGCGGGCTGCCCGCGCTGGAAGTCACGCTGCGCACCGAATGCGCGATCGAGGCGATCAAGGTGATGAAGCAGGTTCCCGGCGCCGTCGTCGGCGCAGGCACCGTACTCACGCCCGAAGATCTGGCGAAGTCGATCGACGCGGGCGCCGAGTTCATCGTCTCGCCGGGCCTCACGCCCAAGCTGGGCGAAGCCGCCGCCAAGTCCGGCATCCCCTTCCTGCCCGGGACCGCCAATGCCAGCGACGTGATGTTCGCGCTCGAACTCGGATTCGACCGGCTGAAGTTCTTCCCCGCCATGGCGGCGGGCGGCCCGCCCGCGCTGAAGGCGATCTCGGCCCCGCTGGCGGCCGCGAAGTTCTGCCCCACCGGCGGCGTAACCATGGACAACGCGCCGGACTGGCTGGCCCTCGATGCCGTGCTCTGCGTGGGCGGAAGCTGGATGGTACCCAAGGGGGCGCCCGATGTGGCCAGGATCGAGGCGACGGCCCGCGCGGCGGCAGGGCTCGCTCGATGACCGGCCCGGCGCTCTCCACCGTCGCGGATCTCGAAGCCCGTCTTCAGGAACTCCACAAGCTGACGGCGCAGACGCCGCTTTACAATCCGGTCTTCCAGCTCGGCATAGAACTGTCGCGCAAGCTGGAAAACGGCGAAATGAGCCTCGACGATATCGAGGCTCTCGTGGCCGAGATGGAATGCGAGGGGCTGCGCGCCCGCGCCATCCGCCTCGGCCGCGTGCTCGAAACTGTCTCTCTCGAAGAAAACGACGCCCGGCTCGACGCGGCGGCGGATGAAGACGACTTCACCGCGTTCGCCGTGCGCTGGCAGCGTCCGGCCGCGCATGTCGTCTTCACCGCGCATCCCACGTTCCTGCTCACCAGCGCGCAGACCGAAGCCGTCGCCCGTTCGGCCTCGACCGGCGATCACAGCGATGCCACCGTTTGCGTCGCTTCGGCCGAGCGCGACACCATCACGCTCGATCTCGAACACGAAAAGGCCATGGCCGCCATCGCCAAGGGTCAGAAAGCGCGCGACCGCATCTGCGCCCGCCTGTTCGACATCGCCGCCGCCCGCTGGCCCAAGCGCTGGAAAAGCCTGCAACCGATGCCGGTGCGCTTCGCCTCCTGGGTCGGTTATGACATGGACGGGCGCACCGATATCGGCTGGTCCACCTCGATCCGCTACCGCCTGCAGGAAAAGGCGCAGCGCCTGTCCGGCTATGCCAAGAGCCTCGAAGGGCTGGAGCCCGAAATCGCCGCCCGCCTCGCCCGCGCGGCGGCGCATACGGCGGAAATGGCCGCCAATTTCAGCCGGGACCTGAGCGAGCCCGAAGCGCTTTCCGCCGCTGCCAATGCGCTGACGGCCGATCATCCGGACAAGCTCACCAGCCTCTCCGGCGTGATTGCGGAGCTGGAGGAAGAGGCCCGCCACGCCGGGCAGGAGGCCGCCTGCAAGCTGCTCGTCACCGCCGCCGCCATGCGCGCGGACGGCCTCGGCATGGGCTGGATTCACTTCCGCGTGAATGCCTCGCAGCTCCAGAACGCGATCCGCCGCCGCATCGATCCGGACGGCAAGCTCAGCCTCGCCAGCCAGGCCGCACTGATGAAAATGCGCGAGCTGCTGGCGGACGTGAAACCGCTGAAGTCCAATTTCGCCGCGCTCGCGATCGAGAACAGCACCGCCGTGCGCCAGTTCCTCGCCATGGCGCAGATCCTTGGCCATATCGACGCCGATGCGCCGATCCGGATGCTGGTGGCCGAGTGCGAACAGCCGACCACCGTGCTGGCCGCGCTCTATTTCGCCAAGAAATTCGGGATCGAGGACAAGGTGGACGTCTCCCCCCTGTTCGAGACCGAATCCGCGCTGGAACACGGCGGCCGCTTCCTCGATGCGGTGCTGTCCGAACCGGCCTACCGCGAATACGCCAAGAAGCGCGGGCGCATCTCGATCCAGACGGGCTTTTCGGACGCGGGCCGCTTCGTCGGCCAGATCCCGGCGGCGCTTGCCATCGAGCGCCTGCACGGGCGCCTGGCCGAGGCCATGGTGGCCAACGGGCTCACCGATGTCGCCGCGCTGATCTTCAACACCGGCGGCGAATCGATGGGCCGCGGCTGCCACCCCTCCAGCGTGGACGACCGTTTCGACTGGCAGATGCCGCCCTGGGCCCGCCGCCGCTTCCTGCGCGCCGGGATCCGGCTGGAGCCCGAAGTCTCGTTTCAGGGCGGCGACGGCTATCTGTGGTTCGGTTCAGACGAGCTGGCGCTGGCGATGCTCACCCGCATGGCCGAAAAGCCGCTATGGGGTGCGGACATCAACGCGCCGACCGACGTGTTCTACCGCCGCACCGACCTTAGCCTCGATTTCTACCGCGCGATCCGCCGGGTGCAGCACGAACACCTCGAAAGCGCGACCTACAGCCGGGCGATCACGGCTTTCGGCCTCGGCCTGCTCAACGATACCGGGAGCCGCAAGTCGCGCCGCCAGTCGGACCTTGCCGCCGACCGCACGATGAGCCTGCGCCAGATCCGCGCGATCCCGCACAACGCGATCCTCCAGCAGCTCGGCTATCCGGTCAACGTGATCGCGGGCATGGGCACCGCGTCGGACGGCAACCGCGAGGAGATCGCCGAAATGCTGACCGAAAGCGCGCGCGGGCGGCAACTGGTGCGACTGGTGCGCGCGGCGAACGCGCTCGCCTCGATCAAGACGGCGGCGGCCTATGGCGAGCTGTTCAATTCGGCCTACTGGGCCAGCCGCCCCTATCGCGGGCACGAGCAGCACATTTCCGAGGCCTGCCTGACGCTGGCGGAATACCTCACCAAGGATGACCGCACCGGCGTGTTCCGCCGCCTCGCCTCGCGCCTGCGCGTCGATGCGCTGAAACTGCACAAGCTGCTCGACCTGATCCCGGACGAAGACCCGCCGATCAAGGACCGCGAACACACCCGCCGCAGCCTCGGCGCGCTGCAGGCGCTGCGCATCGCGCTGTTCAAGCACATGTTCCTGCGCGCGGTCATGGTCCCGCCTTTCAGCCGCGCCAACGACATCAGCCGCGACGACGTGCTGGAGATGTTCTTCAGCCTGCGCGTGGAAGACGGCCTTGCCCAGCTGCGCCGCGCCTTCCCGGTCCACTTCCCCTCGATCAGCGACTTCGCCATCGACGCGCCGAGCGAGTACCCGGATTCCAGCGCGGCAGGCTATGCACAGATCCACAAGGACTTCATCGATCCGATCGCGCGCTCACACGCCCTGTCGCTCCGGATCACCACGGCGCTGGCGAACGAGTTTGGCGCGCATGGGTAAACTGAATTGGCTTGGCGCTGTGGCCGCCCTTGCGATGCATGCGGTTCCTGACGGTGCCGCATACGCCGACACACGCCAGACGGCGGAAATTCGCACCAGTGACGTCGCAAGATTCTATGCCATCTACGACGCTGCCAAAGGCAAGCCTTCGGCAGAAGTTCTGCAACGGGAGTATATCGAAGGCGGCACCGACGGTGTTCGCCAGTTCGTGCCGTACCGGATCGTCTCGGGCGAAGCGCTGGCCAAAGCTATTGCCGGGAACCCCGAGGTCTATGATCATGCACGCCAATGCTTGAATGTTCTGCCCACAGTATCGGCTCGACTTAAAAACGCCTTTCGCAAGTTGGCCGAACTCGATCCAGACGCAACGTTCCCCCCCGTGACCATTTTGATCGGCCGCAACAACAGTGGTGGAACGACCGGCGAATCCGGCGTGCTGATTGGATTGGAAGTGACTTGCCGTTCGAACTGGCTGGAAGCCGATCTCTCCGACCGGCTCTTGCATCTGATTGCGCATGAATATGGGCACATCCAGCAGGCGCCCGAACTCAATGACGGAACAATTCCGGCAAACCTCCTCAAGCAATCGCTGACCGAGGGCGTGGCGGAACTGATGGCCTGGCTCACCTCCGGCAGCGTGAGCAACACACATCTCGCGAACTGGACCAAGGGGCACGAGCGAGAGATCGAGGGAAAATTCCTTCTGGACAAGGACAGTACCGATATCTCCGCCTGGCTCTACAATGGCCCGGGGACGCCCGAGCATCCCGGCGATCTCGGCTATTGGGTCGGATACCGCATTGCGAAAGCCTACTACCAGAAAGCCAAGGACAAGCGCGCGGCCCTTCGCGTGCTGCTAAAGCTCGAAGACCCTGACGCCATTCTGGCACAGAGCGGCTGGCATCCTGGCATGACGGACGAAACACAGCCACCAGCCTAGCCCGGCACGCTGTTTCTATCCCTCGGTCGCCAGCAGCAGGAACGACTTCGCCACACTCTCCAGCATCGCCGTATCCGCGCTGCCGGGCAAGATGCTGGCAAGCAGGTTGGTGTCCTTGAGCAGCATCTTCGCGCCGTGTTCGAACGCGCGCGGCTCAGGAATGCGGGCATAGACTTCGAAACCAAAGCTGCGGCCGGAGCTGGCCTTGACCAGTTCGGCGAGCGCCTTGCGGTCCACACCCAGCGCCTCGCCCGCCTGCAGCGCGGCCTGTGCCAGGCCCATGTTGGCGGCCATCAGCGTGTTGTTGACGATCTTGGCTTTCTGCCCCGCGCCCGCGCCGCCGAGCAGCACGATCAGCTTGCCGAAGCTTTCGAACACCGGCTTTGCCTGATCGAAAGCCGCCTGCGATCCGCCGCACATCACCGTCATCGTGCCTGCCTCGGCGCCCGGCGCGCCGCCGCTGACGGGGGCATCGACCATGGCCACGCCATGGCTGCCGCACAGCGCCTCCACCCTGATCGCGGTTTCGGGCAGGATCGTGGAATGCAGCGCCAGCAGGCTGCCCGGCTTCATCGCGGGCACCAGCCGCCCGCAAATTTCCAGCACGTCGGCATCGTTGACCACGCACAGTCCTACGTGATCGCAAGCCGCGCCCAATTCCTCAACGCTAGCCGCGACGGTCGCGCCTTTTTCGGCAAATTCTGCGGTCACTTCCGGGCGCCGCGCCCAGACCGTGAGCGGAAAGCGCAGCAGCATCCGGTGCGCCATCGGCCCGCCCTGACTGCCAATTCCAATAAAACCCGTGCTGATCGCCGCCATGTGCTTTTCCTTCTCCCGCCGATGCGGCGTTTCTCGCCATGGAAGCGTCTGGACGGGAGCCTGTCCAGTCATCGGAGCCCAAGACCGCCGTGCATCGCCGGGGCGTCATCCCCCTTTGGGAAGGTTATCCCGCCCCCAGACCGGCGGCGCATGGACTTCCCCCTGCCAAGTTCCTAATGTTCCGCCCACACGCAACAATTGAACAACGAGGATGTCATGGCTCCCCCCACTGCCAATGCCGCCCACGATGCGGAAACACTCGCACACCTGCTCGCTGCCGCGGTTGGCGAGGCCCGCGCCGCATGGACGCTGGAAACACTGGCCATCGCGCCGGACTTGCGCGGCAGCTCCAGCCGCCCCAGCCGCGCACACGTGGCCATAGCGCTCAATGCGGCGCTGTTCCTCGATCTGGTGGACCGCGTGCCCACCGCCGCCCGCTATGTGCAAGCCGTGCGTGCCACGGGTGAGCCAATCGTCTTCGATCACGGCGCCCTGCGCACGATCGATGGCCCTTGCGGTGCGCTGCCCCGGGGCTACACCGCCTTCGCGCGCATTCTGGCGCCTCTGGGCTATGAAGTGGGCGGCCTCTATCCCCTGCCCGCCCTGAAGATGACCGGCCGCGCTTTCGTGCACCGCGATTTTCCGGAAACGATCCCGCAGTTCTTTGTTTCCGAATTGCACGTCAGCGAACTGCCCGAGGCGGCTCAGGCCGCGGCGGAACGGATTTTCGGCGCCTCCAGCGATCCGCTGGGCAAGGCCGAACAGGCCGCGCTCGACACTCTGGCCCGCGACGGCACCTGCTCAATGGAAGAAGCCGAAACCATCGTGAAAGGCCTGCTGCGCGCCTTCGGCCGGCAGCACCCGGCCCCTGCGCTGGAGGATTACCGCGCGCTGCTGGAACACAGCAAGGAAGGCGGCTGGATCGCCACCGAAGGCAATGCCTTCAACCACGCCACCACCCGCGTGCCCGATGTCACCGCGCTGGCCAAAGAGTTGAAAGCGGAAGGCTATCCGATGAAGCCCGCCGTCGAAGTCTCGCAGAACGGCCGCGTGCGCCAGACCGCGATCCTCGCCGACACCGTCAGCCGCCCGTTCCGGCTGCCCGACGGCAGCGAGACGGTGATGGACGTGCCGGGATCGTTCTACGAATTCATCACCCGCGATACTGACCCGGCCACCGGCCTGCTCGACCTCACGTTCGACAGCGGCAACGCCACCGGTATCTTCGCAGTCACGAGAGCCCAATGACCACTATGCTGCAATCCTTCGATCCCGCCACCGGCGATCTCGTCTGGGAAGGCGAAATGGCCAGCCGCGATCAGGTGACCGCCGCCCTGCACCGCGCCCGCAGCGCCTTCCCGCAATGGGCAGCGCTGCCCGTGGAAGCGCGCGTGGAAGCCGTGCAGCGCTTCAAGGCCGCACTCGAAACCCGCAAGGAGGCCTTGGCCGAAACGATTTGCCGCGAAACCGGCAAGCCGCGCTGGGAAGGTCTTGCCGAAGCGGGCTCGATGATCGGCAAAGTCGGCATCTCCATCGCCGCGCAGGCCGAGCGTGCGGGCGAGAAGCATACGGACATGCCCTTCGGCCAGGCCGTGCTGCGCCACCGCCCGCATGGGGTGATGGCCGTGCTGGGCCCGTTCAACTTCCCCGGCCACTTGCCCAACGGCCACATCGTCCCGGCCCTGCTCGCGGGCAACACGGTGGTGTTCAAGCCGAGCGAAATGACCCCGGCGACCGGCGCGGCGATGGCCGAATGCTGGGCGGAAGCGGGCCTGCCGGACGGCGTGTTCCAGATCCTGCAAGGCGCACGCGAAACCGGCGAGGCGCTGGTCTCCGGCCCGATCGACGGACTGCTCTTCACTGGCTCGGCGGCGGCAGGCGCGCATTTCCGCCGCATCTTCGCGGACCGGCCCGACGTGATCCTGGCGCTCGAACTGGGCGGCAACAATCCGCTCGTCGCATGGGACGGCGATGTGGACGAAGCCGCCGCCATCGTCGTCCAGTCCGCCTTCGTCACCACCGGCCAGCGCTGCTCCTGCGCGCGGCGGCTGATCGTGCCGGACAATGATTTCGGCACTGCACTCACCGCCGCCGTCGAGGAACTTGCCGGACGGCTGGCCATCGGTGCATGGAACGAGACGCCAGAACCCTACATCGGCCCGCTGATCTCCGATGCCGCCGCCACGTCGGCCATGGCCCGCGCCGAAGCGCTGGTGGAGCACGGCGCGAAAGTGATCCGCCCCTTCACCGGGATCGAGGGGCGCAGCGCCGCCTTCGTCACCCCGGCGCTGTTCGATGTCACCGGCGTGGGCGTGCCGGACGAGGAGATTTTCGCGCCCGTCCTGCAAGTGCGCCGCGTCGCGGATTTCGATGCTGCTCTCATGGCCGCGAACCACACCCGCTTTGGCCTCTCTGCGGGCCTGATCAGCGGTGACGACGGGCTATGGCAACGCTTCATCCACGAATGCCGTGCCGGGGTGGTCAACCGCAACCGGCCCACCACCGGTGCTGCCGGATCGATGCCGTTCGGCGGCCTGGGCGACAGCGGCAACCACCGCCCCAGCGCCTATTACGCGGCCGATTACTGTGCCTATCCCGTCGCCAGCTTCGAAGCCGCGAGCGCCGCAGGCAACACCGGCGCTCTTTCGGGAAAACTGCGCGCATGAGCGGCCTGACGCCCGAAGAACAGGCCCTCATCGCCCCCATCGAGCGCGCGCCGATTCTGGAGCGCACGTTGGAATGGGCCGCCATCAACAGCGGCACGACCCATCTCGATGGCCTCGCTGCCATGGCCGCGAAGCTGGCCGAGGCCTTCGCCGTGCTGCCGGGCGAAGTGCGCCTCGCCGAACCCGTGCCGGTGGAGAAAGCCGACAGCGAAGGCCACATGCGCGCCGTCGCCCATGGCCGCCATCTCGTCGTCTCGGTGCGCCCGGAGGCCGAACGCCGGGTGATCCTGACCGGCCACATGGACACGGTCTATGCCAAGGATCACCCCTTCCAGACCTGCGACTGGCTCGACGAGGACACCCTGCACGGCCCCGGCACGGCCGACATGAAAGGCGGCCTCTCGCTGATGCTGGCCGGTCTTGCCGCTTATGAACGCGGCAATCCCACGCTCGGCTACGACGTCCTCATCAACAGCGACGAGGAGACCGGCTCGCTCTCCTCCTCAGCGCTGATCGCGCAGCTCGCGCGCGGCAAGATGGCGGCGCTGACTTACGAACCTGCCCTGCCCGACGGCTCGATGGCCCGCGCGCGGCCCGGCTCGGGCAACTATGCCGCGATAATCCACGGCAAGTCCGCCCATGCGGGCCGCAATCCGCAGGACGGGCGCAATGCCGTCGTCGCGGCGGGCGATCTCGCCCTGAAACTGGCGGCCGGACGGCGCGAGGGGCTCTCGGTCAATCCGGCGCGGATCGAGGGCGGCGCGCCCAACAACACGGTGCCCGATCTCGCCATTCTCCATTTCAACCTGCGCCCGCGCACGCCGGAACTGGCCGAGGTGGCTCAGGCGATGATCGATGCCGCCATTGCCGAAGTGGCAGCGGAACACGACGTCTCGATCCACCTTACCGGCGGCGTATCGCGCCCGCCCAAACCGATCGGCTCCGAAACCGAGGCGCTCTACGGCCTCGTCTCGCAGGCCGCCGCCGACCTCGGGCAGGCGATGCGCTGGAAGGACACCGGCGGCGTGTGCGACGGCAACAACATCGCCGCCTGCGGCGTGCCGGTGCTAGACACCATGGGCGCGCTCGGCGGCTCCATCCACTCCCCGGACGAATTCCTGCTCGCCAGTTCGCTCGACGCCCGCGCACGGCTGACGGCCCTGGTCATGCACCGTCTGGACCGGCAGGGTATCACTCTATGAGCTTTCTCCTCAGAACCGCCCGCGAAAAAGACCTCGACGCGCTCTACCGCATGGCCAAGGGCACCGGCGGCGGCTTCACCAACCTGCCGCCCGACAAACCGACGCTGCAGGAGAAGCTGCACCGCGCCGCCATGGCCTTCGCCCGGCCCGAAGATACGCTGAACAATGATCTGTTCGTCTTCATCCTCGAAGACACCGAGACCGGCAAAGTGCGCGGCACCTGCCAGATCATGTCGCAAGTGGGCACCGAGCTGCCGTTCTACTCCTACCGCATCGGCCGCATCACCCAGCATTCCAAGGAACTGGACCGCACGTTCCGCGCCGAGATGCTCACTTTGTGCACCGATCTCGACGGATCGAGCGAAGTGGGCGGGCTCTATCTCGATCCTACCGAGCGCTCTTCGGGCGTGGGCAAGCTGCTGGCGCGCAGCCGCTACCTGTTCATCCGCGCCCACCGCGCCCGCTTCGCCGACCGCACCCTGGCCGAACTGCGCGGCGCGATCGACGATGCCGGCAACTCGCCGTTCTGGGACGGCCTTGCCGGGCGCTTCTTCGACATGAGCTTTCGCGATGCCGACGAATTCAACGCAAGGCACGGCAACCAGTTCATCGCCGATCTCATGCCCAAGCACCCGATCTACACCGCGCTGCTTTCCGAAGGCGCGCGGCAAGTCATGGGCCAGCCGCACTATTCGGGCCGCCCGGCAATGCGGATGCTGGAGAACGAGGGCTTCAAGTTCCAGAATTATATCGACATCTTCGACGGCGGCCCCTCGATGATGGCCGATACCGACCGCATCCGCACTGTCCGCGAAGCCAAGGATGCAACAGTGACGGCGCTGGTCTCAGCGGAAGACGACAGCCCTACGCACATCGTCTCCTGCGGCCGCCTTGCAGATTTCCGCGCCTGCCTGGGGCATGCACGCGAAACCGAAGGCGGCGTGGCGCTCGACGAGCAGGCGGCCGGACTGCTGGGCGTGAGTGCGGGCGATATCATCACTTACGCCCCGGCCTGAGGGGCCGTCTTTCCCACTTGCAACCGTCAATCGCGCACAGCGCCTGCCAGTTCGATCAGTTCCTCGGTGATCTGCTCTTGCCGCAGGCGGCGCGAGGTGGCGGTCAGTTCGTCGAGCTTGCGGCCGACATTTTCACGCGCGGCGATCATCGCGCGCATCCGGGCGTCGTTCTCGGCAGCGTAGGACAGAGTGACCGCCTCGCATAGCTCAGCGAAGACATATTCGTCGGTCAGCCGCGCCAGCAGCAGCGGAGCGGGCAAGTGCACCAGCGGCGGCTGCGTCAGATTGGCTGGAGAAAAACGCGCAAAATCGAAGGGAAACACGGTCTGGCGCGTCACCGTATACGGTGCCGCATGCGCCTCGTCGGGCCGGGCGCTGACGATCACGACACGGCTCGCCCTCCCCTCCTGAAGGCGTGAAAACAGCCTGTCCGCCAGACGGTTGGCCAGCGCCGCCAATTGATCCGCATGCCCTGCCATCGCCATGCAATCGACAGGTTCCAGCCCGCGCTCGCGCGCTGCCCCCACGCCCCGGCTGCCGACCATCAGCAAGTCGGCCCGCTCCATGCCTACGGTTTCGACCAGTGCCTGCACCGCATCCAGAACATGGGTATTGAAGGCACCGACAAAGCCCTGTTCGGCGCACAGAGCCACGATGAACAGGCGGCCGGTATCGCTCCCGTCGCTGCCGGGACCGGCGCCATCCTCCGTATAGAGCGCCAGGGCCTGCGCAATCGCGCTGCCGATGGTGTCTGCATATTCACGGATGCCCGCCAGCCGCGCATTGGCCTCGCGGCTGCGCACGGCGGCGATGCCGCGCATGGCGGAGATCACCGAGGAGAGCTGGCGAACGCTGTCGATCCGGTCTTCGACATCGCTCAGCCGCTCAGCCATGAGCGGCCCCCGTGAGCGAGCGAACGGCGTTTGCCAGCCGCTCCAGCGCGGCATCGTCAAGCGTTTCGTTCGCTTCGACCGCCGCCACCAGATCGCCCGCCGCACCATCAAGCGCAGCCCCGATCCGGGGCCGCAACGCGGCGATGGCATCGGGCTCCAGTGCATCGAGCACCCCGGCATCGAGCGCGGCCAGCAGCGCCACCTGATCGGCCTGCCGCATTGGGCTGAAACGCGGCTGAGCCAGCACCGCGCGGATGCGCTCGCCGCGTGTCAGTGTCGCCTTGAAGCGCGGATCGGAGACGCCGCCAAGGCGGGTGAACATCTCCAGTTCGAGGAACTGCGCATAGTCGAGCCTGATCCGCCCCGAGACCTGCCGCAGCGCCCGCTTCTGCGCCTTGCCGCCAACGCGGCTGACCGAAAGGCCGACATCGACCGCAGGCCGCTGGTTCGCGGCGAACAGGCGGCTGTCGAGCACGATCTGCCCATCGGTGATCGAGATCAGGTTGGTGGGGATATAGGCAGAGAGGTTGCCCGCGTCGGTCTCGGCAATCGGCAGCGCGGTGAGCGAGCCGCCGCCCAGTTCGGGCGAGAGCCGCGCGGCGCGTTCGAGCAGGCGGGCGTGAAGGTAGAAGATGTCCCCCGGATAGGCCTCGCGCCCCGGCGGTTCGCGCGTGAGCAGGGCGAGTTCGCGGTGGGTGGCGGCGTGGCGGGTGAGATCGTCGATCACGATCAGCGCGTGCTGGCCCTTGTCGCGGAAATATTCAGCCATGGTGAAGCCCGCGAAAGGGGCCAGCCATTGCAGCCCCGGCGCTTCGGCGGCGGAGGCGACCACGAAGATGCAGCGTTCGGGGGCTCCGTGGGCTTTCACCGCCTCGATCGCGCGGTCTATGGCGCTCGCCCGCTGGCCCACCGCGACATAGACGCAGAAGACGTCCGAGTTCTTCTGGTTGATGATCGCGTCGAGCGCGACAGAAGTCTTGCCGGTGGCGCGGTCGCCGATGATCAACTCACGCTGCCCGCGCCCGAGCGCGAAGAGGGCATCGACCACCAACACGCCCGTCTCGACCGGCTGCGAGACGAGATCGCGGTCAATGATCGCGGGCGCCGGGCGTTCGACTGGTAAGCGCCCGGCCTCCTCTATTGGATCGCCATCATCGAGCGGACGGCCCAGCGGATCGACCACCCGGCCCAGCAGCCCTTCCCCCACCGGCACGCGTACCACTTCGCCGGTGCCCGAAACGCGCATCCCCGCCTCGATTCCGGCGGCATTGTCGAGAATGACCGCACTGATCGCATCGGCATCAAGCGTGAGGGCAAGGCCCATCTCGCCGCCTTCGAAGCGCAGTTGCTCGTTGAGGCGGACATCGGGCAGGCCGGAAATGCGGGCAATGCCATCGGCCACTTCTTCTACCACGCCGAAAGTTTCGGCATGGGGGGTGAGATCGACTGTCTTCAGCCGCTCGCGGCCCTGCTCCAGCCAGCGGGTGCCGAGGTCCGCCGGGAAAGCCGCGTCATCCATCCTGCTTGTCCAGCCTGGCCGTCACGCGGTTCAGATCCGCACGCAAGTTGACATCGAGCACGGCCATGCCGCCGCTCAGCCGAAGCCCGGCGATCAGGGCGGGATCGCTATCGAAGGCCAGGGCAGCCTCATGCGCCAGCGCCCGTTCGATCGTGTCGCGCGCCATGTTCTTCTCCTCATCCGCCAGTGGGCGGGCGCTGACGAGCGAGGCCGGAGATGCACTGGTGGCAAGCGTTTCGCGCGTCGCTTCGGGCAGCGCGGCCAGCGCCTGTTCCAGTTCCGGCAGGAAGGCGGACAGCGGCAATTTCGCGCCCGGCCCTTCGAGCAGGCGGGCGGCCATGTCGGCGGCCAGTTCGTTGGCATGGCGGGTCATCTGCGCCTCGGCCTGCCCGCGCGCATGGGCGATGGCCATTTCGGCATCGGCGCGCTGCCGCTGGGCCTCGGCATGGGCCGCCTCGACAAGCTTGGCGCGCTGGCCTTCCGCCTCCTTGCGCGCGGCATCCAGCGCGGCTTCGCGGGCGGCCACAGTGCGTTCACGCTCAGCTTCCGCTTCGCGGATGGCCTCTGCCGCCTTGTCTTGCACCGCCTTGGCATCATCGAGCAGCGCGTTCGCCGCAGCCTGCCGGTCGGCCACGACTTTCGCCATGGGCCGGAAGAAGAACCGCCCCAGCAGCCAGAGCAGCACCACCAGATTGATGGTCTGCAGGCCGATGGTCCACCAGTCGATGCGCATGGGCCGCGCGCTCCCGCCTTACTTCACGAAAGGATTGGCGAAGAGCACCAGCAGCGCGACCACCAGACAGTAGATCGCCATGGTCTCGATCATGGCGAGCCCCACGAAGAGCGTGCGCGAGATCGTGCCCGCCGATTCCGGCTGGCGGGCAATGGCATCGAGCGCGGCGGCCACGGCCCGGCCTTCGCCCAGCCCCGGCCCCAGCGCCCCGAAGGACACGGCGATGGCCGCCGAAAGCACGCTGATTTCTTCAATTGTCATGGAGCACTCCGTTCAGGGGAACCGGCTTCGCGGCCTTCGCTGACCGCGGCGCCGATGAAGACGCAGCCAAGAATGGCAAAGATATAGGCCTGCACCGCGCCCGTCAGCAGATCGAGCGCCATCAACGGGATCGGCACCAGCAGCCCCGCAAGCGAGAGCATGATGCCGATCACGAAGACGCCGCTCATCACATTGCCGAACAGGCGGATGATCAGGCTGAATGTGCGGGTGATCTGCTCGACGAGGTTGAGCGGAATCATCACCCAGGTGGGCTGGGCGAAAGTCTTGAGATAACCGATGAAACCATTCGAGCGCACGCCATGGTAGAGCGTGGCCACGAAGACCATGAGCGCCAGCGCGGCATCGGTTTCGAGATGCGCAGTGGGCGGCTCCACCCCCGGCAGCGCGCCCGACCAGTTGGCGATCAGCACGAAGAGGAAGATCGTGCCGATCAGCACCCGGTACGGCGCCGGATCGGACTGCACGACATCGCGGATCTGATCGTCGAGCGCGCCCGTAACCAGTTCGGCAACCACCTGCACTTTGCCCGGACGCTGCTTCAGATGGCGCTTCAACAGGAGCGCACCAAGCACCATCACCGCCATGATCACCCATGTCGCCACCACCGGCTGGGTGACCGGCACCGGGCCGATGTGAAACATCGGTTCGACGATGAGCGGAGACTTCATGGTTCCCTCCGCGCGCGGCGCAGCACCACGGCGCGAGCGATAACGATGCCCAGCGCGCCCGCCAGCAGCGGGATCGCGCCCAATTTCACCAGCGCGAACAGCACTGCCGCCATCACCGCCATGCGCAGGAGATGCACGGCCACAGCGCGCCCGGTGCGCCCGTTCAGGTAATCCTCGCTCACCGAAGCCAGCGTGCCGAAATGCACGAACCCCAGCACCAGTCCCAGCAGCAGGGCGCCCACGGCTTCGATCCAGACGAGCGGTTCGGGCATCATGATACGTTCCTGTGCATCCAACGCCATGCCAGCACGAAGCCGATCACCGCGCCCAGCATCAGCGCCGGGGCGGAAAAGAAAATGCCGGTGCCGAAATGCCGGTCAAGCCAGCGCCCGGCCAGCAGGCATAGCAGGATCGGCAGCACCACCATCCAGCCCAGCACGCCGATCTGCGCGAAACGCGTGCCCAGCGAAGGCTCGGGATCGGCCCGCCCCGCCTTCTCCCGCTCCGAGGCCTGCCGCGCGGCTTCGGCCATGGGATCGAGATCGGCGGTCATGCCTGATGCTCCTCCAGAATGGCGTTCAGGCTCTCATCCCCGGTGCGCATCAGATAGCGCATAAGCTGGCGGACGGCGCGGGCATGTGACTGGGCCTGCTTGACGCGGGCCACCCGCTCGGCCTCTTCCTCGTTGGCGCGTTCAGCCTCGATTTCGGCTTCCAGCGCATGGAGATCGTCGCCCAGCAGCGCCCTGCGGCACGCGATGGCGACGTGGGTGCCGCCCGTTACCGACAGCACTCCGCCACGCACCGCGCAATAATGCCGCACACCCTCCTCATCCTCCCAGCGCACCAGCGAGGACGGCAGCACGGTCAGCAGATCGGTATGGCCGGGCAGCATGCCGAAGCTGCCGGATTCGTCCATCGCACGCACCTTGCGGGCCGCTTCATCAACCACCTCGCTTTCGGGCGTGGCGATGGTGAGGCGCAAGGTCCGTGTCATGCGGCCTGCACTCCCGCCGCCGCCTGTTCCTTGGCGCGCGCTTCCTCCAGCGTGCCGACCATGAACAGCGAGCTTTCGCGCCAGCCGTCACACTCGCCATCGAGGATCGCGCGGCAGCCCGCAATCGTATCCTCCGGCTTCACCGACTTGCCGGGCGTGCCGGTAAAAGCCTCCGTCACCACGAACGGCTGGGTGAGGAAGCGCTGCAACCGCCGCGCCCGCTCGACGATGCGGCGGTCCTCCACGCCCAGTTCCTCGATCCCGAGCAGCGAGACCACATCCTGCAACTCGCGGTAATGCTCGATAGTGCGGCGCACTTCGGTGGCGACGCGCACGTGCTCCTCGCCCAGAATATCCGGATCGAGCAGCACGGACGTCGAGGCGATCGGATCGATCGCGGGATACATGCCTTCCGCCGCCATCGAGCGCGACAGCACGATCATCGAATCCACATGCCCCGCGATCGTGGTGACGGCGGGATCGGTGAAATCGTCGGCAGGCACATAGACCGCCTGAATCGCGGTGATCGCCGCTCCGCCCACCGAGGCGATACGCTCTTCCAGACTGGCCACTTCGCTGGCCAGCGTCGGCTGGTATCCCACGCGCGAGGGCAGACGGCCGAGCAGGCCCGAAACTTCGGCGCCCGCCTGCACGAAGCGGAAAATGTTGTCCATCAGCAGCAGCACGTTCTGGTGCTTCTGGTCGCGGAAGTATTCGGCGATGGTCAGCGCCGTCATCGGCACCCGCCAGCGCGCGCCGGGCGGTTCGTTCATCTGGCCATAGACCAGCACGGTGCGCTCCAGAACGCCGGACTCGCTCATGTCGAGCAGCATCTCGTGCCCCTCGCGCGAGCGTTCGCCCACGCCCGCGAAAACGGAAATACCCTGATAGCCCGTCACCATGGCCTGGATCAGTTCCATCACCAGCACGGTCTTGCCGACGCCCGCCCCGCCGAACATCGCCGCCTTGCCCCCGCGCGAAAGCGGGGTGAGCAGATCAATCACCTTGATCCCGGTGGTGAAAGTGTCGATCGAACCGGTCTGTTCGGAGAGCGCGGGCGGCGCGCGGTGGATCGGCCAGCGCGGCACATCGTCCGGCAGCGGCGCGCCCTTGTCGCCCAAAGCGCCCGAAACTGTCAGCAGCCGCCCCAACACGGCATCGCCCACCGGCGTAGTCAGCGAGGCGCCCATGCGCCGGGCCTCATCCCCCCGGCGCAGCCCGGAAGTCGGCTCCAGCGCAATGGCGCGAACCGTGCGGGTATCGAGATGGGCCTGAACCTCCGCCAGGATCGCGGGCCCGCCGCGCTCCTCGATCATGACGGCTTCATCTATGGCGGGCAAGCCCCCTTCGGAAAAGGCAATATCGACCACCGCGCCGCGAACGGCTGCCACTGTTCCCAAGGCTTGGCTGTGATCGTGAGTCGATGTCACCGGCGAGTCCTCTGGCCGCAGTGGGATGGTCGGTGGTCCGGGCCATCCTGTCAACCGGCTGAAATCGTTCGCCATCCGCAATTCGCCGTATGCGGCCTTGAAGGGGCGGACTCCCCCGCACCGGGCAGGCAAAAAAATTTATCCCGGCATAGTGGATCGAAATGGCCCGTTCGTTTGCAGAGGGTGAGAACCACGGCCGTCCGGTAAGTCCGCTTCCCCTGTCTGGGCGCGGGCGCGCCGTGGGGCTCTTCAACAAAACGATGTTCCACGGGAGGAACAAACGAAAACGCAATCAGACAGTGATCACTTCGCCTCGATTGCGTGCCGTGAGGAGTATAGAATGAAGTTCAGCAAAACCCTGGCCCTCGCCGCATCTGCGGCAGCATTGTCCTATGCACAGGCCGCCCTGGCGCAGGATGCCGCAGGCACAGCGCCTGACGATGAAATCATCGTGACGGGCACGCGTGTGGAAGGCCGCTCGCGTCTCGACACGGCATCGCCGGTCGATGTCATCTCCGCAAAGAGCCTGCAACAGCAGGGCACTACCGAACTGGCCACGGCCCTGGCCGCAGTGACCCCTGCTATCGACTTCCCGCGCCCCGCGGTGACCGACGGCACCGACGCCATCCGCCCTGCCACGCTGCGCGGCATGTCCCCCGACCAGACGCTGGTGCTGATCAACGGCGTGCGCGGCCACACTTCGGCGCTGCTCAACGTCAACGGCTCGGTCGGCCGCGGCTCGGCCGCCGTCGACCTCAACTCCATTCCCTCCACCGCCTTGCAGTCCATCGAAGTCCTGCGCGACGGCGCTTCGGCGCAGTACGGCTCGGATGCCATTGCCGGCGTCGTCAACCTGCGCCTGCGCGAAGCCAGCTCGGGCGGCGGCGCGACGGTGACCTACGGCATTCACGACACCCAGGTCGATACCTCGCGCGGCAATCGCCATGTCACGGGCGAAAGCACGATCACGGCA
Organism: Novosphingobium beihaiense; assembly: GCF_022832375.1. Classification (GTDB taxonomy): domain Bacteria; phylum Pseudomonadota; class Alphaproteobacteria; order Sphingomonadales; family Sphingomonadaceae; genus Novosphingobium; species Novosphingobium beihaiensis. The sequence goes on from NZ_JALHLG010000003.1 coordinate 181,100, forward strand.
GCAGGCTGGCAGGGCATGTCGCTCGGCAGCGATGGCTTTGTCACCCTTTCGGGCGAATATACCCACCGCAACCCCACCAGCCGCGGCGGCGAGGACCCGCGCCTTGATCCCCCGGCCGTCAACAGCCGCTTCGGCGATCCGGAGGTCGATTCCTACTCGGTCTACGTGAACACCGCGAAGCCCCTCGACGATATCTGGGAGCTTTACGGCTGGGGCGGCTATCAGAAGCGCAACAGCAAGTCTGCCGCCTTCCCGCGCACGCCGAGCCGCGTCGCCGACAACGGACTGTCTTCCATCTATCCGGACGGTTTCCTTCCGCTGATCAACACCAAGTCGGCCGATCTCACGCTCACCGGAGGGCTGCGCGGCGACATCAGCGACTGGCACCTGGATTTCAACGTCAGCTACGGCCGCAACAAGCTCAAGTACTACACCCGCAACTCGGCCAATTTCTCGCTGGGCACGGATACGCCGTTCGACTTCTACGACGGTTCGCTGACCTATGACCAGCTCGTCTGGGGCGCCGATGTCACCCGCCAGTTCGACGTGTTCCAGTCCCTCAACGTCGCCTTCGGCGTCGAAGGGCGGCGCGAAGGGTACAAGATCGGAGCCGGTGAAGAGAACAGCTACTTCGGCAGCGGCGCGCAGGGCTTCCCCGGCTTCACCCCGGACAACGTTGTTTCACGGCACCGGACCAACGCTTCGGCCTATGTCGACCTCGAAGCGCAAGTGACCGACAAGTTCCTGCTCGGCCTCGCCGGACGCGGAGAACGCTATTCGGACTTCGGCACCACCGGGACCGGCAAGATTTCCGCCCGCTACGACTTCACGCCCAGCTTCGCGATCCGCGGCACCGCCTCGACCGGTTTCCGCGCGCCTTCTCTGCAACAGCAATACTTCACCTCGGTGGCATCGGTCATCGTGGACAACGAAGTTGTCCTGACCGGCACGTTCCCGGCAACCTCAGGCGTATCTCAGGCGCTCGGCGGCAAGGCGCTCCAGCCTGAAAAATCGACGAACCTGTCTGCCGGGTTCGTGTTCCGTTCGGGCAACTTCGACCTCACCGTCGATGGGTATCGCATCCATGTCCGCGATCAGCTTGGTCTTTCCGAGAACATCCGTGTGGTGGACGGCATGACCGACCATGACGCAGAGTTCCTTGGCAACTTGCTGGCCGAGAACAACGCATCGGCCGCGCGGTTCTTCATCAATGGCCTGGCCACCACGACCAAGGGCATCGATGCCGTCGCCCACTACAAGCTCGTGACTGACAAGGCCGGCGTGTTCGACTTCACTCTGGCTGGCAACGTCAACGACGTGAAAGTCACCAAGGTGCCCGAAACGACAACGGTCACTTCGCAGCTCGACAACCCTCCCACGCTTTTCGCACGCAGCCGCATCAACACGATGGAAACCGGCACGCCGGGTGAGAAGGTATCGGGCTCGATCGTCTGGTCCGGGGACAAGCTCGGCGCGACGGCGCGCGTGACCTACTATGGCAATGTCATTCAGCCCGGCAGCACCGCGGCTGCGGACAACCGGACCGGCTCGCACGCGATTACCGATCTGGAACTGCGCTATGAAGGCAAGGAAGGTCTCGATCTGGCCATCGGCGCGAACAACCTGTTCGACGTCTATCCCGATGCCATTCCGGCCGAACGCAACTCGATCGGTCTGGTCAGCTTTCCGTTCTTCTCGCCATTCGGCTTCAACGGGCGCTATCTCTACGTCCGCGCGGGCCTGAGCTGGTAATGTGGCTCCCGGCGCCGGTGCTTGCCGCGAACGCAGGCACCGGCCGCGATAGCAGGCCTTGCCATGTCAGCATGATGACAAGGATGGGCTGTTATCGCCGGTGAATTCAGGACATGCCCGGCACGGCTTGCAAACCGCGCCGGGCACGTCTCTATACGGCTTTTCTCTAATATCCGGAGGTTGCCCTTGCGCCGACTGTCCCTGTTTGCCGGTGCCGCATCGCTGGCACTCGCATCCCTTAACGGTATCGCCCCCACCGCCACGGCTGCAAAGGCAGAGGCTCCGGCCCATCCGGAAAAACAATCCGGTTTCGCCCGCCATGCGATGGTAGCCGCCGCCAATCCTCTGGCGACGCAGACCGGCGTGGACATCCTTCGAAAAGGCGGCTCCGCCGTCGACGCGGCCGTGGCGATTCAGGCGGTTCTGGGCCTTGTCGAGCCGCAAAGCTCGGGCCTCGGCGGCGGCTCCTTCATGGTTTACTACGACGCCAAGACCCACAAGGTTACGGCCTACGACGGGCGAGAAAAGGCCCCGATGGGTGCGACCAAGCGCCTGTTCGTGGACGATAGCGGCAAGCCCCTCCCCTTCTTCGACGCGGTACTGGGCGGCATCTCCACGGGCGTGCCCGGCGCCATCGCCATGCTCGACATGGCACACCACGATCACGGCAAGCTGCCCTGGGCGGACTTGTTCAAGCCCGCCGAAAAGCTCGCCTCTGACGGTTTCATCGTCAGCCCCCGCCTTGCCGGGATGATCCGGCTCAAGCAGGCACCGCAACCTTCCGCGCCCGATGCCAAGCGCTATTTCACCAAGGCCGACGGCACCCCCTATGCCGCGGGGGACAGGCTGAAGAACCCGGCCTACGCCAGCACCCTGCAGCGCATCGGCAAATTCGGGGCCTCCGGCCTGCTGACCGGCCCCATTGCGCAGGATATCGTCAACCGCGTGCACGAGGGCCCGCGCCCCAGCACGCTGACACTGGCCGACCTAGCCGCCTATCGCCCGACCAAGCAGAGCGCATTGTGCGAGCCTTTCCTGACCTATGTCGTGTGCACCCCGCAGGCGCCCTCAGGCGGTCCGGGCCTGCAAATCGCGCTCGGCGTGCTCAACCAGACCGACATCGCCAAGCGCGGGCCGGACGATGCGAAAGCCTGGTTCGAATTCGGGCAGGCCAGCCGCCTCGCCTATGCCGACCGGGACCGCTACATCGGCGATCCTGCTTTCGTGAAAGTGCCGGTCAAGGGGCTGCTCGATCCCGCCTACCTCAAGAAACGCGCCGCGCTGATCGGCGAGAAGGCCGGGCCCATAACCTTCGGGATGCCGGAAGGCGCGCCCGATGTCGGGCCGGACGCCACGGCGGAGCCGGGCGGCACCAGCCACTTCGTGATCGTCGATGCGCAAGGCAATGTCGTCTCAATGACGACCACGGTCGAGAGCATCTTCGGATCGGGCCGCATGGTCGATGGCTTCTTCCTCAACAACCAGCTTACCGACTTCTCGTTCTCCCCCAACGACAAGGACGGAACGCCCGCCGCCAATGCCCCCGCCCCCGGCAAGCGCCCGCGTTCGAGCATGGCGCCCGCCATCGTGCTGACGCCGGGCGGCAAGTTCGTGGCGGCGGCCGGATCGCCCGGTGGCTCTTCGATCCAGGCCTATAACCTCAAGGTTCTGGTCGCCCTGCTCGGCTGGAAAATGAGCCCGCAAGCCGCCGTTTCACTGCCCAACCTCGTGGCCCGGGGCGACCGTTATAGTGCCGATCCCTTCCCCGAGCCGATCATGCAGGCACTTGCCGCACGCGACATGCCGCTGTCTACGGCACGCGGGGAGAACTCGGGCCTGCAGGCCATCATCGTCAAGAACGGCGGCTATGAAGGCGGCGCCGACCCCCGCCGCGAAGGCACAGCGCGCGGGTTCTGACGTCCGGTTTTGCCTCCGCACGCTATCCCCGGGCGCACCCGCGCACCGCCTGCTGCACCAGATCGGCAACGATCCGCGCCGCAGGCGAGCGGGTGCGGCCCGCCAGCGTGATCATGCAGATGCGGCTTTTCGCGAGAGCGCGGCCTTCCACGGCCAGCGCTTTCATCCGGCCTTCGGCGAGTTCCTGCCGCACGAAAGCCGGTGCTGTGATCCAGGTGCAATCGGTGGCGAGCGCCGTTTCCCGCAGGATATGAAAATTGTCGCAGATGAAGGCCCCAGCATCGGCCTTCCCCGTGGTCATCCCGACCGGACGGGCGGCGGGATAGGCAGCGAGGTCCTCGGGCGTAACCTGGTCCAGCCGCGCCAGAGGATGATCGCCGCGCACGACATGGGCGAGATCCAGCAAGGCGATTTCCTCGATAGCGATGCCCGAAGCATCGGCCACCTGCCAATCGGTGCCGATGATCATTTCGATCGAATCGTCGTACAGATCGGGAAGCAGGTCCACCGCCGGTTTTATGAGAGTGGCGATCTCCAGACTGGGACTGGCCGCCAGCAGACGGCTGCCTAGCCCCGGCAGAACCAGACTCGCGAGCAAAGGACCGATCCCGAACGCCACCCGCCCAGCCGCACCTTGCGCATAGAGGCGCACGTTGCGCGCGAATTCGTCCGATGCCCGGATCAGCGCGCGGGCCTCTCCCACCACGAATTCCCCAGCGGGCGTGACGGTCACCCCGCCGCGCCCGCGGTCGAACAGTTTGAGGCTGTGCCGGGCCTCGAACGCGGCAATGCTGCGGCTGAGCGCGGGCTGGGTAATGTTCTGCTGCTCGGCCGCGCGCGAAAAGCTCAAGGTATCGGCAACGGCGGCGATGTGGCGGAGACGGGTGATATCCATATCATGCATCAATAGCATGGAATGATGATTTCATATGCATTGGACGTTATGCTTTATAGACCTATCCTGTCTGCGACCGAGGTGGGAAGGATTTTCGTATGGGTATGCCGACATTCCGGCCGCTGAAACTGGCCGCTGCCGGACTCGCGATCGGGACCTGCACGCCCGCGATCGCGCAAGCGGACCGCACCGTCCTGCCCATCCCGCGCGCGCCATTCACCGGCACGATGGCGGACAACGTGCTCGACGCGACTCCTTCGCCGTCCGCGCCGGTGCGGGCGCCGCAGGGCGCGCCCAACGTGCTGCTGTTCATGTCCGACGATGTGGGCTTCGCGATGTCCAGCGCTTTCGGCGGCCCGGTGCCCACGCCCAATTTCGACCGGCTTGCGCGCACCGGCGAACGTTTCAACCGGTTCAACACCACCGGCATCTGCTCCCCCAGCCGCGCGGCGCTCCTGACCGGGCGCAATCACCACAACGCGGGCGTCGGCTGGCTGAGCGACCTTTCCACCGGCTTTCCCGGCTATAACGGCCGGATGCAGCCCGACACCGCCACGGTCGCCCAGATCCTGCGGCTCAACGGCTACAACACGGCGATGTTCGGCAAGCACCACAATATCCCGGCGCAGGAACGCAGCGAGGCTGGCCCCTTCGATGCCTGGCCGACGGGTCTGGGCTTCGAATACTTCTTCGGCTTCCCCAATGGCGATAGCGACCAGTATTCGCCCGAACTCTACCGCGGCATCTCCCGCGTCGGTCCCGGCGACGGGGAAGGCAAGATGCTGGATGAGCGCCTGGCCGATGATCTGATCCGCTGGGTTCACAACCAGCAGGCCGGCGCCCCCGGCAAGCCGTTCCTCGCCTATCTCGCCCCGGGATCGGCGCACGCGCCGCACCAGGTGCCGCCCGAATGGATCGCCCGCTTCAAGGGCCAGTTCGATCAGGGCTGGGACGCGATGCGCATCGAGACATGGCGCCGCCAGCTGTCCATGGGGATCATTCCCAAGGGCACCAAGCTGACGCCTCGCCCCACAGAAATCCCCGCGTGGGACACACTTTCTCCGCAGGAAAAGGCCTTTCACGCGCGCACCATGGAAGTCGCCGCCGCGCAGCTCGCCTTTCAGGATGCCCAGCTCGGCCGCGTGATCGACGAGCTGCAGCGCATGGGGCTGCTGAACAACACGCTGGTGGCCGTCGTGCTTGGCGATAACGGCGCCAGCGGCGAGGCCGGGCCCGAAGGCACGATCGACGAACTGCGCGGCATGGACCACATTCCCGAGCGCAAGGCCTGGATGCTCGCCAATATCGACAAGCTGGGCGGACCGGAGACTTACGAAAACTATTCGGTCGGCTGGGCCTGGGCGATGAACACCCCGTTCCGCTGGGTGAAACAATATGCTGACATGCTGGGCGGCATCCGCAACGGCATGATCCTGAACTGGGCCGGGCATGTCGCTGATCCGGGATCCATCTGCGGCGAATTCTCCCACCTGATCGACATTACCCCCACCATTCTCGACGCGGCCCGCCTGCCCGCCCCCAAGGAGGTTCTGGGCACCATGCAAAAGCCGATGGACGGGACCAGCCTGCTGCCCGCCCTGCAAACCTGCGAGGCGGACAAGCCGCGCACGCAGTATTTCGAGATCGGCGGCAAGATGGGCCTCTATCACGATGGCTGGTTCCTCAGCGGCGAGGATGGCCGCACGTCGTGGGAGAACGTGCCGCCGGGCGGCCCCAAGCCCAAAATCACCTGGACACTCTACAACCTCGACAAGGATTTCTCGCAGTCCACCGATCTCTCGGCCCAATATCCGAAGCGTCTGGAAACGATGAAGGCGCTGTTCCACAAGGAGGGCGAGAAGAACAACGTCTTCCCGATCGACCACCGCTTCGGCATGGCCCGCGCCATGGCTGTGATGCACCCAGACCCGCGCAAGCATTTCGATTTCTGGGGAAAGGACGTTTCGATCCCGGCGGTCGGCGGGCCGGTGCTGATGGCTCGCCCTTTCACACTCAAGGCCGATCTCAGACTGGACAGCGCGCAGGCCTCGGGCGCGGTGGTGGCGCTGGGAAGCTGGTTTGGCGGCTGGAGCCTCTATCTCGATCAGGGCCACCCAGCTTTCGTCTGGGCCCGGTCCACCGATCCGCAGGAGACGTTCAGGGTGGTGTCGGACAAGACCCTGCCGCAAGGCGCCAGCACGCTGACCCTGCGCTTCCAAACGCAGAAGCCCGGAGGCCCGGCACAGATCGTGCTGAACGCGGACGGGCAGGACTATGCGCGGCTGGACGTGCCGGTGAACTATTTCCAGCCTGCTGGGAATGGCGAGTCACTCGACGTCGGCCGCGACCTTGGCGTGCCGGTCACGAAATACCGCACGCCGCATGGCCAGATCGAGGGCGACGTACCGCACGTAACTATCGATTACCCCTGATCCCTCCGGGTCGCCAGCCATATGGTGGGGTGGCGGTGCCGCCGGACCAGCCAGTCCGGTGGCACCGCCGCATCGCCAACCCCGCGGTTGCCGCCGGTTTCAGGCCTTCAGCCGCTCCGCGTGCCAGGCCACGTGCCCGGCCATGAACGTGGAAATGAAGTAGTAGGAGTGGTCGTAGCCCTCCTGCATGCGGATCGTCGCGGACTGCCCCGCCTTTTCGCATGCCTCGGAGAGCAAGTGCGTCTTGAGCTGCTCTTCCAGGAAGCCATCGGCCGTGCCCTGATCGATCAGCATGTCCGGCACCCGCGCGCCATCCTCGATCAGCGCGCAGGCATCGTATTCGCGCCACGCGGCCCGCTCTCCGCCGATATAGCCGGTGAGCGCCTTCTCGCCCCAAGGGCACGACAGCGGCGAGACGATCGGCGAAAAGGCACTTACCGAGCGGAAGCGCCCGGCATTGCGCAGCGCGATCGTCAGCGCGCCGTGGCCGCCCATCGAATGGCCGGTAATGCCCTGCCGCGCCATGTCCGCCGGGAACTGCTGCGCGATCAGCGCGGGCAGTTCCGTCTCGATATAGGAGCGCATGCGGAAATGCTTCGCCCAGGGCTCCTGCGTGGCATCGGCGTAGAAGCCCGCGCCCTTGCCGAAATCGTAGCCTTCATCGTCGGGCACATCGTCGCCGCGCGGGCTGGTGTCCGGCGCCACGAAGATCACGCCATGCTGCGCGCAGGCGGCACGGAACTCGCCCTTCTCGGTCACATTGGCATGCGTGCAGGTGAGGCCCGAGAGATACCACAGCACCGGCAGCTTCGCCCCCGGCGCATGATCGGGCACGAAGACGGAGAAGGCCATCTCCGTCCCCGTCTCAGCCGACTGGTGCTTGTAAACGCCCTGCATGCCGCCGTGGCTGCGATTGGTGGATACGGTTTCCATCATGAGACCCTGTAATATCCGCAAAGCTTGTTGCCCGCCGGATCGCGCAGATAGGCGAGGTAGAGGACGCGGCCGTCGGGCGGACAGCGCTCGCCCGGCGGATCTTCGATGGACGTCCCGCCATTCGCGATGCCCGCGGCATGCCAGGCATCAACCTCGTCGCAAGACGCCGCCAGGAAGCCCAGCGTGCCGCCGTTCGCTCCATAAGCGGGCTCGCCGTCTCTCGGCCGGGAGATCAGGAACCGCCCGCCGTTATGCGCATAGGACAGCCAGCCGCGCGTATCGACCTGTCCCTCGGGAACGCCCAGCGCCCCCAGCGTCGCATCGTAAAAGCGCTTGGCCGCCGCGATATCGTCGGCTCCCAGCATGACATGGCTGAACATCGATACGTCCCGGCTCAGAATACCACGACGGAGCGGATCGACTTGCCCGCATGCATCAGATCGAAAGCGGTGTTGATCTCCTCCAGCCCCATGACGTGGGTAATCATCGGGTCGATCTGGATCTTGCCCTGCATGTACATGTCGACGATCTTGGGCACGTCGGTGCGGCCCTTGGCGCCGCCGAACGCGGTGCCGCGCCAGTTGCGGCCGGTCACGAGCTGGAACGGACGGGTGGAAATCTCCTTGCCCGCCTCGGCCACGCCGATGATGATCGAAGTGCCCCAGCCGCGGTGGCAGGCTTCCAGCGCGGTGCGCATCACTTCGGTGTTGCCGGTGGCATCGAAAGTGTAGTCCGCGCCGCCATCGGTCATCAGCACGATCTTGGCGACCACGTCCTCGCGGCTCATGCCCTTGGAATTGAGGAAGTCGGTCATGCCGAACTTGCGGCCCCATTCCTCGCGGTCGCCATTGATGTCGACGCCGATGATCTTGTTGGCCCCTGCAAGGCGCGCGCCCTGGATCACGTTGAGGCCGATGCCGCCGAGGCCGAAGACGACCACATTGTCACCCACCTGCACCTTGGCCGTGTTCACCACCGCGCCCACGCCCGTGGTGACGCCGCAGCCGATGTAGCACGAAGTCTGGAACGGCGCATCCTCGCGGATCTTGGCCACCGCGATCTCGGGCAGCACAGTGAAGTTCGAGAACGTCGAGCAGCCCATGTAGTGGAAGATCGTCTGGCCCTTGTAGCTGAAACGGCTGGTGCCGTCCGGCATCAGGCCCTGCCCCTGCGTCGCGCGGATCGCGGTGCACAAGTTGGTCTTGCCCGAAAGGCATGATTTACACTGGCGGCATTCCGGGGTGTAAAGCGGGATCACGTGATCATCCGGCTTCACCGAAGTGACGCCCGGCCCCACCTCGCGCACGATGCCGGCTCCTTCGTGGCCCAGGATCGAGGGGAAGATGCCTTCGGAATCGAAGCCGTCGAGCGTGTAGGCATCGGTATGGCAGATGCCCGTCGCCATGATCTCGACCAGAACCTCGCCCTCCTTGGGGCCTTCCAGATCGACTTCGACGATTTCGAGCGGCTTTTTGGCTTCGAAAGCTACGGCGGCGCGGGTCTTCATGGGGGTAACTCCTGTTAATCGCGGCCTGTCTATCGCGGGCCCGTTGTTGTGATAAAGGGGGGAAATTGCAACTCATTATGTCAACCAGGGGATAATGGATGAGTTCCTGGGACGGGATCGACGAATTCGCCGCCGTCGCCGCGGCCGGCACCTTTCGCGGCGGCGCATCGGCGCTGGGGGTTTCGACCACGCACATGAGCCGCGCGATCATGCGGCTGGAAGCGCGCCTGCAGACGCAACTGTTCCACCGCACCACCCGCTCGGTGCGGCTGACCGACACCGGCCGCGTATTCCTCGAACATTGCCAGCGCATGCTGACGGAGCGCGAGGAAGCCTTCGCCCTCGTCAACGAAAAAGGCGAACCGCAAGGCGAACTGCGCATCACCTGCTCGACAGCCATGGGCGAGCGTTTCATTGCCCCGATCCTGCGCCGTTTCGCCCGCGCTTATCCCCGGCTACAGGTCAACATCGACCTTACCAACCGCGTCGTCGACCTCGTGGCCGAAGGCTACGACATGGCGGTGCGCACCGGCCACCTGCCCGATTCCCGCCTGATCGGCACCCGCATCGCCAGCCGTTCGCTGGTGACTTGCGCCAGCCCGGCCTATCTCAAACGGCGCGGCGCCCCGCACACCCTGGCCGATCTCGAAGAGCATGATCTGCTGGCCGGAAACGCAGGCACATGGCATTTCAGCGTGGAGGGCAAGACCCAGACCTACCGCCCCCACAGCCGCTGGCGCTGCAACAGCGGCAGCGCGGTTCTGGAAGCCGCGCTGGACGATATGGGTCTATGCCAGCTCCCCGATTTCTACGTGCAGCGGACGCTGGCGGAGGGCGCGCTGGTTCCCGTCCTCACAGATCTGCAGCCCGCCGATGAACCGATCTGGGCCGTCTATCCGGAGCGGCGGCACCTGCAGCCGAAGATCTCGGAACTGGTGAGCGTGCTGCGCAAGGAACTGCCGGAGATGCTGGGGATGGGCGGGAAGGTTTAAGGGGACTGCAACGGCGGTAGCTTTGCGCCCATTTCGCCCCTTGAAGCCCGCCGCCAATATGCCCAAGAACGGACGCCCGAAACCGCCTCATTCTGCTCTATAAACTCAACCCGACTGGCCAATCATCTTCAGGATATCCATGCGCCCTCCCGGACAACCAAAATCAGCTCCAGCTTGGTATCGAGACCGAGGTCAATCCTACATTGAGAAGCAGTTTTCAGCTGAGCTCGGCGACTTGGCTGACCTAATCGAAAGCGAGCATTGGTTCGGAGACGCTGAAAAGCACGCGCGTTACCGGGTTGATTTCATCCTGAAGGATGCCCGGCTGATCATCGAGCTTGATGGTCACGCATATCATTCAACTAAAGAGCAACTTGAGAAAGACGCGATCCGACAGAGATATCTCACGCGGGCGGGCTATTCAGTCATCCGGTTCACGGGGCGGGAGATCAATCGTGACCCCGCTGCTTGCGTGCGCGAGGTGCGAGAGATGTACAAAGAGCGCATGCAACGTGCGCCAGCGAAGTATCGCGTGCTGTACATCGACTACCAATTTCTGATCCGCCAGATGTCGAAGGCGAAGCGATTCTATCAGAATCTCCATCCTGACAAGTCTCTGCAAATGCCCAGCCTAGATGTATTCATCACTCATGCTGTGGGCTGGCTGCACGAAAAATCCTTCATCACCGCGTTTGTGTTCGTCCCGCCGGAGGAGGAATACTACATCAAGCCATCGGACGGGCAAACGACGGAGTACGACAAGGGCGAGGTCCGGATCAATGTCATGGCGTATGACCTTTATTCAGCCGAACTTGGCGTCCACATGGAGAGCTACGCGCACCTGTTCGACGAATTTTATCTAGTAGCAGATGATCCCATCTACATTCTCCCACTCCGATCGGTGTTACCCGCTAAGCTCAGCGATCGCGTTCTCGGCGGTCAGAACTTCGAGTTTCTGGCGGGGGGGAAGCTTCTGCGAAAGGGAAACGACGAGACCACTTTCGTTGGAACAGATCTCGCAAAGGCCCGCTGGCAAGATGTCTGGTACCCGATTGGCACAGCAATGGGGCTTGAGCCCTATGAACTGTGACCCACCGTAGGTTGTTTTGCCAGCTAACCTCCCTGCCTGACACAGCAGTTCTGAACGGCAGCTATCTAGAAGACGTTGCCTCAATGCTGGCAGTCAGAAACCGGCCCCTTCCAGCCTTTCCATCTGCTCCTCCCCCTAATGAAAATCCCGCGATTGCGGCAGGATGCGCACATTGCGCGGATGGCGCGAGCGCTGGGCGGGCGCGGCGCCGGCCTTTCCGCCCACCGGCGAAGTCCCGTCCAGCCGCGCCAGCAGGGCCGAGCGGTCGGTCACGCGTTTGGCCATCAGGTGCACCACGCCCTCCTTGCTGCGCTGGACTTCGCCTGCGATCTCCGCCAGCCGGGCGGACATGACGGGGCGGCGCTGCTTCTCGAAGTCGCGGGCCCAGAGCAGCGCGTTGACCACGCCGGTCTCGTCCTCGATGGTAATGAACACGGCATTGCCCTTGCCCGGCCGCTGGCGCACCAGCACCACGCCCGCGCAGCGCACCCGCGCGCCGTCCTTCGCGGCGTTGACCTCGGCGCAGCTCAGCACGCCCTCGCCCGCCAGACGGCGGCGCAGGAACTGCATCGGGTGGCCTTTCAATGACAGACGGTGCGTCTGGTAATCGGCCACGACTTCCTCCGAAAGCGGCATCGCGGGCAGTGCGGCATCGGGCTCGGCGCCGAGTTCGGGGGCTTCCATCGCCGCGAACAGCGAGAGCTGTTTGGGCGGCAGGCGGCGCACGTCCCACCCGGCCTGACGGCGGCTCTGCCCCAGCGAGCCCAGCGCATCGGCATCGGCCAGCAGCGCCATGGCCCGGGCAGGCAGGCCGGTGCGGTTCGCCAGATCCTGCATATCGGTGAAGGCCCTCTCCCCGCACGCCTTGTGCAGCGCCTTCGCCCAGTCCTCGCGAAAGCCGCCGATCTGGCGCAGGCCCAGACGCAGCACGCGCTCGCCTTCCAGCGTATTGTCCCAGCGGCTGGTGTTCACATCGATCGGGCGGACTTCCACGCCATGCGCGCGGGCATCCTGCACCAGTTGCGACGGCGCATAGAACCCCATCGGCTGGCTGTTGAGCAGCCCACAGGCAAACACCGCCGGATAGTGGCACTTCAACCAGCTTGAGACATAGGCCAGCCAGGCGAAGGCCTGCGCGTGGCTTTCGGGAAAGCCGTAGTCGCCGAAGCCCTTGATCTGTTCGAAACAGCGCTCGGCGAAATCGCGCTGGTAGCCGCGCCGGACCATGCCCTCCACCAGCTTGTCCTGATAGTAATGCATGGTGCCGTTGCGGCGGAATGTCGCCATGGCCCGGCGCAGGCCATCGGCCTCGGGCGGAGTGAAGCCTGCCGCAACGATAGCAAGCTTCATCGCCTGCTCCTGAAACAACGGCACGCCCAAAGTCTTGCCCAGCACCGCGCGCAGTTCGTTTTCGTTGCCGGGTGGGCCGGGGAATTCCACCGCTTCCTCGCCATTGCGGCGGCGCAGGTAGGGGTGGACCATGCCGCCCTGAATGGGGCCGGGCCGCACGATCGCCACCTGGATCACCAGATCGTAGAGTTCCTTTGGCCGCAAACGCGGCAGCATCGACATCTGCGCCCGGCTTTCCACCTGAAACGTGCCCATGGAGTCCGCCTTCTGGAGCATCCGGTAGGTCGCCGCATCCTCGCGCGGGACCGTGGCCAGCACGAGATCGCCCAGCCCGTGTTCGCGCATCAGATCGAAGCTCTTGCGGATGCAGGTGAGCATCCCCAGCGCCAGCACGTCCACTTTCATCAGGCCCAGCGCCTCGATATCGTCCTTGTCCCATTCGATGAACGTGCGGTCGGGCATGGCGGCATTGTGGATCGGCACCAGTTCGTCCAGCCGCCCTTCGGTGAGCACGAAACCGCCGACGTGCTGCGAGAGGTGCCGTGGGAATTCCAGCAACCCGCTCACCAGATCGCGCAGCCGGGCGAGTTCCGGATTGGCGGCATCGAGCCCCGCTTCGGCCATGCGCGCCTCGGGCAGTTCGCCGCCGCCGTAGCTGCCCCAGATCGTGCCAGAGAGGCTGGCCGTCACATCGTCCGTCATCCCCAGCGCCTTACCCACTTCGCGGATGGCGCTGCGCTGGCGGTAGTGGATCACGGTCGCGGCGATCCCGGCGCGCTCACGGCCATAGCGCTGATAGATGTACTGGATCACTTCCTCGCGCCGTTCGTGCTCGAAATCGACATCGATATCGGGCGGCTCGTCACGCGCTTCGGAGAGGAAGCGGGTGAACAGCAATTGCTGCTCGACCGGATCGATCGGCGTAATGCCGAGGAAATAGCACACCAGCGAATTGGCCGCGCTGCCGCGCCCCTGGCACAGGATCGGCGGATCGAGCGAGCGGGCATAGGCCACGACATCGTGCACGGTGAGGAAATAGGGCGCGTATTGCCGGGCGCGGATCAGGCGGAATTCCTCCGCCAGCGTGCGGCGATAGGCCTCCGGCAGGCCATCGGGGAAATGCGCCCGGGCCTTGCTCTCGACCAGATGTTCCAGCCAGCCTTGCGGCGTGTGGCCGGGCGGGACGGGTTCGTGCGGGTATTCGTAACGCAAGTCCTCCAGCGTGAACCGGACGGCGCAGAGCAGCTCCGCCCCCGCCGCCAGTGCCTGCGGACAGCGGGCGAAGAGGCGCGCCATCTCGGCGGGGGGCTTGAGATGGCGCTCGGCATTGGCGGCGAGCTTGCGCCCGGCGGCCTGCACATGGGTGCCTTCGCGAATGCAGGTCATGACATCGTGGAGCGGGCGGCATTCGGGCGCGGCATAGAGCGCATCGTTGGTGGCGATCAGCCCCGTGCCCGTTTCGGCGGAAAGCGCGATGCGCCGCGCCAGTTCGCGCGCGTCGCGCCCGCCGCGCGGCATCGTGGCGGCGAGCCACAGGTGCGGGGCGGCTTCCTGCAGCGCCCCCAGCAGGTCCGGCGTGCCATTCATGGTGATCAGCGCCAGCCCTTCGGCATGGTCCAGCAGATCGGGCAGGCACAGCAGGCAATCGCCCTTCTCCGCGCGCCGGTTGCCGAGCGTGAGGAGGCGCGTGAGGCGGCCCCATCCGGCGCGGTCCACGGGATAGGCGACGATATCCGGCGTGCCGTCGGCGAAGACCAGCCGCGCGCCGGTGAGCAGGCGAAAGCCACTGTCGCGCACGCCCGGGGCTTTCCACGCGACATGCGCGCGCACCACGCCTGCCACCGTATTGCGATCGGCCACGCCGATACCCGCCATGCCCAGCGCGTGGGCGCGCGCCACCATCTCGCCGGGATGCGAGGCGCCGCGCAGGAAGCTGTAGGCGGTGGCCGCGACAGGCTCGATCACACTCATGCGAACAGGCATGCTCATGCGAAGAGCCCGTGCATGTACCAGCGCGGTTCGCCGGTTTCTTCGTAGAGGCCGTGGCGGAACACCCAATAGCGCCCCCCCTGCGCATCCTCGATGCGGTAGTAATCGCGGGTGAGCCCGGCGGCGCCCGGCACATGGCCCTGCGGCCGGTGCCACCATTCGGACGCGATCCGCTCGGGCCCTTCGGCGCGGACGATCTCGTGCACCTGCCCGCGCCAACGCAGGCGTTGCGGCGGGCCGTCGGGCACCCCGGCCATCGCCGTGACCGGCTGCGGCGGATCGAACAGGAACACAGGGCGGGGCAGCCCATCGCCCGCATCCGGCCATGGCGCCGGGGCCGCGTGCAGGGCGGGCAGGACTTGCTGCGCGGCCTCCGGAATATGCGTGTCGCAGGGGACCGAGCGCAGGACGCCGTGCTCTCCGAAGCGCGTAGTCAGCCGGTCGATCAGCACGGCGATGCTTTCCGCCTCGGCCACTTTGCCGCCGATTTCGGGCTGGGCGGGATGCAGCGGCTCGGTGCGGCTGGCGGCGAGGGCGATCGCATCGAAGCCGAAACCGGGATCGAGCGGATCGGCCAGCGCCTCGATCCGTTCGCCGAACAGCCGTGCGAGGCGCGCCGGATCGCGGCTGGGCAGGCTGGTCTCGACGCTGAGGCGCCGCCGCGCGCCGTCGGTCCGCTCCAGCCGGACGGTAAAGCGCCGCCCGCCCAGATGGCGCGCTTCCATCTGGCGGGAGAGATCGGCGAGCAAGTCCTCGATCACTTCCAGCACATAGTCGGTGCGGGCCACGGGTTCAGCAAAACGCGCTTCGGCGCGCAGCGGAGCGGAGGGGCGCCGCGGGGCCATGGGGCTGTCCTGCTCGCCCAAGACCGCGCGCAGTCTCGCCACGGTCTCCCCGCCGAAACGCGCGGCCAGCGCCGCCATTGGCCGCGTGGCCAGATCGCCCACGGTAACGAGCCCTGCCCGGCGCAGGCCGGATTGCGCCTCTTCGGGCAGTTCCAGCGCGGCGATGGGAAGCGCGCGGATGCGTTCCTCCTCGCTTCCAACCTCGTCATTCCCACGAAAGCGGGGAGTCATCTCCTGAGCCAACGGTTCGGCGAGACGCCGGGAGCTGGATTCCCGCCTTCGCGGGGATGACGAAGGTTGGGAGAGACTAGGCTTTGCCTCGTCATGGCGAGAGGCGGAGCCGCGCGGCAATCCAGAGTCGGCGCCAACCGCTCTGGATTGCTTCGGCCTGCGGCCTCGCAATGACGAAGAGGGGGACGCCTCCCCATCCCCATCCCCATACTGCGCCAGCGCGCGGGCGGCGGCGGCGTGGACGGCGAAGGCGTGGCGGGCGGTGTAGCCCGCTTCCGTTATCGCCGCCTGCGCCAGTGCCGCCTCGCCGCCGAACAGATGTGCGCAGGCGGTAATGTCGAGCATGATTCCATCGGGCGGGTCTGGCGCGGCCATCGGGGTGAAGCGCAGCATCCGCCCG
This sequence comes from Novosphingobium beihaiense, assembly GCF_022832375.1. Classification (GTDB taxonomy): domain Bacteria; phylum Pseudomonadota; class Alphaproteobacteria; order Sphingomonadales; family Sphingomonadaceae; genus Novosphingobium; species Novosphingobium beihaiensis. The sequence goes on from NZ_JALHLG010000003.1 coordinate 197,436, forward strand.
GTCAGGCGTTCCAGTTCGCGGGCATCGGCTTCGCCGTCATGCGGCAAGCTCTTCAGATCGGGGCAGCGCGCCCGGGCATCGGCGAGCGTCATCCCCACGCTCAGGCCCAGACCGCTCGCCTGCGCGTCCACCGCCGCCAGCCGCAAGGCGTTGCCCGCCCGCTCCACCAGCACCACAGGCACGGACCAGTCCTGCCCCGACGCCTTGCGGACCCGCTCGCACGGGAACCACGGGAACCACAGCGCCAGATAGCGGCGCGGCATCGATGCGTCCGGCATGGAAGCCTCCCTTGTTCGCGTCCCACTCCAGCCGCCAGCGCATTCCGGACGGGCCGCCGCGCCGCCGCTCCAGCTCCACCTCGCAGGCGGGCAGGCCCGGCGCTCCGGCAAGCCAGGGCACGGAGGCCGCGGGACGCACGATCCAGCGGCTATGCGCAGCGCTGGATCGCGCCGCAGCCTTGCCGCGCAGCACCATGACCGCCACCCCGGACTTTTCGGCGGCGAGCACCAGACGGCGGCTGGCAGTCAGATCATAGCGCGGCAGATTGCCCCAGGTTTCCAGCACCACCGCCGCCAGCCCCGCGCAGCGCGCGGCATCGAGCCCGGCCTGCAGCAGGGCCGGTTCGTCCTTCGCCTCGACAATGAGCAGCCGGGCGGGATCGATCCCCAGCCCGGCCAGCCCCTCGCCATAGATCCGCAAGGGCAGCGGCGAACGCCGTGGACAGCGGGCCAGCAGCACTGGCCTGTCACTATCCCGCGCCAGCGCCGCCAGCGTAAACGCCATGGCCACGGCCAGCCCTGCGGCATCGGCATGGATTTCATGCAGATGCCCTGGCGCAGGCCACGGAAACGCCTCCTCCGGCGGTACGGGGGAGGCGGAATGAGAATGAGAGGCGGGACTCCGGAGCATGAGGAAACAGATCTCGAATCACTTCAATGTTCCTATTATGTTCCATTTATGGCTGTCATGTCCACAGCTCTCGATGCAGGCGGGATCCATGCGGCAGCCCAAAGAAAAGCCCTCTCCCCACGAAGGGGAGAGGGCCGAGAGAGGGGGAGCCTTTATGAGGCGGGGTGGGGGGAAAGCCCCCTCTCAAATTCCATCGCCGCTCTGCATGCGCAGGCGAAACGTCCTTACTTGTTCCCGGCGAGCCCAGCGTTGAGCCAAAGTGCGATCAGCGTCGCCAGAGCGCCCGAGAGCAGATAGGCGCCCGAAGCGATCAGACCGAAGTTGACCGACAGCAGCAACGCGGCCAGCGGAGCGAAGCCTGCGCCCAGCAGCCACGACAAGTCGCTGGTGAAGGCCGAACCGGTATAGCGGTGCTCGGTCGCGAAACCCGAGGCGACGACGCCCGAGGACTGGCCGAAGGCAAGGCCGAGCAGAATGAAGCCGATCACCATGAACACGATCTCGCCCACCGTCCCGGCATCGAGAAGCTGCGGCGCGAAGCCCGAGAACACGGCGATGCCCACCGCGCAGCCGCCCAGCAGGGTGCGGCGGCCGAAGTGGTCGGCCAGACGGCCCGAGGCAATCACCGCGACCACGCCGAACGCAGCAGCCACCGCCTCGATCAGCAAGAAGGTCGTCGGCGTCTCACGCGTGAAGAGAGAAACCCACGAGAGCGGGAACACCGTCACCATGTGGAACAGCGCGAAGCTGGCGAGCGGGGCCAGCGCGCCGATGAGGATCGTCTTCCACTCGGTGCGGATCGTGGTGGAAACGCTGACGGCCTGCAGGTCGCGGCTGCGGAACAAGTGATCGAATTCCTCGGTCACAACAATGCGCAGACGAGCGAAGAGCGCCACCACGTTGATCGCGAAAGCCACGAAGAAAGGATAGCGCCAGCCCCAGTCGAGGAAGTCGGCCGCCGAAAGCGACGTGACCATGTAGGCGAACAGCAGGCTGGCCACGATCAGGCCGAACGGCGCCCCGAGCTGCGGGATCATCGCATACCAGCCGCGCTTTTCCTCCGGCGCGTTGAGCGCGAGCAGCGAAGCGAGACCGTCCCAGGTGCCGCCGAGCGCGAAACCCTGCCCCAGCCGCAGCAGCGCGAGCAGCCAGATCGAGGTCGTGCCCGCATCGGCATAAGCGGGCAGGAAAGCGATCGCCGCTGTCGAGCCGCCCAGCATGAACAGCGCGATCGTCAGCTTGGTGCCGCGGCCATAGGCCCGGTCGATCGCCATGAACACCAGCGACCCCACCGGCCGGGCAATGAAGGCCAGCGAGAAGATCGCGAAGGAATAGAGCGTGCCCGTCAGCACATCGACGAAAGGGAAGAACAGCTTCGGAAACACCAGCACCGAGGCGATGGCATAGACGAAGAAGTCAAAAAACTCCGACGTGCGGCCGATGATGACACCGATCGCGATCTCCGCCGGGGAGACTTTGTGTTCCTCCTTGAAGATCGGCAAGCCCAGGGCTTCGCGGGTCTGGGTGGTACTGGTCATCTCGATGTCGCGGCCTTCGTAGTCTGGGTCCGCGCCCGCGCGCCGCGAAGGCGCACCGGCAACGGGCGAATCACAGTGCGGGCGCGCAAACACCCGACGTCACAGCGTGGCCCTATCGTCATTGATCGCGGTCAAGGGGATTGGACAAAATGTCCTATGTTCGCATTCGCAGCACGAGCCTACCCGCAGCGCCATGCGCCTAACCGATTCCCGCCCAAAGCCGCGCCGAATGCCTGCGCTGGCCCGAGTCCTGGCTGCCCTGTCACTGACGGGAGCCTTGTCCGCCTGCAACACGGTCGTCCTGAAACCGGCCGGTGATGTCGCACAGCAGCAGGGCGACCTTGTCGTCATGTCGACCGTGCTGATGCTGATCATCATCGTCCCGGTCATGGCCCTGACACTGTTCTTCGCGTGGAAATACCGCGCCTCGAACAAGAACGCGGAATACAAGCCGGACTGGGATCACTCGACCCAGCTCGAACTCGTCATCTGGGCGGCGCCGCTGCTCATCGTCATCTGCCTGGGCGCGCTGACCTGGGTGAGCACCCACCTGCTCGATCCCTACCGCACGATCGGCCGCATCGACGGCAAGACCCCGGTCCGGCACGATGCCAAGCCGCTCGAAGTCGATGTCGTCGCGCTCGACTGGAAATGGCTGTTCATCTACCCCGAGCAGGGCATCGCCACCGTCAACGAACTGGTCGTGCCCGCAGGCCGCCCGCTCGATTTCAAGATCACCGCATCGAGCGTGATGAACTCGTTCTACGTGCCCGCGATGGCGGGGCAGATCTATGCCATGCCCGGCATGCAGACGCGCCTCAACGCGGTGATGAACAAGACGGGTGACGATTTCGTCGGCTTCTCGGCCAACTATTCGGGCGCGGGCTTCTCGGGCATGCGTTTCAAGACCCGCTCGGTCACCGAAGCGCAGTTCGCCCAGTGGGCCGACGGCGTGAAGGCCGGGGCGAAGAACGCCGGAACGCTGGACGACGCCACGTACCTCCAGCTCGAAAAGCCGAGCGAGAACGTGCCCGCCACCTATTACGCCAAAGTCGCGCCGAACCTCTACGGCAAGATCCTCGACATGTGCGTCGAGCCCGGCAAGATGTGCATGAGCGAGATGATGGCGATCGACGCGCGCGGCGGCCTCGGCAAGGAAGGCATCCGCAACGTCTCGATGCTGGCTTACGACAAGCACGGGCGCGAGGCAGCGGCCGAGGCCAATGCCAACCCGGATGCGGCCGCCCGCCGCGAGCTGGCCTGGGTGCGCGCCCTGTGCGACCAGAAGCCCGGCCAGGCGCCCGACAACATCGTCAAGGCCCCCGCAAACCAGCGTTCGCTGACCGGCGCCGGTCTTTCCGCCCCGCAGTCCATTGCTTTTGACAAGGCTCTGGAAAAGCCGGCGCACTCCCTCCTGATTTCCCGGAACTGACCAGCATGGAAACCGTAGTTCACAATCATTGGAGCCCTCTGCTGGGCCGTCTGTGGTGGGATGCGATCCCACAGGAGCCCATCGTCTGGGCCACTTTCGCCGTGGTCGCGCTGGGCGGTATCGCCCTGCTGGCCGCGCTGACCTATTTCAAGGTCTGGGGCTATCTCTGGAAAGAGTGGTTCACGAGCGTCGATCACAAGAAGATCGGCATCATGTACATGGTGCTGGGCCTCGTCATGTTCGTGCGCGGCTTTGCCGATGCGCTGATGATGCGCCTGCAGCAGGCCTGGGCCTTCAATGGTTCCGAAGGCTATCTCAACGCGCACCACTTCGATCAGGTCTTCACCGCACACGGCGTGATCATGATCTTCTTCGCGGCGATGCCGTTCGTGACCGGTTTCATGAACTACGTGGTGCCGCTGCAGATCGGCGCGCGTGACGTCAGCTTCCCGTTCCTCAACAACTTCAGCTTCTGGATGACCGCTTCGGGCGCCGTCCTCGTCATGCTCTCGCTGTTCATCGGCGAATTCGGGCAGACCGGCTGGCTGGCCTATCCGCCGCTGTCGAACATCGCCTACAGCCCGTGGGTCGGTGTCGATTACTGGATCTGGGCCTTGCAGATCGCGGGCGTCGGCACGCTGCTTTCGGGCGTCAACCTGATCTGCACGATCGTGAAAATGCGCGCGCCCGGCATGGACATGATGAAGATGCCGATCTTCACCTGGACCGCGCTGTGCACCAACATCCTGATCGTCGCTGCCTTCCCGGTGCTGACTGCGGTGCTGTGCATGCTCACCGCCGACCGCTACCTCGGCTTCGACTTCTTCACGAACGATTTCGGCGGCAACGCCATGATGTACGTGAACCTGATCTGGATCTGGGGCCACCCCGAAGTCTACATCCTGATCCTGCCGATCTTCGGCGTGTTCTCGGAAGTGACCGCCACCTTCTGCGGCAAGCGCCTGTTCGGCTACAGCTCGATGGTCTACGCCTCGCTGGTCATCACCATCCTGTCCTACCTCGTGTGGCTGCACCACTTCTTCACGATGGGCTCGGGCGCCAGCGTCAATTCGTTCTTCGGCATCACCACGATGGTGATCTCGATCCCGACCGGCGCCAAGCTGTTCAACTGGCTGTTCACGATGTACCACGGCCGCATCCGCTTCGAACTGCCGATGATGTGGACGGTGGCCTTCATGCTCACCTTCACCATCGGCGGCATGACCGGCGTGCTGCTGGCCGTTCCCCCGGCGGACTTCGTGCTCCACAACTCGCTGTTCCTGATCGCGCACTTCCATAACGTGATCATCGGCGGCGTCGTCTTCGGCACCTTCGCGGGCATCAACTTCTGGTGGCCCAAGGCCTTTGGTTTCAAGCTGCACACCGGCCTCGGCAAAATCAGCTTCTGGAGCTGGGTCGTCGGCTTCTACCTTGCCTTCATGCCGCTCTATGTGCTCGGCCTGATGGGTGTGACCCGCCGCATGCGCGTGTTCGACGATCCGAGCCTGCAGATCTGGTTCATCGTTGCCGGCATCGGCGCGGCGCTGATCGCGGTGGGCATCGCCGCCTTCCTCGCCCAGGTCGGCTACTCGATCTGGAAGCGCGACGAGCTGGCCTGCGGCGGCGATCCGTGGGATGCCCGTTCGCTCGAATGGTCGACCACTTCGCCCCCACCCGCCTACAACTTCGCGTTCACCCCGGTGGTCCACGAGATCGACGCCTGGGACGACATGAAGCGTTGCGGCGTCCCCCGCCCCACCGGCGGCTTCCAGCCGATCCACATGCCCAAGAACACCGAAGCCGGTATTATCCTGGGCGGTATCGCCACGGTCTTCGGCTTCGCGATGATCTGGCATATCTGGTGGCTGGCGGGTCTCACTTTCGCCGGGATGATCGGCTATGCGATCTTCCACACCTTCAACTACAACCGCGACTACTTCATCCCCGCCGATGAAGTGACCGCGACCGAAGCGGCGGCTATCGGCCAGTTCGCGCCTGCGGGAGCCTGAGCCATGAACGCCACGACCATGGATACCATGAACACGCCTAAAGCCAGCCCGGAGCAGCTCACCGCAGCCTTCTACGAGCTGGAGCCGCATCACCATCCCGAAGGCGCCAGCACCATGCTGGGCTTCTGGATCTACCTGATGAGCGACTGCCTCATCTTCGCGATGCTGTTCGCGGCCTATGGCGTTCTCGGCGGCAACTATGCCGCCGGGCCCAGCCCCAAGGATCTGTTCGAGCTGCCGCTGGTGGCGCTGAACACAGCGATGCTGCTGTTCTCCTCGATCACGTATGGCTTCGCGATGCTGGCCATGGCGAAGAACCAGAAGGGCGCGACGATCGCCTGGCTGCTGATCACCGCGGTGTTCGGCGCCTGCTTCCTCGGGATCGAGCTGTTCGAATTCTCCAGCCTGATCCATGAGGGCGCAACGCCGATGCGCTCGGGCTTCCTCACCGCGTTCTTCTCGCTGGTGGGCACCCACGGCCTTCACGTGACCTTCGGCCTCGTCTGGCTGTTCACGCTGGTCACGCAGATCACCCGCAAGGGCCTGATCCAGGCCAACAAGCGCCGCCTCATGTGCCTCTCGCTGTTCTGGCACTTCCTCGACGTCATCTGGATCGGCGTCTTCACTTTCGTCTATCTCATGGGGATGCTGCGATGAGCGCTGCCGACCACCACGCCCACAACGATCATACCCACGATCACGATGATCACGGCGAAAGCCACGGCTCGCTGCGCGACTATGTGATCGGCTTCGTCCTCTCGGTCGTCCTCACCGCCATTCCATTCTGGCTGGTGATGAGCGGCGCGATTGCCGACAAGCAGGCCACCGCGCTCGTCATCATGGCTTTCGCGGTCGTGCAGATCGTGGTTCACATGATCTACTTCCTGCACATGAACACCAAGTCGGAGAACGGCTGGACGGTCATGGCGCTGATCTTCACGATCATCCTGGTGGTGATCGCGCTGTCCGGCTCGCTGTGGGTGATGTATCACCTCAACCACAACATGATGCCGATGACGGCCCACGATATGGGACAACTGCCCTGACCCGCCCCACCGGGGCACCCGACACCGCAGCAGCAGGGCGGCCCTGGGGGCTGACCCTGCTGTTGCTTTTTGCGCTCATCGCTTTCGTGGCGCTCGGCGTGTGGCAGGTGAAGCGCCTGCACTGGAAGCATGACCTGATCGCCCGCGTGAACGCCCGGGTCCATGCTGCCCCTGCCACCCTGCCCTCCGCCCGGCGGCTGGCCTCGGCCCCGGCCCATGCGCTCGATTATATGCGCGTGAAGGTCTCCGGCACTTATGCCGCACCGCAGACCGCGCTGGTGCGCGCGGCGACGGAACTCGGCACCGGCTACTGGGCGATGACACCGCTGCACATCGCCGACGGGCGGACCGTCTGGATCAATCGCGGCTTTCTCCCGGCAGGCACGACGGTTTTCGAAGCCGCCAGGACCACGCCTCCCGGTCCCGTTACCGTGACCGGCTTCGTGCGCGCCAGCGAGCCGGGCGGCAGCCTGCTCCAGTCCAACCGCCCGCAGGACGATCGCTGGTACTCGCGCGACGTTGCCGCACTCTCAAAGGCGAAGCGGTCCGGCCCCGCCGCCCCCGTCTTCATCGATGCCCAAACGGAAAACGCTGCCCGGCATGCCGCAGGAAAGCCCGCGCCGGTCCCCGGCCTCACCGTGATCCATTTCCCCGACAATCACCTGCAATACGCCCTGACATGGTTCGCCATGGCGGCCCTTTCGCTCGTGGCTATTGGCGTTGTGTGGCGCCGCAGGGCATAGGGATCAGGCATGATACGCCTGATCGCCCCCATCCCCCCTTCACGCAGCGAAAGCTGGCGCAATGTGCTGCTGCTGATGCAGTTGCGCTGGATCGCGGTATTCGGCCAGCTCGCCACGATCGTGGCGGTCGTACAGATCCTGGAAGTGCGCCTGCCGCTAATGCCGCTGCTGATGGCACCGCTGCTGCTCATCCTCATCAACCTGGCGACCGCCAGCCTGCTGCGGCGGCGCGAGCACTTCTCGCAAAGCGAACTGTTCAACGCCCTGCTGATCGACGTCGCCGCGCTGGGCTGGCAGCTCTATCACAGCGGCGGCGCGACCAATCCCTTCACCTTCCTGTTCCTGCTGCAGATCGTGATCGGCGCGGTCATCCTGACCCCGCGTTGGAGCTGGGCCATCGCCGTGCTCGCCAGCCTCTCCATGCTGCTGCTGAGCTTCGTCTACGTCCCGCTGGACCTGCCCGCCCGGCACGCTGCGCACCAGTTCGACCTCTACCGGCTCGGCAGCCTGTTCTGCTTCGTGCTGGCGGCCGTGCTGCTGGTGTTCTTCGTGGTGCGGCTGGAGCGCAACCGGCGCGAAAGCGACAAGGCGCTGGAAGCCCTGCGCCAGCAGGCAGCGGAAGAAGACCACATCATCCGCATGGGCCTGCTCGCCTCGGGCGCGGCGCATGAACTGGGCACGCCGCTCTCCTCGATCTCGGTGATCCTGGGTGACTGGGCACACTTGCCCGCCATCGCCGCCAATGCCGATTTCAGCGAGGATCTCGCCGACATGCGCACCCAGCTTGACCGCTGCAAGACTATCGTCAGCGGCATCCTGATGTCCGCGGGAGACTTGCGCGGAGAGAACCCCAGCGTCTCCAGCGTGCGGGCGCTCTTCGGTGACATCGCCAGCGAGTGGCAATCGCGCATGGACGGCGAACTGCGCGTCATCGATCGTTTCGGAGAAGATGTCGCAATCGTTGCCGACCCCGGACTGCGGCAAGTCATCGGCAATGTGATCGACAATGCGCAGGAAGTCTCCCCCGGCCTTGTGATCCTTGAAATCGCGCGCGAAAACGACGATCTTCTGATCACTGTCAGCGACGAAGGCCCCGGCTTCGCTCCGGAGATGCTGCCCCGCGCCGGCCAGCCCTATGCCTCCACCAAGGGGCGCGACGGCGGCGGCCTTGGCCTGTTCCTCGTCTTCAACGTAGTGCGCAAGCTGGGCGGGCAGATCACTGTCGAAAACCGCGAACCGCAGGGCGCAACAGTCAGGCTCACGCTGCCGCTGGCGTCGCTGGCCTATACGAAGGAGAAACCGGCATGAGCGAACCCGGCCGCACCCTGCTGATCGTCGAGGACGACGAGGCTTTCGCCCGCACGCTGCGCCGCTCGTTCGAACGGCGCGGCTATGCCGTATCCTCCGCCTCCTCCGCACAGGAAGCCGAAGCACGGGCCAAAGCGGCTGATTTCGACTATGCCGTTGTGGACCTCAAGCTGGGAGCCGACTCCGGACTGGCGGTGGTGCAGTCACTCCACGCCTTGCGGCCGGATACGCATATCGTGGTGCTCACCGGCTACGCCAGCATCGCCACCGCCGTGGAAGCGATCAAGCTGGGCGCCGCGCACTACCTCGCCAAACCTTCCAACACCGACGACATCGAAGCCGCCTTCGCGAGCACGCAGGGCGATCCCGGCGTACCCGTCGACGGGCGCAAAAGCTCGATCAAGACGCTGGAATGGGAATACATCCACAGCACGCTGGTGGAATGCGACTTCAACATCTCCGAAGCCGCCCGGCGGCTGGGGCTCCACCGCCGCACGCTGGCCCGCAAGCTGGAGAAGCGGCGGATCTGATTACCAGCGCAGCCAGCGCGAGATGACGTAACGCCCCACCAGCGCGCCAATCACAACCGGCGCCATGTGCCAGATGCCCAGGTGCGCGATGGAATCGTCCGCGCAGGCCATGCCGTTCGCCACCGAGCCGAGCGCACCCGAACCTATGCCCAGATAGAGCCCGGCCAGTTTCGGCGATACCGGCGCGCCCCGGCGCAGCCAGACGAAAAGGGCCGCCGCGATCAGCACCGATGCCGCCAGGCCCATGTACATGCAGTGGATCCCCTCCACATGCAGCAGGCCAACACCATCGGGGGCCGATGCGGCCAGCACTCCGGCCGCCGGCAGCACGCCTGCCATGGCGATGGCCCATTTCGGCCCTTCGTGCCCGGTTCCGACATGCGGCGAGGCCATCGCCACCACCGTCGTCACGCAGGACAGGCCGAGCACCAGCAGCAGTCCGTTCACGACCACGAAGTAAACGGAGAACTCTCCGCTCATCAGCCCGTGCCGCGCGCCCAGCAGGAACAGCGTCGCAATGATCGTCACGACAAAGGCGAGACCGGCCAAAGCCAGCCCCCTGCCCATCCGAAACGGCCGCACCGGTGCGGCATCGGCGGAGATCCGGTCGATCAGAGCCTGGGTTGGGTCGTCCATGGGTCAGCTTGCCTTCTCGATAATCGCGGCGAGCTTTCGGATGCCGCGATGAACATTCACTTTGATGAGCGACTGGCTCTGGCCAGACCGCTCGGATGCTTCGGCGACCGAGTATCCCTCGATCTTCACCAGTTCGATCGCTTCCGCCTGCGCCGGTGACAATTGGTCGAACAGACGGTCCAGGCTGATGCGCGCCATCACGGGCTCTTCGGCACTTTCCTCGCTCGCGGTGTCTTCCAGCAGTTCCTGGGTCTGCGTGCGGTATTCGGCGCGCAGGTAATCCACCCAGCGGTAGCGGGCGATAGCCGCCAGCCAGGGATAGAACGGGCGGTCGGGATCATAGGTAGAGCGCTTGGCGTGAACCGAAAGCAGCACTTCCTGCACCAGATCGTCCAGTTTTTCCAAGGCGATGCGCCTGCGGAAATAGCGCCGCAGCCACTTCGCTGCCTGTTCCAGCAGCACGGCATAGGCCTGCTTGTCGCCATTCTGCGCCGCGCGCATCAGGCGCATCATGGTTGCATCGTCCCCGTTCATCGCGGCATCACCCGTAACCCCACAGTATCGAGCGCGAACAGCCCTCCGCCGCGCACGATCAGCGTCAGCGCCATAGCGGTCCACAGAATATGCACGCTCCACCAGGCTTCGGGAAAGACGAAAACCTGAATGACCATCGTCATTCCCAGCAGGGCCAGCGCGGAAAGACGCGTGGCGGCCCCGGCAACCAGCAGAATGGGAAACAGAGTTTCCGCGGCCACGGCCATGTGGGCCGCGAATTCCGGGGGCAGCGGCACGGCGGAATAGTCGTTCTCGAACAAGTAATTCGTCGTGTCGCTCACCTGCAGCCAAGTTCCTTCCACGACCTTGCTCCGGCCCGACCGCCAGAACACGCCCGCCAGCGCCACCCGGACGAGCAGCAGGGCAATGCCCTCGATGACCCGGCCCTGTAAAACGCCGGTGATCCTTTGCCAAAGTGCCAGAACGCCCTGCATCCGCTTGCCCCCTGCCCTTCAGATCAGCGCTTGACCGGGGTCAGCGACCCGGTGCCCTTGGGCGTCTTGATCGAAGTGCACGAGCCCTTCTTCACCAGCTTCCAGGCATCGCCCTGATAGTCACGCACGGACGTGCCCGCGCAGCTGGTGCCGGGACCGGCGGCGCAATCGTTGTGCCCGGCCTTGGACACGCCATAGCACTTTTCCATCTGCGGCTTGTCAGCGGCTCCCGCAGGCTGAGCGGCAACCACGCCAGCCAGAGCAAGGCCCGCAAGCGCGGCAATCGAACGGTTCTGCATCGGTATCTCCTGAATTTGCGTCCCGGCACCGGCCGGGGATCACACCGTCATTCGGTCCGCCGCCCCCGCTGGTTACAGTCCGCAAAATTTTCACCGCGCTGTAACCCCGCTGCCCCTGCCTTCGAATGATGCCATGCCAGTCCGGCAAAACATGCCACTCGGGCAGAACACTTCAGGAGATTATCGATGTCGATTTCGCACAAGACCGCCTTCGCGGCGATCGCCGGAACCCTTGCCCTCTCGTCCGTCACCGCGTTCGCGGCCGCCGCTCCGGCCGGCAGCAGCGGCGCCGCGCTGGGCAAGGACGACACTGTGCACTGCTACGGCGTGAACGCCTGCAAGGGCCACGCAGACTGCAAGACCACCCAGCACGAATGCAAGGGCATGAACGAGTGCAAGGGCGAAGGCTTCAAGGCCATGGCAGCGGGCTCCTGCCTGACCAAGGGCGGCACGATCGGCGATCTCGGCTGATCTGACGTCCGGCGGCCTGGCTCCTTGTTCCCACCGCCCCCTGTAAAGGGGCCAGGCCGCCTCCTTTCCCGAACCACAGGAACCGCATGATGACGCATATCGAGCCCTTCGCAGGATTTGGCCTGGGCCTTCGCCGCCCGCACTATCACCACTTCCTGGAGGAGGAGGTCGAGCTCGATTTCGTCGAAGTCATTTCCGAAAACTTCATGGTGGACGGCGGCAATCCGCTGGCCGTTCTCGACGCGGTGCGCTGCAAGCACGAAGTGGTGCTGCACGGCGTCTCACTCTCCCCCGGATCGGCGCATGGCGTGGACCGGGACTATCTCGCCCGTCTCAAGACCCTGGCGGACCGGATCGAACCGCTCTGGATGTCGGATCACTTGTGCTGGACGCGCAGCAGCGCGCACAACAGCCACGATCTGCTGCCCCTGCCCTATACGGCCGAAGCGCTCGGCGTGATCTGCGATAACATCATGATCGCGCAGGACATCCTGCAACGTCCGCTGCTGCTGGAAAACCCCTCCAGCTACATGACCTTTCCCGAAGACGAGATGCGCGAATGGGAATTTCTCGCCCAGGTCACGCAGCGCACGAGCTGCTATCTGCTGCTCGATGTGAACAACATCTACGTCAGCGCCCATAACCACGGTTTCAGCGCTCAGGCCTACGTCGCCGGGTTGCCGCTGGATCGCGTGCGCCAGATCCACCTTGCCGGGCACACCCCCGGCGAAATCGCCATAGACACGCATGACCGCGAGGTCTGCGGCGGCGTCTGGGATCTGCTCGCCCATGTGCTCGGCCGCACCGGCCCCGCCGCGATCATGATCGAGCGCGACGATGCCATCCCCCCGCTCGCAGACTTGCTGGACGAACTGGCGATCGCCCGCCGCATCGCCGCTGAAGCCCGCCAGGAGGCCGCCGCGGCATGACTCTCGCCCAGCAGCAAAGCCGGTTCATCGAGGGCCTGATGTCGAACGATGCCTCCTTGCCCGAAGGCTGGCAGGCGCGCGAACGGGCAGGCTACGAAATCTACCGCAACGCCTACCGCGCGCGGCTGATCGATGCTCTCCACGAAACCTATCCGCGAACCGCCCGTCTGGCGGGAGAGGAAGCGTTTCAGGCCGCAGCGGCCCATCATCTGATCACCCATCCCCCTGCAAGCTGGACGCTCGACGATGCCGGGCTTGGCTTTGCGCAAACGCTCGAAACCCTGTTCCCCGCCGATCCGGACGTGGCCGAACTGGCCTGGATCGAATGGGCCATGCAGGACGCTTTCACGGCCCGCGATACCGGGCCGCTCGACGGAGCGGGCCTGGTTACAGCAACTGCCTCGTTCGGCGACCGGGACTGGCAGGACATGCGCTTTGCCTTCGTGCCCGGCCTTGCCGTGCGCCTCGTGCGCCATGACTGTCTCACGCTCTGGCAATGGCTCGGCGATAGCGCCTGCGGCCAGGAGATCGCCGCGGCCCGCGATCTTTCCCCTCTCCCCGAAACGGAAGGCTGCGTGGTCTGGCGCGAAGGTCTGCGCTCCACATTCACGATGACCAGCGCCGCCGAAGCCCAAGCACTCACGGCAATGGCGGACGGGGCCGGTTACGGCGCCGCCTGCGATCTGCTGACCAGTTTACTGGGAGAGGAACAGGCTCTGCAAATGGCAGGCGAGATGCTGGCGCGCTGGCTTGCCAACGGCTGGATCGAACGCCTGCTGGCGTAAAACGGCCCTTTCACGGCTCCTCCCGCGCTTCCAGATTTCGCTGCAGCGGTTACTGCCTGCCCAGGCAATTCTAGACACTTGTTGAAAATCCCCGGGTGTGCGATCCGGTTCGCGATAGCACGCAAAGTGCACAGGGAGGGATTTGATGCTTGTGAAACGGAGTTTTCTGGCGTGTTCGGTGCTTGCCTTGACCATGGCGGCCCTGTCTCCGGCCCAGGCGCAGGAGACCCGGGACACCAGCACTTCCAGCGAGAGCGCGGGCGGCGAGATCATCGTTACTGCCCGCAAGCGCAGCGAACGCCTGCTGGACGTGCCTGTGGCGGTGTCGGCGGTCTCCAGCGAGGATCTGGCCCGCTATGCCTCGAACTCGCTGAGCGCCATCAGCCAGCAGGTTCCGGCGCTGGTGATCGGGGAATCGACCAATCAGGTAGGCGGCTCGATCAACTTGCGCGGCGTCGGTTCGGGCATTTCCAATCCCTCCACCGAAACGGCCGTGACGATGAACTTCGATGGCGTGCCGATCAGCTACGGCAATGCCGTGCGCCTGGGCCAGATCGATATCCAGCGCGTGGAAGTGCTCAAGGGCCCGCAGGCGCTGTTTTACGGCAAGAACAGCCCGGGCGGCGTGATCTCTCTGGTATCCGCCGATCCGGGATCATTCTTCGAAGCGCGGCTGCGCACCGGGTATGAATTCCAGGCCGAACAGCGCTTTGCCGAAGCCATGGTCTCCGGCCCGCTGACCGATACCGTGGGGGCCCGCATCGTCGGTTATTATTCCAAGGAAGACGGCTGGTTCCGTAACATTGCCCAGCCGATCACCGGCGTGACGGCAGGCGCAGGCGCCAAGACGCTCAATGCCGAAGATGTCTTCGTGCGCGGCACGCTGACGTTCGAGCCCACGCCCGCCACCCGCATCAAGTTCAAGATCAACTACGGCCAGCGCGACCGTGACGGCGTGGGGCCCACCGGGCTGGCACAGATCGTCGAGTGCCCCAACGGCGGCGTCAGCGTGTTCGGCGCCACCGACTGCAAGCTCAACCGCACATTCTATGACGCGGCGCTGACGCCGGGCACGATCGCCAGCGACCCCTCGTTCAAGGACGGCGTGCCTTTCGTGAAGTCCAGCCAGTTCCTCACCTCGCTCAGCGTGGATCAGGACCTGTCGGATTCCTATGGGCTCTCCTCGGTCACGGGCTATTACCGGCTGCGCGAACAGTCGATCGATTCCTTCTCGTTCTCGAACATCCCTTACTACGGCGCCTCGAACGACGTGATCGCCAAGGGCTTCAGTCAGGAACTGCGCCTGACGTCCGACCTGGACGGGCCGCTCAACTTCATGATCGGCGGCTTCTTCCAGGATGCGACGTTCACGATCGGGCAGGCCTTCACGGTCGATTTCGGCACGCCGTTCCTCGTCGGCTCGACGTTCTACGACGTACACACCACCGCCTATTCGGGCTTCGCGCAAGTGCGCTACAAGCCGGTGGAGCAGATCGAGATCGCAGCGGGCGGGCGGCTTTCGCGCGAGGACAAGAAACTGACCGGCACCTCTTTCAGCCTGCCCTTCGAAGTGCTCGATCCCAAGAAGCACTACAACGATTTCTCGCCCGACATCACCATCACTTACAAGCCGGACAGCAACCTCACTGCCTATGCCGCCTATCGCGAGGGTTTCACTTCGGGCGGGTTCAACACGGTGCCGACCGCACTGCGCACATCCGCGAACACATCGCGGCCCGCGCTGGACCTGTCCTATGACCAGATGACGGCCAAAGGCTTTGAAGTTGGCCTCAAAGGCTATCTGGCCGAACGGCAGATGCTGTTCGATCTGGTTGGATACACGTATAAATACAACGATTTGCAGCTTTCCCGCTACGACAACGCCTCGTTCTCGCAACTTACGCAGAACGCGGGCGGGGCGCGCGTGCAGGGTGTGGAATTCAATCTCACCATGCAGCCGCATGCCATTCCCGGGCTGCAAGTGCGCACCAGCCTTGCCTACAACGATGCGCATTACACGAACTTCATCGGCGGCTGTTATAACGGGCAATCGATCTCGGATGGATGCAATCTCGCGCTCCGCGACCCGTCTCAGCCTGCCTCCGCCACCAATTACTACACCGCGCAGGACCAGAGCGGCCAGCAACTGGTGCGCGCGCCCGAGTGGACGTTCAGCGCCGGGTTCAATTATGACACAGAGTTCTCCGAAAATCTCGGCGGCGGCCTCAGCTTCGATATGAACCATTCCAGTTCGTACCTGACGCAGACCGAGGCGAGCCCGGCGACGCGCCAGAAATCCTACTGGCAGTTCAACGGGACGCTTTCGCTCAACGGCGGCAAGGACAAGCCGTGGGAACTGGCACTGGTCGGCCGCAACCTCACCAACCGGCTGATCCGCGTCACCGGCGCCGTCGTCGGTTCTACCGCCGGGCAATATGGCACTGCGGCCCCGCGCCAGGGCGACATTCTCGCTTCCGTGGGAGCGCCGCGTTCGGTGCTGCTGCAACTGACGGTGCGCAGTTCGCTGTTCGGGCGGTGAGAGAGGTTCTCAAGAACCGATCAATGTGAAATCCACTATTGCTGCGTGGATCGAGGGCCGTTTGAAACTACGGCGAATAGCCCTGCCCTCGACTTCCCGCTCATTCTGTTGGGTCCAAAGCCAGCTGCTATGCAGCCACCGCTCCCCTTGATATGGCGACTCGATGCGAACTGAACAGCTTCCGGAACACCCGGGGTGTTCCAGAGGGGCAGTAATGCGACGTTCGATAGCGATTTTAATGTTACTTTCGTCAGGCTGCGTGAGCAACAGCTACATGGGAATTCCGCTCGCGCCCGGTAAAGCGGATGCTGGCGTACAAGAACTCGCAAAGCAGGCGCGCAACGGCGACAAACAGGCTCAGTTCCGCTTAGGCCTGGAATTCGAGCGCGGTTGTTTTCTGCCGAAAAACACGCACCTCGCTGAGAGATTATACCAACGGTCAATGCATCGGGACAAGATGGTCGAGGTTCCTGTCTACTTACCCGGCACGAGCGGCAATGCCGGTAGCATCTATCCAATGACCGTCGGAAGGCAGAACCCCAGTGTTTCCAAGAGCCAAATGGAATTTGAGACGATACGGTCAATAGCTGAAGCTAGCGCACGGTGCCCTAATGACCAGTAGTCGAATTGTCAAAGCAGCCGCCGTGTGCCTACTTCTATTCCAAAGCGCGAATGCTTCTTCAGCGACGACGAGCGAAGCGCCGATCGATAAAGATCAGGCGCAATCTGCTGACAGATCAGTGGAATGGCTGTCGTCTTGTGAGGACTGTCCCGATTTTGTACCAGTGCCGGCGCCGCCCAAGGGGATGCGTAGAATAGCATATGCGGCTGTCTATGAATTGACGTGGTCTCAGTATCTGGCCTCTGTTGAGGATGGAGATTGCAAGTTTCCTCTTCATCATAAAGCGGATGGCAGCGATTTTTCGCCTGACGAACGCCGTAAGTTCAATCTGAATTGGACAGCAAGCAAGTTGCGTCTGAGCGATGTCGCCTGCTTCAAGGCCTGGCTTCAGAAACGCCTTCCTGCCGGCTATTCTGTAGATACGCCAACCGCTCAGGAGTGGATTTGGCTTGCGAAGGCCGGGAGTGATAGTCCGCAATTTTCGTCAGAAAGCGCTAATCTCCTACACACGAGAATAATTGACAGCGACCCCACCCCGCCCCGGGTTCCAGTTCCGGACAGAAATTTCGCTCTCACCTGTGGCCCAGTCGGCCGCATGCCGCCGAATGCATGGGGATTATTCGACATGTTTGGCCAGCATCATGAAATCACCAGTGGAATCCGGAAGAAAGGGCCGTCAGGACGAGTGCTGGTTGTTGAGTTACGCGGAGGTTCCTGCCTCACGTCGGCTGCAAAGGTTCTCATTGATACTCCGTCCAATGCAGTGATGGAGAGCGATGGGGACAGAGTTATCGCTGAATACGCCGTCCGCCTTATTATTCTTAAAAATAATTGAGAGAAGCTAGAAAAAGTAAGGGAAGAGAACATCCTCCCCCTCCCCCCTTTTTTTCACCAACCCTCAGAACTTGCGCACTTCGATCCCGTACTTGCGGATCGCATAGCCGATCTGGCGC
The DNA here is from genome assembly GCF_022832375.1 of Novosphingobium beihaiense. Lineage (GTDB taxonomy): Bacteria > Pseudomonadota > Alphaproteobacteria > Sphingomonadales > Sphingomonadaceae > Novosphingobium > Novosphingobium beihaiensis. The sequence continues at coordinate 215,174 of NZ_JALHLG010000003.1, forward strand.
GGTGTCAGGCCCAGCATGCGCGCGGCCTTGGCCTGGACCCAGCCGGTCGATTCCAGCGCCCGCATCAATTCGCGCTGCCCGATCTTGACGTTGTCAGCCGGGGCGTCCTCCGGAGCGTCCCGGTCAAACACGACATCCGCCTCCTCGTCCTCCCGTTCGGAATAAGTCCGCTCGGCGCGGGGCTGAACGATCGGGAACGGCGCCGACACTGCCGATTTCCACAAAGTCGCCGAAAGGCATTCGTCATTGCGGCAGGCAAAATCCCCCTCGCCAATGCGGTCTTCATGGGCAAGCGTAGCAGTGCGGCGGACGCAATTTTCCAGTTCCCGCACGTTACCGGGGAAATAACAGCTTTCCAGCACCCGCACCGCCGATGGCGAAAGCTGGTGCTCGGTATGGTGCTCCTCATCGAACCGGCGCAGGAATTCGCGCGCAAGCTGGGGAATATCTTCCCGCCGGTCGCGCAGCGCGGGCAGGCGCACCGACACCACATTGATACGGTAATAGAGGTCCGCGCGGAATTCGCCCTTGCTGACCATTTCCTCAAGATTGCGGTTGGTCGCGCAGACAAGGCGGACATCGACCTTGATCGTCTGCGTGCCGCCCACCCGCTCGAATTCGCCTTCCTGCAGGACGCGCAGCAGCTTGACCTGGAAGGCCGAACTGGTGTCGCCAATCTCATCGAGGAACAGGGTGCCGCCATCGGCCAGTTCGAAACGGCCCTTGCGCTGGGCGACCGCGCCGGTGAAGGCGCCCTTCTCATGCCCGAACAGCTCCGATTCCAGCACGGATTCGGGCAGCGCCGCACAGTTCAGCTTGATGAACGGCTTCTTGGCGCGCGGCGAGAAGTCATGCGTGGCCCGCGCGAACAGTTCCTTGCCCGTGCCGGATTCGCCGCGCAGCAGTACAGCCGAGTGGCTCCGGGCGACACGCCGGATCTGCTGCAAGGCGTTCTGCAGCGCCGGGCTCGTGCCCACGATCCCGATGTTGGAAGCCTTGCCCTTCTTGCTGCTTCCGGAACTGGACGGATTGTCGCGGATGAGTTCCTTTTCCAGCATCCGCTGCTGTTCCATCAGCCGCTCGCGATCCCGCTGCACCATTTCCAGCAGGCGCACGGTCTGGCCGATCAGATTGGCGACCATGGTGAGGAAGCGCACATCCTCGTCCGCGGCGTGATAGGTGGTGCTTTCGTCCCAGATCTGCTCGATCGTGAGCGTGCCCACCACATCGTTGCGGTCCTTGATCGGCACGCCGATGAAGGATGCGCGGCTATGCTTGGGTTCCGGCCCTTCAAAACTCCAGCCCGGGAAGAGCGAGCTTTTCTGCATATTCTGAACGACCACCGGCATGCCGGTGGTGAAAATGCGATCCACCGCCTGTTCGGGGATGCGCCCGAACCAGGCTCCCGCGCGTTCCTCGCGCCAGCCTATGCCCACGACATTGACCGGCGTACCGTCCTCGTCGAGCAGGGTCACAAGACCGTGACGCATATCCAGAAAGCTGGAAAGCAAGGTCAGTACATTGGCCAGCGTCGTTTCCAGCCGCCCGGGCACTGCGAGCACCTTGGAAATCTCGTACACACCGCGCAACGCCATATCGGCGCGCGTGTGGCTCGGCTGCGTGCTATATGTGTTCACGTATGATCCGGGCGGTAGGCCGTTCGAAGGGCTGATCACCTGACTGTCCATGGCGGAAACCTCTCTTCCGTCAGGACATCTTCTCCCCAGGTCCTTATCGAGGATCCCGATCGCCTGCCGGGATTCGGACGTTGGAATGGAAAAGTCTCAAATTTCCGCCGATTCGACAAGCAATGAGTGCATTTCTCCGTAATTGATAACGGCTCGCAAGTGTAATTCCGCGAAGTACCGCCCTCAACCGAACTTGTAGAGGACGCCGAAACCACCGCGCGGATAGTTCCATTCGACTTCACCGGTCTTGCGCGTGACGATCCGGCAAGTGCCGCATTCCAGGCACCCGTCTGCGGCGACCTCGACCTGGCCGCTTTCGCTCTTCGAGTAGCAGCCCGCCGGGCACAACGTGACCATCGACAACAGACTTGCCGAAGGCGTCGTGTGCGGCCTGACCTTGATGTGCGGACGTCCCGCATCGACCAGATAGCGGTTCTGGAACAGCTTCTCTTCCACTTTGGCGCGCGGCGCCGTCATTACGTCACTCATCTGCCTGCTCCTTTGTTTTATCGTATTACCAAGCGGTCAGCGCCAGGCGCGGACCACCCTGAAGGCATCGCCCATCATTCCCCACAGCGTGCGGGTCTCCCGGAAATTGCGGAAGATCGCCTTTTCCTTCGAAACCTTGTCGATCCCATCAACCCGGAACCAGGTCTGCATCGCCTGGCTGATCAGCTTGGGATAAGTGCCGAAGAAATTGCCCTTGTTCTTGTGCAACAGGTCCGGAATGCCCTTGTATTTCTTGAGGTCCTTCATGACGAAGGTCTGACCCAGGCGCTTCTCGTACTCGGCAAGGTTCGCTGCGGTCATCTCTTCCCGCTTGCGGGTGAGCGAGACCACCGTCTCCGCCGCGATACGGCCCGTGGTCATCGCCAGATTGGAACCCTCGCGGTGCACGGCGTTCACGAACTGCCCGGCATCGCCAACGACAATCCAGCCTGGTCCGGTGAGTTGCGGAATCGCCTTGTAACCGCCTTCGGGAATAAGGTGCGCGGCGTATTCCTTGCACTCCGATCCTTCCAGCAGCGGCTTGATCGACGGATGGTTCTTGAAGGCTTCGAGCAGTTCGTTCGGGCTGGAATCGCTTTCCGCGAAGTCGGACACGATGCAGCCGATGCCGACCGAAATCGATTCCTCGTTGGTGTAGAGGAAGCCGGTTCCGGTCATGCCCTTGGTGATCGTGCCCATCGCCTCGATCACCACGCCTTCGTTGCCGGTGAGGTTGAAACGCGCCTCGATCGTCTCGCGCGGCAGGAAGTGCATTTCCTTCACCGCCAGCGCCACGCTTTCGGGGGCGACTTCGTTGCGCAGGCCCGAACGCTGGCCCACCAGCCCGTTCACGCCTTCGGCCAGAACCACGACATTGGCCATGATCGGCGCGCCCTGGCGATCGGTGCGCACGCCAATGACCTTGCCCGAGAGATCCTTGACCAGTTCAGTCACGGTGGTCTCGTAAAGCACCAGCGCGCCCGCTTCCTTCACCTTGGAGGAGAACCACTTGTCGAACTGCGCGCGCAGGATCGTGTAGCGGTTCGGCTTCTCCTCGTTGAAGTCGTCCGAACGGTAGTGCATGCCGGTGTGCGACTTGTCGTCCATCGTCCACATGCGCTGTTCGATCACATGGCGTTCCAGCGGCGCTTCGTCGCGGAATTCGGGGATGATCTTCTCCAGCGCATCGGCATAGAGGATCGCGCCCTGCACGTTCTTCGAGCCTGCATATTCGCCGCGCTCGATCTGCAGGACATTGAGCCCTTCCTTGGCCATCGTATAGGCAGCGGCATTGCCCGAGGGGCCTGCCCCCACGACGATGGCATCGAACGGTTTGCTGAATTCGCCCATGGGTTCCTCCTCAGCTTGCGAGACGGTTGACGCGCAGCCGCGCCGCGAAGGCGTCGGTCAGCGCGGGCAGCAGGGTGACGGCATCGGCCACGATGCCCAGATGCGCGAATTCGAAGATCGGCGCATTGGGATCGGTGTTGATAGCGACGATGAGATCGGCGCCTTCCACCCCGACGCGATGCTGGATCGCACCCGAAATACCGGCGGCGATATAGAGCTTGGGCCGGATGGTCTTGCCGGTCTGGCCGATCTGGCGATCCGACGTGATCCAGCCTTTCTGCACCAGCGGGCGCGAGCCGCCGTATTCGGCGCCCAGCACTTCGGCCAGTTCCTTCACAAGCTGGAAGTTTTCGGCAGAACCAAGCCCCAGACCGCCCGCCACAACGATATCGGCATAAGGCAGGTTCGCCTTGTCGGTATCGCGGTCGGCAATGAAGTCGAGCACTTTGGTGATGATATCTTCTTCGACCAGCTTGGGATCGAACTCGATGATCTTGCCGGTGCGGCCCTCTTCGCGATCCGGCATGGCCAGCACGCGCGGGCGCACCGTTGCCATTTGCGGGCGGTAGTTCAGCGTGAAGATCGTGCAGAGCAGCGATCCGCCGAACGTCGGGCGCGTCGCGGCCAGCGAGCCTTCGTCGTCGATGGCGAGTTCGGTGCAATCGGCGGTCAGGCCGGTCTGCAGCGTCGTCGCCACGGAGCCCGCCAGATCGCGGCCCAGATTGGTCGCGCCCAGCAGCAGGATTTCCGGCTTGTAGGTGTTGACCAGATCGGTGAGCACTTTGGTCGAGGTCTCGTTGCGATAGTGCTTCAGCGCCGGGTCCTGCACGATGTAGACGCAGTCCGCGCCATATTCGAAGCAGGCACTCGCCGCCGCGTCGAGGCTGGCCCGGTCGTCGCCCATGACGACAGCGCCCAGTTCCACGCCGCGCTTGTCCGCCAGCTTGCGGCCCTCGCCCAGCAGCTCGAACGACACCGAGTGGACTTCACCATGCTCGATCTCCACCGCCACCCAGACGTGTTTGTACGCCTTGAAGTGCTCGGGCAGTTCCTTCTTGGTATTGGCCCTGCCGCCTCCGGCGGGAGCGGGTTTCTTCTCCTCGGCCATGAGCCTTTCTCCTTCAGACGTAGTGATGCGCGGCCTGTTCGAGCAATTCCTGCTCGACAGCCGGTGCTTTTGCGAAAATCGCCTCGACCAGCGCCGCGGCCTTGGCATCGGCTTTGCCTTCGGTCTCGACGATCTCGGCCTTGTCGGTGCGGGCGGTGGGCGCGAAGACCTTCTTCACGATGGTCGGCGAGCCGCGCAGGCCGCACTTGGTCAGATCCTCGATGCCGACAGCGGCGGCATTCCAGGTCACGACATCGGCGCGCGCCGCGATCAGCGCGTTCTCGATCGAGCCGCGGCGCATCTCGTTGCTCGCCTCCAGCATGGTGACAAGCACCGGCAGCCGGGTTTCCAGCACCTGCAGCCCGCCCTCGGCGCGGCGCTCCACCTTGATCGTGCCTGCCTCCGTGTCGGTCTCGACGATGCGGGCGATATAAGTAAGCTGGTTGTAATCGAGCCGCTTGGCGATGCCCGGGCCGACCTGGGCGGTATCGCCATCGATGGTCTGCTTGCCGGTGAAGACGATCTCCGGCTTGCCGAACTCTTCGGCCACTTTCTTCAGCGCCATGGACAGGGCGTAGCTCGTCGCCAGCGTGTCCGATCCGGCGAAATAGCGGTCGGTCAGCAGCACCGCGCGGTCGGCACCGAAGGTCAGCGCCTTGCGCAGCGATTCCGCGGCTGTCGGCGGCCCCATGGTCAGCACGGTCACTGTCGCGCCGAAGCGGTCCTTCAGCCGCAGCGCCTCTTCCAGCGCGAACAGGTCATAGGGGTTGATGATCGTCGGGACGCCCTGGCGCATGATCGTGTTCGTGACCGGGTGGACACGGATCTGCGCGCTGTCGGGGACCTGCTTGATGCATACGACGATATGCATGGTCACTCTCCTGAGGGTGCAGGCTCGCCTGCGGATGTGGTCTGGCCGGACAGCTCCGCGAGCGGCACGAACGGACGGTTCGGTTCCGGCTTGGGTTCGATGGCTTCCTTGTGGACCTTGAAGACGCGTTCCTCGATCGGCGAGGACTGGACGAAGTCTTCGTAGGCCTGCGCCAGATGCTCGCGGCACAGCGTCAGCAGCGCGGTTTCGTCGGCACTGGCCAGCGCGCCTTCCACTTCGCTGCCGCGCAGGTACTGGCCCATGCGCCGCATGATGTGCAGCCGCGCCACGTGCACTACGGAAGGCTCGTAAGGCACGCCGAGGAAGGTGAAGAAATCCTCCGCGCTCGACAGGTTCTGCAGATCGTCAAGCAGGCTCATGGGTATCCTCCCCGCAATCGGGTTTGCGGCCCTCACGGTGGGCGTTCTCTCGATGGGCCCCCTCTCGATGGGCCAGGCGCATTTCCAGAAAATCGATCCGGTCGAGCAGTTCGGAAATCGCCTCGCCCACCGGATCGGGCATCAGATGATGGTCGAGGTCGATCCGCCCGCCGATGCGGCGGCGCTCGGACGCCGCGCGGACCAGACGGCCGGGAATGCCCACCACGGTCATTGCCGGGGGAACCGGATCGACGACCACGCTGTTGGCCCCGACGCGCGCGCCCTTGCCCACGGTGATCGGCCCCAGGATCTTGGCACCGCAGCCTACCAGCACGCCGTCTTCCAGCGTCGGGTGGCGCTTGCCGGGAGACCAGCTCGTGCCGCCCAGCGTCACGCCGTGATAGAGCGTCACGTCGTCCCCGATCTCGGCCGTCTCGCCGATCACGACGCCCGCGCCGTGATCGATGAAGAAGCGCCGCCCGATCATCGCGCCCGGGTGAATGTCGATATGGGTCAGCAGCCGCGCGAACCACGACAGAAACCGCGCAGGAAACCGCAGTTTCGCGCGCCACAGCCGATGGGCGATACGGTGCCAGACGATGGCGTGGATGCCCGGGTAGGTCAGCACGACTTCGAGCCGGTTGTTGGCGGCCGGATCGCGCGCGGCCACGCAGCCGATATCCTCGCGCAGCATGGCGAAAAGCGAAAGACGGCGCGGCGGCGTGCTGGGCACGACCTGATCGATCAGCGACGAATAGGGCATCACACGATCCCTTCCGCCACGTCCGAACGACTGTAGATCAGCGCGAGTTCGGACAGTTCGACTGGCTGTTTGGTGCTGAGCGCACGGGCGCGAACATCGGCCAGAATGCGTTCCAGCCGTTGCTGGTCCGCCTCCAGCCCGATCGAGCGCAGGCTGGAACTGATCGCCGCGCGCCCGGAATGGCGCCCCAGCAGAATCCGCCGCTCGCGCCCGAAACGGGCCGGATCAAGCGCTTCATACGTGCCCGCGTCGCGCAGCAGGCCGGAAACGTGAATGCCCGATTCGTGCGAGAAGGCCAGCGAACCGACGATCGGCTTGTTATCCGGGATCGGACGGCAGGCTGCCTGCGCGACGATCTCCGCCAGATGCGCAAGCTGCATGAGATCGACGCCGGTGGCGCAGCCCAGCGTCTCGCTCAGCCCCGCGACGACTTCCTCCAGCGGAGCATTGCCCGCCCGCTCGCCCAGCCCCAGCACGCAGACGCTGACATGGCTCGCCCCGCCGCGCACCGCGGCCAGCGTATTGGCGGTGGCGAGGCCAAGATCGTCATGGCCATGGAATTCCAGCTCGATATCGGTTTCCCGCGCCAGTTCGCGAAACAGATCGCAAGTGCCGAACGGATCGAGCACGCCCAGCGTATCGGCGAAGCGGAAACGATGCCCGCCCGCTTCCTCGATGGCGACAACTACACGCTTGAGGAAATCGGTATCGGCCCGGCTGGCATCCTCGCCCCCGATCGAGACGCGCAGCCCGCGATCGAGCGCGTAACCCACCATCTCCCCGATCCGCGCCAGCACGTCCGCCCGGCCGGTGCCGAACTTGGTGCGGATCTGGCGGTCGGAGACGGGGACCGAGAGGTGGACGCGCGAAACGCCGGTGCGGGCCGCCGCGTCGATATCGCTGCGGGTGGCCCGGCACCAGGGGATGATCTCGGCGGCCTGCGCCTGCGCGGCCATGGCCGCGATCGCCTCGACATCTTCCGGCCCCATCGCGGGCGTGCCGGCCTCGATCTCGTCCACCCCGGCCGCTTCGAGCGCGGCCGCGATCGCCAGCTTTTCCGCGAAGCTGAAAGCAACACCCGGAGACTGCTCGCCGTCGCGCAGCGTGCTGTCGTTAACGATGACGCGGGGCTGATAGGCAAGCATGGTCCGGTTCCTCCTCAAACGACAGGGTCAGGCATAAGACGGGTTGGCGGCGTGGTTCTCGCGCTCGCGCCAGAACGGTGACATCTCGCGCAGCTTGCCGATGATCCCCGGCAGCACTTCAAGCACGCGGTCGACATCGGCATCGCCGTTTTCGCGGCTCAGCGAAAAGCGGATCGCCCCGAGCGCGGCCGTGTAAGGCACGTCCATCGCGCGCAGCACGTGGCTCGGCTCCATCGATCCGGACGTGCAGGCCGAACCGGAACTGGCCGCCAGGCCTTCACGGTTCATGTTCGTCAGGATCGCCTCGCCCTCGACATATTCGAACACGACATTGGCGGTGTTGGGCAGGCGGTTTTCCGGGTCTCCGGTTACGAAGCAGTTGCCGATCCGCTGGAGCACCCCCTGTTCGAGCCGGTCGCGCAGCGCGGCAACGCGGGTCCGTTCGTCAGCCATGTGTTCGAGCGCGAGTTCGGCCGCCTTGCCGAGGCCCACGATCGCGGGCGCATTCTCGGTGCCCCCGCGCCGTCCGCGCTCCTGATGCCCGCCGCGGATCAGCGGGCGCACGCGGATGCCTTTGCGGACATAGAGCGCGCCGATCCCTTTGGGCCCATGCAGCTTGTGGCCGGAGAGCGAAAGCATGTCGACGGCGCTTTCGGCCAGATTGACCGGCACTTTGCCCACCGCCTGCACCGCATCGGTGTGAAACAACGCCCCCGCCTCATGCGCCAGAGCCGCCAGTTCCTCGACCGGGAAGATCGTGCCGGTCTCATTGTTGGCCCACATGATCGAGACGATCGCCGTCTTGGGGCCAAGCGCCTGACGATAGGCCTCCATATCGAGACGCCCCCGGGAATCGACACCGATCAGGCGGACCTTGGCCCGTCCGGTCTTTTCCAGATGATCCGCCAGATTGAGGATCGCCGGATGCTCGACAGCGGACGTCACAATCTCGTCGCGCCCCTCCTGCGTTTCGAGAGCGGAGAGCAGGGCCATGTTGTCCGCCTCGGTCCCGCCCGAGGTATAGACGATCTCGTGGTCGAACTTGGCCCCTAGAAGCCCCTGGAGCTGCTTGCGCGCCCGGGACACCGCCGCGCCCACCTCGGCCCCGAACATATGCGTGGAAGACGCATTGCCGAACTGCTCCGAGAAATAGGGGAGCATCGCCTCAACGGCCGCCGGATCGCACCGGGTAGTGGCGTTGTTGTCGAGATAGACGGGCGCGGGTTCCATGGCGGGTTCCTCGGGCGGTCAGCGATCAGCAGCCAGGCATCAGTGCACGGGTGCCGCGGGGATCACGATCAGCGGCATGCCCACCGCCTTAACGAGCCGCGCCTGCACGCCGCCAAGCGTCGCGCTCGACAGCTGGCAGCCGATGCAGGCGCCGGTAAGCTTCACCGTCACCCGGTTGCCATCGACATCGATCAGCTGGCAGTCGCCGCCGTCGCGCTGAAGCAGGGGCCGGATCTCCTCGATCGTCTCTTCGATCAGGCGGATCTTCTGCAGGGTGGTGAGCGGTGCCTTCTCCACAGTCTCTTTCTCTGCAGTTTCGGCTTGCACGCTTTGCACGGTTTGCATGACCTTCTTCTCCTTTTACCTGGCGCGGGGCGGTTCCGGCCGCTCCATCAACCGAACGACTTGCCGCACGAGCAACTGTTCGTGGCGTTGGGGTTTTCGAACGTGAAACCCGATCCTTCGAGCGCGACCACGAAATCGATCGTAGTGCCCGCCAGCAGCGGCTGGCTGACCGGGTCGATGAAGACCGAAACCCCGCCACTGCTGATCACGGCGTCTTCGTCTTCGGGCGAGCCGACGAGGCCCATCATGTACTTGTACCCGGCGCAACCGCCGGCCTCGACCTGGATGCGCAGACCGGCAGGCGATGATTCCGCCTTGTCGATGGCGCTGCGGACGGCGTTCACGGCACTGTCAGTCAGGACGATCATGGCGCTGCTCCTGGCATATCCTGTTTTCGCGAAAGCCTGTGCAGCAAGCAGCGTGCCAAGTCCCCGAACGGCCCGTTTCCCGCGACCTTCGCCCGCTACGTGTCAGCTTTGTCACAAAGGCCCGGGCGCTTTTTGTTGCAATGCACACACTGGCAGGCGCGCAATCGCAACAAAGCCGCCTGCAACGTAAAACGGCCCGCTTCTTGCGTCCCTTGCGCGCGCATCACCACCAGGAGACAACCATGTCTACAGTCACTGCCGCCGCGCTCGAAGATACCGCGTTCGGAACGCTTGCCAGCCAGCACCGCCTGTTGAACGCGGTACTCAAGGAGCCGCTGCCGGAAGCCGGCACGTTCGGCTTTCGCGGCGACATCGCCCTTGCCTTTCAGGATCAGGTCGCCGACGAGGCCCGCCCGCCCGCTTACTCGATCGAACAGATCCTCTCCGTCGCCGATGCCGCCACCGGCAAGATTCCGGTTCTCGCGGGCTATCTCCACAACTTCGCCTGGCTCAAGGATGCCGGTGAAGTTCTGGCGGATTTCCTCGTTCCCGAAGGCACTTACGTTTTCTTCGTCAACAACATCGACTTTCTGAAGAAGTACACGGTCGCCCTGCCCGGCGGCGTGACCGCGAAGATCCTGCCGCTCGATGAATCAACGGTGTGGAAGGAAACGCTCGACCTCGTCGGCCTCGACAAGAACGACCTGAAGAAGATGAACGGCGCCCAGAAACTCGAACACGTGCTCAACACGCTCAAAGCAACGGCGATGCCTTTTCCCGAACTCAGCTACGAGGACGGCGTTGCGACGATGGAGCCAGTGCGCAACCGTAACGAGAACCGTCCGGTCTGACCCTATCCGCGGCGGCGCAGCGAAAAGCCGTGCCGCCGCGGATCAGTGCGCCTGCATACCCCATTTGCGGAGCCGCTCCAGCCATCTCACGCGATGCCTCTCGGGCCCTGAAACCGAGCCGATGATGGCATAGCGGACAGGATGGAACCCCAGCAGTTCCAGAATGTTACGCTTGAAATTCTTGACCCCGTGAGCCCGGTAGTAAAGCGTGTAGACCGGCGCTGGCATCCCCACCGTGGCGACCACACGGGCCGAGCGTCCCTTCAGCAAGCCCTTGGGAAAACCGTGTTCCTTCGGCGTAAAGGCGAACCCCGGGCGCCCCACCTGCTCCAGAAAGGCCTTGAAATGGGCAGGCAGGTCTCCCAGCCACAGCGGAAAGAACACCGCGACATGTTCCGCCCAGACAATCGCTTCCTGTGCAGAGAGGATGCCGGGAGGAATATCTCCGGCCTTGAACTGCTCTTCCGAGCGGATGAGCGGAAAAGCCAGTGACGCGACATCGAGCCGCCGGACCGTATGCCCGCCGTCACCCGCCCCCTCAGCATAGGCATCCGCCGCCGCATGCAGAAAATGCCGCGCCGGATCGGGATGCCCGTTCAGGACCAGAATGCGAGTCATGATGCGATGCTACCTCCGCTGTCATGCCGTGCGATGACAGGGATCAAGGATGGGCGGGACGTCGTGCTACTCGGTGCCCTGCCCGCTGTCGAAATCATCATCCTCGACCAGATCGACACCGGACAGGCAGATATCCCCTTCCCCGTCGATCGTCACGTCGATCGCGGTGAGGCGCTGGCCCATGCACGGTCCCTGAACGCATTCGCCGCTGCCCAGGTCGAACAGCGCGCCGTGTTTGCCGCACTGGATGCGCGTACCCTCGCCATCGAGGAATTCACCGCGTTCCCAGTCGAGATGCGTATCCTGATGCGGGCAGCGGTTCTCGAAAGCGCGGACATTACGGCCCCAGCGCAGAATGAAGATCGGCCAGGGCACCACATCGCCTTCGCCATTGCGGCGGGCGAGAACCAGCGGAATCGCGCGCCGGTTGGGGATCTCTTCCAGCGCGCATACCGCGAAAAGCTCATCCGCCATCATGCCGGGGCACCAAGCGGACGGGCTTTCGGCTCCGGAAGCGGCAGAAGCCCCATCTTGAAACTTTCAGTCATATGCCGGGCGCGCTGCATGGCCGGTTCGGCCAGCTCGGGCGGAAGCTCTTCTTCCACCGCCTGCCCGAAAGCCGCCATCCAGCGGTCGAAGTGCGCTTCCTCGACTTTCAGCCTGGTGTGATGGACATAGGGCGTGCCGCGCTTGTAGCGGTCGGTGCCGAGCAGCGCGTGCGACCAGAAATCGGCCACGATGCCGTAATGCTCCTCGAAATCGTCGATCTCCGCCCGGAACATCGGCCCGAGCAGGTCATCGTCAAGCGAAAGGGCGTAGAAGCGGCGGACCATCGCCATGATCGCGGCTTCCGGGTCATTCTTCACTGGCAGGCCTCCTGTGCCGAAACAGATTTGCCGTTCGCGATCCGGGCGAGCAGGGCTTCGCCGTCCTCGGCCCCGAAGCAACTTTCGAAATCGTCGCACTCGGTGCAGACCGGGGCGGAGCAGAGCCGGAACCCTTCCGCGCTGCACATCATGCGGTAGAAGAACTTCTTCCACTTCATGTCGGCACTGTTCTTCATCGCCAAACGCGGGAAATGCTGTTCCATCAGCATCGAAAGTTCGATCCGGCTGGCCAGCCCCAGATCCTGCCAGAGATGATTGGGCCGCTGGCAGCGCCGGGCGATCATCCGCGTCAGCAGCAGTTCGAGCACCGAGGCTTCGGAACAGTTCATCCAGAGGATATCGCGCAGCGCCTGCTCCTCCTTGCCCACCACGGGATCGCCCGCTTCGGGCAGGCTGACATTCGGGTAGACCAGCCGGCAAAGCTCGGAGAGTTCCTCTCCATCCAGCCCCGTGGCATCGGCCAGACTACTCCCCTCACACTCGGATTCGAACAGCGACAGAGCAAGGATGCAGGAAGCGATGTGAACGTCGAATGCAGGGACATGCGCGTTGCCGCCCTCCCAGAGAAGCTCCGCGTAGATCGATTCGGCACGTCCCATCACCGTTCTCCTTGCTATATCATGCCATGCCTCCGGCTCCTCTCCGATAGACTGCCCGCCGTTTTGTTTTTTCAGGCCGCCAGACCGTGAGTCTGGCAGTTGGTCGGGCACACGCGCGCGCAGGCGCCGCAGCCGATGCAGGCATCGACGTCGTTCATCGCCATCACGCGCTTTTCGATTTCATCGTCATCGTCGTCGTCCAGCTCGACGATATCGCCATCCTCGTTAAGGCCCTTGAGCGTCATCACGTCACGCCCGCAAACCTTGAAGCAGCGGCCGCAGCCGATGCAGACTTCGGGATCGATCGAGACGAGGTAGTCCGGCTGCCAGTCCCGCCCGCCTCGTGTCAGGAACGCGGTCACGCCGCCGCCTCCAGCGCCTTCAGTTCGGCGCGCTTGGCAGTCAGCGCGGCATAAGAATCGCGCACGCGCTCGGCAGTGGCCATGACGTTTTCCACGCCCACCGGCAGCTCCTCTGACAGATCGTGCAGGTCCATCTTCGCCTGCATGGCCTTGGCCGAGAGCTTCTTCACTTCAGCCTTCAGAGTCTCGACATCGGACATCTTGAACGTCTCCCTCAGTAGTCGGCGACCGCCGGGAATTTCTCGATCATATCGACCGCCTGACCGATCAGCTTTTCCGCCTCGGCATTGAGCTTTTCGAGGCTGTCGAAGCCGAAGCGGTGCGCGTCGCGCAGCTGCTTGTTGAGCACGATCAGGCGCCCGGCGATCAGCACCATGCGGCCAAAGCCCTCATGGCTCATCTTCATCATCGGCTGGACCATGCGCTTGGTCCGCCGCTCGATCTCCAGGCACATCGCGCCATAGAACAATTCGAGGCGCCACAGCGTATCGGGATCGGGATCGCCGATGATCGGGATCGCACGGCGCTTTTCTTTGTCCATGATATAGGGTTCGAGCAGCTGGTAGTCGCTCTTGCGCTCCCAGTGCCCGTGCGTGTCCTGCGCCCGGACCTGGCGCACCAGCGCGGCGGCAAAGCCTTCGACAACGGGTGTTTCAACGACGGCTTCGCTCATCTCAGGCTTCCTCTTCTTCGAAATCTTCGGCATCGAACTGGCGCTCGCCGCCCTTGGCCATGACCTTGCGCAGCCACGGCGGCGGCGTGCCCCGCAGCACTTCGCGCAGCTTTTCCAGCATGCCCTCGATCGGTTCGGGCTGGGGCACTTTCATCGGGTGAATGTTCTGCGCGACGACGCGCGCCGCCCCCGAACCGCCGATGGCCGCAACCACCAGGATCGAAACGCCCTTCAGCGCATCGAGCTTGGGCGCCAGCTTGTCCTCGTCGCCATCTTCCTTGAGGTCTCCGGTGAAGGATTCCACTTTGTCGAGCGACCAGCCCTCGGGCGTCAGATCGTAGATGGCGAGGTTCTTCGCCCATCCGAAGTGGGCATCGATCCGTTCCAGGTCCTGTGTGGCGAAAGCGACTTTCATGGGACAAGCTCCTTTTCGGGCTCTGGTGAAACGGGGGAATTTCCTTGCTCGGGCCAGGCATTGCGCCAATCGTCCGGCTGCGGCTCGTGGTGGCGGTGCATCAGCATGTTGCCGATCGCGAAGATCAGATCGCGCGTGCCGCGGTATCCCACCGTGACGAGATGCCCGGCGCCCAAAGTGTCGAACATCGGGATGCCGATGCGGAAATGCGGCATGTGCAGGCGCTCGGCCGCCTGACGGCCGTGGCTGTGCGTCACGAGGATATCCGCATCCGCCGCCCCGGTTTCGAGATCTTCCAGATCGCCGATCATCACCGTTTCGCAGGGCAGCTTCGCCAGCACCGGGGACGTCGTGGTGGTAATGGCCGAAGCGATCACTCCGCCCATCTCGGTCAGCGTCGAAACCAGTGCGTAGAGCAGATCGGGCTCGGCTCCGATGGCGAACCGCCGCCCGCCGATATGGAAATGCCCATCCAGCATGGCATCGACCAACTGACCGCGCTGGCGCCGGTACTTGCGCGGCACGGCTTTTCCGGAAATCTCGCTGAGGAACAGCATCAGCTCGTCGCAGGCGGCAAGGCCCGTGAGGCGCTCGAACAGACGATAGGGGACACTACTGCGTCGTTCGAGCGCCTCCGCTGGGGACCGCATCTGTTCGCCGACCGCTAGGGTCCAGCCTGCGTGGCCCAGCGCGCGGACCTCCTCACATCCGGCGCCGCCCAGCGTCGTCGGGGTGAAATCTTCGGGAATATGCCCGTCCAGCGAGCCGGAAAGATCGGGCACGAATGTGGGCTCCAGCCCGAAAGCCTCGATCACGTCCCGCAATTCATCGATGTCGCCGGGGGTCAGGTGGCATCCGGGCAGAACGTTCACCCGCTTCATATCCCGCTTGGCGACGGTGGCTTCCGGCACGATCTCCTCGATCATCGCCGTCACCGCTTTCGACCAGCCATCCTCGAACGCCCCGGAAAAGTCCGGCGTGGAGCACTGGACAATCGCCACGTTGTCCAGTTCCGGATGGCGCTGGCGAATGGTGTGCACGAAACCCTTGAGGTCATCCCCCTTCACTTCGGTCACGCCGGTAGAGCAGATGCCGATCACCTCGGGCTTGGTCTTCTTCACGATGTTGAGCACCGCCTGCTCGACATTCTCGAAACCGCCCAGCACCGTGGCGACTTCGGACATCGCCGTGGTCTGCAGCGGAATCGCCTCGCGGAAGTGGCGCACGAACAGCACGAGGCCGAAGCTGGTGCAGCCCTGCGAGCCATGCAGCAACGGCATCGCCCCGCGCAGCCCCATGAACGCGAGCGCGCCGCCGATCGGCTGGCTCATCTTGAGCGGGTTGACCGTGCAGGCCTTGGGGTTCTTGACCAGTTCGGCCATCACGCCGCCTCCGCCACGGCGCCGCCCGCCTCGACGATATCCTCGACCAGCGGCCCGCAGCCGCCGCAGCCGGTGGAGGCGCCTGTCGCGCTGGCGACCGCCTCGCGCGACTTCGCGCCTGCCGCCACGGCATCCTCGATCTCTCCGGCGCTGACCTGCTTGCACTTGCAGATGCGTGCGGCGCGGCGCTGGGCTTCGGCTTCCTCGGGTGTCATGGATGCGGCGATCTCGGCTTCCTCGGCCATCGCCTTGTCCTGCCAGCTCACCTGATCCGGGGTTTCCCAAGGCGCGGGCTTGCGGACCTGCTCCCACATCGGGTTGGAGAGCGTGCGGTCGATCTCCTTCACCATCTCGACCATGCCGTGATAGCCGGCGAAAGCGACGTGGCGCTCCTGATTGATGTCCATCCACGGCATCGAGGCCTTGAGCGCGATGAACTGCGAACGCCCGCCCGAGAGCATGATGTCGGCCTCTGCGGTCTTCAGCTTGCGGTACATCTCGCGCGGGGTCAGATCGTCGAACATGTGGGCGTCCTCGCCCATCAGTTTCTTGATCTTGTCCTTGTCCTCCTTGGTCGATTTCTTGACCGAGGTGCCGACGATCTCCATGCCCGCTTCCTGCAGCGCAGCCACGACCGACCATGATTTCACGCCGCCAGTAATCAGCAGGACTTTCTTGCCCTTGAGCCGTTCGGCATATGGCGCGATCGCCTCCCAGGCGCGCGCTTCCTCGCGCGCGATCACGGCTTCGGTACGGTCCATCAGTTCGGGATCGGCGCCGCGCTCGATGAGCAGACGGGCAATCTCGCGCAAGGAGTCGGACATGTCGCCGATGCCGTAGAACGAGCCTTCGAAGAAGGGGATCTCGTACTTTTCCTCCATCTTGCGGGCGACATTGATCATCGCCTTGGAGCAGACCATCATCGCCGCCTTCGCGCGGTGCGACCAGGCGACTTCCTTGTACCGGGCATCGCCCGAAATGCAGGAAAGGATGCGGATGCCCAGTTCGTCGAGCAGCGGCTTCACCTGCCACAGTTCTCCGGCAAGGTTGTATTCGCCGATGATGTTGATGTCGTAAGGCGTGGTGTATTCGGGCTCCTCGGTCCCGATCACGTGCTTGAGCATCGCTTCGCCCGCGAGCTTGTTGCCCAGGTTCTTGGGGCCGACGAAGCCCGGCGACTGGATCGGGATGCACGGCGTCTCGAACTTGGCCGACGCGGCCTTGCAGACGGCCTCGATATCGTCGCCGATCATCGCGGGCACGCAAGTCTGATAGACGAAGACCGCAGGCGGGGCATATTTGCCGACGATCTCCTTGATCGCCTTGAACAAGTGCTTCTCACCGCCGAAGACGATGTCGTTCTCGGTCATGTCGGTAGTGAAGCCGGTGCGGTAGAGCGAAGAACCCGAGCTCTTGGCGCCGCGGTTGTCCCAGGAATTGCCTTCGCAGGCGATGGGACCATGAACGAGGTGCGCCACGTCCGTAATCGGCTGAAGCGCGATCTTCGCCCCGTCGAAGGCACAGCCGCCGGCCGCGCCCCCGGGCTGGAGTTGCTTGGTGCAGCCCTTCTTGCGTTCCTTTTCCGACTTGGCCTGGTTCTTCGCGCAACCGGGTTCGTTGAACACCTCCTGGATGGTCTGGTTCACACTGCTCATGGAAAAGCTCCCCGGTTGCGCTTGAAACCTCCCCCGTCATTCCTGCCGCAGCGGGAATGACGGGAGCGAATGGGACATCAGCGAATGATGTCGTAGCTGTAGTCGGTCTTGGCGGGCACGTTGGTGGTCGCGTCCATGTGCTCGAAGATCCGGTCGAGGATCGTCACGAGGACGTTGAGACCGCCCTGATAGCCCCACACCGGATAGCGGTGCTTGTGATGCCGGTCGAAGATCGGGAAACCGATCCGGATCAGCGGCACCCCGGTGTCACGCTCCAGATACTTGCCGTAAGTGTTGCCGATGATGAAGTCCGGCTTCTCCGTGAACAGCAGCGAGCGCATGTGCCACAGATCCTTGCCCGGATAGGCCTTGCAGTTCGCACCGAACGGTGAGGACGCGAACAGTTCCTCCATCTTCGCCGCCCAGGCCTTGCCGCCGTTGGTCGAGAGGACCACCGTCGGCTCGCCGCCCAGTTCCATCACGAACTTGGCAAGACCATAGGCAAGATCCGGATCGCCGTAGATCGCGAACTTCTTGCCGTGGATATGGGCGTTGGAGTCCGCGATGGCATCGACCAGACGGCCGCGTTCCTTGGCCAGCTCCTCCGGAATTTCGACACCGGCAAGGCGGGCCGCTTCCATGATGAAGCTGTCAGTTGCCTCGACGCCAATCGGGTGGTTGAACGCCGCCGTTTCCTGGCCGTGGTTGGCGATGAAGGGCAGCGTCTTCTCGGTGCAGTATTCCTGCATCGAGATGGTCGCCTTGGCGTGGATCGCATTGGCGGCGTCTTCGAGCGTAGTGCCGCCGTCGTACATGCGGAACTCGCCGTCGGTCGGGGTGTCCCAGACGTCCGACTGATCGCCCAGGATCGTGTAGTCGATCTTCATCATGTCGAAGATGCGCTTCACTTCCCGCAGGTTGCCCACGGCATAGCCATCGAAGCCGTTGAGGAAGTTGATCTTCCCGTTGGGTTCGCGCACCAGCGGCTCGGCGGTCTTGGCCTTGCCGTCCCAGAAGTGCTCCAGAATGCCCTTCATGGCATTGTCGTAGCCGGTGATGTGGCTGCCGACGAAAGCCGGGGTATGGGCGAAGGGAACGTCGAATTCCTGCGGAACCGATTCCTTTTCCTTCGCCGTCTTGATGAAGGCGTTGAGGTCGTCACCGATGACTTCCGCCATGCAGGTGGTGGAGACCGCGATCATCTTGGGCTTGTACATGTTGTAGGCGTTGGCGAGGCCGTCGACCATGTTGTTCAGCCCGCCGAATACCGCCGCATCCTCGGTCATCGACGAGGAGACGCACGACGTCGGCTCCTTGAAGTGGCGCGAGAAGTGCGAGCGGTAATAGGCCACGCAACCCTGCGATCCGTGAACGAACGGCAGCGTGCTTTCGAAGCCCACCGCGGCGAAGACGGCGCCGAGCGGCTGGCATGCCTTGGCCGGGTTGACGGTGAGCGCCTCGCGGCTGAAGTTGAGGTCTTTGTATTCCTCGGTCTTGGCCCATTCGCGAACCCGGGCCACCTCTTCGGCGGGATGCGGGTTCTCGAATTCGGCCTTCTTGCGGGCGAGCATGTCGGTGTATTCCTCACCGCGGAACAGCTCGAAGTGGTCTTTAACCTTTTCTGCGTCCTGGGGCATCTGAGCCTCCTGTCAAAATGGTTGGTGAGAAAAGCCGGTTACTCGGCCGCGATCGCCATGTAGTCGCCGTCGTCCTTCTTCCAGGGCGTCGGGGCCATCTTCCAGACCGGCGAGTTGATCGCCATGTCCATGTCGCGGGCGAAGATCGCGAAACCGTCGTAGCCGTGGTAAGGGCCCGAGTAGTCCCAGGAGTGCATCTGGCGGAACGGCACGCCCATCTTCTGGAAGACGTACTTTTCCTTGATGCCCGAACCGACGAGGTCCGGCTGGATCTTCTCGACGAACTTCTCGAACTCGTAGCCGGTCACGTCGTCATAGATCAGCGTGCCGTCCTTGACGTAGTGCTGGGCGGTGCGCTGATAGTCGTCGTTATGGCCGAATTCGTAGCCGGTGCCGACCACTTCCATGCCAAGGTCTTCGTAAGCGCCGATCACGTGGCGCGGACGCAGGCCGCCAACATAGAGCATGACCTTCTTGCCTTCGAGGCGCGGCTTGTACTTGGCGATGACCGCTTCGGTCAGGGCCTTGTACTTGGCGATCACGCGCTCGGCGCCTTCCTGAATGCTCTCATCGAAGTAGCTGGCGATCTTGCGCAGCGATTCCTCGATCTTGGTCGGGCCGAAGAAGTTGTATTCCACCCAGGGAACACCGTACTTTTCTTCCATGTGGCGCGAGATGTAGTTCATCGAGCGGTAGCAGTGCAGGACGTTGAGCTTCGCCTTGGGCGTCGCTTCCAGTTCGGCGATCGAACCGTCGCCAGACCACTGCGCAATCACGCGAAGGCCCATTTCCTCCAGCAGGATGCGGCTGGACCAGGCATCGCCGCCGATGTTGTAGTCGCCGATGATGGCCACGTCATAAGGGCCGGGTTCGAACGCGGCGGGCTTGTCCTCGGTCTTGTCGAAGACCCAGTCACGCACGGCGTCGTTGGCGATGTGGTGCCCCAACGACTGCGAAACGCCGCGGAAGCCTTCGCAACGCACCGGAACGATGGTCTTGCCGTCGTATTCCTTGCTCTTCATCTTGGAAACGGCTTCGATGTCGTCACCGATGAGGCCGATCGGGCATTCGGACTGGACGGTGATGCCCTTGTTCAGCGGGAACAGCATCTCGATCTCGTCCATGATCTTGGCCAGCTTCTTGTCGCCGCCGAAGACGATGTCCTTTTCCTGGAAGTCGGAGGTGAACTGCATCGTCACGAAAGTGTCGATGCCGGTCGTGCCGATGTAGTAGTTGCGGCGGGCGGCCCAGCTGTACTGGCCGCAGCCGACGGGGCCGTGGCTGATGTGGATCATGTCCTTGATCGGGCCCCAGACCACGCCCTTCGAGCCGGCATAGGCACAGCCGCGGATGGTCATCACGCCCGGGATGGACTTGATGTTGGACTTCACGCCGCAATCGCTCTTGCCGTCCTCGTGGACGTTGAGGTGCTTGGCGCGGCGCTTGGCGGCCTTGGCCGGATAGACTTCAAGGACTTCCTGGATCAACGCCCGGTTGCGTTCCTTGACTTCTGCGATGTCGGTTGGTGTCGAGACGCTCATTTCGATACACTCCTGCTTTTATCGGGCCCGTTGGATCCGGGAACCGTCCCCCGCCGGGTTGCGGGCAGCGGGGGACGGGCCTTGCGGCTACCTGGGATCAGGCTTCGGCAGCGGTCAGGCCGATCTGGCTTTCGTCGACCGCCGACATGATGCCGTGCTCCATGAGCAGGTCTTCGAGCTCGTCCATGGTGATCGGGGTCGGGATGATGCCGTTGCCCGAGTTGTTGTGGACCTTCTCGGCCAGCTGGCGGTATTCGTTCGCCTGGTTGCTGTCCGGTGCGTACTCGATGACCGTCATGCGGCGCAGTTCGGCGTGCTGCACGATGTTGTCGCGCGGAACGAAGTGGATCAGCTTGGTGCCGAGCTTGGCAGCCAGCGATTCCGCCAGTTCCAGTTCCTTGTCGGTCTGACGTTCGTTGCAGACCAGGCCGCCCAGACGCACGCCGCCCGAGTTGGCATACTTGAGAATGCCCTTCGAGATGTTGTTGGCCGCGTACATGGCCATCATCTCACCCGACATGACGATGTAGATTTCCTGGGCCTTGTTCTCACGGATCGGCATGGCGAAGCCGCCGCAGACCACGTCGCCGAGCACGTCGTAGGAGACGTAGTCGATGTCGTCGTAGGCACCGTTTTCTTCGAGGAAGTTGATCGAGGTGATAACCCCGCGGCCAGCGCAGCCGACGCCCGGCTCCGGACCACCCGATTCAACGCAGCGGATGTCCTTGTAGCCGATCTTCATGACGTCTTCGAGTTCGAGATCCTCGACCGAACCGGCCTCTGCAGCGAGCGAGAGGATCGTGTCCTGGGCCTTGGCGTGAAGCATCAGGCGGGTGGAGTCGGCCTTGGGATCGCAGCCGACGATCAGAATGCGCTGACCGAGATCGGCGAGCGCGGCGAGGGTGTTCTGCGAGGTGGTGGACTTGCCGATGCCGCCCTTGCCGTAGAAGGCGATTTGACGAAGTGACATTGCATGCTCCTAAGCTGTTCTTCGCGGTTCTCCGGAGTGGTTGCCCGTCTCCGGCTCTCCCCGTCGCCCATGTTCTCCTGCGGCGGGTCAGCGGGTCGAAACGCCGCTGCACCGGCCTTTCTGCAATGGCCGTGCCAAACGCTCGCAGACGCAACAAAGTGGCTATTTTCCGTGCATTTCACCGCTGTGTCGGACGATGTTGCGACATGTGACAAAGCGGACAAACGGGCCGTGCTTGTCGCAAAAGGCACATGTGTCATGGCAGCCTGAGGGCATCTGCCTAGCGGTTTGTGCGGCGCAGCACGATTGGCGCGCGACTTGCTTGACCAAAAGAGCAAACAACTGATGGAGATGCCCCATGCAGATCGGTGTCGAAACCTCCAAGGCCGTCGACCAGCGGCGGATATTCGTCGTCGATGAAGACGAGATCACCCGTGCCGCGCTCCAGTTCATGCTGCACGACGAAATCGAGACGCACGAACTGACCACGCTCGCCGAAGCTTTCGAGAAGGGACAGGACTGGCTCCAGCCCGACGTGTTCATTCTGGGCATGTCGGTCCTGAAAGCGCAGGGCATCGAAGCTCTGGCCGAAATCGCTCAGCGCTACCCCGCCGCACGTGTGCTGATCGTCGCCGGGCCGGAGGACGAGGAACTGGGGCTGGCCGCCTTGAAGGCCGGAGCCTCGGGAGCCTTGCTCAAGCCGCTGCGGATCGAGGCCGTGCGCCAGAAGGTGGACACCATCCTGGGCCGCGCAGGCGGCGCCGAATTGATACAGTTGGGCGGCCTCTAACAAGAGCGGCCTCTGCCGGGAACAGGATGTCTGCGAGGCACACCTTCAACCAGGGAGTGCCAGCAGATGAAGATCAGTGCGCGAAATCAGATTTCCGGAACCGTTACCGCCATCACGCCCGGCGCCGTGAACGGCGCAATCAAGGTGGATATCGGCGGCGGGACCATCATCACCTCGAACATCACCGAAGAAGCCATTGCCGATCTGGGCCTGGCGGCGGGCGATGCCGTAACCGTGATCATCAAGGCAAGCGATGTCCTGATCGGAAAATGACAGTGCCTTCCCGCCGGTAAATCAGTATTCGGCGGCGAGAATGATGTGCGAGGCCTTGAAACAGGCCAGCGTCTGGGCGCCGGGGACCAGATTCAGTTCGCGGCGCGAATGGCTTGTCACGATCGCGGCCAGTTCCCGCCCGCCACCGATGTCCAGAACCACTTCGCTTTCGACGGGGCTGTCGGTCACTTCGACCACAGTCCCGCCGATCAGGTTGCGCGCCGAAAGCCGCAGATCCGGCGTATCGGCCAGCAAGGTGATGAAGCTGGCATTGATGAGCGCCACCGCACGGCCGCCGGGATGAAGATCGAGCGAGGCAACGCACGAATTCGTCACCAGCGCGTCAATCACGATGCAGTCGTTGACCAGCAGCCCCACTTCCGCGTTGACCGGCCCATGGACGATAGCCGTCACGATACCGTCGAGCATGTTGCGGGCACTGGTGCGCAGGCGCCGCTGGACCAGAGCGCCCGGCCGTGCGCCAAGGCGGGTGGCACTCGCCACGGTCACGCGCTCTCACCTGCGAACAGCGCCTGCAGTTCGCCGCTGGCGAACATGTCACGCACGATATCGCAGCCGCCCACGAATTCGCCGTTCACATAGACTTGCGGCAGAGTCGGCCAGTCGGAATATTCCTTGACGCCTTCGCGCAGGAACGGATCGTCCAGCACGTTAATGCCCACATAGGGCCTGCCGATCGCGTCCAGCACTTTCACCACGCCTGCGGAAAAACCGCATTGGGGAGCGTCGGGATCGCCTTTCATGAAAACGACGATTTCGTTTTCGCTGACAAGCGCCTTGATACGGTCTGACGTGGCCATGGAAAATACTCCCGCTAGCGTGAAAGGACGACGACCAGATCTTGGGCCAATTGATCCTTGCGCACGTGGCTTTCAAAGATCCTGTCGATATCGTCTTCGTTCTGCGGCCTGTACCAGACCCCTTCCGGATAGATGACCATCAGCGGACCGGCGGAGCAGAAACCCATACAGCCCGCGATCGTAAAACCGACTTCGGCGGAAAGGCCGCTTTCCTCGATCTTCTTGCCCATCCGTTCCCAGAGCGGCTGCGCGCTGTTGCTCCCGCAGCTTCCGCGCGGGTGCATCGGCGGGCGCTGCGTCGCGCAGGCGAAAATGTGGCGTTTGAAAAGCTGCGGCAGTTCCTCGGGAAGCTTCATGCTCATGCCGCTCCCTGCGGGGTGACGAGGGCCTGCAGCTCGCCGCTTTCGTACATCTCGCGCACGATATCGCTGCCGCCCACGAACTCGCCCTTGATGTAGAGCTGCGGAATCGTCGGCCAGTCCGAATATTCCTTGATCCCCTCACGGATGAAGGGATCTTCCAGCACATTGACGCTGGCGTAGGGCTTGCCCAGCGTTTCCAGCACTTTCACGACGGCCGCCGAAAAGCCGCACTGCGGCGCCTGCGGCACGCCCTTCATGAACAGGACAATGTCATTTTCGGTAACTAGCTTCGTGATCCGGTCGCTGGTGCTCATGATCGCGTTTCCCCTGTTTGGGCGGTAAGGTCAGGCATCGGGCGTGAAGGTCTGAAGGGCGAGCGCGTGCAGCTCGCCCCCCATGTCGGTACCGATGGCCGCGTAGACCATCTTGTGCTGCTGCACGCGGCTCTTGCCGGCGAAGGCGGCAGACGTCACGCGTGCCGCCCAGTGATCGCCGTCACCGGCCATGTCGACCATCAGCACTTTGGCATCGGGAAAGGCCTCGGTGATGCGGCTTTCGATTTCGGCTGCGTCCATCGGCATGGCACGGCTCTCCTGTTGCGAAAGGCGGATCTCAGACGAATGAAAGGACTTCGACAGTCACGTCCTCGGTACCCAGCACCGTCGCCATGCAGGCGTAACGCGACTTCGAACTGGCTCCGACGATCATGTCGAGCTTGCCGTTCTCGTCCGGCGAAATCTTGGACAGACCCTTGCGGCCTTCCAGCACGAACAGATGGCAGGCATCGCTGCACTGGTGATCGGCCGGTTCGCCGCCGCCGATCAGTGAAAGCAGCGAGGCACCTTCCGGTGCATCAACGGTCTTGCCTGCCGGCATGATGGTAAGCGTAGTCATTTCAAGTCTTACTCCGGGTGTTAATAAATCGCAGCGCCCGCGCCCGAATTGATCGAGGCGTCCTTCATGCGTGCAACCATGAAAGAGACCTGCTCGGGCGTGAGGTGGGCATGAAACGGCAAGGCGACGGCCCGGTCCGCAACCTTCTCGGTCACGAACAGGTCGCCCTTCTTCCACCCCAGTTCGCGATAGACGCGCTGCAGATGGAGCGGGCTGGAATAGGCATGGGCATCGATCGCCTCGGTGCGCATGTCCTCCAGAATCGCATCGCGCGAGGACTTGCTGAACCGGGTGCCGAGATGGACGACGTAGAGGAACCAGTGGACCTCCTCCACTTCCGGCGCAATGTAAGGCGGCTTGATCCCTTCGAAGCTCTGCATGAAGCCATCGTACATGGCCTGCACCCCGCGCCGCCGCTCCAGCAGCACGTCGAGCCGGGAAAGCTGGGAGAAAGCGAGCGCGGCGGTCATTTCGCCCATGCCCGCACCGAAAGGCGCATCGACACCGGCGGAAACCGAAGTCCGGTCCGCCAGCGAGCGGGACCGCAACCGGCGCATCGTCATCGCGAGCGTGGTATCGTCCGTCACGATCATGCCGCCCTCGCCGCAGCAGATCACCCCGGGCTGCGCGAAGTCGAACACCGCCACATCGCCGAAGCTGCCGACAATGCCCGCCTTGTGGCGCGAGCCGATCGCCTCGCTGGAGTCCTCTATCAGGAATAGGCCATGGGCATCGGCGAGTTCGCGAAAGACAGGCCAGTCCGCAGGGTGCCCTGCGGTATTGCCAGCAACGATCGCACGAGTCTTGCCGGTGATCTTGTCCGCTGCCTTCTCCGCGGAGAGGCAGCCCGACCAGTAATCGATGTCCGCAAAGACCGGCACCGCCCCGCTGCGCAGCACGGCATGGCCCAGTTCGCGAAAGCTGTGGGCGGACAGGATCACTTCGTCACCGGGGCCGATGCCCTTGGCGGTGAGCGCGATCAGCAGCCCGATTCCGGCGCCCGACACCGCAATCCCCTTGGCCCGTCCGCAATGGGCGGCAAAGGCACGTTCGAGCTTTTCGGCCACCGGGCCATCGCCCAGCCGGTCGCCGCACAGGACGGCATTGATCGCTTCCAGATCCTCCTGCGTCAGATCGGGATCGCAGAGCGGGATCTGCAGCGGCTCGCCCGTGGCGATCGAGACGACTTCGCCGCTCATGCCGCCACCTTCGCCGCGAGCAGGAGGCCTGTGGCTTCGGCCGGATCATCCGTCACCCGGATGCAGTGGTTGGACGTGTCGAGCAAATGAATGTCGCAGGCCCTGACGGCCCGGAATGGGTCTTCCAGCACATCGGCGGCATCGCACTGGCGCAAGCCAAAGCCGGGCAAGAGGCGTTGCAGCGCGTAGGCCACGCTACCGGCATCCGCCTCATCCCCTATCGCCGCGACCAGCGCATCGATCCGGGCGATTGCTTCGGTTTCAAGCGCCATCCCTTCAACCCTCCTTCACTGCCAGAACTGCCGCGCCGGATCGGCATTGAGGCGCATCAGCAGTTCGCCCAGCCGGGCGAAGCGGCCATCCTCGATCCAGCACTGCGCCGCGTGATCGCGGCGCGAAAGCGACCATTCGCGCAGCCCGTCGTCCCAGGTGAGCAGCGCCACGTCGATTTCCCCGCCTTCGGGATCGACATTGCGCGAGCAGCAGGGGCTGCGCACCAGATAGCCATCGGCCACGGACAGCACCGTTGGCGTGACGTATTTGTACCGTTCGCGCTGTTCGAGCGAACGCGTCACGCGCATCAGGTCGATCTCGTTCGGCTGGCGGGCCATGACCGGTTCGGCGGTGCGTTTGCGCAGGGCAGAAGCGATGGACATCCCCTTCCTCCCTCAGGGCCGGACCAGTTCTTCTTCAAGGCAGCCGACGACCACCGGGCCGTTCGACTCCGTGAGGAATTCCACCAGATAGACAGGGGTATTGCTGTCGGAATGGTGCCCGACATTGACGATTTCCCCGGGCGTGCCCGTGGCCGCCAGCACCGCTTCTTCCGCAACGCCGGGATAGGTGCCGTCGTTCACCAGATCGACAGCGGCAATTACCCGCTCGCCCCATTGATAGACCGGCTCGCGCAGATCGAACATCATAGTCCCCTCCCCGCCGGAAGCGCGCAGGGCAGTTCGTCTTCCTCCTCGCCATCCCAGATCGGCAACAGTTCGCGGCGCTTCATGCCCACGCGGTTGCCACTCTCGGTGAATTCGACACCGTAAATATAGAATTGCTGGAGGAACGTGCCGATCGAAACGACAACACCTTGCTCGCCTTTCTTGACCAGCAGTTCGCCGATTTCCTTGCCGGCATACGTGCCGTCGTTGCGCACCATGCGCTTGGCCTTCACCTTTTCGCCATAGCGGAAGGCGGGCGGGCGGTTGAGTTCGACCACCTCGCTGTCGCGGACGATGTTACTCATCGGTTTCTTCCTCCATCCGGTCGAGGACATCGATCAGAACTTGCGCGCCGATCCGGTCACGCGGATCGAGTTCGAGCAGCTTTTCCGCCGCCTCCCGGCCTTCATCGAGCTTGCCCAGCCGCATCGAGAGATAGGCATAACCCTTGAGACTGAAGAGAAAGAAGCGCGGCAGCAGCGCTTCCCATTCGCCGAACGCGGCATCTTCGGCCCTGACCCGGCGCCAGTTCTCGTCCAGAACATTGAGACGCAGCGCCTTTTCGACGCAGACACGCGCCACATCGAGCGCTTCGGAAAGCCGCCCCTTGTAGAAATAGAAGCGATAGAGCGCGATCAGCACCGCGGCGTGATCGGGCGCTATCGCCTCGGCCTGGAACAAGTGCGTTTCGGCCACATCGGTGAGGTGATAGCGCTCCGCCGCCCTGTCGAGGTGGGCGCGCGCTTCGGCGGGCAGCCCACCGCCGAGCAGCGGGCTGGCAAGGATCGAACGCTCGACTGCGTCCGATGCCCCGCCGAAGCCTTCGAAGAGCGGCCCCTCCATCACCGCCTCACGCCTCGTACCGGGGGTAGGCGTTGTCGATCACGCATGTGTCGTCGACCGGACAGATGGCGACACATTGCGGCGAGTCGAAGTGGCCGATGCACTCGGTGCACTTGGCGGGATCGATGACGAAAGTGCCTTTCGCCTCCGATATCGCCATGTTGGGGCACAAGGCCTCGCAGGCGGTGCAATTGGTGCACTGGCTGCCAACGATCTTGTAGGCCATGGCCGCCTCAGCCCGCTTCGCTGATCAGCGCACCCTGACGGATGGCTGCATCGCCGCGATCGGCATGGACGATTTCGCCCGATTCCACCTTGTCCAGATAGTCCTTGAACCAGACCAGCGCCGACTTCTCGATGAATTCGTGCGCGTACTGGTCCACGGGCTCGATCCCGGCTTCGGTGAGGTCCGCCTTGGGGCAGCCGCCGATCTTGGCGACGAACACCGCGTGGCAGTCGTTGATCGCCTTGATGACGGTTTCGAGCGCGTCTTCCTCGCCGTAACCGCCCTGGCAGTAGAGATCGACGCGGCGGTGGCCG
Source organism: Novosphingobium beihaiense (assembly GCF_022832375.1). Lineage (GTDB taxonomy): Bacteria > Pseudomonadota > Alphaproteobacteria > Sphingomonadales > Sphingomonadaceae > Novosphingobium > Novosphingobium beihaiensis. The sequence goes on from NZ_JALHLG010000003.1 coordinate 243,164, forward strand.
ACGAACTTGGCGCCCGTCTGCGAGAGTTCGTAGATCTGGAACTCCTTGGCATGGCCGAAGTGCTCGTTGATGATGCCGTGGCCCTTGGTGGCGACAGCGACGAGGATCTTCATGTCGCCCGCCTTTTCAAGGCCGTCGAGTTCGTCCTGCTTGGCTGCGACCTTGGCCAGACGCTCGGCTTCCACGGCTTCCTGATAGGCCTTGCGGCCCGCGGAGTCGTAGTTGACTTCCATCGCCATGATCTTGTCGGTGGTGAATTCGGCCGAACGGTCCTCGCCCAGCAGACCCACCGCGTCGGCACGGCACTGGCGGCAGTGGCGCATCATGTTCATGTCGCCTTCGCACTCGTCCTGCAGGGCCTTGAGTTCCTGCGCCGTCGGGCCGCGCTGGCCGTTGAGGCCGAAGACAGTGCCGTGCTCGGGCGCCGAGATCAGCGGCATGATGTTGTGCAGGAAGGCGCCGCGCGATTTCACCGCCTTGTTCACTTCGACAAGGTGCTTGTCGTTGATGCCGGGGATCATCACCGAGTTGATCTTGGCGAGAATGCCGCGCTCGGTGAGCATTTCGAGGCCCAGGAGCTGACGTTCGGTCAGGATCTTGGCGGCTTCGTAGCCGGTGAGGCGCTTGTTCTCCCAGAAGATCCAGGGATAGATGTGCTGGCCCACTTCGGGATCGACCATGTTGATGGTGATCGTGACGTGATCGACCTTGTACTTGGCGATCTCGTCCACCCAGTCAGGCAGCGCGAGGCCATTGGTCGAAACGCACAGCTTGATGTCGGGCGCCACTTCGCTGATGAGACGGAAAGTCTCGAAGGTCTTGCCCGGATTGGCGAGCGGATCGCCGGGGCCGGCAATGCCGAGAACGGTCATCTGCGGAATGGTGGAGGCCACGGCCAGCACCTTCTTCGAGGCCTGCTCCGGCGTCAGACGCTCGGACACGACGCCCGGGCGGCTTTCGTTGGCGCAGTCATACTTGCGGTTGCAGTAGTTGCACTGGATATTGCAGGCAGGCGCCACGGCCACGTGCATGCGCGCATAGTGATGGTGCGCTTCTTCCGAATAGCAGGGATGGTTCTTCACCTTTTCCCAGATTTCGGGGGGCATGTCTTCCGGGCCGCCACTGCTGCCGCAGCTGGCCTTGCCGCTGCCGCCTTCGGTGCCGCACCCTTTGTGCTCGGCCATCTTCTGCATCACGTCTGCGATATCGACGGCGGAATCATCGGACCCATTCGAATGGCTGTCCTCGAACATAGCTTCGGTCATGGAAACTCCCCGGTCTGTCGCGCGGCGGTGGGGGCTACCGCCGGCATTTGCTGATGGAATGCTGCGTCGCAAACACCATGCCAAACATCGAAAACGCGGGATTCCGGGCATTCCTTGCCGCGCTGCAACAGGCAATGTCACAAATGTCCCGTGCGCTTTGTTCCATTGTCGCCATCGCGACAGACGCGGCACGCTTGTGACAAGGATACGACGCGCGGCACGGCGCTATGCGACAAGGACGAAGAGCCAAAAAAAGGGCGCCGCCCGCATCGAAATGGGGGCGGCGCAGGGTTCCACTCCGGTCGCACGGTGAACCGGGTCTCGTGAGGAAAGGGTCAGGCCATCAGGCTCTCCAGCGCTTCGGCGAGCGGCAGGTCTATCGCCTGGATGCCTTGCTCATCGAGGAAGCGCCGTTCGTTGCGGGTCAAGGCGTCCAGATCGACAATCGCATAGTGACGGTCGGAGGAACGCTTCATCACCTGGCGCGCGTAAGTACGCAAAAGCTGATCGTGGAAACGGCAGCCGATAAAGACGAACCCCATGCCGGTGCGGCGCTGGCGTACTTCTTCCGGAATCGGCGTCTGAATATCGATCTCGGTCAGAACCTCGACATAGTCGGCATCCGAGATCAGGAAATTCGCATCCGGCACAGCCCCGCCGTGCGGCGTGTAGAGCAAGGTCTTCGCCTTGGCCGCCGTCTCCGCGTCCACCGCCTTGCCCGCCGCATCGTAGAAGCGGAACCAGCGATCCTCGCCGATCCCGGCGCGGGTGATGCCCTGCACTTCGGCCCAATCGTCACGTCCGGCCATGGCCGCACGCATCTCGCCCGCATACCAGGTATCGATGATCAGCGGCAGCGGCAGGCCCGCCAGCCAGGCATGGAACGGCGAGGGCGCCACCGCCGTGGCAAAGGCTTCCTGCATCCACAGCGTCACGGTGTCGCGGAAGCGGTAGCTTTCGATGTACTGCGCCGCCGCCCAGGGATTGCCCTGCGCACGCTTGGGCAGCGTGGTCTTGGTGGCGAAGAAATCCGCCAGCGCTTCCGGCCCCATCGGCACCACCTGCTCCTGCAGGGCCGAAATGCCGGGGCCGATGTAAGGCACCATGCTGCCCGCCTTCAGCCCGGCAGAAACTTCTTCCAGCAAGACTTGCGGGTTCTCAAGGACGTCGGTCATGATCAATCCTCCTCGGCAGTGGCGCGCTTGCGCGCCTCGACGGTGATCGGCAGCCGGGTGTCTTCCGCCATCTCGGGCAGTTCGAGGATCCAGCCGTTAGCCAGCTTCACCCATCCGCCCCAGAGCGTGTCCAGTTCGGTTTCGACGACAGGCTCTTCCAGATCCTTCTTGGGGACATAGGCGGACAGCACGCCCTCGGCACGGCGGATCATGACTTTCATCGGCTTGGTTCCTTGGGCGCTAGATCGGTGGAAAGGGAATCGGCAGGCGGGTTTTCGGTATCGAGCAGGCGCAACTGGCCCGTCCTGGGTTGCAGCATGTGCGCCAGGTGCGGCACTTGCGCGATGCGCTCGCGCGCCAGTTCGCGGATCGCCAGCTCGGGATCGTCGAGCAGCGGCTCCAGCTCTTCCTCGGCAATGCGTTCGGCCACTGTGAAGCGCACGCGCAAGTCGCTGTCGTTCACCAGCAGGCGCAGCTGATCCATCGGCAGCCTTTCGGCCACTTCGCGGCGCACCAGCGGATCGGTGTCGAAACACATGTCCGGCAAGGCGCGCAGATCGATACGCCGCGCCACCCAGGAGCGCACTTCCGGATCGGGATCGTGGCAGACCAGCGGCAGCAGCTCGGCGGGCATCCGGCGCACCGCCGTGATGCGCACCATATAGGCGTCATCGTGGATCGCGGGCATCAGATCCGCCCCCTTGAGGCGCGAGGCGGCGGCAATGCGCACATCGATGTCTTCGTCTCGGATCATGTCGCGTATCCGGTCCTCCGGCAGTCTCAGCGTCGCCATGGCGCGCACTTCGGGTTCTGGGTCTTGCAGCAGCGGCGGCAGGCGGAACACATTGGCATAGCGCGCCGCCCCGGCCCGCACTTCGAAGTACGGGTGATCCAGATACTGGTCGGCGAGATCGGGGTTCCCTTTCAGGAACCGGTCCACCCGCCGGGCCCGGCGATCGCGGATACAGGCCTTGCCCTTGACGCAAAGCCCCATCGCGTTGATCGCCCGGTGATTGCACTCCCGGCACCGGATCGGCCGCCCCTTCCAGTCAAGCGGAAGGCCCAGATCGTCATCCGGCATTGGCCCTGCCCGGACAGTGCGGTTCAGGCCGGGACGCAGGTCTTGGGCACCGGGCAGACGGTGTCGCACTGCGGGTGATCGAATTCACCCTCGCACTCGGTGCACTTGTTCGGATCGATGATGAAGGTATCGCCCTTCATCGAGATCGCCGCATTGGGACACTCGAACTCGCACGCGGAGCACCCGGTGCACTGCGAAGCGATGATCTTGTAGGCCATGGATGGTCTCCTGAGTTGTTTGCCGTCAGCAAAGCAGGAACCATGCCAGCCATGGGAACCGCGGAAATCTCCCGTTTCTGCGGTTCATCCAATGTAGCGTCTGCGACAATGCATGTCTGCAATGTCGCATCGGCGGGAAGGATCAGTCCGCCAGCACCAGCTTCTGCGTGCGGCGGTAGAGCGCCCAGATCAGCGCGAAGAACAGCACCGTCCCGCCGATCAGCGCGGAACCGGCAAAGCCGTTACCCACCAGAACCAGCGGACTGTCACTGCCCGAGGCCGCAACGATGCCCGCGAACGTGACGCCCCACAGAGACTCGCCGACAATCAACCCGGTCGCGGTCAGCACGCCCATGCGCTCCGCAAACGCCGGATCGGCGCGGCCCGCGGCCCAGCGGTCATAGAACCAGCCCAGCACCGAACCGATAACCACCGGCAGGATCGCGGCCATCGGCAGATAGATGCCAATGCCGACACCGAGTGGCGGCAGGCGCAAGCGGCCCATCAGGCCCAGCACTTCGTCGAGCACCACGAAGACCACGCCCGCCGCGGCGCCCCAGCCGATCATCGCCCAGTTGAGATCGCCGCCGAGCACGCCTTTCGCCAGGGCCGAAATCAGCGCGGCCTGCGGCGCGGGCAATGCATTGGGCCCGGCATTAGGCGCGCCCGCGAACCCGAAAGCGGTGTTGAGGAGGTCCAGCACCGGCGGGATCACCAGCGAGCCGAAGACGACGCCGATCACCAGCGCCACCTGCTGCTTCCACGGCGTCGCGCCGACGAGCTGGCCGGTCTTGAGATCCTGCAGGTTATCGTTGGAAATGGTGGCAACGCCAAAGACGATGCCGGTAACGATCAGCGCATAAGCGACAAGCGCCGCCGTCGTGTCCGGATCCTGCCCGCGCCCGAACAGCCCCACCAGCATCAGCGATGCGGCCACCACGGACAGGATGCCGATGCCCGACACCGGCGAGTTCGAGGCCCCGATCAGCCCGGCCATGTACCCGCAGACCGCCGCGATCAGCAGGCCGATCACGACCACGAAAACGAGAGCCCCGGCGATCAGCACCACTTCCGACCCGGCCAGCGGCCCGCCCGATACCAGGCTCCACAGCAGGATCGCGATAGGCGCCAGCATGGCCAGCGCCCCGGCGAAGACCCAGGCGATCGGCAAGTCCTGCTCCTCGATCGCGAGGGCCTCGCCCGCATGGCGCGCGCGGCTCGTCGCCATGGCCGAACGGATGCCGCCGATCACCGGACCGGCGATGCGCAGCAGCGTCCAGACCGCGGCCACACCGATCACGCCCGCGCCGAAAAAGCGCACATTGGCGCTGAACACGCTGTTCGCCCAGACTTCCGGCCCGCCCGCCATGGGCATCTGCGCGGTCAGCACCGGCAGGAGCACCCACCAGCCCACCACGAGGCCCAGGAACATGGCCATGCCGACCGAAAGCCCCACAAGGTGCCCCACGCCGAGCAGCGCGAAGGACAGGCCGCCGGAAATGCCGGTCGCCCCCGGCCCGGCCCGGAACCAGATCGCCGCTTCCCCCGCGACGAGGCGGGTCTGGGTCAGCACGGCAAAGCCTGCGGACGCCAGCGCGTTCCAGATCAGCACCGAAAGCCCCTTGGCGCTTTCCGCCGCGCCTTCGCGCGATTGCGAGCCGACGCGCAGCACTTCGGCCGCCGCCTTGCCTTCGGGGTAAGGCAGCGGCGTATCGACCACCAGCGCGCGACGCAGCGGCACGGAGAACAGCACGCCCAGAATGCCGCCCGTCCCGGTGATCGCGGCGGTCGTCCAGTACGGGAAACCCTGCCACCAGCCGATCATGACGAGGCCCGGCAACACGAAGATGATCGCCGCCAGCGTTCCCGCTGCGCTCGCCACGGTCTGGACGATGTTGTTTTCCCAGATCGTCGAATCCTTGAAGCCGCGCAGCACCGCCATCGAAATGACCGCCGCCGGGATCGAAGTGGCGAACGTCAGCCCGACCTTGAGCCCCAGATAGACATTGGCCGCCGTGAACAGCAGCGTGATCAAGCCCCCCAGCAGCACGCCGCGCAGCGTGAGTTCCGCCACCGAACCGCCTCGTGCCTGCACGCTGCCTGCTTCGCTCGCCATGAAATAACCTTGTCCTATCAATCCAGAGGCCCGTTCATGGCACGGCGAAGGCGCCGGCAACAGCCCCAGGTTGCATCCGCGTCAAGGTTTCCCGGCTTACGGTGCAGCCCCGCATGGGCTGAATCCCCACAGGCCCTAATCTATACGACTACGCCACATGATCCGAACGACTATGGGCCCCGTCCCGGTTGAGCGCCACAGTCCGCCCCGAAGCCCGGCATCGGAAGGAGGCGGCGATCATGGATATTCAAGGTTCGATGCGGGTCGATACGAATCCCGGCAGCGGCAGCACGCTTGCGGACCAGCCTGCCCGCTCTCCTCTCGAAGAGCTGATGGCGGAGCCCTCCGCGCTCGACCGGATCGCCCCGCCGCCCAGCTATACGGTAAAACCGGGCGATACGCTGACGGCCATCGCCACGCGCTTTGGCACCGATGCCGCCACGCTTGCACGGATCAACGGCATTCCCGATCCTGACAGGATCGGCGCAGGTCAGACCATCCGCCTGCCCGAAAGCCAGGTGGCCACGCACATCGTCCACGCCGGAGAGACACTGAGCGGGATCGCGGCGGCCCATGGCACGGACTGGCAGACACTCGCGCGGATCAACGGCATTTCCAATCCCGATGTCATTCAGCCGGGGCTGGAACTCCAGCTGCCCGGGCATGCACCGGTAGCCAAGCCTCTATCGCCTGACGCAGCGCCTGCTCCGGCACCAATACCGGCAGCCACCCACAACGCCACGCAGGCGCCCGTTGCCACGCACCAGCTTGGTTCGCTGTCCGAACGCTATGAGACCAGCGGCCGCGGCCCGGGCACGGTATCCTCGGGCGTGAACGATCCGGGCGGCGTGTCCTATGGCAGCTATCAATTCTCCACCAAGGCGGGAACGCTGCAGTCCTTCCTCCGCTCAGAAGGCCAGCCATGGGCAGGCGAACTGACCGGCACACCCGGCCGCGCCACGTTCACGGGACAATGGAAGGCCATCGCCGCGCGCGAGCCGCAAGCCTTCAAGGCCGCTCAGCACGCCTTCATCGAACGAACCCACTATCAACCGGCGGCCGATACCGTGAAGGAAGCGACCGGCCTCGATCTCACCGCACGCCACGATGCGGTGCGCGACGCCACCTGGTCAGTCAGCGTGCAGCATGGCGGCGCGGCGAAGATACTCGCAGCCGCTGTGCGCAATACCGATGCCACGCATCAGCGCGGCTCGGCCGGTTACGACAAGGCGCTCGTCCGGAATATCTATTCCGAACGGACAAGCTATGTGCTCGGCCTCGCCGCCAACGGCAAATATACGGCCGGTCAGGCAGCCCAGCTGCGCGATGTCGCCAACACGCGCTATCCCAACGAACTGCGCGATGCGCTGGCGATGTTCAAATGAGCATTAGCCATAACGCCGCAGCGGGGCCCGCAGGGTGCCAGACGCTCAATCCCTCCGGTTTCGGCGCACCGCCGGTGGAACTTGGGAACCGGCCCCGGTTAAGCTACGTACTCGCTTATGCCCATCCGTAGACCTCTTGTTCCTGCGCGGATTGCCACGGCCGCCGTTGCCGCCCTCGTTCTGCTGGCGGCCTGCGGCGGGGCATCCGGGCAGAACGGGACTGTGGCACCGCAGCCCGATCATTCGGCGGCCACGGCAGCGGCAATGCCATTGGGGACCTCCCCCGGTGCCGCTCCTATCCCGGGTGCCGATTGCGATCCGCAGGCACCCGAAAGCCCCTGTTCCATCGCCGGTCACTGGCGCATCGCCAAAGTATACAACCCTGCCGCAGCCGACCCGCTGGAAGACGACCGCGAGATGATCGGCGCGACCCTGACGATCTCGGCGAACGGCGATGCGCCGGGCGTGCTGCGCTGGGATGGCCCCGACACGGGACAGTTCGACGTCAGCGACATCTGCACCGGCCCTTATCTGAGCCCGCGCGGCCAGCCCGCCGGAGATCCCCAAGCCCACAGCGCCCTCAAGGCTGCTCTCACCGCCTGGCAAGAGCCTGGCGACGCCGGGGCCGCCCGCTCGCTCGGCTGCGGCCAGGGGCAGTGGACAGTGCCTTCCGATGCCAGCGGCCAATGGTACGGGCTGGTGCTTCCACTCGGCCGGCATCTCGTGCTGCAGTGGTATGAGGGACGCTTCCTGCTGCTGGAAGCCATTCGCTAGTTTCAGGCCAGGCCTTTCGCTTTCGTCATAAACGCAGCCTGATAGTGGGGTATAAGGGCATGCCGGCGGCGACTCGCGCTAGAGGTTGGCCCGGATCTTTGCGGAAGATCGCCGGCAGCCGCGAACAAAGGGCCATACCTCAGGCCAGCGAACGAAAGGAGCCATGCCATGACGTTCGAAGTGCCCAAAAATGCTTCGCCGATCCCGCTGATGCAGCCCGAAGCGCCGTTCCTGATGGCCATGCGGGCGTTCGAATCGCTGCAGGAATTCCAGATGGAATGGTGGCGCGCCTGGTCCGGCCTAATGGGACAGGTCGTTCCGCCCGAAGCCGCAGCGAAGGCCGAAGAAATCGTCACAGCTTCACAACCGGATGAGGCTACCGCGCCTGAACAGCCGAAGGCGGACAGCTCCGAAACCGCATAACAAGCCAGAAAGGGGACGCTGCAAGCGCCCCTCATTCTGGACGGATAACTCAGCGCTCCAGCACGTAGCGCCCCGGCGCATCGCCCAGAACGGGATACCCCGCCTTGGCATTGCCGGGTTCCCGGGCGGGCACGGACTGGCCGGAATGCGCCAGCAGCCATTCGGCCCAATCGGTCCACCACGATCCCTCATGCTGGGCCGCGATTGCCAGCCAGGCATCGGCATCGTGGTGGTTCTCGTCCTGCGGGCGGTCAAGCACGCGGTAGTGCCGGTGCTTCCCTCCGGGCGCCGAGACAATACCTGCATTGTGCCCCCGGTTGGTCAGCACGAAACGCACCTCGCCATCGGTCAGAGAATGGATCTTCCATACCGAGCGCCAAGGCGCGACATGGTCCGTCTCGGTGCCCACGACATAGAGCGGCGCGGTAACGTCGGTCATCGCCACCGTCCCTCCGCCCGCGACATAGCGCTCGCGCGCCAGTGCATTGTCGAGGAACAGGCGGCGCAAGTACTGGCTATGCATCGCATAGGGCATCCGCGTGCCGTCCGCATTCCAGGCCATGAGGTCGTTCATCGGCGCCCGCTCGCCCATCAGGTATTCCTGCACCGCGCGCGACCAGATGAGGTCCGCCGAGCGCAGCATCTCGAACGCGCCGCCCATCTGGCGGCTGTCGAGATAGCCCTGCTGCCACATCAGGTTTTCCAGATAGCGCACCTGGGCATCGTCGATGAACAGGCCGATCTCGCCCGGTTCGGTAAAGTCGGTCTGCGCCGCCAGCAGCGTGACTGTGGACAGGCGCGTATCGCCATCGCGCGCCATCGCCGCCGCCGCGATCGACAGCAGCGTGCCGCCCAGACAATAACCGCAAGCATGGATCGATTCCGCCCCGGTTATCGCCGAGACGGCATCGAGCGCGCGCATCACCCCGTCACGCCGGTAATCCTCCATCCCGGTATCGCGCATCTCCGGCCCCGGATTGCGCCAGGAAATCGCAAAGACCGTGAACCCCTGATCGACCAGATAGCGGATCAGCGAGTTTTCCGGCGAAAGGTCCAGAATGTAATACTTCATGATCCAGGCCGGCACGATCAGGATCGGTTCGGCGCGCACCCGCTCGGTGGTGGGGCTATACTGGATCAGTTCGATCAGCTCGTTGCGGAACACCACTTTGCCCGGCGTCACCGCCAGATTGCGGCCGACTTCGAAATCGCCGCCGGTATCGGGCGGCTCGCGCCGGACCTGCCGCTGCCAGTCCTCCGCCCAGAGCTTCGCGCCATCGAACAGGCACTTGCCCCCGGTTTCCACCATGTGCTGCTGCACCACGGGATTGGTCGCCGGGAAATTGGCGGGCGAGATCAGATCGAGCATTTGCCTGAGGCCAAAGCGTAGAATCGCCTCATGGTGCGGGGCCACGCCGGGGCAATCGCGCACGGCGGCATCGATCCACTGCTGGGTAAGCAGGAACGTCTGCTGCCACAGGCCGAAAGGCCAGGTGTCCCACGCCGGATCGTCGAAACGGTGATCGTGCGGCAGCGGCGCGATGCAGCGCTCCGCCCGCCCGCCGCTGCCCAGCGCGCGGGTGGCATAGTCGCTCAGCCGCTGCGCCTTGCGCACGCCCTTGGCCCCCAGCAGCAGCGAGCGGCCGGGAGAGCGCACGAAATGCACTGCCCAGTCGGCATAAGCAGCCGCGAGCGATTCGGGCGCGATGCCCATCGTCCATTGCGCCAGCGAGGAGCCCGCGACCCGGTCCAGCAGGTCGGCCACGCCTTCCATCGGATCGGGCGCGGCCTCTTCGTCGCAGGGGCGGCGGGCGGTGATCTGGGTGGCCATGTCAGTCCATCCTCATCCCGCCGTTCACCGAAAGCGTGGAGCCGGTGATGTAGCCCGCCTCCTCCGCCGCGAGGAACAGCACGCAGCGCGCGATTTCCGAAGGCTGGCCGATCCGTCCCACCGGAATGCGCGCGACGATGCCTTCCATCACCTTTTCAGGCACCGCGCGGACCATTTCCGTTTCGATATAGCCGGGCGCAATGGCGTTCACCGTGATCCCGTGGCGCGCGCCTTCCTGCGCCAGCGCCTTGGTCAGCCCCAGCACGCCTGCCTTGGCCGCCGAATAGTTCGCCTGCCCGAACTGCCCGGCCTGCCCGTTGACCGAGGAGAGCGAGACGATCCGACCCCAGCCGCGTTCCTTCATCCCACCCCAGACCGCGTGGCTCATCGAAAAGCAGCTGTCGAGATCGTTGCGCACCACTTGCCGCCATTGCTCCGGCGTCATCCGCGCAAAGCTGGCATCGCGGGTGATCCCGGCATTGTTGACCAGAATATCGACCGGCCCGAGCGCCGCCGCCACTTGCGCCACGCCTGCAACGCAAGCATCGCTGTCCGAAGCGTCCCACTCGAACGAGGGGATGCCGCTCTCCTGCGAAAAGGCTTCGGCCTGCTCTGCATTGCCGAGATAGGTCACGGCAACGCGGTATCCCGCATCGCGGAAGGCACAGGCGGTGGCCGCGCCGATCCCAGTCGTACCTCCGGTAATCAGCGCAACACGGGCGGATGAAAGTATTTCGTTCATGGGGGGCTCCAGTCCAGACTGACGGATTCGTGACGGGCGCCGATGCGCGCGCCGCCAAACTCTGCTTCAGATAGACGGCAAACCGATGACGCGATGTGATCCCGGTCAAGCGGCACCTTAAAAAGTGACGTATAAGGGCACATCTTGCAAGTGCGGCCTGCCAGAGTCGTAAGACAATCCTCCTGCCGGAAAGGAGCCTCCCCATGACGATCCAGGCCATAACGATGCACGCCATGCAACTCGATGCCCCCGGCAAGCCGCTGCGCCCGGTCGAACGCCCGCTGCCCCGGCCCGGACCGGGCGAAGTGCGCATCAGGATTACGGCCTGCGGCGTATGCCGCACCGATCTCCACGTCGCCGACGGGGACATTCACGGGCCGCTCCCCATCATCCCCGGCCACGAAATCGTCGGCCACGTCGAGGAACTGGGTGCGGGCGTTACGGATTTCGCCATCGGCCAGCGCGTCGGCGTGCCCTGGCTCGGCCATACTTGCGGCGCGTGCCCCTATTGCACCAGCGCGCGCGAGAACCTGTGCGACGATCCGGCCTTCACCGGCTTCACCCGCGACGGCGGCTTTGCGACGCACTGCGTGGCCGACGCCCACTTCTGCTTCGCCCTGCCCGATGCCTTCGACGACGTGCACGCCGCCCCGCTGCTCTGCGCCGGGCTGATCGGCTACCGTTCCTATCGCATGGCGGGCGAGGCTCCCGTGCTCGGCCTCTACGGCTTCGGCGCCGCCGCGCACATCCTCGCCCAGCTCGCGATCTGGCAAGGCCGCAAAGTCTTCGCCTTCACGCGCGAGGGCGACACGGCAGGCCAGGCCTTCGCCCGCGAGATCGACTGTGCCTGGGCAGGTGCCTCCACCGAAATGCCGCCCGAGCCGCTGGACGCGGCCATCCTCTTCGCCCCGGTCGGCCCGCTTGTCCCTTTGGCGCTGAAAGCCGTGAAGAAAGGCGGCCGCGTAGTCTGCGGCGGCATCCACATGTCGGACATCCCCGCCTTCCCCTACGCCGACTTGTGGGAGGAACGTTCGATCCTCTCGGTCGCCAACCTCACCCGGCAGGATGGCACGGAGTTTCTCGATCTGGCCGCGCAAGCAGGCATCCGCACGCATGTGACGCCGATGCCGCTGGCGCAGGCGAACGAGGCGCTGGAGCGGCTACGCAAGGGCGAAGTGGAAGGGGCGCTGGTGCTGAAGAGTTAGGGTGTGAACCACAACGGCTGCTTCGCGCCCATTCCCGCCAATATTGTGGCAGCGTTTAACCACCTAAAAGCGGCATGACAGAACGTCACCTTGTGGTTCAAACAGCGCCTTAAAGGCAAGCCTACAGAGAATCGAAATGAACTTAACACTCGCTTGCCAACTGCTTATGTTTACAGTGCGGCCGTAAATTCAAGGAGAATCACTTCCAAAAACATGCTATTAATCGATATGGCGTGCTATCACGCCTCGTGCTAGAGGCAAAGACTGCAACAATCTCACCTCAAATGCATCACTGAAAAACACAGCCCTAGAATATAGAACAAGCTCCTCAAAATCATCAATAAAACATTTATATAATAGCAAAATTTAGAAACTTTGCGCAGTGTTTTTATTTAATTTATAGCTTCGCGGAAGATAAATAGATGGCAAATGTTAAATACGCACTATTGTCGACGAAAAAAAGAATTTTAGGGAGTAGCAACTCCTGCCCATCCTGCAGTTCTAGAAAATTCAACCTGGTGTCAGCACCTGAGTTTAAAAAGTTCCCAACATCCCTGCGCCATTGCAACAACTGCAAATTGCTCTACCGGCACCCTACAACTTCAGAACACGAGTCCAAGGCGTTCTACGAAAAAGAATATTATCAGCCAGGCTTAACAACAGATCTTCCAAATAGTGAAGCTTTAAAAAAGCTAATTAAATCCAACTTTGCGGGCTCCGAAAAAGATTTCAGTAGATGGCTCCCCTTGATACACTCCATTTCTAAAAAACTCAATAAAAAAATTCGCGTATTAGACTATGGAGCAAACTGGGGATACACAGCACATCAGCTTAATGAGCAAGAATACATAGAAGACGCACTCGCATATGAATACTCTTCTGTCAGGTCAGCTTTTGGCGCCAAGAACTTGAACATAAAATATGTAAATGAAAACGAATTCTCTCAAGATTTTGATCTAGTCTTCTCGTCTCACGCGATAGAACACATGCACAACCCAAGTATATTCAAAAAACATATGGATAAGTTACTCCCCATCGGAGGGTACTGCATCGTCACATGCCCAAACGGAAGCCTAACAGCAATGATAAACAAATCATCTGGATGGCGTAAATTATGGGGAGAAGCCCACCCTAATTTTATTTCTGATGAGTTTTTGTTAAATCAGTTTAACAATTATGAAGGTGCTATATTTAGAGAAGACCTTAGTGATTTGAAAAATTTTGACTATCTAAATCACCTAAGCACTCCACCTGCATCTTTTCTACCTATCAGCAGTAACTTAATTGGGGTTTTTCGCCGCACAACGCTCGGATCAAATCCTGGAAGCCATTGAGTTATGAAAAAAGATCGCAAATTTGTAAATTACAAACACCACGCACTATTTTAAAAATAACAAATATAACGCGACCATCGACAACCTAAAAACAAACCAACCCTACCAACAAAAACATCTTACACTATATTTACAAAGGCCTATCGCGATTCATTTACTCCCTTTTAGAAAATATTCATGCAATGCAGGAACCTAGCGACTGTGGAATGTGAATCAATCGGAGCGCTTCCACCGCCTGAGTGACAGCAAGCCCGCTTGTCCCACAGGTACAGGTGGCAACCGGTGCTTACTCAACGTAATACAGCACGTCCTGCAGCCTAGGTCCGATCGACATTCAGGATTGGCTTTGTTGCGCAAATGGCCAATGGATTCCGTTAGCGAATCCATTGGCCATTTGCGCAACAAAGCCCTTCGGATGGCGCGATGGTGGCGAGTGTCTCGGTTCCGGGGACCAGACCATCGTGATATGCGGTTCCGGCATCGGTATCGAGGAACCAGCCCAAGCCATAAAAGGGAGATAGCCTGTCCGCCGGACGCAGCATTTTCGCCTTGTCCGCAGCGCTGATGATATCGTCTTTTCCATCAAGCATCATGGCGAGATAGAGCGCCAGATCGTTGGCACTTGCGAATATGCCGCCAGCAGGGCCGTCGACGGGCTTCGTCCGGCCCGGGTTATAGGCGCGCTTGCCGCCGAACCAGGGACGATGGCCGACGGCGACCTTTCCGGGTTTTCGGCCATCGGAGACGAAGCTGTTCCTCATGCCGATCGGGGTGAGAATGTGCGCCTGCACATAGTCGGCATAATCCTGTCCGCTCACGGCCTCGATCAGTGCCCCGAGAATTCGGTAGTTCGTGTTCGAGTCGCGCCAGAGGATTGTCCCCGAAACACGGCAAGATACGTGTCGATGCCAGCATCGAGATTTACTTTCTTGGCTTCGACCAGCTGCATGATCGCAAGTGCCGTAAAGCTCTTTGAAATCGATCCGATCAGGAATGGCGTGTCGGGTGTGACAGGCTGATCGCTGCCCGCCTGAATCGTGCCTCGCGCTCCGGAGCGAACTTTGCCTTGATCGACTATCGCATATGCAGCTCCCGGTGCGCCGGATGCTTGCAGTTCCCTATCAATGAACGCATCGATCGATTGATCTGGCGTGCTGCCTTGCAACCCCGACGCCAGAATGAACGCGAACAGCATGAGCAGCAGCCGCATAGTGCCTTCCCCCTCTTCTGCGGATCAGTTCCTACCGGATTTGAGGCTGTTACAAAACCGGGGCAGGTCTGGCATGAATATCCTCGATCACGGAAAGTTCGCCCGCCACGCGATCAGCAGTTGCGCACCGCCCCCGGGCTGCTAGGTCCGTCGGAGGAGGCTGCAAGGGCACGGGATGCCGTTATATTCGTCGACGATCCTGACACTGGCGCTGGTGGTGATGCTCTTTGCCATTGCCGCCACGGTCGAAGCGCGGCGCAAGGCTTTCGCGCACCGCCCGCTGCTGCGGCGCTGGGCCTATACGCTGGCGCTGGGGGTCTATTGTTCGAGCTGGACGTTCTACGGCGCCGTGGGCACCGCCGCACGCGAGGGGTGGAACTACCTGCCGATCTATGCCGCGCCGATGCTCGTGCTGCTGGGCGCGCCGCGCTTTCTGGCGCGGCTGACGCAGGCCGTCGCCGCCGAAAAGGCCGCCACCGTATCGGACTTCATCGCTGCCCGCTTCGGTCATGACGTAATCGTCGCCCGGCTGGTGACAGTGACGGCGCTGCTGGGATCGATCCCCTATATCGCGCTGCAATTGCGCTCGATCGGCAGTGCCATGTCGATCGTTTCGGCACGTGCCGTCACCGAGCCGGTGATGATGATCGCAGCGCTGCTGCTGGCGCTGTTCGCGGTGCTGTTCGGCGCGCGCCGCTATGAACTGGCCGGGCGGGCCGAAGGGCTGGTCTATGCCATCGGGCTGGATGCGCTGTTCAAGATCCTCGCTCTGGGGGCCGTGGCCGCGCTGGCCTGCGTGCTGCTGTTCGAGGCCGGGCCGCAGGCCGTCTCGCAAGGCGTCGAGGCGATCGGCGAGCAGTTCAGCCCCGGCCATCTCTCGCTGGATTTCGCGGTCATCACGCTGATCGGGGCCATGGCAATCGTGGCCCTGCCCCGGCAGTTCTACATGGGGCTGGTGGAGGCGCGCCAGCCGGGGGACTTCGTGCAGGCGCGCTTCGGGCTCGCCGCCTATATCGCGCTGATGGCGCTGCTGGTGCTGCCGATCGCCCTGGCCGGAAGCGCGCTGCTGCCGGATGCGATCGGGCCGGACCGCTATGTGCTGCAATTGCCCGAGCGTGCGGGCAGTGGTTTCATGCTGGCCGCCGCGCTGCTGGGCGGTGTGGGGGCGGCGGCATCGATGGCCATCGTCGATTCCACCGCGCTGGCCACCATGGTTTCCAACGACCTGGTATTCCCGTCCGTCATGAAGGGCGGGCTGGGGCGGCAGTCCGGGCAGATGGGGCGGCGGATGCTGCGGGTGCGGCGCGCCGCCATCTTCGCGATCATGGCACTGGCGCTGGTCTGGGCGCTGCTGGTTTCCTCGGAGAACTCGCTGGCCTCGATCGGGCTGATCGCCTTTGCGGCCATGGCGCAGTTCACCCCGCACCTGCTGATGGCGACGTACAGCAGCGGCTGCGACACCATCGCCGCGCGCGCCAGTCTGGCGACGGGGCTGGCCTTCTGGCTCTACACGCTGGCGCTGCCGCCGATCCTGCCCCCGGACTGGCTTTCCGCGCTGGAAGACAGCCTGTTCGACCCGCTGCAGCTTTTCGGCATCGGCAAGGCGACGCCGCTGGTCCATGGCGTGTTCTGGAGTCTGGGCTCCAATGTCGCGGTCTATGCGGTGATCGCCGCGCGGGGCCTGAAAGCCCCGGCCCTGCCCCGTTTCGGGCGCGGGCAGCACCATGTGACCGACCTCGCCGATCTCGCCGCGCTGACCGGCAGTTTCGTCGGCGAAGAGCGCGCCCGCCGCGAATTTCCCGAAGCCCGCGAAGGCATGCCGCTGGACCGCGCCTCGGCCCAGCGGGCGGAAGAGCTGATCGCCACGGTGGTCGGCGTCTCCTCGGCCCGCGCACTGATCAATTCCGCGTTCGAGGGCGGGACGATGCGGCTGCCCGAAGTCGCCCGCCTGCTCGACGAGGGCGGGCGGAGCCTGCGCTTCTCGCGCCAGTTGCTGGCCGCCACGTTCGAAAACCTCGATGCCGGGATCAGCGTGATCGATGCCGAACTCAATGTCGTCGCGTGGAACAGCCGTTACGAGGCGCTGTTCGATTACCCGCCCGGGATGCTGCGCGTCGGCGCGCCGATTGCCGAACTGCTGCGCCACAATGCCCTGCGCGGCGATTTCGGCCGGGGCAGGCCCGAAACGCACGTCGAAAAGCGGCTCAACCATTTCCGCCGCGGGCTGGACCATACGTTCGAGCGCAAGCTGCCCGACGGGCGCGTGATCAAGACCGTGGGCGGCCCGATGCCCGGCGGCGGCTATGTAACCAGCTTTACCGACATCACCGAGGACGCCCGCGTGCGCGAGGAACTGCGCCGCACCCTCGAAACCCTCGAACAGCGCGTGGCCGAGCGCACGCGCGCGTTGAGCGAGGCGAACCGTCGTCTGGCCGAAACCGACCGCGAGAAGACCCGTTTCCTCGCCGCCGCCAGCCATGACCTGCTGCAGCCGCTGCACGCCGCACGCCTGTTCACCGCCGCGATCGAGCGCGATGTGCCTACGGACACCCTGCCGCTGGTGGAGCGCGTGCAGAATGCCATTTCGGCGGCGGAAGACCTGCTGCGCGCGCTGCTGGACATCAGCAAGCTGGACGCGGGCGGCGTGCAGGCCCGGCCCGAAGCCCTGGCGCTGGCGCCCTTCCTTTCCGATCTGGCCGAAAGCTTCCGCCCGATGGCCGAGCGCAAGGGGCTCGGCCTGCGGGTGGGGCCGCTGCCGGGGCATGTCTTCACCGACCCGGGCCTGCTGCGTTCGGTGATCCAGAACTTCCTCGCCAATGCGGTGCGCTATAGCGAGCATGGGGGCGTGCTGCTGGGCGTGCGGCGGCGCGGCGGCGGCGTGCGCATCGACGTAATCGATACCGGCGTGGGTATCGAGCCCGGCCAGACCGAGGCGATCTTCGGCGAATTCACCCGGCTGGGCACTGTGGAGGCCGAAGGCGTGGGGCTGGGCCTGGCGCTTTCCACCCGCATCGCGCGGCTGCTGGGCGGCCGGATCACGGTACATTCGCAGCCGGGCTGGGGCAGCCGTTTCAGCTTCTGGCTGCCCGAACTGGCCAGTTCCCCCGGCAAGCCCCCTGAAACGCCCGCCAGCCCGGCGCAAAGCAGCACATCCGGGCCGCTCGACATTCTCGTGGCCGATAACGATCCGCGCATCGTCGAGGCCAGCATCGCCCTGCTCGAACGGCTGGGGCACCGCGCCTTCGGCGTCTCCACAATAGCCGAAGCCGTGCCTTACAGCCGCCGCGTCGATGCCGTGCTGGCCGATTACCGGCTCGACAATGGCGAGGACGGGCTGAGCCTGATCGCGGCCATGCGCACCGAGGCGCCGGGCCTTGCCGCCGTGGTCATCAGTGCGGAGGATGGGCCGGACTTGCGCGAACAGGCCACCGCGATCGGCGTGTCCGTACTCGCCAAGCCTGCGTCGGCGGAGGCGATCGAGGCCTTCCTCGCCGCTCTGTCAGTGCCGCAGGTCCAGCCCTAGCGAACGGGCGACGAGAGCCGCCTGCGTGCGGTTCGAAACGTCGAGCTTGCGCATGATCGCGGTCATATGCGCTTTCACCGTGGCCTCGCTGATGCCGAGCGAATGGGCGATCTGCTTGTTGAGCTGCCCTTCTATCACCGCCAGCAGCACTTTGAGCTGGGTGGGGGTGAGGTTCGCGACATCGCGGCGGATCGTGTCGATCTGCTCTTCGCCGCTGCCCTGCGAAATGGCCTCCTTGCCGCCCAAGGCATCGCGGATGGCAGCTTCGATCGCGGCCAGATCGCTGTCCTTGCGCAGGAAGCCGATAGCCCCGAAGGCGCGCGCTTCCTCTGCCGCGCCCGCCCCGTCGGCGCTCGACACGACGAGGATGGGGACGGAAGGCCGTTCGGCATGCAGCAGGGCAATGCCCGAATAGCCGACCGCGCCCGGCATCTTGAGATCGAGCAGGATCAGCCGCAGATCGTCCGCCTCCACCGCCGCGTGGGCCGCTGCCGGCAGCGTTCCCGCCTCGCGCACCCGCGCGCCCGGCAGCACCTTGCCCACGGCCAGCGCCAGCGCCTGACGGAACAGCGGGTGGTCGTCCGCGATCAGGATCGTATCGGTCAATCGCCTCTCATCATGCGTGTCATCACGAGTGTCATCATCACGCGTCGGCCGGCTGCGGCCTGTTCGCGATGAGGTTATCGACGACGGAAGGGTCCGCAAGAGTCGAGGTGTCGCCGAGGTTGGAGAAATCGTTCTCGCCGATCTTGCGCAGGATGCGGCGCATGATCTTGCCCGAGCGGGTCTTGGGCAGGCCCGGCGCGAACTGGATCACATCGGGCGTGGCGATCGGGCCGATCTCATGCCGGACCCACTGGACCAGTTCCTTGCGCAACGCCTCGTCGGGTTCGACTTCGGCATTGCAGGTGACGAAGGCATAGATGCCCTGTCCCTTGATCTCGTGCGGCATTCCCACGACGGCGGCCTCGGCCACTTTGTGGTGCGCCACCAGCGCGCTTTCGATCTCCGCGGTGCCCATGCGGTGGCCCGAGACATTGATCACATCGTCGATACGGCCGGTGATCCAGTAGTACCCGTCCTCGTCGCGGCGGCAGCCGTCGCCGGTGAAGTAGTACCCCTTGAAAGTGCTGAAATAGGTCTGGAAGAAGCGCTCGTGATCGCCCCAGACGGTGCGCATCTGGCCCGGCCAGGAATCGGTGATGACCAGGCAACCGTCGCCCGGCCCCTCGATCTCCACGCCATCGTTGTCGAGCAGCTTGGGCTGCACGCCGAACATCGGGCGCGTGGCCGAACCGGGTTTGAGCGCGGTGGCGCCGGGCAGCGGAGTGATCATCACGCCGCCGGTTTCGGTCTGCCACCAGGTATCGACGATCGGGCAGCGCCCCTCGCCCACCACCTTGTGATACCATTCCCAAGCTTCCGGGTTGATCGGCTCGCCTACAGACCCCAGCAGGCGCAGGGACTTGCGGCTGGTCTTCTTCACCCACTCGTCCCCCTCGCGCATCAGTGCGCGCAAGGCGGTGGGTGCGCCGTAGAAGATCTCGACATCGAACTTGTCGACCACTTGCCAGAACCGGCTGGCGTCGGGGAAGTTGGGCACGCCCTCGAACATCACCGTGGTCGCACCGTTCATCAGCGGGCCGTAAACGACATAGGAATGGCCCGTGACCCAGCCGATATCGGCGGCGCACCAGTAAATCTGCCCCGGCCGGTAATCGAAGACATATTCGTGCGTCATCGAGGCCCAGACCGAATAGCCGCCGGTTGTGTGCAGCACGCCCTTGGGTTTGCCGGTCGAGCCGGAAGTGTAGAGGATGAACAGCGGGTCTTCCGCGTTCATTTCCTCGGGTTCGCAATCGGCGGACATGCCCGCAACGGACGAGGCCCAGTCGATATCGCGCCCGTCCACCATCGGCACGCCCGCGCCGGTATGTTCGAGCACGATCACGGTATCGACGCCGTGGCACTGCGCCAGCGCCTCATCGACATTGGCTTTCAGCGGAACGTGCTTGCCCCCGCGCAGACCTTCGTCGGCGGTGAGCACGACATTGCTGTCGCAATCGGTGATGCGCCCAGCCAGCGCATCGGGCGAGAAACCGGCGAAGACGATCGAATGGATCGCCCCGATCCGCGCGCAGGCGAGCATGGCCACGGCCGCTTCGGGCACCATCGGCAGGTAGATGGTAACGCGCTCGCCCTTCTTGACGCCGCGCTCCTTGAGGAGATTGGCGAACTTGCAGACCTGTTCGTGCAGTTCGCGGTAGGTAATGCGGCGCTCCGGGTTCTTCGGATCGTCCGGCTCCCACAGGATCGCGACCGCGTCGCCCCGCTCGGCCAGATGGCGGTCGAGGCAATTGGCCGAGAGGTTGAGCGTGCCGTCAGTGAACCACGAAATGCCGAAGTCCGCTTCGTCAAAGCTGGTCTGCTTGACCACGCTGAACGGCTTGATCCAGTCGATCCGCTGCGCTTCCTCGCGCCAGAAACCGTCCGGGTCGGTTACCGAGCGCCGGTGCATGTCCAGATAGCGCTCGTTGCTGATCAGCGCGCCCTCGGCCCATTCGCCGGGAACCGGATATATCGCCTCGGTCATTCCATCATCTCCTCTCCGGTGGGTCTCGCCGGGTGGTCCCGGCTTTGCACGGGTCGCCCCGACTTTGCAGATGTCCTTATCACAAGGCAAGCCGCGCTGCGGCATTAGACATTGGTCGTAGAGACCCCACCAAGGTCGGGATGGCCGCTCTCCTTCTCAAGGGCCAAAGGTATCACGGCCACGGAATGCCGCCAGAGCACTAGGCGGCAGCCAGGCACGGGAAGGAGAGGATGATGACAAACACCAACAGGGGCCTTACCGGCGCGCTGCTGGCGGCCAGTGCATTGATCACCCCGCAAGCCGCCTTTGCACAAACCGGCCGCGAAGCCCGGCTCGAAGCCCGCCTCGAAAGGCTGGAAGCGGAAATGCAGCAATTGCGGGCCGATCTCGCCGCCGCGCGCCAGGAACAGGCCGCCAGCGCCGAGCAGGCCCAAACCGCGATTGCCGCCGCCAATGCCAAGACCGAAGAAACCGCCGCGAAAGTCGCCGCCGTGGAAAGCCAGCCGCAGGCGGACGGCTTCAAATCCGGCGACACCACGATCAAACTGGGCGGCTATATCAAGATGGTCGCATCGGCCAGCCGCTTCAGCGACGGCGAAGTGGCCACCAACTCGCTCGGCCGCGACTTCTATCTGCCGCAAGCGCTTCCAACCGGCGGCGGCAAGGCCCAGAAGGTCGAGGATTTTACCGCCAAGCAATCGCGCTTCTGGCTCAATCTGGACACGGCCGTGGGCGGGCAGAGCGTGAAAGGATACGTGGAAGTCGATTTCCAGACCTCACCCGGCACGCAAGGCTCGCAGCGCACCACCAATGGCTATAACCTGGCCTTGCGCCGCGCCTGGATGAAAGTGGGCCGCATCACCATCGGTCAGGACTGGTCGACTTTCCAGTACACCGGCGCCCTGCCCGAAAGCACCGATTTCGTCGGCACGACCGAAGGCACGGTCTTCGTGCGCCAGCCGGTGATCCGCTACAGCCTCCCGCTTGGCCGGGGTCTGGCCCTGCACGCATCCATCGAGGAACCCGAGTCGGGAACGGCCACGCTGGGCACCCCCGCCCTGACCGAGAACGGCGACGACCGCATCCCCGATTTCGCCGCCCGCCTCGCTTATGCGGGCAAGGCCGGGGAAGGCTCGCTGGCGCTGCTGGCCCGGCAGGTGCGCGTCGATTCGGCGGGCATGGGAGACAGCGCGTTCGGCTGGGGCATCAGCGCGGCGGGCAAGATCTGGCTCAACGATGCAAAGTCCAGCGATGTGCGGGCCATGGTGACATACGGGCACAACGCCAGCCGCTACATCGGCCTCAATTTCGCGCCCGATGCGGTCTACGTGCCCGCCACCAGCAAGCTGGAAAGCGTGAACGTGATCGCCGCGCTCGCCGCCGCGCGCATCGCCATCGCCCCGCAGTGGCGCATCAACGTGATGGGCAGTTACCAGCACGTCGATTACGCGGACGCCCTGAGTTCCGCCGCACTGGCCGCTTACAACAAGCAGGCCTGGAGCGCGGCGGCCAACGTGTTCTACTCGCCGGTCCGGAACATCGATCTCGGTTTCGAATACCGGCACGGCGAGCGGGAACTGGTCAGCGGCGCCGACGGCGCGCTCGACCGCCTGGAATTCGCCGCGAAGTACAGCTTCTGACGATGACTTGCCCGGTCCTGCAACGACAGCACCGGGCCCACCTGGGAGAGTGAGCAATGGCTACGACTTATGACGCCATGCCGAAGCACCACAAGGCAACGCATGACGAGAAACTCGTCATCACCGCCTCGTCGCTCGGCACCGTATTCGAATGGTACGATTTCTACCTCTACGGCCTGCTGGCCACGTTCATTTCGAAAGTCTTCTTCGCGGGCGTGAACGAGACGACCGGGTTCATCCTCGCCCTCGGCGCTTTCGCGGCGGGTTTTGCGGTGCGGCCGTTCGGCGCGCTGGTGTTCGGCCGCGTGGGCGACCTTGTGGGGCGCAAGTACACGTTTCTGGTCACCATGGCGCTGATGGGCCTTTCGACTTTCGCGGTCGGCCTGCTCCCCGGCTATGACACCATCGGCATTGCCTCTCCCATCATTCTGGTGGCGCTGCGCATCGTGCAGGGCCTGGCGCTGGGCGGCGAATATGGCGGTGCGGCGACTTATGTGGCCGAGCACGCGCCCAACAACCGGCGCGGCCTCTATACCAGCTTCATCCAGATCACCGCAACTTTCGGCCTCTTCGCCGCGCTGCTGATCGTGCTGGGCGTGCGCACCGGCATGGGCGAGGACATGTTCGCGGGCTGGGGCTGGCGCGTGCCGTTCCTGCTTTCGGCGGTGCTGCTGGCGGTTTCGATGTGGATTCGCCTCCAGCTCAACGAGAGCCCCGTCTACCAGAAGATGAAGGACGAAGGCACGACTTCGAAATCGCCGATCAAGGATTCCTTCGGCAAGTGGGGCAATCTGAAATTTGTGCTGATCGCGCTGTTCGGCGCCGTCGCCGGGCAGGCGGTGGTCTGGTACACCGGCCAGTTCTACGCGATGTTCTACCTCGAAAAGATCCTCAAGGTGGATGGCGCGACGACGAATTACCTGATCGCCATTGCGCTGGCGCTCGGCACCCCGTTCTTCGTGTTCTTCGGCTGGCTGTCGGACCGGATCGGGCGCAAGTACCTGATCCTGGGCGGCTGCGCGCTGGGGGCGCTCACGTACTTCCCGGCCTTCCATGCGCTGTCCGATGCCGCCAACCCGGCCCTCGCCCGGGCCTCGCAGACCGCGCCGGTGGTCGTGACGGCCAACGACGCCGAATGCTCGTTCCAGTTCGACCCGATCGGCAAGAACAAGTTCGACGCGTCGAGCTGCGATATCGCCAAGGCCTTCCTCGCCAAGAGCGGCATCAATTACACCAATGCGCAGGCCCCCTCGGGCACGCTCGCTTCGGTTTCGATCGGCGGCCAGACGCTGACCGCGCCCAATCCGGCCGAAGTCACCGGCGAAGACCGGGCAGCCGCAATCAAGGCCTACCAGGAGCGGATCAAGACCACGCTGGCAGAAGCAGGCTATCCGGCCAAAGCCGATCCCGCGCAGATCGACACGGTCACGGTGGTCGCGATCCTGTTCTACCTCGTGATCCTCGTCACCATGGTCTACGGCCCGATCGCCGCCATGCTGGTGGAACTGTTCCCGAGCAACATCCGTTATACCTCGATGTCGCTGCCCTATCACCTCGGCAACGGCTGGTTCGGCGGCTTCCTGCCGACCACGGCCTTCGCGATGGTCGCGGCCACCGGCGATATCTACTACGGCCTGTGGTATCCGGTCGTGGTGGCCGTGGCGACCGTGGTCATCGGCCTGCTCTTCCTGCCCGAGACGTTCAGGAGAAATATCGACGCCTGATTGTCTCACGGCGCCGCGCCCCGATGGAGGAAATTGCCTCCGGTCAAGGCGCGGCGCTCCCTTTTGGTTCAGCCGATGGAGTCATCATGACCAAGACAGATCACCTCACCACCCGCACCGGCATCCGCCTGACCGTCCGCCCGGCTACCGAAGCCGACGAAGCTGCGCTGAGCACCTTTTTCGACGCCGTCAGCGACGATGACCGGCGTTTTCGTTTTCTCTCGGCAAGCGAGCACGTCAGCCACGAACAGATGGCGCCGCTGCTGAAGGCGGACCATTTCCAGTCGGAAAGCTTCCTGGCCTTTGACGGCGGGGAACTGGTCGCCTCCGCCTTGCTGGCCTGCGATGCCGCACTCGACACCGCCGAAATCGCGGTTTCCATCCGCAGCGATTACAAGGGCAAGGGCGTGGGGTGGGCCATGCTCGATTTCCTGGCCGGGGAAGCGCGGGAGCGCGGGGTGCGCCGAGTCATCTCCATCGAAAGCCGCGACAATCATGCTGCCATCGAACTGGAGCGCGAAAAGGGCTTCACCCCCGAACCGTTCGACGACGACCCCACGCTGGTCCTGCTCTCGAAGATCCTGCGCTGAAACAAGCCTCTTACGGAGACCGGAATGAGTAACGCCTACAAAGCCGCCTGGCAGGCCAGCATCGACAATCCGCAGGGATTCTGGCTCGAAGCCGCCAAAGCCCTGGACTGGGCACAGGCACCTGCCTCCGGCTGGAGCGAGGCGGACGGGTGGTTCCCCGGCGGGCAGATCAACACCTGCCACAACGCGGTGGACCGCCATGTCGCCGCCGGGCGGGGCGATGCCAAAGCGCTGATCTACGACAGCCCGGTCACCGGCACGGTCCAGACTTTCACATATGCCGAACTGCTGGAGGAAGTGGGCCGCGTCGCCGCCATGCTCGCAGCGTTGGGGGTGACGAAGGGCGACCGCGTGGTGATCTACATGCCGATGATCCCGCAGACAGTCTTTGCCATGCTGGCCTGCGCGCGGCTCGGCGCAATCCATTCGGTGGTGTTCGGCGGCTTCGCTCCGCTGGAACTCGCCAAACGCATCGACGATGCCGCGCCCAAAGTGCTGATGGCCGCGTCTTGCGGCATCGAGGGCCAGCGCACCATTGCCTACAAGCCGATGGTCGACGAAGCGCTGAAGCTGGCGAAGCACGCGGTCGATCACGCCGTGCTGTTCCAGCGCGAGCAAGTGACGGCGCCGCTTTGCGCCCCGCGCGATCTCGACTGGATGGCCCTGCGCGAACAGACCGCGCAGGCGCCGGTTCCCGCCTGCGTGCCGGTGGCGGCCAGCGATCCGCTCTATATCCTCTACACTTCGGGCACGACCGGCACACCCAAGGGCGTCGTGCGCGACAATGGCGGCCATGCCACCGCGCTCACATGGTCGATGGCCAATATCTACGGCATCGGCGCGGGCGACGTGTTCTGGGCGGCATCGGACGTGGGCTGGGTCGTGGGCCACAGCTACATCGTCTATGCCCCGCTGCTGGCAGGCGCGACGACGGTGCTGTTCGAGGGCAAGCCGGTGGGCACGCCCGATCCCGGCACGTTCTGGCGCACTATAGACCGCCACGGCGTAAAGGCCTTCTTCACCGCCCCCACCGCGATCCGCGCCGTGCGCAAGGAAGACCCGGACGCCACATTCCTCACCGAAACCGGCACTGGCCCCTGTCAGGCCATCTTTCTGGCCGGTGAGCGCGCCGATCCCGACACCATCGCCTGGCTCGAAGAGAAATCCGGCCTGCCGGTGATCGATCACTGGTGGCAGACCGAACTCGGCTGGCCCGCCATCGCCACGTGCTTTGCGCTGGGCGACTTGCGCCGCAAGCGCGGCAGCGCGGGCTTCCCGGTGCCGGGCTATGCCTTCACCATCCTGGGCGACGACGGCAAGCCCGTCCCCGACGGAGAAAGCGGCTCGGTCGCGATCAAGGCGCCGCTGCCGCCCGGCGCGTTCCGCACGCTGTGGAACAACCCGAAAGGCTATGCCAAGAACTTCGAGGGCTTTCCCGGCTACTACGAGACGGGCGATGCCGGGCACTTCGATGCGGACGGTTTCCTCAACATCATGGGCCGCACCGACGACATCATCAATGTCGCCGGGCACCGCCTCTCAACCGGCCAGATGGAACAGATCGTCGCGCAGGAAGACGGCGTGGCCGAATGCGCGGTGATCGGCGCGGACGATGCGATCAAGGGCATGATCCCGGTTGCCTTCGTGGTCGCCCGCGCAGGCGCGGAAACCGACGAGACGCTGGTCAAACGCGTGGTGAGCGCCGTGCGCGAGGAACTGGGCCCGGTCGCGGCGCTCAAGACCGTCTATGCCGTGCCGCAATTGCCCAAGACGCGCTCGGGCAAGATCCTGCGCAACCTGCTGCGCAAGATCGTCAACGGCAGACCCTACGACACGCCCGCGACGATCGAGGACGCGTCGGTTCCGGCCACGCTGCACGGGATCGTGCATGGCTGACTGGCCTAGAACAGACTGCAGGAGACCTGAATCAAACCCCGCTCACCCTGAGCTTGTCGAAGGGTACTGGCGCAACGCTGGGGTCAGCACCCTTCGACAAGCTCAGGGTGAGCGGAGGTAGGGCGGATTTCACGCGGGAGGCTCTGACGCCCATAGTCATTGCAAGGTTCGAACGAGCCTAGCAATGACTATGGGCGTTTTGCGCCTTACCCCAGATCCAGCGCTCCAGTCAGATCTCCGGGCGCGACGCCGCCTGCGGCGGCCATCGCCTGTTCGCGCATGGCAAGCCCGGGCAGCTTCTCCAGCCCGAAACGGCGGGTGATGAAGCGCGCGATCGAGCCGGTATCGTACACCGTGTGATCGACGCTGCCCTTGCGCGCGTGCGGGGAGACGACCATCGCGGGAATGCGCGTGCCCGGCCCCCAGCGGTCGCCCTTGGGCGGGGCGACGTGATCCCACCAGCCGCCGTTCTCATCGAACGCGATGACCACCAGCATCCGCTCCCACTGCGGGCTGGCGCGCAGGGCATCGACCACCGCCGAGATGTGCCGGTCGCCCGCGTCCACGTCCGAATAGCCCGCGTGCATGTTGAGATTGCCCTGCGGCTTGTAGAACGTGACCGGCGGCAGCTTGCCCGCCTCGGCCGCGGCGAGGAAATGGTTGGTGCGCGCGGTGCTGCCCTCGCCCGCATCGCGCAAGTGCGCGGCACGGTCCGCCGTGCCGGGGGCGAAGCGGCTGTAGTAATTGAACGGCTGGTGATGCGGCTGGAAATTCGGGCGCGAGGGGTAGGAACCGTCGTTCGCTTGCCCTTCCAGCGCGGCGTCCCAGCCGCCCGCGTACCAGGCCCAGTCCACGCCTTTGACGGAGAGCGCATCGCCGATGGTCTTGTGCTGCTGCGGCACCAGCGTGTGTCCGTTCGACCAGTCAGCATATCCTGGCCGGGCAGGATCGAGCTGGTAAGTCGGCGCATAGGGCGGCAGCATCGTGTTGACCGCCCAGAAATCAGGCGAGAGCGAGCTCGTCACGAAACGCGCCGGGCCATCCATGGCACTGGCGGGAGTCTTGGGATCGAGCTTCAGGCGAATACCCTTGGGATCGCCATCCACTTGCGCAATGCGATTGGCCGCAGGCCCCTTGTCCGCATCGGGATAGAACGGCGGCTGCGCGGCGATCAGGTACTGGTGATTGAGGAATGAGCCGCCGAACGCGCCCATGAAGAAATTGTCGCACAGCGTGAACTCGCGCGCGATCTGCCACAGGCGCAGCTGCGAGCGGTTGTCTCCGTAATACCCCATGACCAGCCCGCCAGCATCGCTCCAGGCCGCGAACCCGTCGTTACGGCCGCCGTTGATCTGCAACTGGTTGTGATAGAAGGCGTGGATCAGGTCGCGCGTCACCAGCCCGTGCGGCAGCGGATCGCCTTCGGGGGTTTTCAGCGCGAAAGGCGCATTGGGCATCAGCGGCAGATCGTCCGGGCCGACCTGGTATTCGGCGTGTTCGACCACCTGCTTGTGCGGGATCAGCCCTTCCCAGATCTTCGGCAGCTTCTCCAGCGGCGTGCCGTCGCGGTCGCGCTGGATGAAGCGTTCGGGCGGCACTTGCGACAATGGCTCTTCCAGCCCCGGAAAATCCGCGAAGAGATTGTTGAAGCTGCGGTTTTCCGCATAGATCACCACGACCGTGTCGATCGCATCGCGCAGACGGGCATCGCTGACCGGCTTCGGGCTGCCCGGCTTCGCCGCGCGCGCCTCGGCCTCTCCGCCGGACACGGCTGCGGCGGCGCCCAGCGTGGCGGCCAGACCGCCCAGAAACTCGCGGCGGTCAGGATGGAAGGAATCGGACATCGGAAGGCTCCTTTGGGGGTAAGGCAGTGGGCGCTGTTTGTGACGGCGGATGGACCCGCGTCAATCACCTTGCCGCCGAATTTTCCATGACGGGTGAAATGCTTGATGGGCGCCCGTGTCAGCCACCCGCCAGCGCCAGCGCCCCCAGCAGCCCGGACCGTTCGCCCAGCCCCGGCCGCACGATCACATCGGCGGGCTGGCCCCGGAAATAGCCTCCGCCCAGCCTCGCGGCCTCTTCCCGCACCCGTTCGACAAGTCCCGGCGTCTCCATCACACCGCCGCCGAAGATCAGGCGTCCCGGCTCCAGCATGGCCTGTACCGTGACGGCCGCCTGCGCGAGGTACCAGGCGATGATCCCCTGCCCCGGATGACCGGCAGGCAATTGCGAAAGCGAATGGCCATAGCGCGCGATCACGGCAGGCCCGGACGCCATGCCTTCAAGGCAATCGCCATGGAACGGACAGATCCCGGCAAAAGCCTTGTCCGCTTCGTGCCGGGGCGTGCGGATATGTCCCATCTCTGGATGCGAGAGGCCACGCAGGGTTTGCCCCTCGATCACGGCACCGCCGCCGATCCCGGTTCCCACCGTCAGGTAGACCACGCAGCGCTGCCCCTGCCCCGCGCCCCAGCGGCTTTCCGCCAGCGCTGCCGCATTTACATCGGTATCAACGCTTACCGGGCAACAAAACGCGCGCGCCAGCGGCCCGGCAAGATCTGCTCCGCTCCAGCCCGGCTTGGGCGTGTTGAGGATATGCCCCCACTTCGGCGAGGCCCTGTCCAGTTCGACAGGCCCGAAGCTGGCGAGGCCAATCGCATCGAGCGGCCCGCGCGCGCCGAACCATTCGCAAACCGCGCCGATCGTCTCGTCCGGGGCTGTCGTGGGAATTCGTATCGTTTCCAGCACCGCATCCGGGCCATGGGCGATACCCAGCACGAACTTGGTGCCGCCAGCCTCGATCAATCCGTAGGTTTTCCGTGCCATCGCTATCCCAGATCTGCCCCGGCAAGCCACATTGCGCCAGCACCGAGCCTCCGGCCGGTTAACACCGCTGCCCCCCAAGCGCACCGCTTTGTTGCAATGCGACATTGAAACGTCACGCAGCCCGCCTATCGGGCCCCACATATTCAAAATGTCGCATCCAAAGGAAATGAAATTGAAACCAGGGGCTTTGTTCGCAGTGCTGATGGCAGGGTCTTGCCTTGCCGGGATCCACACGACCGCTTTCGCGGCAGAGGCGGACGCGCCCGCTGGCGAAGTCCAGCTCGACGCCAATTCCATCGTCGTCACCGCGCAGAAAGTGAAGCAGCGTGCCGTCGACGTGCCGATCACGATGTCGGTCGAAACGCAGGAACGCATCCGCGAACTGGGCGTGACCAACCTTGGCGACCTCTCAAACTATGTGCCCGGCCTCAATGTGCAGGTGCAGAGCGCCAACAACCCCGGTTTCGTGATCCGCGGCATCACCTCCGACAGCGGCTCGGCGCAGCAGTCGCCGCGCGTCACGCTCTACTACAACGGCGTCGATATCTCGCGTTCGCGCGGGGCCTATCAGGGCCTTTACGATCTGGAACGCGTCGAAGTCGTCAAAGGCCCGCAGGCGACCCTGTTCGGCACGGCGGCTGCGATCGGCGCGATCAGCATGATTTCGGCCAAGCCGCAGCCCGGCGTTTCGGCCGAACTCACCGGCAGCTATGGCAATTACGATGCCTACAAGCTGGAAGGCCATGTCAATGCCGGCAACGACGTGCTGGCCGGGCGCATCGCCGGGCAGTGGATCAAGCGCGACGGCTATGTTCCCAATCTCGCCCCGGGGCAGGACGATCTCTATGCGCAGGACCAGCTCGGCCTGCGCGGATCGCTGCGCTACACGCCGACCAGCGATTTCACTGCGGACCTCATCTTCACCTATGACCGCGAGCGCAATTCCGGCACGCCGTTCCTCAGCAAGTCGCTGGGATCGACGGCCGTCGATGGCGTGTACGGACCGGCCTACCTCGGCGGCTCGCCGCTTTCGGGCGCCGTGCTGGGCGCGGACAAGCTGGGCCTCACCCGCGACGTCTACGACGTGAACTTCACCGCGAGCTGGGACTTCGCAGACGGCTGGAACTTCACCACGGTCAACGGCTACCGCGATTTCGATGCGCGCGAAGTGTTCGATGCCGATGGCTCGGCCGCCTGGTATCTCGAATTCGCCGAACATGCCAAGGGCTGGGAAGCCAGCCACGAAGGCCGCTTTACCTATAGCGACGATCAGTGGCGCGCCTCGTTCGGCTGGAACTACTTCATCGAGGACAGCTACCAGAACGTCCCCTTCTCGACCGAGGAAGGCACGTATCTGCAGTGCACGCTGAACATCATCCCGGGCCTCGGCTGCGTCGCGCCTGACAACACCGTCACCGCCTCTGCGGCGACGGGGCTGGCGAGCGGCGGCCTGGCCACCGCCATTCCCTATTCGAGCTGGTTCGAGAACAAGGGCCGCAACCAGACCTGGTCCATGTTCGGTGACGCAACGTGGAAACCGTCATCGAGGCTGGAACTGACCGCAGGCGCGCGCGTGCTGATCGAAAAGCGCCGTTCGGGCTACGGTTCCTTCCAGCCGAACGCTGTGCTGGCGGGCGTGCCGCTGCTGCCCGTCACCGATACCGGCGGCGATTTCTTCCGGGCGGAGCGTTCCTTCTCGGCCGTACTGCCGCGCTTCAACGTGCTCTATCACCTCACGCCCAACCTGAACCTCTATGCCACGGTTTCCGAAGGCCGCCGCTCGCCGGTGGTCCAGCTTTCGGCCGCGCCCGGCCCGGTTCCCGCGCTCAGCACGATCCCGGCCGAAAAGGTCTGGAACTACGAAGCCGGTATCAAGGGCAGCGCGGGCATCTTCTCCGGGTCGCTGGGGGTCTATTATGACGACTACAGCAACTTCCAGGTAACGATCCTGGAAATCGACAACACAACCGGCCAGCCCACCGGCAGGACCATCACGGAAAGCGCCGGTTCCGCCGCCAACCTCGGCGTCGAGGGCGAGATCGAAGCGCGCTTCACCGACTGGCTGCGCGCCTTCGGCAACTTCGGCTTCATCAGCGGCGGCGTGGACGATACGGCCTCCAACGGCGTCTATGCCGGCAACCAGTTCCGCCTCCAGCCCAAGTGGCAGTGGGCGGCAGGCTTCATGCTGAATGCGCCGGTGACGGAAAACACCCGCGTGTTCCTGACGCCGAGCGTGACCTATCGCAGCAAGATCTACTTCGAACTGCCCAACAGCGAAGCGATCAGCCAGGATCCGGTGACGCTGGTGAACCTGCGCGGCGGCGTCTCCTTCGCCAACGACCGGTTCGAAGTGGCGGGCTATGCGCGCAACCTGACCGACAAGCGCTATCTGCTCGATGCCGGCAATACCGGCGGCGGCTTCGGTTACCCGACGTTCATTCCCGCCGAGCCGCGCACTTACGGCATCGAACTGACCGCCCGCTACTGATCCTGCTGCCGGAGAACACCATGACACTCGCCATCGACCGCCGCCTGCTCATCAAGGCCGGAGCTTTCGGCCTTGCCGCGCTTTCCACGCCCGGCGTCGCGCAAGTCCTGATCGCGCGCGGCTTTACCCACGGCATTGCCAGCGGCGAGCCTGCGGCCCATTCGGTGCTGCTGTGGACCCGCTATGTCGGTTCGGGCGAAACCCGGCTGCACTGCGAAGTCTCGCATGACGAAGAGTTCAAACAGATCGCGGGCGGCGGCGATGTCGTGGCGTCTCCCGAGCATGACAATTGCGCCAAGCTGGTCGTGACCGGGCTGGAGCCGGACAAGTGGTATTTCTACCGCTTCGTGGCGCCCGACGGCACCAAAAGCGAAGTGGGCCGCACCCGCACGCTGCCGGTGAGCGATGTTTCGCGTTTCGGCATCGGCCTGTTTTCCTGCTCGAACATGCCGTTCGGCTGGTTCAATGCCTATGCCCATGCCGCCAAGCGCGGCGATCTGGACCTGATGGTCCATGTCGGTGACTATTTCTACGAATACCAGCCCGGCCACTATCCCGAAACGGTGATGCAAGGCCGCGAGATCGAACCGAAACACGAAACCGTGACGCTCGCCGATTACCGCCTGCGCTTCGCCTGCTACCGCCTCGATTCCGATCTGCGCCGCCTGCACCAGCAGTTCCCGATGATCGCGCAGTGGGACGATCATGAATTCGCCAATGACGACTGGCAGAACGGCGCCGAAAACCACGATCCCAAAACCGAAGGCCTCTGGTCCGTGCGCAAGGCGGCGGCGATGCGTGCCTACCGCGAATGGATGCCGGTTTCGGACGACCTCTACAACAGCTTCCAGATCGGCACGCTGGCCACGATCTTCCGCCCCGAAACCCGCGTCTCCGCGCGCGCCAAGCAGCTCAGCCTCGGCGATGCGCTCAAGGGGCAGACAGACATTGCCAAGGCTCTGGCCGCATTCCGCGACGGTCCGTGGATGTCTCCGGAGCGGACGCTGATGGGCGCCACGCAGGAAGCCTGGCTCTACAAGGGATTCCGGGATTCGGTGAAGTCCGGAACCCGCTGGCAGGTGCTGGCGCAGGAAATCGTGATGGGCAATCTGCGCGCGCCTCCGGCGCTGGCGGACCTCACCCCGGCCTCTGCCGATCCCAAGAGCCGGATGCGGGCGATGGTCTCTGCCGCCGCCTCGAAGATGGGCCTGCCCTTCAACATGGATTCGTGGGACGGCTATCCCGCCGCCCGCGAACGCCTGCTGCGCGCCGCGCGCGAGGCGGACTGCAACCTCGTCGTGCTTTCGGGGGACAGCCACAATGCCTGGGGCAACGAACTCAGCCTCGGCAGCGAGGCGGCGGGCGTCGAATTCGCCGGGCACTCGGTCACTTCGTCCGGCTTCGAAAGCTTCCTGCCCACCATCGCGCCGCGCAATCTTGCCGCGATGGTGCAGGAGACCAACCCGGCCCTGACTTTCACCGATACCAGCCGCCGCGGCTATGTCTCGCTGCAGCTCACCCCGGAAGAGGTGCAGGGCACCTGGCACTTCCTGAGCACCGTCGCCGCCCGCACGACAGAGGGCGTGCAGGATCACACTCTGGGCGTGAAGTGGGGCGAACGCCGCTTCACCAAGGCCTGAACAGGCGCCAGCGCACGATCTGCTCTCTCCCCTTCAGGGGAGAGATACGCAGGCTTGCGAGCTTGCTCGCTAGCCGCAGTTGAGAGGGGCGCGGGCACGCAATCCCCTCTCCCAACCCTCTGCCCTGAAGGGGAGAGGGCTTTCAACGTGTCTTGGGATCAGCCCGCAGCCTTTGCCGTGGCCATGGCGAAGCTGCGGGCCAGATGCTGGCCGAACCCATCCTCGGCCGGGTGGAACGTCCACTGGCGGCTGTCGTCGCGGATCGCATCGAGTTGCCCGGCCACCTCGTCGATGGTCCACGACGGCTGATAGACGCCTTCGGTCTCGGTAATGAAAGCCCGCGCGATGCGCCCGGCGACCGAGACGTACATCTCGCCCGTAACCGGGCAGCTTTCGTGCGCCAGAAAGCCGACCACCGGCGCCACCAGTTCCGGCCCCATCGGCGGATATTGCGAAGTATCGAGCCCTTCGGCCATGCGCGTCACCGCGCCGGGCAGGATCACGTTGGACTTCACCCCGAAATCCTTGCCCTCGATCGCGACGATGTTGTTGAGCCCGATCATCGCGGACTTGGACATCGCATAGTTCACCACGCCCGGCATCGAATAGAGCCCGCCGATCGAGCCCGTCAGCACCACGCGGCCGTATCCGTCCTTCACCATCCGTTCAAACGCGGGGCGCACGACGTGAAAGGCGCCGAGCATGTGCACATCGAGCACGGCGCGGAAATCCTCGTAACTGGTTTCCGCCAGCGCGGCGAAGCGGTTGTTTCCGGCATTGTGGATCAGCACGTCGATCTTGCCGAAAGTATCGAGCGCGGTCTCGATAATCGCCTTGCCGCCTTCGGGCGTCGCCACGCTGTCCGTGCTGGCGACGGCCTCGGCGCCCATCGCGCGCAGGGCCTGCGCCGCCTCCTCGGCAGGTCCGGCATCGCTGCCCGAACCGGAGAGCGCGCTGCCGTTGTCATTGACGACGACCTTGGCGCCCAGCCCGGCCACCATTTCCGCATAGGCCCGGCCCAGACCGCGCGCGCCGCCGGTCACGACGACGACGCGGCCGTCGAACCGGCGTTCGGATGTGTGCACGTTCATTGTCCGCTCCATGTGGTGTCGCCCGGCGCCCAGAGCGGTGCGCCCCGGCTTTCGCGCAGCGAGGGGATCGTGCGCCCATCCTTGTCGGTCACGCCATATTCGGCGGCCAGTTCGGCATTGATGAAGCTGCCGCCCGAGCGCGCCTTGAGCTGCGGGTCCATCGCCAGCGCCGCAATCACGCGCCCCGGAAACTCCGGCGAAGAGCCCACAGCGCTGTTGAGCTGGCTCGCCATGCCGGGCACCGATTTCAGGTTCTCGGTAGCGCGCTCGGTATAAGTAAAGCCCTGCCAGAGCGAGACGGCCGAGACGCCCGTGTCGCGCAACTCGTGGCCCATGTCGCGGATCATGCGGTCGGTCGCGGTCTTGGTGGTGCCGAAGACCACGTCATAGGTGTACGTCACCCCCACATAGCCCGAAAGCGCCGCGATCAGGCCCGAGCCCTGCGGCACCATGATCCGTGCGGCGTGCCAGGCGGCGATAAAGGCCGCGCGCGCGCCGGTATCCCAGATCTGCCATTCGGCATCGAGCGGTTTTTCCCAGAAGCCCGCGCGCTGCGTCATGCTGTCCGGGATGGCCATGGCATTGTTGACGAGCACATCGAGCCGCCCTTCGTCCCGCGCGACTTGCGCGAACACGGCGGCGATCTGCGCCTCGTCCAGCAGATCCATCGCCACCGCCACGGCTTTGCCGCCGCGCGCCTCGACTTCGGCAACCGTCTCTTCCAGCGAGCCGGGCAGCGCATGGCCGCCGGGGTTCACCGTGCGCCCGGTCACATAGACCGTCGCGCCATGCTCGGCGAGCGCGCAGGCCGTGCCCTTGCCGATGCCGCGCGTGGCGCCGGTGACGACCGCGACTTTGCCTTTCAGCCTGTCCGACAAAGCGCCCATCGCTCAGCCTTTCGCCGGATTGGCAGGCGCTCGCTTGTTAAGCAACGGGCGCTGGTAGGACGGGTCTTCCTTGCTGCGCGCGGAGACGCCGTTGGCGGCGATATCGGGCACATCGGCAAAGGGGATCGGCATCGGCGGCGGCAGGCAGCCCCACTCGATCACATTGGTGCGCAGCGCGATGCGCCACTCGCCGTTCCGCTTCTCCAGCCGGTCGATATAGCGGCCGCCCGCGATCCACAGGCTCTCGTCCTTGTTGCGGCCCACGAACTGATAATAGGTCTCACTATGCGCCACATCGCCATCGAGGTCGATCGTGGTCTGCAACAGGGCATGGTGGTGCAGGATCTGCCCGGCGTCGTGCATCGGCACCGCCCAGTCCCAGCAATCCGCCGGACTGCCCACGAAAGGCCCCGCCGCCATCTCGCCGTCTTCCCAGAAGGCCGAGAGGTAGATGTCCCGGTCGAACCGGTCCATCCCGCGCGAGAAGCGGGCGAGGCATTCCATGATGTCCTGCTTGTCGAGCAGCGCGTCGATGCGCTTTTCGCGGTCACTTGCCACGGTAATCGACCTCCGAGATAGGTTTCCAGATGGGCGAGCCCCGCGTCGCCCGTGCGGAGGCGATCGTGCTGCCGTCGACATCGGTAATGCCGTATTCCTGCGCCAGTTCGGCGGTGACGTATTCGCCGCCCGAGCGCTTCATCACCTCGGGATCGGCGGCCAGCGCGGCGATCACCCGGCCGGGATGCTCGACACTGCTGCCCTGCATCTGGGTGATCGACTTGGTCATCTTGTCGCCCATCTTGGCGAGGTTGTCTTTGGCCTTCTCGGTCAGCGTCAGCCCCTGCCAGATCGCCAGCGAGGCCACGTTATGGGGCTCCAGCTCGATCGCCATGTCGCGCGCCATGCGGTCCACCGCGGACTTCGAGGTGCCGAAGATCACGCCATAGGTATAGGTCACCGCGGCAAAGCCCGAGATGGCGACGATCAGGCCGGACTTCTGCGGCGCCATGATTTGCGCCGCATGCCAGGCTGCCACGTAGTTGGACTTCACGCCCACGTCCCACATTTCGAGGTTCGACAGCGGCTTTTCCCAGAAACCTTTGGGTTCGAGCAAGTCTTCGGAAAGCGTGAAGGCATTGTTCACGAGGATATCGAGCCGCCCCTGTTCGCTGCGGATACGCTCGAACAGGCTGGCCACCGCCGCGTCATTGCCATGGTCGCAAGCCACCGCCACGCCCTTGCCGCCGCTCTCCCCGCCGCGCGCATCGCATTCGGCGGCGGTGCCGCCGACCGTGCCGGGCAGGTAATAATCGCCTTCCTTCACCGTGCGCCCGGTCACATAAACGGTTGCCCCCTGCTCCGCGAGCACCAGCGCGATGCCTTTGCCGATGCCCCGGCTGGCGCCCGTAACCAGCGCCACTTTTCCCGCGAGCGGCGCGCTCATTTCGCCCCCCGCGCGAACCACTGCTCGCTGAAATCGCCCTTGGCACGGCCGGGGAAGTGTTCCGCCGTGAACGGGTAGCCCATCACCCCCGTCGACCAGTCGGCCGCCTGCCCCCAGTCCTGTTCCCAGTCATAGAGCATCACGCGGTCGGCAATGCGCCATTCGCCCTCGCGCTTCTCGAAGGTGTCGAGATAGCGCCCGCCGATGCAGGTATCGTGCTCGCCGCCGTTCTCCGCGCCCATGTCGACGCGGTGGTAGGAGATCACGTGCGTTTCCGCCTTCGCATGGGCGCCGTCCAGCTCGATGTAGGTCTGGCCGAGCACGTGCTGGGTATCCTTGATCGCCTCCGCGCCGGGCACGACCCAAGCGAGGTACGCCTCGAAATCGCCGTTGTAGACGCCGTAATCGAACATGGCTTCGGGCCACCAGCAGGAGCGGATCAGATCGGCGCTGCGCCGGTCCTCGCCGCGCGCCAGCCGGGCCACGCAATCGCGGATCGCCTCGCGGTCAACGAATGACTGGATGGTCGGGTCCATTTTTTCCTCTCCTCGGTTGCCTTTGCGGCCCGGACTGCCGTTCCTAACGCAATCCCCTGCCAGCCCTTTGACTTTTCCGGACACTTTCTACGCAGCCATCCTGCATCGCCCGGGTGGCATCTGTCCAAGACTATCCCAAGACTATCAGGGCCGCCGCGTTCCCAGATGGCGGCGCACGACCTGGCGGTTCTGCCGGTTCGCCTCGAAACGGGCGAGTTCGGCGTCGCCCGCCAGAATGGCATCGATGATCTTGCGCCGTCCCTCGCACCAGCGCGCGGAATCGGTCTGCAGTTGATGGACCTGCGGCCCGCCCCGCCCCCATGCGTAGTGCAAGGTCACGCGCGTGAGCATTTCGAACAGCGGGCGGCTGACCATGCGGAACAACTGATCCTGAAACTCCAGCTCGAAACTGCCGAGCGCGGCAGCGGTGCGCTCCAGATCGTCAAGCCGCTCGCCCAGCTTTCCGAGTTGCCCGAGCATGTCCGCCTCGCGGCACCCGGCCGCTGCCGCCACCAGTTCGTTGAACAGCAGCGAGGTCATGTCGAGCGCTTCCTCGTAAGTTGCCGGGTGCACGCGCAGATAGGCATCGAACGCACGCTCCAGCGCGGCATCGTCGGGCCGCGCGCCGTAGTAGCCGCCGCCGGGGCCGCGCCGCACTTCCAGCAGGCCTTCGTGTTCGAGCACGCGCGCGGCCTGCTGCAAGGTGACGATGCCCACTTCCAGCCGGTACGCCAGATCGTGCAGCGAACCGATCAGCGCCCCGGGCTCCAGCGCGAAGATATGTTCGCGCAGCACCTCCGCCGTCGCCACGACAAG
Organism: Novosphingobium beihaiense; assembly: GCF_022832375.1. GTDB lineage: Bacteria > Pseudomonadota > Alphaproteobacteria > Sphingomonadales > Sphingomonadaceae > Novosphingobium > Novosphingobium beihaiensis. The sequence goes on from NZ_JALHLG010000003.1 coordinate 281,617, forward strand.
GTTCAACCCGCGCCGCCGCGGCACTTTGGTCAGACTAGGCATGGAGGTAATAATATGCCTATTATTGCCACAAGGACAATGGAAATTCGACCATAAAGTGCATTTCAAATCGGTTGATTGCCTATTTCAATGCACATAGTTTTACAGGCGAGAAGCGGAGCGGAAGTGCCGCCTGCCCGAAATGGAGAGAGGAACATGGGTTTTCTCAGTCCGGATCGTTCGATCCTGCCACAGCACGCCCTCGTCATCGGCGACAAGGCCGAAACGGGCGGCAGCGGTGCCCTTTACGAGCATGTCTACCCCGGCACCGGCGAAGTGACGCGCGAGATCGCGCTGGCCAATGCCGCCGATGTCGATCGCGCCGTTGCTGCGGCCCACGCCGCCTTCCCGGACTGGCGCGCCATGCCCGGAGACAAACGCCGCGACCTGCTGCTGCGCCTCGCCGCCCTGATCGACGAGAAGACGGCGGAAATGTCGCCGCTGCTGGCAATCGAGAACGGCTCGATCCTGGTCGCCTCGCCTTACATGAGCGCCGATGCCTCGCAGAAGTTCCGCTATTTCGGCGGCTGGGCGGACAAGATCGAAGGCCGCACCATCTCCACCTGGGGCGGCCCCGCACACGATTATGTGAGCTACGAACCCTATGGCACGGTAGGCATTATCGTGCCGTGGAACGGTCCGCTCTACGCAGCGACAATGTGCATGGCCCCGGCGCTGGCGACGGGCAACTGCGTGGTGCTGAAAGCGCCCGAGAATGCGCCGTGGTCGCTGATGAAGCTGATGGAGATCATCCAACTCGCCGGGTTCCCGCCGGGCGTGGTCAATCTCGTTACCGGCGGCCCCGATGTGGGTGAGGCGATGGTCTCGCACCCAGGGATCGGCAAGATCGAATTCATCGGCTCGGGCGGGACCGCGCGCAAAATCCTCGCCAATGCCTCGCAGAGCCTCAAGCCCGTGGGGCTGGAACTGGGCGGCAAGTCGGCAGTGATCGTCTTTGCCGACGCGGACCTGCAGGCCGCCGCCAAGCGCGGCCTGTCCGGCGCGGTCAGCGCCAATGGGCAGGGCTGCGTCAACGGCACCCGCCTGCTGGTCGAGCGATCGATCTACGAGCCCTATCTGCAGATGCTGCAGGGCATGGCGGGCTACGTGAAAGTCGGCGATCCGCTGGCGATGGACACGTTCATGGGCCCGGTCATCTCCGAAGCCGCGCTGAACCGCATTCAGGGCATGGTCGAAGGCGGCGTGGCCGACGGCGGCCGCGTGGTCTGCGGCGGCGAGCGCATGGGCGGAGACTACGCCTCGGGCTTCTTCCTTCCGGTCACCGTGCTGGCGGACGTCGATCCCAGCAGCACCATCGCGAAGAACGAAGTGTTCGGCCCGGTTCTGGTCGTCACGCCTTTCGATACCGAGGAAGAGGCCGTCGCGCTGGCGAACGACTCCGACTACGGGCTCGGCGCCTATATCCACACCACCAGCCTTGCCCGCGCGCATCGCGTCGCCAACCAGATGATGGCGGGACAGGTTCAGGTGAACGGCGCGGGCGAGGCGATGACGCCCTGCGTGCCCTTCGGCGGCATGAAGCACTCCGGCCACGGCCGCCTCGGCGGGATCGAGGGGCTGCGCGAGTTCCAGCAGGTGCGCAACGTCTGGATCAACCTGCAGGACTGAGGAGCAAGTTCCATGACACTTCTCGATCCCAAGGACCGCAACGCCGCCGGCCTCGCCTGCGAGGCGGAATCGACCGGCCGCCCGGCAAAAGAACCCGCAACGCTGCTGGAGGAGAGCTGGCGCGATTTCATCTGGGCCGAAGTCTGGACCCGGCCGGGCCTGCCCCGGCGCGCCCGCTATCTCGTCGCCATGGCCACCGCCGCGACCTGTGGGCTGGAGGACAGCCAGATCGACGATTTCGTGCGCGGCGCTCTCGCCAACCGGGAGCTGACGCTGGAAGAGCTGCGCGAAGGCGCGCTGCATCTGGCGGTCTATTCGGGCTGGGGCAACGGCGGCAGGCTGGACCGGGCGATCACCCGCGTCGCCGGGGAACTGGACCTGCCGCCCGCGGAACTGCCGCCGATCTGCCCCGAACCGTGGGACCCGCAAGTGCGCAACGACCGGGGCCACGCCGAGTTCGACAAGGTAATGACCTTCCCGCCGGGGCCGCCCAAGACGCCTTACCTCGAAGGCATCAACAACTTCGTCTTCGGCGAGATGTGGTGCCGCCGCACGCTGGACGAACCCTCCCGCCGCTGGATCACGCTTGTCGGCGTGTGCGAATCCGGGGCCGAAATCCCGATCCGCAGCCACATCCACGCGGCCATGGCCAGCGGCAACTGCAAGCCGGAGGAAATGCTCGAATTCGTGCTGCAATACGGCACCCACGCGGGCTGGCCCAAGGCCTCGCGAATGCAGGGCGTCATTCTGGAAATGATCGACAAGGTGGCCAAGGGGCTGCCCTGGCACGCCAAGTAAAGGGGCAAATCCCATGAACACCGATATGACCGGCAAGGCCGCTCTCATCACCGGCGCAGCCTCGGGCCTGGGCCGGGCCGCCGCACTCAAGTTCGCCGAAGCAGGCGCCAAACTCTGGCTGGTGGACGTCAATGCCGCCGGGCTGGCCGAGACCGTGGCCATGCTGGCCGATAGCGGCTGCGAGACCGGCCACGAAACCGTGGACCTGTCCGACCCGGAAGCCTGCACGCAGGCGGTGACGGCAGCGGTTTCCCGCTTCGGGCGGCTCGACGCGCTGTGCAATGTCGCCGGGCTGATCTACCTCGCCAACACGCCGCAGATGCCGCTCGACCAGTACCGGCGCACGATCGACGTCAACCTTTCGGCTCCGTTCCATCTCTCGCAGGCGGCCATCCCGCACCTGCTCGAGACCGATGGCGCGATCGTCAATGTCGCCTCTTCCGCCGCGCATATCGGCGAGGCCTATGCCGCTGCCTATTGCGCCAGCAAGTGGGGCATTCTGGGCATGACCAAGGCCATGGCGATGGAATTCCAGAAAGCTCCGATCCGCATCAACGCCGTCGCCCCCGGCGGCATGATCACCAACATCGCCGCCAATTTCGTGCCCCCCGAAGGCTGCGACTTCGACCTGATCAAGCGCTTTTCCGGCATGCGCGGCACGGTCGAGGTGGAAGACGTCGCGGACATGATCCTGATGCTCGCGTCCGAAGCCGGGCGCGGCTTTCACGGAACCTGCATCGATATCGACGCCGGCATCACCGCCGGTTGAGGGAGAACCAGCCATGACATTCACACTCGATCAGTTCCGCCTCGACGGCAAAGTAGCCATCGTCACCGGCGCGGGCGGACGCGGCAATTCGATCGGCCGCGCCTATGCGCTCGGCCTTGCCGAAGCGGGCGCCGCGGTCGTCGTTGCCGACCTCAATGGCGAAGGCGCGCAAGCCGTGGCCGAAGAAATCACCGCAGCGGGCGGCAAGGCGGCCGCCGTGCAGGTCGACGTTTCGGACGAGGCCTCCACGCTTGCCATGGGCGCTGCCGCTATCGAGGCCTTCGGCGGGATCGACATCCTCGTCAACAACGCCGCGCTGATGGTCGATATCAGCTACGACAATTGCGAGACGATCAGCCTCGACGCCTGGAACAAGGCCTTTTCGGTAAACCTCAACGGTGCGCTGCTCTGCGCCCGCGCGGTGCTCCCCTCGATGCGCGAACGGGGCGGCGGGCGCATCATCAACCAGACCAGCGGCGGCGCCTTCCCGGCCATCGGCCTCTACGGCATTTCCAAGCTGGCACTGGTCGGCCTTACCACCACGCTGGCCAAGCAGTTCGGCAAGGACGGCATCACCTGCAACGCCATAGCCCCGGGCAATGTGAAATCCGATGCGGGCAAGCTGCTGGTGCCGGACGATTCCCCGTTCATCAAGTTCCTGGAAATGTCCTGCGCCCTGCGCCCCCGCGGCGAGCCGGACGAGCTGGTGGGTACGCTGCTGCTGCTGTGCTCGGAAGCGGGCCAGTGGATCTCCGGCCAGACGATCCATGTGGACGGAGGCTGGGTCATGCGTCCGTAAGGGCGCGGTCCGGCTGTCCGGCTGTCCGGCTGTCCGGCCGCGTGGCAAATCCCGGCATCTGAGGCATCCCGGAAAATTTCCGGGTTCCTTCGCCGCGACAAAGCGGCCAGACCGTCAGATGATGACCGCGCAGGACAAGAACGCCGTTTTACAACAAGGACTTGCCCTGCGCCTGTCCGATGTGCCGCTGCTGGGCATCTATGCCCTGGCCTTCGGCCTGTTGCACTGGGCCGCACAGCCTTGGGGCGGCGCAGGGTTCTTTTCGCTGTGGTATCCGGCCGCCGGGCTGCGCTTCGCAGTGCTGTGGCAGCGCGGTGCAAGGCTGGCGCCCTGGCTCATGGCGAGCGAACTCTGCGTCCACTGGATCACCGGCGCGCTACCGTTGAGCGGGCCCAATGTGCTGCCTGAAGCCATCGGCGGCATGCGCCCCGCCTTTGCCTATGGGCTGGCGGTTGCCGGGGTACGCTGGCTCACCAACCGGGGCACCGGGGCCCTGACCATGCCTCCCATGCCTCTCGGCCTTGCGGCGCTGGCCGCTCCGGTCCTCGCCGCGCTGTTCATCATCCCGCTGGCCTTGCTGCGTCCGGATCTGCCGGGCACTGGCATTCACGTCAGCCTGGTCATCTCCCTCACCGGTTTCGCGGTAGGCGACATGCTGGGCGTGCTGGTGGTGGCCCCTCCGCTGCTCTGGTTTTCCGGATCGGGCAGCGTTCCCCGCAATGCCCCTCTCCCTCGCCCGGCGGCGCTCATCGCGGACGGCGCTATTCTCATGGCCTGCCTTCTCCTGACGGTAGCGCTGTGGCGAGCCGGGCTGGGCCTTCAACCGATCCCCTCGGTACTGGCCGGGGCGTGGATCGGCCTGCGTCATGGGCGCATTGCCGCATGGTTCGCGATCCTCGCCGAAGTGGCCCTGTTTCTGCCTTACACGGCCGGGCCGGTGGGAGATGCCACGCGGCTGGAACTGCATCTGGGCATCGCCGCCGTGGTCATCGTCACCTGGCTTGCGGGAAGCTTTGCCGACGCGCAGGAAGCCGCCCGCACCGCGCTGGACAAGCGCAACCGCCTGCTCTTTCAGGCCGAACGCCTCAAGACCTTGCGTGCAATGTCGGTCGCGGTAATCCATGAAATCAGCCAGCCGCTATCGACACTGGCCATCGAGGCCAGCCACCTGAAAGACCGTACCGCCGCTCTGCCCCCCGACATCGCGGAAAGCGCGGCACTGATCGACCGCAAGGCGCGGACGCTGTCCGAACTGGTCCGCCGCCTGCGCCGCTTCGGCGGCCGCAATGCGGACGCGCCTTCCGCGCTGCCCGTCACCATGCTGCTGCAGACCGCCGGACAAATGCTGGCCCCCGAACTCCGCGAACATGCGTGCCTGCTGCAGTTGGTGCCTGCACCGCCCGATCTCATCGTCACCGCGCAGGAAATCGAATTGACACAGGCCCTGGTCAACCTGGCCCGCAACGCAATCGCCGCCAGCGCCGATCATCGCGTGCAGATCAGCGCGACCGCTGCTGGGGATGAGGTCCGTATCGAGGTCTCCAACCGCATCGCCAACACGCCGCCACAGGAAGGGGCAGGTATGGGCGTGGGCCTGATCATCGCCCGAACCATCGCAGAAGCGCATGGCGGCACTCTGACACGCAACGACGAGGCTGACCTGGTCCGCTTCGCGCTCACGCTGCCGCTGGCCGGAGTCGAGACATGAATACAGCCCTGACCGCCGTCCTCGACGATGACGAGGACCTGGGCCAAACCGTTGCGCGCCTGCTGATGCGCCAAGGACTTGCCGCAAAGGCCTTTGTCGCTCCGGATGACGTTCTCGATGCCCTCCCCTCTCTGTCCATCGGATGCATCGTCAGCGACATCCAGATGGGGGAAATGGACGGATTTGCTTTTGCAGACGCCCTGCGCGCCCGCGATCCTGCCGTCGCGCTCGTGTTCATGACCGCCTGGCCAACAACCGCGCATGCCGTGGATGCCGTGCGCCGCCATGGCGGACTCGACTACCTGGAAAAACCGATCGACGAGGCACGGCTTCTGTCCGCCGTCACCGAAGGGCTTGCCTGGTCCCGGCGGCAGCGCCGCATCGCCGGGGCCACCAGTGCCTTCACCCGGCGCGAGCGCGAGGTTTTCGAACTTCTTGTGCGCGGCCACAGCAACAAGGAAATCGCCGACTTGCTGACCATTTCACCCCGTACCGTGGAAGACCACCGCGCCGCCATCGTCGCCAAGACGCGCACCAACGGCCTGGCCCAGCTTATCGCGCTGAGCCGCGGCGGCGATGACTGAACCCCATATTAGCGGACTGGCGAGTAAGGATTAACATTTTGAAAGGCACATTCTTTTCCATATCGACAGCCTCCAGTTACCGGCTAAAAGCTATGGTCAAAATGCAGGCAGATTTTCCATCGTCGAAGCCTGAAAGCTGCGCCCCGATCCGAAGCCTCCGGATACACCGCTCCAGCAATTTCAGGTTCGATCAGATCCCGGTTCCAGAGGCGACCCGAAGGGCATCCGCAACGGCTGGATGACTTCGATCCCTAGTCGGCGGGGCGAATTAGTTTACGTCCCGCCGGCCTTTTTGGCAACGAATTGGCTGAAGCTCATAGCCGACGTGACTGTTGCTTGAACACAAATCCCGTTCGTCCAAGATCAATCCACGACGAATCATTCGATAGCATCACTTGGTGATTTACATCACGAGACGTTTACACCGTTGCTGAATGACTGACCGGTAGGGACTGAAGGCATCCTTGTGGGTAAGTCGATCAAGATGCCGCATAATGATGTCATCGGTAATTTTGCCGGATGTGGACGAAAAGTAGCCGCGCTGCCAGAAGTGTTGCCCCCAGTTGCGCTTGCGGACGTGCTCGAACTCCTGCTCGATTTTGCGAGAAGATCGCCACCTTGGCACGGCAGACTAAGTCGTTCACCGACACTTGAGCGGGACCACTATGCCGCCTTGCCAAGCAAGGTGAGGCAATGGCGGGCGATCATACGGTCTTCGTCGGTGGGAATGACCAGGGCTGGCACAGCACTGCCTTCCGCCGTGATTTTCGGGCCATGCGCGGCATTGGCCGCCTCGTCCAGCGCCAACCCAAGCCATGCCATCTGGCGGCAGACGGCAGCGCGCACCGGCGCGGCGTGTTCGCCGATCCCTCCAGTGAAGACGAGCGCGTCGAGCCCGCCCAGCGCCGCTGCCAGCGATCCCAGCTCGCGCACGATGCGATAGACGAACAGGTCCACCGCCTCGCGCGCCTCAAGGGCGGGACTGGCCAGAAGCGCCTGCATGTCGTTGCTGATACCCGAAACGCCAAGCAGCCCGCTGCGGTGATAGAGCATCTCGCTCACGTCCTGCGCGCTCATGCTCTTTTCCTGCATCAGATAGAGCAGGACGCCGGGATCTATCGAACCACAGCGGGTGCCCATCATCAGCCCGTCGAGCGCAGTAAAGCCCATGGTCGTCGCCACACTGCGGCCACGGTGCATCGCGCACAGGCTCGCCCCGTTGCCGAGATGCGCGATGACCACGCGCTCCTCCGCCGCATCGCCCAGATAGTCCGGCAGGCAACTGGCGATATATTCGTAGGAAATGCCGTGAAAGCCGTAACGGCGCACGCCCTGCCCGGTGAGTTCGCGGGGAATGCCGAATGTGGTTGCCAGCAGCGAATTGTCCGCGTGAAAGCCGGTGTCAAAACAGGCGAACTGGGGAAGACCGGGAAAGTCGCGCGCCAGCACCCGGACCGGTGCAAGGTTGTGCGGCTGGTGCAGCGGCGCCAGCGGCACCAGCGTGGCCAGTTCCTCCACCAGACCGGACGTAATCCGGCACGGCGCATGAAAGCGCGGCCCGCCGTGCACTACACGGTGCCCTGCTGCCGCGAGTGTGCCGCCAAAGTGACTTTCGACCCAAGCCAGCAAATCCTGCAGAACAGCGCCTTCATCCGCGTCCCCGGCATAGTCGCGGGAGAGCAGGCACGCTCCGCCCCCGTCATGCACGGCAAGGTTCGTTCCTGCGGACCCGATATTGACTGCCTTGCCTTCCGCCACCGCGCGGCCTTCATCGTGCCCATTCGCCGAAAAAATCGCGAACTTGATGCTCGATGAGCCGGCATTGATCGTCAGGATCAGCCGGTTCATGCCCTGGCTCCGGCACGCGCCGCATGCAGCAGAACCGCCACCGCGCAGGATACAAGGCGGCTTTGCGCGGTATCCGCCCGGCTGGTGAGGATCACCGGCACCCGCGCGCCCAAGACGACACCCGCCGCCTCGCTCGCCGCCAGATATTCAAGCTGCTTGGCAATCATATTGCCCGCATCGAGATCGGGCGCGACAAGGATGTCCGCCTGCCCGGCAACCGGCGAGCGGATATGCTTGATCCGCGCCGCGGCGGGCGAGACCGCGTTGTCGAACGCCAGAGGCCCGTCGACGATCCCGCCCGTGATCTGTCCGCGCTCCGCCATCTTCGAAAGAGCCGCTGCATCGAGCGTGGAGGATATCGACGGATTGACCGTCTCCACGGCCGAAAGCAGCGCCACACGCGGGGTTTCCACGCCCAGCGCATGGGCCATGCCAATCGCGTTCTGAACGATATCCACTTTAGCTGCGAGATCAGGCGCGATGTTGATCGCCCCATCGGTGATGAACAGCAGCCGGTCGTAGCTCGGAACGTCCATCAGGAACACATGGCTCAGCCGGTGCTCGGTCCGCAGCGCGTTTTCCGCCGCGAGGATCGGATGCAGGAATTCATCCGAATGCAGGCTGCCCTTGAGCAGAGCGTGGACTTTGCCCTCATGCGCCAGCCGCGCGGCCAGTTCGGCTGCGGCATGGGAATGTTCGGTGGAGGAGAGATCGTAGGGGGAAAGGTCCAGCCCAGCCTCGGCGGCGGCAGCTTCTATCTTCGCCTGCGGGCCAATGAAGTGCGGAACGATAAGCCCGGCCTTAGCCGCATCGACAGCGCCTGCGATGGCATTGGCCTCTACCGGATGGACAATGGCAGTAACGATCGGATCGAACGCCTCCGCCTTGCCTATCAGCGCACGAAACTTCGCCCCGCGCTCTCCCACCACGATATCGGGCAAGTCGGCCCTTGCCCGGCGTAGCTTTTCGAGCGGCGCGAGAACACGCGCCGTGCCTTGCGCCAGAAGCGTGCCATCCGCAGCGGTGCAATCGCAATCGAACGTCACCGTGTGCGACGCCGCGTCTTTGGCTCGCGCCGTCACCGTTATCGTGATCTCCCCGCCAAGCCGGACCGGCGCGGCATAGGTCATCTCCTGCGCCGTGAGCACCGTTCCCAGCCCCGGCAAGACAGTGCGCAGCACGGCTCCGGTCAACAATGCAGCCCAAGTGCCCGATGCGACATCCCGGCCCGCCAGGTCCACATCCCCCGAAACGGCGGCCAGCATTTCCATGTCGCGCAAGGTCAAGCTGTGAACAGCACTGGCGCTCTCTCCAATCGCGATTTCGCCAAACGTGCGGTTCTCGACCGCATCATCGAATCCCATGAGCACCTCCAGAGGCAGATCCCCAGCCATAGGTAAATTGGCGTAACACCGGATCTTTCTCCCGGCAGGTTGGATTCTTTGCGGAAAGTAAGCACCCGAAGAGGCAATGCTGCTATTGCGAATACCAGACGGCCGCACCGATGGCAAAGCGGGCGGATGGGACAAATTGTCTCAACCCGCCTCCCGGCACCGGAGAAAGGTACGAAAGCGGCAGGCCCCGGGCAATAGCGCAAGTCCTGCCTTGCAAACCTTGTCCGTCCCCGCCGCCTTCGCTACACGCTTGGCAAGCATGCATTACCCCCTGACAATATCATCCCGCATCGAACCGCAAAAGCGGCGGACAGCACAGGGATGCTCCCGTCTTCCGGAACGCTAAGGAATGAACACGCCTTCAGGTTGCCTCGCCGCACCGGGGCCGCTGCTGCTTTCGCCCGGGAAACTGGCGGGGCCCGGCACGCCGGGCTGGCAGGCCTTCGTGCGGGGCTGGGAAGACATGCCGCAGGACACGTGGATGGCCGATGGCGGCACGTACCGGCGCAGGCGCTATGGAGCGTTTCAGGTTGAAGGGGACCAGTTCGAGCGGCTGCCCCACCGCCCGCACTATCAGGAACGCGATTACAATCCGCTCAACGGCGGGGTGGAACGCTGGTTCGCGCCCATGGCCGAAGACTGGGCCGCATCCCCGCTGTTTCGTGATCTGGTGCTGCAAACAGCCGCACTGATAGAGCAGGCCGCATCCATCGCCCCACGGCGGTGGATGGTCGAGGCTCACCAGTTCCGCATCGAGGCGCAGCCCGATCAGCCGGGCCTGCCGACGCCGGAAGGCATACACTGCGACGGGCGCGACTGGGTTCTGATTCTTCTGGCGGGCGGTGCCGGTTTCACCGGGGCAGAGACTTGTGTCGAGGGTTCTGCCGGGCAGACCCTGCTGACGCACAGACTGTCCGATCCCGGCGAAGCGCTTTTGCTCAATGACCGGGCGGTGCGCCATGGCACGTCGCCCGTCCAGGCCGCCCATCCCGGCGCGCCCGCCTGGCGCGACACGCTGGTCCTCACATTCGCCGAGGCGCCCGCGCCCTGACCAAACGTCAGGACCGGACGCCTTCGGACTTCCTGCGCCAGACCGGCAACCGGTCCGGAGCCACTTCTGTTATTGCGTTTGGCCGGAAAGCAACGTGCATGTCCGCCCGCCGACCCAGACTTGCCCGCTCTCGTCCTGCGTGACGTTGATCCTGCCGGTCCGGTCCAGCCGCGTGCCTTGTGCAGCCACGTAGTGGCCCTGCGCCCGGCCGCTGGCGAACAGCCATTGTCCGATCGAGGCATTGAGGCTTCCGGTCACCGGATCCTCGATCATGGTCCCGCCCGGCCCGCTGAAAATCGCGCGCAGTTCGAACGCGGCCTCGCTGCCGGGCGGGTAAGCCCCGACCAGCCCGATATCGAGATGGCCGGAATAGTGCCCTGCCGGTTCGACCGCGAGCACCTCTTCCGCCGATGCCAGCATCACTGCAATCCAGCTTGGTCCGTTAGCCGCCCACTGCACATCGACAATGGCATCGCGCTCGATCCGGAGCACTTTGACGACTTCGGCAATATCGTCCTCGTCCGGGGCACCCGTGCGGATCAGCGGCGGCGCGGCGAAGGCAAGCCCGTTCTCGCCCTGCCGGATCTGGACCAGCCCGGCCCCGCATTCCTGCACGACAACGCCTTCGCGTTTGGGCTTGCCGCCGGCTTCGAGCCAGGCATGGCACGAGCCGAGCGTGGGATGGCCAGCGAAGGGCAGTTCATGCGTGAGCGTGAAAATGCGCACACGGTAATCGGCCTCTTCATGCTCGGCAGGCAGCAGAAAGGCGGTTTCCGACAGGTTCAGCCAGCGAGTGATGCGCTGCATCTCTTCCGTGGTGAGCCCTTCGGCACTGCTGATCACGGCCAGCGGGTTGCCCGTGTAAGGACCGGTGCCGAACACATCGACGAGTTGGAAAGGACGGTTCATGCGATTTCCTCCGGGTCAATACTTGCTGCTGTAGGCCTGGGTAAGCAGCGGATTGCCGATACGCGCCACGGTTTCGGCTACACTGTCACGCCAGCAGGCGGAATGGCGAACTGACCGCTGCACTTCGCGCAGGCTGAACGGCGATGCGCCGCAGACTGCGAACGCCGCCTTCTCGATATGGATCAGCATGCGCCGGGCCGCTTCCGGCGTGTCCGGATTCCGGTCCGCCGCCTTCAAAGCGACGGCATAGCTGTTGGGACCAATCCGTTCCTGCGCGGCGGCGGGGGATGCCATCGCAAGACCAAGCGCGGAAACGGCAAGCGACAGAGTGAGCGTGTTCTTCATCTTGACCTCCTGTGCCTCCCCTATCCGCACAAAAGACTGGTCATGATAGGAACAAACCGGTACAATTTTAAAAAACCGTACCGGTCAGGAAATCAGTACAGTGGCAACAATCCATCTCACCCGCACCGAACACGTCATGCAATTGGTCCAGGATCGCATCGAACGGCGAGTGTTGACGCCGGGCTCGCGTCTGCCTTCGGTACGGGCCATGGCCGAAACCACCGGCTATTCGAAATCGACCGTAGTCGAAGCTTATGACCGGCTTGCGGCGGATGGCGCGATCCGCTCTCGCCCCGGCGCCGGGTTTTACGTCTCGGCGCCGCTTTCGCCCCTGTCGCTGGACCGGATCGGCACACCTGTCGAGCGCGAGGTCGATCCCCTGTGGATGCTGCGCCAATCGCTTTCCCATCGCCCTGGGGCGCTGAAACCCGGCTGTGGCTGGCTGCCGGATGACTGGCTGAACAGCGCCCATATCCGCAAGGCCCTGCGTGCGGCGGCCCGCAGCAAGGCTGACGCGCCTTTGATGGGCTATGCCTCGCTGCTCGGATCGCCGCCGCTGCGGGCCCTGCTCGCCCGGCGGCTGGAAGAGCAAGGCACGGCCGCCGCCCCGGACCAGATCCTGCTGACCGAAAGCAGCACCCATGCCCTCGATCTCGTCAGCCGCTTCCTGCTCGAACCCGGAGACACGGTGCTGGTGGACGATCCGTGCTACTTCAATTTCCTGGCCTTGCTGCGCGCGCACCGGGCGAAAGTCATCGGCATCCCGATGACGCCCAACGGGCCGGACATGGCCGCTTTCGCCGCGGCGCTGACGGAACACCGCCCCCGTTTCTACATCACCAATTCGGCCTGCCACAATCCGACCGGGGCAACACTGTCCGCCGCCACCGCGCACCAGTTGCTGAAGCTGGCCGATGCGCACGATCTGGTGATCGTGGAAGACGATGTCTTCGCCGATTTCGAGTACACGCCCTCCCCCCGGCTTGCCGCGTTCGACGGGCTTGACCGGGTGATCCGGATCGGCAGCTTTTCCAAATCGGTAACGGCGGCGATCCGCTGCGGGCACATCGCCGCCCGCCCGGACTGGATCGAGGCACTGGCGGACCTGCGTGTGGCGACCTCCATGTCGGGCAATCCGCTCTCGGCGGAAATTCTCCACGCAGTGCTGACGGACAGCGGATACCGCCGCCAGATCGAGGGTATCCGCACGCGTCTGGCCCGCGCCATGGCGCGAACCACGGCACGGCTGCGCGACGCCGGGATCACGCCCTGGATCGAACCGGCCGCCGGTCTGTTCATCTGGGCACGGCTGCCAGACGGGCTCGATGCCGCGCAACTGGCCCGCGACGCACTGGCCGAGAACATCGTGCTGGCCCCCGGTAACGTCTTCAGCACCAATGGCATGTGGAGCAATTACTTGCGCTTCAACGTGGCGATGAGCGACGATGACCGCGTCAGCGGCTTCCTGACCAGAGCCTGCCGCCAGCCCGCTCCGGCGCGGAATTACTGACGAACGGGGTTAACAGAGAACGCGGCGGCTAGGCTGGAAACAAGAAAATCTTAGCGAATGCCAGTTACCATGATTGCCGGTCTTAGTTCTGGCAGGCACAAGAATGAAAATATTGGTCGTAGACGATGAAGAGGCCGTCCGGGAGGCCTATCGTCATGTCTTGGCCGAACGGAGGGACTTTCCGCCCGCCGGTGGCTTGACGGCCATGGCCCGGGACCTGTTCGGAGAGGATGTCCTGGCCGGTGAGGATGCTCCGGCCGCCGCGCATCCCGTATTCGACGTCCATTTCGCATCGCAAGGCCTGGATGCCGTTGCCATGGTCCAGAATGCACTGGACCGGAACGACCCGTTCAAGGCCGCCTTCATCGACGTGCGCATGCCGCCGGGGATCGACGGGCGGGAAACCGCGCGGCGCATCCGCGCGATCGACAGCGACATCAACCTCGTGATCGTCACCGCCTATTCCGACCATTCCGCCACCGACATTGCCACTGTCGCAGGCCCGGCGGACAAGATCTTCTACATCAGCAAGCCCTTTTCCAGCGAGGAAATCCGGCAGATGGCGCTCGCGCTGTGCCAGCGGTGGGACAACGATACCGGGCAACTGGAACTGCTGCGGCAGAAAGTGGCCGAACTGGCAACCAGCGAGGCGCGGGCCCGCCATGCAGCGCTGCACGATTCCCTGACCGGCGCGGCCAACCGGATGGCCTTTCTTCAGGAACTGTCCTGCCGCATCACCCGTGGCGATACCGGCTTTGCTCTCGCCATCATCGATCTCGACCGCTTCAAGCATGTGAACGACACATTCGGGCACGGCGCGGGCGACGATCTGCTGATCGCTGTTTACGACATTCTGCACGAACAAGTGCCCCCGCACAGCATGGTCGCCCGTCTGGGCGGAGACGAGTTCGGCCTGCTTCTGCCTGCCGATCAACTGGAAGAAGCACAAGCGATCTGCGCGCATCTTGTCGAAAGCTGTTCCCGCAGTTTCTCGGTCTTTGGCAATTCGGCGCGGATCGGCGCCTCCTGCGGACTGATGATGCCGAAAGAGCAGCCCTACCGGGATGCCAGCGAATTGATGCGCTTTGCCGATCTGGCGCTTTTCGCGGCCAAGCGCGACGGGCGCGAGAGAGTCTGCGTGTTCGATGGTGCGATGGATGAAAGCCAGCGCTTCCGCCAGGTCATTGAAGGGGGGCTGCGCCGCGCCATCGCGGAAGGCGAACTGTCCCTCCACTATCAACCGATCGTGGAACGCGACGACCTCAAGACCGTGGGCTTCGAAGCGCTGCTGCGCTGGAACAGCCCGGAAAGCGGGCCGATCTCCCCCGCCATCTTCATCCCCATTGCCGAAGAAAGCGGCCTGATCGACGATCTGGGCGAATGGGTCGTGGACCATGCTCTGAAAGACTGCGCCGGCTGGCCGGACCTGTTCGTGTCCATCAACTTCTCGCCGCGCCAGTTCAAACGGGCGAACTTCGTCGAATGGCTGGATGCGCGCGTGGCCCATGCCCAAGTCGCCCCCCGGAACGTGCAGATCGAAATCACCGAAACGGCGATCTTCGAAGACACCAGCTGGGCCGCGGACGTGCTGCGCGAACTGCAGGCCAAGGGCTACCGCATTGCGCTCGACGATTTCGGCACGGGCTATTCCAGCCTGTTCAACATCAAGAACTTCTCCCTCAACTGCCTGAAGATAGACAAGAGCTTCATCGAAGGGCTGGGGCACGACAGGCACAGTGCCGCGATCGTCAGCTCCGTGATCCATCTCGCGCGGGCACTAGGCCTCTATATCATCGCCGAAGGGGTCGAAACCGACGAGCAGTGTCAGGTCCTGCGCCTGACCGGCTGCTCCCACATGCAGGGCTTCCTGTTCGGCAAGCCGGCCAATGCCGCCGAAACGGCAGACCAGGTGCAGAGCCTCCCGGAGGTGCCGGAGCCCGGACAGCGCCCCGCTGCGATCGGGGGGTAACGTGGCCTGGCGCCTGCCCTGGACACGCAACCGCGACGGCCGGTTACGCAATACCCTGCTGTTCAACCTGGCTCTTATCGGCCTGATCGCGGCGGCTGCGCTGTTCGTCCTGCTGGGCTCTTCCATCCAGAAGAGCTTCTCGTCGCTGGAACAACGCGAATTGGAGGGGCATCTCGGCCGGATCTCCGACTTCCAGAAAACCGGCACGGGGTTCCTGCTGGCGCGCGCAAAGGACTGGGGAGTCTGGGACGACAGCTACGTCTACGCCCAGAAATTTGATGCCAGCTATGAAGCCAACAACGTCAACATAGAGTCGTTTCGGAATGCCCGCGTCGATGGCCTTGCCATTGTCCGCCTCCGCGACGGCACAGGCCGCGGTTTTGCCTTCGACCGCACGAAAGGCACGAAACAGCCGGGGCTGGCGCGCGCCCTTCTGGCAGAAGTCACCCGCCCGGATTTCATGGCATACATGCGCGGCAGGGAAGACGCGCAGAGCTTCGCCGTTCTGGATGGCCAGCTATACACCATTGCCAGCGTGCAGATCCACAAGAGCAACGGCGGCAGCGCTCCTCCCGGCTTTCTCACGTTCGTCCAGAAAGTTACGGCGCAAATGGCGGAAGACGCCTTGCAGGTGCCGGCCGGGATCGATCTGAAGTCCCGGATTACAACAACGCAAATCGTCCGCGCCCCCAATACCATCGAGATCGCCGTGCCGTTCAAAGGGCGGAACGGAAAAACCGTCGCAGCCATCCAGCTTCATATGAAGCGGCCACTGACGCAAGCAGCCCATGAACTCCTGCTCATCACCTTTGCAGGCGTTTTCTCGCTGATCGCGCTGCTGCTGACCGTGCTCAACCGGCGCGTCAAAACGCTTGTGCTCGATCCTGTCGAGCGGCTGCACAAGCACGTCAGCCGCATACGCGAATCCAGGGAACTGCAGGCCATCAACACGCCCGCTCCCGCCAACGAGTTCGGGGCCCTGCAGGCCGAATTCAACCGGATGACCGCCGAACTGCTGCAATTGCGCGCGCAGCTGGAATCGCAATCATTCACGCTGGGAAAATCGCAAAGCGCGATGGGCCTCATACACAATCTGCGCAACGGCCTGAGCCCGGTCCGAGTCATCCTGGAAACACTGGATCAGAACTGCCGGAACACTTTCCCTCCGCAAATGCAGCGGGCACTGGACGAACTGTCGGACGGCACGCTCGATCAAGAGCGGCGCGACAAGCTCATCAGCTTCCTTACGGCTGCGCATGAACATGCCGCCGCTACGAATTCCGTTGCGAGGCAGCAAGTCCGTGAGGCGGCGCGCAACCTGATGAATGCCATCAATGCCATCGATGCGGCCGCGCAGAATGGGCGCGACATCCATTTCGACGAACGCTGCGATCTTTCCGGCCTCCTCAGCCATTCGGCCAACATCGCCCGCTATGCCGACAATATCGCGATTGCCGCCGATGTTCAGTGCAACGGCCATATCGCTGTGTCCGGCAACCGCGTCCTGCTCAGCCAGGTCCTGGAAAACCTAGTCACGAACGCACTGGAAGCCATCCGCGAAAGCGGACGGCAGGATGGAGCGATCTCACTGCAGGCCGCGCAGAACCGCAAGACGGGAATCTGCACGATAACCGTGGCCGACAACGGCGCCGGTTTCGCTCCCGAAACCGCCCCCCGGTTGTTCGAACGCGGATTTTCGACGCGCACATCGAAATCGGGCGGCCTCGGCCTGCACTGGTGCGCGAACACCGTGCAGGCGATGAACGGCGAACTGCAGCTGGAAAGCCGCGGCAAAGGCAGGGGCGCCCGGGCCATCATTCGCCTTCCCTTGTGGCAGAATCGGGCCGGTGGAAACAAAAACGCGGCCTGACGCTCCCCCTATTCTTTCAAAACCGCCTTGCACAGGAAGCTGTTGGCGAGATTACCAATATCGGCCATAAATGTATGTCACTATGCGCGAGCACCTGCCGCAGCGCAGACAGGACCGCGACGCGTGCAATGATACGCCGGATCAATCAATTATGCGTCTGATCAATGTTATGCATCGTCCGGGTATGACATGCATCTGCCGCGTTCGTTCGGCAGGGCCGATTTTGATCGCTGGACACGGGGTCGCGAAAGGAAAGGCATATTGACCGAATGGCCATGGACCGCACCGGCCGCCGGTACTGCGGAGACGCAGGCATCCAGGCGGACCCGTCTGGCTGGAAACTGCAAGCGCATGGCCGCCGGCCTGCTGCTTCTGAGCCTGTCCGCCTGCTCCTTCGCCCCGGACTATGCGCGCCCCGCACCGCTCGTGCCTGCAACCTATCAGGCACCGGAAACACCCGGCGTTTCCATCGGCAATCTGGGCTGGCACGACTTCTTCCGGCGCCCCGAGCTACAGCGGCTGATCGGGGAAGCGCTGGCACACAACCGCGACATCCGCATCGCCAGCGCGCGCGTGGCCGAAGCGCGCGCGGCGTGGCGGATCGAGGGGGCCTCGCTCTATCCGCAGCTTGATGCCGTGGGCACCGGCACGCGCGGGCGCAGCCTGTTCAATCTGCCCGGCGCGGGCACCACGCCTATCGACACCAAGCAGGTCAGCGCGCAGTTGAGCGCGAGCTGGGAGATCGATTTCTGGGGCCGCCTGCGCAACTTGCGCGATGCCGCGCGCTGGCAATATCTGGCAAGCGAGGAGGCCCGCCGCGCCGTGGCAACCAGCCTCGTCGCACAAGTGGCGAATGGCTATCTGCTGGAGCGCGAGTATGAAGAGCGCGCCAAGCTCGCCCGCAGCTCGATCCAGACGCGCGAGGAATCGCTGCGGATCATGCGGCGGCGCTACGAAGTCGGCGCGGGCTCCAAGCTCGATATGACGCAGGCGCAGACCCTGCTGGCGCAGGCGCGCATGACCTTGCAGGCGCTGGAACAGGATCAGGCGGTCAACCGCAATGCCATGGCCCTTCTGGTCGGCCATCCGGTAACGATCGCGCCAGGCACGCTCACGCTGCTCGATGCCCCCGAGCACCCGCCGCTGCCCGTGGGCCTGCCATCGGAATTACTGATCAACCGGCCCGACATCGCCGAGGCTGAAAACCAGTTGCGCGCCGCCAATGCCAATATCGGCGCGGCGCGGGCGGCGTTCTTTCCCAGCATCAGCCTCACCGGCGCCTACGGCACGATGAGCGACGCGCTCGACGGCCTGTTCTCGAAGGGCAGCGAGGCCTGGAGCTTCACCCCCACCATCCGCCTGCCGCTGTTCAATGCGGGCCGGCTCAAGGGCAATCTCGACGTGGCGAAAGCCCGGCGCGAACGGGCGGTGGCCGAATACGAAAAGGCCATCCAGTCCGCCTTTCGCGATGTGTCCGACGCGCTGGTACGGCGCCGCCAGCTCCAGCTGCAGATCGACACCACGAAAGAGATGCTCGACGCCCAGCGCGAACGCGCGCGGCTGGCGCAATTGCGGTTCGACAACGGGCGCTCGGCCTATCTCGAAGTGCTCGATGCCCAGCGCGACCTGTTCGATGCAGAACAGTCGCTGGTCCAGCTGCGCCGCGCCGAACTGGCCAGCGTCGTGGCGCTCTATTCCGCGCTCGGCGGCGGCTTTGCCGATGACCGGGCTTTCGAAACGGCACCATCAGGCAACAACAGGGAACAGACGCGATGACGCAGGCGGACAGAAAAACCTGGATCGTCAGGGGCGCGATTATCGCTGCCGTCGTAGTCGCCGGCATGGCACTGTGGTCGTTCCTCAAGCCCTCTGGCCTTCCCGAGGGGATCGTCAGCGGCAACGGCCGGATCGAGGCCACGGAAATCGATATCTCGGCCAAGACGCCGGGGCGCATCAAGGACATCATCGCCGAGGAAGGCCAGCTGGTGAAAGCGGGCGATGTCGTCGCGCATATGGATACAGACAGCCTGCACGCGCAGCTTTCCGAAGCCGAAGCCCAGCTGGCGCAGGCCACCAACGCCATCCGGATCGCCGAGGCGCAAGTCGTCCAGCGCCAGAGCGAACGGTCCGCCGCACAGGCCACCGTGCGCCAGCGCGAGGCGGAACTGAGCGCGGCCCGCAAGCGCTTCCGCCGCTCAGAAACCCTTGCACAGGAAGGCGCGACCCCGGTGCAGGAGCGGGACGACAACGAGGCCGCCGTCGAAGGCGCGCAGGCGGCGGTGGAAGCCGCGCGTGCGCAGTTCGCCTCGGCCAATGCAGGCATTGCCGCCGCGCGCAGCCAGGTTATCGGCGCGCGCTCCAATGTCGATGCCGCACGCGCGACGATCGCTCGCATCAAGGTCGATATCGACGATTCCGATCTGCGCGCGCCGCGCGGCGGGCGCATCCAGTACCGCGTCGCTCAGCCGGGCGAAGTGGTGGCGGCAGGCGGCCGGGTGATGAACCTCGTCGATCTCTCCGACGTCTACATGACTTTCTTCCTGCCCGAGACGGTGGCCGGCCGCGTGCGCATCGGCAGCGAGGCGCGGCTGGTGCTCGATGCCCTGCCCGGCCGCGTGATCCCCGCGAAGATCAGCTTCGTCGCCGATGTCGCCCAGTTCACGCCGAAAACGGTGGAGACCGAAAGCGAGCGGCAGAAACTGATGTTCCGCGTGCGGGCACGGATCGATCCCGCGCTGCTCGAACGCCACATTTCGGTCGTCAAGACCGGGCTGCCCGGCATGGCGTACGTGCGCGTCGATCCCAAGGCGGCCTGGCCCGAAAACCTCGCGAACCCCGTGAAGGAATAAGACGATGGCCTCCGCCCAGCCACCCGGCGGCGGAACTCCCGTCGTCAAGATTGCCGGTGTCTCGCTGCACTATGGCAAGAAGGCGGCGCTGCGCGATCTCAATCTGACGGTGCCCGAAGGCCGCATGGTCGGGCTGATCGGGCCGGACGGCGTGGGCAAGTCCAGCCTCCTGGCACTGGCCTCCGGCGCCCGCGCGGTGCAGGACGGCGAAGTCGAAGTGCTGGGCGGCGACATGCGCCTGCGCCGCCACCGCGAGGCTGTGTGCCCGCGCATCGCCTATATGCCGCAAGGGCTCGGCAAGAACCTCTATCCGACGCTTTCGGTGGAGGAGAACCTGCAATTCTTCGCCCGGCTGTTCGGCCACGATGCCGCCGAACGCCGCCGCCGCATCGATGCCCTGACCCGCTCCACCGGCCTTTACGATTTCCTCTCGCGCCCGGCGGGTAAATTGTCGGGCGGCATGAAGCAGAAGCTCGGCCTGTGCTGCGCGCTGATCCACGATCCCGATCTACTGATCCTCGACGAACCGACCACCGGCGTCGATCCGCTGGCGCGCGCGCAGTTCTGGGATCTGATCGGGCGCATCCGCGAGGAACGGCCCAGCATGAGCGTGATTGTCGCCACCGCCTATATGGACGAGGCGCAGCGCTTCGACTGGCTGGTGGCTATGGACGACGGCGCCGTGCTCGCCACCGGAACCCCGGCGCAGCTGCTCGAACGCACTGGCACCACCTCGCTCGAAGCCGCTTTCGCCGAACTGCTCCCGGAGGAACGCAAGCGCGGCCATGCCCCGGTGGTAATTCCGCCGCTGGAAGGCGATCACGACGATATCGCCATCGAGGCGAAAGACCTCACCATGCGCTTCGGCGATTTCGTCGCGGTCGATCACGTCAGCTTTCGCATCCGGCGCGGCGAGATCTTCGGCTTCCTCGGCTCCAACGGCTGCGGCAAGACGACGACGATGAAAATGCTCACCGGGCTGCTTCCGGCAAGCGAAGGCGAGGCCTGGTTGTTCGGAAACCCCGTCGATCCGCGCGATATCTCCACCCGCCGCCGGGTCGGCTATATGAGCCAGGCCTTCTCGCTCTACGGCGAACTGACGGTGCGCCAGAACCTCGATCTGCACGCGCGGCTGTTCCACGTTCCCGAAGACGAGATCGCCCCACGCGTGACGGAAATGGTCGAGCGCTTCTCGCTGGAGCAGGTGCTCGACGATCTGCCCGGACGCATTCCGCTCGGCATGCGCCAGCGCCTCTCGCTCGCCGTCGCCATGGTGCACAAGCCCGAACTGCTGATCCTCGACGAGCCGACCTCGGGCGTCGATCCGGTCGCGCGCGATGCGTTCTGGCGGCTGCTCGCCGAACTCTCGCGCCGCGACAAGGTGACGATCTTCATCTCCACCCATTTCATGAACGAGGCCGAGCGCTGCGACCGCATGTCGATGATGCATGCAGGCCAGGTGCTCGACAGCGATGCCCCCGCCCGGCTGGTCGAGAAACGCGGGGCGAAGACGCTGGAAGAAGCGTTCATCGGCTACCTTCTCGACGCCGAAGGGAACGGGGAAAGCGGCAACGGGGGACCGGCACCGCAAAATCCAGTAACGGTCGAACAGGCGTCCGCGCCCAAGGCCGCGAAAGCCCGCGTGCGTTTCAGCCTGCAGCGCATGCTCAGCTACGTCTGGCGCGAGGCGCTCGAATTGCAGCGCGATCCGGTGCGCGGCACGCTGGCGCTGGCGGGATCGGTGATCCTGCTGCTGGTGATGGGCTACGGCATCAGCCTTGACGTCAACGACTTGCGCTACGCCGTGCTCGACCGCGATCACAGCAGCGTCAGCGAGCGCTACAAGCTCGACATCGCCGGATCGCGCTATTTCATCGAACAGCCACCAATCACCAGTTACGACGATCTCGACCGGCGCCTGAAAAGCGGCGACATCGCGCTCGCCATAGAGATCCCGCCGCATTTCGGGCGCGATCTGCTGCACGGCAGACAGGTTGCCGTGGGCGCCTGGTTCGACGGCTCGATGCCGCAACGGGCAGAGACGGTGCAGGGCTATATCCAGGGGCTGCACCAGCACTGGCTGCAAGACCAGATGCGCATGTCGGGCCGTTCCGCTGCCAGCAGCAATGTCTCCATCGAAAACCGCTATCGCTACAATCCCGAAGTGGAAAGCCTGCCCGCCATGGTGCCGAGCGTGATCCCGCTGCTGCTGCTGATGCTGCCCGCCATGCTGACCGCGCTTGCCGTGGTGCGCGAGAAGGAGCGCGGCTCGATCATCAACCTCTACGTGACGCCGGTGACGCGCTCCGAATTCCTGCTGGGCAAGCAGATTCCCTATGTGGCGCTGGCCATGGTCAATTTCGCCGTGATGCTGGCGATGGCCGTGTTCCTGTTCGACGTGCCGCCGACGGGCAATGTGCTGGCGCTGATCGTCGCGGTGCTGATCTTCTCGATCATCGCCACCGGCATGGGCCTGCTCGCCTCGGCCGTGACCAAGAGCCAGATCGCCGCGTTGTTCCTCGCCATGGTCGGCACGATGATCCCGGCAGTGACCTATGGCGGCATGACCGATCCGGTCTCCTCGCTCGAAGGCTCGGGGCGGATCATCGGCAGCATCTATCCGGCCAGCCACATGTTCACCATCAGCCGGGGCGTGTTCAGCAAGGCACTGGGCTTTTCGGACCTCACCGGCTCGGTCTGGCCGCTGATCGTGACCGCGCCGGTGATCACCGGGCTGGCGATCGCCTTTCTCCGCAAGCAGGAGCAATAGCGATGCGGCAGAATATCTCGAACATCTACCGGCTGGGCATCAAGGAACTGTGGAGCCTGCGGCGCGATCCGATCATGCTGGTGCTGATCGTCTTCACTTTCACCTTCGCCGTCTATTCGTCGGCCGCGTCGATGCCGGAAACGATGAACCGCGCAGCGATCGCAGTGGTGGACGAGGACAATTCGCCGCTTTCGCACCGTATCATTTCCGCGTTCTACCCGCCCCAGTTCCAAGCACCGAAGCTCATTTCCGCTTCGCAGATAGACCCTGGAATGGATGCGGGGATTTACACGTTCGTGCTGCACATCCCCGTCAATTTCCAGCGCGACGTACTGGCCGGGCGCCCTGCCGAAATCCAGCTCAATACCGATGCCACGCGCATGACGCAGGCCTTTTCCGGCAGCGGCTACATCCAGCAGATCGTGATGGGCGAGGTGAACGAGTTTCTGTCCCACTACCGGGCGCAGGCTGCGCCGCCAGTGGATCTGGAGCTGCGCGCACGGTTCAATCCCACGCTGAACAAGACCTGGTTCGGCGGGCTGTCACAGATCATCAACCAGATCACCATGCTGTCTATCATCCTGACCGGCGCGGCGCTGATCCGCGAACGCGAGCACGGCACGATCGAGCACTTGCTGGTCATGCCCGTCACGCCGCTGGAGATCATGGTCAGCAAGGTCTGGTCGATGGGGCTGGTCGTGCTGGTGGCCGCCTTCGTCTCGCTCAATGTCGTCGTGCGCGGTTCGCTGGGGGTTCCTGTCGCGGGCTCCATCCCGCTCTTCTTCGCCGGGGCGGCGCTGGTGCTTTTCGCCACGACCTCGCTCGGCATCTTCATGGCCACTATCGCGCGCAACATGCCGCAGTTCGGCATGCTCACCGTGCTGGTTCTGCTGCCGCTGCAGATGCTCTCGGGCGGGACCACCCCGCGCGAGAGCATGCCGGTGCTGGTGCAGGACGTGATGCTGGCCGCGCCCACAACCCATTTCGTCCAGCTCGGGCAGGCGATCCTGTTCCGGGGCGCGGGCTTCAGCGTCGTGTGGCCCAATTTCCTGGCCGTCGCGATCATCGGCGCGGTGTTCTTCACGATCGCCCTGTCCCGCTTCCGCAAGACCGTTGCCACGATGGCGTGATTTTGGGGCGTGATTTGGGGCCTGATTTTGGGGCGTGAACCGGCGCCCTCAGGTCCCCGCCGCCTCCCGCCGGAACTGGCTGGGCGAACGGCCGAACCAGCGGCGGCAGTTGCGGCTGAGAATGGATTGTTCGGCAAAGCCCAGCTTTTCCGAAATGCTGCGGAAATCGAGGTTCGTCCGCTCCAGATAATACTGCGTCAGTTCGCGCCGCACCTGATCCTTCACTTCCTGAAAACCCGTGTTCTCGCGGTGCAAGTGGCGGCGCAGGGTGCGAAGGTGCAGGTTCATGGCCCGGGCGACCTCGCCAATCGAACAATCGCCTTGCTCCAGCCTGCGGATGATCAACCCGCGCACTTCAGCATGCACCGGCAAACGCTCACGCGGGAAGCTGCGTTCGATATAAGCGGCCATTTCCCGGTGGATCTGGCTGCTCTGGTGCAAAACCGGGCAATCAAGGTCAGCGGCAGAGAATGTCAGCCCGTCCACTGCCTCGCCAAAGCGGACTTCGCAGCCGAAGTTGCGGCGGTATTGGCCCGGATCGGACACCGGCTCGTGACGGAAGTGAACGCAGCGCGCCCGGGCATAGCCGCCGGTCATTTCCATCGCTTCCAGGTGCCCGACAAGCAGGACTTGCTCGATAACCTGCGCCCGGTTGGCGATGCTGCCTACCAGCAGCTCATGCGCGGCGAAAACGGCGCTTTCATCGGGGAGCGCGCGCACCCACATCCGTGCCGCGCGGCTATGGGCATCGCTGTGCTTGCAGGCGAAGCGCAAGGCGTCGCCGAATGTCCGCGAATTGCGCATGACCTGCCCAAGCGGGCCGAAAATGCTCCCGCCGCTCTGCCGCCGCGCCAGCCGCATCCCCAGGTCCGGACAGCCAAGGGCCCGCGCGGACGTTTCCAGAAGCGCGATGGTCTGCGGATAGGAAAGCGCGCCGCTGCCACCGGCGAATTCCTCTTCTCCAATCCCCGCCTGCCGCAGCAGGTCCGGCAGACTGCCGCCCAGATCGTGCACCAGTGCCGCAAAGTGGCGTAAAAGGCGGGCATTGAGCTTTTCGAAATCCTGCGCGTTTGCCTCAACCGGCACAGTCCTGCCCCCTCTGCCTTGCCCCGCCGTATCCGCCCTCCGGCGCGCCATTCCACGCTGGTGCGATACATCGTCTGCGAGACCAACTTTGTCCGCATTAGTCAAGTATTGGCAAAATATCCCGGGAAGGACGATCTTGGCAGGAGAGGAAGAACATGCGCCGCCAAAGAAGCGGACACCGGGTCAGGCAACCCTTTTCCCATTCTGCGTGATGGACCTGCAATTGAAGGGGAAAAGATCCATGGTCGCTTCGTTCACCAAATCCTCGGCTTCCGCGCTGGCGCTGGCAGCCTCTCTGCTCGGGAGTCCGGCCCTGGCGCAGGGCGTTGACGCTGCCTCACAACCTTCCGACGAGATCATCGTCACCGCGCAGCGCCGTTCGGAGGCATCGCGCGACGTTCCCATCACAGTCACCACACTGGGCGAGGACCAGTTGTCGACCGCCAACGTGAAACAGCTTTCCGATACCGCGAAGCTGACGCCCGGCCTGCGCTTCGACAGCCAGGGCCCCGCCGTCCAGCCGACGATCCGCGGTGTAGGCACCGCCATTACCACATCGGGCGGCGGACCCAACGTGGGCATCTATGTCGACGGGTTCTTTCAGGCGAACACCTATCTGTCGGACTTTGATCTGCTCAACGTCCGCAACATCCAGGTTCTGAAAGGGCCGCAGGGCACGCTGTTCGGCCGCAACACCACCGGCGGCGCGATCATCGTCACGACTGCGGAGCCCAGCACCGAAAGCAGTGCGCAGGCCAAGATCAGCTATGGCCGCTTCAACACGCTCAAGGCGCAGGCCTATGCCACATACGGCATCAGCGACCGCGTCGCGGTCGATGTGGAGGGGCTCTACCGCCGGGGCGACGGCTACTTCACCAATGTCAGCAACAATGACGACAAGGTGGGTCAGTACGAAAACTGGTCGGTGCGGCTGGGTCTGAAAGCGGACCTGACCGACGACGTGTCGCTGCTGCTGCGCTGGGTCCACGCCGAAACCGACGATCCCACGACCCAGCTCGTCAACGCCTATGTAGACAGCTCGGGCAAGGCCGGGTTCTTCGACAAGGTCTCCGCCGCCGGACAGGCCGCATACGGTACTGCGAGTTCGAAAGGGCTGCCGCTGGTCATCTATGGCGCACCCTCGTCTACTTATGCCACCAAGCCAGGGCAGGTCCTGCTCAATCCACCGCAGAGCTTCCGGACCAATTCCGATGCCTTGCAGGCGACCCTCAAGGCCGATCTCGGCTTTGCCGACCTCACGTCCTACACCCAATACCGCAAGGACCTCTCGCCTTACTACGGCGACCTCGATGCGACCGCGATCCCGGTCTTCAACATCTTCGTGGGCGTGAACGACGAGACCTGGAGCCAGGAATTCCTGCTCAATTCCAAGCCGGGTGGGCCGCTGCAGTGGACGGCTGGGCTCAACTATTTCCAGATTCGCGACACTTGGGACATCGGCGCCTCGCTGGGCGGCGCTGGCTTCGGCCCCTTTGGCGGATCGAGCACGACGACCAAGTCCTACGCGGCCTTCCTCGATGCGACCTATGCCTTCAACGACAAGTTCTTCCTGACGCTGGGCGGCCGCTACAGCCACGACGTGGTGGCCGACGGCTATTTCACAACGAACTTCACCACCGCACTGACAGGCTATACGGGCCCGGATGGCGAGAACGTGCCCTTCACCGGTCAAGCCGGGGAACGGATTCCCGTCGACACGCTCAAGAACGACAGCTTCACCCCGCGCGTGGTGCTGCGTTACAAGCCGAGCGAGGATTCCAGCATCTATGCCTCCTACACGAAGGGCTACAAGGCAGGCATTCTCAACGTGGGCGGCTATTCGCAGCAGCCGGTAAAGCCTGAGAAGATCAATGCCTTCGAAGTCGGCTACAAATACGACAACCGCGTGTTCCAGGCCGATCTCGCGGCGTTCTATTACGACTACAAGAACCTGCAGGTCTCCAGCTTCCAGAATGGCGCGGCGCAGATCCGCAATGCTGCCAGCTCGGAAATCTACGGTGCGGAAGCACAGCTTCGCTACAAGGTCTCGTCCGATTTCACCGTCAATGGCGGCGTGGCCTGGACTCATGCGCGGTACAAGAGCTTCCCCAATGCGCCTTATTACAGCTATTGCGATCCATCGGTTGCCGCGACCGACTTCGCCAATCCGCTGAACTGCTATGTCTACAGCGGCACGCAGTCGCCAGGCGGCATTGTCCAGACATCGACCGATGCTTCGGGCTACAAGATGCAGCGCGCGCCCGAATTCACCGGCAATATCGGGGCGAGCTATGGCCTCGATCTGGGGGGCGGCAGGCTGATGCTCTCGGGCAACCTGTACTACACCTCCAGCTTCTATTTCGATCCGGAAGAGCAGTTCAAGCAGAAGGGATACGAAGTCCTCTCCCTGCGTGCGCAGTGGACGGACCCGAGCGAAACCTTCACGGTGGCCGCCTTCGGCGACAACATCACCAACAAGCGGTACCGCACGCAGGTGCTGTTCAACACGCTGGGCACGGGCTCTGTGTGGAACTCACCCATCACTTATGGTGTGGAACTGGGCGTCAAGTTCCGCTGAGCCACGGCCGGAAACCATCGGGCCAGAAACCATCCGGCAGGAGAAAGGCATGACCGGGACAAACGCCGAGAACCTGGTGCATGCCTTCTTCACCGCCGTTGCGGCCGGTGACCTGCCGGACAGCCTGCTCACGCCGGACATGACAGGCTGGATCACCACGCAAGGCGCCATGGACAAGGCCTCGTACCAGGGCCTTATCCGGCTCCTTGCGCGGATGACCAATGGTCCGCTGCATTTCGTGGTGGACTCCATCACGGCCCAGGAAGACCGGATCGTGGCCGAGGCCCGCTCCACGGGGCGGCTGATCGACGGCACGGACTATGCGCAGACTTACGTCTATGTGTTCCGTGTGAGAGAAGGCCGCATCGCTTCAGTGGCAGAACACTACAATGCCCTGATTGCGCAGGAAAAGCTGCTGCCGTTGATGAAGGCCTTGCGCGAAACGTGACAGCAGAACGGGCCGCCGGGCCCGGTGCAGGAGGTTCGGGATGAGCATGATCGAAACCGCACGCGGCGCAGTCCCGCTCGACGAGCTGGGCCGGGTTCTGATCCATGAGCACATCTTCCTGATGGACATGGAATATACCTGCAATTACCGGCCGGACTTCTTCACCGGCAAGACCATCGACGATGCCGTGGCCCGCCTCGATGCGCTCAAGGCCAGCGGCGTGGACACGATCATAGACCTGACCGTGCTCGGCCTTGGGCGGCACATGCCCAGCCTGGCACGCGCGGCCGCGAAGACCGGCCTCAACATCATCGTTTCGACCGGGGCATATACATTCGATGCCGTGCCCTCTCCGTTCCAGTTTTGGGGCCCCGGCCTGCTCAAGGATGCCAAGACGGAGCCCATGGTGGACCACTTCCTGGCGGACATCACGCAAGGGATCGCGGGAACGGGCGTGCGTGCCGGGATGCTCAAGTGCGCGATCGACGAGCCCGGCCTCACGCCCGGCGTGGAACGGGTGATGCGGGCCGTCGCCCGCACGCACACCCTCACCGGCACGCCCATCACGGTGCACACAGCCCCACGGCAGGAAACCGGCCTTGTGGTCCAGCAGATCCTGGAGGAGGAAGGCGCCGATCTTGAGCACGTCGTCATCGGCCATTGCGGGGATACCACCGACATCGACTACCTCATGCGCCTGGCGGACCGGGGATCGCTGCTGGGGATGGACCGTTTCGGCGTGGACTTCGCACTGTCCACGCAAGAGCGCATCGCCACGATCGCACAGCTGGTCCGGCGCGGGTATGCAGGCCAGCTCACGCTAAGCCACGATTGCTGCTGCTGGTCCGACTACTTCCCTGACATCGCCGACTATCACGCGGCCATGCCCCACCATCATTATCTGCACATCCACAACGATGTCGTTCCCGCCCTGCTCGAAGCGGGCGTTTCGCAGGCCGACATAGACCGCATGTTCACCGATAACCCGCGCCGCCTTTTCAACACGGCGTCAAAGGCGGTTTCATAAACGGCGGATCAATCCACCAGCAGCATCGCGCCTGAGCCTTCTTCGGCCAGAACGTCGTCCGGATTACGCAACGGGCAGTCCTCCAGAGACAGGCAGCCACATCCGATGCAGGTGCCCAGCTGATCGCGCAATTGCGTCAGGGCCACGATCCGGTCCTGAAGCATGTCATGCCAGTCCTGGCTCAGCTTGGCCCATTCCTTGGCCGTGATCGTGCCCCTCGGGAAGCGGTCCAGATGCTCCTTGACCTTGGCGAGCGGCACACCGGCGCGCTGGGCCACCCGGATAATGGCGACTCGCCGCAGCATCTGCCGCCCATAGCGGCGCTGATTTCCCGTCGTGCGCCAGCCTTCGATCAACCCTTTTTTCTCGTAAAAGTGGATTGTCGAGATCGCCACGCCGCAGCGCTGCGCCAGCTCTCCGACGGTTAAAGACTTGTTTTTGTTAATCCCTACAGCCACGCCCGACCCCCAACCTTGTCCAATGCTCAGGTTTAACTGGGGGGTCTGTTACATCTCTGCAAGCCTGCAGATTCCCCTTGACCTCAACTATGGTTCAGGTTGTATTGATGCTGTCGGCTTGCTTCCGCAAGTACCCGTTTGTGCGCAGTTCACACCCACCGGAGCCGACATGATCCCGTTTCCCTCGTCCCTGACTCAACAGGCAGCCGCCGAAGCCTTTCTTCGCACCTCCCGCGCGGTGACGGCATGACAGAGTCGGGCTTGCAGGGGGATGAACAGCAGCGCCCCACTATCGCGCAAGTTCGCACGATCGTTATTACGATCTGCGTCCTCGTGGTCCTGCTCGGCGGTCTGTTCGCCTGGCGCACGTGGCGCGCGGGTTCAGGCCAGGCATGGCCGCAGCAAGCGGTTCCCGTTGCCGCAACGGTGCTGACACCGCGAGAGGTGCCCGCTTCACTCGATGCTGTCGGCACGCTCAGCGGCGTTCGCCAGGTCACGCTTTCTCCGGAAGCGGCCGGGCGTGTTTCCGCGATCCGCTTCAAGGCGGGCGCGCATGTCGGCGCGGGCGCGCTGCTGGTCCAGATCAACGACGGTCCCGAACGGGCGGACCGGCGCGCCGCGGCGGCCAAGGCCGAATTCGCGCGCATCCAGCTCAAACGCTCGGAAGAACTCGCCCCCACCGGCGCCGAACCGCGCGAACTGCTGCAGCAGCGCCGCGCCGAATACGATCAGGCCAGGGCCGCCGTGAACCAGATCGATGCCCGGATCGCACAGAAAGCGGTCAGGGCGCCGTTCTCCGGCGAAGTCGGCATCCGCCAGGTAAACCTCGGCCAGTATCTCAATCCCGGCGATCCGGTCGCCACGCTGACCGCGCTCGACCGGCTCTATGTCGATTTCGCCCTGCCGCAGCAGGACTTGGCGCGGCTGCATCGCGGCGCCAGCGTGAACGTCACCAGCGATGCCTTTCCGGGCCGCACCTTCTCGGCCAAGGTCAACGCGATCGAGCCGCAGATCGGCGAGGATACGCGCAATGTCTCGGTGCAGGCGGTGATGCCCAACCCCGGCCGCGAACTGCGCCCCGGCATGTACGTGACGGCCTCTTTCGTGCTGCCGCCGCACAAGGACGCGCTCGTCCTGCCGATCACTGCCGTCCAGACCTCGGCGCAGGGTGACAGCGTGATCGTCATTCGCGGCAAGAACGCCCGCAAGGGCGGCAAGGCGGAAATCGTGCCCGTCCAGACCGGCCAGCGCATGGGCGAGGAAGTCGTCGTGACCGGCGCTTTGAAGCCCGGCGACGTCGTGGTGGCCGACGGGCAGTTGCGCGTCCAGCCCGGCGCCGAGGTGAAGGTCTCGCGTATCGTCCCGCAGAAAGGACGCTGACGTGCATTTCACAGACCTGTTCATCCGCCGCCCGATCCTGGCGATCGTGGTCAGCCTGCTCATCCTGCTCGTCGGGCTGAGCGCGGTCTTCAGCCTCCCCATCCGCCAGTACCCGCGCATGGAAAGCGCGACGATCACGATCGACACCGCTTTCCCCGGCGCCACGCAGGACGTGATGCAGGGCTTCGTGACGACGCCGATCTCGCAGGCCATCGCCACCGCCAACGGCATCGAATACCTCACTTCCAGCTCGACCCAGGGCAAGAGCCACATCGCCGCCAAGCTGGTGCTCAATGCCAATGCCGACCGCGCGATGACCGAGGTCCTGGCCAAAGTGCAGCAGGTAAAATACCGCCTGCCCCAGGGCGTGACCGACCCGGTGATCGCCAAGATCACCGATGGCGCTTCGGCCGTGCAGTATCTGGGCTTCGTCAGCGAGACGATGCCGCCCTCGGCGATCGTCGATTTCGTCAACCGCGTCGCCCGCCCGATGATCACGTCGGTGCCCGGGGTCGCTTCGGCCGATATCTCCGGCGGCGCCTCGCCCGCGATGCGCATCTGGGTCGATCCCGCCAAGCTTGCCGGCCGGGGGCTCACCGCCAGCGACGTGGCCAATGCCCTGCGCGCCAACAACGTGCAGGCCGCGCCCGGCCAGCTCAAGGGAGACAGCACCGCCATCAACATCACTGCGGGCACCGACCTGCGGGACGTCGATTCCTTCCGCAAGATGGTGCTCAAGACCGGCAAGAACAGCCTCGTCCGGCTGGGCGACGTCGCCACGGTAGAACTCGGCAGCAAGAACTATGACGACAAGGCCTATGCCGATGGCCGCCCGGCCGTCCTGCTAGCCATCACGCCTACGCCCGACGGCAATCCGCTGGAGATCGTCGCGGGCATCAACAAGCTTCTCCCGCAGCTCCAGCGGGTCGCGCCTCCCGGTGTCAAAGTTCAGAACATGTTCGACCGGGCCCGCTTCGTCGATGCCTCGATCGAGGAAGTGGAACATACGCTGACCGAGGCGGTCGTGATCGTGATCGCGGTAATCTTCCTGTTCCTCGGCACCTTCCGCGCCGTCATCATCCCGGTCGTGACCATCCCGCTTTCGCTGCTGGGCACGACGGCGCTGATGCTGATGTTCGGGTTCTCGTTCAACCTGCTGACGCTGCTGGCCATGGTGCTGGCGATCGGTCTGGTCGTCGACGATGCGATCGTCGTGGTCGAGAACATCCACCGCCATATCGAGGAAGGCCATTCCCCCATCAACGCGGCTCTGGCCGGCGCGCGCGAGATTATCGGCCCGGTCATCGCCATGACCATCACCCTCGCCGCCGTCTATGCGCCGATCGGCCTGATGGGCGGCCTCACCGGCGCGCTGTTCCGCGAATTCGCCTTCACCCTGGCCGGATCGGTGATCGTCTCGGGCGTCATCGCGCTTACCCTGTCCCCGATGATGAGCAGCCGGCTGCTGCACACCAATATCGGCGAAGGGCGGCTGGAAAAGGCCCTGGAGCGCGTCATGCACGGCCTCACCACCCGCTACGAGCGGATGCTGGGCTTCACCCTGCGAGCGCGCCCGGCAGTGCTCCTCGCGGGCGTGCTCATTCTCGGCACCACCGTGGTGTTCTTCACCGGCGCCAAGCGCGAACTCGCCCCGCCGGAGGACATGGGCTACGTCTTCGTCCAGACCAAGGCGCCGCAATACGCCAATGTCGACTACACCGCCCGCTTCAGCCGCCAGGTGGAAAGCCTGTTCCACAAAGTGCCGGAATTCGCAGGCAGCTTCTTCACCGTGGGCGGCACCAACGGCGCCAATGTCGGTTTCGGCGGCATCATCCTCGACGTCTGGGGAGACCGCGAACGGACCGCCGATCAGGTGCAGGGGCAGATCACGGCCTCCACCGCGGGCGTGACCGGCGTCTATGCCACCGCCTTCCAGGACAGCCCGCTCCCGGCGGGAAGCGGCGGCTTGCCGGTGCAGATGGTGCTGCGCTCCGCCGATGACTTCTCGCAGCTCTACAAGACGCTCGAAGCGGTCAAGGGCGCGGCCTGGGGCAGCGGCCTGTTCGCCTTCGTCGACGCCGATCTCGCGTTCGACAGCCAGGAAGCGCACATCACCATCGACCGTGCGAAAGCGGGCGAACTGGGCGTAGGCATGTCCGAAATCGCCGATACGCTGGCGCTGCTGGTGGGCGAAAACTACGTGAACCGCTTCAACTGGCACGACCGCTCCTACGACGTGATCACGCAGGCCCCGCAGGCCAAGCGCCTGACTCCGGACAATCTCAGCCAGTACTACGTCCGCACCGGTTCGGGCCGGCTGGTGCCGCTCTCGACCGTCGTGAGCATCAAGATCAGCCCGCAGCCCAACGGACTGCCGCAGTTCAACCAGATGAACTCGGCGACGATCTCGGCCGTGCTGATGCCCGGCGTGACGATGGGCCAGGCGGTGGACTTCCTGCAGCAGCAGAAACTGCCCGAAGGCACGTCGGTGGACTGGCTCTCGAACAGCCGCCAGTACGTGCACGAGGGCAACCAGCTCACGATCTCCTTCGCCTTCGCGCTGATCGTGATCTTCCTGGTGCTGGCGGCGCAGTTCGAAAGCTTCCGCGATCCGCTGGTCATTCTGGTGACGGTGCCGCTCGCGGTGTCGGGCGCGCTGGCGCCGCTCTACCTCGGCTTCACCACGCTCAACATCTATACGCAGATCGGCCTCGTCACCCTGATCGGGCTGATCTCCAAGCATGGTATCCTGATGGTGTCCTTCGCCAACGAGATGCAGCACAAGAACGGGTGGAACCGCACCGAAGCGATCCGCCACGCCGCTGCCGTGCGTATGCGCCCGGTGCTGATGACCACGGCCGCGATGGTCGCGGGCCTCGTGCCGCTGATCTTCGCAAGCGGCGCGGGGGCGGCCAGCCGCTATGCCATCGGCATCGTGGTGGTCATGGGCATGCTGATCGGCACGCTCTTCACCCTCTTCGTGCTGCCCACGATCTACACGTTCGTGGCGGACGACCACCGCGGACCGACGGAAGAAGAAGAAACCGATGAAGAAGCGAAGATCGGGGAGATCGCCCATGCGTAAGGCCCGCCTCTCCGCCCTTCTCGTCTCGCTGCTGGCCACCGCCGGCTGCGCCGTGGGCCCGGACTATCGCCCGCCGGAAACGCCCTCAGCCTCCGCAGGCGCTTTCGTTACCAAAACGGCCCAAGCGGACCCGGCGGCGGCACTGCCGGACGACTGGTGGAAGCTCTACAACGATCCGGTGCTCAACGGCCTGATCGAACAGGCACTCTCCGCCAATACCGACTTGCGCGTGGCTTCGGCCAATCTCGCCAGGGCCCGTGCGGTGCTGAGCGAAGCGCGTTCCGGGCGCCTGCCGTCCACCACCCTGTCGGGCGGCGGCTCCTATGGCGATGCCGCGCAGATCGGCGGCAGCGGGGGCGGCGGCTTCGTCAGCCTCGACGATACGCAGTGGTCCACCAACGCCTCGGCAGCCGTCTCCTGGGAAGCGGACCTGTTCGGACGGGTCAGCCGCTCGATCCAGGCCGCCCGCGCCGATACCGAGGCCGTGGAAGCCGCAAGGGACGGCGTGCGCGTGCTGGTCGCGGCGGAAACCACCCGCGCCTATCTCAACGCCTGCTCTTATGCTTACGCTCTCGATACCGCGCGCGAGTCCTACCAGACCAGCGAAGAGAGCCTGAAACTGATTACCGCGCAGGAACGCGCCGGGTCGGCCGCCAAGCTCGATGTAGAGCGGGCAGGCGCGGCTGCGGCCACAGCCCGCGCGGCCGTGCCCGCCCTCGAAGGAGAGCGGAAAGTAGCCCTATTCGAACTGGCGGCCTTGCTCGGCAAGACGCCGGATTCGATCCCTAAGGGAGCGCAGGGGTGTACCCGCCCCAAATCCCCCACCTCTGCGCTTCCGGTCGGTGACGGCGCCGCATTATTGCGGCGCCGCCCCGACCTCCGCGAGGCGGAACGGCAACTGGCGGCGGACACCGCGCGGATCGGCGTGGCGACAGCAGACCTTTACCCCCGCATCAGCCTCGGTGGGTCCGGCAACTTCT
Source organism: Novosphingobium beihaiense (assembly GCF_022832375.1). Lineage (GTDB taxonomy): Bacteria > Pseudomonadota > Alphaproteobacteria > Sphingomonadales > Sphingomonadaceae > Novosphingobium > Novosphingobium beihaiensis. The sequence goes on from NZ_JALHLG010000003.1 coordinate 316,630, forward strand.
TCCGCAACGATCAGGTCAAAGGCAGCGATTCCTTCTCGTTCTCGCTTGGCCCGCTGATCTCGTGGAGTTTCCCGAACATCACCGTGGCCCGGGCACGCGTTCGCCAGGCCAAGGCACAGGCCGATGCTGCCCTCGCCACGTTTGACGGCAAGGTGCTCACGGCCCTCAAGGAAGTCGAGCAGGCGCTGACGCGCGTTGCCACCGGGCAGCGCCGGCTCGACGCCTTGCAGGAAGCCAGGGACCGCTCGGAACGCGCCTGGCACTTGGCCGATCAGCGCTACCGGGCAGGATCGATCTCCTATCTGGACGTGCTGGTGGCGCAGACCGAGATGCTCAATGCCCGCTCCGCTTATGCGGACGGGATGCGCTCCCTGTCTTCCGACCGGGTCGACCTGTTCAAGGCGCTCGGCGGCGGCTGGCAAGCGCCCGAACAGGGCGATGCCTCAGCCACCCCGGCTGACGCGGCACAGTAACGCAGCACAAAAGCCCCCGGCAGTGAACCATCGCTGCCGGGAGCCTTGCTTCGCGACGGGCGGAACCTGAATTCTGACGCCGGAAATCCCGGCGAGGATCAGCGTTCCACCCCGCCCAGCAGCAGTCCGTTGAACAGAAACTTGAACGTCCCATAAGGTTGCGCGCGCTGTGCGACGGACGGCGCCATGACCATCAGCCGCCCTTCGCCCACCGGGATATCGGCCACCGCAAAAGTGCCTGCCAGCTTTTCCTGACCGATCGCCCAGCCGCTGCGCAGCACATCGCGCCCCTCGAACCACGCCACCGGCGCGATCGCCGCGCTTCCATCCGGCACGAAAGTCTGCGCGCGGTTGAAGAACACATCCGCTTGCGATGGCATGCCATAGGCAAGCGGCTGGCGGTTATCGACCCGCGCCTTGAGGATGGAGCCGGGAATGTAGAAATCGCGGGTGGAAAGCGCTTGTTCTTCCCCGTCGACTTGCCGGACCAATGCAGGCTTGAGCGGCGTGTGGAACAGTTCGGTGAACCGCGCCGATCCGCCGATGGCGACGACCGAGCCGCCGTGGGTCACGAAATCCTTTACTGCAGGCACACTGGTCGTGTCAGTCACCTGCCCCAGCTGGCTGCGGTATTCGCGCGGCGTATCCTTTTCAGCAGGCTGCCTTGACGCCCAGCCCCGGCCCCATGCGCCCTGCCCCGGCAAAGCGCCGTCCGCGAAAACTAGCACATCGAAATCCTTGTTCAGGTTCCCGGCGTCGAGCCGTTCGGGGAAAACCCGCTCATAGGGAAACTCGAACTGTTCCAGCAGCCAGCGCGTCCATCCGGCGGTCATGAGGCCACCATAACGGTCCACCACGCCAATGCGGACGGGCTTTAGCGTCATCAGCCCGGTCTGCGGTGCCTGCTCCACGGCGTGGGCCGTGATGCCGAGTTCGCGGACGGCCTTTGCAATGATGGTCTCTGCCGCTGCGGACTGGGGAATCCAGATCGCCCCCGGCGCCAGATCGGCCCCGTCCGCCCGGACGGCGCCAGTCAGCCACGAAGGCTTGAGGCCCGCCGCCAGCAGCCGGTTGGTGAGGATGAAGCTGTTGTTGGTTTCATGGCTGACGATCCAGCCCGCACCGCCCTGCCCGTCGATACGCCCCGGCGGCGGCGTCAGTTCACCCGGCACCGTGCTGAAACGCCCTTCGAAGCCATCCAGCACGCGGTCGAAGCGAACACCCATCTGGTACGCCAGCGTATAGCCGGTGATGTCGTAGGGCGCCTTGGGCGGTCCGCCGGGATACTCGGTGTCGTGCGGATGGTCCTGAGGCTCGAACATGTCGAGCACATGCGGGCGATAGGCCTGCGCCGTGCGAACAAGGTAGGTTCCGGCGGGATATGTCTTGCCGCCTGCCGTGAACCCGGCCTGTGCCTGCTCCACTTCCACCCCGGCCCGGATCAGCGCATTGAGGAAGGCAATGGCGGTCGGCATGTCGGCCTGCACGGGATCGATCACATAAGCGCGCGGATCGCGCTCGGCCGGAACCTCGATCAGCGTCTTGTAGAGTGCGGGATCGATCTTCTTCGGCCCGCCCGCGCGGGGCCGGTTGTATTCGTCGGACCCCTTCGCTCCCAGCGGTGCGGCGCCCAGCAGGCGGTCCACTTTGGCGGGCGTCACAGTCCAGCTATCCTTGCTGCCCCGCGCGATCGCGTTGGCGCCCATGCGCCAGATATTGAACAGCAGCCGCTCGCGGTTGCGCGAGGCGTAATCCAGCACCGCGCGGTTGAGCGACCACTGGTAATCGAGCGAATCCTGCAAATGCCAGTCGCGCGGAGCAATCGGCATCATCTCGTCCCCGCGCGGAAGCTGCGTGTCCGGCACCAGCGGGATTTTCGCAGGCGTGGGGCCGCCGATGATCTCCGTCAGCAGGCCGATGGCATTGTGGAAGTAGGAGACCGAACGCTCCATGCCGTTATGCCATGTGGAGTAACGCGCGGCGCTGCGCGTGCCCGATCCGGCCTTGCCTTCCGAAATCAGCCGCGAGTGCATCGCAAAACCGACTTCGTTGAGCTGGGCCATCACGATCGGATCGTAATTGAAATTGAAGGGATCGCGGAACGGCGGCACGAACACCACCATGCCCGCCGGGCCGGTCTGGTGCTGGTTGTAGATAATCTGCGGATACCATTCACGGAACAGCATCCGGTTGATGTTCCGCGTTTCCTTCATCGCGGACATGAAGCTGTCGCGGTTGTTATCGTGCCCGACATACTTCTGATAAAGCCGCGGCAGGGTCGAGAATTCGCGCGCCTTGGGATCGGCCTTGCGCATGTACCAGTTGCTGACCAGTTCCATGCCGTCCGGATTGTCATGCGCGAACAGGATGATGCAATCGTCCAGCTCGCGCAGGGTTTCCGGATCGTTCTGGCTGAGCAGGCGGTAAAGCACCTGAATCTGGCCTTGCGATGTGACTGTCTCGGTCGCGTGCATGCCCGCATCGATCCACACGACCGCCTTGCCCATGGCGGCCAGCCGGGCCGCCTCCTTCTCGTCCACGCCCCTTGCCCGCGCGAGCTTGCGGGCAATCTCGCGGTACTCCTCCAGCCGCGCGATGTTGGCGGGCGAGGATACGGCGGCGACCCATTGGGTGCGCCCTTCCGATGTCTTGCCGATATCGATCAGCCTGATCCGGTCAGACTGGCTGGCGAGCCGTTTGAGATAGGCCTCGTACTGGGTGTAATTGGCCAGAAAGTAATCGGAACCCGGGCGCTGCGGGAAGGCCTGCTCCGGAGGCGTGATCGCCTCGGCAGGCGCTGCGGCCTCGGGCGGCGACTGGGCCTGCGCCGTTGCGAGGGGCTGAAGCAGCAGCGTTGCGGAAAGCAGCAGCCAGGTGCGTTTCATGCGAGGGCTCCGAAATCGTAACGTGGGAAGAAGGGCACGAACGGACATCACCCGTCCGGATCAGTAAAAGCGGATGTTGTCTGCCTGAAGCCACAGCCGCTGTCCGGCGGCACGCGAACCGCCGATCTCGACCTGAGTCAGGCCGTCGCCAGTATAGGCCGCCCCTTCCTTGCCCCGGCGCGCAACCGGGCTGAGGGCCGTGAACGGCAGTTCCACCGTGGTCCAGCCCGGCTTGGCCGTGACTCTGGCTTCCCAGCTTCCGGCCACGCCGTTGAGGCGCACCAGATATTCGCCTTCGCCCCTGATATCGAAACGCAGGCCCTTGTAGCCGCGAAGATCGACCGGCGTGACCGAACCGCGCGTAAGCGGCACCGCGAAGCCGGCATAGGCCCCCTCCTTCACCGCCATCCGGGCCGAGAGGCTGAGCGCCCTGCCGCCACCTTCGCGCGGCACCGTCTGCGTGATCTCCACCGTGCGGTCCATACCACCGTCTCCGGTCTCCAGACGCAGCGTATCGAGCGTGGAGCGGCGGTCCATGCGCTCGAAATCGTCGACCAGCGCGGGCACTGTCACCGATGGCAGCCAATCAGCCTTATTGGCGGCGGGAAGCGGCGGCGCGCCCTGCCCGCTGACGAGCTTGCCGTCGATATAGACCTGATAGGTCTTGTAGACATCGGTGATGTCGATCCACGGCTTGCCGCTGATCAGGACGAGATCGGCCCGCTTGCCCTTGGCGATAGTGCCGCGGTCCTGATCGAGCCGCATGATCCGCGCACTCGTCCGGGTTCCGGCGACGAGCGCCTGGCTGGGGGTGAGCCCGGCCTTCACCAGCAACTCCATCTCATGCAGGGTGGACGTGCCATGCGGGGTGGCGAACATCCCGGCATCGGTGCCCAGCGCGATCGGCACGCCCGCGTCGAACAGCGCTTTCACATTGTGCAGCGCATTGCCGAACCGGGCGACGGACTGCTTGTAGCGCGGATCTTCGGGATCGTCAGAGCGGCGGCCCGGCTTGTAGGGATCGTAGACGGCAAGTGTCGGCGCCATGCCCATGCCGCTGGCGGCGATGACTTTCACTTCTTCCGGGGTCAGCGGGCGATCCTGCAGGCCGTGAGCCAGCGAATCCACGTGACCGCGCGCCGCCACCAGCCCGCGCTCGACGGCCACCGTGTGCGTCAGTACCGGCCAGCCATGCGCATGTGCGGCATCGGACAGGGCCTTCAGGGTCCATTCGTCCATGCTGGTATTGTCGGGCGACATGCCATAGCGCCAGCCGTCGGTGAACGCCTTGATGAGATCGGGCTGGTAGGCTTCAAGCCCCTTGATCGCGGCCTTGGCCGCCTCGGGCGTGTTGATCCAGATCGTCGTCGCCTGATCGGCCCAGTCCGCCCCGTGCCCGCCGGGCGTGCTGATGCGCGCGGCGAAGTTCACATGCGGCGCCACCAGCGTTTTCAGCCATGCCCGGCGCGGCGCATAGGATTCGGGCTGTTCGTGGAAATCGTTGACCGTGGTCACGCCCGCCTTGGCATAGGCAGCGGCGATTTTCGGAGTGGCCGCGGGCTCTCCCGCCGGGGTCCAGTGGGTGTGGAGATCGAAGAAGCCGGGCAGCAGCGCCTTGCCCTTGGCATTCACGACTTTCGCGCCGCGCGGGACTTTCACATCGGGCCCAGCCGCGACGATGCGATCGCCCTTGATGAGCACGGTTTCGACCATGGGCGCCGCCCCCGTCCCGTCGAACACCGTCGCGCCGACCAGCGCCACAGTCGTATCTCCGGACTTTGCGGCAAGGTTGCCTGCCGGAAACGTGATCACGCCCGTCAGGACGACGGCGATCAGGCCTTTGCGCATGAAGTTGTCCCCTATTCTCATCAGTTGTGTCCCTTGCCCGGCGCAAGGGCGGATGTGGCGCAGAACCAGCAGTCTTCGTTGCTGCCGATCGGTGCGCCGGGCGGAATTTCGGGCGGCGGCGCCACGGGTTCGGCCAGCTTCGCGCGGGCATCCGGGGCGGCGGTGAGCAAGGCTGCGAGGTAACGGCAGTGATCCCCTTCGATCCCGCCCTTGCCGCAACGCTGAAGCCGCCTGGCGAAATGCGCCATTTCCGCCTCGACCACGGCCATCGCCGTGGAAGACAGGCGCTTGTCCTGCGTCAGGGCGATCAGCCTCAGCCCATAGCGCGCCCGCACATGCCGCCGGATTTCCGCCTGCCTCTCACTGGCGGCCGGTTGTTCCATCACCGCGTTCTCGATCCGGCCCAGCATTTCGGTGAGCGAAAGCTGCGCGGGATCGGCTGCGGACTGCTGAACAAGGCGGTTGAGCCGCTCCGGCGCCAGCAAGGCAGCATAAGTGCCATCGGCAGCCACTTCGGCCGCGCGGCCCCAGTCAAAGGCCGCAGCCGTGCGGCCGGGCAGCAGCTCGATTTCGAACTGGCGGTCCGGCGTGCCGGACTGGACCGAGGAAAGCAGCGGGATCAGCCTGTCCGGCAGATCCAGGACAGCCGGATCAAGCGTTCCCACCAGGGCTTCAAGCGCCGCTCGCTGACGTTCCGCCGGAACCACGGAAGCCAGCTCGTGGCCGTCTCCCTTAACGGCATAGCTGTAATCGACGCCGCCCACGAGTTTGGAGGCCGCCGTCACTTCATAACGATGGAACAGATAGACCGGAACCAGCATCCGCTGCAGACCGGCCGCCGCCGCGCCATCGGGCAGGTTGTCCAGCCCGAAGCGCTCCAGCGCGATGCGGCGGACTTGCAGGACATGCTCCAGCCCCGCAACCGCATCCGTGCCATCATCCCACATTGCGCCCCACGGCTGCGCATCGCCGTCTCCGCGGGTATCGCCATCGGCCACGAAGCGGTAGCCCTTCGCCTGCGCTTCGCGGGCCAGAGCATCGAGCGCGGATGCTTCATCCGTCCCCGGCGCGAACTCGCCATAGAGCCACTGGACCGCGAAACGGTCCCACGCACCGACGCCGGTGGCATAGGCATCCGAGAAATCGAGCTTGCCATCGGTGATGCCGATGCGCGGTGCCGGATAATCCATCACCGAAGCGCGGTTGGCGAAAGTGCTTCCCGCAAAGTTGTGCGACAGGCCCAGCGCATGGCCAACTTCGTGGACGGCAAGCTGGCGCAGACGGGCGCGCACCAGTTCGACCGGATCGTCCGCCGCCCCGGTGCCTTCATGCGCGGCGCCCGCCAGCCCCTCGAAGATCAGCTTGTCCTGCCAGGCCCGCAGTGACCCAAGCTGCACGACACCGCGCACGATCTCTCCGGTGCGCGGATCAACGATGGTCGAGCCGGTAGACCAAGCCCGCGTCTCGCGATGGACCCAGGCGATCACGTTGTAGCGCGCATCCATGGGATTGGCGCCTTCGGGCAGCAGCTTCACCTGAAAGGCATCGATGAACCCGGCCGCATCGAACGCCTGCGCCCACCATTGGGCGCCTTCCATCAGCGCCGTGCGGATCGGCCCCGGAGCCGCGCGATCGACATAGAAGACAATCGGCTTCTTCACGCGCGAGCGGGCTGCGGCAGGGTCGATCTTCTCCAGCCGGAACCGGCGCGCGAGACGAGTTACGACCGGCTGATCGACATCGGCGGAATAGTCATTGCGGATGACCTGCACCGAGGTGCCGGTGCGCGGATCGTGCGGGCGCGGATGAAAACCGGCATCGGGCAGGCGGATGAAGCTGTGGTGCATGCGGACCGTCAGCGCCCGCCCGTCCGGCACCACGCGCTGCAGATCGCGCCCCGGGTCCGCGCTGGTGAACGTCAGCGCGGCTTCGAACTCCACATTGCCGGGGAAGGCCATGCTCTGGCCGCGGTCGATATAGCTGAGCTTGGGATCGATCCTGAAAGCCCCCGCCTGCGCCGCCTTGAGCCTGCCCGCGACATTGAAGGCATCCCGCATGACAAAGCCGCCCAGGTCCACCACGATGCCCTGGGCGTTCTCCTCAACGATGTCCCCGCTCCAGACCGGCGAGTTGGAAAACGAACGCCGGACGGCCTGTTCCTCCCCCGCATCGCCGCTGAGGGCACGGAAGCGCAAGTTCTCGAACTCGGCGAAGACCCGGTTCCCCACCTTGCGGAACAGCAGGATCTGGGTCTGCCCCAGCCGTGCCCGGTCGAGGCCGATGCTCGGCGCCCCCAGCCCGCCCGCGATCGAGGGGGTGTAGAGATAGCGCGCGATGACACCGTCCGGTCCTGCCGCGGGCAAACGGACAGGCAGTCCGCCTTTGCCCGCCGGCAGCAGCGTGAAAAGCGCCGGTTCCTGCACCGCCCGCGGCACGGACGCGGGCGGCTGGGCGGAAACCGCCGGGCCTGCACTGCCTGCGGCGAGCCCAAGGCTCAGAAGAAGAGCGGCCGAAGCTCGCCCCCGGAAAGATACAGCCACGCCTGAAAGACTGAGGAGCCTGACCGGCCTCTTCCACCGGCCTTGCAATGCGCCCATGTTCCGTTCCCCTGTATCGCCGGACCGCACGAAGTCCGCGCCTGTGACGAAGCGGAACGGAAAACCCGTCATCCGCTCTTCCTATCTGTGAAACGGACAAGACGGCCAATTCCGCCTGTCGGAATTGCCGGGAACCGGAAAAAGGGGTTCATCCTCAACGGTACAGCCCGGATCAGCGCACCGGTTCCCCAAAGCCGTCCACTTGCGTGCGGGACGACCTGTCGATCCACAGGAAGACAATCATCGACATCCCGATCATCGCGGCCACATACCAGTAGAACCCGCTTTCGAAGCCCTTTTCCTTGAACGAAAGGGCCACGTATTCCGCCGTGCCGCCAAACAGGGTGTTGGCCAGCGCATAAGGCAGCGCCACGCCGAGCGCACGGATCTTGGCCGGGAACAGCTCCGCCTTCACCACGGCATTGATCGAGGTATAGCCCGTCACGATCACCAGCGCAGCGAGCACCAGCAGGAAGGCATGAAACGATGATGCCGCTTGCTTGAGCTGTTCGAAGATCGGAACCGTCAGCAGCATTCCGGCGATACCGAAGGAAATCAGCAGCGGCTTGCGCCCCAGCCGGTCTGACAGCCACCCGGCCAGCGGCTGCAGCAGCATGTAGATGAACAGCGCCGCCGCCATGATCCCGGTGGAGGTCTCCCGGCTGAACCCGGCACTGTTGACGAGGAATTTCTGCATGTAAGTGGAATAGGCATAGAACGCGAGCGTCCCGCCCGCCGTCAGCGCCACGACCACCGCAAACTGGCGGGGATGATAGCGCATCAGCGCCAGACCGCTCGACTTGCGCGCGTCCTTGTCCGCATGCGCGGCTTCGAAATCGGCCGTCTCCGCCATGGAGCGCCGGATGTAGAAGACGCTGAAGGCCAGCACGCTGCCCATGGCGAAGGGAATGCGCCAGCCCCAGGCCTCAAGCTGGGCTTCCGTCAAGACCGCCTGCAGCACCAGCAGCACGCAAAGCGCCAGCAATTGCCCGGCGATCAAGGTCACATACTGAAAGCTGGAAAAGAACCCGCGCAGCTCGCGCTGGGCCATTTCGGACAAGTAAGTAGCGCTGGCACCATATTCGCCGCCGACCGAGAGCCCCTGCATGAGCCGGGCCAGCAGCAGCAGCGCGGAGGCCCAGGGGCCGATCTGCGCGTAACCGGGCGTGCAGGCGACCAGCAGCGAGCCCGATCCCATCAGGATCACCGAAAAGGTCAGGCCAGCCTTGCGCCCGCGCCGGTCCGCATACATCCCCATCAGCCACGCCCCCAGCGGGCGCATGAGAAAGCCGACCGCGAAAATGGCCGCCGCATTGAGCAACTGGGCCGTGGCATCCACCTGGGGAAAGAACACCGGGGCGAAATAGAGTGTGAAAGCCGAATAGACGTACCAGTCGTACCATTCGACGAGATTGCCCAGTGCCCCGCCGAAAATCGATTTCAGCGGAGACCGGTTCTCCTTGCGGCTTGCCTCCAGGCTGTTCGGGCTATGCATATTCCCCCATAACGAACGGCACTGGCCAATCTGCCAGCCCACCCCCATGATTTCGCATCAGTTTCCGGAACCGCCCGGGCTTTCCGGCGCGGCCTGCGCGCCCGGCGATGCCTTGCCCGGCAGGATCATCACGCTGTCCTTGCCCGGCACCGCGCGAATGCCGAAAGTCGCCCCCAGCGAGCGGATGAAGGTATCGGAGTCGCGCGTGTGAACCGTGCCTCCCACGCGCAGCGAGGCGATCTGCGGCGATCCGATGACAAGCGGCTTCGCGCGATAGCGGTTCAGCTCCGCCACCGCCTGTTCCAGCGTTTCCCCATCGAAAGTGATGATGCCCTCGCTCCAGGCGGTGCGCCGCGCCATCTCGCTGCCGGTGAGCGTGGAAACCCCCACCTGCCCGCCGCTGACGACGGCGTAGTCCCCCGCATCGACAACCGCCTTGCGCTTGCCCTTGTTATCGACCCCGACCCGTCCGGACATTACCGTCAGCGCCGTCACGCCATCGTGCCTGCGCACGTCAAAGACAGTGCCAAGCGCCCGGAACGAGATATCGCCCGCATCCACCACGAACGGCCGCTTGCTTTCATGCGCCACGTTGAAGCGCGCCTCTCCCTGCAGGAGGCGGACGAGGCGGACATCCTTGCGCAGGGCCACCTCGACGGAACTGTCCGTATTGAGCTTCAGCACGCTGCCGTCGGCCAGATCGATTTCACGCTCCCCGCCAACCGGGGTGCTGTACCGCCGCACTTCCATCCACTTCTGGATGGAAACGGCGCCTGCCGTGCCGATCAGCGCGGCGCAGACGATCCCCACGAAGGCGCGGCGGCTGAACAGCGCTTCGAAACGGCCCGCCGGGCCTGCCACGTCTTCGGGGACTTCGGGCAGATAGGCATTGTCCAGCTGCCCGGACAGTTCCCAGCTCGTCTCGGCCTTGGCGAAGGCATAGCCATGGGCCGGATCCTGCTCCACCCATGCGTAGGCGGCATCCCAATCGCCGCTTTGCTGGGCTTCAAGATACAGCCGGGCCGCTTCGGCTTCGATCGCCGACCAGTCTCTGGCTGCTTCCCCGCGACGATCCAAATCCGAAACCCTCATGCTTGCCGATCGCCTGCATGACCTTCAGGGCCGCACGCGCGATATGCTTGTCTACAGTAGAAACGGACAAGCCCATCTCTTCTGCTATTTCTTTCACCGGTCTACCGTGCAGACGGCGCAAAATAAATGCCCGGCGGCATTGGATCGGCAGCGAGTCTATGATCGTCTCAAGACGGCGCAGTTCATCGCGGGCCTGCAGTTTCCGCTCCGCGGACATGTCATCCGCGATCAGATCGAGATCGGCGATCACTTCGTAGGAAACGACCTTCGCGCGCCGGGCTTCGTCGATAACAAGGTTGCGCGCGATCGTAAAAAGGTAGCTGCGTCCGTTGGTAACGCGCCGGTAGTCCTCGACCGCGAACGCGCGGGCCATGGTTTCCGAAACCATGTCGTCCAGTTCGCTCGAATGGGGAAGCACGCGGCGCAGGCGCCCGCGCAGAGCGGCTTCGTGCGGCAGAATGGTCTGCTTGAACCAATCGAGTTTGCTTCTTGCCGGATGCACGCGCCACCCCCGTTATCGCCGCCCTTCCGCTGAAGGTACGGGACATTCCTGTCACCTTTCTGTCACGGCCGGTCCGGCCGGGAGCGGGCTGCGGACAATGGCCTGCAATTAATTTGCGAAAGCCGTTGGCAGATTTTCGGGAGCACTTCGTTTCACCTCCATGACACCCACACTGAAAACCCGGGAGCTGCCTCCATGAAGTCCCGTAAACGAACCGCTTTGGAACTCGGCTGTGTTGCTGCCTCGGCGCTGGCCGCCTGCAGTATCCCCTTCACCGCTCACGCAAGCACGATCGGATCGGCGTCCACGCCGGGGCAGTCCGCCATGGACTTCGCCATTCCGTCGCAGACACTCAAGACGGCCATGGCGGTCTTCTCGCGCCAGTCGGGCTATCAGGTGCTGTTTCCCTACGACAAGGTTCAGGGCATGCGCACAAAGGCGGTTTCCGGACGCATGACGCCGGACGAGGCCTTGCAGCGCATGCTCGCTGGCACGGGCCTCAAGGTCAATCACGCCGGGCCGCGCGGCATCGCCCTCTCCTTCGCAGACATGGAGCGTCCGGCCCGGGGCTCCGTCCAGCTTGCGGGCAGCGAAAGCGCGGGCAGCGCAGCCTTTCCCCTGACCGGGCAGGCCACCGCCGCCGCGGCGCCCTATGAAGCCGGGAACACCAAGGAAGATGTGCCGGTCGACATCGTCGTCACCGGCTCGCGCGGCATGCCGCGCACCGTGGCGGACAGCCCCACCCCCGTCGACGTGATTTCCGCCAAGGATCTGGAGAAAACCGGCAAGCCGGGCCTGCTGGCGGCGCTGAACACGCTCGTCCCCTCCTTCAATGTGCCGACGCGCGCAGGCGGCGGCACTTCCACAGTGATCTCCACTGGCGGCCTGCGCGGGCTCAATCCCGATCAGACGCTGATCCTTGTCAACGGCAAGCGCCGCCACAAGACCTCGCTGATCAATGCGGTGTCCTCGCTCTACAACGGCTCGGTGCCGGTCGATCTCGATCTGATCCCCACCTCGGCCGTGGACCATATCGAAGTCCTGCGCGACGGTGCGGCGGCGCAATACGGCTCCGATGCCATTGCCGGCGTCATCAACATCATCCTCAAGGACAAGACCTCGGGCGGATCGGCCAGCTTCACGGCGGGCCAGAACATGGACCGCAGCGACGGCGAGACTTATCTCGCCGATGCCAGTCTGGGCGTGGCGCTGGGCGATGCCGGTTTTGCGGATGTCTTCGTCAGCGCGAAGAAGCAGTCCGCTTCCAACCGCGCCCGCCCGATCGCGGACACGGTGCAGCTCTACACACCGATCGACGGCGAGACCGACCCGCGCGAGGCCACGGCGGACCGCCTGATCACCCGCAACTACGGCGGCTTCCCGGCGCAGGCCATCAACACCGGCTATAACGCCGCTTACGATTTCGGCGGCGTGGAACTCTATTCGTTCGGCACCTTCAGCCAGCGCAAGTCCGAGCTGGACTATACCTTCCGCTATCCCTCGAACCCCAATTCGCTGCCCGAACTCTACCCCAACGGCTTCCGCCCGCACCGCGACATTCGCGAGCAGGACTTCGAATTCACCGCCGGTCTGCGCGGCGAAGTGAGCGGATGGCACTGGGATCTCGCAACCGGCTTCGGCAAGAACCGCGCGCGGCAGACGGGTTCCAATACCCTCAACGCCTCGCTCGGCCCGACGAGCCCCACCAGCTTCTACATCGGCACGCTGGAATCGACCGAGTGGAAGAACACTTTTGACGTGACCAAGGGATACGCCGTGGGCGGCGGGAACCTGCAGGTCTCCGCCGGGCTGCAGTTCCGGCGCGAAACCTACAGCGTGATCCAGGGCGATGAAGCCAGTTCGGCGCTCGGGACTTACAGCTATATCGACAGCAATGGCGTGACGCGCGTTCCGGCCACGGGCGCGCAGGCAGCCAACGGCTTCACCGCCGACGATGCGGGCCATCTCGGCCGCAACAACCTCGGCGCCTATCTCGATCTTGCCTACGATCCCACCAGCGCGATCACCATCGGTGGCGCCGTGCGCTTCGAGCACTACGACGATTCCTCGGGCGATACGCTGATCGCCAAGCTCAACGGGCGCTATGCCGTAACCCCGTGGCTGGCGCTGCGCGGTGCGGTCAGCACCGGTTTCCGCGCGCCCGGCCTCGCGCAGCAGATCTACGCGACGACGACCGGCCAGTTCCGCATCATCGACGGCGAACAGGTCCGGCTCCAGATCAAGACCCTGCCGGTCAATTCGGCCGCTGCTATCGCGCTGGGATCGCAGCCCCTCAAACCGGAGAAGTCCACCAACTTCAGTGCCGGTTTCGTGCTGACCCCGATCGACCGGCTGACGCTGACCGTCGATGCCTACCAGATCAAGGTGAAGGACCGCATCGCCATCACCAGCACGCTCACCGGCGATGCGGTCTCGGCAATCCTCGTCGCCAATGGCCTCTCGCCCTATATCAGCGCGCAGTACTACACCAACGCGATCGATACCCGCACCCGGGGCATCGACGTGGTGGCGACCTACAGCCATCCGCTGGGAGACCTTGGCAAGATGGCGTGGAACATCGGGTACAATTACAACAAGAACATTATCACCCGCATTTCCGACAATCCCGCAGAGCTGGCCTCGCTGGGCCCGGACTACGTGCTGTTCGACAGGGTCTCGCAGGCCAATCTGACGAAGAACCTGCCCAAGACCAAGCTGATGCTCGGCAACACCACCACGATCGGCGATTTCACGCTCAACACGCGGGTGGTGCGCTACGGCACGCTTGCCTCGCTCCAGAACGACACCACGCGCGACCGCACGTTCGGTGCCAAGTGGATCACGGACGCCGAACTGGCCTGGCAGGCGACCGAAATGGTCCAGATCGCGGTGGGGGCCAACAACCTGTTCAACGTCTATCCGGACGAGAACGGCATCTACAGCGCCGCTTACGGCGCGGGCATGTACCCGACCACATCGCCCTACGGCTTCACCGGCGGTTACTACTACGGCCGCGTCGCTCTCTCGTTCTGAACCGCAGGCCGGTGCGTCCTGCTCAGGGCGCATCGGCCCTATGAAAGGAAGATCCGCCATGCGTTCAGCCGCGATCGGACTGGCCCTGACATTGGCCGCCGTTACCGGGACCAGTTCCCTCATGCCCCCCTCCGCTGCCGAAGCGGCCGCGCGCAAGACGGCCTTCGGCGGCGGGGAAATCCTGTGGGACAGCTTCGGCGTCCCGCACGTCTATGCCAAGACGGAAGCCGGTGCGTTCTATGGCTTCGGCTATGCCCAGGCGCAGAACCACGGCGACATCCTGCTGCACATGTACGGCGAATCCCGCGCCAAGGCCGCCGAGTACTGGGGCGAAAAGTTCGCCAAGCAGGACCGCTGGCTGATCGCCAACGGCGTGCCCCAGCGCGCCGCGCAGTGGTACAAGCTGCAAACCCCGCAGATGCGCCAGGATCTCGACGCTTTCGCCGCCGGGATCAACGCCTATGCCGAGGCGCACCGCGACAAGATCGACCCGGAAGTGCTGCAAGTGCTGCCGGTCAAAGGCGTCGATGTGATCGCCCATGCCCACCGGCTGATGAACTTCCTCTACATCGCGTCCGACCGCCGGGTGCTGGTCGAACCGAAGACCAACGAGGCGGGCGGGTCGAACGCCTGGGCGGTGGCGCCATCACGCTCGGCCAGCGGCCATTCCATGCTGCTCGCCAATCCGCACCTGCCTTGGGCGCCCAGCCTGCTCACCTATATGGAAGCCCAGATCAATGCCCCCGGCCTCAGCGTCTATGGCGCGACGCAAGTGGGCCTGCCGGTGCTGCGCTTCGCATTCAACAAGGATCTGGGGTTCACCAACACCGTGAACACCATGCTGGGCTACACCAGCTATGCCCTCACCCTGAAAAATGGTGGCTACCTGTTCGACGGCAAAGTCCGCCCGTTCCGCACCGAGACCAAGAGCTTCAAGGTCCGCCAGCCCGACGGCTCGATGAAAACGGAAACCTTCACCCAGCGCTACGCGGTGCAGGGCCCGGTCTTCGATCTGCCCGGCGGCAAAATGACAGTCGCGCTCAAGGTGGCGGGGCTGGACCGGCCCGGGGTGCTGCAACAGTACCTCGACATGGGCAAGGCGCATGACTGGGCCACGTTCAGCAAGGCCCTGCGCGAGATGCAGGTGGTGATGTTCAACATCGTCTATGCCGACCGAGACGGGCACATCCTCTATCTCGACAACGGCCTGCTGCCCAAGCACGAAAGCGGGGATGTCGCCTACTGGTCGAAGCCCGTGCCCGGCGATACCTCCAAGACGCTGTGGAGCGGCCTGCACAGCTTCGACGAGATGCCCAAAGTGCTCGATCCGGTCAGCGGCTTCGTGCAGAACGCCAACGATCCGCCATGGCTGAGCACCTGGCCGCGCCAGCTCGATCCGAAGGCGTTCCCGGCCTACGTGGCGCCCATCGGCCCGGAAAGCCAGCGCGCGCAGATGTCGGTCAAGCTGCTCGCCGATGGGCCGAAGCTGAGCTTCGACGATTTCGTCGCCAGGAAGCTGACCACCCGCTCGCTGATGGCGGACCGCCTGATCCCGGCGCTTGCGCAAGCGGCCGAAGGCAATACCGATCCGGACGTGCGCCAGGCGATCGCGCTGCTGTCGCAATGGGACCATCGCTTCGAGCCTGACAGCCGCGGCGCGCTGCTGTTCGAGACCTGGGCCGCGATCTTCGCGCCCGACAACTTCAAGGACCAGAGCAACTATGCGGTGAAATGGACGCCTGACGATCCGCTGGAAACCCCGCGCGGACTCAAGGATCCGGCCGCCGCGGTCGCCATGCTCAAACAGGCGGTGGCGAAGACCAAAGAGCTCTACGGCGCCATCGACCGTCCTTTCGGCGAAGTCTCGCGCTTTCACATCGGCGATGTCGATCTTCCCGGCAACGGCGGCTTCGGCAACACCGGCGTCTTCCGCACGATCACCTGGGGCAAGATGAAGAACGGCGAGCGCACGCCGCTCCATGGCGAGACCTGGGTCTCCATGGTCGAATTCGGCACCCCGATGAAGGCGGTGGGCCTGATGAGTTACGGCAATTCCAGCCAGCCCGGATCGCCCCATCGCGGCGACCAGCTCAAATACCTCTCGGACAAGACGTTCCGCACGCTGTGGCTCGATCGCGGCGAAGTGGAAAAGCATCTGGAAGACACGACCCCATTCTGACGCCCCGCACGTCACCGGGACGAAGGAGCACTTGCATGAAGTATCTGCCCCCCCTGCTTGCGGTGCTGGCCGCCGCAAGCCCTTTTATTCCCGCGCTGGCCGCCAGCGCTCAGGACGCCGCCCATCCTTTCGTGTCCGTCCAGCCCGATCTGTTCGGCGAGGCCGGTTCGCTGTCAAACGCATGGGCCGATTTCGATAACGACGGCGATCTCGACTTCGCGGTATCGCTCAAGAGCGGGGCGATCCGTCTCTACCGCAACGATGGCGGCCAGTTCACCAGCGTTGGCGAAGCATTGGGCCTGCCCGCTTCCGGCCCGGAGTTTCGCGGGCTGAGCTGGGGCGATTACGACGGCGACGGCTGGCTGGACCTGCTGGCAGGCGCCACCATGCCGGACAGCCTCACTGCCCTGTTCCACAACAACGGCGGCAAGGGTTTCACGAATGTCGCCGCCGAAGCCGGGCTGACGGTCCCCGGCCGGTCTTCCCGCCAGAACAACTGGGTCGATCTCGACGGGGACGGCGACCTCGATCTCTACGCGACCGACCGCATCGGCAAGAACCGCCTCTACCGCAACGATGGCGGCCGTTTCGCCCAGATTCTGGCCGATGCGCCACCAACCCTGTTCCGCTCGACCGTGGGCGCCTGCTGGTTCGATTATGACGAGGACGGCGATCTGGATCTCTATCTCGCCAACCAGTCGGGCAAGGCCGATGCCCTGCTGCGCAACGACGGCGGTGCCTTCACCGATGCCGCGCCCGCGCTCGGCATGGACCAGCCGGTGCGCGACAAGACCGAGGGCGGCGTCGGCTGCGCGGTGGGCGATTACGACAACGACGGGCATCTCGACATTTTCGTGCCCAACTACGGCCACAACGTGCTGTGGCACAATGACGGCAACGGGCGCTTCACCAACACCGCGCCCGCGCTGGGACTTGCAGTGGAGAACCACGCGGTCGGCGCGAGCTGGGGCGATTACGACAACGATGGGCGGCTCGATCTGTTCGTCACGTCCTATCACGGCCCGCGCGGCGAGCAGGTTCCCGCCGACGCGCTGTTCCACAACGAGGGCAAAAAAGGCTTCGTCAATGTGATTGCCGCCAACCCGCTGGTGAACAACGGCGATCACGGCGTGGAATGGGTGGACTTCGATGGCGACGGCGCGATCGATCTCAACATGACCCATGGCTACAGCGCAGTGGGCGGTCATTTCCTGTTCCGCAATGCCATGGCGCCCGGCGATGCGCACCGCTCGCTCCACGTGCTGGTGCGCGGGGCTGACGGGCGTCAGGCCCCTCCCGGCACCGAAATCCGCCTCTACGACAAGAAGGGACGCATCCTCGCCACACGGCTGGTCTCGACCGGCGGCGGCTATGGTGCGCAGAGTGTGACTCCGGTGCACTTCGGTCTTGCCACCATGAAGCCGGTTACTGTCGAAGTCACCTGGATCACCGGAACCGGCCGGATCAGCCAGAGGTTCCCGAATGTCGATCCGCGCGAATGGGCTGACCGGTCCTTCGTTGTCACCCGCACGCCGGGCTGAACCTTTAGACCCTGCCGCAGGGCTTGCGGCACATTCCCGAACCCACCTTACCCGATGGCCCTCCCAAGGGGCCATCGGGCTTTTGTTTGTCCCGCTCACTGCGCTGAATCACAATATTTTGCTTTCGCGATTGGCAGAATTCCCGGGCCTGTTCGTTTCATATGGCTGCAGCGGGTACCGCAGCTGCCGCATTTCCCCGCGGAGGGCGCGAGGGGCGGCGGCCCTGCGGCAACAGAGGGAACCAATGCACATGATCCACAATCATCACCGGCGAGCCTTGCTGCTCGCCGCGTCTCTGTTCAGTCTTGCCGCTTCGGAGGTTGTCCTGGCGCAAACTTCCGATGCGCCGGAGACCACGGCGCCGGACAGTACACCGCAGGGCGATATCATCGTGACCGGCACCCGGATCAGCGGGGCGAAGACCAGCCAGGCGCTGCCTGTCACCGTCGTCAGCGAAGAGCAGATCGCCGCCACCGGCGCCGTGTCGGGCGACGAGCTGTTCCGCTCGATCCCGCAGATGGGCGGCGTCTCGTTCAACAGCAGCCGGGGGCAGGTCAGCAGCAACTTCGCGCGCGGCGATATCGGCTCGGTCGACTTGCGCGGGCTGGGTGTCGGCAACACGCTTGTCCTGATCAACGGCCGCCGCGTGGTTCAGCACCCCTCCAGCCAGGCGAGCAACACGCTGGCCCCTGTCACCACCTACAACACCAACGCGATCCCCGTGTACGGCGTGCAGCGCGTCGAAGTGCTGCGTGACGGCGCGGCGGCGCTCTATGGCACCGATGCCGTCGCGGGCGTGGTCAACACCATCCTGCGCGACGATATCAGCGGCGGCGGCCTTACCGCGCAATACGGCGGCGCCGAAGGCACCGGCATGCGCGAATTCAGCGGCTCGGGCTATCTGGGCACGGACTTCGCGCAAGGGCGCGGCAATATCTCGATGCTGTTCAACTATGTGCACCGCAGCGCGCTCGATTCCACGGATCAGGATTTCACCGCCACATCGGATCACCGCTTCTTCAAGCCGTTCCTGGGCACCATCTTCGAAGGCTCCAACAGCCTGGATGACACCAGCACCAGCTCTCCGTGGGGCAACTTCACCACGCTGGGCGGCGTTCCCGTGTTTCAGGGGTCAACGCGCCTCACCACGGCCGGGGGCAGCTTTTCGATCCAGCCTACCGCCAACGGGGGCTGTGCCGCGGTTCTGCCCAACGATATCTGCATCGACGACGGCAACCGCGCGACGACCGGCGCGGACCGCAACACCCGCTGGGACGCGCAGGCCTATTTCCCGATCTCGATCATGCCCAAGCTGGACCGCGCGAATGTCTATGCCACCGGCCACTATGACCTGACCGACAACCTGACGCTGTTCGGCGAGGCCAGTTACTACTACGCCAAGACCCGCAGCGTGCAGAGCAGCGTCTTCACCATCGGCTCGATCCGGATGACAGTTCCCGCCTCCAACTACTGGAACCCCTTCGGCCCGGTGACGTTCGCGGATGGCTCCGCCAATCCCAACCGCCTGCCGGGCATCGATGCTCCCGCCGAAGGGCTGCCGGTCACGATCACCAACTACATCTTCAACGATGCGGGTCCGACGATCGTCAATGTCGAGAACAAACAGTCCCGCTTCCTGGCCGGTCTGCGCGGAGAAGCGCTGGGTTTCGACTGGGAAAGCGCCCTGCTCTATTCCGAAGCAAGCGTACGGGATTCGCAGGACGGCATCAGCGCCACCGCGCTCCAGCAAAGCCTCGCGCTCTCCACACCCGATGCCTACAACCCGTTCAACGGCGGCAATCCCAACGATCCGATGGGCATCGATTCCACGCCCAGCAGCCAGGCCGCGCTCGATTCCATCCGGGTAAAGAACGTGCGCAGGAACAAGTCCACGCTGGCCCAGTGGGACTTTCGCGCTTCGAAGTCTGACCTGTTCGCCCTGCCCGCAGGCAATGTCGGCATGGCTTTTGGCGCCGAGGCCCGCCGCGATACGCAGTACGACAATCGCGATCCCCGGGTGGATGGAACGCTGACCTGGACCGATACCGTAACCGGCATCAACCAGCCCAGCGAGCTGTTCGGCGTCAGCCCCACGCCGGATACGAAGGGCGGACGCACCGTCCTGTCTGCCTATGCCGAATTCGCCGTTCCCATCGTCTCGCAGGACATGGACGTGCCGCTGGTCCGCAGCCTCGAACTGCAACTGGCCGGGCGGTACGAGCACTATTCGGACTTCGGCAGCATCGCCAAGCCCAAGGTCGCGGCAGCCTGGGATCTGTTCGACGGGCTGCGGCTGCGCGGTTCCTGGGCGCAGGGTTTCCGGGCTCCGAACCTGGAGCAGACCAACGCCACGCTGGTGACGCGCGGTAACACGCGGACCGACTGGATCCGCTGCGAAGCCGATCTTCGCGCAGGCCGTATCTCCAACTTCAACCAGTGCTCGCAGCGTTACGTCGCGACCGAGCGGCGTGCGGGCAACCCGGATCTCAAGCCCGAAACCTCGGAAACCTGGACTGCCGGCGCCGTGGTGCAACCGCCGTTCATGAACACGAGCCGCGTGCGCACGACGTTCACCGTCGATTACTGGCAAGTGAAGCAGAAGGGCATCGTCGGCGTGTTCGGCGGGGGCAATGCCATGATCAGCGACTATCTGGCCCGCGTGCAGGGCAGCGCCGATCCCAACGTGAGCCGCAGGCCGGCCACAGCGGATGACATCGCCCTGTTCGCAGGCACCGGGATCGATCCGGTCGGCACCGTGCAATATGTCGAGGACAAGTACCGCAACCTGGAACCGCAAACGGTGCGCGGCATCGACTTCGGCTTCAACCTGTCGGTGCGCGATACCGGCATCGGCGATTTCAGCCTGGGGATCAACGCAGCTTATCTGCTCAAGTACTTCCGCAACGTCTCACCGGAAGTGCAGGCCCTGCTGGATGCCCGCTCCGCCGGGCAGATCGACGTCGATACCGTCATTCCCGAGGCCTCGGACCAGATCCGGCAAGGCGGCTTCCCGAAATGGCGGGGATCGACCTCGCTCACCTGGAACCTGGGGCAAGTCACGATGGGCGGCTTCGTCGATTACACCAGCAGCATCATGGATACCGCAATCACCGTGAGCGGCCAGAACCTGCGGCTAGACAGCTACACCACCGCCAACCTCTACGTGCAGTATGCCTTCAAGGACGGTGCGATGGATGGTGCCCGCGTGCGGGTGGGCGCCCGCAATCTCACCAACGCTCACCCGCCGCTCAACTCCAGCGGCTTTGGCTATGACGGCGCGCTGTATTCGCCCGTGCCGCGGTACTGGTACGTCAACGTCTCCAAGGAGTTCTGACCGGCGCTCCATCCCGGCGCCGCGAAGGGAGCGTTTCCGCATCGCGCGGGAACGCTCCTGGCGCAGGAGGCGGAGCCCCCTTGACCTTTCAATCCCACCTAAGGAACAGCCACGTGCCCCATGGATCATCAGCCCATCGTTTCGCCAAAGCCTTGCGGAAAGTGCCGGGGCGCGTGGCCATCATGACGGCCTTGCTGACAGTCCCCTTTCCGGCGTCCCCGGCTCTGGCGGGCAGCTCGGCCAAAGCCGGTCCTGGCGCGGAATACGGTTCCTATCCCAGCACTTACAAACCCCTTCCCTCCCGCGAGACCGCCATCGTCAATGCCTCGATCCTGACGGCGGCAGGCGCCCTCATCGAGCACGGCACGATCGTGATGCGGCAAGGCAGGATCCTCGCCGTCGGCAAGGATGTTCCGGTTCCGGCAGGTGCCGTCACCATCGACGGGACAGGCAAGTGGGTCACGCCCGGCGTCATCGATGCCCATTCCCATCTGGGCGTCTTTCCGGCCCCTGCGGTAAAAGGGCAGGTAGACCTCAACGAAAACGTCGCCCCCAACACCGCCGAAGTCTGGGCCGAACATGCCATCTGGCCGCAAGACCCCAATTTCGACCGGGTCCGCGCGGGCGGCGTTACCAGCATGCTGATCCTTCCCGGTTCCTCAAACCTGTTCGGGGGACGGGGCGTGGCGATCAAGAACGTCCCTGCCCTGACGGCGCAGGCAATGAAATTTCCCGGGGCGCCCTACGATCTCAAGATGGCCTGCGGTGAAAATCCGAAAAGCCGCTACGGCAGCCGGGGCCGGTCCCCCGCCACGCGCATGGGCAATGTCGCGGGCTACCGGAAGGCCTGGATCGACGCGGCGGACTATCTGCGCAAATGGGACGCCTACAACGAGAAGACCGCGCGCGGCGAGGACGCGGCACCGCCCAAGCGCGACCTCGCTCTCGAAACGCTGGCGGGCGTTCTCAAGGGCGAAATCCTCGTCCAGAACCACTGCTACCGCGCGGATGAAATGGCCACAATGATCGATCTGTCGAAGGAATTCGGGTACAGGATCACGGCCTTCCACCATGCAACGGAAGCCTACAAGGTTGCCGGACTGCTCGCTGCCAACGGCATCTGCGTGGCGACCTGGGCGGACCACTGGGGCTTCAAGATGGAAGCCTATGACGCGATCGAGGAAAACGCCGCAATCCTGGCCAAGGCCGGGGTCTGCGTGGTCATGCATTCGGACAGCGCGGAACGCGCGCAGCGGTTGAACGTACAGGCCGCCATCGCCTTGGCCGCAGGGCGCCGCGCCGGGATCGATATCCCCAAGACCGAAGCCGTCAAATGGTTCACCGCCTATCCCGCCAGGATCATGGGCGTGGCCGACAGGACCGGCACGCTGGAACCCGGCAAGATGGCCGATGTCGTGATGTGGAACCACGATCCCTTCAGCATCTACGCCATTGCCGAAAAAGTCTTCATCGACGGGGCATTGGTCTTCGACGCCGATGATCCCGCAACACAGCACAGGTCCGATTTCGAACTCGGGCAGCCGGCGGGAGATCTCTGACATGTTCTGCAAATGGATCTATACTGCCGGCACTGCGGCAGCGCTGGCTCTCGCCGGAAGCGCGCAGGCGGAAACCATCGCGATCATCAACGCCCACATCGTCACACCCGGCCCGGTGGGCGACGTGCCGGAAGGCACAGTGCTGATCGAAGGCGATCGCATCGCCGCTGCAGGCGCCAATGTGGCCGTGCCAGCATCCGCCCATGTCATTGATGCGAAAGGCGCTCCAGTCACGCCCGGCCTGATCGCGGTCGATACGATGCTCGGCCTCAAGGAAGTCAGTTCGGTTTCCGGCACGACCGACAATCACACCACCAGTCCGGGCATCAGCGCCGCACTGGACGTGCAATATGGCCTCAATCCCGATTCCACGATGATCCCGATCGCACGGCTGGGCGGTATCACGCGGGCGGTTGCCATGCCGGACTACGATGACAGCGACAAACAGCGGCATCTGGCCTTCGCCGGACAGGCGGCGATGATATCGCTCGAAGAGGGTCCGGACATTCTGTTCAAGCCCCGGATCGGCATGGTTCTGGAAATGGGCGAGCACGGTGCGCAGCGCGCGGGCGGATCGCGCGCGGCGGAAATCATCAGGCTGCGGATGCTCTTCGACGCGTTGCAACACCGCAAACAGCGCGGCAAGGCTGACACGGGCGGGACGGGGCTGTCAGCCGCCGATCTTGAGGCCTTGCGCCCCGTGGCAAGCGGCGCCATGCCGCTGATCGTCAGCGTTCACAGCGCACCCGACATCCGCCAGGCCCTGAAACTCGCCCGTGACTACCGGCTGAAGATCGTCCTCAATGGTGCGGAAGAGGCCTGGCGCGCAGCGCCTGAGATCGCCTCGGCCCATGTGCCCGTCATGCTGACGCCGCCATCGAACATGCCATCCAGCTTCGAGCTTCTGGGCGCCACGCTCCACAATGCGGCCATGCTGAACAAGGCAGGCGTGGAGATCGCGATAACCGGCAACGATCCCACCCATTCGGTGCGGGATATGCGCTTCAACGCGGGCATCGCCGTCTCGCGCGGCCTGCCCTATGCCGCCGCCATCGAAGCGATCACGCTCACCCCCGCACGCATGTTCGGGCTGGACGGTCAGCTCGGTTCGATCGCGCCGGGGAAGATCGCCGATATTGTGATCTGGGACGGCGATCCGCTGGAGCCGCTGTCCGGCCCCACCGCGATTTTCGTCGCGGGGAAGGTCCAGCCGATGACGTCGCGCCAGCGCGAATTGCGCGACCGTTATCTCGAACCGGCGCCCTGAAGCCGGGGCGGCACCTGAAATGCCGCCCCGGCCTCGTGATTAGCGATACTGCGAATTGGCAGTTCAGTCCTTCTTGACCGGGCCTGCGAGATAGACCTCGTCCGGCACCGGCTCCATCCACGTCACCGGGCTGCCGTCCATCGCTTCGGTGATGGCGATGTGCTGCATGGCCGTGGTGTCCGTGGCGCCGTGCCAGTGGCGGCGGCCGCAGTTGCACCAGACGGTATCTCCGGCGCGAATCTCGGTCTTTTCGCCGCCTTCGCACTGGGTCCAGCCGGTGCCCTGCGTCACGTAGAGGATCTGGCCGAGCGGGTGGGTGTGCCAGTTGGTACGGGCGCCAGGCTCGAAGTTCACAATACCGAAGCCGCCCCGCGCAGGTGCGGGCGGGTTGAAGATGATGTCGATCCGGACGTCGCCGGTGAAGGTTTCCGCCGGGCCCTTGATCGCCGGTGCGGTCCCGTTGCGCACGATCGCCATGTCCTGGTTCGAAATGTCGGTATTGCTCATTATCGCTTCCTTCGGCTGCGGTGCTTGCACACGCTGGTACAGTGCCTCTCGACGCCGGGATACTCGGCCTTTTTCCAGCAGTTGAAAATCCCCGCGCGTTGCATGTCGCGTTGAAGAGAGCTCATCGAGCATAGGCGCGGAAAATGCGGTATCGAGGATGAACCGTCCCGGCTGGCGGCCAACTGCCTGCTGCTGGAAAAACGATAGATGCCCATGGAGGTTCCGATGAAAAAGCAGATCATGGCCCTATGCCTGAGCCTGACAGGAGGCCTCGCCGGGCTTGCTCCTTCAGCCTATGCCGGCGATCCCGTGAACCCCGCCGATGCGAAAGTGATCGTTGGCCCGGCCGCCGTCTTCACCGGAAAGACCTATGTGCGCCTGCTCACGCGCCCCACTGCCCCCGGGCAGGCCGGCACAGCGCTGGTCACGTTCGAGCCCGGCGCCCGCTCCAACTGGCACACTCATCCGGCGGGGCAGACGCTCTATGTGACGCAGGGCTGCGGATGGACGCAGGAAGAAGGCGGCCCGGTGCAGCGGATCTGCGCGGGCGATATGGTCTACGTCAAACCCGGCGTGCGGCACTGGCACGGCGCCACCGCCAGCGAGACCATGACGCACCTTGCCATCACCGAAGTGCTGAACGGCAAGAACGTGGAATGGATGGAACCGGTCAGCGACGCGCAGTTCCACGGCCCGGACGATTGATATCGCTCTGTTTCTGCGCTGTTGCGTAACGGCGGCGCAAGCCGCATTACAAAGCGATGTCCATTGGCCGCACCGATATCGCCGACTTTTCCTATTTCCTGGCTATCGCGCGGCACGGCAGTTTTCGCCGCGCCGCGCTGGAACTGGGGGTAAGTCCTTCCGCACTCAGCCACTCGCTGCGCGGGCTGGAAACGCGGCTGGGCGTGCGGCTTCTCAACCGCACCAACCGCAGCGTCACTCTGACTGCCGCCGGGGAAGAGCTGCGCGACGCGATTGCCGAACCCTTTTCCCGGATCGACCAGGCCCGCGATGCGCTTAACCGGTTTCGCGACACGCCGATGGGGCGCATCCGCCTCAACGTCGCCTCCGATGCCGCAATTCTGTTGCTGGCGCCGGTCATGCCGGTATTCATGGACCGTTACCCGGATGTCGAAGTCGATATCGTGGCCAGCAACCGGCTGGTCGATGTCGTGGGGTCCGGCTTCGACGCGGGCATCCGGTACGGCGGCACCGTGCCCGAAGACATGATCGCACAGCGCCTCTCCGGCGATATTCGCTGGATGGTGGCGGGCGCCCCGGCCTATTTCGAACGCTTCGGGATGCCCGAGGAACCGGCCAGCCTGAAAGACCACCGCTGCCTGGGCGTGCGCCTGGGCGACGACCGCATCTACCGCTGGGAATTCGAAGGGCCGGACGGCGAATTCGATATCGCCGTCCCCAGCATGGTGACGGTCGACGACAGCCGCTCGATGCTGACGATGGCGCTGGGCGGCGGCGGGCTGATGTTCGGGCCGGAACCGGTCCTGCGCCCGCACCTTGCCGACGGTTCGCTGAAAGCCGCGCTGGATAGCTGGGCCACGACCGGCCCCGGCTTCCAGATCTACTACCCCAGCCGCCGCCAGTTGCCGACCGGCCTGCGGCTGCTTATCAACCTGATCCGCGAACTCGATCCACTCGGCTGCTGACCTTCCCAGCCGGAGTGAGCAAAACTCAACACTCCATGCAACGCTGGCCGGCTAATCACGCCCGCATCATGCGCCTATCTTCCCTTGCAGACGAAATCCTCGCGAGAGGCTGAAACAAGCCGTCCAGCAAGTGGAGCGCACAATGAACCCGACATACGATTACAGCGGCAAAGTGGCCTTCGTCACCGGCGCCGCGTCCGGAATGGGCCTCGCTGCCGCCACCGCCTTTGCCGAAGCAGGCGCCGCCGTAGCACTCGTGGATGCCAACGGGGAAGCAGCCAGCAGAGCTGCCGAAACACTCGCCGCCGCCGGTCACAAGGTCCTGGCCATCCGTTGCGACGTTTCCGAAGACGCTCAGGTAAAGAGCGCCGTGGAACGCACCGTCGAGGCATTCGGCAGCCTCGACATGGCCTTCAACAACGCCGGTATCCAAGCCGATGTGACCGAGCTGGCCGATATCGAAGTGGCTGACTACGACCGCATGACCGGCATCAACCTGCGCGGCGTGTTCCTCTGCATGAAGTACGAACTGCAGCAGATGCGCAAGCAGGGCAGCGGCGCGATCGTCAACTGCTCCTCGCTCGGCGGTTTCGTCGGCGTGCCCGGGCGCTCGGCCTATCATGCCGCCAAGCATGGCGTGCACGGCCTCACCCGCACCGCCGGAATCGAATATGCAGAGCAAGGCATCCGCATCAACGCCGTGGCTCCGGGCATCATCGACACGCCGATGGTCGCAGAGATCAAGGAACGCGAGGCCGGTGTGATCGAAGAGATGATGCGCGACGTGCCGATCCGGCGCCTCGGCAAGCCGGAAGAGGTCGCGGCAGCCGTGCTGTGGCTGAGCAGCCCGGCGGCCAGCTTTGTGGCCGGCCAGATCCTGCCCGTCGATGGCGGCTACGTCGCGCGGTAAACCGATAGCAGGAGAAATCCCATGCCCCATGTCAGTGTGAAGATGTACTCCGGCCGCAGCGACGCCGAAAAGCAGGCCCTGACTGACCGGATCACCGCCGCCGTGCGCGAAACACTGGGCTATGGCCCGGAATCGGTGTCGATCGCCATCGAGGACGTTTCGCCCTCGCAATGGATGTCGAAAGTCTATGGCCCCGACATCCAGCAGAAGGAAGACAAGCTGTTCAAGCGGCCCGGCTACGGCCCGCTGGCCTGAACCGAAGCACGGCATGCTGAGCTGCCCTCAGCATGCCGTGCGATAATTCTCATCGGCAAGATGGCAGCCGGAACGCGGCCAGCCGGTTATCCTGTTCATCGAACAATTCCGGGAGCGATTCATGACCAAGACAATCCTCACCGCCGCGGCAGCCGCCGCCCTTCCCCTGTCCGCCGGTGCGCAGGCGGCCGAACCCAGCCCGCCCGAAGCGATGAAGCACGCCGCCCCCGCGCTGGCCGAATACACCAAGGACACGCTGTTCGGCGACGTATGGAAACGCCCCGGCCTGACGCCACGCGATCGCAGCCTGATCACCGTTGCCGTGCTGGTCTCCACCGGCAAGAGCCAGCAACTGCCCACGCACCTTGCCCTCGCGCTCGACAACGGGGTGACGCCTGCAAAAATCGGCGGGCTCATCACCCATCTGGCATTCTACAGCGGGTGGCCCAATGCCGTTTCGGCCGTGGAAGTGGCGGACAAGGTCTTCCGCGAGCGCGGTATTCCCGCATCTGAACTGCAGTCCGCCGAAAGCGCGCTGCTGCCCCCGCCCGAAAACGATGCTCCGCGCGCCGCCGCCGTCGAAAAGAACATGGGCCCGATCTCCCCCTCGCTGGCGCAGCTTACCAATGGCGTCCTGTTCGACGACCTGTGGCGCCGGCCGGACCTTACACCGCGTGACCGCAGCCTTGTCACTATCGTGGCGCTGACGGCGAACGGCGATGCCGACCAGCTCGGTTTCCACCTGCAGCACGGCATCGCCAATGGCCTTACGCGCGAACAGTTGGGTGAGGCCATGGCCCATATCGCGTTCTATGCCGGATGGCCCAAGGCTTTCTCCGGCGCGAACGCCCTCGGCAAGCTGGACAAGTAAGAGCGAGCCCGCCCGCGATGAACACCCTGCCGGATACGACCGCCCTTTCCCCGCAAGCCCCCCTGAGCACATCGGCGGCGCTGACAGTCGTATCCCTGGCAACGGCGCTGGTGCTGGCTGTCTTCACGATCCCGCTGACGACGCTGGGCAGTACCAGCGCCGCGTTGGGCTCGAACGCGGGCGGGCTTGCCTGGATTCTCAGCGCCATGCCGCTGGGCTGTGCGATCGGGCTGCTGCCTGGCGGCGCATTGGGCGATGACTATGGCAGGCGCCGGGTATTCAACGCCGGGCTGGCGCTCATGGCCCTGTCTCTGGCAGGCGGCATGCTGGTTACGGGGACGGCGGCGCTCGTCCTGCTGCGTGTGGTGCAGGGGATCGGCGGCGCGGCGGTGATGGCCTGCGGGCTGGGCCTGCTGGCGAAAGTGTTTCCCGAACCGGCCCAGCGGACGCACGCCACGGCCATGTGGGCCACCGCGCTCGGCGCGGGCGTCGCGATCGGACCGATCCTTGCCGCAGTGATAGACGGCCTTGCAGGCTGGCGCTCCGTCTATGGCGTAGAGGCTATCCTCGCCGCCGCGCTCGCCATCGCGGGCACGCGGTTCCTGCCCGAATCCCGGGCCGATCAGGCAAGGCCGCTGGATCTGTCCGGCACGCTGACGCTGGGCACCGGCATGGCCGCTGTCCTGGCGGGCATGACCGAGGCCCGCGCGGACTGGACCCGGCCGCTGGTCTTCGGCCTTGCTATCGCAGGTATCCTGCTTCTGGCAGCCTTCATCGCCATCGAGTACCGCAAACGCCAGCCGATGCTCGACCTTGCCCTATTCCGGCGCGGAGACTTTACCGGCGCGATCCTGGGCGCGTTCTTTTCCGGAACGGGCGTGCTGGCCATCATGTCTCTGGTGCCCACCATCCTGCACCGCGCCTATGGAACGTCTCCGGTCGTGGGAGCCTTCGTGCTCCTGGCCTGGTCCGCGATGACGGCCATTGCCGCGCTGCTTGCCAAGCGCTTACCCGGCTGGGCTACCCCGCCGCGCGTGATCGTCGGCGGGCTGCTCGCCTGCGCGATCGGACAGGCCGCTACCGGTTTTACCGGGCCGGACGGCAGCTACCTGCATTTCCTCCCGGGAATGCTGCTCGCGGGGATCGCCAACGGCCTGCTGAACGCGGCGCTGGGCCAGCAGGCCATCGCCAGCGTGCCGCCCGAGCGCGCCGCGATGGGCAGCGGCGCGAACAATACCGCGCGCTACCTCGGCTCCGCAGCAGGGCTGACACTGGCCGCCTTGCTGGTGGCCCATGCGGGTCCGGACAACGTGCTGGACGGCTGGAACCTTGCGGTTATCGTATCGGCCTTGCTGTCCCTGCTGGGCGCCGTTTGCGTGATCCTTGCGGGACGAAGCCGATAGGCTCACCCGGCGCGGCGGGCATCCCACAGGCCGAACAGCCCCGATGCGGCAAGCAGGCCTGCGCTGGCCAGGAAAGTCGCCTGATATCCCGCAGCATCGAACAGCAGACCGCCGCCCGCCGCACCCAGCGTGATCGCCATCTGGATCACCGCGACCATCAGCCCGCCGCCGGCCTCGGCATCTTCGGGCAGGCGGCGCGCCAGCCAGGTCCACCAGGCCACCGGAACCGCCGTGCCGATGAGACCCCACAAGGTCAGCAGTATGGCCGTGGGCAGCGCCAGCGTTCCGGCCAGCACCAGCCCGATGGCAATCGCCACCATCGCGAAAGGCGCCAGCACCAGAACCGCCGAGAGACTGCGCGCAACCATGCGCCCGATCAGCCATGTCCCCGCCAGCCCTGCCAGCCCCATCAGCAGCAGCACGAACGACAGCATCGAAACGCTAAGCCGCGTCACATCCTCCAGAAACGGCCGCACATAAGTGAACAGCCCGAATTGGCCCGCGAACAGCAGGGCCACAGCCACCATGCCGATCCGCGCCACCGGCTTGCGCAAGACGCCCAGCGCGCTCGCACTCTGCCCGCTGCGAAGAGGCGGCATCGAGGGCAAAGTCAGCCATTGCCACACGAACGTGACCGCCGCGAGCGGCACCACCACGAAGAACGCCCCGCGCCAGCCGATATACTGGCCCAGAAAGGCCCCCAGCGGCGCAGCAATCGTGGTCGCCAGCGCATTGCCGCCATTGAGCATGGCCAGCGCCTTGGGCACATCCTCTTCGGGCACCAGCCGCATCACCGTTGCCGCCGACATCGACCAGAATCCGCCGATCACGACGCCCAGCAAAGCCCTCCCCGCCATCAGCACAAGGAAATTGGGCGCCAGCGAGACCATCGCGCCGGAAAGCATCATCAGCAGCGTCAGCCCCAGCAGCAGCACCCGCCGGTCGATCCCCCGGGCCACTGTCGCGATGGCGAGGCTGGTCAGCACGGCGAAGAGGCCGGACACCGAAATCGCCTGCCCCGCCGCGCCTTCGGTAAGCTTCAGGCTGGAGGCGATCGGGGTCAGAATGCTGACCGGCATGAATTCCGAAGCAATCAGGGTCGAAACGCACAGCGTCAGGGCAAAAACGGCACTCCAGCCATTTCCGGCCGGACCTTCTCCGGCCGCAACGGTGCCATATTTCTCTGAGATCGCAGGTTCCGTCACGTATCGGCTCCATCAAGCAGGGGTATTCGGCGCGAGGCGAGCCCGCGATTATGGCATGGCCCATAAAAGATCATGGCGCCGCCAGTCATTCCCTGTCTGTGCGATGCCGCGTTGAGCAGATTTCATGCAACGGATGGGCCGCCTTGTTCGTTGCATCCCGAACCATGGAAGGACTTTGACATGGCACGCATCCTCATCACGGGTTCTTCGGACGGACTGGGACTGGAAGCCGGACGGCAGCTTCTGGCGCAAGGACATGGCGTTGTCCTTCACGCCCGCAACGAAGAGCGTGCCGGTGATGCCAAGGCCGCTCTGCCCGGCTGCGAGACGGTGGTATCGGCGGATGTCTCCACGCTTGCCGGAATGAAGGCGCTGGCCGGGGAGATCGCCGCTCTGGGCCCGTTCGATGCCGTCATCCACAATGTTGGGATCGGCTATGGCGGCGGGCCTTCCATCACCGCGGACGGCTTTCAGCGGATCTTTGCCGTGAACGTGGTGGCGCCTTTCGTGCTGACGGCGCTGACACCGCGCCCGCAGCGGCTGATCTATCTCAGTTCGGAGATGCACGCAGGCGGAAATCCCGATCTGTCGGACCCGATGTGGGAGAAGCGCCGCTGGAACGGGGTGCAAGCCTACAGCGACAGCAAGCTCCACGACACGATCCTGGCCATCGCGCTGGCGGAGCGCTGGCCCGGCACGCTGGTCAACGCCGTCGATCCGGGCTGGATTGCCACCAGGATGGGCGGCTCCAGCGCGCCCGGCACGCTCGATGACGGAGCAAGGACGCAAGTCTGGCTGGCCGCCAGCGACGCGCCCGAAGCCGCTGTTACGGGCGGCTACTTCCACAACATGCGCCAGCTTCGTGCCTGCCCGGCCGCCTATGACAAGGCCGCGCAGACGCGCCTGCTGGAATACCTGGAGACAATCACCGGCATCCCGCTGCCACAGTGACCGTGCAGTGACCGTGCCGCTCAGTGCATCTGCAGGACGATGGGATCGGCACTGGCCGGATCGGTGCGCTTGCGCAAGTCCGCCACATCGCCTTGCGAAACCGCACCGCCGTGATTGCCCCAGGCCCCGCGCACGAACGTGAGCAGATCGGCGATCTCCCGGTCGGAAAGCTGGTGACGGTAGGACGGCATGCGGTAAGCGTCGGGCACGCCCTGCGCCACCACCCGGCCCGAACCGTTCAGCGTGGCATTGATGCCCGACACCGCACCGCCTTCGGCCAGCGATGAGGCTGCACCGGCAAGCGGCGGAATCCACGGAGCCTGCCCGCGCCCATCCCTGCCGTGGCAATAGCTGCACTTGGCACGGTAGGTCTGCGCGCCCGCGCTGGCGGCCATGTCGGCCGGGGTCTCGCCCGCCTGCCACGGCGTGCCATCCCGGTCCGGATCGCCCGGCAGCGACTTCAGGTAATGCGCCATGGCGCGCAGATCCTCGTCGCTCATGAACTGGAGCGAGTTGTTGAAGGCTTCCGTCATCGAACCATAGACGACGGCGTGGCGGTTCCGCCCGGTCTTGAGGAACTGGAGAATCTCCGCCTCGCTCCAGCGGCCGAGGCCCGTGTTGGGATCAGCGCGCAGGCTGGGGGCATACCAGCCGTCGAGCACGGCGCCCGCCAGATAGCGCGGGCTGCTTTCATCCAGCGCCTTCTCGTTCATCGCCATGCCGCGCGGCGTATGGCAGCTGCCGCAGTGGCCCGCGCCCTGCACGAGGTAGGCCCCCCGGTTCCACAGCGCGTCATGTCCGGGCTTGTCCTGATACCGGCCCGGTTCGGTGAAAGCGAGGTTCCACAAGGCCAGCGGCCAGCGCATGTTGAGCGGCCAGGGAATCTCGCTCTTGCGGTTTTCCTGCCGCGCCGCCGGAACGCCCTTCATGAAGAAGGCATAGAGCGCGCGCACGTCATCGTCGCTCAGCTTGGTGTACGAGGGATAGGGCATGGCCGGATAGAGCCTGTGCCCGTCCGGCGCCACGCCCGAACGCACGGCGCGGTCGAAATCGGCGAGGCTATAGGCGCCGATGCCGGTGTCCTTGTCCGGCGTGATGTTGGGCGCGAAGATGGAGCCCATCGGCGTTGCCATCTCCAGCCCGCCGGTGAAGGGCGCCTTCCCGGGCAGGCCGTGGCAGGCGACGCAGTCCGCCGCGCGCGCCACGCTTTCCCCGCGCTTGACGAGTGCCTGGGAAAGCGCTGGCGAAGCCTCCCCGTCGAATGGCGAGGCTGGCGTCCGGCTGGCAACCCAGACAACCGCACCGGCAACGATGACCGCTGCGGGCAGCAGAACCTTGAGCGTTTTCTTCAACGGCTTTCCCATTCCCGCTTAGCTGTCGAACTTCAGGCGCGAAAGCGGCATCGAGCGCACGCGCTGGCCGGTGAGCGCCGAAACCGCATTGGCCACCGCGGGCGGCACGGCGGGCAGCGGCGGTTCGCCGATACCGCCCATCTTGGCGCCGCTCTCGACGATCTTCACATGGACGCGCGGCATCTGGTCCGGCCGCAGGATCTGGTAGAGATCGTAATTGCGCGCCACCGGCTCGCCCTTTTCGTAGACAGCCTCTTCCATCAGCACTTGCGAAAGGCCCAGCGCTGCAGCGGAGTTGACCTGCGCCTCGACAATCGCGGGATTGACGATGCTGCCCGGGTCGATCGCTTCCCACACGTCGTGCACCACGACCTGCCCCTCGCGGATCGAGACTTCGGCAATCGCCGCCGCCTCGCTGCCGAACGGGGAGGCCATGCCGATGCCGCGCGCGCGGCGCGTGCCATCAGCGGCGGTATAGGGCCCGCGCTTCCAGCCGCCGGACAGTTCGCCCACTGCGTTCAGCAGATTGGTCAGCCGTTCGTTGCCATGCAGCAGCCGCAGACGCAGGCCGTAGGGGTCGATCCCGCCCTTGTCCGCCACTTCGTCGAGAAACGTCTCGTAAAGGAAATCGTTCATCGAATTGCCAACCGAACGCCAGTAGGCCAGCGTGGCCGGAGTCTTCACGAACTGCTGCGCGATGCGGCGGTTGGGGATGGCATAGGCCTTCTTGGTCAGCCCCTCCACCGCGCTCTCGTCAATGCCCTTGCCGCGCTTGTTGGCAATGCCTTCGCCCGGCCCTTCGGTGGCGCTGATCGCTTCGAAGGCAACCGGCATGCCTTCCGCATCAAGTCCCGCGCGGAACCGCACGGCGGCGGCCGGACGCAGCGGATCGCGCAGGAATTCCTCCTCGCGGCTCCAGATCAGCTTGACGGGACGGCCCGAGGCCTTGGCCAGTGCAATCGCCTGCGGATAGGGATTGCCCGCCGGATAGAGGAAATGGCGCCCGAAGAAGCCCCCCAGCAGCGGGCTGTTGATGATCACTTGCGAAGGATCGAGGCCGGTCAGCTCGGCAATCTGCCCCTGGAACATCTCCGGCGCCTGGTTGGGCATCCACAGTTCCAGCGTGCCGTCCGGATTGAACCGGGCCAGTGCCGAAGGCGGCTCAAGCTGGGCGTGATGGAGGTACTGGCTGTGATACGTCGCCTCGACCGTCTGGCTCGCCTCTTCGAACGCCTTTGCGAAATCGCCCTCGCTCTCGGCCTCTTCACCGTCCCCGGTGGTCGCGGCAAGGCTTTTCACGAACGCATCGCTGCCGAAATCGACAGGCATGTTGCGCCCGTCCGAATCCGCCGCAGGCTCCTGCCAATCGACCGACAGCGCTTCCACCGCGCGCTTGGCATGCCACCAGCGCTCGGCCAGCACCGCCACGGCGCCATCGAGACGATGCACCGAATGCACGCCCTTCATCGCCTTGACCAGATCCTCATTGCGGATCGCACCCACCGTCATTCCCAGACGCGGCGCATGCTGCACAGCGGCGTGGAGCATGTTCTCCACCTTGCAGTCGATGGCATAGACCGCCTTGCCGGTGGACTTTTCGTGCATGTCCAGCCGGGCGACGGGCTTGCCGATCCAGCGGAACTGCTTGGGATCGCGCAGCTTCAGCGCCGAAGCATCGGGCACCGGCAGATCCAGCGCGCCCGAGGCCAGTTCGCCATAGCGCAGCGAGCGGCCCGAGGCCTTGTGGATCACCTTGCCCGGCTCGGTCGTCAGCGTACCGGCGGCCACGCCCAGCCGCCGCGCGGCGGCCTCTATCAGCATGGCGCGTGCCGAAGCGCCAAGGCGGCGCATGAAATCATAGGTCAGGCGCACCGACATGCTGCCGCCAGTAATCCGCATGCCGCCGATCATGACCTGGAAGACCTTGCCCGCAGGCGCGGCCTCGACCACGAAGACCGAAGGATCGATGTCGAGTTCTTCGGCCACGATCTGCGCCATGGCCGTGAAGACGCCCTGCCCGCCTTCCATGAACGGGCTGAGGAAGCGCACGGTATCGTCGGGCCGGATCTCGATGAAAGCCGGAACCCGCGATGCCGCATCCGGAGAAGCCGGGGCGGCCTGCGCCAGCGCGCGCGGCGCGCCTAGCGGAATGCCAAAGCCCAGAACGAGCGCGCCGGTGGCAACGCCCGCCGATCCCAGCAGGAAGCGGCGGCGGGAAATGTTGGTGGGCTCGCCAGCGGGAAAGCGGTGAAAGTCGGCCGGAGCGTTCATGTCAGGCGCCCTCCTCTTCGTTACGGGTTTCCGGCCGGGCTTCCGGGCTGGTCTCCTGACCGGCCGCCTTGGCTTTTCTGGAACGCCGCACCAGCGCACCGCCTGCCACGGCCGCGCCTGCCGCAACGGCAACGCCTGCCGCGATCGTGCCTGCGCCCAAGCCGCCTTCGCCGCCGCCAGCAGCTTCGCTTTCCGGCGCAGTGTTCTCGATCCCGGCCAGATCCATCATCGCTGCCTCGATCGCGTTATAGGTTCCGCAGCGGCACAAGTTGACCATGGCCGCGTGCACGTCTTCCGCTGAAGGGCTGGCATTTTCCTTGAGCAGAGCCGTGGCCGCCATGACCTGCCCGGACTGGCAATAGCCGCACTGGGGAACCTGATGCTTGACCCAGGCTTCCACCACGCGCTTGCCCACCGCGTCCTGCTCGATCGCCTCGATCGTGGTGATCGCGCTGTCCGCCACGCTTTCCACCGGAGTCACGCAGGAGCGGGTAATCACGCCGTCCACCATCACCGAACAGGCACCGCACTGGGCAAGGCCGCAGCCATACTTCGTGCCCGTCATGCCCAGATCGTCCCGGATCACCCAGAGCAGCGGCGTATCGCCATCCGCATCCACTTCGCGAGATTCGCCATTGATCCGAAGCTGCATCGCTGCATCACCTTTCCAAAGAGTTGTGCAGGCCGCGATGCCCCCCTTTTGACATCGAACGCGGAAATCATTCTGCCCTGCACGCCGGACTTCGGAGATATCCTCCTGCGACCAATATCCGGCGCATTCTCAGAGGTAGAACCTGTGCAAGGCAATGAGCAAGAGCAATATCACTCATCGTTTAAATGAGCACGGCTCATCAACCCAGCCAGCCCGGCAGCGGCCGCAGCGCCTCTTAGCGCTGCAGAGCCCAGCCGTAGAACCTGTCCAGATCGGCTTTCATCTTCGCCAAAGCCGTGTCATCGACATAAGTCATGTGGCCGGAGCGATAGTGGGAAAAGCGCACATTTCTGCGCAAGTTCGGCGTCAGATAGAGCTGCGAGATGTCGTATTCCGCGCCGGCATAAGGCGTCGCCAGATCGTAGACACCGCCCATGATCAGCACCTTGAGGTGGGGATTGCGCTGCAAGGCTCCAGCAAGGTCCAGGCCGGTGTTGGCAAAAGGCAGGGGCTGATCGATGCCCGGCGCCTTGTGCCGGTTGTCCCACTGGGGCTCGATCACCGCGTTGTAGAGCGGGCGGTAATGCCGTTCGCTGATATAACCGATGTCCCGCACCAGATGCTGGCGGAACAGCGAAAGATGCGCGCTCGTGACGCCTGCGGTCGCGGCATCGTTGGTCGCCGGATCGAACGTGCCATCACCGGAGGCATAGGATGCGGGCGCGGTAAAGCGCGTATCGAAACGCCCGATCACGATCCCTTTGCCGGCCAGCAGTTCGTTGCGGTACTGTTCCATGCCTACGCGCAGCTTGTTCTTCTTCAGGAAGTCCACGGAAAGCCCGGTGAACCCGCTGAGCTGGCGCGCAACGCTGTCTTCCTCATCCGGGGAAAGCCTGTCCCCCTTCAGCAGCGCGGAGGCGTAAGGGCCGAAAGCGAAGTCCCGCGCCTGTTCCAGATAGGTGTCCAGATCGGCGGGATGACTGGCCGAGCGCTGGTGATACCACGCCGTAGCCGCCAGCGTGGGCACGAGATTGATCGCATCGATATCGCTGCCCTGAAAGCCCGTGCCGAAGTTCAGCAAAGTGGAGAGCAGGACGACGCCGTTGAAATCCAGCCCCTGGTTCTGGAGCTTGTAGACCAGCCCCGCCGAACGCGTCGTCCCATAGGATTCGCCGAGCAGGAAACGGGGGGAGTTCCAGCGGTCGAACTTCGCGATGTAGCGGGTGATGCCGCGCGCGAAGGCATCGATATCCTGATCGACGCCCCAATAGGCATTGACCGGCGTATCGCCAATCGTGCGCGAATAGCCCGTCCCGATGGCATCGAGGAACACCAGATCCGAATGGCCGAGCAGCGTGAAGAGGTTCTCCTGCTCGCGGTAAGGCGCGGGTGGCGTGGCGCGGGGCGTCTGCGTCGGCGCGCGCACCGGGCCGAACCCGCCGACGTTGAGCCAGAGGCTCGCCGAGCCCGGCCCGCCGTTGGTCAGGAAAGTCACCGGCCGGTTCTTTGCCGCAGCCCCTTCGCGGGTATAGGCGACATAGAACATGCTCGCCCTGGGCTGGCCCGCATCGTCGCGGATGATCAGCGTGCCCGCCCTGGCGCGGTAGCTGATGGTCTGTCCGTCCACCGTGATGCGGTGCACCTTGCCGGTTTCGGTTTCGACCGCTTCGGCCTTCCCGGCAGGCGCCGTTTCCGCCGCCTGCGCGGCGGGAAGTGCCACCAGCGAAGCCACCGCCAACAGGGCCAGCGCGCCCCTTTTCCATTCCACCATCTGCAAGCCCCCTTGCTGCACCTTATGCGAAGCGCTCCACATCAAACGGCGCGACCGGCATCGCCGGTTCTTCCCCCGTCACCAGCGCCCGGATCAGCCCGCCCGTCACCGGCGCCAGCGTCAGGCCGAGGTGCTGGTGGCCGAACGCGTAGAAGAGATTGCCCAGCCGCTGCGAACGGCCGATGGCGGGGAGATAGTCCGGCAGCGTCGGGCGGCAGCCCATCCAGCGCCGGAACGGTCCTTTCACCGGCAATCCCAGCTCCGCCACGTGACGCTCCAGCCGTTCCCACTTGCGCGGATCGGGCGGGGCATCGGCATGGCTGAATTCCACGAAGCTCGCAGCCTGCACGCAATCGCGGAAGCGGGTGACGATCGTCGCACGTTCCTCGAAGGCCACCGGCGGCAGGTCTTCCGGCCAGAGCGGCGCCTCGGCGCGGATATGGTATCCGCGCTCGGCAACGATCGGCACCTTGTGGCCCAGCCCGGCCATGATCCCCCCGGACCGCACGCCCGCGCAGACGACGACCGCATCGGCCTCCACGCCTTCGACCTGTGCTTTCCCGCCCGTGCCGCGAACCACGGCCTCACCAGCCACGATCTCACCGCCGCGCGCCTCGACGGCGGTGCGCAGGGCCAGACGCAGCGCCCCGAGATCGGCGATCTGGCCGCTGCCGGCAAACCGGGCCGCGCCGCCCACCGGCCGGCCGCACAGCCTGCCGAGCACCTCCAGATCGCCCGCCGTGGCCGGGCTCACCTCAACGCTTCCGGTATCGCCGGCGATCCATGCCGCCGTGCCCTTGCGGGCCGCCTGCCCGTCCATCCACGCGACCAGATGCCCGTCCTGGCGCACCAGATCCTCGGCTTCCACCCGCGCCGCCAGATCGAGCCATGCCGGCATCGCCGCGCCCAGCAGCGCGCGCAGGGCATCGGCGCCCTTGCGGAACCGCGCCGGGCGCGACGCGGCGATCAGGCGCAGGCTGAAAGGCAGCCAGGCCGAAATACCCGACGGCGGCAGCGCCAGCGCGCCCCCGCGCAGGAACAGACGTTGCGGAAAACTGCGGAGAGTCTTCACCGAAGCCAGCGGTTCGACTTGCTCGGCCGCGATATGACCGGCATTACCCCACGACGCCGCGAGCCCGTCGGGATCGTTGTCGATCAGCGTCACGCCATGCCCGGCGTCGAGCAGTTCCAGCGCGCAGCACAATCCGGTCACGCCGCCTCCGGCGACTGCTACACGCTTCATCAAAAACTCCGTTGCATCCGTTCGATTATCGTATACGATATATACGATTCATCTTCCACGCAAGGCTTGATCCGCGATGTACTGCGCCGCCCTTCCCGACCCCACCGCCAGGCATGATCTGGCCGGAGCGGCCGCGCGCGTATTTCCGGCAGCAGGAGCCACCGCTTCGAAAGGGGCCTTTCCGCAAGTTGATCGGCCTTGGCGATTGCAGATCAGCGGCAGCATATCTACTTTATACAGTAGAATAGAGGCGGACATCTCCGCCTGTTCGGGCTGTATGGAGACAAAGCCGTGACAATCGTCGTTCGCACTCTTGCGGAGCGCATTTTCGAAATCATCCGAGAAAGGATCATCGAGGGCAAGCTTCCGGTCATGGAACCGGTCCGGCAGGATGCGCTCGCGGCGGAGCTGGGCGTGAGCAAGATCCCGCTGCGCGAAGCCCTCGCCCGTCTGGAACACGAAGGCCTGCTGTCCAGCCAGGCCAATCGCGGCTGGTTCGTCCGCCCCCTCTCGGCCGATCAGGCCGAGGAGATCTATCACTTGCGCCTCGCCATCGAACCGGACGCGGCCGCCTTCGGTTGCCTCCACGCCAGCGAGGATGACCAGAAAGCCGCGGAGGAAGCCCTCGAACGGCTCGATCTGGCCGCCGAAAGCAACCTCAGCGATGTCGCCCTGCGCAACCGCGAATTCCACGTCGCTCTGGTGCGCCCCGGCGGCCGCCTGCTGACGACGCAGCTTGTCGAGCGGCTGGAAGTGCTCGCCGAACGCTACGTCATCGCCCATCTGGAGCCTGCCGGGCGCGGCAACCGCGCCCATACCGAACACCGCGAGATTCTCGACGCCTGGCTCGCCCGGGACGAGGCGAAGCTGCAGACCCTGCTCGCCAAGCACATCGCCAATACGCTCGAAGATCTTCGCGCCCATTTCGCCGCCAGCCTGACCGGCTGACGCACTCAATGACCAAGGGGAACCCATGCTCGGACCGCGCAAATCGATAGAAAAACTGGCCCAACGCGAATCCGGGCATTCCCTTGCCAAGACCCTGAGCTGGCCCCACCTGATCGCCCTTGGCGTGGGCGCCATCGTCGGCACCGGCATCTATACGCTGACCGGCGTCGGCGCCGAGCGCGCGGGGCCTGCCGTCATTCTGGCCTTCGCCATTGCCGGGGCCGTGTGCGCCTGCGCCGCGCTGGCCTATGCGGAAATGGCGACGCTGATCCCGGCAGCGGGCAGCGCCTATACGTTCAGCTATGCGGCCATGGGCGAGACGATCGCTTGGGTCGTCGGCTGGAGCCTGATCCTCGAATACTCGCTCGCCTGCTCCACCGTTGCGGTGGGCTGGTCGGGCTATCTCGTCGGCTGGATCGAGTCTGCGGGCGTGCACTTGCCCGCGATGTTGCTGGTGGGGCCCCATGGCGGCGGTATCGTCAACCTGCCCGCTGTGCTCGTGGCGCTGGCGGTGATGGGCCTGCTGATCGCGGGCACGCGTGAAAGCGCGACGCTCAACATCATTCTCGTCATCATCAAGCTGGTGGCGCTGTCGATCTTCGTCGCCATGGCGCTGCCCGCCTTCCAGTCCGGCAATCTCGAACCGTTCATGCCCTATGGCTTCGCCAGCACCGAAATCGGCGGTGAGAAGCGCGGCGTGATGGCGGCAGCAGCCATCGTCTTCTTCGCCTTCTACGGCTTCGATGCCGTCGCCACTTCGGCCGAGGAAGCGAAGAATCCGGGCC
Organism: Novosphingobium beihaiense; assembly: GCF_022832375.1. Classification (GTDB taxonomy): domain Bacteria; phylum Pseudomonadota; class Alphaproteobacteria; order Sphingomonadales; family Sphingomonadaceae; genus Novosphingobium; species Novosphingobium beihaiensis. Next base: position 357,229 of record NZ_JALHLG010000003.1, read on the forward strand.
GCGACCTTACCATCGGCATTGTCGGCTCGATGGTCGTCTGCACGGTCATCTACATGGCCGTGGCGATCACCGCCGTCGGCGCCCTGCCGTTCCTCCAGCTTGCCAATTCGCCCGAGCCGCTCGCGCTCGTGCTGCGCGAACTGCACCAGCCGCTGGCCGCGCACCTGATTGCGCTCGCCGCCATCATCGCGCTGCCTTCGGTCATTCTGGTGATGATGTACGGGCAGAGCCGCGTGTTCTTCGTCATGGCGCGCGACGGGCTGCTGCCGCGCAGCCTCGCCAGGATCAGCCCGCGCACTGGCGCGCCCACCCGCATCACGCTGATGACCGGCGCCTCCATCGCGGTGGTCGCCGGCATCTTCCGGCTCGACGAGATCGCCGAACTGGCCAATGCCGGCACGCTGATCGCCTTCATCTCGGTGGGCGCCTGCCTGATGATCCTGCGCCGCCGCTCGCCCGACCTGCCGCGCCTGTTCCGTTGCCCCAAGCCCTATGTGGTCGGTACGCTGACGATCCTGGGCTGCGCCTACCTGCTGTTCAGCCTGCCCGAGACCACGCTGATCCGCTTCGGTGCCTGGAACGTCATCGGCCTGCTGATCTACAGCCTCTACGGCCGCAGCCGCAGCGACGAGGCGCAGGCGATCGCCCGCACGGTCTGAGCGTCGCTCACCCTTTTTCCCGTTTCCCCATTCAGGAGATTGCCATGTCGCGCGCTCTCATTCGTGCCGCCGCGCTGCTGGGCACGGCCCTTTCGCTCGCCGCAGCCCCGGCATCCGCCCATACCGCTTTCGACGGCGTCTGGCTGTTCGACGATACGCCGCCCACCCCGGGTATCACCATGATGGAGGTCTCCTCCCAGGGTGAGCGGATCGAGGGGCAGGTCACCAGCCAGTGGTACGGCCCGATGACAATGATCGATCCGCATGTCGAGAACGGCCGCCTGGTCTTCGACATGCGCAACATCAACGACCGCGATCACCCGACCCGGCGCTGGAGCGTCAGCCTCGAAAGCGGCAAGGCCCATCTGCAAGGGCAGGTCTGGTACACCGAGATCGACAGCATGGGCTATCGCGGCACCGCGAAGGACGCTGCGAAGCGCGCCTTCGCCGTGGCTCCGCTGCCGGAAATGGGCGCGCCCATCCCGGGCAAGCTGGCCGCCACGCCGCCGATGGGCTGGAGCAGCTGGAACAAGTTCGCCGAGGACATCGACGATGCCACCGTGCGCGCCATGGCCGATGCCATGGCCGCCTCCGGCCTGCGCGATGCCGGGTACACCTACATCAACATCGACGACGGCTGGCAGGGCAAGCGCGACGCCAGTGGCATGCTCCACCCCAATGCCAAGTTCCCCGACATGAAGGCGCTGACCGATTACGTCCATTCCAAGGGGCTGAAGATCGGCATCTACTCCTCGCAGGGCCCCCGCACTTGCGCGGGCTATGAAGGCAGCTACGGCCACGTCCAACAGGATGCGCAGACGTTCGCGGACTGGGGCTTCGACTATCTCAAGTACGATCTGTGCTCGGGTGAATGGTTCTATGCCGACGCCGATACGGTAAAGCGCAGCTATTATGAAATGGGCGCCGCGCTGCGGGCCACCGGGCGCGATATCCTCTATTCGCTGTGCGAATACGGGCGCTTCGAAGTGGGGAGCTGGGGCCGCTACGTGGGCGGCGAACTGTGGCGCACCACCGGCGATATTACCGACGATTACAAGACGATGGCCCAGATCGGCTTCGATCACAACGGCAACCCGGCCCACACCGGCCCGCACGGCTGGAACGATCCGGACATGCTCGAAGTCGGCAACGGCGGCATGAGCACCGAGGAATACCGCACGCACATGACGCTGTGGGCGATGTCCGCCGCGCCGCTGATGATGGGGCACGACTTGCGCGAGACCACGCCGGAAACGCTGGCGCTGCTCACCAACCCGCGCGTCATCGCCGTCGATCAGGACGTGCGCGGCATCCAGGGCACCGCCATGCGCAAGCAGGGCACGATGGAAGTCTGGGCCAAGCCGCTGGTGGACGGCCGCGTCGTCCTCGCCCTGTTCAACCGGGGCGAGGAAGCCGCCGAAATGGCCCTCACCCCTGCCGACGCGGGTCTGGCGACGGTCTCCGGCGTGGAAGACCTCTGGAGCGGCCAGCAGGCTGACGCCCTGCCCGCCTCCTACACCGTGCCCGCGCACGGCACGGTCATGATCGCCGTGCACGGCTGACGATCCTGCGATCCGGAACGGCCATTACCGGCCGTTCCGGATGGCAAACCGCCAACAGACGCCCGCTTGCAGACATCCGGATCAAGTCGTACGCTCAGACTCATCCGGGAAAGCGAATTCCATGAGCTATGTACATCCAGAGCCACGGCACATGCCTATAAGAAGGAGGCTTGCAGCAGCCATTTCAGGCGGCCCTGGCGTGCTCTTACTGTGCGACGAGTTCGGTTACTACGATATGCCCGGCCTCATGCGGACAGTGGTCGTTTGCCTTCTTGTAGCCGGTCTGGCTCTTGCGTCCTGGCCGACCGGGATCGAGACAGAAAGCGAGAGATAGTCCAATTGCCTCCCGGCATGGCCTCGCCGGAAGCGCAATGGACAAGCCTCCGCCCCCTATAGAACCTGCACCGCCTCCGCTCATTCCGAGCCTGCCGAAGAGCGCTTGCGCGGCTCCCACGAAAAGGGCCCGCCAGCGGTTGGGAACGCTGACGGGCCCTGTCTTCAACGGCGGCGGGATGGAAAGCCGCCGGTGAAAGGTGGGAACAGGAGACGAATCCGCGGTCCCTCCAAGAGTGCTTACTTGACCTGAAAACCCGCCCAGAACGTGTCTTCGCGGTCGATCCAGATGGTGTTGAAGCCGGTGGCGATCGCCGAGCCCTCGATCGACGGCACGATCGCGTTCCGGCCACCCAGCGTCACCGCCTGCTCCACGCGGCCGATAAAACGGCTGCCGATGTAGCTTTCGTGCACGAAGCTTTCGCCCACAGAGAGGCGCCCGGTCTCCACGAGATGGGCCAGACGCGCCGAAGTGCCCGTGCCGCAAGGGCTGCGGTCGATCGCCTTGTCGCCGTAGAACACGGCATTGCGGCCATCGGCACCCTCGCCCCGGGGCTTGTCCGCCCACAGCACGTGGCTGACCCCGCGGATGGTGGGATCGAGGGGGTGCACCGGCTCGAACGTGTCCGCCACAGCCTGGCGCACGCGACCGGACAGATCGACGATGCGGGCTGCGCCCAGATCGTCGAGGCCGGTATAGGCGCCCTGCGGCTCCACGATCGCATAAAAATTGCCGCCGTAGGAGACATCGACCGACAGCGGGCCGATCCCTTCCACGTCGATCTCTATGCCGCGCGCGGCGACATAGGCAGGCACGTTGGTGATGCGCACCGCCGTGACTTTGGCCGCTTGCGTCTCATAGGCGATCTCGATCACCCCGGCCGGCACTTCGACGCGCAGCTTGCCGGGCGTCGCAGGCTGGATCAGCCCGTGTTCCAGACCGAACGTGACCATGCCGATCGTGCCGTGGCCGCACATCGGCAGGCACCCGCTCGTCTCGATGAACAGGATGCCGATGTCGTTGGCCGGATCGACCGGCGGATAGAGGAAACCGCCGGACATCATGTCATGCCCGCGCGGCTCGAAGCAGAGCCCGGTCCTGATCCAGTCGAAGCGGGCGAGGAAGTCCTGCCGCCGCTCCGACATCGATGCGCCTTTCAGCAGCGGAGCCCCGCCCGCCACCAGGCGAACGGGGTTTCCGGCCGTATGGCCATCGATGCAGAAGAACGTATGGCGCATCACAGCTCCGTCAGGCAGCCACGGCCACCGGCAGTTCGGGGCGGGTCGCGGCGGCCTTTTCGACCATCGCGATCACTTCGGCGCGGCGTTCGCCTTCGAGCACGTAGCGCGGCGGCAGCACACGCTCGGACCCGCGGCCCATCACCTGCTCGGCCAGCTTGATCGACTGCACCAGATCGTGCTCGGCATCGAGGTGCAGCAGCGGCATGAACCAGCGGTAGATTTCCATGGCCTTGGCATGATCGCCGCGCTCGAACGCCTTGACCAGTTCCACCGATTCGCGCGGGAAGGCATTGGTGAGGCCCGAAACCCAGCCCTGCGCACCGAGATAGAGCCCTTCGAGCGCCACATCGTCGAGCCCCGCGAAGAGCACGTAGCGATCGCCGAAGATATTGCGGAAATCGGTGAAGCGGCGCGTATCCGGCGCGGACTCCTTGACCGCAACGATGTTCTCGACATCGACCAGCTCGGCCAGCACGTCCTTGTCGATGACGGTGCGGTAGGCGGGCGGGTTGTTGTAAAGCATGATCGGCAGACCGGTCTGCCCGGCCACGCCCTTGAAGTGCGCGACCAGTTCGTGCGCCTTGGGCACATAGACCATCGGCGGCAACAGCATGAGGCCATCGGCACCGATCTTCTCGGCCGCCTGCGCATAACGCGCGGCGCGGCGCGTATCGTATTCGGAAACCCCGGTGATCACCGGAACGCGGCCGTTCACCGCTTCCACGACGGCGGAGAGAACCGAGGTTTTCTCTTCGAATTCCAGTGAGTTGTTCTCACCCACCGTCCCGAGCGCGATCACGCCCGTCACACCGTCGCGAATGAGATCATCGACGACGCGCTGGGTGTCCGCCAGATCGATCGACAAATCCTCACGCACCTGCGTGGTGACCGCCGGAAACACACCCTTCCAACCAATTGCCATTCTTCGAATCTTCCTAAGCGTTTGCGATATAGATATCGTATACGATATTAGATAGACATGTGCAATTGCATATATTGCACCTGTAGTCTCAGTTCTTTTTGGGTTCCGTGCCGGACACAGGATCATCCACATGGCCAGCGAAGGGCAGGAAATGATCGATGACGCAGCTTGGGCCCGGCACCTTCGTGGGGGGCATGTACACTCTCACCGTGTCGCCCCCGCAGTAGCGCGACTGCCAGGAATCAATGCTAGCCGAAGCGAACTGATTGAGACGGCGGCAGCTTTCACCCTTGAACACAGCAATGTACGATTTCTTGTAGTCAGGCTGGCCGCGAAAATAGAGGAGCCCGTCATCCCGCACAACCGGCGCGGCGACTTGGGCACTCTCGATACACCGTTTTCCTTTGTCCGAAGACAATGGCGCCGAAGGTCTAGGTGCTGCCCCCATAACTGCAAAGCAAAGAGGAACAAGGATAGAGACTTTACGAAACATAATGCACTTCTCCTGCCTTCAAGCTTTTATTCAAGATCAAGACAAAGGGCCGCGATGCTGTGCATCACGGCCCTCTTTATCATGATCTTATCCTACAGCCGCTCACATCAAAAGCGGAAGCGAACGCTGCCCTGAAGCGTCCGCGCCAAAGTACGGACACCAAGCGGCAAGTAGTGCTGGCTGCCATGGTAACGGCGAACATCGTTACCTAGGATATTCGATGCCTCCAGCGAAAGCGTCATGAACGGCACTGGCGTATAGTTCACCGCGGCGTCCAACTTTTCTGTCGCTGAGTTATAGGGCGAAAAAGTCGCGTCGTTGCCACTCTCCGAATTGATCAGCCAGATACCAAGGCGATACGAAGAGCGGTAGTTATAAGCGACCCTGGCACTAAACTTGGGCGTATCATAGAACAGCGTTGCGTTTGCCGTCCATTTTGAAGTGCCAACCGAGTCGAACTCACCCGGGAAGCTTTCTTCATCGGCATATTCAACGCGTGCCTTCATGATGTGCGATGCGTTCAGGTTCACACCAAAGTTACCCAAGGCTCCCGGCAGGAAGTCGAAGAACGTCTGGAATGTCCCCTCGATCCCCGCGAAAGTGCCATCACCTACGTTGCGCAGCTGCTCGACATAACCGATCTCCGATCCATACGTGGAAAGATCTATGCCATACTTCGCCATTTCCTCCGGACCTACGCTTTCGCGGCTATAAAGCAGGAAGCCCGTGGCCTTCTTGTAGTATCCAGCCAGAGAGATCTGCCCGCCATGGCCGAAGTAGTACTCTGCGCTTACGTCAAACGCCTGTTCGCGTTGAGCCTTAAGGTCCGGATTACCCGCATAGATAACCGGCGGATTTGCACGAGTTTCCGCAAAATAGAAAGGACGCGTATCGTAAAAGCCCGGACGACTGACATTCGTCGAGTAAGACAAACGCAACTGAGCCTTCGGCGTAAAATGCACGATTGCCGTCGCGCTCGGCAAGATGTCGGAATAATTACCCTTACCCTTGCCACCTTCGACAATATCCTGGTAGCCGTTACTCTCATCCCCAGGCCGGAAATTGAAGCTGGTGGAGCTACCCCAAGTATTCTGGTAACGAGCCCCTACCAGGCCATCGACAGGAAAACTGCCAAGCTCGAAGCCGTAGTTCACCATCCCGTAAAAAGCGAAGTGTTTCTCGTTCGTCTTCCAAGTCTGGCCACGATCGCTAGCAGGATAGACACTGGAGAAGCGCTCAGCACTGCCAGGGTCATTAGCCTGAACATATTCGCGAATGTTTTCAATATTGGAGAGCACTTCGGCGCCCGGAATGCGATACCACTGCACCGCCGCTCCACCAAGATCAGGACCGACCATGGACGCCATGGAGCCACCGGGGAAATCGCTGAGCGGAGCATACTCGCCATCAACGCGCGGGAAACCATCGCGATAGCCGTAATAATTGCTAGCCCGGCGCTGATTGAAACGCCCACCCACCTGCAGACTGCGCAGAAAGGAATGCTCACTCACCTGCAAAGTCAGATCAGCCTGAGCGGAAAATTCCTTGTTCTTGGACCCGCCCCGGTTATCCTGAAAGCGCTCGACGCCATACTGCGACAAGTCATCCAAAGCGAAATCGTTGAACGTTATTGACGGTGCCCCGCCACTATAAATGTCTGACGCAAAATCCACCGACACGGATTGCTGCCCGCCGATTTTCCGCATGACTGTATCGACAAAATAATGACCTGTATCTGACCAGTTATACTGTGCCGAGGCACTCAACTGAGCGCGGTCGCTATGCCAGTGTGCCTCCAGGTTACTCGTATAGAGATTCGAATGGAAGGTGTTGTACAACGAGTCGATGCCTGCTCCCAATCCGTTAGGATTGCTGATCGTCACTTCTTTCACCGCCGTGCCGTTAGGCATCATGACGATGTCGCTATAACCATCCGAAGGAGCGAAAGGCATGTCTTGCGCATAGAGGCGTTCGGATGAGCGCTTTTCACGCGATCCCACATAGCCGCCTTCCAGGACGAAATCGAGTTTATCGCTAGCACGCCATTGTAGCACCGCGTTCACCGACGGTCGGGTAACGTGCCCTTCTTCAATGCCATAGTAGGCCCGATACGGAATTGCGAACTCAGTGTCATCATCCAGCGTCACCCGGAACGGAGACTCGCTCTCGATGAAATTTTCACGGTATTTGGTCTTTGTCAGAGACGCGTTGATAAGGAAACCGAGTTCACCGATCCCCGTATCGAAGTGGTTTGCGACAAGCAAACTCCCGTAAGGACTGACCTTCTTAGAAATATCGTCATAGGAACCGCGCAGACTTCCTGCGACCGTCCACCCCCGCTTGAGATCGAACGGGCGGCGAAGTTCTACATTAACTGTACCAGCAATACTGCCTTCCACCTGATCAGGTGTGCGGGTTTTGTAGACCTCCACCGCTTTGAGCAGTTCAGCTGGAATATCGGCCAGATTGAGCGAGCGGCCTTCACCAAGGTTGGTATTGTTGCCATTGATGGTGGTCTGAACACCTCCAAGGCCACGAATGGTCACGCCCTGCCCTTCGCCGCGTTCACGATCAATCTGTACGCCGGTAACGCGCGCAAGTGCTTCAGGAACGTTGTTGTCCGGCAATTTGCCAACGTCTTCTGCGACAACCGCATCGACGATCTGCTTGGCGTTTTGCTTTGTAGTCGTGGCAGCCTCGACACTGCCGCGAATGCCGGTAACGACGATGTCGGTCGGCTTCACTTCTTCATGCCCGGACGATGACGCTGCCCCGCCTTGCGCCCATGCCGGTGCTGCCACGCTGGCTGCCATTACGGAAACCAGCGCCGTCGAAAGCTTCAAACCCCTTAGATATGTCATGAAAAACCCCCTGTTTTGATCCCCAGCCTCTCGGCTTTATACCCTTAGTTTATATCGTATACGTCCTATGATATCCTATTTCTGTCAAGGTGTTTGTGACACTTCAATGATTTTTTGTATGAGTAATAGAGACCACTAAAATGGCACCCTGAAGCCGCGTGGCAGAGCGCGTACCGGAGGTTCGTGCCCTGCCTGCCACCTTCACCACATGAAACTAGTGCATTAATTTCATGCCATTACTGGCACGCCTTCACCGGAGCGGAACGCTCGCGAATAATGGGAGGGCGTTCACCGGGCGTCAGTGCCTCCCATTCCTGCACGGCCAGCCCTGCGTAGCCTTTGCCGTCTGTGGAGGCATTCATCACCGCGCGCAGGCAGCGCGTGGTCACGGCCGGGAACGAGACCGATTCGAACGATCCCGGCGCCGTACCGTAAGCGCTGGCGCCCGCTACCTGCGTCCAGCCCTTGCCCGCGCCGTCCCAGTATTCGAGATGCCACTGCGCGGGCGGAGCGACGCCCATGCCCGATCCGGCGGGCTGGTCGTTCCAGAACCAGATGCGCGAGCCATCGATCGTTACCGGCTTGTCCCAGCGGTATTCGATCCACTGGCGCGGCGGGTTGCGGGGAGACCAGCTTCCCCACATGTCCGGCGGGAGCGGCGCGGCCTTGGTCACGCCGTCGTTGAGCGACTTGATCCAGTATTGCACCGGCACCGGATCGTTGGAGGCCGTGGCCCAGGCCGCCCGCGCGATGTTGCGGGTGGGCGCGAGCGGCGGCTGCGGGCGGCGCGTGGGCACGACCTTGCGGATCGCGGGCGGGCTGACGCTGTCATCCCACTCCATCCGGTCCAGCGCGACGCTGCGGCGGAAATGGCCGCCGCCTTTGGCATCGGCGGTGTGATAAGCGAGATACCATTGCCCGTGAAACTGCACCGCGCCCGAGTGCGAGGTGGTGGAAGACACCGGCCCCAGCGCCACGCCGCGATACGTCCACGGCCCCATTGGCGAAGGCGCGGTGCCATAAGCGATGCAGGCGTGATAGACGGCAGGCGTGCAGTCGGACTTCGGCCCCGCGCGGTTGCCCGCATAGAGCATGTAATAGGTGCCCTTGCGCTTCATGATCCACGGCGCCTCGAAGAAGCCGGTCAGCCCCTCGATCGCCCGTTCCGGCCCCTTGGGCGTGATCATGTCGCGCGCCAGTTCCATGCCGCGAAGCTGGCCGAAAGTGCCCCAGTAGATGTAGACGCGGCCATCGTCGTCGATCATCACTGTGGGATCGATGTTCTGGATATCGTTGGCCACCGGCACCCGCTGCGAGATGATCGGGCCGGCCGGATGGGCATCGCGCCAGGGGCCGAGCGGGCTGTCCGCCACCGCAACACCGATGGCGAAGCGGTCCTTGGCATCGCTGTCCTTCTCCAGCACCGGGGCATAGAAGTAATAGCGCCCGTCCGGCCCCGGCACGATTTGTCCGGCATAGGCCCGGCCGGTCCCGGCCCAGGCAAAGACGTTTTCGGGCCGGGCGATGTCCGAATAATGCGTCCACTTGCCCGAAGCGGGATCGGCCGTCTTCAGCAGCTGCCATTCGCCCATGATGAAATCGTTGACGTCCGGCGGCGCCTGATCGCGCCCGGCGAGGATCCACAGCGCCCCGTCCGCAACAAATGGCGCGGGATCGGTCGAGTAATATTCGCCGTCCGCCAGGATCGGATTGCCCGGCACGGTGACGGCGCGCCCGGCGGGCCGCACCGGCTCGTTCCCGTCCCGCGCGATGCAGCCGGTCGTCATCGCCGCCGTGGCGGCCAGCGCGGCGGCGAGAGCGGCCCTGTACTTATTCCTCATCGGGATAAGGTCCCTTCCCGCCATCGGCAATCAGTTGGTCCACGCGTTCGTCGATCACGTCGAGCGGCACGCCGCCCAGTTCGAGCACGGCATCGTGGAACGCGCGGATGTTGAACTTCGGCCCCAGCGCCTTTTCCGCCTTCTTGCGCGCATTCAGAAACGCCAGTTCGCCCATGTAGTAGGACAGCGCCTGGCCCGGCCAGGAGATGTAGCGGTCCACCTCGGTCTCGATCTCGTGATCGGACAGCGCGGTGTTGTCGCGCAGATATTGCTGTGCCTGTTCGCGGCTCCAGCCCATGGTGTGAATGCCGGTATCGACCACGAGCCGCGCCGCGCGCCAGGCCTGATAGCTGAGCATGCCGAAGCGGTCATAGGGCGTTTCGTACATGTCCATGTCCTCGCCCAGCGCCTCGCAATAGAGCGCCCAGCCCTCGCCATAGGCCGACAGGTACGTGTCGCGGCGGAACGCGGGCAAGTCCTTGTTCTCGGCCGCGAGCGGCATCTGGAAGGCATGGCCCGGCGCGCTTTCATGCAGCGTCAGCGCGATCTGCGAATAGAACGGGCGCGAGGGCAGATCGTAGGTATTGACCAGATAGATGCCCGGCCCGCCCCGGCCGCCGGTGTAGAACGGCGCGATCTCGGCCGGCACCGGCTTGATCGCGAAACGGCTGCGCGGCAGATGCCCGAAGAACTGCGAGGCCTTGCCGTCGAAGGTCTTGGCGATCCAGGCCGCGCGGTAGAGCAGTTCCTTCGGCGTCTTGGGATAGAACTGCGGATCGGTGCGCAGGAAGTGCAGGAACGCCTTGAGATCGCCCTTGAACTTCACTTCGCGCATCACGTCGTCCATGCGCCCGCGAATGCGCGCAATTTCGGACAGGCCGATCTGGTGGATCTCTTCCGGGCTCATATCCCGCGTGACGTATTCGCGGATTTTCGAGCGGTAATAGGCCTTGCCATCGGGCAGGTCATAAGCGGCCAGCGTCTTGCGCGCCTGCGGCGCATATTCGCCGCGCATGAAGGCCAGCAGCTTCGCATGCGCGGGAACGACGCTGGAGGCGATCAGATCGCGGGCGCGCTGGCGCAGCTTTTCCTCCTCCTCAGCCGGGATCGTATCGGGCAGATCACGAAACGGTTCATAGAACGGCGAAGCCTCGGGCGACTTCGCCTCCACCACCAGTTCGATGCCCTTGTCCCGCCCGGCGAGCGTGACTTGCGGGGCGGAGAACCCGCGCTTGAGCCCGGCGCGCATATTGGCGATCTGCTGATCGTAATAGCGCGGAATCTCGCGCAGCATTTCCAGATAGTTCTCGGCCGCTTCCCGATCGGCCAGCGGCGCGCGCGCCCATTCGGCCAGATCGCCCCAGAAGCTGGTATCCGCGTTGAAAGGCTTTTCGTAATCGCGGAAACGCTGCGCGGCGAGCAGCGCATCGATCTGGCCCTTGTAGACCGCGAAGTTGATGCGGTTCGCGCGCGAAAGCTTGTCCTGCGGGATCGCCGCGAGCTGCTGTTCCACCTGCTCCCAGCGCGCCAGCCGCTCGGCCTGCGCCTTGGGGCCGAGATCGGGCAGGACCAGCTTGGGATGGCTGGGCCCGTCTTCGCTCGGCCCGCTTTGATCCACTCGCCATGCATATTCGGACGTATAGATCGCCTCGAAAGCCTGATCGGCCGTCTGTGCGGCAGCGGGGGCGGTCGATTGCGCCGCGGACGGAGCCCTGGCGGATGCCGGAGCGGGAACGGTGGCAGCGGATACGCCCGCGAATGCCGCGCCTGCCATCAGCAGCGCCTGACCAACCGTTTTCTTCATAGCGTTTCCCCTTTCGAGAATTGCGAGGATATCCTGATGGAGCTTGGCCGGGATGCGCAGCCCTTCCACGGCAGAGCGCGCCCGGGCGGCCAGCCTGCGCGAACCGGGCAGGCGTGCGCCCTGATCCTCGATCGCCGCAAACATCTCCTCGGCCCGGCGCAAGTGCTCTTCCACGCCCGCGCCCAGAAAGCCGGCCGGATCGATCGCCAGAATCAACTCGCCACCGATCGGCGAGCCGCCGCGGCCTTCGTCGGCCGCCATCGATTCCGCGCTGGTCATGTCGCCGATCAGCGGGCCCGCGATCAGTTCGACCATGGCCGCGAGCGCCGAGCCCTTGTGCGCCCCGAACGTGCGCATCGCGCCGTCGAGCACGGCTCTGGCATCGCTGGTCGGCTGTCCGTCCGCGTCATAGCCCCAATCGGGCGGGACAGGCTTGCCCGCGCGGCGGTGCAGTTCGATCTCGCCGCGCGCCACCGCGCTTGTCGCGAAATCGAACACGAAAGGCGCGCGGCCGGGGCGCGGCCAGCCAAAAGCGATGGGATTGGTGCCGAACACCGGCCTGGTGCCGCCTTCCGGCGCGACCCAGGCATGGCTGGGCGTGAAGGCGAAAGCCACCAGCCCCTGCTCCGCCAGCGCCTCGACCTCGGGCCAGAGCGCGGCGAAATGGACCACATTGTTGAGCGCCAGCGCGGCAATGCCGAACCGGCGCGCCTTTTCCACCAGCAGCGGCATGCCCTGTTCAAACGGAAGCTGGGCGAAACCACCCTTCCCGTCCACCCGCACCAGCGCGGGGGACGGTTCGCTCACTTCGGGCACGGCATCGGGCACCACCACGCCGCGCTCCACCGAATTGGAAGCGACCAGCAGGCGGTAAAGCCCGTGCGAGGTGCAGCCGTCCCGCTCGCCCGAGACCATCGTGCGGGCCACCGCCGCCGCATGGGCGGGCGCCAATCCCCAGGCTTCGAGGACCGTGCGCGCCAGTTCGTCCGCTTCGGCGAGCGACAGGCTTACTTCTTCATTCGAACTCACTGGCTGTCGTTCGCCTTGGCCGTGAACAGGCGCACGCCGAAGACCGGCCCGGCGGAGCTGCGGTCATGCGGCTCGAAGCGCACCTGCACGCTGCTCTTGCCCCTGGTCAGTGCTTCGGGCAGCGGATAGTCGACATCGAAGAACTTGCCCGGCCGGTCCGCATTTAGGCGCTGGGTCGCGATCTTCTGGCCGTCCACGAGAATGTCGAACACGCGCGAACGCTCGCTGCCCCAATAGCTGGTCTGGAGGACAAGCGGGCCCGGCTTCACTTTCATCGCGAATTCGAAGAAGCCGCCCGAACGGGCATCACGCCCGTTGCGGCCGCGATAGGCCGCCGGATAGGAAATCTCCGACGTCAAGTTGTGATCGCGTTCGGGCTGCATTTCGCCCAGATGCATGACATCGATCGAGCGGGCGGCGATGTCCTTCTGGCGGGCCTGCTCGGCGAGGAACGCGGCCTCTTCCTGCTTCCAGCCGGATTCGGTGAAGCGCTTGAAGTAGACGGCATTGCGCCGGTCGTACTGGCTGTAGAACGGCACGAACATGAGATCGTCCGGACGCATGACTCCGCTGGTCTGGAACCGGGGCCGATCAGACACGATGGCAGAGAAGGCCTTGAGCGGATTCTCGCCGACCATGGCGGGCTCCACGCCTTCCCACTCCATTTCCACCGGGCCGAGATCGGCGGCCATGACCATCGGGCCATGCATCACCGAAACCACGTCCTGCGAACCTTGCGCATTTTCCAGACGCAGCTCCAGCGGCATGTCGATCGAGACCACATCGCCCTGCTTCCAGCGGCGTTCGATCACGGCATAGCCATTGACCGGGGTGGACGGCACCGGCGCGCCATTGACCCGGATCGCCGCGCGATTGCCGGCCCAGCCCGGAATGCGCAGCGCCAGCGCGAAACGGCCGTGCTTCACGGCATCGAGCGTGAGCGCGATGTCCGAGCGGAAAGGATATTCGGTGGCCAGCGTGAGCGCGACGCCCTTGGCCTTCCACTGCGCCCTGGAGGGAATGTAGAGATTTACGAAGAGCGTGTCGTCGCCTTCCCAGTAGATGGAATCGCCATGCTTGGCATGGCTTTCCATCCCCGAGCCGACGCAGCACCAGAACGCTTCCTCGCCCGGCTGCGAATAGCCGCGCGCCGTGCCGCTCATCATCGGCGTCATGTAGGTAAAGCCGCCCGTCGCCGGGTTCTGCGCCGACATGACGTGGTTGAGATGCGCGCGCTCGTAATAGTCGAACAAGGCGCCGTCCGGCTGCCAGGAGAAGAGCTGCCGGGTCAGCTTGAGCATGTTGTAGGTGTTGCAGTGCTCGCACGTCGATTCGGTGATGTGCTCAGCAATCTTGTCCGGCGCGAAGAAATATTCGCGGTCCGCATTGCCGCCGATCACATAGCTGTGGTGTTTGGTCACGCGCTCCCAGAAGAAGCGCGCCGCGCGGCCCGGCGCGTCCTGCCCGGTCAGCTCGTGAATACGGCCCAGACCGATCAGCTTGGGCACTTGCGTATTGGCGTGGAAGTTGGCGAGCTTGTCTTCCTGCGCTTCCAGCGGATCGAGCACGCGGTGGTCGTAGATCCGCTCGGCTACCTTGAGCCAGCGCATGTCTCCGGTGCGCGCGTAGAGTTCGGCGTAGCTTTCGTTGAGGCCGCCATATTCGCAGTGCAGCAGCTCTTCCATCTGCGCATCGTCGAGCGCGGCGAAGACATTCTCGAAATAGGCGGCAAAGGCCGTCAGCACTTTCAGCGCGCGGTCATTGCCCCAGCCGCCATGGATATCGAGCAGCCCCGCGAAGATCTTGTGCACGGTGTAGAGCGGCGACCACGATCCGTTGAGATCGAACCCGCCCGAGCGAATCACGCCCTTGCGCACTTCCTGAAAGACTTCCTCGCCATCGACGATCTTGCCGTCCTTGGTCTTGCGGCCGAGCGCGCCGATATAGCCATCGCTGCGCTGCGCCTGGCAAAGCGCCAGTTCCTCGACGATATAGTCGGCGCGGCGGCGGCATTCGGCATGGCCGGTCTGCTGCCAGGCCAGCACCAGCGCGGTCATGTAATGGCCCAGCGAGTGCCCGGCGATCGTGTCCGATTCCCAGCCGCCGTAGATCGGCGCCTTGGGTTCGAGCCCGGCATACTTGCGGAAATTGTGCAGGAACCGGTCGGGGCTGAGCGAGAGCAGGTAGTCAACATTGACTTCGACTGCCGTCGCATAGTCCGACGGCGTCAGGCGCACGTCGGTCAGCGGCAACGGCCGGGCCCGGATCGGCAGCTTGGGCGCGACCACCGCGAAAGCCTTGAAAGGAACGGCACAAATGGCCAGTGCCGCCACGCCCGTCATCCATTCGCGCCGGTTCGCTTTCATTTCCAAAACTCCTACAGAATATCGTATACGTTTATGGATAGGAGTCGGGTTCCCAAAGTCAATCCCCCTTCGAGGATCGGACTTATGCCCCCATTTGCGCAGCACGGCAGCCGCACCCCCTATCGCCACCCGGATGCCCGTCCGATAAGGCCGGAATATCCGCAAAGGCAATTACTCAGATTATATATCGTATAATTTCCTTGACCCCTTTGCCTGGGGGCGTCAAGAACGGACGGGTCCTGCTGCAGCAATCCAAGGGTAGTTGTCTTGAGCGCCCCTCTGCTTTTCCCGATTTCCACGTTATCCCGCACCGTCAGCCTGCTGGCGTTGGCCTGCACGGTGGTCTGCACGGGGGCCCTGCCGCCGCAAGCGGCCATGGCGCGCACGCCTTCGCATGCCGCCGCGCCAGCCCCGCAGCCCGGCATGGCGCAGCGCTATGCCACGGCGGACCGGTTCCTTTACGACGGCATGTCCGACTTGCTCGACAATGCCGATATCGCCCCGCGCTTCACGGAAAACGGGCTGTTCTACCGCACCGGCAACCGCCACGATCAGCACTATCGCTATCTCGACCTCGCTACGCAGAAAGAACGCGAGATCACCTCCACCGCAAAGCTGCTGGCCGCGCTTTCGCAGGCCACCGGCGGCACCGTCTCGCTGGACGATGCGGCGATCTGGGGCGTCGAATACGATCCCGCGCAGAATGTCGTCACGTTCAGCGCGCTGAAGGCCCGCTGGCGCATGGATGCCTCGGGCAAGGCCAGCAAGGAGCAACCGGCAAAGGCCGCGCCCGGCCTCCTCTCGCCCGACGGCAAGACGCGGATCGTCGCGCGCGATTACAACCTCATCGCAGTGGACGTCGCCAGCGGCCGCGAAGTGCCCCTCACCACGGACGGCACGCGCGAGCAGCCCTATGGCCGCTCGATCCCCCAGCTTGCCGACATCCTGCGCGAAGGCACCGAAGAGCCCGAAATGCCGGTGTCCGCGCAGTGGTCGCCCGACGGGCGCTATCTGCTGAGCTGGCGCCTCGACACGCGTGGGGTGAAGAAGCTCTCGATGACGCAGGAGAACCCTCCGGGCAGCTTCTACCCGCGCAGCTTTTCCTACATCTATCCGCTGGCGGGCGCCAACGTGCTGCCGCAGGCGGCGCGCTTCACAGTCGATGTGAAAGCGGCCCTGCGCACCGGCAAGGCCACGATCGTGCCGATCGAAGTGCCCAGCGAATCGCTGCTCTACCCCGCTCCGCCCGACATGGGCTGGGTGAACGGCAAGGCGCACATGACCTGGACCGAGCGCGGCTACAAGCAGCAGGTGGTCTACGAAGCCGATCCGGCGACCGGCAAGGCCACCATCGTCGCGCGCGAGGCGGTGAAGCCCGTCATCACCGTCACCTCCAGCATGATCTTCCCCGCCCCCGAACTGGGCGGCGAGCTTTCGATTTCCGAACGCACCGGCTGGGCCCAGCTCTACCTCGTCACGCCGGACGCTCCGGACGGCGGCAAGGCACTGACCACGGGCGAGTGGGAAGTGCTCTCGGTCGACCATATCGCCGAGGACAAGACCTCGCTCGTGGTTACCGGCGTCGGGCGCGAGGCGGACCGCAATCCCTACTGGCGCGCGCTCTACCGCGTGCCGCTCGCGGGCGGCGCCCTGACCGAGCTGACGCCCGAACCGCTCGATCACGACACGCGGATCTCACCCGACGGCCAGTGGATCGTCGATCAGATGTCCAGCCCCACCACGGCGACCCGCGCCGTGCTGCGCGACGGGAAGACCGGGCGGATCGTCAGGGAACTGGCCCGCGCGGACGACAGCCGCCTGCTGGCGGCGGGCTATACCCCGCCCGAACCCTTCAAGGGGCTGGCGGCGGACGGCAAGACGCCGATCTACGGCATGATCTATCGCCCGGCGAATTTCGATCCCCACCATAGCTATCCGGTGATCGACAATGTCTACACCGGCCCCACCACCACCGACGTTCCGGCCACATGGTCGATGGCGCGACGCGTGGCGGGCAACAGCGTCGCCCAGATCGGCGCGATCGTGGTGATGATCGACGGCACCGGCACCTCGCGGCGCGGCCAGGCCTTCCGCCTGCCCGCGTTCGAGAACCTCGGCGAGGTGGGGCTGGACGATCACATCGCGCTGATCCGCCAGATGGCCGCGAAGTATCCCTATATGGACGTGGACCGCGTGGGCGTGTTCGGCGGCTCCGCGGGCGGATACGACACCGCGCGCTTCGTGCTGCGCCGCCCGGATTTCTACAAGGTCGGCGTCGCTTCCTCGGGCAACCACGATCTGCGGCTGGACAAGGCCTGGTGGCCCGAAGTCTCCATGGGCTATGCCGATCAGGCGACCTGGGAGCGCAATTCGAACATGTCGGTGGCCAGCCAGCTCAAGGGGCATCTGCTGCTGATCCACGGCGATATCGACGATAACGTGCCCGTCACCGAAAGCTTCCGCCTGGCCAAGGCGCTGATCGATGCCGGGCGCGATGTCGACATGGTGGTGCTGCCCAATACCACCCACCGCGTCTATCAGCCCTTCTTCTGGAAGAAGCTGCGCGACTACTTCACCCGCTATCTGCTGGACGAGGCCCCACCGCCGCTCTCCTCCGCCAAGACAGACGCGCCCGGCGCCACCCACTGAGATATCAGCGAGGACCTGAAACCAAGATGAAACCGTTCCTGAAACCGCTCCCCCTCGTTGCCCTGATGCTGGCCGCGCTGCCCGGCGTGGCCCCGGTGATCTCCGCGCAGGCCCAGGAAGACAAAGCCAAGAAAGTCTATCCGCCGATCCCGAAGACGGCGATGGAAACGCCCGCCTTCGATCTGGCGCTGCGCGCGGACACGCAGACGCTGGCGCACCTTTCGCCCAAGGGCGATGCCGCGTTCGATTTCGTGCCCGCCGCGCGCGAGGCGGAGCGGGCCGCCAATGGCTATGTCCATATCGGGGACATCCATATTCGCCTGAAACAGGCGGGCGGGGACTGGCAGGATTTCTCCTCCGCCCATTTGCGCAAGCAGATCACCGCGCTGGCAGGCGGGCCCGGCGTGCTCGCCGCCGCCGACATCACCGCCTCGATGGGCGAAGGCATTCCGCTGCGGGTCGAACGGCGCTGGGTGAACGATGACGGCGTGCTGGCGATGCGCTTCACGCTGGCCAACACCGGCACGGCGCCGGTGGAGATCGGCGGGCTCGGCATGCCGATGGTGTTCGACAATATCATCCGCGACCGCGATCTCGATCAGGCCCATGCCCAGGCGAGCTTCGCCGATCCTTATATCGGACGCGACGCGGGCTATCTGCAAGTCACGCGCCTCAACGGCAAGGGCCCCGCGCTGCTGGTGCTGCCCGAAAAGGGCACGCCGCTCGAAGCCTATCGCCCGATCCTCGAAAAGCGCTGGGCGCCCAAGGACGATATCTTCACCGACAAGAGCCCGCGCAGCCAGGTCTCCGAAGGCTTCTATGACTGGACGGTCGCCAGCAAGGGCTTTGCCGAAAAGGAATGGGCCAAGGCAGGCCGCCAGTGGAACGCCCCCACCAGCATCACGCTGGCCCCGGGCGAAAGCCGCACCATCGGCCTGCGTTTCGTGACTTCCCCCAGCATCCGCAAGATCGAGGATACGCTGACCGCCAACGGGCGCCCGGTCGCCGTCGGCATTCCCGGCTACGTCGTCCCCACCGACCAGACCGCGAGCCTCTTCCTCAAGAGCCCGAGCAAAGTCACCGGCATCGAATCCTTCCCCGCAGGCGCGCTGACCGCGACGGCGGAAAAGAGCGGCAAGGGCTGGGCCCGCTATCGGATCAAGGCCAGCGGCTGGGGCCGCGCGCGCCTGACCGTTACTTATGCCGACGGCCAGAAGCAGACCGTCAGCTACTACATCACCAAGCCGCTCGATCAGGTCATGGCCGATATCGGCCACTTCACCACCACAAAGCAGTGGTTCGAGGGCAAGAACGATCCCTTCCACCGCTCGCCCGCGATCCTCTCCTACGACCGCGAGGAGAACCGCATCCTCTCGCAGGACGGGCGCGTGTGGGTTGCCGGGATGAGCGATGAAGGCGGGGCCGGCGCATGGGTCGCCGCCACGATCAAGCAGCTCGACAATCCCGATCCGGCCGAAGTCGCCCGGATCGAGGAACTGGTCAACAAGACCGTGATCGGCCATCTGCAAGTCGCCCAAGGCGAACATCAGGGCGGGGTCAAGAAGAGCCTGTTCTACTACGATCCCAAGGAATTTCCGGACTACTACGATCCGAAGATCAACTGGAAGAGCTGGACCGCCTGGCCCAAGCAGGCCGCCGACGATCTCGGCCGCTCCTACAACTATCCGCACGTCGCCATCGGCCACTGGGTGCTCTACCGGCTGGCGCGCGACAACCGGGGGCTGGTGAAGCAGCACGACTGGAAATTCTACCTCACCTGGGCCTACCGCACGAGCGTCGCCATGATGCGCGACGCGCCGTACTACGCCGAGTTCGGCCAGATGGAAGGCGATGTCTTCCTCGACATCCTCAAGGACCTGAAGCGCGAGGGGATGACCGCCGAGGCCACCGAAATGGAGCGCCTGATGAAGGCGCGCGCCGATCACTGGCGCACGATGAAATACCCCTTCGGCAGCGAGATGGCCTGGGATTCCACCGGCCAGCCCGAAGTCTATGCCTGGATGCGCTATTTCGGCTATCAGCCGCAGGCGGACGTCACCCGCGAAGTGATCCTGGGCTATGATCCCACGATCCCGAGCTGGGGCTACAACGGCAATGCCCGCCGCTACTGGGACTTCCTCTATGGCGGCAAAGTCTCGCGGATCGAGCGGCAGATCCATCACTACGGCTCCGCGCTCAACGCCGTGCCGCTGTTCGATGCCTTCCGCCAGAACCCGGCCGACATGCACCTGCTGCGCGTCGCCTATGGCGGCATGATGGGCGGCATCACCAATATCGACCAGGAAGGCTTCGGCTCGGCCGCCTTCCACGCCTGGCCCGACATGATGAAGTGGGACGCGATCACCGGCGACTACGGCATGGGCTTCTACGGCCATGCGATTGCCGCGGCGACCTACCTCGTAAACGATCCGCGTTTCGGCTGGCTGACGTTCGGCGGCGATCTGGCGCACAAGGGCCACAAACTGACCGTGACGCCCCGGGACGGCGCCCGCCGCCGCCTGTTCATTGCCCCGGCCGGGCTGTGGATCACGCTGGAGGAAGGCCGCATCGCCAGCGCCGCTTACGATGCGAAATCGGGCAAAGTCACACTGACGCTCGATCCCGCCACGGCCACGGCGCCTCAGGCCCGCCTGCTGTTCAAGACGACGACCGCCGATGGCCGCGCCTATGAGACCGACACCGGCACGCCCGATCGCGGCGGCTATGCCATCGCGCTGGGCAGCGGCGAAACCACGGTCACGCTCTCGCCGCGCTGAGAGCTGTCCTCGCTTCCGGCGGATACGCGGCCCTGTATCTGCCGGGACCGGCCACCGGATGCTTTGCCATTCGCCTCCGGTGGCCGGGTTCCCTCCCAACAGCCTTGGCGGGCAAACCCCGGAAGAACCCGGCCCAGTGGCACCGGCCCGTGGCTCGCCCAACCTGGACGAGACTAGGGGGGTATTGGGCACGGGCCGATGCCAGTTCCGTTTGAAGCACACAGACGGTAGAAGGCGCATTCCGGAAAAAGCCCGGATGCAGGGTATGTTAGAACTCGCGAAACAGGAGCGCGCACGTCATGATCGGTGGTTCGGACCGGGACACCCAACTCGCAAGCATGGAACGTTGGGCTGACTGGGCGCCTGCGATCACCCGGGAGGAATATGCAGCCCGGCTCGGCAAGGCCCGCATGCTGATGGCGCGCGAAGGCGTCTGCGCGCTGGTGATCAATGCCGGATCGAGCCTGCGCTACTTCACCGGCGTGACCTGGGGCCAGACCGAACGCCTCGTCGCCCTGCTGCTGCCTGCCAGCGGCAAGCCCCGCATCGTGTGCCCGGCTTTCGAACGCGGCTCGCTGGAAGCGGAATTGCGGATAGAGGCCGACCTGCTGCTCTGGGAGGAAGACGAAGACCCCGTGCGCCTGCTGACGGATGTGCTGCCCAAGGGCGGCACCGTCGCCATCGATCCGCTGCTGCCGTTCGGGCAGGCGGGCCGGATCGCTTCCGCCCACGGCGCCGCCGTCGATGCCTCCCCCGTGATTGACGGCTGCCGGATGTACAAGTCCCCGGCCGAACTGGCACTGATGCAACAGGCCAAGGCGATGACGCTGGACGTGCATCGCGCCGCCGCACGCATCCTTGCCCCCGGCATCCGCGCCAGCGAAGTAATCCGTTTCATCGACGAGGCCCACCGCGAGATGGGCGCGGGCGGATCGTATTTCTGCGCCGTGCAGTTCGGCAAGGCGACCGCCTACCCTCACGGCCTGCCCATCGATCAAGAACTCGAAGAAGACCAGATCGTCCTGATCGACACTGGCTGCCGCATCGAAGGCTACCATTCGGACATCACCCGCACTTATGCCTTCGGCAAAGTCAGCGACGAGGAGCGCGCGGTCTGGGATCTGGAAAAGGCCGCGCAGGCCGCCGCTTTCGCCGCCGTCCGTCCAGGCGTGCCCTGCGAGGAGATCGACGGCGCCGCCCGCAAGGTTCTCGAAGAAGCAGGGCTTGGCCCGAACTACCGCCTTCCCGGCCTTCCCCACCGCACCGGCCACGGCATCGGCCTTGCCATCCACGAACCCGCCTATCTGGTACGCGGAGACCGCACCCCGCTGGCACCTGGCATGTGTTTCTCGAACGAGCCGATGATCGTCTGTCCCAACCGCTTCGGCATCCGCCTCGAAGACCACTTCTTCGTGACGGACGAGGGCGCGCAGTGGTTCACCGAGCCGCAGCCGGCGATCGACCAGCCGTTCGATTGACAAAGGGACGAGGCACCGCTTCCTTCCACACTATCGCCATCAAGGTGTAACGATCGGCAGATAGGCGCGGCTCCCATAGGTCGGGGGGCGCGTCTTGGAATTCGATGAAACGGCATATCGCTCCTTTCGCAAGGAACTGTATCGTCACGCCCGGAACAGGCTCGGCGATCACTTTGCGAGTGAGGACGTGGTGCAGGACTGCTTTCTGCGCGTAGCCCAATACCGGCCCGGCTCGATCGCAAACATGGGGGCACTGTTGCGCCGGATCGCAAACAACCTGATCGTCGATCAGACCCGCTTCCGCCGGCGCCGCGCCGAAGATGTGCCCGCGCAGGATTTCGAGGTGCCCGATGACGAGCCCTCGCACGAACAGGTTTTGCTCCACCGCGAACGGATGGAGCAGGTATCGCAAATTCTGGACCGGATGCCGCCGCAGCGCCGGGAAGTCTTTGTCATGCGCCGGTTGCACGGTATGTCAGCCAAGGAAGTGGGCGCCGCACTGAAGATCAGCCCGGCCGCCGTGGACGCCCATGTCGCGCGCGCCGTTCTGGCCCTGCATAAGGAAATGGCCGCTCTTGAGGGCCGGTGAACGAATGACCGACAAGACGGCATACGAAGCGGGCGACGAGGAAGAAGCCGCGCTCTGGGTGGCCCGGCACCTCAGCAACGCCGTGGACGCGACGGCTTTTTCCGCATGGCTCGCGGGCGGCGAAGGGCGCCGCGAGACATTCGACGCGCTGTGGGCGACATGCATGGACGATGCCGTGGCCGATGGCCTGCGCCTGCATCAGCAGCAGGAGCGCACCGTCCGCAACAGCCACCGGGCCAGAACGCACCGGCGCATTGCAGCGGGCGCCGCTGCGGCGGCCGCAACAGCCGCTCTCGTCTTTACCTGGCCGCAAGTCCGGTTCGCCCTGACGCCGGAGCAGACTTTTGCCACTAGGATCGGCGAAATCAGCCGCGTCACCCTGTCCGACGGGTCCACCGTGCTGCTGAACGGGGACAGCCGTATCCGCGCAAAGATCGGAGCCGGGCGCCGCGAAGTGCAACTCGACGAAGGCGAAGCACTGTTTGACGTTACGCACGATCCGCAGCGCCCTTTCACCGTCGTGGCCGACAACAGCCAGGTTACGGTGCTGGGCACCCGCTTCGACCTGGCCCGCAACGGCGGCCGGGTGGACCTTGAAGTCGAGCGCGGGCTGGTGTCGTTCGAAAGCACTTCAGAACAACAGTCCGCCGTGCTTGTCCCTGCCCAGCATCGCGCCGCCCTCGTCAACGGCCGGATCACGCCACCCGCCACCCTGAAACGGAGTTCCGCCACAGACTGGCAAAGCGGCTGGCTTCAGGTCGCCGACATGCCGCTCGCGGATATCATCCCCCGGCTGGAGCGCTGGACAGGCAAGGACATCGTAGTCGAAGATCCGGCCCTGCTGCGCACACGCGCCGCCGGACGGTTCCGGCTTACCCAGCCCGAGGTCGTTCTCGAAAGCCTCGGCGAGCTCTACGGCTTTACCGTCGATGTTTCCGGCAACGCCTATATCCTCGAAAAACGGTGACGGCGGGCATGCTGCCTCTCCCCGGAGCCGGACCGCGCAAGCCAAGCGAAAGGGGCCGCTCTCCGCTGCCGCAGCGGTGACCTGATGGCCGCCTGCCGGTATCTGCTGTTGTTTCCCACGCTGCTGGCCCTGACGCCCGCCGCGCAGGCGCGCACAGCGGCCTTCGCCATTCCCGGCGGTTCGCTCGCCCCCGCGCTGACGGCCTTTTCCAAAGCCACGGGCATCCAGGTCATTGCCGATCCGGCAGTGCTGAAAGGGCTGCGGACGCGCGGCGTGCGCGGCACCATGCCGGAGGAACGCGCGCTCGCTGCGCTGCTGCGCGGAACTGGCCTGACGTACCGCCGCAAGGGTGGCGTGGTGCTGATCCTGCCCGGCCACCTGCCGGACGCATCCGGGCTGCCACGAACCGCCAAGCACACCGCGCCGGGAACAGCAAGCCGAAGCGCCGGACACCGCCAAACCGGGGCCGACACCCCGATTACCGTCATCGGCCAGCGCTTTGCAGACCAGCGCGCACTTGATGCCAAGCGGCGCATGCGCAACATCGCCGACGCCCTTTCCATCGACGAAGTCCGCCGTTTGCCGGACAGCACAGTGGCCGACGCCATGCGCCGCATTCCCGGCGTCTCGGTGCTGCCGGTAGCCGACAACGAACATCCGCGCGACGTGCCGATTGCACCCGTCGTGCGCGGACTGACGCAGGCCTACAACAACGTTACGATCGACGGCATGCCGATTGCCTCCACCGGCATCCCCGATGCCGGTTCCAACAGCGCCAGCCGGGGCGTGCGGCTCGACATCCTGCCCGCTTCGGCCGTCAGCCGCCTGCTGGTGATCAAGACTTTCACGCCCGACCTCGATCCCAATGCGATCGGCGGCGCGATAGACCTGCAGACCCGCAGCGCATTCGGCAACCACGGTGCCCCTTTCCTTTCGCTCGAAGCCGGTCTCGCCAGACCCAGCCGCCATTCGCAAGTACAGCCCCAGTCCGAACTGGGCCCGCACGCCACTGCCACTGCAAGCCGGACTTTCGGCCCCGATCACCGTTTCGGCGTGGTGATATCGGCCAGCTACCGCCATCTCGACAACAACAGCGACGTCCACGGAACGTCCGACAGCGGCTACCTCAACTTTTACAAGGATGACGGCACGCGGGCCGAAAGCGGCAGCACCGGCAACGGCATTCCCGTGCCCCGGCAGGACAAGTACTGGTACAATGGCAGCGACCGCAGGCAATGGGGCGTCACGGCCCGGGCGGAAGCCGATCTCGGCACGCTTCGCCTGTCCGCACTCGCCGCCGATCTCGTCTTTCGCGATGGCTTTACGCGTAACGAAATCATCATCGACCCTGAAGGCCCCGGTGCCGCCGATCAGACCGCAACATCAGGCCGGTTCGAGGCGGGGGCCATCCAGACGGGTTACCGCCACGGCATCACCCGCAACGAGACACAGATTGCGAGGTTCGGCGCGGCATGGTCTCCCGGCGAAGAGGACCGGATAACAATCGACGCCAGCTTCTCTCGCGCGATGATGCGCGAACGCTATGACATGGTGAAATTCACTGCCGGGCTGGATGCCGAAGGCAAGTCCACCGGCTCGCCCTTGCTCGGCTTTGCATACGATACGGCCCCCTTGCAGTTCAGCTTCAACCCGCCACCCTCCGCCTATACCGACCTTTCGCTTTATGCCGCGGACTATTGGCGGCACCGCAGCCGCACGGCGGATTCGCGCATCGAGGCGCTGCGAGCCGGGTGGCGGCACAATACGGACCGCGGAAACCGCGGCTTCGGGTTCGCCACCGGCGTATCCGCCACACGGTCCACCTATGCCTACGGTTTCAGCAATGAGGCCTATGAAACCACCGATCGCGGGCTAACGCTGGCCGACGCCGGATATGTCAGTGCGGTAAGGCTGCCGTTCAACCAGAACGGCCTGCCCCTGCTCGTCATCGATCCGGCGCGTGCCTGGCAAATGTTCGAAGACAACCGCAGTGTGATAACCCGCACCGACAACGAGGCTGATGAACTGCAAAACGACTTCCGGCATGCGGAAAGCTCGCTGGACGGCTATGGCATGATCCGGTTCGCCTCCGGCCGCTTTGAGGCTCTGGCCGGGGCGCGGCTCGACTACACCCGGCTGTCGACCCGGGGATACATCGGCGTGGCCGATACCTGGTCACCCCACCAGTCGTCTGCGCACTATGTGCAATTGCTGCCTTCGGTCCTCGTGAATTTCCGCCTCGCCGCCGGATTGCGCCTGCGCGCCGGTTACAGCCGCACGATCAGCCGCCCCAGTTACGAGGACTATGCGCCGCGATCCTCGATCGATTTCGCAACGGGCGCCACGCCCGGAGACGGCGATGCACAGGGCGTTTCCGTCCGGCTCGGCAATCCCGGAATAAAACCGCGTCTCTCGGACAATTTCGACCTGAGCGCCGAATGGACGCTGCCGGGCGCGTGGGATGGCATGGTCTCCGCCGCCGCGTTCCACAAGGCGATCCGCAACGAGATCTTCGACGCCACTACCACCGGCTACACATATGGCGGCGTCTACTACCGGTTCGCCCGTGTTTTCCGCCCCGCAAACGCCACCGCCGCGCATATTTCGGGGCTGGAACTAAGCGCTGTCGTAGGATCGCTGGAGCCCGTTACGCCGCTGCTGCGCCATGTCGGTTTCAGCGCGAACTGGACTCTGCTGGACGGCAAATTGACCGTGCCGCTGAAGAACGGCTCGGTTCGGGCGCTTCATCGGCTGGTCGGCCAGCCCGGGGAAATCCGCAACCTCAGCGTGTTTTTCAACGACAACGGCTTCGAACTGCGCGGCGCCATGAACTGGACCGGGCGTGCCCTGCGCAGCATCGTGCCCGGCAGGCCGTGGGAAGATGCCTATTGGGCGCCTCGCCGCCAGTTCGACATGCAGGCCCGCTATCACTTCACCCGGGGCTTCAGCGTGATCCTCGACGTGTCCAACCTGACAGAGGAACGCCTGACCAGCCTTACCGGCCCCGGCATGGCATGGCTCAAGGACAGCTACTCAGTGCCCCGTACCATTCGCCTGAGCCTGCACTGGGGCCTGAACCGCTAAGGGAAATGCGTCCGGGCAGAACCATGGGGGAATCCCGCCCGGACGCGCCGCCCGGCTCAGCGCCGGGCCACTCTGCCCGCCAGCCCGCAGGTTTTCAGATAGCGGCGCAACAAGGCCGGGTAGTCAGTCTGGATATTCGTGACGCCCATCGCACGCAGACCTTTCAGCCTGTCGCAGGCATCGGGATCGTGCCGGGCCAGGCTCTCGTCGGTATCGCCCAGCGCATTGGCCCAGATCCGCGCGGGCATGGCCGCGATGGCACGGCTCGCGGCCCGTGTGAGCGACTGGGGATCGCCATGGACGATCCGCACCCGCGCCAGATCGCGGTTGATCGCATCGAGCGTGGTCTCCGTGCGCAGGCGCGTCATCACCTGAAGGCCGGGCGCCAACACCGAGGCCGCCCGCAGGGTGGTGCTGTCGCTATCGAACATTTCCACCTGATCGAGCATGCCGAGCGCCTGCACCACGGCGATCACCGGCCCCACGCGATCGGTCTTCATATCGAGATCGACAAGCACGCGCCCGCATGTGTGCATCAGAAACTGCTGCAAGGTGGGCGGCGGCGCGTCCGTGCCCTTGAGGCGCAGCTTGCGCAGATCCGCATAGGATATGTCCTCGCTGCCGCCGATGCCGCCGGTCATTCGCTCCACGGTGTGGTCGTGCATGATATAGGGCACGCCGTCGGTCGTGACGTGGACATCGGTTTCCACGAAGTCGGCCTTGGCCGCCACCGCCTCATCGATAGCCGCAAGCGAATTTTCCGGCGCCTTGAGATGGCCGCCGCGATGGGCCGCGATCATCATCCGCCCGGCGGGGTTCGCCCAGTGCCGCTCCAGCGCCGCGATGCGCCGCGTCTTGCCGCAAAACGGCGCCGCCAGAACGGGTGTTGCGGCCATGGCCAGCACGCCTGCCAGCGCGGCTTTGGCCGCGACTTTGGCCAATATCGGGATCATACGGTTTCCTGTCCGGCTTCGCTTTTGAAAACGGCAAGGGACGATCCGCCACGAAGCCAGGCCGCGGATCGTCCCTGTCAGGTTCAGAAGCGGCAGTTCACGCCCAGCCAGAGCACGCGGCCCTTCTGGCTGCGTTCGGCCACGAGGCGGCCCGAGGGCATCTTGCGGTAATATTCGATGTTCGACTTGGCGAGGTTCTGGCCCTCGGCAATGATCGTCACGCCATCGAGGATCGTGTAGCGCACTTGCGCCGAGATCTCGCCGCGATGCTTGCTGAAGATATCGAAGACCTGCGAATCCTCGTTGATCGATTTCAGGTAGTCGTCGACGTAGTTGTACGCCACCGAGGCCCCGAACCGCTCGGTTTCATAGGATACCGTGGCATTGGCGAGGAACTTGGGCTGGCCTTCCAGACCGTTGACCTGGCGGATCGATTCGTCCGACTGGATCACCGTCTGCTCGCCGTCGATGAACGTCGCGTTGGCGGCGACGACGAAGTTGCGCAGGAAGCCCGGGGCCAAATCGTGCATGTCCTGGCGCAGCCCGACTTCGATGCCCTTCACCGATGCAGCGTGCGAGTTCATCGGCGTGGAGATGCGGGCGGTATAGGTCTCGCCTTCGTATTCGAACCCGTCCTGCGTGATGTTCTGCATGAAGATCAGGTTCTTGATATCTTTATAGAACCCGGCGATCGAGATCATGCTGCCCGGGGTCGGATACCATTCGAGCGACAAGTCGAAATTGTTCGACGTGCGCGGCTTGAGATCGGGGTTGCCGCGCGTGATGGAGATGTAATTCTCCTCGCTGTCTTCCGGCAGGCCGATCGATTCCCCGATCGCGTAGTAATTGTAGTTCGGGCGGCCGATGGTCTTGCTGTACCCGGCGCGCACGATCACCCCGTTGCCGAAGTCGTAGCTCGCGATCACCGAGGGCAGCAGGTAGTCGTAAGACGCCTTCCGGTTGGTGCGGACATATTGCGCGGCCGAATTGGGCTCGGCCGGAAGATTGTCGTCCTGCGACCACAGATCGATATCGGTCTTGGTCTTGTCGTAGCGCAGACCCGCCCGGATATAGAAGCTGTCGGTCCGGTAAGCGGCCTCGGCGTAAGCGGCGGTGACTTTCTCGTTCAGCTGGTAGTCGTCGCTGATATCGTCGTCGCTGTTGTCGTCGGTGCTGGGATAGCCCGCCGCCGCCCAGGCGGTGCGATAGGCGGCATCGTCGATGAACAGGAAATCGACATCGGGATCGGTGGTCGGCTCGGTCACGCCGCGCACGAAGTCCACCATGGTACGCTTGTTGCCTTCGGCATCGAGCAGCTTGCCGCTCTCGCGGCCCTCGTCATAGGACTGGTCGGTGTTCTGGAAGCTGCCGCCCACATTGAAGCCGAAGCCGCGGTCGTCAGCGCCGAAGTTGTAATCGAGATTGCCGCCCACGAACGTCAGATTCTGCGCCGCGCGCTGGGTGATGTGCTGGATGTAGCCTTCGGTATAGTTCGCCGGATCGTTATCGTAAGCCGGATCGTAGAACGAGAGCACCGGATAGCCCCGGCTGAGGTCGTAGGAGAAACCGCCCTCGGCGCTGGTGCTGGTCCCGAACTTGGAACGGTCGCGGATCGTGTTGAGCCGCGCGCGCGAATGGGTGGCGCGCAAGTGCCCGGCGAGCGGGCCGCCCAGATCCTGATCGAGCATGCCCGAGACCACGAACGTCTCGCGCTTCTGCGGCTGGTGCGAATAGCCGAGCGAAGTCTTGCCCCTCGCCCATTCGCCCGAAGTCGCCGTCTGGTTGGCGGGCACGGTGCCGGTATCGGCGCTGGCGAGGTACTCGTTCCGGATCTCGTCTTCCTTCTGGTAGAAGTATCCGGTGTAGATCGAGGCGTAAGTCGCCTTGCCGGGGTTGTATTCCAGCTTCATCACGCCCGAGCCGCGCGTCACGTTGTCGTCGTAGATGAAGATCTGGTTGCGCGCGGCGGTGGGATAGCCGTTGGTGTTGCCGAGATCGTTGTAGTCGTCGATCTCCTCGCCGGTGTCGTTGTCATAGAGGCGGTAGCTGGAATCGACCGCGCCCGGCTTCTGGTCGTAATTGCTCGAATAGTACTTCGAGAATGAGCCCGAAACGACAATGCCGAAATCGTGGTTCTGGCCGAAGGTGCTGCTGAACGTGGCGTCCGCGCGCACGTTCTGGCCCTGATCGACGTCGAGCGAACCGGCGGTCGAATTGTCGCCGATCGAGGCGCGCGCGACCAGCGTGGTCTTGCCGGTGTCGAAGGCGCTGGCGGTGATCAGGTCGAGCTGGCCGCTCAGCGCGTGCGGGTCGAGATTGGCGGTGATCGTCTTGATCGCATCAATCCGGCTGACGAACGAGGGCGGCAGCAGCTCGATCCGCGCACCGCGGCTGTCCGAAGAGGTGGTGGCCAGCGGCAGGCTGTCGATCGTAACGAGGTTGTAGGCCGAACCGATGCCGCGGATCATCACGCTTTCGGCAAGATCGGGCGAGCGGTCGTTGGACGTGCCGAAGTCCGGCACGAGCGCGAGGCCGGGAATGCGCTGGGCGACCTGGGCGATGGTGAGATCGGGCAGCAGCCCGGCCTGATCCTGCGCGATCGAGTCGGTGATGCCGACCGCGCTGCGCTTGGCCTCGATGGTGGCGGTGTTCGACGAGCGGTAGCCGGTCACGACGATGGCGGAGGCTTGCGCGTCCTTCTCCTTCTTCTGCTGCTCCGCATCTGCGGTCTGCGCATGCAGCGGCGTGGCGAGAAGACCGGCGACCAGCGCCGAAACGGCGGCGGCGGATGAGAACGTAAGCGTGCGTTTCATAGGTACAGGTATCCTGTTGATCGGAAGACAGGTGTCAGGGAGGGTGGAAAAGGAAGGGCGCGGCGAGCGTCAGCCGCCCGGACAGCTTAAGGCGCGGCGGTCCGTTCGCCGGAGATAGGCCTTGAGCCTGACCGGCGCGTCGGTCTGGATGGCATCGACGCCGAGCGCCACCAGCCTGCCCCAGACCGCGTCCGGATCATGAACCGCATCGGTATCGGAAAAGGCGCGGCCAGCCAGACTGTCCACCCAGTAGCGGGCGCAGCGGGCATGGATCAGCGGCGTCATGACCGGCGCAAAGGCGCGGTCCTTGACGTCGATTTCATAGCCGACGGGGCGGACCGGATCGTAGGCGGCCACGGCCATGGCCGGATCGGCCTTGATATACGGTTCGCGCAGGATCGGCATGAAGTGCACGTCCTGCAACCAGGGCGCCAGTTCGCGCACCTGTTCGAGCGGCGCCTCGGCCTTGAACAGCACTTGCGCCCGCCCGCCGGCGGCATCGATCATCGCGAGAATAGCCGGAGACAGCGGCACTTTGGCGTCGATGTTGATAAGGATACGGTCCTTCGCCGCGCGCAGGGCCTCTTCGAAAGTGGGAATGCGCCGCGCGGTCAGCGGCGCGGGCTCGTCGCCCCTGCGGCCCTTCCCCTCCCGCAAGTGCAGCTTGCGCAGGTCCGCCCAGTCGAGATCGGAAACGTTGCCGGTGCCCTCGGTCATGCGATCGACAGTGGCATCGTGCATCAGCACCAGCTTGCCGTCGCGCGTGGCGCGCACGTCCAGCTCCACCATGTCGATGCCCGCCGCGATGCAGGCGCGAATGGCATCGAGGCTGTTTTCCGAGGTGCCTTTCCAGCAGGCCCGGTGCGCGACGACCATCACGGTCCCGTCCGGCCCGGCCAGACGCCGTTCGAGTTCCGCCTTGCGCACCGGAACGCGCGCCGCCGCAACCGGCAGCGCAAGCACGGCGGATGCCAGCACGGCCATCAACGCCAACAAGGCGCCTGCAAAAGATGCCCGTGGCGAACGCCTGTGAACCGGACGCACGCCGCCAGCTCGCCAGCCCGCATGGGCCAGCGACGGTACGCTGCAAGAAAACTGCACTGAACTTCCCCGTTGAAGGCCTCATTTCCCGGCCGTTCACAGACAAGACGGGGCAGGCTAGAAAATCTGACAGGCCCCGCGCGGAAAAATTTCCGATAGCCATGGCGCCTGTCCGCATTCGGCCTGCACAGGGCAGCGCACGCCCGGAAGGCATTGCGGTCATCCACCGGCCACGGCAAAGCACCTGCCATGACGCAGCGCAGGGTAAAGGTGTTCTTCGATGGCGGCTGCCGCCCCAATCCCGGCCCTGTAGAGGCTGCCGTGGTGGTGCACGGCCGTGCCTATCTGTTCGATGATCTGGGCCACGGCACAAGCAGCGACGCCGAATGGCTGGCCTTGATCAGCGCGCTGGAACTGGCGCAATCGCTGAACCTGACCGGCGTAGACCTGATCGGCGATGCGCGCGGGGTGATCGAACAGGCCAACAGCGCCTTGCGCTGCGGCCAGACCGCGCAGAGGCACGCCGCCGCATTCCTTGCCCTTGCGGCCAAAGCCCCGCCGCGCCGGGTCCGCTGGATCAAACGCGCGCAGAACCTGGCCGGGATCGCGCTGGCCGCCCGGCATCCGCGATAAAACCCAACGCTTGACTCTAACATTGTGTCAGGGTTCATACAGGGCAGCGTCACGCGAAGGAGATATCCGATGACGCCTTGCGATCACGATCATGATCACGGCCACACCCACGATCATCATGCCCACGCAGCCCCCGGGGACGGTGCCGTGCGTGATCCGGTCTGCGGCATGACGGTCGATCCCGCGGCGGCGAAACACCGCTCGCAGCATGACGGGCAGGACTATGTCTTCTGCAGCGCTGGTTGCCGGACGAAATTCGAAGCCGATCCCGAACGCTATCTCAATCCCTCCTCCGGTCAGGAACAGGACGTTCCGCCCGGCGCCGTCTGGACGTGTCCGATGCACCCGGAAATCCGGCAGGATCATCCCGGGGCCTGCCCGATCTGCGGCATGGCGCTGGAGCCGGAAACGGTTTCGCTGGATACCGGCCCGAGCGAAGAGCTGATCGACATGAGCCGCCGCTTCTGGATTGCCCTGGCGCTGGCACTGCCGGTCTTCCTGCTGGAGATGGGCGGGCATTTCATCCCCGCGATCCATCGGCTCGTTCCCGAACGGACATCGGTATGGATCCAGCTTGTTCTGGCCACGCCTGTCGTGCTCTGGGCGGGCGCGCCCTTCTTCGCGCGCGGCTGGGCTTCAGTGAAATCGCGCAATCTCAATATGTTCACGCTGATCGCGATGGGTACGGGCGTGGCCTGGGGCTACAGCATGATTGCCGCCCTTGCTCCTGGCCTGTTCCCGCCGTCCTTCCGCAGTGAGAATGGGACGGTTTCAGTCTACTTCGAGGCCGCGGCGGTCATCACCGTGCTGGTCCTGCTGGGGCAGGTTCTGGAACTGCGCGCCCGGGAGAAGACGTCGGGCGCGATCAAGGCTCTGCTGCAGCTAGCCCCCAAGACCGCGCGGCGTATTGCCGCGGACGGCAGCGAAAGCGAAGTGCCGCTGGAGGACATCGCCGCCGGAGACCGGCTGCGTGTGCGGCCGGGCGAGAAAGTCCCCGTCGATGCCGAAGTCACGGACGGGCGCTCATCGCTCGATGAATCGATGATCACTGGCGAAGCGATGCCCGTGACCAAAACCGTGGGAGACACAGTGATTGGCGGCACGATCAATCAGACCGGCGCGCTGGTCATCCGGGCCGAGAAAGTCGGGCGCGACACCATGCTCTCGCGCATCGTGCAGATGGTGGCCGACGCCCAGCGTTCACGCGCACCGATCCAGGGGCTGGCGGACCGTGTCGCGGGCTGGTTCGTGCCTTCCGTGCTCCTGGTTTCCGTGATCGCCTTTGCCGCATGGGCATTCTGGGGGCCGGAGCCGCGCCTCGCCCATGCCCTGATCGCCGCCGTTTCGGTGCTCATCATCGCCTGCCCCTGCGCACTCGGGCTTGCCACGCCGATGTCGATCATGGTCGGCGTGGGGCGTGGTGCCGGTCTCGGCGTGCTGATCCGCAATGCCGATGCTCTCGAACGGCTGGAGAAAGTCGATACGCTTGTTGTCGACAAGACCGGGACGCTGACCGAAGGCAAGCCGAAAGTCACCCGCATCGTGGCTTCTGCGCCCTGGAGCGAAGACGAACTGCTGCGCCTTGCCGCCGCCGTGGAACGGGCCTCGGAACACCCCCTCGCCGCAGCCATTACCGCCGAAGCCGATAGCCGGAAGCTCACCGTGCCTCAGGTCAGCGATTTCGATTCTCCATCCGGGAAAGGGGCGCTGGGGACAGTGGAGAACGCGCCGGTCGTGCTGGGCAACGAGCCCTTCCTTTCCAGCCAGGGCATCGACATCGCCCCCTTGCGCGATCAGGCCAGCAAGCTGCGCGAGCAAGGGGCCACGGCCATCTACGCAGGGATCGGCGGCAAGGCCGCGGGCATCATCGCCATCGCCGATCCGGTCAAACAGACGACGCCCGAGGCCTTGCGCGCCTTGCGGGACGAAGGCATCCGCGTCGTCATGCTGACAGGCGACAACCGCACGACGGCGCAAGCCGTCGCCCGGCAACTGGGCATCGACGAGGTGGAAGCCGAAGTGCTGCCCGATCAGAAAAGCGCGGTTGTGGCGCGGCTCAAGACGGAAGGGCGGGTCGTCGCCATGGCGGGCGACGGTGTGAACGATGCCCCCGCGCTTGCGGCGGCCGATGTCGGGATCGCGATGGGATCGGGCACCGACGTTGCCATCGAAAGCGCGGGCGTAACACTGCTCAAAGGCGACCTTACTGGCATCGTCCGCGCGCGCAGCCTCAGCGCGGCGGCCATGCGCAACATCCGCCAGAACCTGTTCTTCGCCTTCGCCTACAATTCGGCGGGCGTGCCGATCGCGGCCGGATTGCTCTATCCCGTCTTCGGCATCCTGCTCTCCCCTGTCATTGCCGCCGCCGCCATGTCGCTGTCATCGGTGAGCGTGGTCAGCAATGCCTTGCGGCTCAACCGGGTGGCGCTGTGAACATCGGCCAGGCCTCGGCGAAGAGCGGCGTCTCGCAGCGCATGATCCGCCATTACGAGCAGGTTGGCCTCATCCCGCCCCCGGCCCGGCGGGACAGCGGCTATCGCGACTATGACGAGCGCGACGTGCACCGTCTGCGTTTCGTCGCCAACGCCCGCGATCTGGGTTTCTCCGTGCCAGAGATCGGCACTCTGCTGGAGCTGTGGAACGATCAGGGGCGGGCGAGCGCCGAAGTGAAGAACATGGCCCTTACCCACATCGGAACGCTCGACGGGAAGATCGCCCAGTTGCAGGCTATGCGCGCAACCCTGCAAGACCTCGCCGACCGCTGTAACGGGGACGAACGCCCCGATTGCCCGATCCTGAGCGAGCTCGCCAAGTCCGGTGATCCACAAGCCGGTGAAGCCTGAAACAGGCAGTCTCGGCCATGCCTGTCCGCCCAACGTGAAAAACAGCACTGCCACGCCAGCCAATATTTGATATTGCGATTGACTCGCATTAACGAGAAAAGTAGAGCCCCGGTCGAAATCAAAGGGGTATTGAATGCGTTACGCTTGGCTTTGGGTATCGGCGGCTTGGGTTTGCGGGGTTTCCCCGGCGCTGGCACAGCAACCGGCAGAAACGAAAGGGGACGAGATCATCGTCACCGGGGAGAAAACCGCGCGCACGCTGCAGGAAACCAACACCTCGGTCAGCGTGACGACAGGCGTGCGGATCGAGCAGGAAAACATCCAGACACTTGAGGATGTCTTCCAGCGCACCGCCAATGTCTCCGCGACATATGGCGCTTCGGGTTTCTCGATCCGCGGTATCGACCAGCGCGGCGTGTCGGGCGGCGGCAACGGCGCCACGGCCACCGTGTTCGTGGACGGTGCACCGGTCCCGCAGGAATTGCTCTCCAACGGCCCGACCGACGTCTGGGACGTTACGCAAGTCGAGGTTTTCCGCGGACCGCAATCGACCATCCAGGGCCTCAATGCCCTCGCCGGGGCCATCCACATCCGCACGCAAGACCCGACGTTCGACTGGCAGCTGAAGGGACGGGCCATCCTCTCCTCGTTCGATACGCGCCAGTTCGCCGTGGCGGGCGGCGGCCCCATCGTGCCGGGCGAGCTGGCCTTTCGCGTGTCCGCCGAAAAGCGGGATTCGGACGGCTACGTCTACAACCCGACGCGCCAGAAACATGCCAATCCGCTGGACTCGATCTCCGCCCGCGCCAAGCTGCTGTGGACGCCGTCCTTCCTGCCGGACTTCGAAGCGCGCCTCAATTACCATCACTTCGAAGGCAAGACCGGCTACATCTATCCCTACATCGATCTGTCGGTGGACGATTACTACGATCACCGCCTGAACTTTTCGAACTATCCCAGCGATACCGACAACGATGCCGATCAGGCGACGCTGGATCTGCGTTACCAGCTGGGCGGCGGTTTCTCGCTCAACGCGCTGAGCACGTATACGAACACCAGCTACATCCGCCACTACGACGGCGATTTCACCGCAGAAAACCGCGCCTTCAGCGACATCAAGGGCGGCGATGAGACCTACACGCAGGAACTGCGCCTGAACTATGAAGGCGACCGGTTGAGCGGGCTTGTCGGCCTGTTCTATTATCACCGGGATACCGAGCGCAAATCGCATCAGGTCACGCTGATCGAGACACCGGGAGCGACGATCGAACGGCTGCTGGCGGATTCTCTCGGCCAGGACCTCGCCGCGCAGCTTGCCGCCGCCTATACGGCTGAACTGCCGAGCTTCCCGGTGGACTATACCGCCGATTTCCCCACCCGCACCCAGACCATGGCGATCTTCGCGGACGGCCGTTACCGGCTGACCGACCGCTTCTCGCTGATCGGCGGCTTCCGTTACGACCGGGAGCGCAATACCAACGGCGGTTTCGCACTGGCAACGCTAGCTGGTACGCTGCCCGATCCCGCGAGCTATGGCCAGCTCGCGCCTGCCGTGACCGGTATCAACGCCGCCATCCTCGGCCTTGTCGACGATGCCTCGGGCGGCGCCGCACCGGGCACGCGCACGTTCAATGCCTTCCTGCCCAAGGCAGGCGTGGAAATGGCCTGGACGCCCGACCTTTCCACCGCCTTCGTGGTCCAACGCGGCTACCGCTCGGGCGGCAGCAGCTTCAACACCGCGCGCTCGCTGCTCTTCGCCTACGATCCGGAATATACCTGGAACTACGAGTTCTCCGTGCGCTCGGCCTGGCTGGACGGCACGCTGACCGCCAATGCCAATGTCTTCTACATCGACTGGAGCGACCAGCAGGTGAACGCCAATTTCGGCAACGGGACATACGATTCGCATACGGTTAACGCGGGCAAGTCGCACCTCTACGGTTTCGAACTGGAGCTGGCGCACAAGCTGTCCCGTACTTTCGACTGGTACGCCAGTGCCGGCTACACCCGTACCAAGTTCGACACGTTCAATACCGATATCGCGCTGGGCGGCCTCGCCGACGGGAGCGACACCGGAACCATCACCGATCTGTCGGGCCTGCAATTTCCCTATGCGCCGCGCTGGTCCCTCTCGGGCGGGGCCAATCTGCGGCTCGGCCACGGGTTCAATGCCAACGTCAATGCCAATTACCGCAGCGCGGTGTTCGGCAGTGTTCTGAAACCGCAGGAAGACAGCCGGGTAAAGGCGCGCACGCTGGTCAACGCCCGTATCGGCTATGACGCCGGGCCCTGGAGCGTATCGGTCTTCGCGAACAACCTGTTCAAGGAAAAATACCTCCAATATATCAGCCCCTACACCACCAACCGCCTGCCTCCGCAGGGCATCGTCGGCGCGCCGCGCCGGATCGGCGTGGTGCTGGAGGCCCACCTTTGAGCGGCATGTCCTTCCTCGCAGTTGCGGCAGCCATTCTGGCGGGCGCGGCTGCCGGAACGGGCATGCTGCGCCGGGCCTGGCAGAGCAAGGCGGGCAAGACGCCCTGGCGAATGGGCGGCCTTGCCTTGCTGGCGTTCACGGTGATCTGGCCCGCCTGGCCGCTGGGGCCGGTGCGCGGCCCCTTCATTGCGATCACGCTGATATCGCTCGCAGCCTGGGCCGTCGTTTCCAGCGGCTATAAACGGCGCCCGGCCAAGGCGCAGCGCGCGGGGCGCGAGTCCCTGGCCCCGGAACCGGCCGAGCGTCTGACCACCAAATGGCGCACCACGCTGCGCTGGCTGCTGGCAGGGCCGATCGGCATGGTCGCCGCCATGGCCGTGGGCATTTCCTACACCGTCTGGGCGCCCGGCGCGGATCAGACCCGCCTGCTGATCGGCGCGCTGATCGTGCCGGTGGTATGGGGCGGCGCCATGGCCTGGACACTGGCGGACAACCGCATCGTGCGCGCCACGGCCGTCCTTACCGGCACGGCCGTCATCGGCTTTGGCCTCTCCATGCTGAAGGGTTTCGCATGAGCAAGACATCCGGCAAGACACCGCAGCGCAGCTGGGCGCCCTCCCCCGCTTTCGTGCGCGCCGTGCTGAACGGGCATGGCGCGCTCGGCCTCGCCTTTGCCGCAGTGTTCTATCTCATCTGCCTGACCGGCACCCTTTCGGTCTTCGTCGATGAATTCCGGCGCTGGGAAAATCCGGGCGCGCCAAGGATGGAGCAGGTTTCGCCCGACGCTGTCCAGCAGGCGTTCACGGCCGCACTCGACCAGGCAGGCCCCGGGGTCGAGCATGCATTCATCCACATGCCCAACAGCAGCGAGCCGATGCTGCGGATCACGACCGACGCCGCTGGAAAAGACCGGGAATGGTACGCCGATGCCGACGGCCATCTGGCCGGAGAAGCCCATCAGGGCTGGACCGAATTCCTCACACGCCTGCACATCAACCTGCAATTGCCACGCGTATGGGGCCGGGTGCTGGTCGGACTGGCCGGCGTGGCAATGCTGTCGCTGCTGATTTCCGGCATTCTGGCCCACCCGCGCGTCTTCCGCGATGCCTTCCACCTGCGGCTGGGCGGATCGCGCCGCCTGCAGGAAGCGGACATCCACAACCGCATCAGCGTGTGGGGCCTGCCCTTTCACTTCCTGATTTCGCTGACAGGCGCCGTTCTGGGCCTGTCCACGATTATCGTCGCGGCCTTGGGCCTCGCGGTGTTCCAGGGCGACACGCAGAAAGTCTATGACCTGTTCGTCGTGCCCGAACCGGTGGAAGACGCACGCGCCGCCCCGCCGCTGGACCTGCGCCCAATGTTCGCCGAAGTGGCGCGCCGCAGCCCGCAAGGCCATGTCGGCTTCATCCGGATCGAACATCCCACCGAGCGCGGCGGCGGGGCGCGTTTCGATGTCGAGACGGCTCCCGAACTGCTGACCAATGTCGATGTCTATGCCTTCGACCGGGCGAACAGGCTCTACTATGAAAAGCCCGCTGCAAAGACCAACCTGGGCGAACAGATACTGGGCGCCCTCGCCCCCCTG
Organism: Novosphingobium beihaiense; assembly: GCF_022832375.1. Lineage (GTDB taxonomy): Bacteria > Pseudomonadota > Alphaproteobacteria > Sphingomonadales > Sphingomonadaceae > Novosphingobium > Novosphingobium beihaiensis. The sequence continues at coordinate 396,187 of NZ_JALHLG010000003.1, forward strand.
CACTTCGGCTGGTACGGCGGCGCCATTGTGAAGATCGCCTATGGCCTGCTGGGCCTTGGCCTCACCTATCTGGCGGTGGGCGGCGTGTACATCTGGCTGGCCCGGCGGCGGGACAAAGGCCGCCCCGCGCCCGTATGGGAACGGGTATGGACAGCCATCGTCTGGGGACAGCCGGCAGCTCTGGCCATGGCCGCGCTTGGAGCCTTGGCGGCGCCCGGCATGGCGGCCTTGCCGCTGGGGCTGTGGGCAGGCGTCAGCCTTGCCATGCTGGCCGCAGCAACCTCGCTTGCACCGGCACGGCTTGCCCTCACCGGCCGGGTCGCGACCGGCCTGACGATGCTGGCTTCGGCCTTGATCCACGGCGGGCTATCGGGCGTGACAGACCCTGTCGCCGCGATTGCCGATCTGACCATCGGCCTGGCGGGCCTCGCCCTTGCGGCAACGCTCTTCAAAGCCTTCCCGCAAGGAGCCCCAAAAGAACAGCCCCTGAAAGCGGCCAGCACCGGCGGCGGCAACCGCTGACTTTGACAGGCCGAATTCCCGGCGCCCCTTTGCGGAAGGCCGCATGATGGGGCCCGGGTATTCGGCCCGTTACCGCACCCGGTTGCCGTAAACGTCCCACACCTCCACGGGCCCCAGCCCCAGTGCGCGGATGTCCTTCTCAATGACTTTCAGATCCCCGACGACCACCCAGGTCAACTGATCCGGGCGGTAGTCCGCCCGGGCTGCGGCGCGCACATCGTCCAGCGTCACCGCTTCCAGACGGGCCGCCTTACCCTCGATACGGTCGAAAGGCTGCCCGTAGGCCGCCTCGCCGATCATCGTGGAAAGCACGGCGCCGCCATTGCCCAGCGATAGCGGGATCGTCTTGATCATGGCATCGCGATTGGCGTCGATTTCCGGCTGCGTGGCCGGGCTGGTGGTGGCGAAACCAGCAATTTCCTTGCGAATCTCGGCCATGCTGAGCGCGGTCTTGTCCGCCTCAACCGTGCCGCTGGCCGTAAACAGACGCGGCCCCTTGGGCGCATTGGCGATGCCGCTGCCGAAGCCGTAGGCCCAGCCCTTGTCTTCCCGCAGGTTCATGTTCAGGCGGCTGTCGAACGCGCCGCCCAGCACCATGCCTGCCAGCACTTCGGCCGGGGCGCGGTTCTCATCGAAAGGCCCCACGAATTCACCGGCCGAGATACTGCTCTGCGGTGCGCCCGGCGCATCGACAAGGATGACCCGGCCCGGTTTCGGCATCGGCGCAGGCACGCTGTCCAGCCCCACCGGAGATACCTTGCGCCAGTTCCCGAAATACTTCTCGGCGAGAGCCCGCGCGCGCTCCAGCGTGATATCACCAACCATGTAGAGCGTGGCATCGTTCGGCCCGATTTCATGATCGTGAAACCGCACGATCGCATCGCGCGAGAACGCCCGGGCCTCTTCGCGCGTGAGAATGCGGCCATTGGGATGATCCTCACCCCACATGGCGCGGTTGTACACCGGCCCCGCCGCATTGATCGGGTTGCGTTCATAGGAATCGAACTGCGTATCGACATTGGCCAGAAGCGGATCGATGCCGCTTTGCGGATAGACCGGATTGCGCAGGATTTCCGATGCGATTGCAAAGGACCTGTCCAGATGCTTGTCGATCGCGCTCCAGCTGAAGCTGCTCTGGCTTTTGCTTGTACTGCTGCCGATCGTCATGCCGATGCGGCCGGTCTCGCGGCTGATGGCCGCTGCATCGTACTTCTTCGAGCCCAGCGACAGCAGGTTGAACGCCTGCTTCGCAGCCCCTTGCGCATAGGGCCCTTCGGCCAGCGAGCCGGTTTCGAACACCATGCTGAAATCGACCACCGGCAGGTTGTGCCGTTCCGCCACCACCAGCTTCATGCCGTTGGCCAGCGTGGTCTGTGAAATCGGCGGCATGTAGACTTCGTGCGAAGCCTCGCCGGGCTGGGGCGGCGCGCTGCGATCGACCGTGGCGGCTGCCGGTGCGGCACCCACCGGCGAGGGCAGAACCTGCGCCTCGAAATAGGGGTGCGACAGCGCCTTTTCCGCAACCGCCTTTACTTGCGCGGGGGTGGCGTCCGCGATCCAGTCCCGCTGCTTGAGGAAATAGAGCGGATCGCCATGACCGAGATAGCTGCCGATCAGGAAATTGCCAATCTGCGCGTTGCTTTCCAGCGAACGCACCAGGGTGACGTCCGTCGATGCCACCACCGTATCGAGATCTTCCTTCGCAGGCCCTTGCGCGAAATAGGCCGCCAGAGCCTCGTCCACCGCCTTGCCCGCCTGCTCGGGCGTAACACCGGGGCGCAGGCCGTAAGACAAGTCGAACGAACTGGCGAGGCTGTTTTCCGAAACGTTCGCGGCAATACCGCTAAGGATCTGGCGGCCGTCCACCAGACGCTTGTTCAGCCAGGCCTGCTTGGAACCGGTCAGCGTGCGGGCAGCCAGTTGCAGCAGCGTGTTGCGATAGGGATCGTCGTTGGAAAGCGGCCAGCTTCGCGTGACCGAGATCGCGCTGACATTGTCATAGGTCTTGTCGCGCTTGATCGTGTTGAACGAGGGCACCCATTCATCGAGATGATCGACCGGCTTTCCTGCCGGAACATCGCTGAAATAATGCGCAGTCTTTTGCTTTGCCTCTTCCAGATCGACATCCCCGACAAGCACCAGCACGGCATTGGATGCTCCGTAGTAATCCGCATACCACTGGCGCACGTCTGCAAGCGACGCCCCGTCGATATCCTTCATCGAACCGATGGTGGTGTGGCGGTAGGGATGGCCTGCGGGAAAATAGTTCTCAAGATAGCGCTCGTGCCCGCGCCCGCCGGGCTGCAGTTCGTGCTGGCGCTTCTCGTTCTTGACCACGCGGCGCTGTTCATCGAGCACCGCCTGCGTGATGCCGCCCATCAAGTGGCCCATCCGGTCCGATTCCATCCACAGCGCAAGGTCGAGCGCATTGCTCGGCACGGTTTCGAAATAGTTCGTCCAGTCCATCGTCGTGGTGCCGTTCATGCCCGTGGCGCCGGCCCGCGTGAGCAGATCGAAGTATTCGCCCTTCCGGTTTGCGGTGGGCTGGAACATCAGGTGTTCGAACAAGTGCGCAAAGCCCGTGCGCCCCTTCGGCTCATCCTTGGAACCCGTGCGATACCACACACCCACGAACACGGATGGGACCGTGTGATCGGTATGGACCAGCACCGTCAGCCCGTTGGGAAGCGTGAACTGCCCGTAGTCCAGCTTGACTGTGCCGTCCGTAACGCGGGACTGCGCCGCCGGTTTGGCCGTCGCGGCAGCAGCATGGGTGGGCAGCGGGAGCATGGTGGCGGCCAGCAAGCCCGAAATGAGCGCATTCTTCCTGATCACGTAGAGATACCTGTTCTGCAAAGCGGGGTTCAGCTTGCACGCCAACCTTGCACCAGCCTTGCCCTCCCCCGCGTTTTCAAAGGTTGCCAGACGCTTCCAGGCCCGTAAGGCTGGTGCAAGTTTCCCGGCATAGGGATCTCTCTTCACACGAGATTTTGAAACTTCGAAGGGCATGATCCAGGACAGCGATCTGCGGTTGCGGCAAGACTTGGACCTGCTTGAGGAAAGCGGGCGCGGCGTGCTGTCCTCTCGCGGACGGCAGGCGGATTTTGCGCGGGCCCTGTCATGGGGCCTGCCCGCGGCGGCCCTTGCCTCTCTAGCCGCCCTGCTACTCGCCGCTCTGCTGCCGCCCCTGGCCGGGTGGTCTCCGCCACCGGCATGGCTGATCCTGACGATGCTGGGCGTGCCGGTACTGGTTCTCGCCGGGCGCTATGCGCATTTGCGGTCCGGCAGCAGGATCATGCGCTCCGAAGCGCTCTCCCTGTTCGACGAGAACCTCCACCTTAAAGGCCGGGCCGCCATGGCCGACGAGTTCCTGCGGATCGAACAGCGCGGGGGCCTTTATGAAGCGGCTCTGGACGAAGCCCTGCCCTGGCTCGATCGCGCCCGGGATGAAGCCCTTCCGCCGCCCGCGCCCGAACTGACGGCGGCAGCCACGCTGCGTAGGCAATGGCCGTTCGCCCTCGCCGCGCTTATCCTTGGCCTGCTGGCGATTGGCATCGGTCAAGGGCTGGTGCCCAATCCCCTCAGCACCGGCAGCCGTCCGGCCAACGCCGGAGCCGCAACAGGCAGCGGGGAAAGCAGCCTGCAAGCCGGTGCGAACGGCAGCAGCGCGCAACCGGAGCAGCAGGGGAACGGCACGACAGCCCCGCAAAGCGCCACTCCGGGCTCGTCCGGCACGGCTCAGGCGGCCGGTGCGAATGCCCCTGCCGCATCCTCCGGTGATGCAATGGCAGCAAGCACTGCAAACGACCGGAGCGGGGCGGCAGGAGGCAACCGGGCTGTTGACAGTTCCGCCGCTTCGGAAAAATCCGCAGGCGAAGCCTCCGATGGCGCCATGCGAACGCCTCAGGCCGGAAGCCGCAACGCCAGCACGCCCGCCTCCCGCAATGCGAAGGCAAGCACGATCGCCAGCGCCAATGCAGCGCCGGGAGACGAACCCTCCACCGGTGACGGCCGCCGGACCGAACGCACCGCATCGTCCGGTTCTCCCGGTATTCCTCCCCTTGGCACCGGCGCATCGGCCGCGCGCAAGGCCGGAGGAGACAAGCCGGGCGGGCAGAACCAGTCCCAGCAGCGCGGGCCGGGCCAGCCGGGAGACGGTCAGCAATCCCAGCCCGGCCGGGGGCAAGGACAGGGACAGAACGGCCCGCCGGGCGGCAACGAAAGCGGGCTCAAGCGCTCTCGCGGGCTGTCCGGGCTGCTGCTGGCCGTACCGATGGAAGACCGCCTGACCGGCACCGCCAATCCCGGCCCGGTCGAAAGCATGACCCGGCAGGCGCCGCCGCGCACGCTTTCCAGCGCGCAGGTTTCCGCCGGAGCCCGCAGCAACGGCGGCGGCGATAGCGGTCATCTGCCCGGCGATCCGCAAACCGCGCAGGAACGCCGCCTGCTGCGCGGCTATTTCCCCGCACCGGGCGCGCCCGGCATGAAGGAGCCGCACCAGTGAACCCGGGCCTGCGTTTCGAAGAGCTGTTCGATCCGGCGTTTCTGGCCCGTCTGGAACCGTTCACGCTGCGCATCGCGCAAGCCCAGAAAGGCGGGCGGCTGGCGGACCAGAGAACGTCCGCCCGGGGCCAAGGCAGCGATTTCGCCGACTTCAAGCCCTATGTCGCGGGCGACGATCTGCGCGCGATCGACTGGAACATCTACCGGCGGCTGGGGCGCGCCTTCGTGAAAGTGTTCGAAGAACGGCAGGACATGCCGGTCTATTTCCTGCTCGATCTTTCCCGGTCGATGTTTCTGGAAAACCCGCCGCGCATCCACGCCGCCTTGCGCGCCACTCTGGCGCTGGGCGCCATTGCCCTGTCGCAGCACGATTCGGTGAGCCTGTTCCCCTTCTCCGACAACATGACCATGGAGGCGCGCGGGATTTCCGGGCGGAACAACGTGATACAGATCGCCCGGCGGCTCTCCGGCCTGGAAGCGATGGGCGGCACCGCACTGGCAGACAGCGCGTCCAAACTAGCGGCCATGAAACTGCGCCAGGGCCTTGTTGTCGTCGTCTCCGACTTTTTCGACGAAGCCGGGCTGGATTCCGTGCTGCGCAGTCTGGGGCGCCTGCCGCACCGTCTGCTGCTGGTCCAGCTCACCCGCGCCGCCGATGCCGATCCCAGCCTCGATCCGGACTTGTGGGGCGATGTTGCCATCGAGAACGGAGAGAATGACAGCCGCATCGAGCTGACCATCACCCCGCAATTGCTGGAACGCTACCGCTCCGCCTACCGCACGTTCAACGATACGCTGGTGGATTTCGTACGCGGGCGCGGCACCGGCCTTATCCAGGTCGATGCCGGCAAGGACGTGCTGGATGCCCTGTCGCAGCACTTCACCGGCGGAGCGCTGACACTGTGACGTTCGCAGGCCTGTCTCCCCTGGTGCTCGCCATCGGCGCGCCGGTCCTTGCCGCGATACTGTTCGCGCTTCAGCAGCTGCGCGTGCGGCACAAAACAGTGCGCCTGCCCGCCGCGATGCTCTGGGCACAAGCCGCGCGGGAAGCCCCGGCCCGGTCCCTGCGCGAACGGTTCCGCTACTGGCAGACTTTCCTGCTGGCTCTGGCCATTGCGCTGCTGCTGTGGCTGGGGGCGAGCCTGCCGCGCTTCGGCGGCACCGGCGAAGCGGGCTTTCACATCTTCTATCTGGACAATTCCGCCGTGCTTTCCGGACGCGGCAGCTTTGCCGCCGCCCGCGCCGCGCTGCTGGCCGACGTTGCCGCCATCCCCGACGGCCGCCGCGAGGTCCGCCTTGGCGATGCGCAGGGAACGCTGCTGCTGGCGCGCGGAGAGAACGTGGCGCTGCTGGCCCATCGTCTCGGCACCGTTTCGGCGCAAGCGCGGCCTTCCGGTTTCGCGAACTGGGCTCCGCACGTTCCGGATGGCGCGGTATTGCACTATTATGGCGGCCCTTCCGCGCTCGACGCGGCGGCATCTGCGCCCAAAGGTGTGATGGTGTCCTATGGCTACCTCGCCCCGGCCGTGCCGGACAATCGCGGTATCGTGAACCTGGGCCTTGTACCGGCGGCATCGGGCGACTGGACCAAGGCAGACCTGCTGGTGGAAACGCTGGCGGCCGATGGATCCCCGGTGCCCCCGTCAGATCTCGTCTTCACTCGCGCGGGCAAACCGTTCCACCCTCGGAACCTGCAGCCGCTTTCGCATAACCGCCTGTTGCTGCGCGGCCTCGACGCAGATGGATCGGTGGTCCGCGCCGCGCTTAAACATGGCGACGATTTTCCGGCGGACGACAGCGCCGCAATCCACCTTCCCAGCCGCGGCCCGATCGGCGTGGCCCTGGCACCCGACGTTCCGCGCGGGATCCGCAGTGTCGTCGAAGCAGACCCGGCCCTCTATCCGGCACCGCCCGGCAAAGCCCGTGTCCTGATCCGCCGCGCGCAGGACAAGCCCGGCACCGCCCTGCCCGAGCTTGTCCTGACCGATGCCGCCTCCGGATCGGACAGCTTCCTGCTTGCCTGGCCGGGTGAGGACAGTGCCGCCGATCCCGCTCCCCAGCTTGCCGCGACCGGCCTTTCCGGCATCGATACCGGCGCCCTCGCCGATAGTCTGCACCGCCGCGTCACGCTGGGCCTGAAACCGGCGGAACACCGGTCTGTCAGTGTGTGGAACGAGATCATCGCCCAGCCGGATTTCCGGCATTCCAGCGCGATGCCGCTGTTCGTTTCGCGCAGCCTGCGCTGGCTGGCCGGTCCCCAGCCCTGGCTGCCTTTCGCCAAAGCCGGTGCTCCGGTGCCCGAGGGAACCGCGCCCGGCCTCCGCCCGCTGGTGCCTGGCGGAGAAACAGTGCTGCCCGCGGCAGGCGAAGCGCGCATCGGCACGCTGCCGGTTCAGGTCTCGCTGCTTGACCGGGCCACCACGCTCGGAGCTGCGCACAAGGCCGAAGAGCCGATCTCGCATCCTTCCGGCACTCTGCCTGCAGACTGGCCCTTCTTCCTGATCTGCCTGGCTGCCGGGCTGCTTCTGGCGTTCGAATGGCGGCTCTACCGCAGGGGGCAGATGCCTTGAGCTTTGCCGCGCTCTTCCCCTATGCGGGTGTGCTCCTGCTGCTGCTGCCGCTTCTCTGGCTCCAGCGCGGACGCAGCCTGCCGGTCGTGCACAAGATCCTGCGCACTGCGATCTTCGCCTGCCTCATCCTTGCTCTCATGCAGCCCAGCGTTCTGAGCGAAACGCACAGCCGCCTGCAGATCACCGTGCTGGACCAGCGGGACAGCCTTTCCCCCCATGCGCGCGAACAGGCCCGCGCCATGCTTGCCCGGCTGCGCGCCGGGATGCCGTCGGGCAGCGATCTGGTGGTTCTGCAACTGGGCGGCACGCCCGTCCCCGCCAGCGGTGGCAGGGTCATCATGGCCGCCGATCCCGGTTCGCTCTCGAAAACGCTGGATCAGGCCCTGGCACTCGTCCCGCAGGGGCGTTCCGCCGCGCTCACGCTGATCACCAATGGCCTCTCGCGCGATAGCCACTGGGGACAGGCGATACAGGGGCTGGTCTCTCGCGGTATTGCCGTGAACACGATTGGCCTGCCCCAGGCAGAACGGGCGCCGTTCATAGCCGGTCTTACCATTCCCCCTGTGCGCGCCGGTGCACAGGCCCGGGCCACTATCGATGTGGACGGGAACGGGCGCGGGCTCTCGCTGGCGCTCTACAGCGGAAAGACGCTGCTCGCGCGCTCCCCCGTCTTTGACGCAGACGGGACCGCCCGGATCACTGTCCCCTTCACGGCAGGCCCCGCCGGTTTCACCCCGCTGCGCGCCGTGCTGGAAAGCGGCACCGGCACGGATTCCGTGCAGACAACGCTGGCCGTGCAGGACCCGCTTTCGATCCTGTACCTTGGCCAGCGCCAGCAAGGCGGCGCAGCGGCGCTTCAGGCCCTGCTCGGCAAAGGCTTCGCTGTCGAGGCGCACACACCGGGCAGCCTGCCTGCCTCGTTCGGCTTCGAGGCCTACCGCGCGGTCATGATCGACGATCTGCCCGCCGCGCGCCTGCCCGCCCCCGTGCAGCGCGATCTCCTCAGCCAGGTCGCGCAAGGGCGCACCGGTCTGTTCTATTCGGGCGGAGAGGATGCCTTCGGCCCCGGCGGCTATGCCCATTCTCCACTGGCGGAAGCCCTGCCCGTTACGCTGAAGCAGGAAGACAAACTGGAAAAGCCCAGCGTCGCGCTGGCCATCGTGATCGACACCTCGGGATCGATGCAGGGGCAGGCGCTGGATCTTGCCAAGCAAGTGGCCCGTTTCACCGTGCAGACCCTGACCCGGCAGGACAGCGTGGGCGTCGTCGAATTCTACGGCGCGCGCCAGTGGTCGGTGCCGATGCAGCCCGCGCGGGATATCCCGGAAGTCGAGCGCGCTATCGGGCGCATGCAGGCCAATGGCGGCTCGGTGCTCTATCCCGCTATCCAGGAGGCCTATTTCGGCCTCAAGAACGCCGACGCCCGCTACAAGCATATCCTCGTCATCTCGGACGCCGGGGTGGAAGAAGCACGCTACGAGCAGTTGCTGCGCCATATCGCACAGGACCGGGTGAACGTCTCCACCGTCCTGGTCGGGCAGAACCCGGAAGGCGAAGAGCGGATGGCCGAATGGGCACGCTGGGGCCAGGGCCGCTACTATGCCGTCACGGACGAGACCAGCATCGTGCAGCCGCGCTTCAACGATCCGCAAGTGAAGCCGAGCCCGGGCTACAAACACGGGCGCTTTGCACTGACCGCGCCAGACGGCAACGGCTGGTGGGGCGGCATGAGCCTCTCCGCGATGCCGCCGCTGTCAGGCTATGCTGCTGCCGGGAAGCGGGCAGAAGCGCAAACCCTGCTGACCGCGCCGAACGGCGATCCGGTTCTGGCCACCCGGCCCTATGGCGCCGGGCGCGTCACCGCACTGATGACCGAACCGGCCGGACAAGGCACGGCAAGCTGGCGCGGATGGAAGGGTTACGGCCAATGGCTGGGCCGCGTGCTGGCCCGCACGGCAGATCAACAGAGCGGCCTTGCGCTGAGCCTCCAGCGCCGTTTCGGCAGGCTGGCGATCACGCTGCGTACCGCGCCGGAAACCGCAACGGCACAAACACCGCAAGTCAGCATCCTTGATGAATCCGGAGCCGCTGAGCCGCTTCCCGGCGGTCTGGAAGAGCGCGCGCCAGGCCTGTTCACGGCCGATATCGCTTTTCCGGCTGACCGTACCGCCGAAGTGGAAGCCCGCCTTGGCAACCTCGTGGCGCGCGCGGCGGACCGCCCGCGCTCGGATGTTTCCGCTGCCGCCCGCATGCCCGTATCCGGAGCGCTGCCGCTGGCCAGCCTTTCCCGGGCTACCGGCGGCGTCCATGCCGAGAATGCTGAAAGCCTGATGGCGCAGGCGGACAAGGCAGACGTCAAGGGACAGGGAACTCTGACCGCTTTCAACTTGTGGAGCCCGCTTCTGCTGCTTGCCCTTGCCCTCTATCTGATCGAGCTGGCCTATCGCCGCTGGCCCACACGGCGGGGCGCGGCATAATGCCCCCGATGAAACCTTTCCGCTCCCGCAAGCTGGCTTTCGCGGCAAGTCTCTCTCTGGGCACGGCACTCAGCACCGCGCTGCCCCTGCCTGCCGCTGCAGCGGACGCCGCCACGCCCGCCACCACGCCCGGCAACACGATGGAACGAGCCTCCGCGCTGTACCGTCAGGCGGTTTTGGGAGAGGGGCTGGAAGCGCTCTACGCCGGACTGGAAGGCAAAGCCGCCGCTGCAGGCTCTCCGCAGAATGCCGCCGCCTTCCTGCTGACGCGCGCAGCCGTGCGCTGGCAGGCAGGCGATGCCAATGGCGCGATGGCCGATACGGACCGGGCCATCGCTCTCGATCCGCGATACGAAGCCTGCCTGCTGAAAGCCCGCCTGCTCGACGCGCAGGGCAAGACGGCAGGCGCCGCCACCTGGTATCGCAAGGCCCTGCCGCTGGCCCGCACACAGCCAGAGCGCGACGGGCTGAACCTGCGCCTTGCACTGATCGCGGCGATGCGCACGCCGGATGCGCTGGCTTCCTATGCCCGCTCTCCGGAAGCACCTCGGGACAACCTTGCCACCGTGCTGGCCCTGCTCGGCCGGACCGGCGAAGCGCTCGATCTGCAATCGCAAGATAGCGCCGCGCCGCGCAGCTATGCCGATAACATCCGCCTTGCCGACTGGGCCATGGCGGCAGGCCGCACCGGTGCGGCCCGCACTTATGCCTGGTCCGCTTATGCGCAGGCAGACAAGGCCGAAGACCGCAGCTACGCCCTTGCGCTGGTGGCCGAAGCCTATCGCAAGGCAGGCGATCTGCCAGATGCTACCGCCGATCTGGCCACGCGGCAGGATTCCCCGCAGCTGGAGCAGGCGCGCGTAGACCTGTTGCTGGAAACAGGCCGCTTCGACGAAGCCATCGCCAAAGTCTCGGCCTCGCGCGATCCGCAGCTTCGCCGCCGCTTGCCCGGCATTCTGGACCTTGCCGGACGCAAGGACCAGCTCATCGCCGAGTACCGCAGACTGATCGCCGCTGAGCCTGCCACGGCGAAATGGTACACCGCGCTTGCGCTGCTCTATATGGGGCAAGGCAATACGCAGGCGGCCGAAGCGGTGTACAAGCCGCTTTTCTCCCGCCCGGGCACGGATATCGCCGTGCTGACCGGCGCCGCGCGGGACATGGTGGCGATGGGGCTTTCCGATGCCGCCCTGCGCGCGATTACCGCCTTGCAGGACAAGCCCGCCTTCACGGTTTCCGTCGGCTTTTTCCTTGTCGACACTTATCGTGCGCAGGGCGAGGACGCAAAAGCGCTGGACATGCTGGCCCGGCTGGACACGCAGCTGCCCCCGGCCTCCACGCGCCGTATCGATCTGGCCGACAGCTATGAGGCGCTGGGGCAGCGCGGCCGGTCCTATGCCATCCTGCAAGCCCTCGAACGCGCCCGTCCCGCGCTCGACTATGACCAGCTGGTCCACATCGCCCGCCTCGCCACCGAAACCGGCCACGATGCGGATGCTCTGGCCCGCTGGCAGAAGTTGCGCCGGTCAACCGATCTGCCCGCGCGCAAGGGCTATCTTGAAAAACAGGTCATCGCCAGCGCGGACAAGCTCGGCCAGCTCGATGCCATGGCCGGGCGGCTGGATGCAAAGCTGGCCGCAGGCACGATGGGGCGGGACGATCTGGATCTGCTGGTCGCGATCCGCCTGAACCAGCGGGATCGCGCCGCGGCGGTTTCCGCCGTCGAACGCTTTGCCCGCGACAGCGGCACGGGAGACATCGCAAGGCTCAAGCAGCTTTCCACGGTGTACTTGCGCCTTCAGGACGACGCCGGGCTGGAACGCACGCTGCAGGATCTGGTCCGCGACGATCCCGCCCATGCCGAAGTCTACTTGCGCCAGCTCACGCTCAATGCCGTGCGCAATCCTCCGGCCACGCAAACGCCGGAAGAACAGGCCCGGCATCTGCAAGACCTGCTGGCCCGGCTCGATGCCGTGGCGGGCATGGACCGCACAGACCTCACGCGGTTTTCCGCAGGCGTCTATGCCATGGCCTCCCTCGACGATAGGGCGATCGCGCAATACCGCCGTCTGGCCGCCATGGCCCCGGACGACATCGATGCCCGTGCGCAACTGGCGGATACGCTGGGCAAGGCGGACCGCCAGCAGGAAGCCATCGCGCTGCTGCAATACGCCATCGAAACACAGACCGGCGAAGACGGCTTCATCGCGGCGGTCAACACCCTGCTCGACGTGGCTTCTCAGGATGCAGGCAGACTGCAGGGCGCTGGCGGCACCCAGTCGCCACGGCTGATCCTTGCCTGGGCGCGGCGCAAGGTGCTGGAACGGATCGCCCGCGACGGCGAGGATGCCGGGCTGGACACCGTGTTGGCCGATCTGGCGCAGCAGGAAGGCAATTTCACGCAGCAGTTGCGGGCCTATGATGCCTTGCTCGCCGTTGCCGGAGACCAGCGGCCCACTGTCCTGCGCCAGCTGGTAACGCTGACGTCGGGCAGCGATCCTTCGGGCAGCAGCGCCGGGCCGGTGCTAGGCGATGCCGCACGCAAGGTAGCCTATGGCCGCCGCCTGCTGGCGCTTGGCCGCGAATACCCGCCTGAGCTCTATGCCGATCTCGGCCGCGCCCTGCTCGGCCAGGGCGACGTGCCCGGCGCGGAACGCGCTTTCGCCATGATGGACGACATGGGCGGGCTGGTGAACATCGACCAGATCAAGGGGCAGGCCTATGCCAGCCAGGGCTACACCGCCAAGGCGCTGGACAATTACAGCCGCGCCCTGCTGCGAGACCGCAACAGCCTTGCCCTCATCGTCCAGACCTCGATCCTGCGCGAGCAGACGGGCGACGCCCCGCGCGCGCATGACTGGTATCAGCATGCTCTTGAACGGCTCGTGCGTACCCAGCCGCTCACCGGCGATACCGGCAACGACACCGCGCTGGACGTTACCCAGTATTTCGAAACGCTGACCGAAGGCTTCCTGCTGACATGGCCACAGGATGACGCGGGGCAGCGTGCGGACCTGAACGCGCTGTCCACACTCTTTGCCGAAGCTGCCGCCAGCGCCGGTCCCGCCGCCGGGCAGCCTCTTGCCGCCTATCCCCGCCTGGCCCTTGCCGTCAGGCTCAACCGCCGGGTGGCCGCTGCCCGGAACGCCTTTGGCTGGATCGCGCCGATGGAGGCCCGGCTGGCGCGGCTGTTCCCGCATGATCCGGACACGCTTCGCAATGCCGCCCTGTACCGCGATCTGGTGGGGCTGCGATCCGGTACAGCCGGAGCCGGAACGGACGATGCGCGCTGGCCGATGCAGGATCTGGACCGGCAGGCCCAGGATACGGGCAATGCCGCCTTGTCACTCGCGCTGGTTCTGGCCAGCGGTGATCCAGCGGCAGTGTCCGCTCTGGCGCAGCAAGCCATTGCAGCCGAAGCCGGCCGCCGCAGCAACGCCTCCAGACCCGCGCGCCTCGCACAAGGGGCGGCACCGGAGACGCCGCTGCTCTTCGGCCTGCTTTACGAAGCGGCCGGGTGGCTCGACCGCAGCCAGGTCGAAACCCTGATCCTCGAACCGCTGGGCCGCACGGCCTTCCACGACGAAGCGCTCTATGACCTCTACCGCGCTGCGCCATCGCGCTACAAACGGCTGGAGGCGCTCGCAGGCCACCCGCTGATCAGCGGGGACCGGCTGGTGAGCCTGATCACCGATCACAGTGGAGGCCGCCTGCCGCTGTGGGGCACGCTCGGGCAGGAACGCATGACCGTGGATGAGCTGACGGCAGCCGCCACCTCGCGCCTTTCACGCGAACAGGAACTGGCGCTCTATGAGCGGCTGGTTGCCCGCATGGCGGAAACGGGCGGGGAGTCGGTGCTGCAAGGGCCGCTGGTGGCGGACCTCTTGCGGGCGCCGCTCGATGCCGGGCAGCAAGCCCGGCTGGCTGCGGCACTGGAGCGGGAGATCGATTTCGACCGCGATCCGCAAAACCGCACGGCCAGCCGCATCGCGCCCAAGCTGCTGGTGCTCGATGCCCTCCCGGCCAACCGCCCCCTGCTGCTGCGCGCCGCCGGAATGGTGGCGAACCGTTATCCCGACGGGCGCGATCTGCCCCGGCTGCTGGAATCCTGGTTCGCCGGCCGCCATGACGAGGCCTACCGGCTGCTCGCCGCCCTGCAGGCCCGCACCCGCGCGAACGATCCAGGCTCCAGCTATGCCGCCCGGATCACCCGGCGCTATTTCAGCGACGAAGCCGCCGCTTCGGTGGAGGATTTCCTCAAGACACCCGTTCCCAGCCAGGAGGCCGCGCAGGCCTTTTACCGCGAACATGTGCTGGCTGTGGTCAACACGCCGCAGGCCCCCGGCCCGGACGACCTGCGGCGCTACTACGAAAAGCTGCTTTCCACCGATACGCAGAACCCGGCCTGGCTGTCCGGGCTGCTTTCGATCGAATTCACGCAAGGCAATCTGGCAGGCCTCGTCAAACGCCTTGCCCCCTATGCCGCGCAGCACAGCGACGATGCGGAGGCGGCATCCGTTCTTCAAATCGCCTACCTGCTGCAAGGGCAGCCGCAGGCCGCCCAGGCCGTGGCCAGCAGCAGCGGAATCGATGTGAACGATCCGGGCTGGCTGGCCGAGATGATCAATCGCAGCAGCTCCGTCCGGCAGACGCCGGAACCGGATATGCGCGGGCTTTTCGCCCAGCTCTATGGCCGCTGGCGCGAGCAGACACCGCAGGCACCTGTCATAGCGCAAGTCGAACAGAGCATGGCGCGCGACAACGCCCCGCAAGACGGCAGCGCCACTGCCCTGCTCGCGCCGCTGACCCGGGCCTTGGCGCGCAATCCGCAAGAGGCTGCCTCCGCGCTGCGCGGGCTATGGCGTGCAACCGCCGAAGGCATCGATCAGGGGCCGAGCGATCTGCCCTCCCGCCCCGCCCTTGTCGAAGCGCTGGTGCAGGCCACCGCCTCCAGCGATCCATCGTTGCTGGACAGCATGGCGCGCCAGCCCGCGATCGCCGGTGAACTCGACAAGTTCCTTTCGGTGATGGCGCCCGATGCGCGGACCGAGAACTGGCCGCTCTATCAGCTCCTCGCCGCCCTGCTGGCCGCCGAAGGGCAGGCCGCACCCCGGCTGGCCCGCCTGACCGCATCGCTGGAAGACACCTCTCCCTCCGCCCATGCTGTGCGGCTCCTGACGGCGCTTGCCAATCGCACCGGCCTCGTGCCTGACCGTGCCATGCTGCAACGCCTGACCGCGCGGCTGCGGGACATGCCCGCGCTCGGGCCGGAAGAGCGTGTCGCGCTCGCCCGCCTCTATGCCCGCGGCGGCGCCTTCGAGACCGCGGGGCTGTTGCTGGAAGCATCGGGCTTGCAGTCGACCACGCAATACATACCGGCGGACCGGCGCAACGCCCTCTTCGCAGGGATCTCCGCCGCGCTGGGGCAATGGCCGGACCGGAACGCGGCCAGGCGCACATATACCCGGATCGCCGATGCGCTGACGGCCCAGCAGGGCGGCCCGCCTCTGCCCGGCGCCGATACGAAGGACCGCCTGATCCTCCCTCCCCTGCAAGGCGGGAACGTGCAATAGGAAAGGCATGAGACTGACCGCCCTCCACCGGTCGATGTTCGGCCAGATGGCAATCCTCACCGCGCTGTTCGTGGGCTGGGGCGTCTACAACTACGCAGTGCGTGAAATCGCCGTCACGTCTCCACCAGCGCCCACGGACCCGATGCAGCCGACCATCGCCGAGGTCGCGAAAGTCATCGGCGGCTATGCGGTTCAGGAAAAGGAGCATCCCGGCACTGCCCCGCCGCTCAGCCGGAACGAGACCATCCGCAGCGTCCTGCGCCGCAATCCGCAGTTCCGCTGGTATGTGCTGGCAGGCGGCCAGACTTCCGGAAACGCACCCGCTGCGAAGTTCTACAAGGCCATGAAATTCGACCGGCTGAGCCATGACATTGCCGCGATGAACAATCCGGACCTATGCGCCCAGAGCCAAAAGCCGGTGGAAACGCCCGGCGGCCGGGGCTGGATCAGCTATTCCTATTGCGGCACGCTGGCCTACTACGAGTTTTACGGCATTACCCGGCCGCTGCCGCTCCAGCCCGCATCCAGGACCGGCGCCTATCAGCTCTGGCTCTACAGCCAGAACTTCCTGCTGATCGCCGGTATCAGCTTCCTGCTCTTCGCCGCCGTGCTGTCATGGAACATCATGAAGATCCGGCGTGTGGCGAACAGGGTCAAGGGGCTGCCCCACGATGCCATCGAGCAGCCGCTTCCCGAAACCGGATTGCCGCAGGAGATCCTTCCGCTCGTGCGCGCGGTGAACAGCCTCGTAGCGGGCCGCAACGAGGCGCAGGCCAAGCGCAAGTTCTTCCTCTCCGCCGCCGCCCACGAAATGCGCACGCCGCTCACCGTGCTGCGCACCCGGCTGGAAATGCTGGAAGACGGCAAGGCTAAGGACGAACTGGTGCGCGACGTGAAGCGCATGACGGATCTGGTCAACCAGCTCCTCGCCCTCGTCAGCATCAGCCAGAATTCCGCAACGCAGGGCAAACCCGTCGATCTGGTCGCCGCATGCGAGAAGGTGCTGAAGAACCGCGAGCCCATCGCTGCTGCCCGCCATGTTGCCCTGCGCTTCGAAGCCGCCGTTCCCGAAGTCTCGCTGCCGGGCAATGCCGACCTGATCGAGTCCGCCATTGCCAATCTGGTCGACAACGCCGTTTCCTTCACGCCGGACAACAGCCAGGTGATCGTCACCGTCACTTCCGACCGCTCGATCATCGTGCGCGATTTCGGACCCGGCATTCCCGAAGAGCGCAAGCTGGCGCTGTTCGAGCCGTTCGTCAGCTATCCGCCCAACCGCAACGGCTTCGGCCTGGGCCTTGCCATCGTGAAGTCGGTGATGGAGGCCCACGGCGGCACGGTGATCGCCGAAAATGCGGAAGACGGTGCTGGCGGCGCCTACTTCATTCTGCAATTCGCGACGGGCACCGCCGCCTGACTTCCGCGAGCGTTACACCGCGTGCGGCGGCTTCACAAAGCCCAGAACATCATCCAGCAGGCAGTCCGCCGTGATGTCGTTGGCCTGTGCATGGAAATTGACGACAAGCCGGTGACGCAGCACCGGCATCGCGATCGCGGCGATATCGTCGCAGCTCACGGCAAAGCGCCCGTCGAGCAGCGCCTGCACCTTGGCCGCCAGCATCAACCCCTGAACCCCTCGCGGAGAGGCGCCCAGCGAGACGTTGCGGTCAATCGCGTCACAGGCATAGTCGCTGCCCGGCTGCGTGCCCATGACAAGGCGGATCGCGTATGTCTTGGCCGCTTCCGTCACCGGCACCTGCCGCACGAAATCGCGCATACGGCACAAGGTCTGCGCATCGGTAACGGGATCGATCGCGATCTGCTCACCGCTCGTCGTACGGTCGATGATCGTGTGATAATCCTTCTCGGACGGGTAATCGACGATCAGCTTGAACAGGAAGCGGTCAAGCTGCGCTTCGGGCAGCGGATAAGTGCCTTCCTGATCGACCGGGTTCTGCGTGGCCATCACGCAGAACGGTTCGGGCATGCGGATCGTGCGCCGCCCCACCGTGACCTGCCGTTCCTGCATCACTTCCAGCAAGGCGGACTGCGTCTTGGGCGTAGCGCGGTTGATCTCGTCCGCCAGCACCAGATTGGAGACGATCGGGCCTTCCTGAAACACTAGTTCGTGCCCGCCGCCTGCGGTTTCCGAAAGGATGGTGGTGCCGATGATGTCCGCGGGCATCAGATCCGGCGTGAACTGTATGCGCGAAAACGGAACGGCAACGGCGCGGCTCAGGGAGCTGACCAGCATCGTCTTGCCCAGCCCCGGCACGCCTTCCAGAAGCACGTGCCCGCCCGCCATCAACGCCGTCAACACGCCGTCGATAACGCCGGCCTGGCCCACGATCATCCGGCTCACTTCCGCGCGGACGCGTGTGAAGACATCGACGAATTCTGCGGCCCCTTCGCGCGCGATATCGGCTTCACGGCTCATCTGGATAGTATCCTGGAATCCTGTCTTCATGCCTGCCTTGTGCCGGTCCTGCCTTGCACGAGCCTTGCATTCTTCCTTCGAATCATGCCGTTACACGGCTTGCGAAAGACCGTCATCATTCTTCGGCCAACTGGTATCCTACCCCCCGGATGGCCTGGATCTTCACGCGGGATGTTTTCTCGCTCAGATTCTTGCGAAGCCGGGAAATCTGCGATTCCAGCGAGTTGGCATTGACGAACTTGTCATATCCATAGACCCGCGATTCCAGCGTCTCGCGCGGCACCAGCACGCCGGGCCGCGCCATCAGCGCCTCCAGCACGAGCGCCTCGGTCCGGCGCAGCGACAGGGGAACCCCGTCGATAAAAAAGGCGCTGCCCGCCACATCGAAGGACAGCGGCCCGAACTGGCGGATCTCGCTGGTGACCTTGATCTCCCGGCGCAGCACGTTGCGGATGCGCACCAGCAGCTCGCGCGGTTCGAACGGTTTGGCGAGATAATCGTCCGCCCCCAGTTCCAGCCCCTTCAGCCGCTCGTCGAGATCGGAAAGCGCCGTCAGCAGCAGGAACCGCTGCGGCAGTTTGTGCCGCTCCGCATATGTGATGAGAGTCACGCCATCGCCATCCGGCAGCAGCCGGTCGAGCACGATCAGATCGAAGGCGTTATCGGTAATGGCATCCTGGGCGATTTCCAGCGTCGGCGCCAGATCGACCACGAAGCCGTCCCTTTCCAGAAACGCTACCAGCGTCTCCGCGACATCGGCATCATCCTCGACCAGCAACAGGCGCATGACGCGTCAACTCCCTTCGGCACCCCGGGCAAGACCTGCCTGCCCGGTTACCGACCATCGCATGAGCCGCCGCAGGATAACAACTCCCGGACCGGTTTTCAGGGACACAGGAAACCAGTCCGGGAGTCGGCGACCCTTGGCGGGCTCAGAAAGAAAACTGCGCTTCGAGATAGAGCGTGCGCCCCTTCACATCATAACGCGCGGTATCGTACGGAACGTCACCGACGACCACGAAAGGCGGCTTGGCGTCGAAGATGTTCCGCCCGGCGAAGGAGAATTTCAGCGAATTGCTAGCCCTCCACGAAGCCGAAAGGTCGAACGTCGTATAGGAACCGACCGGCTTCAGATTTTCAGGCGTTATATTAACGCCCGCTGCCGTGATCACTTCATAGTCATTGATATAACTGGGCGTGTAATACCCCAGAAGAGTAACCGTCAAATCGTTGTAGTACCAGCTAAGCTGCCCGGTGATGTTGTAGCGATCAATGCCCTGCAGGCGGCCCAGAGTCGAGTAAACCCTGCCATTGTCGAATGGTTTGCTCTCGCTCTTCAGGTTGTTCAGGTACGTAATCGTCGGCTCAAAAGACCCGAACTTTGTATTGACGATATAGCTGGCACTATAGGTTATGGACGAATATGTCGACGCCCCGATATTAAAGGTTTTGAGGTTCGATGCGATGATCTTGCCATTTTCGTCACGGGGATAGAAATCCGATCGTGCGTATTGCTCCTCATTGGACAGATAGCGCGCAAGATCGTTCGAACTCGCATAGGTGTTTTTGATGCGGGTATGATTGTACGTGACTTCAAGCCTTAGCCCGCGCAGCGCCCCCTGTGGCTGCCACAGCGCATTCAGCATTTTCTGAACCGACGTCTGCGGCTTCAGGTCCGGATTGGGGGCGAATATCCGCTCGGCATAATATCCGTAGTACGTGTCGCCGTAATCGAAGTCGCAGTCGTTCTGCTCGCGGCAATCGTAATACGGATCGTTGGCGATCTGAAAAGGCGATATCCTGCCGCCGTTAACATCGAACAGGCGTGTGAAAGGCGGCGCCTTGAAACCATGGCTGATACGGCCACGAAGTATGAGCGTCGATGTCGGTTCCCAGCGCAAGCCGAAAGACGGAGTCGTGCGGCCGAATGTATTTTTCCTGTAAATCAGGACGCCGCCATCATCGACGGGGATGTCATCCACGGTCGCGACCGCGCCTTCCGTCTTGTAGACGTCCCGCCGCGCCGAAACATTAAATGTCAGCTTGTGGATGAAGGGCAGCGTGAAATCGTTGCCGATCAGCGGCAGGCTCAATTCGCCAAAGAAAGCATAACGGTTCGTGGAATTGGTGCCGGGATTGAGGTCGCGGACTTCCTTGCTGCCAATACCATCGGTATTCCATTCACCGCCAACGGCGTAGCGGATTGCCCCGCCCGGCAGGTTGAACAGATTTCCCCGCAAGCGGGCTTCGTAGTTCTCGCGATCACTGCTGCGAATTTCCCGGTTATCCTGCCACAGGAAAGCGGCTGCGCTCACCCCGCCGCCATCGCCGGTGGATTTCCAGGGATTGAAGGCAACGTCGGGATTGCTGCTCGTCAGTGCCTCACACTGCCGGTTGAAGACACTGACGAAATTATCGTAGTCGTCGCCCTGATAATACTGCGGATTATCGATTCTAAAGTTGGAACACTCGTAAGTTCCCGGATTATCGGCGCTCTCACGGATAGACACCAGAGAGGAGAAGTTATCGGAGCGCGCCTTCGACGATGTTCCGGACCGGGAATAGAGAAGCTCCAGAGTGGTATTCTCGTTGAAGTCATATTCCAGCGAGGCATTGACGGACCACGCCTCCGAGCGGTTCGAAATGGTCCCATACTCCACGTCCCCGGATGCGATCTCGAATTCCGGGAAGTAGTACACCGGCGTTGCCGGGGAATACATGTACGGATCGAATTGGTAAGCGGGGAACGGGTTGTAATATTGCCCCGGCGCCAGCTGCAGACTCAGGCCGCTCTGCGGAGGCGTATCCTGATAATTCTTGTTGCGTGTATACAGACCGGAAGCGACAAACTTCAGCTTGTCGGTAATCTTCTGTTCGAAATTGGCTGTCACACTTAACGAATTCGTTTCGGGACCGCCAAATTTGGGTACGAAGTCGCGCCTTGCATCCGGCCCAACCGTGACGAAATCGTCCGCCGTCGGCACGCCCACGACCCCGGGCCGTACCGTCAAAGCCTTGGGAATGACGATCGTTTCGAACGTGTCCGGATCGAAGTCATATTCGGTCTGGTCGATCAGGCCAGGCTGCGCGCCATTGCTGAAGTTGCGGCGATCATATGTCACATCGCCATTGTAATAGTCGGAATAATTCTGGGTCACGAACCCCGTCTTGGCATTCTCAACCGGCTTGCTCTTGCGGTAGCTCACCGAGCCCGAAAGGCTGCCCGTGCCCCAGGCATAGCCCGAATACGCGCTCAGCCGCAGAACATCGGCGCCGTTATTGGACTTTTTGTATCCGCCGGTCAGCGTGGTGCCGACATAGTTCTTCTTCAGAATGAAGTTGATGACACCGCCGATGGCATCCGAACCGTAAACGGCCGAGGAACCGCTGGTGTCGATTTCAACGCGGTCCACGGCGGCCAGCGGGATATCGTTCAGGTTTACGAAGCCATCCTCGATACCGGCGGCACCGGCCATGCGGCGGCCGTTGATCAGGATCAGCGTGTTACCGGCCCCGCTGCCGCCCAGGTTCGCGGCGGAAACGCCCAGCACGCCCAGTTCGGAAACAGCCCCCTTGCCGCGACTGCCTGGGTTTCGCAGCGGGCCGTTCAGGCGGTTGTTGGTAATGGCGCCGATCGTGGCGAGGTTTTCGGGCAAGGTGCGCAACAGTTCCGTAACGCTGGTAACGCCGCGCTTTTCGATATCCTGGCGCGTGATCACTTGCGTGCGCGACGTTTCATCGCCGCCCTTCAAACGGCTGCCCGTTACCAGAATGTCGGAATCAGTCAGCGGAGCGGCCTTGCGCTTGCGCGATTTGATCTTCGCAGGCTTCTCATCCTGCTTGTCCGCTACGGCCTCAGCCTCTTCTGGAGTGTTCTCGCCCGGCGCCGTAATCCCGGCGTAGCCTTGCGGATCGCCCCCTGCATCCTGCGCCACGGCCGGCAACGCCACGAGACCGCTTGCAGCCACCGCCACTGCCGACGCCCCGATCAAAAATCTACGCATTAAACCCCCCTTGAGTTGCTCGTGCTCCGTTCTTGTTCCTGCCTTCTCGGCTTGTCCTGCGGCCTGCCGGGCGGCTTCTGATCTGCACAGACGCAAGGCGGCCTGTGCATACGAAGCTCTATATCCAGCCAGCGTGGCCTAAGGGGTATGAGCGATTGCTTGCACCAACCTTGCGCGTTCAATCAGCCGCGGCACCACAGGATCGCCACGGTTGTAACCGAGCGTGCCCCCGCTTCGTAATCAAGGAAAACGCCAATCACGGCCAGGCAGCGTCCAACGCCTGCTGTCCATTTTCCTGTTCACGAAGGGGGTATCTTTGAACAACCGGTTTTCGAGTGTTATTGCCACGGCACTGGCCGCTGCAAGCATGGCCATCAGCAGCCAGGCTCATGCCGAATCGGCTCTGGAAGTGAAAGCCGTCGCCCCCGATGGCAGCCCGGCCCATGGCATTGCCGTGCGGGCCACCAATACCGCTACAGACCAGACGCTTTCAGGCACGACCGACAGCCAGGGCCGCCTGCGCTTCGGCGCGCTGGGCAGTGGCGGGACATGGCGGATCGAGACCGATGCCACCAGCCAGTTCCGCGCTTTCACGTCCGATCTGGTCTCGCTGCGTTCGGAGTTCCAGTCCAACGTTACGCTGCGGCTGGAACCGGTCGATGCCGGCTCGATCGTCGTCACCGGCCTGCGCACGGTCTCGGCGCTCAACACTTCCAACGCCGAAGTTTCCGCCACGCTGACGGCGGACGAGATCCGGCGCATTCCCGTGGAGGCGCGCAGCCTCGAACGGCTGTTGTTCCGCCTGCCGGGCGTCACCCAATCGACCGGCTTCTTTGCCGAGGCCCCCGCCGTCGCCATCAACGGCGCCAACGCGCTCTACACCAACTACACGATCGACGGGCTTGACAATAACGAGAACTTCCTGGGCGGGCAGCGCTTTCCGGTGCCGGTGGGCGCCATTCAGGACGTGACGGTGCTGTCCGGCTCCTATTCGGTCGAATACGGGCGGACGGCGAACGGCGTGGTCAATGTCACCACCCCGTCGGGCGGCAATACCTTCTCGGGCGAGGCGTTCTTCGTCACCCGGCCCGGCGGCTTTACCGCCTCGCGCCCGGACGGCACGCAGAATTCGCTGTTCGGCGCGCCGGTTTCGGACAATTTCCAGCGCTATCAGGGCGGCGTCTCGCTGAGCGGGCCGATCGTAAAGGACCGCACGTTCTTCTTCCTCAATGCCGAATATGTCCGCGACGTCACCGACAACGTGCTGTCCGCCCCCGCGCTCGGCGTCAACGAGCGGCTGACCGGCCGCAACGAACAGATCCTGATCACCGGCCGCCTCGATCACAACTGGTCCGACCGGCTGCGCACGACGCTGCGCTTCAACCACGGGCGGGTCCAGCTCGAACGGCAGGGCGGCGGCCTTGACGGCGGCGTCACCTTCCCCAGCGCAGGCAGCGTGCAGGACCGCTATTCGACCAACATCGCCCTGATCAATACTTATGCGGGCGACGGCTTCGATTACACTGGCGCGTTCCAGTACGGCGGGTTCGACTGGAATTTCGGCCGCCCGCTGCGCGGCGCCGGGCCGCAGGCGACAGTCTATGCGGGCAGCGACCTGTCCAGCCCTATCGCCGTCATTGGCAGCCCGGGCTACATCTTCGACGAGACCGAGCGCACGTTCCAGACCCAGCAGAAGCTGACATTCGATTTCGGCCGCCACCGGCTGAAGATCGGCGGCGATCTGATCATTGCCGATTTCTCGCTGCAGGGCGGCGGCAATATCGACGGGAACTATGCCGTTTCGCTGAGCCCGGCGCAGCTTGCCGCGCTGCAAGGCGTGGGCAGCGGGTTCTCCATCAGCGATCTGCCTGCCGACGTGACGCTGCTCAACGCGAACTTCGAAGTCCAGCCGCGCGCCTTCGGCGTGCCGCAGCGCATCTACAGCGCCTATATCGAGGATCAGTTTCAGGCGACCGACGATCTCAGCCTGACGCTCGGCCTGCGCTACGACTACGACAGTCTCACTGCGATCGGCGGCAAGGGCGACACCAACAATTTCGCCCCGCGCTTTTCGTTCAACTATACGCCGAGCGAGACCGTGGCGATCCGGGGCGGCATCGGCCTCTATACCGAGAAGATTCCCTATTCGGTGATCTCCGACGCGATCCAGCAGGGATCGGTCAGCGCCGGATTCCGCGGCCAGCTTCAGACGCTGATCGATCAGGGCATCCTGCCCGCGGGCACGGACATCGGCCGCATCACCAGCGGCGACGGCAATGCCAGCGTGGACCTGACCGCGCTGTGCACCGCGGCCTTCCAGTGCCCCGATCCCACCCAGTTCGGTCCCCTTGCCGATACCCTGACGTATGGCGAGCGCCGCATCTTCAATCCTTCGGGGCTCGACAACCCGCAGACGCTGCAATTGAGCCTTGGCGTGGAATGGCAGGCGGCCCCGGGCTGGCTCGTCGGCGTCGATGCGCAATATGCGCGCGGGCGCCATCTGCTGCGGCTCGTCGATCTCGACGCGCCTGCGCCTTTCACCTTCAATCAGGCGGCCTACGATGCGCTGGGGCCCGATGGCGTGGCCGCGCTGAGCCCGGAAGAGCGCGCCGCGCTGGGCCTGATCCGTCCCGCCGGTGCCGCCGATGCGACGCGGCCCGCGCTCAATCCCGACGGGTCAGTTCCGGAAGGCGGCGCGCGTTCGATCATCGTCACCGATTCGGGCGGGCGTTCGCGCTATGCTGCGCTGATCTTCAAGCTGCAGAAGGCAAAGGGCACCGATCCCTATGACTTCAGCCTGTTCTACACGCTCTCCACGCTCAGGAACGATACCGACGACATCAACTTCCGCGCCAACGACGCCAACAATTTCCGCGCGGACTACGGCCCTTCGCTGAACGACCGCACGCATGTCATTTCCGCGCTGGTCAATCTCTACCCCACCGAGCGCCTGACCGTCTCGCTGGCAGGGCTGATCCAGTCCGGCCAACCGGTGAACTATGTGCCCGACGCGGCCATCTTCGGCACCACCGATCTCAACGGCGACGGGCTTTCGTTCTCCGACCAGTACACCGGCAATCCCGACCGCGCGCCCGGCCTGACCCGCAATTCGGGACGCCTGCCGTGGGCCGCCACTTTCGATCTGGGCCTGGGCTACCGCTTCGACGGCTTCGGCCCCGGCGGGCTCGATCTGCGCGCGGACGTGTTCAACCTGTTCGACGCCAACAACAAGAGCGGCTTTCCGGTGAACTTCACCTCGTCCAACCAGATTCAGGTGCAGGGCCGCCCGTTCGTGCAGAACAGCGCCAGCCAGCCGCGCAGCCTGCAACTCACCGCCCGCTACCGCTTCTGAGCCCGAGAAGGAGGCTTCCTTGGAATCGATCTATTACGCCATGTCATGGGCCTGCCACCGCAAGTGCAGGCACTGCTACGAAACCCGGTTCCGCCCCTATGTGCGCGGCGCGCTGGACGGTGTCGTCGCGCAGGCGGCGGACAACTTTCCCCGGGTCATAGACAACCTGCCGCGCAAAATGACCTATCTGGACCGCAACGCGCCGCTGCCCGGCGGCGGATACCGGGAAAAGACCGGGCGGATCATTCTGGCGGGCGGCGAAGTCCTGCTCGATCCGGTTCGCGAGGCGGTGCTCTATCCGGCAATGGAGCGCCTTCAGGCCAAATACGGGCGCGGCGGCATCAAGATCATCGTCCAGACCACCGGCGATCTCGTCACCCCGCAGATTATCGAGGATCTGCTCGAACGCGGCGTCTGGATGATCTCGATTTCCGGCATGGACGATTTCCATGTCGGCATGGAGGGGGAAAAGCGCCTGCCGCTGATCGCCAGACTGGAAGGCTGGTTCGCACAGGCCGGGATCAACCGCTCCGGCTGGCAGGCGGACAACAGCGACAACATCGCCTGGAGCGACGAGGACGGCCCACTCTATCACTTCTTCGGCGCGACTGAGGACGAATGGATCGGCAAGCTGTGGCCGCGCGGCCGGGCCTGGGAAAACAGCCTTTCCACCGCCGGAATGGAGGACAACTTCTGCGCCGACTGGGCCGGGGCGCGCAATTTCCTCGACCACCGCCATTCGGGCTCCGAAGTCTCGGTAGACCCCAGCGGCGATGTCTTCCCCTGCTGCGCCAAGACCAAGCTGCCGGTGGGCAACCTCACCGAAGAGCCGCTGACGGAAATCCTCGACAGTCTTGCCGGGCACCCGGTCTATCAGGCTCTCTCCGAAGGGCGGCCGGACCGGATGGGACTGGAATTCGGCTGGGACGAGGCGCGCTTCGCCGAAGCCTGCCAGACGGTAACGCCCGCCGGAAAGGCCTATAGCAACCCGTGCATCGGCTGCGACCGGTTTCACGAAGAAGTCATGGTGCGGGAAATCACCCGGCTGCGCCAGCAGCGCCGGGCCCGGCGCATGGCGTGCAAGGCGGCGTGATCTCACCGTCATGAAAGACCGCCCTGCCCTTTCGGACCTGACCCGGCGCCAGACGCTGGCCGGGCTTTCGATCGCCTCCATGCTGCCGCTAACGCTGAGCGCCTGCGCCCGGGCGGACGGGCCGGACATTGCGCCGGACGCCCCCTGGGACGAGGTGATTGCGGCTGCGCGCGGACAAACCGTCAACTGGGCGGCATGGGCGGGCGATCCCAAGATCAATGCCTATATCGCCTGGACCGGCGCGGTTCTGCGCAAGCGGTTCGATATCGCCGTGCGGCACATCAAGACCGGGGATACCGCCAATACCGTCCAGACCTTGCTGGCGGACAAGGCCTCGGGCCGCGCGGCGGGCGGGCGCACCGATCTTGTGTGGATCAATGGCGAGAATTTCAACGCGGCACGCAAGGCGGGCCTGCTATGGGGCCCGTTCGCCCAGCGGCTGCCGCACTGGCGGCTGGTCGATACCGAAGGGAAGCCAGCCACCGTCTCCGATTTCACGATCCCGATCGAGGGTTACGAAAGCCCCTGGGGCATGGCCCAGCTAACCTTCTTCTATGACAGTGCGCGGGGCACGATGCCGCCGCGTTCGGTGCCTGCCATGCTCGATTGGGCCGCCGCCCATCCGGGCCGCATGGCCTATCCGGCCCCACCCGATTTCGTAGGTATCGCTTTCGTCAAACAGGCGCTGCTGGAACTGATCACGGATCGCAGCGTGCTGTACCGGCCTTTCGCCGATGCCGAATTTGCGGCTCACACCCGGCCGCTGTGGGCCTTTCTGGACGCCCTGCATCCCCATTTGTGGCGCAAGGGCCGTGCCTATCCGCACGATTACCGGGCCTTGCGCCAGCTTCTGGAAGACCGGGAAGTGGACATTGCGATGTCCTTCAACCCTTCCGAGGCGGCAACCGCCGTGGCCGGGGGCTTCCTGCCGCCATCGTCGCGATCCTACATCCTCGACGGCGGCACCATCCAGAACTGCCATTTCGTGGCGATCCCCTTCAATGCCGCGGCCAAGGCCGCCGCGATGGTTACGGCGAACTTCCTGCTCTCCCCCGAAGCGCAGGCCCGCAAGGCAGACACCAAAGTCTGGGGCGACCCCACCGTGCTCGATCCCGCCAAGCTCAGCGCCGAAGACCGCGCGCGCTTTGCCGCGCTGGCCGCACCCCAGCCTATCGGTGGAGGCGAGGCCAAAGGCCTGCTCGAACCGCATCCCAGCTGGCAGGTGAAGCTCGCCGAGGCATGGCGCGCGCGGTACGCATCATGATCACGGGCGCGGCGTACCTTTCCCCCGGGCGGAATTTCCGGCGTGAACCCGCCGCCGGAAAACCGCGCGCGCAGCCTGCAAAGCGCCGGTTGGGCAGCAGCGGCTTCGCCCTGCGCTACTTTCCGGCCGGATTTGCCATTCTGCTGGCCGGGCCCATCGCCATAGGGCTGGCCGGAGCGGCCTTGCCCGCCTTCGGCTGCCATCCCGCGCTGGGGCCGTGCCGCTGGAGCCTTGCCCCGTGGCATGCGCTGTTCGGCGATCCGGGGTTTGCCCCGGCGCTGCGCCTGACGCTCTTTACCGGCTTTGGCGCCACTTTTGCCGCTGCCGCGATAGCCATCGGTGCCGTCGCCGCCTTGCACGATACCAGCCTCTTCGCCCGCATCCGCCTGTGGCTGGCCCCGGTCCTGGCGGTGCCTTTCGCATCCTTTGCGGCAGGGCTCGCCTTTCTGGCCGCGCCGAGCGGCTTTGTCGCGCGGCTGTTTTCCCCCTGGGCCACGGGCTGGGACACCCCGCCCGACTTGCTTATCGTCAACGATCCGCGCGGTCTGGCGCTGCTTGCTGCGCTTGCACTCAAGGAAAGCCTGTTTCTGATCCTGATGCTGATCGCCGCAGAGGGGCAGACGCAGGCCAGCGGCGCGCTGCGGACCGCGCGGACCATGGGCTATGGCACGATGCGCGGCTGGATGCTGACAGTGCTGCCGCAAGTCTATCCGCAGATCCGCCTGCCGGTCTATGCCGTGCTGGCCGCTTCGCTGACATCGATCGATGCCGCGATCGTGCTCGGCCCCGCCGCCCCGGCCCCGCTCGCGCCGCTGACGCTCGCCTGGTACGGGTTCTTCGAGGAAGCGTCTCAAGCCAAGGCCGCCGCTGCCGCGTTCTTCCAGCTCGTGCTGGCGCTGCTGGCCATCGGCCTGTGGCGTGTGCTGGAGCTGGCCCTTACAGCGCTCGCCCGCCCGATCCTTTCCTGCGGCGTGCGCCAGGGCTTCGGCGAAAAGGCGCTTGCCGCGCTGGGCACGGGCGGGCTGGCGGCGGCTCTTGCCGCCACCGCCGGATCGGCGCTCACGCTGGCGCTGTGGTCGGTCTCCGGGCGCTGGAGCTGGCCCGATGCGCTGCCCGAAACCTTCACCCTGGCCATGTGGAGCGCGGACGCATCAGCGCTGCCCACGCTGGCCGGAAACACGCTGGCGCTGGCGCTTTCCACCAGCATCGCGGCCACGCTTGCCGCCGTGCTGTGGCTGGAAGGCGCGCCCGGTTCCGGCACAGCGTCAGGAACAGCACGGCGCCAGGCCATCGTCTATCTGCCCTTGCTGGTACCGCAGATCAGCTTTCTGTTCGGCCTGCAATACTTGTGGAACCGCCTCTGGATCGATGGCACCTTTCTGGCGGTGGCATTGTCCCATCTGCTGATCGTCTTTCCCTATGTCCTGCTGGTCCTGTCCGAGCCGTACCGCGCGCTCGATCCGCGCATTGCGATAACGGCGCGCACACTGGGCGCCGGCCGGATGCGCACGCTGCTGCGGATCAAGCTGCCGCTGCTGGCCCGCCCGCTGGCCATTGCGGCGGCCGTGGGCTTTTCCGTCAGTACGAGCCTGTATCTGCCCACCGTATTCGCCGGGGCGGGACGCGTTCCCACGCTGACGACCGAAGCGGTGGCCCTGGCATCCGGCGCGGACCGCAGAGCCGCCGGGATGGTGGGGCTGGTCCTTACCGTCCTGCCCTTTCTGGCGCTGCTGGCGGCTCTGGCCATGCCGGGGCGCGGGGCACGCAGGGCAAGGAGCATCGCATGAAGGCCGGGCTGACTCTTTCGAACGTCACGATCGCCATTGGCACGCGCCATCTGGCAGGGCCGCTGTCGGTCCATGTGCGCCCGGGCGAAACCCTCTCGCTGATGGGGCCGAGCGGATCGGGCAAGTCCAGCCTGATCGCGCATGTGAGCGGTGTGCTCGATCCCGCGTTCACGGCCGGCGGCTCCATCATGCTGGACGGCGCGGTGCTGGACGGCGTGCCGGTCGAACGCCGCCGCATCGGCGTGCTGTTTCAGGACGATCTGCTCTTCGCGCATATGACCGTGGCCGAGAACCTGGCCTTTGCCGTGCCGCGCGCGGTGAATCGGCACGAACGCTGGCAGCGGGTGCAGGCGGCCTTGCACGAAGCGGAATTGCCCGGCATCGCCGCGCGCCGCCCGGAAACGCTCTCCGGCGGGCAGCGCGCCCGCGTCGCGCTGATGCGCGCCCTGCTGGCCGAGCCGCGCGCGCTGTTGCTCGATGAGCCTTTCGCCCGGCTCGACATGGCCCTGCGCGAACGGATCCGCGCCTTCACTTTCGCCACGATTGCGTCCCGGGGAATACCCGCCCTGCTGGTGACGCACGACAGGAAGGATGTGCCCGGCAGGTTGATGGAAATCGGCGGGGAGGAGCTGGTATGAACGCCGCCGGTGCCCCCCACGGGGAAATTAAATTTACGCTCATCTGTAACCGAAACCGCCCTGCCCCCGAACGGCAGGGGGATGAGTACAAGCGAAGACCGGCTGAAAAGCCTTATGGTCGCCAGCCTGGACGGAGATGCCCGGGCTCACGAGGCGTTGCTTCGCGCTGTGGGCCGGGTG
The DNA here is from genome assembly GCF_022832375.1 of Novosphingobium beihaiense. GTDB lineage: Bacteria > Pseudomonadota > Alphaproteobacteria > Sphingomonadales > Sphingomonadaceae > Novosphingobium > Novosphingobium beihaiensis. Next base: position 426,587 of record NZ_JALHLG010000003.1, read on the forward strand.
CTGCACGCCTATTACCGGGCCAGGTTCGCCAATCTTCGCATGGACGTGGATGATATCGTGCAGGAAGCCCTGATCACGGTCCACTCCCGCCGCGCCAGCTATGACCGCAAGCGGCCGTTCTCCCCCTGGCTTTTCGCCGTCGCCCGCTCCAAGGCCATTGATTTCCTGCGCAAGCACCGCAACTTTGAAGATCTGGACGCGATCGAGCATGAACTGGGCGAACAAGGGTTCGAGGACGAAGCCATGGCCCGGCTCGACATCGAACAACTGCTGGAAACACTGACGGCCAAGCAGGCCCAGGCAATAAGGGATACAAGACTGCACGGATACAGCATCAAGGACAGCGCCCTCCGCACCAAGCTGAGCGAGTCAGACGTCAAGGTTTCCGCCCATCGCGGCTTGAAAGCCCTGATGCAACGGATCAGGGACAGCGTGTGATGACGAACGAAGATCTCATCCAGTCGCTGATGGCCGACTATGCGCCAGTGCCCCGGCATGTGCTGGCACGGCGGATGACGCTGGGCCTGGCATCGGGGTTCGCGGTGGCGCTGGCCGTTGTCCTCGGCAAGCTGGGGCTGCGCCCGGATCTGCCGCAAGCGGTCGAAACGTTCCCGTTCTGGGTGAAGTGGATCTACGTCGCGATGCTGGCGGCGGTGACGATCGCCGCCGCCGCGCGGCTGGCACATCCGGAGGTGCGCAAGGCGGGGGTGTTGTGGCTGGCGGCTCTGCCCTTTGCCGGTATCGCGATCCTGGCCGCCATCCAGACCCGGCAGGCCGGGCCGGAAGGCTGGTCCATGCTGTGGATGGGCAAAAGCTGGGCCCAGTGCCCGGTGATCATCACCATACTCGCCATTCCGTTGCTGGCAGGCGGCCTTTGGGCGCTGCGCGGCTTTGCCCCTTCGCGCAAGCGCCTGGCCGGGTTTGTGACCGGGGCCGGGGCCGGGGCGCTGGCCGCTTTCGCCTATGCGCTGCATTGCGTGGAAGTCTCGGCGGTCTTCATCGGGCTGTGGTACACGCTGGGCGTTGCCATCCCCGCGCTGTTCGGGATCCTGCTGGGGCCTATCGTCCTGCGCTGGTAGAGCGCCACGCCCGCCAGCCATCCCACGCCAGCGCCAGCGCAATCGCGCTCCATTCCACTGCATAGGCCGCCGGGTGCAGCGCGAAGGGATCGAGCCAGGCCGCCTCCAGAACTTCCCCGCGCGCATAGCTCAGCATCAGCGCCGCCGAAGCGATCCACGGCCAGACAAGGCGCCGCCCCACCGCCGCAGGCAGCCCCCAGAGCAGATACCAGCCGTTCACCACTGGGGAGACAAGCAGGACGGCCCCGAACAGCAGGTGAAACGGCGGCAAAGTCTGCGTATCGAGAGCCGAACGGCGGCACAGCAGCCACAGGGCCAACGCAGCTCCGGCCAGCCCAAGCGCCAGCCGGGCGCCCTCCCCGCCAAGCACGGCATTGGCTGCAAGGTACAGCGGAGAGGGATTGAACAGCCAGCGCTGCGCGAACACCGAAAGCCCGGCTCCGTCGCTCGCGATCCCTCCGGCCAGAAGAAACGGCGCATAAGGGATCAGGAACGCCGCGCCTGCCGCTGCGAATACCCGCAAGCGCCTTTCTGCCAGCAAGAGCAGCGGCCCGGCAGCAAGCGCGGCGATCTTGGTTGCCGCCGCCAGCCCCAGCGTCCAGGCGAAGCGCATGCCCGGCTTCCGGCAGGCCAGAAGCCATCCCCCGCACAGCAGCACCGCCACCAGAATATCCGGATGGCCGCTGAGATAGGTTTCCTTCAGCAGTAGCGGATTCCAGGCGAACAAGGCCACATCGCGCGCGGAAAAATGCCGCAGCAGCATCCCGGTCATCGCCAATGCGGCCAGTGCCCAGATCAGCCGCAAGGCCCGCTCATGGCCCGGCGCCACGAGATAGCCGAGATAGAATCCCCCTTCGAGAACCGGGCCGTAGATCGTGGGCACTTCGGGGTTGTTGACGAAATCGAGAATGCCGCGGAACCGTTCGGGCACGCTATCGTCGAACTCGAAGCGCTCCGGGGCTGCGCCATAGGGCGAACCGGCCGTGGCCGTGCGGTATCCGTCCCAAAGGTAGCGGTAGTGATCGTCCTCGAACAAGGGACGGCCGCATAGCCCGATGGCGGCGATGGCTGCAGCGATGAGGAACACCCGGCTCCGCTTCGTTTCCGCAGGGCACAAAGCCGCACCGGCTAGCATCGCGGCCGAGGCGAGGACGAGCACGGCAATCGCGCTCCAGCCCGCGAACCTGTCCGTAAAGTCCATGGCCGCCGCACCGGAAAGGCAAAGAAGCGCGGGCCACGGCACAAGGCGCGGGGAAGCGAACCCGCCCGGCAAAGTCACATCGCGATCCGCCCGCGCCGTTCCTGCCGGAACAGCGCCTTGCGAAACCGCCGTTCCCGCACGCGCAAGAGCACGATTGTGCCGATGATCCCCACCCCCGCCATGATCACGCCGCGCAGCGTGCCGCTGATGCGCGAGCGGCCAATGCGGCGCCGGGTGGAAACCGCTCGTTCGGCAACTACCAACCCTGCCTGGATGGCCTTGACCTGCATCTCAACTGTCCAGCCGAATGTCCGGCTGCGCATATCCAGCCGCGCCAGGGCATCCGCCCGGATCGCGCGATAAGGCCCCAGGTCCGAATATTCGGCATTCCAGAACAGGCGGATCATGCGGGTGGCCAGCCAGTTCCCGAACCTTTGCGGCAGCGACAGGGCATGCTTGTCCGGACGGCCTGCGGGACGTGAGCCGATCACCAGATCGGCCCCGTCCATCACCGCCCCCAGCAGGTGGCGGGCATCGGCCGGTTCGAACTGTCCGTCGGCATCGACGAACAGCACGGCGTCCACCGCCGGCAGGCGCGCTATGGCTGCCAGGCAGGCCCGGCCATAGCCGGGCTCCGGCTCGGTCACGACCAGCGCTCCGGCCCGCGCGGCGATCCCGGCGGTATCGTCCTGCGAACCGTTGTCGCAGACGATCACCACCGAGACATGCACGCGTTCATCCCATCGGCCCAGGCCGCGCATCCCCTGCACCACCCGGCCGACAGTCGCCGCCTCGTCGCGGGCGGGAATGACGACCCCGACCCTCAGAGGGGGCTGATCCAGCATCAGAAGCTGTAGCCGAGGCCGACCCGGACGAAGCTGGCATTGGACGTATTGCGCCCTTCGAACACGTGGCCATACGTCACGTTGACAGAGCTGCCCGCCAGAAACGGCGCCGAGGCCCCGACCGACCAGAGGTAAGTATCCTCCTCAACCTGCGGGAACAGCGCCGGGGTGAAGCCCGGCTGGCCGATATCCAGCCCGCTGGTGGAATCGGTGAAGGAAAGCCCGCCGTACACGCCGAAACCGCTCGGCGTGAAAGCGCCGATCTGCGCCGATCCGAAGATCTCGTCAGGGATGTTGTTGCCCCGGGTGCGGTAGCCGATATCGCCCGACAGCGAGACCGGGCCGATCTGCTTGCCCGCCGCCACGGCAAACTGCGCGCCCGATCCGCCATCGCCGATCGCCGGAAGAGCGCCGGTCTCATAGTCGCCCTCGATAATGGCAGCGGCGCCCACCGTGAATGTGACCGGCGCCCCGAACGTTTCATCGAGCAGCTTGTAGCGCAGGCCGATGACCGTATCGGTCAGCCCATCCAGCCCGCCATTGGGCGAAAGCCCCGGCGTGACGATGAAATCGGTGCCTGAATAGCCCGTCTGCACATCGACGGCGAGCCGGTCGGTGATGCCGTAAGAGACCGACAGGGTCACGGTATCCTGCGACAGATCGGCCGGCAGGTCTGACTTGGCATCGCCTGCATAAAAATCGTCGGCTTCCTGATAGATATAGGCGGCTTCCACCTCGGCCCCGCCATCCAGCGGGGTCCATGGTGAAATGTCACCGGCGAACGCAGGCGCCGGGGCCAAAAGGCCCGCCAGCCCGGCCAGACGCAAGGCGCGGTTGGGAGAGAGGATCATGCTCACTTCCTTTTGAAACGCTTGTTGATGTAGGCCGTGACGGCTTTGCGCTCGCTGTCGGAAAGCGCGATCGCGCCGCTGGAGATCTTGCCCAGCGCTTCCGAAACGGCCTGGGGCGATTTCAGCCCGCCCGGATAGGCGCAGCTCTTGCAGGCGATCTTCTTCACGTAGATGCCCTGGCCCACGCGCAGCGGATTCTGGTTGGCACCGCCGCCGATCGAACCCGAAGCATGGGCCATCGACACCGGCAGCGCGAACAGAGCGGCACTGGCCACCCCCATGCTGACTTTACCGAGAAACGTCATCACAATACTCCCTCTTTCTCTCGATCCTCTCGAAACAAACATTATTGTTTTCATGCCTTTGAATGATCACGGCAGCCGTCCCAGCCAGCGCACGGCGCGCTGCATCGATGGGCCGAACAGCGCGGCGGTGAAGGCGCTCGACGCGGCGCGCTTGCCCACTTCGGACAGCGTGGGATAAGCCACGATCGCGCCCGTCATGGCGCGAAGCTTGCGCTTCTGGCCGATCGCCAATGTCCAGGGGTGCAGCAGTTCGCCCGCGTTCTTGCCCACGAAGGTGGCGCCGACGATGCGGCCTTTGGACGTGACGATCCGCGCGAAGCCTTCGGTGCGCCGCTCGGCCTGGGCGCGGTCGTTCTCGTGAAACGGCCAGTCATGCACCGCGACACCGGGCAGCGTGCGTTCGGCCTCGGCCCGTGAGAGGCCCACCTGCGCCAGCTCCGGATCTGTATAGACCACGCGCGGCAGCGCCGCGTAGTTCACCTTGGCCGGAAGCCGCAGCAGCGCGTTCTGGACGATGACGCCGGATTCATAGCCCGCAGCATGGGTGAACTGCGGCCCCTCCCGGCAATCGCCGATGGCGTAGACCCGGCGGTTGCTGGTGCGCAGGCGGCGGTCCACCTTGATGCCTTTCGGCGTGTGTTCGATCCCCGCCGCATCGAGGCCTAGATCGAGATTGGGCCTGCGCCCCGCCGCCACCAACAGCTTGTCTCCCGTGACGTGCAGCGTCTGCGACTGGCCTGCGAGCATCACAGTGATCCGCCCGTTCGCGTCTTTGTGGACACCGGAAATCCCGGCATTCTCGATAATGTCGATGCCCTCCGCTTCCAGCGCCTCGCGCACAACGGCGGCGGCATCCGGATCTTCGTTGGGCAGGATCGGCCCCCGGTCGAGCAGCGTCACGGCAGAACCCAGACGGCGGAAGGCCTGCGCCATTTCGCAGCCGATCGGCCCGGCACCGATGATCATCAGATGATCGGGGCGCTGCTCCAGCTCGAACAGGGTTTCATTGGTGAGGTAATCGACTTCGCCCAGTCCCGGCACCGGCGGGATTGCCGCCGTGGAACCCGTGGCCACCACGAAGCGCTTCGCGGTGATCGTCCGGTCTCCGGCGGATACGGCAGACGGGCCGGTAAAGCGCGCCGGCGCGCGGATGACGTCGACGCCGAACCCTTCGAAGCGCTCCTGCGAATCGTTGGGCGCGATCGCCGCGATCACCCCTTTGACATGGGCCATGACCGCTGCGAAATCGACTTGCGGTTCGGCCGGAGCGATCCCGAAGGCGGCGGAGGAGCGGAAAACCTGCGCCGCATGCCCGGCAGCCAGCAGCGCCTTTGATGGCACGCAACCGGTGTTGAGGCAGTCCCCGCCCATTTCGCCGCGCTCTATCAGCGCCACTTTGGCGCCCATCTGCGCGGCCCCGGCCGCGAGTGAGAGGCCGCCGGAACCGGCCCCGATGATGCAAAGATCGTAACGCTCAGCCATGGGTCGCGTCCTGACGGCGGCCCTGAATGCGCCGCAGTGCCATGGGCAGCAGCGACAACACGATCAGGCCGGCAATGGGGAGGATGACTTCGGTGCGGGTCAGCGCCCCCGCGAGGCTCAGCGACTTGCCCGCATCGAGCAGTGCCCCTGCTCCCGCCCCGATCGAGGCATAGACGAAGGAACCGGGCACGATGCCGACCAGCGTGGTCCAGGCAAACGTGCGCAGGCGCGCGCCGAGCAATCCGGCGGCGATGTTGACCAGCCAGAACGGAAACGCCGGGGCCAGGCGCAGGATCAGCAGATAACTGGTCTCGTCGCGCTCGAACCCTTCGCGCAATTTATCGACGGCCGAACCCGCCTTGCGGGCCAGCGCATCGCCGAACGTGGAGCGGGCCATGACGAAGATCGCCACAGCCCCGATCGTCGCCCCCAGCACGACGGCGCCAGTGCCGACCCAGGCGCCGAACATGAACCCGGCAAAGATGGTCAGCAGACTGGCGCCGGGAAACGAGATCGCCACCAGCCCGGCATAGATCACGATCATCAGCAGAAACGCGGTCAGCGGGCGGGAACTGGCGAAGCCGGAAAGCCAGTCCCGGTTCTGCTGCATCCATTCGAGCGAGATGTACTTGGGCCCGCCCAGCGCGAAGAACGCGACGAGACAGGCGGCAGCCACGCCGAGCGGAGCCCAGCGCTTGAGCGAGGATGATTTGGCCATGTCAAACCACCTCGTTCAGCGACCAGTCGTAGTCGTAGCTGTCGATCGTGGTCCTGCCCTTGAGCAGGTCCACGGTCTTCCCGGCGGCGAAGCTGCGGGCGTGCTCCAGCACTTTCTCCGGGCTGCCCCAGTCGACCTGATACCAATCGTAGATGCTGGAGGCGACGAGCCCATCGTCTCCAAGCCGGAAACCGCGCGGGCTGTTGATATAGGCCTTGGCGCCCGCATTCAGCATCTCGTCCTTGAGGCTGGCGCGATAGGCGCGGGTGGCGAGATTGGGGCACCCCATCGAGGCGCAGTTCACCGCATAGTGAATGCGCACGTCCTTCCAGATCGGACGCAGGACGGTATGTTCAATATCGTCGAGCGAAAGATCCTTACCTTCGACAGTCAGGATCTTGTCGCCCCATGGCCCCTGCCCGAGCAGCCCCAGATCGCGAATCGAGGCGACAGGGTATTCCTCCAGGATCAGATTGACCGTGGCGGCATTGTAGAGGTTCACCCAGAAAGCGAACTGCTCATCACGGCCAAGATCCTTGACAGCAACCTTCTGCAACCGGTCGAGATAGGAGCGCAGGCTGTCACGGTCACCGTCGCTGACGGCCGAGTAGGCCACCAGATTGATACCGCTCTTCTGCGGGCGGACATAGGCAGCCAGAAACTTGTCCCAGGCATCGTGATCGACGGTCTTGCCGCCGCCGCCCGATGCGAGGAAAGCCTCGTCGGCCTTGCCGGGGCCTTTCGAACAGGCCTGCAAAGCCACGATCGCGGCAGCGAGCCCCACAAAACGGCGGCGGCTGATCAGCCCCTCCGCCGCGGTGTGCACAACACTTCTCATGAATTACCTACCCCTTGCGAGCCGGAAGAACCCCTGTGTCGATGGGGTCTACGCAGGCAGGCCGGGGCCGGTTACGCGCACCGTGCGAAATAATTTCGCAGCGCACAAAATACGCTTCTCAACCGGGGCGCTGTAACGAAACCGCCTGCGCCCCCGAACCCGCCAGCAGGTTCCGGCGCTCTTCGGCCGCGCTTCGGCCAGCATGCTTTCGGGGAGACACCGCTTTGACTTTTCGCGCGCACGGCTCTGGTCCGGCCGGGGGAACGGCATCCGGCCGCACCGCCGCCGCGATGCGCGAAACACTGTCGGTCGTGATCCCCACCCTGCAGGCCGCCGCTACATTGCCCCGCACGATCGCCAGCGTGGCCTCCGGCGCGGACGAGATCATCGTTTCGGATTGCGGCTCGTCCGACGGCACCGGCGACGTGGCCCGGCGGATGGGCGCAACGGTCGTCACCGGCCGCAAGGGGCGCGGCCCACAGCTCAATCTGGGCGCGGCCACGGCCCGGGGCGAATGGCTGCTGTTCCTCCATGCCGACACCGCGCTCGCCCCGGGATGGACCAACGACGCCGCCGCCTGGATGGCCCGCGATCAGGCACGCGAACAGGCCGCCGTGTTCCGCTTTGCGCTCGATGCACGGGAGTGGCAGGCACGCGTGCTGGAACGGCTGGTCTCGCTGCGCGTGCACCTGCTGGCCTTGCCCTATGGCGATCAGGGCCTGCTGATCCACCGCACGCTGTTCGACAGGCTGGGCCTGTTCCGCCCCATCGCCATCATGGAAGACCTCGATGCCGTGCGCGCGATCGGGCGGCGGCGGCTCACCGTGCTGCCCAGCCGCGCCGTCACGTCTGCCCGCAAGTGGCGGGAAGAAGGCTGGCTGCGGCGCAGCGGCCGCAACATGGCCTGCGCCGCGCTGTACCGGATGGGCATCTCGCCGGACCGGATCGCCGCGCTCTACGGCACGCAATGAGACGGCAATGAGCAACCTCCTTCCGCATCTCGTCATCTTTGCCCGCCGCCCCCGGCTGGGAGAAGGCAAGCGGCGGCTGGCGCGCGACATCGGCAATACCGGCGCCTTGTGGTTTCAGCGCCGCGCCATCGCCATGCTGAAACGCGAGCTGGGCGGCGATCCGCGCTGGCGCCCGTGGATCGCGGCGACACCGGCCGGTTCGGCCGGATGGACCGCCCCTTTCCAGGCCATCCAGCAGGGCGGCGGCGATCTCGGCATGCGGCTCAACCACGTTCTGGATCGCCTGCCGCGTGCGCCCGTGATCGTGATCGGCAGCGATGCCCCGCATGTGCGGGCGCAGGACATTGCCGATGCCCTGGCCGCGCTGCGCCGCCACGATGCCGTGGCCGGACCGGCTTGCGACGGCGGCTTCTGGCTGATCGGATTGCGGCGGCCGGACCGGCTGCGCCCTTTCTCCGGCGTGCGCTGGTCCACCTCCCACACGCTGGACGATGTCCGCCGCAACCTTTCCGGCCATCGCACCGCCTTCCTGCGCCCGCTCGAAGACGTGGACGATGGCGAAAGCCTGCGGCGGTTCCGCCAGCGCCCCTCCGCCACAACAACGTAAAGGACATGCACATGACGCAACGCCCGCTCGCCGGTGTCATCGGGGGCAGCGGCCTCTATGACATGGAAGCCCTTGAAGATGCCCGTGAAGTGACGATGGACACACCCTTCGGCCCGCCTTCCGATGCTTTCGTTCTGGGCCGGATCGGCGACACACCCGTGGCCTTTCTGGCGCGGCACGGACGCGGGCACAGGCTGCTGCCTTCCGAAGTCAATTACCGCGCCAATATTCACGCTATGAAGCAGCTGGGCGTGCGCTATCTGATCTCGGTGTCCGCCGTGGGATCGCTTGCCCCGGATCGGGCGCCGCTGGATCTGGTGCTGCCGGACCAGTTCATCGATCTGACCAAACGGCGGGAAACCAGCTTCTTCGGCGATGGGGTGGTTGCCCATGTCTCCATGGCGCAGCCGGTCTGCCACGCCGTGCGCGAGGTGCTGGCCAGCGCGATCGCGGCAACGCCGGGCGCGCAGGAACGACAGCTCCACCGGCAAGGCACCTATGTCTGCATCGAAGGCCCGCATTTCTCCAGCCTGGCCGAATCCCGCTGGTATCAGGCCATGGGCGGGCACATCATCGGCATGACCAACATGCCCGAAGCCAAGCTCGCCCTGGAAGCCCAGATCGCCTACGCCAGCCTGGCCATGATCACCGATTACGACTGCTGGCACCCGCATGAGGAAAACGTCAGCGCCGATCTGGCGCTGCGCAATCTCCTCAGCAATGCCGCGCTGGCCCAGCAGGTAGTGGCCCGGGCCGTGGCGATGCTGGGCAGCGAGCGCCCGGCATCGCACGCTTTCGATGCGCTCCGGACAGCACTCGTCACACCGCGCGAACGCATGCCCGCGCATCGTCTGGCCGCGCTCGAACCGCTCCTTTCGGATAAAGAGCACGCCTCCTGATACCGCTCTTCGGTGAGCAGCCCTGACAAATGCCGGTCGTTCCCGTATGACGGCCTGCATGCGCCCGCCGGTTCCGGGCCGTTCAGGAAACAAACATGACAGCAAGCCCCGCACGGCGCGGCAGACCACGCAGCTTTGACCGCGACGAGGCCTTGCGGCAGGCCATGCACGTGTTCTGGCAAAACGGCTATGACGGCACCACGATGGCGCAGCTGACCGGCGCCATGGGCATTGAATCGCCCAGCATCTATGCCGCTTTCGGCTCCAAGGAAGGCCTGTTCCGCGAGGCCGTCAAACTCTATGTCGCATCGGAAGCAGGCCCGGCATGGCAGGCCCTTGAGCGCATTCCCGATCTGAAAACCGCCATCGGGACGATGCTGTCACTGTCGATTGAGGCGTTCGTGGCCACCGAACCGCAGCGCGGCTGCCTGGTCCTGCTCGGCGCAGATCTGCCCGGCGGCGGCAACGACCGCATCCGCGCATTTCTCCGCACCGAAAGGCGCGGCCTGCGCGAGCAGCTTGTGAAACGCCTGGCGCAGGAACCTTCCGCGAAAAGCAGCGATCCTGCCGCGCTGGCCGAGTGCATCCTCGCGTTTTTCAGCGGCCTTGCCATCGCCGCCGTGGACGGAACGGACAAGGCCGCCCTCACCCGCACGGCAGAGCTTTTCTGCGACCGGATGTTCGCAAGCTAGATTTTTGTAACGAGTAGAACAAAATTCATTGAAACCGGATGTATGCCCTATTATGTGTCACGTGTTACAAAAATAGACACAGAAAGGGCCGCTACGTGGCATCCACCGTTTCCGAGCGTATCACTCCCCTCTCCGGCTATGGGTCGGTCACTGACGTGCCTCGGCTTCCCGAGGGGTTTGCGGACACCTTCAAGAGCTACAGCATTGATACCGGCGCGGTCCGGCTCCATGCCGTAATCGGCGGCAGCGGAGAGCCCTTGCTGCTGCACTCGGGATGGCCGCAGAACTGGTATGCCTGGCGCTATCTGATGCTGCCGCTCAGCCAGCACTTCACCGTCATTGCCGTGGACCCGAGAGGATGGGGCCTGTCGAGCAAGCCGGCGGACGGGTACGATGCGGATACGCTGGCCGGTGACATGTTCGCGCTCATGGACACTCTGGGCCACGAACGCTTCGTCATGGCCGGGCACGATATCGGCGTGCAGGTGGGATATGCCATGGCCGCCGCCCGCCCGGAACGGATCAGGCGCCTGGCCTTGGGCGAGGGAACGATCGTCGGCGCGTCACCCTCCCCCGAACTGGTGCCCGACAACCGGATGATGAGCGACTTCCTGTGGCACTTCAATTTCAACCGCGCCTACGACATCAACGAGCGGCTGGTGGAAGGGCGCGAAGACCTTTTCTTCAACTACCAGTTCGAAACAAAGGCTGGAACGCCTGACGGCGTGCCCAAATATGCCCGCGATTTCTATATCGAGATGCTGCGCCGCATTCCCGGCACGCTGAAAGCCAGTTTCGATTACTATCGCGCCATCGACGATACGATCCCGCAGATCCGCCGGCACAAGGAAAAGATGGTCGAGATCCCCGTCTTCACCTTCGCGGGCGGACGGGCTTGCGGCCCTCTCGTAGAGAACGAGATGCGGACGCTGGCCAGCAATGTGGAATCGCTGATCATTCCCGAAAGCGGCCATTTCCCGGCCGAAGAGCAGCCGGAAGCGCTGCTGGCGGGATTGCTGGGCTTCCTGAAAGCCTAACCGCCAGTCCGCGGTGCACCAAAATGGTTTGGGGGAGACATCCGGCTTGCCGATGCCTCCCCCAATACCATCACTTCATCGTCGGGATCACGAAGCTCTGATCGACGATGCCGCCGTCGCCCGAAGGCCAGCGCTGGGTCACGGTCTTCACCCGGGTGTAGAAGCGGACGCCGTCCATGCCATACTGGTTCATGTCCCCGAACCCGGAGCGCTTCCAGCCGCCGAAGCTGTGATAGGAAACCGGCACCGGGATCGGCACGTTGATGCCGACCATGCCCACTTCCACCTGCTGCGCGAATTCGCGCGCCGCTTCACCGTTGCGCGTAAAGATCGCCACGCCATTGCCATACTGGTGGCGGGAGGCCAGACCGATGGCCTCGTCCAGCGACTGGGAGCGCACCATTTGCAGAACCGGGCCGAAGATTTCATCGGTGTAGGTCTTCATGGCCGGGGTCACGCGATCGAACAGGCTGGGGGCCAGGAAATAGCCGTCCTCATACCCCTGGAGCGAGAACCCGCGCCCGTCGATCACCAGTTCGGCGCCTTCGTCCACGCCCATCTGGATGTAGTTTTCGATCCGCGCCTTGTGCTGGGCGGACACCACCGGGCCATAGTGCGCATCGGCGTCGGTCTGGATGCCGACGCGCAGCTTCTCGATTTCCGGAATGAGCCGGGCGCGCAGGGCATCGGCGGTTGCCTCTCCCACCGGCACGACCACCGGGAGAGCCATGCAGCGTTCCCCGGCCGAACCGTAAGCCGCACCCAGAATATCGGCAACGGCCTGATCGAGATCGGCATCGGGCATGACGATGCCATGGTTCTTGGCCCCGCCCATGCACTGCATGCGCTTGCCCGCCGCGACGCCGCGCTGATAGACGTAATGGGCGATGTCGGACGAGCCGACGAAGCTGACGGCCTTCACACCGGGGTTGTCAAGAATGGCATCCACCACGATCTTGTCGCCGTGAACCACCTGCAGGATATTATCCGGAAGCCCGGCTTCCTTCATCAGTTCGGCAAGCTTTACCGGCACCGAAGGATCACGTTCGGAAGGCTTGAGGATAAAGGCGTTACCGCAGGCAATGGCAGGCGCCATCATCCACAACGGGATCATCGCCGGGAAGTTGAACGGGGTGATACCCGCAACCACGCCCAGCGGCTGGCGCATCGAATAGACGTCGATCTTGGGACCGGCGCCTTCGGTATATTCGCCCTTCAAGAGGTGCGGAATGCCGCAGACGAATTCCACCACGTCAAGCCCGCGCTGGATATCGCCCTTCGCGTCGGAAACGACCTTGCCATGTTCGGAGGCAAGGAGTTCCGCCAGTTCCTGCATGTCGCGCTCGATCAGCGCCTTGAGGTTGAAGAAAACGCGGGCCCGGCGCTGCGGGTTGAGCGCCGCCCAGGCAGGCTGAGCCGCCTTGGCCCGCTCCACCGCCGCATCGAGCACGGCGGCATCGGCCATATCCACGCGCGCCTGCGGCACACCGAGCGCAGGATTAAACACCTCTCCGGTCCGCTCGCCCGAAAACGGCGCGGCCTTTCCATCGAAAAAGTGACTGATGGTACGCATCTTGGCATCTCCCAATTACAATCCTGGGCCGGAATAGCCCTGCCTCCACGCCCACACCATAAACGCAAATCCAGATAGATCATGCAAAAATGCCTATAGCCAATTGGGATGACCTGCGCCTTTTCCTGGCCGTCGCGCGCGAAGGGCGCATGGCATCCGCCGCGCGCGCGCTGGGCCTTGACCAATCGACGGTCGCCCGGCGGATGGATGCCCTGGAAGGGCGTCTGGGAACGCGCCTCCTCGACCGGTCGACGACCGGCGTGCGGCTGACTGCCGCCGGACAGGAACTGGCACAGCACGCGGAGCACATGGAGGAGCTGACCCATGCCGCCGAACGGCGGCTGGAAGCGGCGAACGAGGAACTGAACGGCGTGGTCCGGCTGGTTGCTCCCGAAGCCTTCGGCTCCTGCCTCGTCGCCCCGGCAGCGGCGGAACTGGAAGCGCGTCATCCCGGCCTGCGCCTCGATCTCGTACTGCAATCCCATCAAGCCGATCTGACCCGCCGCGAGGCCGACATGGCGGTAACGCTGGCTGCGCCGGACCGGGGCCGCTTCCATGCCCGGCGGCTGACGGACTACCGCATCGGCCTCTATGCCTCGTCCAGCTATCTGGAACAGCACGATCCCATCTGCCGCGTCGAAGACCTCAGCCGCCATCCCTTCGTGGGTTACATCGATGACCTCATCAGCATGCCGGAACTGCGGTATCTGGATCAGGTCGTCTCCAATGCCCGCACGCCCTTCCGCTCAAGCTCGCTGGCCGCGCAGAAAGCGGCGGTATCGGCAGGTTTGGGGCTGGGACTGCTGCACAGCTTCACCGCGCAGTCCGATCCGGCGCTGGTTCCGGTTCTGCCCGGGGAAGTCTCTGTCAGACGAAGCTACTGGCTGGTCGTGCATTCCGATCTGCGCTCGCAGGCGCGCATAAAGGTCGTGACCTCATTCCTCTACGACCTGATGGAGCGCAACAAGTCCGCCCTGCTGTGACGGCGGGGCAGTAACCGGAACACCTGCCCTCCCGCTGCACCGGACTTAACGCAGCGCCGCACCGTGGTGCTGATCATGCACCACGGCGAGTGCCTTTTGCCCCTGTTCGAACGGATGCCCGCACTCGAAAGCTGATCCCCTGCCCGCCTGTCTCAAGGCACGCGCAATGGGCCATGCGGCTTCGAATGTTGAGGATTTAGCGAATGACGATTTCTGATGCGGTCGTTGACAAGAGCGGACACTCCGCCGCCACGAAGGCGGCACTGGATACCAGCCACTTCTGGATGCCGTTCACGGACAACAAGGCATTCAAATCCAACCCGCGGATATTCGCATCAGCAGAGGGGATGCATTACACGTCATCCGACGGCACCCGGATTCTGGATGCCACCGCTGGTCTCTGGTGCGTCAACGCGGGTCACGCCCGCCGGGAAATCGCAGACGCGGTGACACGTCAGATCGCTAACCTAGACTATGCGCCAACCTTCCAGCTCGGGCACCCCTTGCCTTTCGAACTGGCATCCCGCCTAGCCGGGATCATGCCCGATGGGCTGGACCGCATATTCTTCACAAACTCGGGATCCGAATCCGCCGATACGGCCCTGAAGATGAGCCTCGCCTATCACCGTGCGCGCGGCGACACGGGGCGCTTCCGTTTCGTGGGCAGGCAGCGGGGATACCACGGCACCAACTTCGGCGGCACTTCGGTTGGCGGCATCGGCGGGAACCGGAGCCCTTTCATCACCCAGCTTTGGGGGGTGGATCACTTGTCTCACACCCAAGGCAATGCCGTGCGTTTTCAGCGGGGCATGCAGCCGGGCAACGAAGCTCTGGCGGACGAACTGGAGAGCCTGATCGCCCTGCACGGCGGCGAAACGATCGCAGCCGTCATCGTGGAACCGGTGGCCGGATCGACCGGCGTCCTGATCCCGCCCCAGGGCTATCTGCAGCGGCTGCGGGACATCACCAGCAAACACGGCATCCTGTTGATCTTCGACGAAGTCATCACCGGCTTCGGGCGTCTGGGCGCGGCAACGGCCGCCGGACACTTCGGCGTCACTCCGGATATCCTGACAATGGCCAAGGGGCTTACCAACGGTGCCATCCCGATGGGAGCAGTGGCCGCGCGAACCGGGATCTACGACACGGTGCTCGACAGCGTGCAGAGCGGCATCGAGTTCTTCCACGGCTATACTTATTCGGGCCACCCTGTGGCATCGGCAGCGGCGCTGGCCACACTGAAAATCTACGAAGACGAAGGCCTGTTCCAGCGCGCCGCCGCACTGGCGCCTGTGTGGGAAGACGCCGTGCATTCCCTGCACGACGCCCCGCACGTTGCCGACATCCGCAATCTGGGGCTGGTGGCCGGCATCGAACTGGCACCCCGCGAAGGCGCCCCCGGCGCACGCGGCACGGCCGCGTTTCAGGCCGCTTTCGAAAGCGGCCTGCTGATCCGGACGACGGGAGACATCATCGCGATGTCGCCGCCGCTCATCATCAGCGAAGCGCAAATTGAGGAAATCACCGGCAAACTGCGGGCCATTCTCGAAACCTTGCGATAGAGGCGGGGGCCGCGAAACAGGACCGGGACGGCACCCGGCAGCTCAAAACGATCATGGGGACACAGCAAACCAATGGATGGCGAAATGAAGCACGACGACCACAGCCTTGGCATGGACTGCGCCATCACGCGCCGCGACTTCGTGAACGGAGCAGCCGTTGGGGCAGGTATGCTGGCGGCAGGTCCAGCCTTCGCCGCCACACCCGGCGCAGGTGGCGCTGGCGGTGCAGGCGGAACGCAATACCCGCCCGCCAAGACCGGAATGCGCGGCGCCCATCCCGGATCGTTCGAAAGCGCGCATGCCCTGCGCGACGGGCAGCTTGATGTCTCGTCCGCCGCCGATCAGGGCGAACTGTATGATCTGGTGATCGTCGGCGGCGGCCTTTCCGGCCTGTCCGCCGCCCATTTCTTTCACAAGAGCATGGGGAACGGCGCCCGCGTGCTGATCCTCGACAATCACGACGATTTCGGCGGCCATGCCAAGCGGAACCAGTTCACCGTCAAGGGCAAGGAACTGGCAATCAACGGCGGCACGCTCAACATCGAAGCGCCCAAGAAATACAACCGCTGGGCGCGCGGCGTGCTCGAAGATCTGGGCATCGACCTTGCCAAATACCGCAAGGACAACGCGGCCAACGACAAGCTCTACGGCTCGCTAAACCTCAAACACGCTTTCGCCTTCGACAAGGAAACGTTCGGCGGCAGGGATCAGGTATTCAAGGTCGCCTCGCAAATCCCCGGCGCCTTCGGCCCCGAAGTGTTCGAAAACGCACCGATCAGCAGCAAGGCCAAGGCCGATCTGAAACGCCTGCTGGACCCGCAGCAGCCCGACTATCTGGCCGGCATGTCCGTGTCCGCCAAGAAAGAGTGGCTCGCCACAAACAGCTTCAAGGCCTTCCTGCTGGAAAAGGTCAAGATCGATCCGCAGGCCTACTGGTTCTTCCAGCAGATGGGCTGCCCGACTTTCGGCGTCGGCGGCGATGCCACCCCGGCTCTATTCGGCTGGGTACAGGGCTATCCCGGTTTCTCCGGCCTTGGCCTCGGCGATATTCCGCCCGATCTGTTCGCCGATCTTCCCGGCGGGCAGCACGGCCGCCAGCTTGAAGATTTCGACGCCGTGCATTTCCCCGACGGCAATGCCACGGTTGCGCGCATGCTGGTTTCCCGGCTCGTTCCGGGATCGACCGCGGCCCGCACGCAGGATGAAATGGGCACGGCGGTGTTCGACTATGCCAAGCTGGACCTTCCCGGCCAGCCGACCCGCATCCGCCTCTCCAGCATCGCCGTGCATGTCGAACACATGGGAGACCCGGCCACCGCCAGCGAAGTGGCCGTGCGCTACATGAACAAGGGCAGCCTCAAGCAGGTGCGCGGCAAGGCCGTTATCCTGGCGAGCTGGAACATGATGATCCCCTACATGATGCCGCAGCTGCCCGCCAAGCAGCGCGAAGCACTGGCCTATGGCGTGAAAGTGCCGCTGGTCTACACCAGCGTGGCGCTCACCAACTGGCGCGCTTTCGCCAAGCTGGGCGTATCGCGTTTCGAAGCGCCGACCATGTACCACCAGGAAGTGGGCCTAACCCAGGCCTGCAGCCTCGGCGCGCTGCACCATGCCACCAGCCCGGACGAGCCGGTGGCGCTGCATCTGGTCAAGTACATGAACGTGCCCGGCCTGCCGCGCCGCGATCAGCACCGCGCCGGACGCGCGAACCTGCTGGGCATCACCTTCGAAGAGTTCGAGCGCGAAACCCGCATGCAGCTTCTGCGCCTGCTGGGCCCTGCCGGGTTCGATCCCCGCAAGGACATCGCCGCGATCACGGTCAACCGCTGGCCCCATGGCTATGCCTACACGTACAACAGTCTCTACGACCCGGTGGAATGGGTCTATACGGAAACCCCGGAAAGGCCCTGCGTGATCGGGCGCCAGCCTTTCGGCCTGGTCAGCATCGCCAACAGCGACGCAGCCGCCAGCCCCCACACCGATGCCGCCATGCAGGAAGCCCACCGCGCCGTGCAGGAAGTGATCGAACGGCGCACGTACCCGTTCACCCCGCGCAACGTCTGAAGTCTGACGGCCTTCGGCGCAACAACAATACCGGCCCCGCTTCCTGCGGGGCCGCTTGCCCTTAGGAAGGCCGCTCCACATGAAAAGCGGTGTCCGTTTGACAACGAATGGCCCGGCGGGCAACTTGCCGGGACCAGCCTGCATGCAATCGCGAGGCCGGACCGGGGAAGCGATGCAGGAAAGGTTGTGAAATCAACCTGTTGATATACGTCAACACTGCGGGGAAGGCTTCGTCCTTACATGTTCAGCAGAAGCGCCTTTCCTCCCATCGCATCCTTGCGCGCCTTTGAGGCGGTGGGCCGCCTTGGCGGCATCCGCAAGGCCAGCAAGGAGATCAACACGGATCATGGCGCGGTCAGCCGCCATATCCGTTCGCTGGAATCGTGGCTCGGTGCCAAGCTGCTGGTCCGCGATGGCCAGGGATACCAGCTCACCGAAACCGGCGCGGCCTACCATCAGGAAATCGCCAAGGCCATCCACCTGATCGGCTCCGCCACGTCGGGCATCATGCAGCCACAGGAACGGCTGAGCCTGAGCATCTGGTGCATTCCCGGCTTCGGCTCGCTCTGGCTGTCGGACCGGCTGGGCGATTTCATCGCCAGCAATCCCGATGTCGATCTGGACTTTCGCCCGGCCGATCAGAGCCCGGATTTCCGCTCCGTTCTGGTGGACGGCGATATCCGCTACTTGCGGTACTGGGAAGAAGCAGACGTTCCCAAGCATGTGCGCGTGCTGGAATTCGCACGGCCCGAGGTATTCCCGGTGGCCAGCCCCGAATATGCCGCGAACATGAAACCTATCGAGGATGCGCGCGAATTCCTCGATCACACGCTGCTGCACGAGGATACGGACGCGGAGTGGCGGCATTGGCTGCTGCCGCAAGGCGTGGAGGCCGACGGAGCCCTGCCCGGCCCGCGCCTGTGGCATGCCCATTTGACGATCAACGCGGCCAGGCAGTCACGCGGGATCGCATTGGCCAATATCGATCTGCTGAGCAACGATCTGGAAACCGGGCGACTGGTGCGCATCCACCCGGTGGGCGCTCCGTTCCAGACCGTGGCTTTCGGCGGCTATTGCCTGCTCGGGCGCAGCGACCGCTGGAATTCACCCGCGCTCGCCCGCTTTCGCAAGTGGATCCGCGAGAAAGCGGCAGCCTGACCGGCCTGCCCGCTGGCGCACACCCCCGCCGTCAGCGGTGCCGGACCGTCAACGCCGCCGGCGAAATTGCCGCCTTATTAGCGGTCCCGGCGCGGTCATAATGCTCTTACTTCCAGGCTTGAACCCGCACTGGCTCCCAGCAGTCCGGCCAGCCGCCAGCGGAGAATGCAGATGTGGAAATTCCCGGCCGCCGCAGCCGTCGCCGCGCTGAGCGCCGCCGCACCGCTTCAGGCCATGGCCGCTCCCCCGCCGCCCTCATGCAAGGACACGCCTGCCTACCACGCGCAGGACTTCGCACTGGGCAAGTGGGATGTCTGGGCCGGTGATACGCTGATCGCCCGCGTGTATATAGAGCCGGTGCTGAATGGATGCGCGCTGCACGAAGTCTGGACACCCGTAAACGATGCCCCCGGCAAAGGGCAGGGCCTGTTCGTGTTTTCCCGGGCGGAAGGCCAATGGCACTATCTTTGGGCCGCCGACACCGGAACCGCCAGCACGTTCAAAGGCCGGCCAGCAGGCGCCGGAAAGATGCAATACACCACCAGCGTGCCTGCCGGTGAAGGCGCAGTCCGCCTGCGCCGCTGGAGCCTGGAAGCGCTGCCCGGCGGGCGCCTGCGCGAACGGTCAACGGGCAGCCTGGACGGAGGAGCCACCTGGCAGAGCGAATACGATCTCATGTGGGCCAGAAGCGGAACTTAGCATGCCCTTATGGTGATGGATTGGCAGGGCATGCTTGTTGCCGGTTCGGCACCAGCCCCTTCGCAATACTCACCTAGGACGCACACGTGCGGCACATATCCTGCCGGGCGAATTGAGTAATCAGAAACAGGACAGGGAAAACAATGGGGCGAAGCCAGATGAAGCGATCTTTCAAGCGGCTGTTGATGGCATCAGCGGCATTCGTGAACGTTCAGGGTGTGGCCCACGCTCAGGACACCGCGCCGCAAGCAGACGAAGCCTCTGGCGACATCGTCGTCACCGCCACCCGTCAGAGCACAGCGATTTCCCGCGTTCCGATCAGCATCAGCGCGTTCGATCAGGAAGCGATGGACACCAAGGGCGTGAAATCGATCGCGGACGCCGTCCGCTTCACGCCGGGCGTCACGTTCAACAGCAGTGACAACAGCATCACCATCCGCGGCATTTCATCCGGCGCCGGCTCGGGCACGACCGGCATCTATATCGACGATACGCCGATCCAGATGCGCGCGCTGGGCTTCAATGCCGACGATGCGCTTCCCGCCATCTTCGATCTGGAACGCGTGGAAGTGCTGCGCGGCCCGCAAGGCACGCTGTTCGGCGCCGGTTCCGAAGGCGGCACGGTGCGTTACATTACCCCGCAGCCAGGGCTCGATGTCTATACCGCCTATGCCCGGGCGGAAGCCGCCTCCACCGCCCATGGCGGGCTCAGCTACGAAGCAGGCTCCGCCGTGGGCGGGCCGATCGCTGTCGATAAAGTGGGCTTTCGCATCAGCGCCTATCACCGCCGCGACGGCGGATGGATCGACAAGTCCGATGCCACCGGCGCGGTCTATGACAAGAACGCCAACCACGGCGATGTCACCGTGCTGCACGGGGCGCTGGCCTTTCAGCCCATCCCCGATCTGACGATCACCCCGGCCATCCATTACCAGAAGCGCACAAAGAACACGTTCGACGAATATGTCGAAGGGCTTTCGGATGCAGGCCAGGGCGTGTTCAAGAACAGCAGCCCGGAATACCGCGGTTCCCGCGACAAGTTCTACATGCCCTCGCTCAACGTCAAATACGACAATGGCGCGGTCGCGGTGATATCGAACACCAGCTATTACCACCGCAACAACACGACCGGCTACGACGGCACGATCTACAACCTCGAATACTATTCCTTCCTCTATGGCCTGGTGATCGGCGACGATGCGCCCTATTACCCGTTCGTGACGGAAACCGGCGTCAATCCCAATCTGCCCGGCTATTACAGCCCGGCCATCATCACCAACACGCAGCGCAACTTCACGCAGGAACTGCGCATCCAGTCCAGCGACCCCGATGCCCGGCTCACCTGGGTGGCGGGCATCTTCTACCAGCGCAGCAAGCAGAAGAGCATCGAGGAACTGGTCGAGGAAACGCCCGGCAGGCTCTTCCCGGCGACGTTCGGTTTCTCGCTGGAGGATTTCTTCGAGTACGGGCTGTACGGCAAGGACAGCTACATCAACCAGACTAAGGCGACCGACACCCAGATCGCCGGCTTCGTGGACCTGACATACGCCATCACCGACAAGCTGAAGATCACGGCGGGCGGGCGCTATGCCAAGACCAAGTATTCCTTCAACAACTTTGCCGATGGCGCGCAGAACGGCCTGCGCACCACCGCCAGCGGCAAAAGCTCCGAAAAGCCTTTCACGCCCAAGGCCGGGCTGTCCTATCAGGCGGACAGGAACAACCTGCTCTACGCCACCTGGTCCAAGGGCTTTCGCGCCGGTGCGGCCAATCCGCCGGTCCCGCCGGTCTGCGGCGACCTGAACGCGCCTGACAGCTATGGTTCGGACAAAGTGGAAAGCTGGGAAGTCGGCACCAAGAACAAGCTGTTCGGACGCCGCCTGAGCATTGCCGCCAGTGCCTATCTGATCAACTGGAAAGACATCCAGCAGTCCGTCTACATCCAGAGCTGCGGCATCCAGTACACCGGCAATCTGGGCCGCGCGCGCAGCAAGGGCTTCGACCTGCAGCTCTCGCTCACCCCGTTTGCAGGGCTGAACCTGGAAGCGGCCATCGGCTACAATTCGTCGAAATACACGGCAACCGTCCTGTCCGCAGAAGGCGCCCAGCTGGTCGAGGATGGCGACAAGCTCGGCACCTCGCCCTGGACCGGAAGCGTGGGCGCCCAGTACAACTTCGCCCTGGGCGGCATCGAAGCCTTCACCCGCATGGACTATCAGTTCACCACGCGGGCATCCGGCCCCACGACGGCCCAGAACCCGGACAACGACGGAACTTACGATCCGATCTTCGTCCCGCGGCCCGCGACCAACCTGGTCAACCTGCGGGCGGGAGCCGAAATCGCCAATGGAACGAATGTCTCGCTCTTCGTTGACAACCTGTTCGATACCGCGCCGCGCCTCACCCGTCAGCACTACCTGCCCGATGCGCTGTACATCACCAACACATCGCTGCGCCCGCGCACGATCGGCCTCACGCTGACGTACCGCCACTAGGGCGCGGCACTCCTTTTCCTCACCCACTTCAGGGCCCCGGCCGGGAATACCGGCCGGGGCTTTTTTTTGCTCTCTGCCTGCATTGCGCCGCCTTCGTCCGGACGAAACCGGACACAAAAAAGTCAGGGGATCAAGGCCATGGCCTTGATCCCCTGACGGATTGGAGCGCTTTGCGTTGTGTTGTATGCCTGCCGGGCGCTTACTTCTTTCCCTTGAGCAGGAAACCGACCACCGCCTTGCGTTCATCCTTGTTGGGAATGCTGATCACCATGCGCGTGCCCGGCACCATCCTGTTCGGCGCGGTAAGGAACTGGTCCAGTGTCTTGCTGTTCCAGGTGATGCCGGACTTGGCCAGCTTGGGCGAATACTTGTAGTTCGCCGCGGTGCCTGCGGTGCGACCCGAAAGGCCCGATAGGTTGGGGCCAACACCGTTGCGCGCGCCGGGCGCATCGGTGTGGCACATCTGGCAGCGCTGCCGGAAAAGCGTTTCGCCCTGGGGCGGCGCTGCAAGCGCGGGCACCGCAGCCATGGCTGTCATTCCCGCAACGGCGGCCCAGATTGTCATTCTCATTCGTGTCTCCAGCATTCTGTCTGCATTTTTCTAGCGTTTTCTGTCCGAAAGCCCTGCCCGGCCGGGATCAAGCCCCTGCCCGTGAGTCTTGCTGTTCCCGGCTTTCGGGCGCCTGCCCCGCATAGAACTCCTGAAGGTCCGCCGGGGCATCGCACGTGCGGATCAGATCGCCGACAAGCTGGCGGCGTCTCGCCAGCAAGGCCGCACCCGGCCGCAGCGGTTCTGCGCGCAGGCGGGCAACTTCCTCTGCCTGATAGGGCTGCGCCCCATCAGGCACGCTCTTGCCGCCGATGGAAAACACCACGAAGTTCATGAGATCGGCCAGTTCTCCGGAATCCCGGATCGGAGCATGGGCGACGTTTGGCAGCCGGATCAGATAGTCGCGCGCCTCGCCGTTGCACATGAAATACCCCACCCGGTCCCGCAATTCGGGCACCGGCGCGGGAGCCGAACTCCCGCTGATCCCATGGCAGCCTGCGCAATGCTCGACATAGTCGGACTGGGCCGTGGTGATGCGCGGCGTACCGGCAGCTGCCGTCATGGCGACAGCCATTGCCGCGCCCGCCGGTAAGATCCCCAGCCATGCCACACCGGATCTGTTCATGTCAGGCCGTCACTCTGCCGCGCCGACCATGACGGCGGTGGAACAGTGGTATTCCATGCTCGATGCGCCGAAACACCAGATGATGTCGTTGTTCTCTTGCGGGCGGTAAACCTGATTTCCCCGGTCGGTGTTGTCGCAATAGCACTGGCCGCAATCGGCGGTGCCGCAACAGTCGCGATAGGCGATCAGATAGGCCTTGCCGTCATCCGGGTTGATGCAAGTGCCCACCCAGGACGTGGGCGAGGCCTCCGTCCCCGGCGGGCAGGTGTGAATTCCGCCCCCGCAGCAGGTGCACAGCGACCCGTCGATCGCGCAATAGCGCCAATAGTCGCACTTGGTATCGTCCGTGGTCTGCGCGTGGCGGGCAAAGCTCGTCTTGGCCTGGACCGAACGGTCCTTGGCCGCATGGGCCCGCTCCACCGGCAGCAGCGGAAACACCGGCGCGGAAACCAGCCCCAGCCCGATGCGGGACAGGATGCTGCGCCGGGACGTGCCCCGGGCCAGTTTGCGGACGAACCGTTCGGTCCGGCTCTGTGAAGTCATGCCGCTCGTATCCCTGTTGTCATCGCTTCCGGCACCCGGCTCATGCCCGGGCCGCCGACAGATATTCCTGCACCGACCGCAAGCCGCTATCCCGCGCCTCGACCAGGCTTTCCAGATGCTCTCGGCTGTTCACCAGCCCCCGGCCCGCAATGATCCCCTTCCCGTCGATCAGGATCGCGTGGGGAAGCTTGTCCACCGCGTAAGTCCGGCCGAATTCGCTGCTGTTGACGAAAGGCAGATCGCCCAGGCCGTGTTTCATGATCAGCGCCCGCTGCTCTGCCTCCGGCGCATCCCCGGCCAGGATCAGATCCAGCCCTTCGCTCCGCGCGACCTCGCGCGCGGTGGGAATCAGCACTTTGCAGACGGGGCACTGCGCCGACACGAACAGGACCAGACTGCTGCGCCCCGAAGCGGAAGGCCCGCCGATTTCGATGGTCTGCCCGTCCAGCGCCGCCAGCTTCAGCCGGGGGGCCACACTGCCGGGCTCGGGGCCGCGCGTCGCGGTCAAGGCGCCCACCGGCGCCACCCGTTCGTAAAGCACGCCGACCTGCCGGGCCAGAGCCAGGCCGCCCAGCAGGGTTAGGCCAAGGACAATCCACAAGAGGACTTGAGAGATGATCAGGGCTGTCGTCATATCTGGCTCCATGCCGCCGGTGTCCGGTTACGCGGCACGCGCAGCGCGGCCATTTCACCGAAAATCTGAATGATAAGATAAAGCAGAACGCCTGCCGCCGCGCAGTTGGCCAGCGCGAAACCGGTGATCGGCGCCAGCGGCAGCATGACCGGGACCAGCAGCACGCACAGCGTCAGGTTCTGAAGCACCATGCCGTTCGAAATCCCCCGGCGGCTGGAAAGACCGCAGCCGCAATCGATAAAATCGCGGTGGCGCGCGATGTTCACGCGCATGGCAAAGGCAAACAGCAGCAGCAAGGCGATCGCGCCGGGCGCCGCCAGCCGGGGCCAGCCGATCAGACCGCCTGCCAGCACCAGTTCGGCCAGCACCAGCGCCAGCGAAGCAGGCATGACCGCCCGCCCCGGCAGCAGCCGGTAATTGGCAAGGACAGTCCGGAAATTCTCCAGATCGCGAAGTTTGCCCATCGCCCCGGCCAGAAACAGCATCGCCACCAGCACCCGTGCCGTTGCCCCGGCCACGGCAAGAGCGACCGCCATGACCGCCGTCATGGCGCCACCACGAAATGGCTGGGGCCCATGCTCGCGGCACTGGCTTTTTCGCTAAGCGTTGCCGCGTCCCAGATATGGATGGCCCCGCCAGGCTCCGCCAGAAACAGCAAAGGTTCCTTATCCTGGGAAACGGCCACGCTCATCGCCGGCTTGTCCAGCGCGGCGCGGCGCAGCACCTTGTGCGTTGCCACGTCCACTTCCCAAAGCTCTTCACCCGCTTCCTTGTAGGACCAGAATTCGCCCTTGTGCATCAGCACGTAAAGCCGCCCCGTCGCCGCATCGTAAGCGACCGGCTGCTGCCCGCCGGGAAGCCAGTTGACCACCAGCGGCTTCGTTTCCGCGCGCGGCATGTGCGCGCCTTCCTGCAGCGACCAGGGCTGGGCGATCTGCGCGCCGCTGCCGGAGCCCGCCGTCACTTCGTAAACGCGCCCCGAATAGCTCAGGAGATAGCCCTTGCCCGATTTGGCATCGAAAACGCTGTTGTCATAAACGGGGTCTTCCCCCGCATCGAAGAAGGGGGCCGTCTGTGTAACCTCGGCCTTGCCCCCGGCATGGGAAATCACTGCAAGCGATCCGTCTCCGCACACCGAGACCACACCCGTATTGCCCGCCGCGAAGGCCAGCGCACAACCGGGAATTTCCACCGGCGGCAGGACTTTGCGCTTTTCCAGATCGACGACGATGACGCTGGAGGCGGGAGCCATGTCATAGACATAGGCATAGCGCCCATCGGCCGAAATGCTGAACGTGTTCAGCCGGTCCCCCGCCAGCAGCCTGCCCGGCAGGGGAATTTCATGATCCAGCTTCAGCGTCCTGCCGTCATAGACGGTAATCATGTCCTGCCGCGTGCCGCGATTGCCCTTCGACCAGATCGTTTCGGCAACGTAGATGTGCTTCTTGTCCGGCGAAAAGGCGATGTTGGAAAGCTGGGCGATATGCACGCCGCCCAGTTGCTTGCCGGTATCACCATCGATCAGCTGCGCCAGATTTCTGAAACTGAAGTAGGCAAACATCCAGTGCGCCCCGGCAGGCGGCAGCACGGCCACGTCGCTTTCCTCCACTTCCGGCACAGGCGCCGGCGAAGCGCTGCCTCCGGCCCACGCCGGAGCCGCCGAAAACAGCGACAAAACGATGGCCAGACACTTGGCTTTCTTCATCGGCACACCCGCCCCTTGTTCCCGAAGTTCTCGAAGTTCCCGAACCGCTGCGACAGTCATATCATGATCCATTCCCGGCCATCTTGCACCGGCGATCGGCCCGGACAAAGGTGTTGGGACTCCAACCTGCGGTGCCGATAGAACACCAGTCATGCCCCTGCATCCGGCCGGCCCTGCTCCGGCTGGCGCCGGTAAACGGTCTTGCCGCCCACGATCGTGATATCGACGCGGGTATCGAGTATCTCCTCTTCCGGAACCGTCAGCAGGTTGTGATCGAGCACGATCATATCGGCCAGCTTGCCCGGCGTAAGGCTCCCCTTCTTCTTTTCGTCCCAGGTGAGCCAGGCCGCATCCTGCGTATAGGCCCGCAGCGCCGCTATCCGCGAAACCGCCTCGTCCGCGCCATAGACCGTCCCGCTCTGCCCCTTGCGCGTGACCGCCACATAGAAACCGTAGAGCGGCCCGATCGGCAGGTTATCCGAACCGAAAGCGAGATGGACGCCCCAGCGCAGCGGCGTTCCCACCGGATTGATGTGCTGCAGCCGCTCGCCTTCCAACGTCTCGTTGTAGCGCCCTTCCAGGTTGTACAGGAAGTTCGGCTGCACCGCCGCCCAGATCCCGTGGCTGGCCATCAGCGAAAGCGTTTCGGGCGGCGGCAGCATCGTCAGGTGCGCGGTAAACCAGCGGGCATCCTTCTGCGGCTTTTCGGCCAGCGCCTGCGCATAGATGCCAACAAGCCGCTGGATCGCCGCATCGCCGATGGCATGAATGCCCAATTGCCAGCCCAGATCGCGCGCGGTGCGCACCATCGCACGCAACTCATCGGGCGGAGTGGCCGCCCGCCCGCGAAAGCCCGGCATGCCCTTGTAGTCTTGCAGCGTCCAGGCCGTCGGCCCTGTAAAACCGCCGTCCGCGAACAGGCCTTCACCAATCGGCCCCAGCTTGAGCCGGTCATCGCCGTAGCCGGTGTGATAGGGGAAAGCCTTCAGCCGTTCCGCCCCGGGGTAGAAGATGTAAAGCGTGGCCCGCGGCAGGCTTTCGCCCTGTTCGGCGTAGATTTCGCGAAACTGCCGGAACGTGGGCGCCGTGGACGGCCCCTTGCCCCCGGCGATGCCGCCCTTTCCAACCGGCTCGTCATCGATCGTGGTCAGGGCCTCCATCAGGCTGGTGATGCCCAGCGGCAGCAGGGCCTTGAGCCGCGCGACGAAGCTGGGCTTCATCTCTCCGGCGGCGGGGGGCGGAACCAGCTTGCTGTAGAGGTCCGTGCGTTCGCGGATGATACCGTTGGGCTCGCCATTGGCGAAATGCTCGATCACGCCGTGGTCCGGATTGGGCGTGGTCCGGCCGATCCCGGCCAGCCGCATGGCCATGCTGTTGCCGGCAATGCTGTGCGAGCCGGCCCGCGTCAGGGCCACGGGATTGTCCGGCGCCGCTTCGTCGAGATCGGTGCTGACGATATTGCGCTTTTCGGCAAGCTGCGCCTCGTCCCAGCCGTAGCCGGTAATCCACTCCCCCTTGCCCAGTTCGCGGGCCTTGTCCCGCACCAGCTGCTGGATACCGGCAATCGAATGGGCCTTGGAAAGATCGACCGCACGGCGCGGCTGGCCGATGATGTGCACGTGCGTGTCGATAAAGCCGGGCATCAGCATCCGGCCCTTGAGGTCGATCGTTTCCGCCGCGTCATACTGGCTGGCGATGCCGTCTCCGCCGACCGCCACGATCTTGCCATCGCGCACCGCGACCGCGCTGGCACTGGGGCGGTCCGGATCCATCGTCACCACTTGCCCGCCGTAGAGCACCATATCCGCCTTCGCCGCCGCATGGGCTGCGGGCGCGTGCGATAAGACCAGCAGGGCAGCCGCAATCATGGGCTTGCGAAACAACATAGCAGCCTCCCGTATCATTCCGCCGCCGCCAGCACTGCGCCCGGCTTACCCGGCCTGTAAAAGGACAGCGCGAACGTAACCGCCAGCAACACAAGGCTGCTCACCAGTTCCGCGCGCGAAGATGCCTTGAAACCCATCGCCACGAGCACGACTACAATGCCAAGGGCACTGGCGATGCTGCCGTAGGGGTGAAACCACATGCGGATCACGAGCTGGTCCGGATCGTCCCGCTCGGTCTGGGCCCGCATCCGAAGCTGGGCGAGACAGACGAGCAGATAGATGAACAGCATCAGCGCGCCCGAGGCATTGACCAGAAAGCTGAACACCACCTGCGGCGAAATCACCGATGCGGCCAGCGCCAGATAGGCGAACAGGCTGCCGGTCAGAGTGGCACGAACCGGCACATGCCTGTGGTTGAGCGTCACCAGCGCCTTGGGCGCATTGCCCTTTTCCGACAGGACGAACAGTACGCGCGAGGTCACATACATACCCGAATTGAGGCAGGACAGAACGGCGACCAGGATCACGGCGTTCATGATGTCGCCAGCGTGCGGAATATTCATCGAATCCAGCGCCGATGCGAAGGGCGAATGCCCCTCAACCACGCTGGTCCAGGGGATCACGGCAACGATCAGCGCGATCGAAAGCAGATAGAACAGCAGGATGCGCAAAGCCACGGAGCCAGTGATGCGCGCAATCGTGCGCGCGGGCTCATGCGATTCTGCGGCGGCGATCGTTGCGATTTCGGCGCCGGTCAGTGCGAAGATCACCGTTGTCACCCCGGCCAGCACCGCGCCCCAGCCATTGGGTGCGAAACCATCGTGCCCCGTCAGGTTCGCAAAGGCCGGACTGGCAGGCGACGTGACGCCGAAAGCCCACAATCCCGCGATCACGATGAAGCCGACAATAGCCACGACTTTGGCCAGCGAGAACCAGAACTCGAACTCGCCATAGGAGCGCGCAGAGAGCAGATTAACGCCTGTCATCAGCGCCAGAAGCACCATGCCGATCAGCCAGACCGGCGCGGCGATCCACGAGGCCAGAATGACCGCGCCCGCAATCGCCTCGATCGCCACGACAACGACCCAGAAATACCAGTAAAGCCACCCGCAGACGAACCCGGCGCGCTCCCCCAGCCCCTCGCGCACGAGTTCGGTGAACGACCCCGCTCCCGGATGCAGGCTGGCCATTTCGCTCAGCATGCGCATTACCATCAGGATCAACGCGCCTGCCAGGGCATAGCTGACGATGACGGCAGGCCCCACTTGCGCGATGGCCGTGCTGCTGCCCACGAACAGGCCCGCGCCGATGATGCCGCCGATGGCGATCATCGACACATGGCGCGATTCCAGTGAATGGCTGAGCCGATGCTCCTCCGGGTGCCCTGCTTCCAGTTCGACGATCTGCGTCACGCCCCAGCGACTCCTGTTTTCGGCTGCCCGTCTTGATTCAGGTCAAATGACTAAATCAGCACACCCATTCACAAAAGAGCCAAAGTCCCGTTCTGCCGGGTCAAATCCATCCTGCATGGTGTCCTATAGACACCGCGCTCTTATCTCTTTGCCGGAGTACCAACGAATTCCGCCTGCAGACGGGCTTTTCGAACACAGTTCCCGTGGCACTACAGCGCCCTCGGCAGGAGCTGCGCCAGACAGAAACACGAAGGGCGTTCTCGAAGCGATCCCACCAGATCAAGTCATTTGACCAGATATATGCCGTTTGATACCGGGAAGCGATGATCCCTGTCGATCGTTGTGGGAAAGCACGCCGGGACAACACGGCCGTGGCCACACCTTTCGCTTCCTGCCAGGCGGACCTATTCTTCAGCATGATCGAAACCGGCCCATGTCAGAAAGAACGCGATGCGCAGCGCCAACAGTGAGAACAAGCGCAGGACTATCATCGAAGCGGCCATTTCGGTTGTCGCGCGCGAAGGCGTCCATGGGACCACCACGCGCAAAATCGCAGCCGCCGCGCATATCAATCTGGCGACCTTGCACTATCACTTCAAAAACAAGGACGCGGTGCTGCTGAACATGCTCAGCCACATCGTCGAAACGGCACGCAACAGCCTGATGATCGCGCTGGATGCGCAAGAGACGCTGGAACAGCGCATCGCCAGCATGCTGAACATGATCTGGTCCGAAGTCCGCAGAAATCCGGACGAGCAGATCACGCTGTACAACCTGACGCTCTACGCCCTCTCCGCGAAAGGGCAGGACTGGCTCGCGAAGCGCAAGTACGAAAACTACCTGCAGCTCTATCGCGATGGCCTCGCCAATGCCGCCGATGTCGCGAACGGCTCCAACAAGGCCGATATCGACGCGCTGGCCAACTTCATGTTCACATCCAACGTCGGGATCATCCTGCAATGGCTGGCAACGCAGGACGCCGAACGTGCCGGTTCCCAGGTCGCAACGACGATTGCCCTGACACAGGCCATGGCCCGCCAGGCATCTGGCTAAGCGCGGCATATCGAACCGTGCACCGCAACGGCAGCGCACGGTTCGAACGGCAGCCGACTATTCTGCGGCGACCGCTTCGCGCGCTTCGGGCTCGGCGGCCTGCTCACGCTCGGCCAGACGCGCGAACAGGCGCAGAACGCGGATACCGCCCTCGTCGGTCTTGATGATCTTCTCCCGGAAACCGGGGCGGCGATCGCGGGCGACCAGCTCCTCGATATCTTCCAGCGCCACCTTATCCTCGGTAAAGGCGCCGTCGCCCACCACCTGAATCTGGGCGGACAGTTCCGCGTCATCGATCGCATTGTTGCGCGCCATCGCCCAGAGATAATGGGTCGATGTGCGCGTTTCGGGCGTCATGATGTGGATGATATGCTGAACGTCGCGCTTGGGCGGATCGGAGGAATCAACCGTCACCTGCATACCCTGATGCATGCCCGGCATCTGCACCAGATGATGCGCCTCGCGGTTGAACGGCCCCTTCATACCCGCGGCTTCGACGATGGCAGGCGGCATATCCACATCGTCATGGGTTTCGCTCTGGCGGATGACATCGCCCTCCTCCTCGATTTTCGCAGGGGCGGCGGCATGTTCGGGGCGGGCGATATTCCACTTGCCGTGCAGGAACGGAAAGTGGGTAAGGTCCATCAGGTTTTCGTGAAGTCCCAGATAGTTGGCCTTCATGTACATCTGGCCCTTTACATAAGCCCATTCGGGCGAGGTGCACCATTCCTGACGGACCAGCCGCGAATAATCGGGCTTGGCCGGATCGCCCATCCAGATCCACAGCAACGGACCGTCCTCTTCCAGCGGATAAGTATCGAGCCGGATCGCGCGCGGCGCCGCATTGAGTGCGGGCACATGCGCGCAGGAACCATCGGCGTTGAACTCCATACCGTGATAGCCGCACACCAGCCGGTCGCCCTTCACAGTGCCGGTATGGAGCGGAAACGAGCGGTGCGGGCAGCGGTTCTGCGCCGCCACCGGAGTGCCATCTTCCTTGCGGTAGAACACGATATCTTCCTCTAGGATCGTGCGCCTCATGGGCTCGCGCGTGATCTCGTCCGAGAACGCCGCGACATACCAGTAATTGCGCAGCAGCGGGGTATCGCGATCCGCCACTCCTATCGACTTGCTGCCTATCTTCGGCGCATTGGCTGTTTGCTGCATGATCCTTACTCCTCTCGACGCTGATTGGTTTTCTGCCGGTTTCGAGACGTTCAAAACTCCTGAGACAATGTGATTCCGTAGGTTCGCGGGGCGGCGAAAGCGGCGGCGTCCTTGAACTGGTCCGCCTGCAGGAAAGTGTAGTACCGCTCGTTGGTGAGGTTCTTCACCCAGAGGCGGGCGCCCAGCCCCGTGTCGAACTGGTAGCCGATCGACCCGTTGAAAAGGTCATAGCTGGGCTGCCGCAGGCGGTTCTCGGGATCGGCGAAATAGCCCGAGTTGTGATAGTAGTTGGCGGCCAGGGTCACATCACCCTCCCCCAGCCGGAACGTATAGCTGGGGGCTATACTAAATGTGAGCTTCGGGGACCGCTGCGTCCTGTTTCCTGCCAGATCGCCCGGCGCCACGCTGTTACCGAATGGAAAGACCGGGAGCGGGGTATAGACGGGGCCATCCGGGAATGTCTTGTACTTGGTATCCAGCACGCCCAGCCCGCCGGAAATCCGCAAGCCCCGGTAGGGTTTGGCCACGAAGTCGAGGTCTATGCCCTTGATCTCGGCCGCGGCGGCGTTGATCTGGATGATCGAAGTGGTACTGCTGACGCTGACCGCCAGATCCTTGTAGTCGTAATAGAAGGCGGCGATGTTGAACGTCAGGTCTCCGTTCAGCATCTGGGTCTTCAGGCCCGCCTCATAGGCATCGAGCACTTCCGGGCGGACGGCTGCCACGGTATCAATCGTGCCCGGTTCCGGCAGGTTGTAACCGCCGCTCTTGAAACCACGGCTGTAGGACACATAGCCCAGCACATCCGGCGTAAACTTGTGATCCAGGATCGCGCGGTAGGTCAGCTTGTCGAAGCTGTCCTTCACCTTGTACTGCGTGCCGGGGACAACGAAAGCGGGGATCAGGCTGTTGCCGACATATGTCCCCTCGTTCTTCATGTGGAAGTTGTCGCTCGTATAGCGGATGCCCAGCGTCAGGTTGGTTGCAGGAAGGATCTCATAGGTTCCTTCCGCAAAGCCCGAATAGGAATCGAGCTTTTGCGTATCGCGGAACGCAAGCCTGCTCGCGGGATCGGCCAGCGCGGGATCGAAAGTGGGATCGATCATCAGCCGAGGATCGACGATCGTGCCGATCAGGGCACCCGGCGCGTACTGGCTGTCGGAATGGAAGTAGAAGGCACCCACCACCCATTTGAAGGCACCGCCGGTATTCGAAACCAGCCGCAATTCCTGTGAAAACGTCTTGATCGGCGACGTCAGATCCAGAGTGAGCAGCGGCGCGGCACCGGCATCCTGATCGATGCGCGTCTTCATTTTGGAAAAACGGTAAGCACTGATGCTCACGATATCCGCGAAGGCGGTTTCGTGCTCGATCTTCAGGCTGACGCCGCCTTGCCGGATCTTCGTGAAATCCTGCCCGTCGATATAGGTGTTGAAGGCCCCGGCGAAGGGCGTGCCCCCGGCCCCAATGGAACCGGGCACGACCGTCACGTTTTCACCGATGTCCGAGCGCTGCTCCGAATAGTCGGCAGACAGCAGCGCCGTCGTGCGTTCGCCAAGGTTGAACAGCAGCTTGCCCCGGACATTCCAGTCCCAGCCCTTTTGCGTTTCCGCACCCGTTGTCAGCGAATGCCCGAAACCGTCGAACTGCTTGCGCCCGGATGCAGCCACGTTGAACGCCACATCTTCACCCAGCGCCGTGCTGAAATAGGCGCTGCCCTCAGCGCTGTCATAGTTCCCGTAACCGGCCGATATGTTTCCTTCGGTCTCAAAAGACGGTTTGCGGGTCTGGATCTGGATGACACCGCCGGTTGCATTCCGGCCGAACAGCGTGCCCTGCGGACCTTTGAGCACCTGCACGCTGTCGATGTTGTTCAGCGACAGCAGGTTCGCATTGGGAGAGGAAATATAGACATCATCGACATAGATCGCGACCGGGGATTCCACCCCGGCCCCGGCAAACGACGTGCCCACCCCGCGCAGGAACGGGATCGCCGCGAAGCCGCCCGAGCGGCTGAAATCCAGGCTGGGCGTGGCGGTGACAAGCGATTCCGAATTGTCGATGCCGATGGCCGCGGCCTGCTTTGCCGAAATGGCCGAAACCGCGATCGGGACATCCTGCAGCAACTCCGACCGGCGCCGCGCCGTAACCACAATCGCATCGCTATCGACGGTTGGATCCTCCGGTCCGCTGCTGTTTGCGGCGGGTGCCGGCAGGGCATCCGCAGCCTCATCATTTCGGGCAAGTGCCGGGCCCGAAAATGCCCCCAAGCCGAGCACAACTGTTGCCAGGGCGGTGCCGCCCCAAAAGCTCTTTTTCATACCTCTCCCTTTTCTTATTTTTCTGGCCGCTATTTTTTCGCGCGATGGCGCTGCAATTGCTTCTCAGCCAGCCTTGCGGATTGGGTTATGTCATGCTGATCCAGCCCTTCCTGTTTCAGGCGCGCCCGGTCCGGAAAATGGACAGCGCTGTGCGGCTTCAGCCGCTTTTCCTCTCACAGACCTTCCGTCTGCACTCCGCTTCGGAATCCGAAAGCCTTCTTGCCTGCCTTCAGAAAACACTGCGGTATAGAAGTATTGTTTACAGGAGAACGCGGCCGATTGTAATACAAAAATTATCCCGGAAACCGCAATTCAGTATCACTGAAACATGAAAGGGCAGCACATGCCGCGTGGCCTGAATGGACGCGCATTCCCGCCCACGCCACGCTGGCTGCGGCGTGCCAGCGGCGAACGAACGGCCCGCGTGTTCACTGCGGACTTACCGGGGAAGCGGGGGCTCCCGGCCAGTCAGACTTGATGGCTGCGCTGCATCCGGCCGCCACACACAACTTTGACGGCAGCAGGAAGCAGTAACAGCCTCCCGCACCTGCCCCTCTATCTGCGCGTCAGACGATGCCGGCGCCCAGCCCTACGGCCTTGCGCTCCTGCGCCTTGCGGTCGCGCCAGCGGCTTTCGCGGTAGACGCCCAGCGCATCGATCGCGCCGCCCGCTTCCAGCCGCGCCTTGGCGAGGATGGGAGAGACATCGACATTATAAGCCCTGCGCAGGGCCTGATAGGCCATCATCGTGTCGTTGGCTTCCTGCGCCAGATGCAGCGCCTCGCGGTCCACCAGCAGCGCCTTGGCGAAGCACTGGCCGATCGCTTCGGCCGAGGAGATCATTGATTCGATCGGATCGGTCACATTGTGCGACTGGTCGATCATGTAGCTGGGATTGAAGCCGTCTCGCGGGTTCAGCTCGGCCTCCACCAGTTCGTTGAACACCAGAAAAAGCTGGTGCGGGTTGATCGAGCCGGAATCGAGATCGTCGTCGCCGTACTTGCTGTCGTTGAAGTGGAACCCGCCCAGCTTGCCGAAGCGGTGCAGGCGCGCCACGATCTGTTCGATGTTCACGTTCGGCGCATGATGGCCGAGATCGACCAGGCACTTGGCCTTGGGGCCCAGCTCCTGCGCAGCGAGGATCGAGGAGCCCCAGTCGCTGATGACGGTGGAGTAGAACGCGGGCTCGAACATCTTGTGTTCCAGCAGCATGCGCCAGTCGCCCGGCAGCGCGGCATAGACCTGTGCAGCGGCCTCCAGATAGCGGTCGAGGCTGCGGGCAAGATCCTGCTGACCGGGGAAATTGGTGCCGTCCCCGACCCACACGGTGAGATCGGTGGAGCCGAGCTGGCGGCCGATCTCGATACATTCGATATTGTGTTCCACCGCCTGCTGGCGCGTCGCCGCCACGGTCGAGGAAAGCGAGCCGGTGGCATAGGTCTGCGCCTGCCCCGGCTGGTCCTGGAAGGTGTTGGAATTCACCGCATCGAAGCCGAGCCCAAGGCTGGCGGCCTCTTCACGCAGCGCCTTGTAATCGCTGACCTTGTCCCACGGGAAATGCGGGCTGACGCGCGGCGTCAGACACGAAAGCTGGTTGATGACGGCGCAGTCTTCCAGCTTTTCGTGGATGTTGGTCGGCTCCCCGGCGATGGGGAACTTGGCGAAACGCGTGCCGCCCCGGCCCGCCCCCCAGGTGGGGATGGCGACCGAGAAACCGGCCACGCGGTCCTTCACCGCATCGATACCGATACCCGCACGCTCCAGCTTGCGGCCCAGCGATGCGTAATCGTCTTCCAGTGCGTCGAGTTCGCGCGCGTTGGCTTCCGCGATCAGCTCGGCGGAAATGGGAAGATTGCTCATGATATTATCCTCTCCCTGAAACTCAGCGCGTGAAGGCCTGGGCATTGCCCGCATCGACATTGACCATGTTGCCGGTCGACTTGGCCGACATGTCGCTGGCGAGGAAGTACACCGCCTCGGCAATGTCGGACGGCAGCACGTCGCGCTTGAGCATCGAACGGTTGCGGTAGTGTTCTTCCAGCTCGGCGCCGGAATCGATCCCGTAGGCACCCGCGCGTTCCTTGCGCCAGTCGCCGTCCCAGATGCGGCTGCCCTTGATCACGGCGTCCGGGTTCACGGTGTTGACGCGGATGCCGTAGGGCGCGCCTTCCAGCGCGAGGCAGCGGGCGAGATGGTTCGCGGCGGCCTTGGCCGAAGCATAGGCGCTGGCATTGGTGGCCGCGGCCACGGCGTTCTTCGAACCGATGAAGACCACGCTGGAGCCGCCCTGTTCCT
Source organism: Novosphingobium beihaiense (assembly GCF_022832375.1). GTDB lineage: Bacteria > Pseudomonadota > Alphaproteobacteria > Sphingomonadales > Sphingomonadaceae > Novosphingobium > Novosphingobium beihaiensis. The sequence continues at coordinate 462,836 of NZ_JALHLG010000003.1, forward strand.
TCATCCGCTTCAGCAGCGGCCAGGCGGAGCGGCTGGTGAGGAAGTAGCCCTGCGCCAGCACATCATAGTTGCGGTCCCACAGTTCGACCGTGGTTTCCTCAATCGGGGCCGAAGAGGCGATACCGGCATTGGCGACGAGAATATCAAGACCGCCGAATTCGCGCGCGCAGGCGGCGAAGGCTTCGGCCACTTGCGCTTCATCGGTCACGTCACAGACGACCGAGCGCACCACGTCCTTGCCGAACTGTTTGGCGAACCCGTCCCGCACTTCATCAACCGCATCGGCAGCGCGGTCCGCCAGCATGACGCAGGCGCCGTCCGCCATCAGCCGCGCAGCCGTGGCCGCACCGATGCCGCCAGCGCCGCCGGTGACCAGCGCGATGCGGCCAGCGAGCGGCTTGGGCGCGGGCATCCGCTGCAGCTTGGCTTCCTCCAGCAGCCAGTATTCGATGTCGAAGGCTTCCTGCTCGTCAAGCGCGATGTAGTCGCCGATCGCCTCGGCGCCGCGCATCACATTGATGGCGTTGCCATAGAACTCGCCGGCAAGGCGCGCGGTGGTCTTGTCGGTCGCGAAAGTGATACGGCCGACGCCCGGCACCAGCACCACGACCGGGTTGGCATCGCGCATCGCGGGCGAGTTCGCCCGCTTGCAGCGTTCGTAGTACGCGGCATAGAGATCGCGGTAATCGGCGATCTTCTGCGCCAGATAGGCATCGTCTTCCAGCTTCGCGGGATCGAGCGTAAGCGGCGCGATCTTGGTGCGCAGGAAGTGATCGGGGCATGACGTGCCGAGCGCGGCAAGCCGTTCGAATTCCGCCGAATTGACGAATTCGAGCGCTTCGGCATCGTCCGAATAGTGGCCGACCTTACGCCGCGCGCCAGTCATAAGACCACGCAGACGCGGCATAAGGCCGGCAGCAATAGCGGCACGGTCGGAGGAGATGACAGTGACCGCACCGCCGAACGCCGGTTTCCCGGCGAGCTTAGAATTCAGGTAATTCGCGGCATCGGCGATCAGGCCGATGGTGTGTTCGTAGCAGGCCTTGGCGCTGTCCGCCCAGCAGATGATGCCATGCCCGGCCAGCATCACGCCTTCGACATGCGGATTGGCCTTCACATAATCACGAAGCTGCACGCCCAGCGTGTAGCCCGGGCGTTTCCACGGCAGCCAGCCGATCTTGCCGCCCCAGATTTCCTGCGTGGCCGCCTCGCCGCCCGAAGAGGCCGCCAGCGCAATGATCGCATCGGGATGGACGTGATCGACATGCGCGAAAGGCAGCAGCGAGTGCAGCGGCGTATCGATGGAGGCCGCACGCGCATTGAGGTTGAACGTGCAGTGCGGAAGATAGCCGACCATCTTATCGTCATCGTCCGGCCCGGCGTAGTGCTTTTCCAGCCCCAGCAGCTTGTCCTGATAGAGCGTGGCGAAACCGTCGAGCTTCATCGAGCCGATATCGCCGCCCGAGCCCTTGACCCACAGCACTTCGGTTTCCTCGCCCGTCAGCGGATCGGTTTCGCTCAGCTTGGCCGAGGTGTTGCCGCCGCCGAAATTGGTGACCGTCAGGTCCGATCCCAGCAGGTTGGAGCGGTACAGGAGCAGTTCGGCGGGCGAGAGCTTGGCCGCTACGGCTTCGTCCCAACGGCTTGCAGGCACGGCAAAAGGGATCGCGGCGGCGGAGATCTGGGCTTGGACGTTCATTGCATCCTCTGGTTACGAATCGTGCTGTCCGGCCTCGTTGCGCCGGGCTCGCGTTCATGCTTGGTTATTCTGATAACCTTTTTACTGGAAATGATCAATCGGGATTGATATTGATCGTTTCGATTACAGATTCATAACCGTGGAGGGGGCGCTTGCAACAAAGCGCATACGTGGTCGTCGATATCGGCAAGACCCTTAGCAAGGTCACGCTCTGGTCTGCCGGCGGGCATCTTCTCGACCGCCAGACCCGGGCCAATGAAGTGCATGTTGTCGATGGCGTCCAGCGGCTGGACGCCGAAGGCATTGGGCAATGGCTGCCCAAAGCGCTCAGCGCCTATCGCGAGTACCCGGTCGAAACGATCATTCCGGTGGCCCATGGCGCGGGTGTCGTCGCGTTGGGCGAAGACGGGATGCTCTTCGCCCCGTTCGACTACGAACAGGCGATCCCCGACGAGGTGATGAGTGCCTATCGCGCGGAACGCGATCCCTTTTCGCTCACCGGCTCCCCGGCGCTGCCGGACGGGCTCAACATGGGCAGCCAGGTCTACTGGATGGAGCATCTCTATCCTGAGGCCATGGCATCGGCCACTCTGGTGCCCTGGGCGCAATACTGGGCCTGGGTGCTGTGCGGGGCGGCCCGCAGCGAAGCCACCAGCCTGGGATGCCACACGGACTTGTGGATGCCGGAACTGGCGCAGTTCTCCCCCATGGCCAAGCGGCTGGGATGGGCGGAGCGCTTCGCCCCGCTGGCAAAAGCGAGCGATGCCATCGGCAAGCTGCGGCCCGAAATCGCGGCGGCAACGGGCCTTCCCGCCACCGCGCAGGTTCTGGCGGGCATTCACGATTCCAATGCCGCCCTGCTCGCCGCGCGCGGCTTTCCGGAGATCGCGCGGCGCGAAGCGACTATCCTATCGACCGGCACCTGGTTCATCGCCATGCGGCTGGCCAGCGAAGTCCTCTCGGTCTCCAAACTGCCCGAGGACCGCGACACGCTGGTCAATGTCGATGCCTATGGCTGGCCGGTGCCCTCCGCCCGGTTCATGGGCGGGCGCGAGATCGAGACGGTAATCCAGCTCGACACGCGCCGGGTGGACATCAAGCCCGATCAGCCCAAGCTGATGGAAGCCGTTCCTGCCCTGCTGGAGCGCGGGACAATGATGATGCCCACCCTTACCCCCGGCTTCGGCCCCTACCCCGATGGCAGGGCCTGCTGGCTCAACGCGCCGGTCGAATGGGCGGGCACCTGGTACGCCCGGCGTGCCGCGATCTGCCTCTATGCCGCACTCGTCGCCGACACCTCTCTGGACCTCATCGGTTCGAAGGAGCGGCTGCTGGTGGAAGGGCGCTTTGCCGAAGCCGAAGTCTTCGTGCGCGCATTGGCTGCGCTGCGGCCCGAAACCGAAGTCTATGTCGCCAATGCGCACAACGACGTGTCGTTCGGTGCGCTGCGCCTGCTCAACCCGCTGCTCAAGGCCAGCGGCGGGCTGAGGCTGGTTGAACCGCTCGAAGGCGATCTGCAAAGCTACCGCGCCAAATGGCGTGACGCCGTCTCGAAAGTCCCCGCATGATCGTTGCTTCCGTTCCCGATTTCCGCGAGGCCGCCCGCCGCCGCCTGCCGCGCTTCCTGTTCGAATATATCGACGGCGGCTCCTATGCCGAGGCGACGCTGCGCCGCAACGTGGACGATCTGTCTCGTCTTGCGCTGCGCCAGCGGGTACTGCGCGACGTTTCAAAGCTGGACCTTTCGACCGAACTCTTCGGCCAGAAACTGAGCCTGCCCGTCGCCCTCGCGCCCATCGGTCTGGCAGGGCTCAATGCACGGCGCGGTGAGTGTCAGGCGGTGCGCGCGGCAGAAAAAGCGGGCGTGCCTTTCACCCTTTCCACCGTGGGCGCCTGCCCAATCGGCGAAGTGGCAGGCGCTGCCAGCAAGCCGTTCTGGTTCCAGCTCTACATGATCCGCGACCGCGCCTTCATGCGGGACCTGCTGGCGCAGGCCATGGAAGCAAACTGTTCGGCGCTGGTCTTCACGGTGGACATGCCGGTGCCCGGCAGCCGCTATCGCGATTATCACACCGGGCTGGCCGGATCGGGCGGGCTCCAGGGCGCGCTGTGGCGGGTGGCGCAGGCCATGGTCCGCCCCGGCTGGGCCTGGGACGTGGGCCTGTGGGGCCGCCCGCACACGCTGGGCAATGTCGCCCCGGTGCTGAACGGCAATACCGGCATCGAGGATTTCTTCGCCTGGATGCGGAACAACTTCGATCCTTCCATCAACTGGCGCGATCTCGATTTCATCCGCGCCGAATGGAAAGGCCCGCTGATCATCAAGGGCATTCTCGATCCCGAGGATGCGAAGGAAGCCGCCGAGTTGGGCGCGGACGGCATTGTCGTTTCCAACCACGGCGGCCGCCAGCTCGACGGCGTGCTCTCCAGCACGCGCGCCCTGCCCCCGATCGCCGAAGCCGTGGGGGACCGGCTGACGGTTCTGGCCGATGGCGGCATTCGTTCGGGCCTCGATGTCGTGCGGATGCTGGCGCTGGGCGCCAAGGGCGTTCTGCTCGGCCGCGCCTGGGCCTGGGCGCTCGCGGCCGGGGGCGAGGCCGGAATCACCAAACTACTACAACTGATCGAAGCGGAAATGCGCGTGGCCATGGCCCTGACCGGCACCACGAAAATCGCCGAGATCGATAAGACAATACTTGCGGGAGACTGAAATGGCCACGGCTGCTGGCGAACATCTGGATTCTGGCGACAACTGGCGCAACACGATCCTCGCCGGGCTCGCTAATTATATCGATGCGGGCTCGATCGTTTCGGGCGCCGCCGCGCTGGCGCTATGGCAGGAAAGCTATCACCTTTCCAACGACACCATCGGCCTGATCGGCGCCTTCGGCCCCAACGCCATCGGCGCGGGCGTCGGTGCGCTGCTGGGCGGCTGGCTGTGCGACAAGCTGGGCCGCAAGAAGATCTATCAGTGGGATATGCTGATCTATGCGTTCGGCATGAGCATGCTGGTCTTCGCGGTGGCGCCGTGGATGATCGTTACCGGCTTCCTGATCGTCGGCCTTGCCGTCGGTGCGGACATTCCGGCAAGCTGGTCGCTCATTGCCGAGCAGGCGCCGGATAATCGCCGGGGCAAACACTCGGGTGTGGCGCAAGTGCTGTGGTATCTGGGCCCTGTGGTCGTGCTGCTGCTCAGCCTCGCGCTGACCTCGCTGGGCGAACTGGGCGCGCGGATCGTCTTCGCGCATCTCGTGGTGATTGCGCTGGGGCTGACCCTGCTGCGTTCGCGCATGGCGGAATCGAAGCGCTGGGTGGAATCGCAGAAGTCCGACGCGCCCACTCACGGCATTTCGACGCTGCTCAAACCCAAGTACCTGACCTCGATCCTCGGCCTTGTCGGCATGTACGGGTTCTGGAACCTGTGGGCAGGCACCAATGGGTTCTTCTTCCCCTACATCCTGCGCACGATGGGCGCGGCGAGCCAGGCGCAGAGCGTGGCCATTCAGGCATTTTCGTTCTTCATCGGGATGGTCTCGATCTACTTCGTGTTCATGAAGCTTTCGGACAAGGTAAACCAGCGCACGCTGTTCATCGTGTCCGCCATAATCCAGGTGATCGGCATGGCGCTGCTGGCAGTGTTCCCGCTGACCATTCCGATCGCCCTGCTCTACGTCTTCCTGCTGCAGTTCGGCGGCGGCTTCGGCGCGCAGAGTTTTTTCCAGCTCTGGAGTGCGGAACAGTTCCCGACGGCGGTGCGCGCAACCGCACAGGGCTTGTGCTTTGCCGTGGTGCGTATCACACTGGGCGTATTCAGCTTCTTTGTGCCGATGCTCACGGCAACAGGCTTTACGAACCTTGCCTGGATACTTACCGGCTTCCTCGTTGTCAGCGGCCTGATCGGTGCGATCTGGGCCCCGCGCAACGAAGGCAAGTCGCTTGAGCAACTGGAGGCTGAGCGGCACGCAAGCTGATACGGACGGACACAGGCCAATGCACGCGGAAGAACGGGAAAAACTGATCCTGGACGCCATGGTGGCCAGTGGCTTCATCACCTATCGCGATCTGGAGGCGAGGCTCGATGCCTCGCCCGCAACGATCCGTCGTGATCTGACCCGGCTCGAAGCGGCAGGACGCATTGTGCGCGTGCATGGCGGCGCCAAGCTGGTGCCGCAGGAGAGTCCCGAAACCGGTCCGCTGCATCTGGCCGGGACCCCGTTCGATCAGGCGATCACCCAGAACCTCGCCGCCAAGCAGGCCATCGGCCGGGTGGCCGCGACCCTTTGCGAGCCGGGCGAAGGCATCATGGTGGACGGCGGCTCCACCACGCTGCAGATGTGCCCGCATCTGGAAGGGATGGACCTTCAGGTCCTCACCAATTCACTGCACATCGTGAATGCCCTGCTGGCCCAGCCCGGTACGCGCGTGCTCGTCCCCTCGGGCAGCGTCTTTCGCGAACAGAACATCATCCTGGCTCCGGCGGGCGAGGATTCGATGCCCCGCTTCCATGCACCCAAGCTGTTCATGGGCGCCGCCGCCGTGGGGCCGCAGGGCGTCATGCAGGCCGATGTCGTGCTCGTTGCCGCGGAACGGCGGCTGATCGACCGCGCCGAGCAGGTAATCCTGATGGTCGACAGTTCGAAGTTCCATTCCTCGTCGGGCGCCATCGTCTGCGGCCTTGATGAAGTGGACATCGTCATCACCGACGAAGGCGTGGCCCCCGCCATGCGCGAAAATCTGGAAAAGGCCGGGGTCAAGGTGCTGATTGCCCGGTAAAGCGGCGAAGCTCCGCTTGACTTAATTATCAAGATAAGTATCTGTCGAAGCCAAGGTACCCGGGATTACCGGGCCGTCCACAGGGGAGGCTCTCGACATGAATGCGCGATATTTACTGGTTCTATTGGCAAGCACCGCACCGGTAGTCCCCGCCTGCGCCCAGACGGCTCCGCAAGCCGGAGACACCGCGACGGAAACCGCTTCGGCAGAAGACATCATCGTCACCGGCTCGCGCGTGGTCAAAAACGGCGATGATTCTCCCACGCCCGTCACTGTCATCAGCACGGAGCAGCTTGTCACCGCTTCGCCCGCGAACATTCCAGAGGCGCTGAACAAGCTGCCGATCTTCAGCGGCGTCAACGGCCAAAGCCTTGCTTTCGGCCCGGCCAACGGCAACATTTCGGGTAACTACCTCAACTTGCGCGAATTCGGCGCCGTGCGCACGCTGGTGCTCCTGAACGGCAAGCGCGTTCCGCCGACGACTTCCGACGGCCTCGCCGACACCAACCTGCTGCCGCAGATGCTGGTCAAGCGCGTCGATGTCGTCACCGGCGGAGCATCGGCCGTCTATGGATCCGATGCCATCACCGGCGTGGTGAACTTCGTGCTCGACAACACGTTCGAAGGCGTGAAGGTTCAGGCCTCCAACGGCATTTCCCAGCGCGGCGACTTCCGCCAGACCCGCCTTGGCGCGGCATTCGGCACCTCGCTGTTTTCGGACCGCGCCCACCTGATCGGCAGCTTCGAGTATTTCGATAATCCGGGCCTGCTCGACACCGATGCGCGCAAGAACACACGCGATGTCTATTTCTCCACGGGCACCGGCACGGCTGACAATCCCTATGTGATCAGCAAGAATGTGCGCTGGGCCGGTTTCACGTCCCCCAACGGCAACATTCTTGGCGTCGCGGGCCCCGATCCGGCGGGGCTGACCGGTCAGGTCTTTCAGCCCGGCGGCAGCGTGCGCCCGTTCAACCATGGAACGCCCACCGGCACGCCGGGGTATGAATCGGGCGGAGACGGCTTCTACTTCCGCAAGTCCTCGGTCGTGGCTTCGCTGCGCACGAAGCAGGGCTTCCTGAAGTTCGATTACGACGTGACGCCCGGTATCCAGTTCTACGCGCAGGGCACCTATTCCGAGGCGCGCAACCTGGGCACTTCGTTCCCGTTCACGATGTTCCCGACCTTCATCGCCGCCGACAACGCCTTTCTCGCTCCAGAGGTCAGCGGAACGCTGCAGAATTCAGGCGCCGCAGGCCTGATCTTCGCGAAATCCTCGGAAGACTTCACCGGCACGCAGACGCTGACCAAGGCCCGCAACTACTCCGCCATGGCCGGTTTGAAGGGTGATCTCGGCACCCGCTTCCAGTTCGACATCAGCTATACGCACGCCAATTCCCGGCAGGACGTGACCAACGTCAACAATATCAGCACCACGAAGCTCGCCGCCGCGCTCGACGCCGTGTCCAGCAACGGGCAGATCGTCTGCCGCGTCACCGTGACGAACCCCGGCCTCTATCCGGGCTGCGTGCCGCTCGATCCGTTCGGCCGCGGCTCGGAATCCGCCGCCGCGCACGACTATGTGACGGAAGACACAGCGTTCCGGCTGACCAACACGCTGGACGATATCACCGGCGCCATCACCGGCTCGCCCTTCGACACCTGGGCCGGTCCGGTCAATGTGGCGATCAGCGGAGAATACCGCCGCGCCACGCTGAAGAATGTCAGCACCAACCAGCCCTCTTCCGCGCCGGACTGCACCGGGCTCAACCCCATCGCCTGCGGCGCGGCGCCGTTCTTCGTGCAGAACTATATCTTCAGCACCGTCTCCGACGTGCCGAAGGTTTCGCAGACGGTCACGGAAGGCGCGATCGAGGTGGACATTCCGCTTCTCTCGGACACGGTTCTGGCCAAGTCGCTGAACTTCAACGGCGCCTATCGCTTTGCCCACTACGATACCGTCGGCAACGCCCGCACCTGGAAGCTGGGCTTCACCTGGCAGCCGGTCAACGACCTGACCATTCGCGCAACGCGCTCGCGTGACTTCCGCGCGCCGACGCTGATTGACCTGTTCTCGCCAAGCAACACCTCGATTTCGGGCTTCGCGGATCTTCTGACCAATACCAATCCGACCATCCCCGCCACGACCACATCGAACCCGGATCTCAAACCGGAAGTCTCCAACGCCCTGACCATCGGTGCGGTATACAAGCCGTCGTTCATTCCCGGCTTCTCGCTGGCCATCGACTACTACTCGTTCAAACTGAAGAACGTGATCACCTCGGTCACACCGGTCGATGCCACCGTTCAGCGGGAATGCATCGCCAGCGGCGGCTCCTCGCCGCTGTGCGACCTGATCGTTCGCCCGGGCCCGATCACCGACACATCGGCAGCCAACACGCCCACGGCCTACTTCGTGCGTCCGATGAACCGCGGCACGCGTGAGACCGAAGGCGTCGATTTTGAAGCGAACTACCGGACCCAGCTCGGCGCGGGCTCTCTCTCGCTTCGCGGCCTGCTGTCCTACCAGCCCAAGTTCAAGAACAACGGGGTGGAAGTCGCAGGCGCGATCGATGGCCTGTTCCAGGGCGCGATCCAACTGCCGAAGTATCGCTTCACTGGCTTCATCAACTATACGATTGACGATTTCTCGATCGACATCGTGCAGCGCTGGCGTTCCTCGGTGCGGCGCTCGGCCGACCGTAGCCTGGTCTATGCCGACGGCAAGGTGGCGTCGGTTGCCTACACCGACCTTACGCTGACCTTCCGTCCGGAATTCGCCCGGAAGTCGGAGCTGTTCCTGTCGGTCCAGAACCTGTTCGACAAGCAGGCTCCGCTCTACAGGCCGGACAACCAGTCGCTGCCCGGCTGGGGCGGCGCGCCGATCCTGTACCGCGACGACGAGATCGGGCGGTACTTCACCTTCGGCGTCAGAACCCAGTTCTGATGCCCATTCCGGCGGCGCCTCGATTGAAAGGCCCGCCGGTTCCCATTCGGGTGTGCGGCAAGAAAACAGATGGGACAGGACCATGGCAACCGATCCACGCTTGATTGAAGCCTCCCGCCGCGCGGGGGCGAGAATGGCAGACCGCAACACCCCGTTCGTGTTCGACTGCTGGTACGCCGCCGGTTTCTCGCACGAATTCGGGCGCGATCTGTTTGCCCGCACGATCCTGGGCAAGCCACTGGTATTCTACCGGACACAGGACGGCGCGCCGGTGGCGCTTTCGGACCGCTGCGTACACCGCTCGTTCCCGCTCAGCCACAGCACGCTGGACGGCGACACTATCGTCTGCGGATACCATGGCCTGCGCTTCGATCCCGAAGGCGCCTGCATCGAAGTGCCCGCACAGCAGGGGCCCTGCCCCGCCGGTATCGGCGTGCGGTCCTATGCGCTGCGCGAACAGGGGCCGCTGGTCTGGATCTGGATGGGCGATGGGGAACCGGATGCGGACCTGCCCGCAGGCGAGTGGATCGGCGATCCGCAATGGCCCGCCAGCCAGCAGTACTATCATCTGCCCGCGAGCTACGTTGCCCTGCACGAAAACCTGCTGGACCTGACGCACCTCTCGTTCCTTCATGCCGGAACCTTCGGCACGCCCGATTTTGCCTGCGCGCCTTACGATCTGGAGCTGGACGAGGAGCGTGGCAACTTCAAGCTCATCCGAACCGTTAAGCCAACCCGGCTGCCCCCGGTCTGGGCCGAACCGCTGAAGCTGACGGGTGTCGACGCCGTGCGGCAGACGACATCGGAATTCGCCGCCCCCTCTGCCCATCTCGTACATGGACACTTCTACGCCTTGTCGGATGAAGCCTTTCCGCCCGATACGCGGATCATCACCGCCCATCTGCCAACTCCCGAAACGGCTACGACAACGCACTACTTCATTCATCACGGGCGCAATTTCGCGGTCGAGGACGATACCGTCACGGATTTCATGCAACAGCAGCTCGCTGCCGCCTTTGTGGAAGACATCGAGGGTCTGACGGCACTCGAAAAGCTGGCCAGTGCGATACCGCAGGACGATCAGTTCGAAATTTCCCTGGCCTCGGACCGGGCAGGCGTTGCCATGCGCCGATGGCTGCTCAAGGCAGCAACCGCCTGACAATGCGCGATTTGAAAGGAAACGCCATGCCCATGCAGACTACCCGCCGCGAGATCATTCGGGCAGGGTGCACCCTGGGCGCGGCGCTTCCGTTTCTGCAGGCCGATGCCGTTCTGGCGGACAGCGTGAGCGACGCCTACATACTCGGCAGCGTGAATCCGGAGCTTCGCCCGGCCGCGGCCAAGCTGCTGGCGGACAACGCCTATCCGCCTTTGACCGCCGATAATCTGGCCTATGCCCGCAGCCTGCCCCCGCCGCCGCTCGACGGCCTGAAAGTACCCGTTCAAAAGCGTGTCATTGCAGGCGCGAAGGGGCAGCCCGAGGTTATCATCTACGTGGTCAATCCGCGGCCCGCCGGCAGCAAGCGCCCGGCCCTGCTCCACACCCACGGCGGCGGATATATCCTGGGTACCGCCAGCGGCGCGATCCGGGATCTGCAGGATATCTGTCTGGCGCTGGACTGCCCTGCCGTCACCGTCGAGTACCGGCTGGCGCCCGAGACGACTTATGCCGGATCCATCGAAGACAATTACGCCGGTCTCAAATGGCTGCACGATCACGCAGAGGAACTTGGCGCCGATCCCGCGCGGATCGCCGTGATCGGCGAAAGCGCGGGCGGCGGCCATGCAGCGCTGCTGGCGATCACCGCGCGCGACCGGGGCGAAGTGCCGCTTGCCTTCCAGTGCCTGATCTACCCGATGCTGGATGACCGCACCGGCACGAGCCGCAAGCTGCCCCACGAAATGGACCGGCTGATCTGGACCGCGAAGAGCAATCACTTCGGCTGGAAATCATTCCTCGGCATGGAACCGGGCGGCCCCGATGTTCCCGCCGCCGGTGTGCCCGCCCGGGTCAGCGATCTTCAAGGCCTGCCCCCCGCCTTCATCGGGGTGGGCTCCATCGATCTGTTCATGAATGAAGACGTGGATTACGCCCGGCGCCTGATCGCGGCTGGTGTGCCCACAGAGCTGCTGGTCGTGCCCGGCGCATTCCATGGGTTCGATACGCTGGCTCCGCAAACGCATCTATCCCGCCAGTTCCGCGCCGCCGAAATCGATGCGCTGCGGACAGGCCTCGGCCTGGGCGCCCCGAGCTCTCCACGGGAGTGAAGAGGGTCCGGGGGGCGCGGGCGTAAACCTGCGCCCCCCGGATTTCCTGACCTCCGAATAGGCGCTTCCTCAGTCCTTCCAGGTCCGCGCTGGAATGCGCACCGTCACGGTCTTGCCGAGATCCTCGGCATTCTGGCCCAGAGCAAAACCATAAGTTCCCCCGGCCACGGTCCAGCCACTGCCATTCCAGTCGGCCAGGATGCGCGGATCGATGGTTACGGAAACGGTCTTGCTCTCGCCCGGCGCCAGTTCGACGCGCTCGAAGCCCGCAAGGCGCTGCTTCGCCTCGCCGTTGCGGCTGACCAGATAGAGCTGGCCGACCGTCGCGCCCTTGCGCTGGCCCTCGTTCTTCACGGTGAAGCTGGCGCTGTAGCCCCTCATCTTCAGCCCGGACGAGGAGAAGCTGGTGTAGGACAGGCCATAGCCGAACGGGAACAGCGGCTTTTCGCCCTTGCGGGCGAACCAGCGATAGCCGACGTCCGATCCCTCGATGTTGTAGTCGGTGGTGATCGGCGGCGCATCGCCGATCGGCTTGCCGACAAAGCCGGGCTCCACCGTATCGAAACCGTCGATCTTCGGACGCGGTAGCTGCTCCACGCTCTTGGGGAAGGTGACAGGCAGGCGGCCCGAAGGATTGGTGTCCCCAAACAGCACCGACGCAATCGCCTCGGCCCCGCGCACGCCTGGATACCAGGCTTCCAGCACGGCGGCCGTCTGGTCAAGCCAGGGCATGTCCACGGGATTGCCGGTTTCCAGCACGACCACGGTTTTCGGATTGGCCTTGGCCACGGCAGCAATCAGGGCGTCCTGCCCGTTCGGCAGCGACAAGCCGGGCCGGTCGAACCCTTCGGTGGACCAGCTCGTGGCGAATACGATCACCATGTCGGCCCGCTTGGCCTGCGCCACCGCCTCACTGATGTAGGCGCCGTTGCGATAGGTCACGCTGGCCTGCGGCGCGGCCTTGCGGATCGCATCGAGCGGCGGGTTGCCCTGATACTGCTGCATCAGGAAATTGGCGAAAGGATCGTCGTTGCGCACCATCGGCACTTCCGCGACCGGGCCGCCCTGGGCATGGACCTGGCTCGATCCGCCGCCCGAAAGCACGCCAATATTGGCGTTACCGCCCACCACGAGAATGCGCTGGGCCGTGCGTGCCAGCGGCAGCACATTGCCTTCGTTGCGCAACAGCACGATGCCCTGCTTCGCCACGTCCTCCGCCACACCGGCATGGGCGGAAAAGTCGATCTTGCCGCCGGGCTCCGCCGGATGGGTATCGACACCGTTCGCGAACATCGCCGTGAGCACACGCTTGTTGATGTCGTCCACACGCGCGGCATAGGCCGGGTCCTTTGCGGCGGCTTCCGCCAGCGGCTTGCCGAAGAACTGCGCGGGATCGAGCTGCGAGCCGGACTGCTGGTCCAGCCCGTTGAGCGCCGCATCGAGCGCGGGCACCGCGCCCCAGTCCGACATCACGAAGCCCTTGTAACCCCAATCGTGCTTGAGCACCTTGTTGAGCAGATAATCGCTCGAACAGGCATGGTGGCCCAGCACCTTGTTGTAAGCGCACATGACCGATCCGGGCTGGCCGATCTCTATGCCGATCTGGAACGCCAGCAGGTCGCTCTCCCGCGCCGCCGCATCAGAAATCTGCACATCGACATACTGGCGCGCGGTTTCCTGCCCGTTGAGCGCGAGATGCTTGATGGTCGAGATGATGTGGTTCGACTGGATACCCCGGATCGCATTGCCCACCAGCACGCCGGTCAGCAGCGGATCTTCGGAGAGGTATTCGAACGTGCGCCCGTTGCGCGGATCGCGCGTCAGGTTGGCACCGCCTGCCAACAGGACGTTGAATCCCTTCGCCCGCGCTTCGGAACCGATCATCGCCCCGCCCTCGCGCAGCAGTTCGGGGTTCCAGCTCGCGGCCATGGCCAACCCCGAAGGCAGAGCCGTGGCGCCATCCTTGCGCTTGCCGTCGACCCAGGCCACGCCGAGGCTGGCATCGGTTTCCCGCAAGGCCGGGATGTTCAGACGGGGAATGCCGCTGACATAACCCGCAGCGGGGATGGCATCATCCGGAACCGGGATCGGATCGGCACCGAACGGCGTGGGCATGATGCCAATGGTCAGCGTCGTCTTCTCATCAGGCTGCATCTGCTTCACGACGGCTTCGGCACGCTTTTCCGCAGCATCCAGATTCTTTTCCAGCGCCGGATCAGCCTTGGCCCAAACCGGCGAGGCAACCAGCGCGGTCAGAGCCGTGGCCGCCCACAGTGCGCCGTTCTTGCGAATGTGCATGATACTTCCCCTTCACAGCGCCTTGTGCGCCAATACAGCTTAATCTCTCTGCCCGGACTTCCAGTCCTGATTGGCCCGGAAGAGCACATAGGCCCGGATAGCCTCTGCATCCTCCGGCGTCATGTCCCTGGCGAAGCTGGCCATGCCGTTATCCTCCAGCAAGCCGCCGATCACCACATCGCGCCAGGTCTTGGCATCCCCCGCCACCTTGCTCCGGCGCAGTTCCGGCAGGACCCCGCCCGAACGAACGCCATCGCCGTGGCAGCCGCCGCAAGTGCGCGAATAGAGATTCATGCCAAGCTCGGCCTGCGCGGGCGTGCCGAAAGCGGGCGGCGGCGGCGTGGTCCACTTCGCCAGCGCCTTCTGTTCGGGCAGCGTGGCCGTGCCGTCGAGCGAGAACGTCAGCACACGGCTGCGGTTGGGCCGGTCATTGCTCTTCTTCGCCAGTTCGCCCAGCAGCAGCGGATAGACCCCGCCCCAGCCCGCCACGACCGAGACATACTGCTTGCCGCCGGTGGCATAGGTGATCGGTGGGGCGACGATGCCGCTCTGCGCCGGATAGGACCACAGCATCTTGCCGGTGCGCGCGTCATAGGCCTTGAGGTCGCCCGCGGCCGTGCCCTGAAACAGCAGGCCGCCCGCCGTCGTCAGGATGCCGCCGTTCCACGGCGCGCCGAGATCGATGGTCCAGGCCGCCTTGCGCTTCACCGGGTCCCACGCGACGATGCGCCCCTGCAACTGCGCCTTGACGGCCTTCACGATCTGCTTGTCCGCCGGCATCGAGGCCTTGGCGAGGTCCAGCCCGAGATTGTTCGCCTCGCGCTTCCACTTGAAGTTCTCGTCGCGGATATAGGGCGTCGGGATCTCGTGAACCGGGATATAGACCAGCCCGGTCTGCGGATTGTAGGCCATCGGCTGCCAGTTATGCGCCCCCAGGAAGCCGGGCAGCGACACCCACGGCTTGCCCGTCTTGTTGTAATAGGCATCGGGGTTCATCTTCGGGCGGCCGGTCTTCATGTCGACGCCCGTGGTCCACGTCTGCTGCGTATAGGGCGTGGCGGAGATCAGCTTTCCGTTGGTGCGGTCCAGCACGTAGAAAAAGCCGTTCTTGGGCGCCTGCATCAGCACCTTGCGCTTTTTCCCGTCAATCGTGAGGTCGGTAAGGATCATCTGCTGGGTGGCGGTGTAGTCCCACTCATCCCCCGGCGTTTCCTGATAGTGCCACACGTATTCACCGGTTTCCGGCCGCACCGCCACGATCGAAGCCAGGAACAGGTTGTCCCCGCCGCCCGGAGAACGGATCGACTGGTTCCACGGCGAGCCATTGCCGACACCGATATAGAGCAAGTCCAGATCCGGATCGTAGGCCATCGAATCCCACACCGTGCCGCCGCCGCCGACATTGTCGGGCTTGCCCTTCCAGGTGGGCCCGGCCAGCTTTTCGAGGATATCGTCGGACGCGGCGCCGTCCTTCTGCCCCTGCTTGCCGGGCACCGTGTAGAAGCGCCAGGCCTGTTGGCCGGTCTTCATGTCGTAAGCCGTGACATAGCCGCGCACGCCATATTCGGCGCCGCCGTTGCCGATGAGCACTTTGCCTTTCACCAGACGCGGAGCACCGGTGATCGTGTAGGGCTGGCTCTGATCGACCGTCACGACGGACCACAGCACTTTGCCGGTATTCTCATCCAGCGCGATCAGTCGGCCATCAAACGTGCCGAGGAAAACCCGCCCGTCCTCCACCGCGACGCCGCGATTCACCACGTCGCAGCAGCCCTTTACCCCGGCCTTGCCGGGGACTTCGGGATCATAGCTCCACAGCAGCTTGCCCGTGGCGGCATCGAAAGCCTGCACTTTCGACCAGGCGGACGTGGTGAAGAGCTTCCCGTCCTTCATGATCGGGGTCGATTCCTGCCCCCGGTTGGTATCGAGGTCATGGAACCAGGCGAGCTTGAGACCGGCGACGGTATCCGCGTTGATCTGCGTAAGCGGGCTGAACCGGGTTTCCGAGAGGTTATAGCCGTGACGCGCCCACTCTCCGTCCTTGGCAGCGGCAAGCGGCTTATCCTCGGGCGCTTTCTGGCAACCGGCCAGCGGAACCAGCAAGGCTGCCGCCAGCGTCAGCTTCGTCCAGCCGTGAATCGACCTGGATACCTTCACCATCACTCCACTCCCTCGCCCCGGTCTGCGCCGGACGGACTTATTCAAAAATCAGCGGCAGAACGCGCTTGATATGCTTATCATGATAAATTATCACTGCAACAGCAACTTTATGACAGGGATGAGGAAAATGCAGCTTTCAGGCGCCGTCATCGACGGTGCGCCGCAAAGTGGCGGCGACCTGCTCGAAATCGTAAATCCCGCAGGCGGCGATGCCGCCGGTACGCTCTCAGCCGCCGGGGAAGCCGACGCACTGGCCGCCGTCGCCGCCGCCAGGGCCGCTTTCCCGGCCTGGGCCGCACGCAGCCCGGAAGAGCGCGCCGTCCTTGTGAACCGCTGCGCCGACATTATCGAGGCCAATGCGGAAGAACTGGCCCGGCTGCTCACGCTGGAACAGGGCAAGCCGCTGAACGGCATGGGATCGCGCTTCGAACTGGGCGGCGCTGCCGCCTGGACGCGCTACACTGCCTCGCTCAAGCTGCCGGTCGATACCATTCAGGACGATGCGCAGGCGCACATCACTGTCCACCGCAAGCCGCTGGGCGTGGTGCTCTCCATCACCCCGTGGAACTGGCCGGTCATGATCGGCATCTGGCACATCATGCCCGCGCTGCTGGCGGGCAATACGGTCGTCACCAAGCCCTCCCCTTACACGCCGCTTTCCACCATGCGGCTTGTGCAGCTTCTGCAGGACGTGCTGCCGCCGGGCGTGCTCAATGCGGTAGCGGGCCACGACGCCATCGGCCCGGTGCTGACCGCCCATCCGGACGTCGCCAAGATCTGCTTCACCGGCTCCACCCGCACCGGCAGCGCGGTGATGGCCAGCGCCGCCCCCACGCTCAAGCGGCTGACGCTGGAACTGGGCGGCAACGATGCGGGCATCGTCCTGCCCGATTGCGATCCTGCCGCGATCGCCGAAGGGCTGTTCTGGGGCGCGCTGATCAACAACGGCCAGACCTGCGCCGCGCTCAAGCGGCTCTATGTCCACGATTCGATCTATGACGGCGTCTGCAATGCACTCGTCGACTTCGCGGCGGGTGTAAAAGTCGGCAACGGACTGGAAGAGGACAGCATTCTCGGCCCGATCCAGAACCGAATGCAGTTCGAAAAGGTATCGCGTCTCGTGGAAGAGGCGAAAGGCTCGGGCGCACGTCTGCTCTGCGGCGGAGAGGCAATCAGCAACAGCGGGTACTTCTACCCCGTCACCTTCATGGCCAATTGCGAAAAGGGCATGGCGCTGGTGGACGAGGAACAGTTCGGCCCTGCGCTGCCGATCATCCGCTACACCGATCTCGACGACGCGCTGGAACAGGCCAATGCGCTGGACGTGGGCCTGGGCGGGTCGATCTGGTCCGCCGACACGGCCCGCGCGCGCGATCTCGCCATGCAGCTCGAATGCGGCAGCGCCTGGGTCAACAAGCACGGCGCGATCCGGCCGGACGTTCCGTTCGGCGGGGTCAAGGCTTCGGGCTTCGGCGTCGAATTCGGACACTACGGGCTGGAAGAGTTTTCCTCCCTCCACGTCATTCACGACTGAACACGGATCAACACTTGCAACCGGCCGCAACGGCTGAGGAGAAAACCATGTCTGACAAGCGCGACCTCGCCCTTGCCGCAATCGCACCCTACAAGGACGCGCCGCTGGGCCACTTCATCGGCGCCCAGTCCGCAGCCGCGCAAGGCACGCCATTCGATGTGCTCGAACCGGGCACCGGGCAGGTTCTGGGCCAGTGCAGCGATGCCAGCGAGGAGCAGCTCAACGCAGCCGTGGCCGCCGCCAAGGAGGCTTTTCCGGGCTGGGTGTCCACCGCCCCGGAACAGCGCCGCAAGATCCTCAACCGCGTGGCCGATCTGATCGTCGAGAATGCGGACAGGATCGCGGCGGTCGAATGCCTCGATGCCGGCCAGTGCTGGCGCTTCATGTCGAAAGCCGCCATTCGCGGCGCGGAAAACTTCCGCTTCTTCGCGGACCGCGCCCCCGGCGCAGCGGATGGTCAGTCTCTGCCCGCCAAGGATCACGTGAACTACACCACCCGCCGCGCGATCGGCCCGGTGGGCGTGATCACGCCGTGGAACACGCCGTTCATGCTTTCGACGTGGAAGATCGCCCCCGCCCTCGCGGCGGGCTGTACCGTGGTGCACAAACCCGCCGAATGGTCCCCCTATTCGGCGCGCCTGCTGGTCGAGATCGCGCATGAAGCGGGCCTTCCCGCAGGGGTGTTCAACTCGGTCAACGGCCTTGGCGAAACCACCGGCAAGCGCCTGACCGAACATCCGGACATCAAGGCCGTGGCCTTTGTCGGCGAAAGCTCCACCGGCTCGGCCATCATGCGTCAGGGCGCGGCGACGCTGAAGCGCGTGCACTTCGAACTGGGCGGCAAGAACCCGGTGGTGGTGTTCGATGATGCCGATATCGAATCCGCCATCGATGCCGCCGTCTTCATGATCTATTCGCTAAACGGCCAGCGCTGCACTTCGTCCTCGCGCCTGCTGGTGCAGAGCACGATCTACGACCAGTTCGTCGCCCGCGTGGCAGAGCGTGTGAACAACCTCAAAGTAGGCGATCCCTTCGATCCGGCCAGCGAAGTCGGCCCGCTGATCCATCCGCGCCACTTCGCCAAAGTCTCCAGCTATATGGACATCGCCCGCGAAGACGGCGCGCGCATCGCTGCTGGCGGCGCGCCGGTGGAGGGCACCGAAGGCTTCTTCTTCAAGCCCACGCTGTTCGCCGATGCCAGCCAGTCCATGCGGATCGCGCAGGAGGAAATCTTCGGCCCGGTCCTCACCGCCATCCCCTTCGACGATGAAGCCGATGCCATCGCCAAGGCCAATGACGTGGAATACGGCCTTGCCGGTTATCTCTGGACCAGCGATCTCGGCCGCGCCCTGCGCGTCTCCGAAGCGATGGAAGCGGGCATGGTCTGGGTCAACAGCGAGAATGTGCGCCACCTGCCCACGCCGTTTGGCGGCGTGAAGGCCAGCGGCATCGGCCGCGACGGCGGCGACTGGAGCTTTGATTTCTACATGGAAACGAAGAACATCGCGCTGGCCCGCGGCACGCACAAGGTCCAGCGGCTGGGCGTCTGAGCCGGGCCTGTGGCCATAGCCCCCCGCCTCGCCCCTGTCATGACACGCGGTCTGGGCCGCCTCCTTGGAGAGCGCGGCGCGGGCGGCCCTGGCTCATTCCTCCAGCCCCAGGCTTTCCAGCGCCTCCGCCAGCGCCAGCGCCTCAGCCTTGAACGCTTCCAGCCGTTCCGGCCCGAAAGCCTTCGCGTAAGCATCCAGCAGGACTTTGGTATGGCTGGCCGTGCCGACCACCAGATCGCGCCCTTCATCCGTGATCGAAATGATCGACCTGCGCCCGTCTTCCGGGTCGGACTTCCGCTCGATCAGCTTGCGGTCGCCCAGTTCCTTGAGAATGCGGGTGACAGTTGGGGCGTAAAGCAGGGCCTGATCGGCGATGCCCTTGGCATCCATGGTTTCCGCGTCCGCCAGCACGCGCAGGACGCGCCATTGCTGTTCGGTAACGTTCGATTCCCGCAGAAACGGGCGTATCGGGGCCATGACCGCTTCGCGAGCGGCCAGCAGGCTTCCGGCAAGGGATTGGGGATAGGGCTGAAGTCCGGACGAGGGCTTGCGCGACATTTCTCTCTCAATTTTACGAATACACATCCTGATACTTCATCTGATAAGAATTCCAAGCAAGCGAGCTGTTGAATGACGATATCCGGTCACATCTATGGCGTCGTGCTCAACGATAGCGTCGAGCTGAACGAACTGGCGCCGCAATTCGGTGAAAAGCCCTACGCCGCGCCGCCCGTCGCGCCGGTGGTGTACATGAAGCCGCGCACGGCCATCGCGCGCGGACCGGTGCGCGTGGCAAAGGACGAGGAACTGGTCGCCTCCCCCACGCTGGCGCTGCTCTTCGCGCGCGATGCCAGCCGGTGCAGCGCGGCCGAAGCGCTCGATTGCGTGGGCGGCATGGCGCTGGCCATCGACTTTGCGCTGCCGCAGCCCGACTATTACCGCCCCGCCGTGAGCCGCAAGAACCGCGACGGTTTTCTGGCTCTGGGGGACTGGGCTGCCCCTGCCCCCGTCGAAAACCTGTCCACGCTGATCGACGGCAAGGCCGCGCACAGCTGGGGCATGGATCGGCTGAAGCGCGATCCGGCCACGCTGATCGCCGATCTGTCCGTCTTCATGACCCTGCGCGCGGGCGACGTGCTGCTGATCGGCCTGCCCGGCGATGCGCCGCATGTGCACGCGGGCCAGTCGCTGCGGGTGGAGAGCGCGGCCCTGCCCGCCGTCGAAGCCAGGCTTGAGGAGGTGCAATCGTGAAGCGCGCACGGATCTATTATCGCGGCCGGGACGTGTGGGCCGTACTCGCCGAGAACGACACTGTTCTGGTTCTGCCGGACGGCACGAAGATCGCGGCGGAAGACGCGCAGTGGCTGCCGCCCGTGGTACCCGGCGCCGCGACCTATGCGCTGGGCCTGAACTATGCCGATCACAACAAGGAGCTGGGCTTCGCGCCCATGCTGGCGACGCCGCTGATCTTCATGAAGGGCGGCAACTGCTTCGTCGGGCACGATGGCGACACGCCGCGCCCGGCGGACGGCAACCAGATGCACCCGGAGTGCGAACTCGTTGCCGTGATAGGCAAACCCGCGCGCGATGTGCCCGCCGACAAGGCGCTCGATTACCTGTCCGGCTATACCGTCGCCAACGACTATGCGATCCGCGAATATCTGGAGAACTTCTACCGCCCCAACGCGCGGGTGAAGAACCGCGATGCCACGACGCCGATCGGCCCGTGGATCGTCGATGCCGCCGACGTGCCGGACCCGCAGGCGCTTTCGCTGAAGACCACGGTCAACGGTGAAGTGGTGCAGGACGGATCGACCGGCGACATGATCATATCCGTCGCCGATCTGGTTTCCTACCTTTCCGGCGTCACCACGCTGATGCCCGGAGACATGATCCTGACCGGCACCCCGCAGGGCGTGCATTTCTGCAACCCCGGCGACACCGTGGTGTCCGAGATCGAAAACGTCGGGCGGCTGGTCAACCATCTGGTGCCGGCATGAGCCTCTATCAGCTCTCCAAACTGCTCTATGTTCTGAACCGCGACGATGCGGCGAAGGCGCTGTTCAAGAGCGAACCCGAAAAGCTGACCGAAGGCTTCCAGCTCACCGATGAAGAGCGCAAGGCCGTGCTCGATCACGATGTCGGGCTGCTCTACGTGCTGGGCGTGAACGGGCAGATCCTGATGCACTTCGCGGCGCTATGCGGCATTGCCTGGCCCGACTACCTGCAGGCCATGCGTGACGGGGTGACGAAATACGGCCCGGTGCGCGCCGGGCTCTATGCCATGACAACGGGCGCGGATGAAAAGGTGGCGGGCGTATGAGTCTTGTCTTCACAGCCGTATGCAGTCACGCGCCGGGGATCACCGCGCGGGCCGACATGGCAGAGCCTGCGGATCGCGACGCGCTCTACGCCGCGATGGACGACCTGCGCGAGCAGCTTGAGGCGGCAAAGCCCGATGCGGTAATCATTCTGGCTGCCGAGCACTTCGCCAATTTTTTCATGAACAACATGCCCGCCTTCGCGATGGGCATGGGCGAGACTTATTCGGGGCCCATCGAGGACCCGGACTGGCTGAAAATCCCCAGGCGCGAAGTGCGCGGCGCGCCTGATCTGGGCAAGCGGCTGATCGCCGAAATGCTGCAGACCGTGGATGTCGCCTATGCCGAGGAATGGCAGTTCGACCACGGCATCATCGTGCCGCTGCACCTGCTCGATCCTGAAAACACAATGACGGTGATCCCCGCCAACATCAATTGCCAGGGCCCGCCGCTTACCCCGCTGCACCGCGCCTGGGCCTTTGGCGAGGCGATCCGCCGCGCGGCGGACGCCGTGCCCGAGCGCATCGCGCTCATCGCCACGGGCGGCATCTCGCACTGGCCCGCCACGCCCGACAGCGGCAAGATCAACGAGGCATGGGACCGCGATTTCCTCGATCGCTGGCTGGCGAACGACAAGGACCGTATGCTCGCCTATACCGATGAGGAAACCTACCGCGACGCCGGACAAGGCGGCTTTGAAATCCGCACTTTCATCACCGCCGCCGCCGCCGCGCGCGGCAAGGGCACGCTGCAGTTCTTCCGCCCGATCCCGATCTTCGCGGTAAGCTGCACGGTCGCCACGATGGAAGTCGTATAATGGGGGAGATCCTGTAATGGCCCACGTCACCATCGAATGGACCGCTAATCTGGAGGGTGAGTTCGATCTTCGCGCCCTGATGGAACTGGTGGCCGAAGACATGCGCGAACGGGCGGACGGCGTGTTCCCCGTGGGCGGCATCCGCGTGCGTGCCTACCGCGCGGACGAATATGTGATCGCCGACAATGCCGGGCCGGATGACGCTTTCGTCAATCTGGACGTGAAGATGGGCGCCGGGCGCAGCGCCGAATTCCGCCAGCGCTATTTCGATGCCCTGTTCGAACGCGTTTCCGCCTTTTTCGGAGACCTGTTCGAACGCCGCCCCCTGGCGCTTTCGATGTATGTCGAGGAAGCCTCGGGCTGGAAGAAGAACTCCATCCACCAACGCTTGAAGAAAGCCCTGTAATGCCCCTGGATCAGGCCACTATCGAAGAGCTTGCCGCCCGTCTGGAGCAGGCCGAGCAGAACCGTACGCAGATCGGGCAATTCTCGCTCGAACATCCGCAGATGACGCTGGAAGACGGCTATGCCGTCAGCCGCGCCTGGGTAAACCAGAAGATCGCCGCCGGGCGCAAGGTGATCGGCCACAAGATCGGCCTGACCAGCCGCGCCATGCAGCGCTCTTCCAACGTCAACGAGCCCGATTTCGGCACGCTGCTGGACGATATGCTGTTCATGGACGGCACCGACATTCCCATTGCCCGCTTCATCGAGCCGCGCGTGGAAGTGGAACTGGCCTTCATCCTGAAGCACCCGCTCAAGGGCCCGAACTGCACGCTCTACGATGTGCTGAACGCCACCGATTACGTGACCCCCGCGATCGAGATCATCGATGCCCGCATCGAACGGATCGACAAGGCCAGCGGCGTGACCCGCAAGGTCTACGACACGATTTCGGACAATGCCGCCAATGCCGGCATCGTGCTGGGCGGCCGCCCGGTAAAGCCCGATGCGGTGGACCTGCGCTGGGTATCCGCCCTGCTCTATCGCAATGGCGTGATCGAGGAATCGGGCGTCGCGGCGGCCGTGCTCAACCACCCGGCCAATGGCCCGGCCTGGCTGGCGAACAAGCTGGCCCCGCACGGCGAACATCTGGAGCCGGGGCAGATCGTGCTGGGCGGCAGCTTCACCGCGCCGGTCTTTGCCCGCCCCGGTGACAGCTTCCACGTCGACTACGGCCCGATGGGCTCGATCTCGGTGCGCTTCGCATGACGAGCTTCAAGGACAGGCTGGCCGCGGACGGCCCCGCCCTGCTCGGCCTGTGGCAGGCGCTGGCGAACAACTACACCGCCGACATCTGCGCGCGCGCGGGATATGACTGGCTGCTGTTCGACGGCGAACATTCGCCCAACACCGCGCAGACCCTGCTGGGCCAGCTGCAGGCGGTGGCGCCCTTCGATGCCGAGCCCATCGCCCGCGTGCCTTCGGGCGATCCGGTACTGATCAAGCAGTATCTCGACATCGGCTTCACCACATTGCTGGTACCCATGGTGGATACGGCGGAGCAGGCCGCCGCGATCGTTTCGGCCAGCCGCTATCCCCCGCACGGCATTCGCGGCGTGGCCAGCGCCACCGCGCGCGCCACCGGCTTCGGCACGGACGGCGCCTATCTTAAAGAGGCGGCGGAGCGGATCACCCTGATCGTGCAGATCGAAAGCCGCGCCGCGCTGGAAAACATCGATGCGATTGCCGCCACACCCGGCGTCGATGCCCTGTTTATCGGCCCGGCGGACCTTTCCGCCTCGCTCGGCCACCTGGGCAATCCCACCCATCCCGAAGTGCAGCAGGCGATTTCCCACGCCAAGGCACGCATCGATGCCGCCGGCAAGCCCGCAGGCATATTTGCCCTCTCGCCAGATGACGCGAAGCACCGTATGGTTGATCAATTCCGATTTATTTCGATTGGAACTGACATCGGTCTCTTGCTGAAAGGCGCACAGGGGCTGATCGCGTCGGTAAAGAATTAAAGGGAGAGAGATTGATGATCAGCCGCCGCCAGCTCATCGGCACTGCGGGCGTTGCCGCGCCTGCCCTCGCTTTCCCGGCCGTTCTGAAAGGCGCCGCTCCCGATGCCCCGCTCGCCACCTGCGCGCAGGGCAAGCTGAAGGGGACTGTCGAAAACGGCGTTCTGGTCTTCAAGGGCGTGCCTTATGGCGGCCCGGTCTCTGGCCCGGAGCACCGCTTCCGCGCGCCGCCGCCGCCCGAAAGCTGGACCGGCGTGCGCGATGCCACAAAGCTTGGCCCGGTAGCACCGCAACCACCGGGCGGCTTCTTCGGCCCCGGCGCAAAGATCGGCGAGGATTGCCTCGTCCTCAATGTCTGGACCCCGGCGCTGGATGGCAGGAAGCGCCCGGTCATGGTCTATCAGCATGGCGGCGGCTTTCTGGTCGGATCGGGCGGCGCCCCCTGGCAGGACGGCGGCGCGCTGGCCCGCCAGTATGACGTGGTGGTGGTGCAATCCAACCACCGGCTGGGCCTGATGGGCTACCTCTATCTCGGCGAGCTGCTTGGCCCGGAATATCAGGGCAATCAGGGGCTGCTCGATCTCGTCGCCGCCTTGAGGTGGGTGAACATCAACATCTCCCAGTTCGGCGGCGATCCCGACAATGTGATGATCTTCGGCGAGAGCGGCGGCGGCGGCAAGACCGCCAGCCTCTATGCCATGCCCGCCGCCGAGCCCTATTTCCACAAGGCCTCCATCGAAAGCCCCATCGGCCCCGGCCGCCAGACGGTGGAAGGTGCCGCCGCGACCGCGCGCAAAGTGGTGGAACGTCTGGGGCTGAGCGACCCGAAGGACATCCTGACCCTGCCGCTGGACGCACTGATCAAGGCGCAGATGGGCAATGGCCCCAACCTGCCGCCGGGCGCGGTCATGAAAGACCCGCCGAAGGACTATCAGCCCGGCATCGACTTCTGGCCATTCATCGACGGCGCCATCCTGCCGATGGAACCTTTCCTGTGCAGCGCCCCGGCCATCTCCGCCAAAAAGCCGCTGATCGTGGGCGGTTGCAAGGATGAGAGCGTCTTCTTCTATCAGGGCGACGCAAGCGTCTTTTCGCTGGACATAGCAGGCCTGAAGAGCCGCCTCACCCCGATATTCGGCGACAGCACCCAAGCGTGGATCGACACGTTCCGCAAATCGCGGCCCGAAGCCACGCCCTCGCAACTGTTCATCGCCATCACCACGGCCAGGCCCTGGCGCGCCTATGCGACCGAGATCGCGGAGGCCAAGGCAAAGGAAGGCATTGCGCCGGTCTATAGCTACATCCTCGATTACCCCTCGCCCCAGAAGGTGCGCGGCACGGATTTCGCGGAAGGCTCTCCGCACGCCTCCGACATTTCCATGAAGTTCGACACCGCGCCGATGTTCGGCCCCAAGGACCCGCGCCGCCTCGCCACCGCGCACAACATGAGCGAGATGTGGGCGACCTTCGCCCGCACCGGCGTGCCTGCGGCCAAGGGCCAGCCGGAATGGAAACCCTATACGCTCGACAAGCGCGAGGTGATGATCCTGGACGGCGAGTGCAGCCTTGAAAGCGATCCGGAATCCCTGGAACGCCAGTTCTTCGAAACCCAGCCGGACGCCATTCGCGAAAAAGGCCTTTGAGGAGTGACCGCCATGACCCGCAAGTTCATCGCCGCCCTGCCGCTCGCGTTTTCGCTCGCGGCCTGTTCCACGCTCGCCGGTCCGCCCGCTGTGGCGCAGGATGCGGTGACGCCCGCTGCCGATGTGGATGCACTGTTCACCGATCCGGACCCGAAGCTCAACGCCAACAAGCAGGCCGCCTGGCACATCATGAAGGATCTGCTGGAAGCCGGGCACTGGGAGCTGGCGGACAAGTGGATGACCGAACGCTACATCCAGCATAACCCCAATGTGGCAAGCGGGCGGCAGACCGTGGTCGATTTCTTCAACGGCCTTGGCATCGAGCCCAAGCCGATACCGGAACACCTCTCCACCCCGGTGGTGCAGGTCGTCGCCGAGGGGGACTATGTTGTCGTGGTTTCGGCATCGCAGCAGCCCGTGCCTGGCGATCCTGACAAGACTTATACCACGAGCTGGTTCGACATGTGGCGTTTTGTCGACGGCAAGGCCGACGAGCACTGGGACAACGCGACGATGACGCCCAAGCCGGAATAACCGGCTGGCAAGACAGGAAGAGGACGAGAGGATGCCCGCAAGGCTTGCCCGGCGCAGCATGATGGCCGCCCTACTGGCCACCAGCGCCGCCGCCCCCGCCATGGCCGATGCCGAGTGGATATCGCATCCCGCGATCACCGGGCCGGAGCAGCGGAGCGAGGCGGTATCGCTGCAGTTCCGGCGGGAGATAGACCTTGCCGAAGTGCCCGCCAGCCTGACCATCGATGTCAGCGCGGACAACCGCTATGTGCTCTATGTCAATGGCGAGCGGGTGGATGCGGGCCCTTCGCGCGGGGATCTGGCGCACTGGCGCTTTCGCCGGATGGACATTGCCCGGTTCCTGAAGCCGGGCCGCAACGTGATCGCAGCACAGGTCTGGAACGACGGCAAGGCCGCAGGCGTCGCGCAGATTTCCGCGCGCACCGGCTTTCGGCTGGATGTGCCGGAGGGCGGAAAGCTGGCCGATGAACTGGACAGCGGCCCTTCGTGGCAAGTGCGCATCGATGGCTCGCGCACCGTCACCCCGGCCCAGCCCGGCCTGATGAAAGTGGTGGGGTGGGACAAGTATTACGCCGCCCCGCCGCCCGAAACGCGCGATGCCGCGCTGATGGCGCCCGGCTGGAACACCGCCAGCGAACAGCTTGCCGACTGGAAGAGCGCCGCCCCCGCACTGGCTCCGGGCGAAACCGCGCCCTGGCACCTTGTGCAGGACCGTCTGCCGCAGGCCCGGCTGACGCCGCTGGACGGCGGCAAGCTGGTGCGGGCCACGGGCGTTTTCGGGCGCCACTTTCCCGACAAGCCGCTGACCATCCCAGCCCACACCGATGCCACGCTGCGGCTGGACATGGGGGCCATGCGCGCCGCCTATCCCCGCCTTGTCACCAGCGGCGGTAAGGGCGCGACGATCGATGTAACCTATGGCGAAGCGCCCTATGGCAAAGATCTGCACTATCTGCCCGATCGCGGCGATGCGCAGGATGGCTGGATTCTGGGCCTGACCGATCACTTCCGGCCCGGCGGCGGGCAGAAGGAGGCGTTCTCTCCGTTCTGGTGGCGCGCCTGGCGCTATGCCGAACTGACGATCCACACCGAAGACCAGCCGCTCAAGCTGGAATCCTTCACCCGCACCGGCACCGGCTATCCCTTCGACACCCGTGCCGCGTTCAAAAGCGACGATCCCGATCTCAACCGCATCTGGCAGATCGGCTGGAACACGGTGCAGCTCGATGCCCATGAAACCTACATGGACACCGCCTATTGGGAGCAACTGCAATACGTGGGCGACACGCGCATTCAGGCGCTGGTCTCCTATGCCGTATCGGGCGACGCGCGGCTGGCGGAGCAAGCGGTGGAAGCCTTTGCCGCGTCCGAAAAGGACGGGCTGATCCAGTCCCGCTGGCCTGCCAATGTCTATCAGTCGATCCCGCCTTTCGCATTGTTGTGGGTGGGGATGCTGCACGATTACTGGATGTACCGGCCCGATCCCGCCCCGGTGCGCGGGGTGCTGCCGGTGATGCGCTCCTCGCTCGACTGGTATCAGCGCTATGTTCAGCCGGACGGGCTTGTCGGCACCACATCGGGCTGGGAATTCATCGACTGGCGCGACGGCATCAGCAATTATCCCGAGACCAAAGACCCGCGCGACACCGAACGGTGCATCATCTCGATGATGTATCTGGGCGCACTGCGGCAGGCGGGCGATCTGGAAAGCGCTCTGGGCGATCCCGCGCGCGCGCAGGATGACCGTACTCGCGCCGCCCATATGACTCAGGCGGTGCGCAGCCAGTGCTGGTCTTCCGAAAAAGGCCTGTTCGCTGACCAGCCCGCGAAAACATCGTTCAGCCAGCACGCCAATATTCTGGCGGTGCTCTATGACGTCGCGCCGCCGGAAAGCCGCAAGGCCTTGCTGGAAAAGGTTCTGCTGCCCGGCCAATGGCCGCAGGCGCCCGAAGGCATCACGCCCGCCACCTTCTATTTCGATTTCTACCTTGCCCGCGCGCTGAACCATGCCGGGATGGGAGACGATTACCTGCATATCCTCGCCCCGTGGCGCCAGATGCTGCAGCAGCATTTCACCACATGGCCGGAACAGCCCGATCCCACCCGTTCCGACAGCCACGGCTGGTCCGCGCATCCCACGTTCGATCTGCTGACCATTGTCGCCGGGATCGAACCGGCCGCGCCCGGCTTTGCGAAAGTGCGCATCGCGCCGCATCTGGGCCCGCTCAGGACGCTCGATGCGACATATGCGCA
This sequence comes from Novosphingobium beihaiense, assembly GCF_022832375.1. GTDB lineage: Bacteria > Pseudomonadota > Alphaproteobacteria > Sphingomonadales > Sphingomonadaceae > Novosphingobium > Novosphingobium beihaiensis. The sequence goes on from NZ_JALHLG010000003.1 coordinate 491,597, forward strand.
TCCCAGAGGGCCGATCCATGTGCGCTATGGCAAGGACGCCGGCGGCAGCTTGTCCGCCGACATCGCCATGCCCGCAGGACTGAGCGGCGATTTCGAATGGCACGGCAACACCCGCCCGCTTTCTCCCGGCGAGAACCATCTGCAAATTCCGGCATCCGGCGGCTGAGCCCGGGCGTGGACGGCCGTTCCGGCGCAGCCTAACCAGTCAACACCGGCCTTGCGGAGCCCCCCGGGCGAGCGCAAGGATGCGGCTTACCCCACAATCCAAGACGAACACGCGTCATGACCACCACGCATCTTACCTATATCTTCGATCCGCTGTGCGGCTGGTGCTATGGCGCCGGGCCCGCGCTGGAAACGCTGCGCGCGCTGGAAGGCGTCTCGATAAGCCTTGCGCCCTCCGGCCTTTTCGCAGGCGCTGGAGCCCGCCCGATGGACCGGGAATTCGCGGCCTTCGCATGGCAGAACGATCAGCGCATCGCGCAGATGACCGGCCAGACCTTTTCGCAGGCCTATCGCGACAACGTGCTGGCCGCTCCCGCCGGATCGCTCGATTCCGGCACCGCGACACTCGGCATTGTCGCCACCGGCCTTACCGCGGGGCCGGAGCACGAGCTCCCTGCCCTGAAAGCGCTGCAGCAGGCCCGCTATGCCGATGGGCGTGACAATACCCGGCTGGAAAGCGTGGCCGCCATCCTCACAGACGCGGGCTTTGGCGACGCTGCCGCGCGGCTGGCCGATGCCGATGCGGATCTGCTGGCAGCCTGCTCCGAACGCATCGAAGCGGCCCGTGCGGACATGGCCCGCTTCGGGCTACAGGGCGTCCCCGCGCTGATCGCCGAGCGCGACGGGCAGCGCGGGCTCGTACCTCCGGGCGCCCTGTTCGGCGATCTGGACGCGCTGGTCCGGCATCTAACCGCAGCCTGACACGCCCCCATCGCCTCCCGTTACGGCGCCTTGCGGGCGCTGAACTGGAAGGTCACATCGACGTTGGCGGCGATCTGATCGGTCGAAGCCCACTGCCCCTGGCCGATACCGAAAGCGGTGCGGTCCAGCTTCGTCGATCCGGTCACATCCGCACGGGCGCCTTCGATATGAAGCGTGAAGGCCAGCGTCACCGGGCGCGAGACGCCGTTCATGCTGAGCGTGCCCGAAGCGGTATAGCGCTCGCCGCCCAGGTGCCTGATGCGGGAAGAGCGAAACACGGCGGTGCCCGCGCTGCCGAAGAAATCGGCTCCCTTGAGCATGCTGTCACGGCTGCCGTCAGCGGTGTTCACCGAAAGCAGCGGCACGCGAACCGTGATCTTGCTCTGCGCCAAGGCATCAGGATCGAACAGGATATCCGCGCTCCACTGATCGAAACGCCCCTCGATCGCCGTGCCGCTCATGCTGGCGGTGAAGCCCAGACGGCCGCCGTCCATCACCTTCCAGCTGACCGGCTTGGCCGCTTCGGTTGCGGATGCCTCAGGCGCCGGGGTGGAAGTTGGGGCCACAGGCACCGCCACCTCTGAAGACGCCGGCGCATCCGTCTGTGCTTCGCCAGGCTCGCTGGTTTCCGCCTGCACCGGGCCCTCCACCGCCTCTGACGATGCGGCGGCGGGATCGCTTCCACCGGCAACCGGAGTGTCACTTGCCGGAGCTTCCGGTGCGGCGGGAGCCGCCCGGTAGAGCAGCCAGGGGGACAAAAACGCCGCACCCAGAAGTCCAGCCGCACCCAGTGCCGCCGGGATCGCACGCCGTGCTGCCTCCGGCGCCGATACTGCTGGAATCATGCGGCCGATAACATTCTCATGCCCGCCGCCCAGATGGTGCCGGACAGCCCCGGCCAGATGGAGTGCAACAAGCCCGAGCCCCATCCATGCCAGCACTTCGTGGCTTTCCATCGCAATGCCGTTCAAGGCATGGCTGACCGGCAGATGCGGCCAGGGGATCACACCGAACAGCCGCGTAGGGATCGCCACTTTCGCCGTCGACACCACGATCCAGCCCGTCAGGGGCCCGCCGATCATGAAGGCGTAGAGCCCCAGATGAACCAGCTTCATCAGCAGCCCCGTCAGCACACCGCTTTCCACCGGCGCAGGGCGCGGTTTCACAAAGCGGATGGCCACGCGCAGCACGCTGAGCGCCAGCACCGTGATGCCGATGCTCTTGTGGAACTGGAAAGCGGCATACATCGCCGCCCCCTTGCCCATGCTGGTCATGTGCCATCCCAGCCCGAGTTGGAACAGCAGAAGGAACGCGATGGCCCAGTGCAGGGCAATCGCGCTGCGTGCATAGCGCGTAGACGTCATAATCTCAGTTCTTCTTCACGAATTCCGCATCAATCGAGAGGCCGACCTTGTCGCCGACGGCGGGGACATAGGCCTTCATGCCGAAATCGGAACGCTGAATCGTCATATGCGCTTCGAAGCCGGCGCGCGTATCGCCCATCATGCCCTTGCCGGTGCCGCGCAAGGTCACGTCCATTTCCACCGGCCTGGTCACGCCCAGCAGGGTGAGCTCGCCATCCACTCTGGCGTGATTGTCATCGAGCTTGGTCAGCGAATCCGCCGTAAACGTGGCTGTGGGGAACTTGTCCGTGTTGAAGAACATCGGCCCCTTGAGTTCATTGTCGCGCGCTTCCCAATCGGTCGAGAGCGACTTGGTATCCACCGTAACGCTCAGCGTTGCATCCTCCGGGTGCGCCGGATCATAAGTGAATTCGCCCGCGCTCTTGGCGAAACGGATGGTCGTGGTCGAAAAGCCCAGGTGATCGATCCGTCCAGCGACCGAAGTGTGGCTGGGATCGATCTGATAAGTTCCTGCCGCGACATCAGCCGCCTTGGTCGATTCCACACCGGCAGTGGCCGCGCCTGCACCGAGCGCGGCAAGGCCGGCCGCCAGAGGCAGGGCAATGCGCTTGAGATTGAGAGACGATTTCATCATTGGGGGCTCCAACAAGGATTGATATTTATCATAACAATTAAATCGCCGGCCAACTGAACGCCAGATGAATCTTCGATGCCCGGGCCCGGCCGGGCCTGCGCCGCTTCAATCCTGTCTTTCCGTTTCCAGCGTAACCGGTCCGATCAGACCGGAGGGGCGCAGCGGCGCATCGGGCCGGTAGGCCGGCAACGCCGTCCAGGTGATCGGATGCGCACCGGGCTGCTGATCGCCGATCAGGCGGTTGACCCACAAGTCTGCTACCTTGATGTCCAGCCGGTTCGATCCGCGCTTCAACAGCGATCCCACCTCGACGCGATAGGGCGCGAACCAGGCAATTCCGGCAGGCTGGCCGTTGACCAGCACCTGCGCGACATCGCCCACCTTGCCCAGATCGAGCCAGAGCTTTTCCCCTTTGGCGATGCCTTTGGGCTGCTCGATCGTGGCTGTGTAGGTGGCCGTGCCCGAGAAATAGCGGACACCCGGATCGGCATTCGTATTGAGCGGCGCCAGCTTCGCCATGGAGATCGTGGCCGGCGCACCGCGATCCTTCTGGAAAGTCACGGTCCAGGGGCCGGAGACGGCCGCCACGGTTCGCGTAACCGCTGGAGCGACCGTGGCCGAGGCTGCGGCGGTATCCTTGCGGAAAACCACGAAAACCGCGCTCTCCGGCCCCAGGTCCAGCGGAACGGTGGTCGCCTTGCCATCGCTGCTGTAGCTTAACGGCCGCATGGTCCCGCCGATGGCTTCCCACAGTTCGGGCACCTTTCCGGCTACGCGGAAACGGATATCCGCCTTGACCGCATGCTCCTCGCGGTTGTTGACGAAATAGACGTCGCCATCCGCGAGCTTGCGATGGACGAAGCGCAGGTCCGCCCCGGTGTCGCCGCCCACGGCCTTGAAATCGTCCGCAATGCCGAAGTGCGTCATGCCCTTGCCCGCATCGCTTTCGGCAACGACATTGGGCATGGACCAGATCTCATCCACAAGCGCGGCGAAACGGCCTTCCGGATCGTCCATGCTTGGGTCGGCGACAGGCCGCTGGCCGATCACCCGCACGCCTGCATCGGCCAAACGCTTGATCTGGCGCAGCGCGGACATTGTCATGTGATCGCTGGTTCCGGCGAGGAACAGCGCCTTGTAATGCGCGCCGCCTGGGCTCAGCATCTCCCCATCGCCACCGGCGGTAAGCGAGGCCAGCATCTTTGCATTGACCAGATCGAAAGCATGGCCCTGCGGCTGCCATTTGGGCGCCCCCTGCCCATAGAGCACGGTCACCGGCGATTCCTCGCCATAGAACACCGCGATATCTGCCGCGTCACGCCCCTGCTGCAGCATGTAGCCGCTGCGCGCGATATAATCGATCCATGGGCGGGCCATGTCCGCCCAGGTCTCGTGCCGGTTGAAATACTGCCCGAAGGGCCCCAGCGAGAGGCCGGGCAACTTGGTGTCGGAGGGCGAGTGCGGCGAAGTATGGATCACCGGCCGGTTGACACCCTGCAGGAATTCCAGATCGATCACATGCTTCAGATCGTGCGGTGCGAAAGCCCAGGGCGAAAACGCCGCGGTCATCGATTCCGCCGCCACAAGGTTCTGCCCATAGAAGTGGGCCACCGAAGACGCGCCCTTCATGTCGCCCATCAGGCCGGGACGCGGCTTGCCGCCCTTGGGGAAAGTCCAGAGCGCAGACATCGGCACATCGGCGTAGTGGCGCATGTCGAGATCGTCCCCCAGCACCGGGCGCCCATCCTCCAGCGCCTCGCCATAGACTTTCAGGCCATGGGCATGGGCGACTTTCGCAATCGTGCCGTAGTGGGCATCGGCGATCAGGTCCGCCAGCGTGCGGCGGTAGTCATAGAGGAACTTGTCGGACTGCGCGGCCGATCCGATGATCGTGCCCGCCAGCGCGGGCATCCACGGCAGCGGATCGTATCCGCGCCGCGCCTTGAATTCCGCGATCATGCGCGGCGTCCAGTTGGACGCGCCCACTTCGATGCTGTCGGTCAGCAGCGCTCGGATGCCCTTGGTGCCGATATTGTCCGCGCCCACCGTGTCGCGGTACATCGCCAGATAGCCGTTGATATACCGTTCGACCGCAGCGGCATCGTACTTGTCGACTTCCAGCCCGGTCGCTTCCGCTGTTGCAGGGTGATTGGTCTTGCCGGTCAGGGACCAGCCGAAACGCAGAACGCGCCAGCTGCTCCCCTTCGGTGGTGTCCAGTCGAGCGTGCCATCGGGCTTCAGCTTGCCGGTCAGGTCGATCACCTGCGCGGGCGCCGGGCCTTTCACCACCTGCTTTGTGGCGATGGCGTAGTAATTGGGCACGGTGCCGAAACCGGCCTTGGCCTCGGCCTGATTGACCCGCTCCTGCGCGAAGAGCTCGAACTGCCCGATCGCGATATGGGTCGTCGATTTGGGCGGGAACAGGTTCATGACGACCGCGCCCGGCACACTGCCCAGCCCACCCGCTGGGCGGCCCGGCCCGGGGGTTACCGCGATACGGAAGCGGGCGGCAGTGACGGGCTTGAAGCTGACGGTAGCCGCCGCAGCGCCCAACGGGATATCGGACACATCGCGCCATGTATCGCCCTCCAGCGCCTGCAATCTGACGCGATAACGCGGCGGCGCGAAGGGTGGCTGCGCATCCTGGATGAACAGACGCGCCGAGCCCACCGTGACCGGCCGGACATAGCCAATCGTCAGAGTGGCCGGATTCTCCGCCGTACCGGCAGGAATCTCAACGGCGGATTCCAGGTCCGCACCGGTCAAAGCTGCCAGATCCGCGCTGGAACCGTCCGCCCGCTTCGCAAAGGTTGCGGCAGGGAGCGGCGCCTGGGCCATCGGCACGGCCAGAACCGCGATGTCACCACTCGCCTGCGGCGCGGCGGCTTTCTTCGCCCCGGGATCGCCGAACACTTCCTCCACCGAGACCGTCTGATAGGGCCCCGTCTTGGAGGGCGGCGGGGCGAGCTTGCCCTTGAACGGCTGGCCGCCGGGCAGGACCGTCTCACTCCACGTCAGTTTCTTCATACCATCTTCAGGCCGGACCCACGGCCCTCCGGTCTCGCTCCACCCCGGCGAGGAAGCGATAGCGAATTCCAGCCCGTGCGCATCGGCCCGTTCCACCGCATGGCGGAACGCGGCCTTCCAGTCCGGGTCCATATAGACCAGCCGCTTGTCGACGATCTGCGGCGTCGTCAGACTGGCATCGAAATTCTGGACGCCGCCAATGCCCACGCTGGCCAGCCAGACGAGATCCTTGTCGATCCCATCGATCGTGATGTTGCCGTTCAGCCAGTGCCACCACGTGCGCGGCCGGGCCGACATCGGCGGGGAGCGGAAACCGTCTTCAAGGCCGGACGCCTGCCCGGTAGCAGGGGAAGCCGCTTCCCCTGCGGCACTCCCGGCAAAAACGGTTTGTCCAGAGAATAACAGCGTCCCGGCGGCCGTGCATTTCAACACGGCGATCAGTTTTGTGCGCATGATATTCCCTTCAAATCAAATAAAACCCTCCCCCGCATGTGCGGGAGAGGGTTTCCGGATTTATGCGTCAACCAGCGTCATGATTTGCCAGTGATCGTTCCTGGGTTCCGTTCACCTCAGAAGGTGGCACGAAGCGTCACACCCAGTTCACGGTCATTCGTGACGGTGCCAATGCGCATGCCGGTGTCAACGCCGCCGACAGTCCACGGACCGCCATCGGTGTCCTGACGCACCACATTGAACAGGTTCTTGCCCCACAGGCTCAGTTCGAGATTCTTGCTTGGGGTGAACACGCCAATCGATCCGTCAACCGTTGTATACCCCGAGAAGGTCGTGCCGGTCTGCGGGAAGTACGAACTGCTCCGCGTGAACGTGTTGAAGCGGATATAGGCCGGGTAATTGCTGACATTGAAGTCATAGCTCACGCGGTTCGTGAAGCTGACCTTCGGCAGCGACCCCAGCGATGCGCTAGTGCGGCAAGTGCTGACATATTGTCCCGGCTGCACGAACGGCGTGCCAATCGCATCGATCACGCCATCGTTATTATAGTCGTTACATGGCACCAGGGCATTGTCGTAGTGAGCATCGGTGTAGGTGAAGATGCTGTTGAGATTCAGCCCGCGAAGCGGATTGAGGCCCACTTCAACTTCGACACCGCGGCTGATGGCATCGCCATTGCTCAGCATCGTGCCGAAACAACCGGTACCGGTCTGTGTGCCATCGACCGTAGCGAAGGCCGGTCCGTTCGGGTTCGGCACGCCAGTGCAGGCCACGTTGAACTGCGAGCCGATGTAACCGTTATATTTCTGGTCAAACAGCGCGAGATTCAGCGTCAACATACGATCGAACCACTGCGATTTCAGACCAATTTCGAGCGACCGCGACTTTTCCGAATTGAAATTGGCGAAGCTGAGCGGAATGCCGGCCTGCTGGGCAGCTCCGTTGAACGTCCCGGCGCCGCCCGAACCTGGACGGAACGACTTGCCATAGGTCACATAGGTCATCACATCGCGCGAGAATTCGTGCTGATAGCTCACATCCCATGTAATCGCGTCATAACTTCTGGAGACATTGGTGAGATCATTGGTGATCTTCGTGCTGCTGAAACGCAGACCGGCGCGAACCTTGTCATGATCGGTAATCGCCAGGTTCTGGGAGGTGAAGAGACCATATTCGTTCGTCGAGCTTGCATTCGGAACGCCAGCCGGAGGCGTAAACGGAACGAAGTTCAAAACCCCGTCCAGCTTCGTGTTTCCATAAAAACCGCCGAAGATGAAGTCATATGGACCGCCTCCGGTCGACTGCAAGCGCAGTTCGTTGGTGATGGTCCGGCGATTGGTCAGCGTATCGATGCTGATCGGCACCTGCGCAGCACCGATGCCGGTGAAGTCAAAGCTCAGATCGGTGAAATATTTGGTGTCGTTATATCCACCGACATAGACCAGCGCGACATCGTCCGAGATTTGATATTTGGCGTTGGCCGTAATCAGCGTCCCGCGATAGCGATTGGGGTTGGTGCCGCTATTAAGCGCAATCTTGTCTTTCAGCGTGAAGGTCTGGCCGCAAGCCACCGAGCTCCAGGGCATGGTACCGCCATCTGCAACACTGCACGGTGCAGGGCCTGAGACCTGACGATAGAAATCGCCATTCTCGTGGGTGTACTGCGCCATGATGTCAGCGGTGAAGCGGCCGCCCAGATCGAAGCTCAACGTACCGCGAAGAGCGTAGGTTTCACGATAGTTGCTTTTGCCGTTGTTGATGTCCTTCACTTCGGTCAGGCCATTGTGGTCGTAGAGACCAGCAACGCGGAACGCGACGCCCTCGGTGATCGGACCGCCAAAAGCACCTTCCAAGCGCTGACCGTCATGGTTGCTCAGCGTGCCCGCGGCATAACCGTCAAATGTGTCGAAGCTGCCCTTTTTCGTCGTGTAGGTAATCGCGCCGGAGGGAGCGGGGCGGCCGCGGGTCGAACCCTGGGGGCCCTTCAGAACTTCAATCTGTCCGAGGTCAAGCGTAGACGCAAAGGCATCGATCACGTTGATCGGCACGTCATTAAGATAGGTTTCAACCGTCGCAGTGGACAGGAAGCCGCCGCTTGCCGGCATCTTGATGCCGCGCAGCGAAATCGACTGCTCGCCAGGGCTGGTCTGCGTCAACGAAAGACCGCCGACGACGCGCGTCAGTTCGATCGTGTTCTGCACGTTCAGATCGGACAGCGCCTTGCTGGTCACGACGTTCACCGTCAGCGGAACATCCTGAATCGATTCCGCCCGCTTTGTCGCGGTAACGATGATCTCATTGATCTCGTTGTCCGAACTAGCTTTGTCACTGGCTTCCTGCGCAAATGCAGGCGCCGCAGCGAACAGCCCTGCCGACAGCAGCGTGCTTGCAAGATAAAGTGATTTCCTCATGTTTTCCGCCCTCCTCTTAGTGAGGATCAGACGCATTGAGGGACATCCCGTTGGCCCGGCAAGGCCGCCACAGCCAAACGGCCGCAGCCCTGTTTCCCAGGTATCCCGATCCTCTCCGCAATCCGATCTTTTATTCTGATCAAAACATTTCGTTTTCAATCACCGTCAATCGTTATCGTGATTACAAATACCTGTCAAGCACCATGGAAACATACAATTAGCATGGGTTCACGGGGCTCTTGAGCATCCCCTTCCTGCCGTGAGAGAACACAATCAGATCTGCTCACGACTCCCGGCCGCTGGCTCGCCAAAAGCCTGCGCTGACTGCGGCAACGAGAGCATCAAACCGGCAGCCCGACGTAATTTTCCGCTATGCTGCGCTGCGCCGCTTCGCTGGATGCGATGTAATCGAGTTCGGCGATTTGCATTCGCCGCTCGAAAGAACCGTCACCCGGGAACCGGTGCATCAGCTTGGTCAGCGCCCAGCTGAACCGTTCGGACTTCCAGACCCGCGCCAGCGCCCTGGCGGAATAGGCCGCGATGGCATCGTTATCGTTCGCCTTGAAGAAGCCAGTGAGAGCCTCGGCGGCATAGTACACGTCGCTGGCGGCCAGGTTCAGCCCCTTGGCACCAGTCGGCGGGACAATGTGGGCAGCATCGCCGCACAGCATCAAACTGCCGTGACGCATCGGTTCGAACACGAACGAGCGCAGCGGCGCGATCGACTTTTCGATGGAAGGGCCGCGCGTCATGGCTGCTGCCGCATCAGGACCGAGGCGCACCGCCAGTTCGTCCCAGATGCGATCGTCGGGCCAGTCCTCGATCTGTTCCGTCAACGGCACATCGATGTAGTAACGGCTGCGCGTTTCGCTGCGCATGGAGGCCAGCGCAAAGCCGCGTTCGTGATTGGCGTAAATCAGTTCGTGATTGCAGGGCGGCACATCGGCAAGGATGCCCAGCCAGCCGAAAGGATAGACCTGTTCGAAAGTGCGGCCCGCCGAGGCCGGAACCGCCTGGCGCGAGGGTCCGTGAAACCCGTCGCAGCCCACGATGAACCGGGCATCGATGCGCTGCCCGCCCCCGTCCCGGGAATAGGTAACGTAAGGCGCGTCACTCTCGATATCGCGAAGGGCAACATCCGCCGCCTCGTAGATCACGTCCAGCCCCCGGTTCGCGGCGGCATCCATCAGGTCCCGGGTCAGTTCGGTCTGGCCATAGACCACCACCTCCTTGCCGGTCAGCGCCTTGACATCGATGCGGATCAGCCGCTCGCCATCGGCCAAGTTGAAACCTTCGTGCGGAAGCCCTTCCGCCTTCATCCGCGCATCGAGCCCCAGCCGCTCCATCAGCCCGGCCGTCACTTGCTCCAGCACGCCTGCCCGGATGCGGGAGAGCACATGGGCGCCCGTCCGGCGCTCCAGAACGGCACAATCGATGCCTTCGGCGCGCAGCAGGTGCCCGAGCAGAAGACCGGCGGGGCCAGCTCCAATGATGGCGACGTCTACCTTCATGTGCACCTCTCACCGCATTTTCGCTCTGCGGAAATGCAGCCCTCTCCCAAATATCAACGCGCCTCTCTTTATGCTATTAAAAATAGCAATATGCAATCCATGCCGTGGTCCGGGCAGATATGATCTGCAACGCCCTTTAATGTTATTGTTTATAGCATTATTCACTGCTATCGAATGCAAAAACAGGCCCAGGAGAGAGACATGCCGGCATCCCTTGTTCCGCTTATCATCGGCGGCGTCTCGCGCGACGCTGCAAGCACGTTCGAACGCCTCAACCCCTTGACCGGGGAAGCCGCGACCCGCGCCGCCGCAGCCAGCGTCAGCGACGCGAACGCGGCCGCCGATGCCGCACAGGCGGCCTTTCCGGCATGGTCCTCGCTCGGCCCCAACGCCCGGCGCGCGGCGCTGATGAAAGCAGCGGACGCCCTCGATGCGCGGGCTGCCGATTTCGTGGAGGCCATGGCCACCGAAATCGGCGCGACCGAAGGCTGGGCGCGTTTCAACCTGGGGCTTTCCAGCTCCATGGTACGCGAGGCCGCCAGCCTGACCACCCAGATCGGCGGCGAGGTCATTCCGTCCGACAAGCCCGGCTGCCTGGCCATGGCGGTGCGCGAGCCTGCGGGTGTGGTACTCTCCATCGCGCCGTGGAACGCGCCTATCATCCTTGCCACCCGCGCCATCGCGGTGCCACTGGCCTGTGGCAATACCGTCGTGCTCAAGGCATCCGAGCAGTGCCCGCGGACCCATAGCCTGATCATCGAGGCTTTCGTGGAGGCTGGTCTCGGCGGCGGCATCGTCAACCTCATCACCAACGCGCCGCAGGACGCGGGCGATGTAGTCGGCGCCATGATCGATCATCCCGCCGTGCGCCGCGTGAACTTCACCGGATCGACCGCCGTCGGAAAGATCGTGGCCATGCGCTGCGCCGCGAACCTGAAGCCCGCCCTGCTCGAACTGGGCGGCAAGGCGCCGATGATCGTGCTCGAAGACGCCGATCTCGACGAGGCCGTGAAAGCGGCGGCGTTCGGCGCCTTCATGAACCAGGGGCAGATCTGCATGTCGACCGAGCGGATCATTGTCGTCGAAGCCGTGGCCGATGAATTCGCGCAGAAGTTCCAGGCGAAAGCCGCCACCATGACCGTAGGCGATCCGCGAGAAGGCAAGGCCCCGCTGGGCGCGGTCGTCGATGCGAAGACCGTCAGCCATGTGCAATCGCTGATCGGCGATGCCCTGGCCGCCGGAGCCCGCCTGCTCAACGGCGGCGAGGCCAAGGGCGTGCTCATGCCGGCCCATGTCGTCGATGGCGTCACCCCGGACATGAAACTGTTCCGCGACGAGAGCTTCGGCCCGGTCGTCGGCATCATCCGGGCACGCGACGAAGCCCATGCGATCGAACTCGCCAACGACACCGAATACGGCCTCTCCGCCTCGGTGTTCACGCGTGACACCGCGCGCGGCCTGGGTGTCGCGCGCCAGATCCAGTCGGGCATCTGCCACATCAACGGGCCAACCGTCCACGACGAGGCTCAGATGCCGTTCGGCGGGGTCAAGGCATCGGGCTATGGGCGCTTTGGCGGCAAGGCCGGTATCGATGCTTTCACCGAACTGCGCTGGATCACGATGGAAACCCAGCCCGGCCATTATCCGATCTGAGATTCAGTTTCGAACCTATCGCCGGGCACGCGCCCGGCGATAGCTGGCATCATGCTTCGGCGTTTGCCTTGATAGCCCGGGCGATCAGTTGCCGCGCCCGCGTGCCCCCCTCGTCGATACGATAGGCGTTCAGCTTCAGATCGGGGTTAGCCTCTATCGCGCGCTGCTGCGCTTCGAGGATCTCCACATCCTGCGCGAAGACGCCGCTTTGCTGCTGGCGGAACCGCGCCGTGAACCCGGCATCGCCGGTATCGAAATTGCGCGCCATGCCCCAGAAATAGTGATGCGTGCTTTCGGTCTCCGGCGTCATGAAATCCACGACCATGCCGCGCACGCCCTGATCGTGCTTTTCAATCGTCGCGCCTGCGCCCAGCGGGGCCACGCCGACATCGATCATCACGGCGGACGGCAGCACGAATTCGCAGATCTGCCAGCGGTCCACTTTGCCTTCCTGCCTCAGCGCACCGCTCCAGAATGGCGGCGCATCGACGCCCGGCATCCAGCGCGAAAGATAGACCCGCTCTCCCTTCACTTCGCATTCCAGCGGGGCTTCCAGAATCTCCTGCTGGCCGATCGATCCGGCATGAACATAGGTTTCGTGCGTCAGATCCATCAGGTTATCGATCATCAACCGGTAGTCGCAGGCGACGGCGTAGTGCCCGCCATCGAAGACCCAGCCCTGCGCGCTGCACGGCCAGAGATCGGGCACCAACGCCGGATCGGCCTTTTCCCGTTCGCCGATCCAGACCCAGATGAAACGGTGCCTTTCCACCACCGGATAAGTCTGCACGCAGACCCGCCGGTTCACCGCTTCGGACTTGAGCGGCATTTCCTCCGCCACGCCGTCCGCACCCAGCTTCAGCCCGTGATAGCGGCAACGGATCGAATCGCCTTCGCGCAGGCCGAGCGACAAAGGCAGAAGACGATGCGGGCAGGCATCACGCATGGCGGCCACGCTGCGATCCAGCTTGCGGTACAGCATCAGCGGCACCCCGCAGATCGTCCGCGCGAGAGGCTCACTGTCTACCTCATAGTCCCATGCCGCGACATACCATGCGTTTTCCAGCCAGGTTGCCATACCATCTCTCCCATCTGCCCCGGCGTCCTGCGCCCGGAGACTGAATCAATTTCCAGCAGTCCGCAGCGGCCGAAAGCCCGGCATCGCGATGATCGCGCAGGCTGCCACGGCAGACCCCAGCGCCATGACCACAGCCACTCCCTGCAAGCCCAGACCAGCATCGAACAGCATTCCCGCGATCACCGGCCCCAACGCAGCGCCTCCCCGTCCGAGACCGATCACGAACCCGGTCCCACCGGCCCGCGCCTCGGTGGGGAACGAAGAGGCCGCCAGCGCATAGAACCCCACCATCCCCGCGTTGGTGAAGAACCCTGCCGAAGCCGCCGCGGCGGAGAGTTCCGTCAACCCGTGATGGGTCCGCCCGAACACCGTCACCATGATGGCCGAGAACGCCAGAATAACGGGCATGAGATGGTGCAGGCGAAGGCGCAGCGTCAGCACGCTCAGAACCAGCGATCCCAACAGGCCGCCAACATTGGCAAAGACCAGCACACCGCCTGCCGATGACGGCTCGAAACCCATGTCCACCACGATCTTGGGCACCCATTTCAGGATGAAGTAGAACGTCATGACATGCGCGAAATAGGCCAGCGTCAGCAGCAACGTGGTGCGGCGCAGGTCCGGCTCGAACAAGCGATGCAATGCGGCCTTGCCAGGCACCGCCTCTACAGGCGGTGCAAACGCCTCCACCGGCGGATGCCCGAGCCCCGCCAGCGCGCGGTTGATACGAACCGCCCTGTCGGGCCGGTCACGCTGGGCAAGGAAGCCTACGCTTTCGGGCACAAGGAAATAGAGCAGCGGGAGCATCAGGGCGCTGGCTGCGGCGCCGAACACGAACACATCGCGCCATGAACCATCGACCAGCAGGACACTGGCAAAGGCGCCACCGGCAATCGCGCCTGCCGGATAGCCCGCCGCCATGATCGCCACGGCCGCGCCCCGCCACTTGTCATTGGCATATTCGGCCACCATCGCGTTGGTGCAGGCCAGCATCCCGCCAATGCCGATACCCGTGGCAAAACGCAGCGCCGCCAGTTCCTCAACCGAACCGGCATGCGCCGCACCGAACATACCCAGCGCCATGACCAGAAGACACAGCATCGCCGTGGGCTTGCGGCCCGCCCGGTCGGCCAGCGGGCCGAGAATGATGGAGCCCCCGCCCATGCCGATAAGCTCCATCGACAGGACCAGCCCCAGGGCCGAGCGGCTGATGCCCCAGTCCGCCGCGATCCCGGGAGACGCAAAGCTGATCGAAAGAACGTCGAACCCGTCGAGCCCGTTGAGCAGAACACAGATTGCAATGGCCAGTATCTGCCGCAGCCGCATCGGCTTGCGGGCGATGATCTCGCGCGGATCGACCGCTGCCGGTTGCCTCGGCTCCATATCCTTCTCCCGTATTCGCACCCGGCGGCGTCATGCGCGTTTCCGCGTTCTGGCGCACCGCCCGGCCAACCCATTTCACATTCAATCGGCCCGCTGAACCAGCATCAGCGCATCCAAAGCAACCGCCCCTTCTCCCGCGGGATGCAGGATGACGGGATTAAGATCGATCTCGGCGATACCCGGCTCGGCGGACAGAAGCGCGCCCACCTTGGCGACAAGCGCAGCAAGCGCCGGCACATCGAGCGCTGGCGCCCCCCGGTAGCCCGCCAGAAGCGCCCCGCTCTTGAGGCTCATAAGGCCCTGCGCGATCTGTGCCTCGGTCATGTCCGGCGTGAACAGGCACACGTCCTGCAGAATCTCAGCCGTGACGCCGCCGAAACCGGCCAGGACCACTGGCCCCCAATCGGGATCGTTGCGCCCGCCTACGATCATTTCCGTGCCCCGAGCGCCCATCTTTTCGATCAGCACACCATCAAGCACGATCGCGGCGCTGTAGGCCGAAACATTGACGTGGATCGCCTCCCACGCGGCCCGGACGGCAGCGGCATCGGCAAGATTGAGCAGAACCCCGCCCGCATCGCTCTTGTGCCCAAGCGCCGCCGCTTGCGCCTTCATCACCACGGGATAACCCACAGCGTCCGCCGCCGCGACGGCAGCCTCCGCGCTATCGGCAAAGCGCCCCTCAGGAAAAACAAAACCCAGCGGCCCCAGCAGTGCCTTGGCCTGATATTCGGCAACCACACCATCAAACGCATCAAGCCCCGGCACCGGAAGCGGCGGGCGCTGTGCCTTTTCCAGATCGGCCCGGGCAAGCGCCCCCAGACGCGCCAGCGCGCGGAACGCCCGCTCCGTGCTGGGGAACCAGACGATGCCGCGCTGGCGCATGTCTTCAACATATTCGGCGGGTATCGGCGCGCCTTCGTCCAGTCCCGCGAACACCAGAGGCTTTGCCGCCCCGCGTCCATCCAGAGAGGCCAGAATGGCGGGAATCTTGATCCGGCAAGTCACCGGATCGGTCTGGATCACGCCCGCGACGACAGCGCCCACGCGCGGATCGTCAAGCAGGGAGCCCAGCGTATTGGTGTAGATCTCCGGCTGGCTGAGCCCCTGCGCCGTGATGTCCAGCGGATTGCTGACGGGCACGAACGGCGGCAGGGCGGCGCGCAGCTCCGGAGCGTTGCTGTCGTCCAGAGCCGCCAGCGGAACGCCCAGTTCCTCGGCCAGATCGAGCGTCAGCGCCTTGAACGCACCCGATTCCCCAAGAACCGCCAGTTCGGGCCGGGTCATGGACGGGCTGCGCAGCAGGATTTCGGTAATGTCACCGAGTTCCTCCAGCGTCTCTGCGAAGATCACGCCCTCGCGCTCCACCTTGCGGCGCATCAGCTTGTAATCGCCTGCCATCGCGCCGGTATGGGTCGCGGCGGATTCGCGCGCGGCGCTGGACTTGCCGGGATGCAGCAGCACGATCTGCTTGCCTGCCGCCCGGGCTCGCCGCGCGGCATCGAGGAACCGCGCCGGACGCCGGAACTGTTCGACGATCATCGCGATGACATGGGTGGCCCCATCCTCGATCATCCAGTCGACATAGTCCTCGACACCGCTGGCCGCCTCATTCCCGGTCGAAACCGAATAGCTGATCGCCAGTTCGCGCGACTGGAACGTCGTGCACAGAACCGCCGCCATGGCGCCGGACTGCGAGACGACGCCCACGGCCCGGCGCCCGTTGGGAGCGCTTGTCTGCGTTTCGACAAATGTCAGCGGAATGCCGTCGATATGATTGACGAGGCCAAGGCAATTGGGCCCTTCGATGACCATGCCGTGCTCGGCGGCAATCCGGCCGATCTCCGCCTGCTGGGCCTTGCCTTCCTCGCCGCCTTCGGCGAACCCGGCGGAAAAGATGATCGCGCCCCCCGCCTTGCGGGCGGCCAGGCCGCGCACGGCATCGAGCACGCCCGCCTGCGGGATCGCCAGAACCGCCACGTCCACCCCTTCGGGCAGATCATCGACGGAGGCAAGACAGGCCCGCCCGCCGATCGCATCGCGCTTGGGATTGATCGGATAGATCTCCCCCGCAAAGCCATTGCGATCGAGATTGCCCAGAACCGACGCGCCAAGTGCGCCCGGCTTGTCACTTGCGCCGACAACCGCGACCGAACGCGGGCACAGCAGGCGGGATACCGCCTGCCTCGAAAGGTTTCGTTCTGCCATGTCCCTGCCTCTCCCAGTGGCCTCTCCCAATACCGGGGATCAACGCGTCTTGCTGCGGTCGTATGCCCCAAGGCCGGGTTTGAAAGTCTTGTCGTCGATGAACTGGCGCGTGGCTTCCTTGCGCCCTTCCGCATCGAAGAAGTTGGCCGCTTCCTGCGTGCGGACCAGATAGTCCATCGAGTTGTCGAAAGTCATCTCACGCACGCGGCGGATCGCCCACTTGGTCGCCCGCAGCGCCGTCGGGTTCTTGCCGAGCAGGACTTCAGCAATCTCGGTCACGCGCGCCTTCAGCTTGTCCGCCGGCACTGCTTCGTTGACGAGCCCCCATTCGGCGGCCTTCTTGCCGTCCACGTTCTCGCCCATCATCGCGTGGTACATCGCATTGCGGAAACCGGTCAGCTCGACGATGATCTTGCTGGCCCCGCCGCCCGGGAGGATGCCCCAGTTGATTTCGGAAAGGCCAAACTGCGCATCCTCCGCCGTAACCGCAAGATCGCAGCCGAACAGCGGCCCGTATGCGCCGCCGAAGCACCAGCCATTGACCATGGCGATCGTCGGCTTCTCATACCAGCGCAGGCGCTCCCACCAGCCATAGGCCTCACGCTGGGCCTTGCGGGTGGCCCCCAGGCCCTTTTCCTCGTTCTCGCGGAAGTACTCCTTGAGATCCATGCCCGCCGACCAGGCCGTGCCCTCACCGGTGAGCACCAGAACACCCACGTCCTCGCGGAATTCCAGTTCGTTGAGCACTTCCATCATGCGCCGGTTGAGCCGGGGGCTCATGCAGTTGCGCTTGTCCGGGCGGTTGAAGGACACCCAGGCAATGCGGTTTTCGACGGTATAGGAAACGGTATCGCGTTCAGCGTTGTCTTGCATGGCACACCTCTCTGCGTATTTGTCATTCTGCATAACAAACACATTGCTATTGTAAATAGCATTTTTGACGTCAAACCAGATGCGATACGACGAAAGACAAGGAGACACCGTGACAGACCTGCTGGCGCAACTCCCCGGCTATGCCTTGCGGCGTGCGGCGAACGCCGTGATGGGCGAACTGGCACCGATACTGGCCGGGCACGATCTCAAGATAGCGGAAGCGGCCGTCCTGCTGCTGGTGCGCGAACAGGCGAACCTGACGTCCAGCCAGATCGGCAAGACGCTGGATATTCAGCGGGCCAACATGGTGCCATTGCTGAACCGCCTGGAAAGCGCGGGCCTGATCCATCGCGAACCGATCGACAAGAAGTCCCTCGCGATCAACCTCACCAAGGATGGCGAAGCCAAGATATGCGAGGCGGGCGCCGCCATCGACACGTTCGAAAAGAACCTGCTGGCCCGCGTCCCCGCCGAACACCGCGATCACCTGCTGCCTGCCCTCAACGCGATCTGGCGCTGACCGGCCCGCGATTCATGGATGAACTCGCAGAGTGGGAGGACGGTAATTCACCTGCAGTTTCAGGGTCTTTTACACATTTTCCAAAGCCAGGGCGGCAGCGCTCAGGCCGTCCCAATTGTCAGGCCGCGGCGCGAAGCGCACTTGCGTCATTTTCCGTAACGCAGGCATCGTATTGCGCTCTAGAGCTTCGTTGAACGTGCCCGAGACTAGTTCGGTGTACCTGGCATCCGGAACCATGATGAGCACAAACCCGGGATCGGCGGCATTGATGTGATCGGCCACCAGATATCCCAGGTGGGTGCCCGCACATTGGAACAGGGCAACGCCATTCGGATCTCCCTCACTGGCCTGCCGTGTCAACGCCGCGAAGTTGTCCCGGTAAGCCCTGATCTCGCGGTCGCGGTAGGCATAGCCTGCGTACAGCCCGGCACGCCTGATGATCCCGGCAATGGAGGCATAGGCAGTGGCGCAGCCGTGTGCGCCGCAATAGCAGGCTTCTCCGCCAAGCCCATGATCCGTCTTCACGTGCCCCAGTTCCGGAGCGAGACCATGCGCCCCCACCCTGGGCTTCCCGTTGAAATACATGGCTGAATCGAGCGACAGGTCCACATTGATCAGAGTGAACGTCTCATGCCCCTGCGCTTCGCCGAACCAGTGCTCCGCCCGCGCCAGAGAGGCCGTTCCCTTTTCAATCGTAACGGGCGCCTGAAGCTGCTTCGCGACCTCGGCGGCGAACGCAAAAGGCCTCTGGTCATAAGTCGCCATGAAATGGATCATGCCGCCTTCGCTGTCGACCAGAGCCGGCATCGCGATACCGAATCGCTCGATCCGTTCCTTTCTGAAGCCGCTTTCCTCCACCGCACGGGACAAGGCTTCCGCCACGCCCTGCGCAGTCTCTTCCAGCGTGTCATGCAACGCCAGGTCCGGCTCGGCGGAAAACCGGATCTGCCCGGACAGATCAGCGAAGGTTACCGCCAGCGTGCGGCGTATCGTCATCCGGGCTCCGACGACGATCGGCCCTTCGCCCTTCACTTCCAGGTAGACCCGGGGCCGCCCCGAAAGGCCGGACTTGTCCTTCCGTTCGACGAGGAACCCCCGGCGGACGAATTCGGCGGTAATCTGGGAGATCGTGCCCGCTGCCAGCCCGGTCAATTCCGGCAGATCGCTGCGCGTGACAGGCCCGTTGCCGCCGATCGCCTTGAGTACAGCAAGACGGTTCTCGCTGGGATTATTCCGCTTCATGCACTCGCCCCTATCACGCTGCAGCGTAAATCATGTAGTTTTTTCACTGCATGAAATAAGTTGACTGTTGCCGCCGCATCGCTCAAGTTCTCCCCATTGGCCGGTCATCCACAAAACCGGAGGCTGTGCCAAAGCGCATTCGCGCAACCAAAACAAGGGGAGGATAATGATGCGACCTGCAAGGGCATCGCGCGCCTGCAATGCGCGCCGTTTTACTATGAATGTCTGTACTTGGGCCATGGCGGCCGCCGGGCTTGCGGTGGCAGGAACACTGCCTGGCAAAGCTCTGGCTCAGTCGGCCGGGAATGCCGCCGGACCGGGACCGGAAGAGCAAGCGACAGTCTCTGACGAAATCATCGTCACCGGCACCTTGCTGCGCGGCGAACCCCTGATCGGATCCAGCTCGATCTCGCTGGACAGCACCAAGCTGCAGGAAACGGCAGCGCTTTCGTCCAACGAATTGCTGGCCACGATCCCGCAAGTCACCAACTACTTCAACAACGTCCCGCTCGCCGACCTGGCCATCGCGGTCAATCAGATCCAGATCTCCCGGCCCAACCTGCGCGAGATCTCGCCAGAAACCGCAGCCAGTTCGGCCACGCTGATCCTGGTTGACGGGCACCGCATCGCGTCGGCAGGCGTCAATCAGGCCTCGATCGATCCCGACCTGATCCCGATCGGCGCGATCGAACGCGTGGAAGTGGTCACCGAAGGCGGATCGGCCACCTATGGCGCCGATGCGGTCGCCGGTACGATCAACTTCATCACCCGCAAGCGGTTCGATGGCGTGAAAGTGGATGGCCACTACGGCTTCGCCGACAATTACTGGCAGTGGGACGCCAATGCGACAGCAGGCAAGGACTGGGGCAGCGGTTCGGCCTATGTCGCTTACAGCTACTCGAAGAGCGATGCGCTCTACGGACGCGAACGCAGCTTCATCAAGGACGTGAACTACGGCGCCGAACCGCCTTATGTCCCGCGCGATCTGACCTGCGCCAACCCGAACCTCTCGGTCAACACCGTGATCCCGATATTCGGCGCTACGGTCAATTCGGTGAACTACGCTGCGCCCGATTTCCAGCCGGGCACTCAAAACCTGTGCGACAACAGCCAGGATGAAACCTATATTCCGCGCGCGGAACGCCATGGCGTGCTGGCAGGCCTGACGCAGGAACTCGACAGCAAGACTTCGATCGATATCCGTGCCTACTATGGCCAGCGCAAAACCCAATCGACCGGCGACCTGACGAGTTCAGTGGCGGTGACGCCCGCCAACCCCTACGCCGCGACAAGCCTTCCGGCCGGTCTCGTGCTCGGCCCGACGACAGTCGGCCCATACGCGGCCGTCAATCTGGCGAACGTCAGCTTCAACCTGCGCCCGCTGCTCGGCCCGGACAGCAAGCATTCGGATACGCTGATCAAGGAATGGGGCTTCAACGCCGAGTTGAAGCATGACCTGAACAGCAACTGGCAGCTTCGCACGCTGTTCAACTGGAGCGCGAGCGACAGCAGCTACGAACTCACAGGCATCAGCAATTCCCGCCTGGGCGCTGCCGGGGCCGCCACCACGGCGGACACCGCGTTCAATCCTTTCGACGTCACGAACAATAACCCGGCACTTGTCGCCGATCTCATCGACAGCGAGATCGCGGGCCAGGCCAAGGACGACCTGTTCAACGCGCGCGCGATTCTGGAAGGAAAACTGCTGGACCTGCCGGGCGGCGACGCCCGCCTGGCCATCGGCTACGAATACATGCACGACAGCCTGAGCCAGCGCTTCGGCAGCGATATCCGCATCGGCACGCTCAGCGCCATTCCGTTCAGCACATACAGCCGTAATGTGCATTCCGTGTTCGGCGAACTGCAGGCCCCGCTGCTTTCGGATGGTTACGGCGGCAGCATGCTGACCGTTTCGGCATCGGCCCGCTACGACAAGTACAGTGACTTCGGCGACACCTTCAATCCGAAGTTCGGCGCCACCTTCAAACCGGCGGAATGGATCAGTCTGCGCGGCAACTGGGGGACTTCGTTCACCGCACCGACACCGCTCGATCAGCTCGGCTCGTCGCGCAACACGATCGGCGCCTTCCCCTTCGTGCCATTCCCCAACCCGGCCGATCCGGCACCTCCGGGCGCTTATACCGTCGGGCTGCAGGGATCGGTATCCGGCCTCAAGCCGCAGAAGGCGGATACCTGGTCGGTGGGCGCGGACCTCACCCCGATCGACGGGCTCAGCGCCAGCGTCAGCTACTACGATGTCAACTTCAAGGACATCCTGCGCACGCCCAAAGTGGATGCGGACATCATCGCCAACTACCCGGACAATGTGCTGACCAACAGCGCCGGCTTCTCGGCCGCAGATCTGCTTGCCTTCGCCGCGCAGGCGCCGGGCGGCACGGCCACTGTCCAACCGCTGATCGACAGTGGCACGCTGGTGTATGAACTGGTCGATTTCCGGGTCGCCAATTACGGCATCCTCCACGTCAAGGGCATCGACTTCCAGGCGAGCTACAACCACCCGACAAGCTTCGGCAGCGTCGATCTGGCGGTAAGCGGCAACCGCCCGCTTTCGCGCAAATCGCAGGTCAGCCCCGAAGCCTCCGTGGTTGACGAACTGGCGACGGAACATCCCAAGCTGTACCTGCAATCGTCGCTGGGCGCCTCGATCGGATCGTTCCGCGCACAGGCGAGCTGGAACTACACCGGCGGCTACGACATCGTGCCGACCGGCACGCCGGTTCAGGATCATGTCAGCTCCTTCAGCACCGTGAACCTGTTCTTCAAGTATGACGTGCCTGCCAGCAGCGCGATCCTGAAGGATCTGACCCTCACGCTGAACGTCAACAACGTGTTCGATCAGGATCCGCCGGTTCTGCGGCGTAACCTGCCGAACGAGTTCGGCTTCGCCAACGGCTTCTCGTTCGGCCGGATGTTCATTCTGGGAGCGTCGAAGAAATTCTGACGATCGCCCGGAAACATTGACCAGAAAAGGCCCGGCCAGTGCCTGCAAGCACTGACCGGGCCTTAAAATTGGAATGGAATGCTAAAATGAAACGTTTGCTGCTCAGCGCTGCCATGATCGGACTGACCGCGACCGCCACGGCGGCCATCGCGTCCAAGACTGCCAGCCCGGCGGCCGAACAGCCTGCGGCAGATCCGCTCTTTGCCCATCCCTATATCGATGTGGACGAATGGCGCGATGCGCCTGTCCGCCACCGTTATGTGCATGGTGGCTTCAAGGGCACGGACACGCGGTTTTCCTTCTATTTCCCGCCCAAGGACGAATATCAGGGACGTTTCTTCCAGCACATCACGCCGGTGCCGCAGAGCGAGAATCTGGCGCAATCGGTGCCGCCGGGGCGCTTCAACAAGATCGGCTTCTCGATCGCCAGCGGGGCCTACTTCGTAGAGACCAACG
Source organism: Novosphingobium beihaiense (assembly GCF_022832375.1). Classification (GTDB taxonomy): domain Bacteria; phylum Pseudomonadota; class Alphaproteobacteria; order Sphingomonadales; family Sphingomonadaceae; genus Novosphingobium; species Novosphingobium beihaiensis. The sequence goes on from NZ_JALHLG010000003.1 coordinate 514,299, forward strand.
GCGGCGGCAAGATCGATATCGCCGGGGGCGCACAGATGGCCGACCCGACGATCACCGCCTACCGCGCCAACGCCGCCGCAGCGCAATATTCGCGCGTCGTCGCGCAACAGATCTATGGCGGGAAGCGGCCCTACGGCTATGCCTATGGCGGATCGGGCGGCGCCTACCGCACGATCGGCTCCATCGAAAGCACGCACGGCGTGTGGGACGGTGTGGTGCCCTATGTGCCGGGCTCGAACATGGCGATTCCGAACATGTTCACCGTGCGCATGCAGGCGATGCGCATTCTCGACAAGAAATTCCCGCAGATCGTGGATGCGGTGGAACCGGGCGGATCGGGCGATCCCTACGCCGGGCTCAATCCCATGGAGACGCGGGCCCTGCGCGTCGTGACGAAAATGGGCTTCCCGATGAAGTCCTGGTTCGGGTGGAAGACGATGGGCGTCCACGGCTTTGCCGCGCTCTATCCCGGCGTGAAGATGGCTGATCCCACTTACTTCACCGATTTCTGGACCAAGCCCGGCTACCTCGGCCATGACGATCCGCACTGGTTCGACGGTTACCGCCTGCAGTTCGCCACCACTGTGGCCGAACCCATCACGGCGGCACAGGCTGCGCGGATGCGCCTCAACACTGACGCCTCCAACAACAAGGACCGGGGCGGCGTGGACAATGCCTTCAAGATTCCCGAAGGCGCCGAAGGCCAGCGCATCGTCGGCTACCGCCTCGCCGGAACGCCGCCGAAGGTGGAATTCATCGGAGGAGACCTGCTGATCAAGAGCGGGCCGGAAGCCGGCAAGGACATGCCTGTCGCGCATATCGACGGCGACATCGTGATCCTGGGCTTTGCCGAGCAGTCGGTCGCCAGCGCGCTCAAGCCCGGCGATCAGGTGCAGATCGACAATTCCAACTGGCTGGCGATGGAAACCTATCACCGCCATCAGGTGCCGGGGCCGGAATTCAAGGTGTGGGACCAGTTCCGCGGCGAGGACGGCAAGCCGCTCTATCCGCAGCGGCCGATGCTGATCGGCCCGCTGTTCACCAAGGCCACCTCCGGTTCGGGCATGACCGGCAAGTTCGAGGGCAAGATGATCATCGCCGCCTCGCTGTGGGACCGGGAGGCGATGCCCTGGCAGGCGGACTGGTATCTCCAGCGCGCCGCCGCGCATTTCGGCGCCGATGCCGATAACCACTTGCGGCTCTACTACACCGATCACGCCCTGCACGGCGACCAGCAGTCGAATGAGGATCCCAGCCGCATCGTCAGCTATGAGGGCGTGCTGCAGCAGGCCCTGCGCGATCTTTCCGCCTGGGTAGAAAAGGGCGTGGCGCCGCCCGCCAGCACCTCCTACCGGATCGAGGACGGACAGGTCATCGTGCCGCCCACAGCCGCCGCGCGCCATGGCATCCAGCCGGTCGTGACACTGGCCGCCAATGGCGGCGTCCGGGCCGATGTGGCCGTGGGCACCCCGGTCACGTTCACCGGCACGATCACAGTACCGCCCGGCACAGGCGACCTTGTCGCCGCCGAGTGGGATTTCGACGGCAAAGGCACCTTCCCGCAATCCTCGAAAGTGGCCAAGGGCGCGAAAAGCGTGACAGTCACCGTCACGCACACATTCGACAAGCCCGGCACGTACTTCCCCGCGCTGCGCGGAACTTCGCAGCGTCAGGACGATTTCGACACGCCCTATGCGCGGATCGGCAATCTGGGCCGCGTGCGCGTCGTGGTGAAATAGCAGGCGGCACCAGCTTTCCCGATCCCCCGTAACACCTTCCTCCCTTCAACGACTACCGGAGAAATCCCCCATGCGCGCAGCACTTGCCCTGTCGGCCGCCGCTCTAGCCCTTTCCGCCAACGCAGGCCCTGCCTTGGCCAAGACCGGCGCCAAGCCTGCCGACCCCGGCATGGCAGCGGCCGAAGCGCATGCGGAAGCAACCGTGAAAGCGATGAAGCCGGAGGAAAAGACCGTGCTGACGAAGGGCATCCTGCCCTTCGCATTCGGCGCCAATGCCTCGCCGCCGCCCGCCGGGTCGGTCCCCGGCGCGGGCTACGTCGCCGGGATCGAGCGGCTGGGCGTTCCCGCGCTCAAGGAAACCGACGCCAGCCTGGGCGTTGCCTACCTGATGGGCGTGCGCAAGGACGGGGCCACCGCCCTGCCCTCGGGCGTGGCCATGGCTTCCACCTGGAACCCCGGCCTGATGCGCGAAGGCGGAGCGATGATCGGTGCGGAAGCGCGCGCCAAGGGCTTCAATGTCCTGCTCGCGGGCGGCGCCAACCTGATGCGCGATCCGCGCAACGGGCGCACTTTCGAATATCTCTCCGAAGATCCGCTGCTGACCGGCGATCTGGTCGGCGCGGCGATTGCCGGTGTCCAGTCGAACCACATCATCTCGACGATCAAGCACTTCGCGTTCAACGGCCAGGAAACCGGGCGCAAGTTCGTGGACGTGCAGATCTCCGATGCCGCCGCGCGCGAGAGCGACCTGCTCGCCTTCCAGATCGGCATCGAGAAGGGCAATCCGCTCTCGGTCATGTGCGCTTACAACCGCCTTGACGGCAAGCAGACCTGCGACAGCGATTACCTGCTCAACACGGTCCTCAAGGACAGCTGGCACTACAAGGGCTTCGTCATGTCCGACTGGGGCGCCGTGCCCTCGCTGGAAACCGCGCTCGACGGGCTCGACCAGCAGTCGGGTTCGCAGCTCGACAAGGCAGCATTCTTCGGCAAGCCGCTGGCCGAGGCCGCCGCGAAAGACCCGCGCTATGCCGCGCGCCTCGATGACATGAACAAGCGCATCCTCACCGCGATCTACGCCGCCGGGATCGACAAGCACCCGGCCACGCCCGGCGGCAAGATCGATTTCGCCGCGCATGCCAAAGTGGCGGAAGAGGTCGCCAAACAAGGCATTGTCCTGCTGCGCAACGAAGACGGCGCGCTGCCGCTGGCCAGGACCGCAAAGCACATCGCGGTGATCGGCGGCTATGCCAGCGTCGGCGTGCTCTCGGGCGGCGGCTCCAGCCAGGTGCAGGGCGAAGGCGGCCCCGTCGTCTCCATTCCACTGGGGATAGACGGCCCATACGGCGCTTTCGCCGCCAAGACCTATCAGCGCTCCTCGCCGGTAAAGGCGATCAAGGCCATGGCCCCGGACGCCGATGTCTCATGGCACATGGGCGACTATATCGCCGATGCCGTCATCGCAGCGAAGAAGGCCGACGTGGCGATCATTTTCGCCACCAAGTGGGCGACCGAAGGCCGCGATCTGCCCGACCTTTCGCTGCCCAACGGGCAGGACGCGCTGATCTCCGCCGTGGCCGCGGCCAATCCCAACACCATCGTCGTGCTGGAAACCGGCAATCCGGTCGCCATGCCCTGGCTCGACAAGACCGCCGCCGTGCTGGAAGCCTGGTATCCCGGCGCGCGCGGCGGCGAAGCGATCGCCTCGGTGCTGTTCGGCGAGACCAACCCCTCCGGCCATCTCCCGATCACCTTCCCCAAGAGCGTCGATCAGCTGCCGCGCCCGGTGCTCGACGGCTATGGCCAGTTCGAACCCAGCGAGACGGGCGCGCCGCCCACGCCGGACACCAAGCTCTATGCGAATTACAACATCGAGGGATCGGACGTCGGCTACCGCTGGTTTGCCCGCAAGGGAGAAAAAGCACTCTTCCCGTTCGGCTATGGCCTTTCCTACACCACTTTTGCCTCGGATGGCCTGAAGACCGACGGCAAGACCGCCAGCTTCACCTTGCGCAACACCGGCACGCGCGCGGGCGCGACGGTGGGCCAGCTCTACCTCGTCTCGCGCGGGGGTGAGACCAAGCAGCGCCTTGTCGGCTTCCAGCGCGTCGAGCTGGCGCCGGGGGCCTCGCAAAAGGTCACGGTCACGATCGACCCGCGCCTGCTGGCGGACTGGAAGGACGGCGGCTGGTCGATCCCGGCGGGCGACTATGCCTTCGCGCTGGGATCGGACGCGGAACATCTTGGCCCGGCAACGACAGTGCACATGGCCGCGAGACACTGGAAGAACCCGGCCGACTGAAGCCTGGAGCGCAGGCGCATATGAACCGCCAAGGCCCCGGTCGGCCTGCATTCAGGCAGGCCGGGGCAAAGCCTTTGCCAGAAAGGCCCGGTCGCTCTCACGCGCGGTCCATGGGCCGCCCATAAGGCCGCCCGCGCAGAACAGGACATCGGCGATCCCGCTCGTGCCATGGGCGCTCCAGGCACCGGCCAGTTCGGCCGCCAGCGGATCGTCTACCTTGTGCCCATCGCCGCGCACGTGCCGCAGCCAGGCGGCCAGCGCGGTCAGGATCGCCGGGCAACCGGCCCCGGCAGCCCCGCGCGCCGCCAGCGTTTCCAGCCAGCGCTGCGGGATCTTCTGGCTGCCGTCCATCGCGATCTGTTCCAGCCGGTGGTTCAGCGCCGGATTGGCGAAGCGTTCGAGCAGCGAGGACGCATAGGCATCGAGGTCCTGCCCCGGTGCCGCCGCAATGGTGGGGGCCGCTTCTTCCCGCATGAGCCGTTCGACCAGCGGCCGGATGTCCGGGTCGGCCACGGCCTGATGCACATAGTCGTGCCCATGCTCCAGCCCCAGATAGGCCAGCGCCGAATGGGCCCCGTTCAGCATGCGCAACTTGGCGGTTTCGTAAGGGGCAACATCCGCGACAAGCTGTGCGCCCACCTTCTCCCACCCGGGCCGCCCGGCCACGAAACTGTCCTCGATCACCCACTGGCTGAACGGCTCGGTGAAGACGGCGGCACGATCCTCCAGTCCGATCCTTTCCGCCAGCCCGGCGCGGTCTTCGTTCGTGCTGGCGGGCACGATGCGGTCCACCATGCTGGACGGGCAGGAGCATTCGGCGGCGAACCAGTCCAGCAGGTCGGGCGCGCGCGCCGTCAGGTATTGCTGCATCAGCCCGGCAAGCTGGCGGCCATTGGCGGCGAGATTATCGCAGCTCAGCAGCGTCAGCCCGCCGGTCCCCGCATCCCGGCGCTGGCGCAGGGCTGTGGCCAGCAGCGGGTAGAAGCTGCCCCCATCGGCAAGGGCCAGATCGAGCGATCCGTCCGGCGCGCGGCAATAACCCTTTTCCGTGACCGTGAACGTCACGATGCGCGTCCGGGGCGCAGACAGCGCCGCCGCGAGAGCCGCCGGGCTCTGCGGCGCCACCAGAACCTCGCGCACGGCACCAATCACGCGCGTCCGCGCTACGCCGCCCGAACGCTCGGTGACGGTATAGAGGCCGTCCTGCGGGTTCATCTGCTCCGCGACGCTGCCCGAACGCAGAGACACGCCGGTAATCGCCCAGTCCCGGTCCCCGCCGTTCATCGCCGCATCGGTATACCACGCCTGATGCGCGCGGTGGAAAGCACCGATGCCGAAATGCACGATCCCCACCGCCTGAGCATCGCGGTCATAACCATACCGCGCCACGTCCCGGCTCAGCCTGCCAAGGTTTTCCCGCGAAAGTCTCACAATTTGTAGGCCTTCTTCGGAAGGTTATAGGCAAGATCCACGGCCACTTCGGCGGCCTCGTCCTCTTCCATCCGGTGTTCGGCGACCAGCCTTGCCAGGAAAGCGCAGTCGATCCGCCGGGCCACGTCATGGCGCGCCGGGATCGAAAGGAACGCACGGGTATCGTCGTTGAAGCCCACGGTGTTGTAGAACCCGGCCGTCTCGGTCACGTGCTCACGGAAGCGGCGCATCCCCTCCGGGCTGTCATGGAACCACCAGGCAGGCCCCAGCCGCAGCGCCGGATAGTGCCCTGCAAGCGGTGCCAGTTCGCGCGAATAGACGGTTTCGTCCAGCGTGAAGAGGATCACCGTCAGCCCCGCCTCATTGCCGTAGCGCGAGAGCAACGGATGCAGCGCGCGGACATATTCGGTCGCCACCGGAATATCGGCGCCCTTGTCCCGCCCGAAGCGTTCGAAGAGCTGTGCGTTGTGATTGCGGAACGATCCCGGGTGGATCTGCATCACCAGCCCGTCTTCCAGGCTCATCCCGACCATTTCGGTAAGCATCTGCGCACGGAACAGTTCGGCCTGCGCCGCAGTGGCCCGGCCCGCGGCGACATCGGCGAACAGCGCTTCGGCCTCGGGCATCGGCAGATCGGCCGTCGCCGCCGTGGGATGGCCATGATCGGTCGAAGTCGCCCCCATGGAGGCGAAGAACGCGCGGCGCTGGCGGTGCGCGGCGAGATAGCCCTGCCAGGTGCGGCAATCCTCTCCGGTCAATTCGGAGAGGCGATCGAGATTAGCCTGGAAGCCTTCGAATTCGGGATCGACCACCGGATCGGGGCGATAGGCAGTGAGCACCCGGCCGGACCAGCCGCTGCTGCGGATCGCCTGGTGGTGCTCCAGCGTATCGAGCGGGCTTTCGGTGGTGGTCAGCACTTCGATATTGAACCGCTCGAACAAGGCGCGCGGGCGGAATTCGGGCCGTGCCAGCATCTCCGTGATCGTATCGAAATAGAGGTCCGCCGTGTCCCCCGTCAGCCGCACATCGAGGCCGAAGACTTCGGCGAACACCCAGTCGAGCCACATGCGCGAAGGTGTGCCGCGAAACAAATGATAGTTCGCCGCAAACAAGCGCCACGCCGCGCGCGGATCGGCATCGCGGCCCTCCGCCCCGATTCCCAGCGAGGCGAGCGGTATGCCCTGCGAATAGAGCATGCGGAACAGGTAATGGTCCGGCTGCAGCAACAGCGCGCTGGCGTTTTCAAAGGGCGCATCGGACGCGAACCACGCGGGGTCCGTGTGGCCATGCGGACTGATGATGGGAAGGCTGCTGACTTCCCGGTAAAGCGCCCGGGCAATGCCCCGCGTGCGATCGTCAGCCGGAAACAGACGATCGGCGGACAGACGAAGAGACGGTGCCATCAAACCTCCGCTACCGGTCAAATCCGCGCCACTACGCCGAACCGCTGGCGCTGGCTGTCCACCGACTTGCGCGCTTCGGCCAGCGCCTTTTCCTCGACAGCGAACAGCAGATGCTTGATCACCGCTTCCAGATGCCCGCGCATGGCCGTGCGGGCCGCTTTGGGATCACGGCTGCGCAGCGCCTCCACAATCGCGGTGTGCTCGTCCACCACCGGCAGCACGTTCGCAGTGCGCGCCTGTTCCAGCAGCAACGTGCATTCGGCCGAATTCCAGCGCTGGAGCCAGAGATCCTCCACGGTCTTTTCCACGGCGGCATTCCGCGTGGCCCGTGCGATCGCCATGTGGAAGGCCATGTCGGCATTCTCCTCGGCGATATGCTCCTCGTTCTGTTCGCGAATGGCCGCCACGAGCTGTTCCAGCCGCGCAATTTCCTCGTCGGTGATATGCACAGCGGCAAGCGCCGCCGCTTCGCCTTCGAAGACCAGACGCGCTTCGAGCAGTTCGAACGGGCTGACGCTGAAACGCGGCTCGTCGCTTTCGCCGGGCAGACGGATGACGAACGTGCCCGCCCCCAGCCGGACCTCGATCAGCCCCAGAACCTCCAGCGCCAGCATCGCCTCGCGAACGACCGGGCGGCTGACCTTCATCCTCACCGCCAGATCGCGTTCGGCGGGCATTTTATCGCCAATGGCGAACTTGCCCGACTGCAGATCCTCGATCAGGGCGGCGGCAACGCGCTTGTAGAGCCGGGATTCGTCCGCACCGATCGCGGAGAGTTCCGGATTGGCCCGCGGTAACGCCCGCTCGGTTTTCTTCATCAGCATCACCTTTCTATTGCGGTCGTACCACTTTCTTGCAAGTGGTAAAACTGCTTTGCGGCCACGCCGCATATCTCGGAAGATCAGGGGCATCGGGAAAAACATGAAGATCCAGTCCGCGAAAGTCATTGTGACCTGCCCGGGCCGCAATTTCGTCACTCTCAAGATCGTGACCGATCAGGGCGTTTACGGCATCGGCGACGCCACGCTGAACGGGCGGGAAAAGGCGGTGGTCTCCTATCTGGAAGACCACGTGATCCCCTGCCTCACCGGCATGGACCCGCGCCGGATCGAGGATATCTGGCAATACCTCTATCGCGGTGCCTACTGGCGGCGCGGCCCGGTAACGATGCGCGCCATAGCGGCGGTGGACATGGCGCTGTGGGACATCAAGGGCAAGATGGCCGGGATGCCGGTTTATGACCTGCTTGGCGGCAAGAGCCGCGAGCGGGTGATGGTCTATGGCCATGCCAATGGCGCGGACATCGACGAGACGGTCGATGCGGTCGGCCACTATATCGACATGGGCTACAAGGCGATCCGCGCGCAGACCGGCGTGCCGGGCATCAAGGATGCCTATGGCGTGGGGCGCGGCAAGCTCTATTACGAACCGGCCGATGCCGCCCTGCCCTCGCTCACCGGGTGGGACACGCGCAAGGCGCTGAACTACGTGCCCAAGCTGTTCGAGAAGCTGCGCGCGACTTACGGCTTCGACCATCACCTGCTGCATGACGGCCACCACCGCTACACCCCGCAGGAAGCGGCAAATCTGGGCAAGATGCTGGAACCCTACCAGCTCTTCTGGTTCGAGGACTGCACGCCTGCCGAAAATCAGGAAGCCTTCAAACTGGTGCGCCAGCACACCGTCACCCCGCTGGCGGTGGGCGAGATCTTCAACACGATCTGGGATGCCAAGGATCTGATCCAGAACCAGCTGATCGACTATATCCGCGCCACCGTGGTCGGCGCGGGCGGGCTCACGCATCTGCGCCGCATCGCCGATCTGGCCGCGCTCTATCAGGTGCGCACCGGCAGCCACGGCGCCACCGACCTTTCGCCGGTAACGATGGGCTGCGCGCTGCACTTCGATACCTGGGTGCCCAACTTCGGCATTCAGGAATACATGCGCCACACCGAGGAGACAGACGCCGTCTTCCCGCATGATTACCGTTTCGAGGATGGCCACCTGATCGTGGGCGAAACGCCGGGCCATGGCGTGGACATCGACGAAGCGCTTGCCGCGAAGTATCCCTACAAGCCCGCCTACCTGCCGGTCGCCCGGCTGGAGGACGGGACGATGTGGAACTGGTAAGCCTCGCGGCGAAGGACATCTGCGGAAATGGCAAGAATCGTCTGCCTGGGTGAGGCCATGCTCGAACTTTCGGGCCATGGCGATGACTGGCATCTGGGCTTTGGCGGCGATACGCTGAACACCGCCGTGCACCTGGCCCGCAGCGGGCACGATACGGCCTATATGACCGCGCTGGGCAGCGATCCGTTCAGCGCGGATTTACCCGCGCGCTGGCAGGCCGAGGGCATCGATACCAGCCTCGTTGTCACACACCCCAAGCGCAACACCGGCCTCTACGCCATCACCACGGACGAGCAGGGCGAACGCAGCTTCACCTACTGGCGCGAGGCGAGCGCAGCGCGCGCGATGTTCGAACTGGAAGCCATCGACGATGCCATAGCCCGGGCGGAAACGGCGGACCTGCTCTATTTCTCGCTGATCTCGCTGGCGATCCTGCCTCCGCAAGGGCGGCAGGATCTGCTGCGCCTGGCCGGACGCGTGCGCGATAACGGCGGGCTGGTGGCCTTCGACGGCAATTACCGGCCGCGCCTGTGGGAATCGCAGGAGGCCGCCATCCGCATGCGCGACAGGGCCTTGCCCTTCGCCGACATCGGCCTGCCCACGTTCGAAGACGAAGCCGCGCTGAGCGGCGCGGAAACGCCGGAAGAAACCGTCACGCACTGGCAACGGCAAGGCTGCGGCGAAGTGATCGTGAAACTGGGCGCGGAGGGGTGCCTGCTGCCCGATGGCAGCCCCTGCCCCGTCCCCGAAACGCTGCAGCCGATCGACACCAGCGGCGCAGGCGATGCTTTCAGCGCGGGATATCTTGCCGCGCGCCTCAACGGCGTACCGGACAAAGCCGCTGCGCAGGCGGGGCATGCCCTGGCAGGCTGGTGCGTCATGCGGCGCGGCGCCATCCCGGCAGCAGATGACGAGGCACCGTACCGGAAGATTTGAACTGCATAGATTATAGGCAAAAAAGACAGGGGGAGAACGATGTTCAAGAAAGCGTACCGCACAGCCGCTTCACTGACAAAGCCGGGATTGATTGCGATGTTCACGGCATCAACCCTGGCCTCCTGCGCCGGCACGGCGCCTGTCCCATCTGCGAAGCTGCCAATCACAGGACAGTACGTGGCCATGGGCAGTTCCTATGCGGCCGGTCCGATGCTGGGCAGCCCCAAGCCCGGCACACCGTCGCGCTGCGGCCGCGACAACAACAACTACGCCACATTGCTCGCAGCACGTATGGGTCTGGACCTGATTGACGTGTCGTGCAGCGGCGCCACGACCGCGCATATTCTGGGTCCCTGGAAAGAGCTTCCCGCACAGCTTGATGCCCTCACTCCGGACACGCGGCTCGTGACCGTCACGATCGGCGGCAATGACGTGAACTATGTCAGGAATGTCTACGTAGCGAGTTGCAATCCCGCCGGGCACAAGTGTCCGCCGCTGCTATTGCCGACGGAAGCCGACTGGCAGAACCTGGAAGCCCACCTGACCGCGATCGGCCGTGAGGTTCACGCCAGATCGCCGAAAGCCACACTGGTCTTCGTGGAATATGTAACGCTCGTCCCGGACGGTAAGGTCTGCGCCGCCGTCCCGCTTTCAGATACGAAAGCCGCGACGATGCGTGAACAGGGCAAGAGGCTTGCTGCCGTGACCGCTCAGGCAGCAAAGGAAACCGGAGCACTGCTGATAGACACCAGCGCTCTCTCCGCCCATCATACACCCTGCGATGCCGATCCGTGGAGCATGGGCGCGCCAAATACCGGCCCCGGCGCTCCCTGGCATCCGAGCGCGGCCGGGATGCGGAGCATCGCCGATGCGCTTGTCCGCAAGCTGCAAGGTTAGGACGGATCGATCGGCGCCCGCCTTCAGGCGGGCGCCTTTACGGGGTTGCTGTTCTCACGCCAGCCGCGCAGGAGCGCCCAGAGCACGGCGGCACCCATAATATCGAGCGCGGCCAGCGCCACGAACAGCGGGCTGTATCCGTAAACGTCCGCGCTCTGGCCGATGATCAGCGTGAACAACATCCCGCCGATCCACGCGATCGTTCCGGCCATACCGCTGGCAGTCGCCACCGTGCGCGGCTCGAACAAGTCCGAGCACAAGGTGATGAGCGCGCCATTGAGCATCTGGTGCGCGAAACCGCCCACGCAGAACAGCGCGATGGCGAGCCCCGGCGATCCGGCAAGGCCGATACAGGCCGGGCCGATCATGCACATGGCCCCCAGAGTCATCGTCACCTTGCGTGAGGCGATCATGCCCGCGCCGCGCCGCATCAGCACCGGCGGCACCAGCCCGGCGGCGAGAGAGCCCAGATCGGCCGCCAGAAACGGCAGCCAGGCCCACATCGCCACGCCCTTGAGATCGAGCCCCCAGACCGAAACGAGATAGAGCGGGATGAAGAAATTGAACGTCTGCCAGGCCGGTTCGGCGAGGAAACGCGGGATGGCGATCGCCCAGAAACCGCGCGAGCGCAGCACCGCCTTGCGTGTAGCCGGGCGAGCGCTGCTCTCTGTGGTCTGCCGCTGGTCCTGCACGATCAGATCCCGCTCGGCCGGGGTGATACGCGGGTGATCCTGCGGCGTGCGGTAAGCGAACCACCAGAGCAGCGCCCAGACCACACTCAACGCGCCGGTCACATAGAACGCCGATTCCCAGCCCCAATTGAGAATGCAGAACACCACCAGCGGCGGCGCGGCGATATTGCCCACGCTCGTGCCCATCTGGAACGCGCTGGTCGCCAACGGCCTTTCGCGCGCGGGGAACCATTCCGAAACCGCCTTGGTCCCGGCGGGGATCGCCGCCGCCTCGGTCGCGCCGAGCAATCCGCGCATGAAAGCGAGACCCTGCCATCCGCCCACCAACCCATGCGCCATGTTGGACAGCGCCCAGCCCATCGCGAAGATGAAGAACCCCAGCCGCGTGCCCAGCGCATCGAGCACGGCACCGGCTACGGTCTGCATCACCGTGTAGGCTGCCTGAAAAGCCATAACGACCCAGCTGTATTCCTCGGTCGACATGCCGAACTCGGCCTTGATCGTCGGCGCGGCCACGGAAAGCGTCGAGCGAGCCAGATAGTTCAGCACCGTGCCCAGCGTGACCAGCCCGATGATCCACCAGCGCAGCGGGATACGGCGGATCATGCCTCGCCCGCCCGCACGGCCAGCAGGAAGCGCGCGGCGGAAGCGGCCGCTGCCATGCCGTCGTCAGGCTGATCGACTTCGACATAGCCGATCGCATCGGTGATCTTGTCGAGCTTTGGCAGCAGCGTGGCATAGTCCAACCGCCCCGCACCGGGCTCCACCAGTTGCTTGATCATGTCCTTGCCGCGCGAGGGATCGACATCCTTGAGGTGCAGCGAGCGGACGCGCGGCCCATACGTGGAGACCACGGTGAACGGATCGGCGCCGCCAAGCCAGGCCCAGGCCAGGTCGATTTCGAAGCCGACGAGGCTTGGGGGATAGGTACGCGCGATGATTTCCAGCGGGGTCTCGCCATCCAGCGGCTTAAAGTCCCACCAATGGTTGTGATAGACCAGCGTCAGGCCCAATTCGCGCGCGGTTTCGGCCATCTTGCCCAGTTCGGGCAGCCATTTGTCAAACGCAGCACGCGTGGTCTGCCCGAATTTCGCGCCCCGAAAGAACACGGGCGCAGCGGTATAAGCGAGGATCGACGCCCCGATCTCCACGGCCTGTTCCGCCTGTTCGCGAAACCCTCCGGCAAAGCCGTAGCGGGCGACGCCGACTTGCATGCCCGCCTCCCGCACCAGCGCAGCCCGTTCCTTCGGCCCCAGCGCGAAGACTTCGCCGGGCCGGTTGCCCGCCAGGCTCATGCCCAGATGCGTGTACCCCATCCCCGCCAGCTTGCGCAGCGTTCCGGCATAGTCCTCCTGCAGCGCCTTGGTCACAGTCATTTCAAGCACGCCAAGCGGACGGCGGCGAGGCGCCGCAGAGGCGCTGACACAGGCGCCAAGGCTGCCCGCCCCCAGCAGCGCGATCGCCGCCCGGCGGTCCAATGCCCGGATCACTTCGTCACCTCGATCGCCGCCAGCGAAGCCTTGCCCCCCACGCTCGCGAAATCGAGCTTGAGCACACCGCCCGAGACCGTCACCGGGAACGAACGCACCACTTCCTTAAGCGGTCCCCCCGCGGCCTTCTGCACATTCAGCCCTTCGATCACGGGCGTGCCGTTCGCCGTTACCGTGAGCGCCTGCTGATCCGAGGCCTTCGGATCGGGCTCGAACATGTGCAGCGTCACCGTCCAGTTCCCATCGGGCACGGGGATGCCATAAGAGAAGCTCTCACCCTCGCGCCAGTATTCGAAAAGCTGGGGATTGGCGGTTTCCACATCGCGATGGGGGCGCAGCGAGCGCCCGCCGAAGCCCACGAGATTGAGCACCGTGGGTGTGCCTCCCGTCACGAAGGTATCCGAGCCGTAACGGTGCCCGTCCAGATCGCGGGTGCCGAGGCTGCCCACATCGATGCGGATGCCCTTTTGCGGATCGGGGCCGTTCCACGTCGCGGTATCGGTCAGGCTCTCCTTGCCGCCCACCGTCGTGACCACGGCCTTATTCGGCCCCGGCGCGAGCGGCACGTCCCTCCACTCGCAGACATCGTCGGTGCAGTCCGCCTCTCCGACCACCTTGCTGCCCATGGTCAAGCGGGCCTTGGGCGAATTGGCATAGGCCTTCACGGTCATGACCGGATAGGACCGGTCGACATAATGCTTGCCCGCGAAATGGACCGCCGGGGCATCGCTCCAGGCCACCTTGTAGTACCAGAAGGCGTCCTTCTTTACCTTGCGGTCCGCCGTGACGAGGCCCTTGTCATTGAGATCGACGGAATCGCCTTCGTCCCTCAGGTCGCTGGCGAAATCGAACATGTTCCACACCCAGCTGGCGAACACGAAATCGCGCGCGTTGATCACCGGCCAGGACTGTTCGTGCAGCCAGGCCTCGTATTCCTCAGGATGCGGGCGGCCGACGAAATTGACGAAGCCGCTTTTCACATCATCACTGTGCTGGGTGACGGCCCCGCCAGCACCATATTCGGTGATCGAAATCGGAATATCGGGATGCGCCCCGTGCATCTTATCGAGCATCACGCCCAGTTGCGCGCGCACTTCGAGCGGCTTGGGATAGTACCAGCCGTAGTAGCGGTTGTAGCCGATCAGGTCCGTCGTACCCGCCAGCTTCTCGCCGCTGGTCTTCATCATGCCCACCCCCTCGCAGCAATCGGCGAAGGCCGTGGGGCGGTCCGGATCTTCCTGCTTCGCCGTCGCATTGAGATGCTGGAGCAGGGGCAGCGATTGCGGCAGCTTGCCCTTGACGCCAAAGCCCCTGGCCGCGTTCACTTCATTGCCGACCGACCACATCATGATCGAGGGATGGTTGTAATTCTGCCGGATCTGCTCGCGCAGTTGCTGGTCGGCGTTGGCCCAAAGACTGTCCGAACCCTTGCCGCCGGACAGCGAGGGCGTGGTGACGTAGGGCAGCTCCGCCCAGACGACCATACCCGCCTTGTCCGCCAGTTCCGTCCATTTGTCCGCGTGCTGATAGTGCGCCTGGCGGACGGTGTTTGCCCCCAGCTCCTCGATCAGCTCCATGTCGCGTTCGTGCTGCGCGTCGGTGAGCGCCCAGCCCGAGCCGAGCCAGTCCTGATGGCGCGAAACGCCGTGCAGCTTCACATGGCGCCCATTGAGGAAGAACCCGGCATCGGCATCGAAGCGGAATGTGCGCAGACCCAATGGCTGCGTCACCTGATCGAGCACTTTGCCATCGCCGCTGAGCGTGGCGGTGACGGAGTAGAGATAGGGATCGGCGCGCCCGTTCCACCGGTGCGGATGGGGAACCGTCAACCGCGCCGCCATTTCGGCCGCGCCCGGTGCGAGATGGACGGGCTGCACGGCCTGCGCCACGACTTTGCCCGACGCATCGGCAATCTGCGTGGTCAGCTTCAGATCGCGCGCCGCGCCCTGATTGCGCAACCGGGTGCGAACATCGACCACGGCTTGCGCATCGGTAATCTCCGCCGCCCGCACATAGACCCCCGGCCCGCCGTAATCGAGCGGATCGATCGAGGCGGCGGGCAATTGCAGCAGATGCACCGGCCGGTAGATGCCGCCCTCGACGAAGAAATCGCCCGACAGCGGAAGCACCTGCCCGCTGGCATTGTCCGGCTCCGGCTTGGAATTGTCCGCCTTTACAACGATGAGGTTCGGCTGCCCCGGTTTCCACACGTCTGTCACATCGAAACGGAAGCGGGCAAAACCGCCCTTGTGCGTCCCCACATGCTGGCCATTCACCCAGACATCGGCAATCTTCGCCACGGCCGCAAAGTCCAGATACTGGCGCATGCCCGCCGCAGCGGCGGGCGCATCTACCATGAGCCGGTACCAGCCGATGCCCTGCTTGTTGTTCGTTTCCGGCCCGCGTTCCAGCCCATAGCCGCCGATCCGGTTCCAGGTGTGCGGCACCGACACCTGATCCCAGCCGCTATCATCGAACCCCGGACCGGTGACGGCGCCAGACTCATCCCCGAAACGGAAACGCCATCCATCCGCCAGCTCCACGGCCTGACGCGGCGCGGCTTCAGCTTGCGCCGCCGGAGCCGCCACAGCAGCAACCACGCCTCCCCCCAGG
>NZ_JALHLG010000030.1 GCF_022832375.1 Novosphingobium beihaiense
TGGCAACAGCGGCGGCAATTATACGGTCACGGCGAACACGGCGGCGGGCAGCATCGGCGCCTACACGCTGACGGCGGGTCTGACCGGCACGGTGACGAAGACCTATGACGGCACCACGTCCGCGACGCTGGCAAGCGGCAACTACACGCTGAGTTCGGGCATTGCGGGCGACGATGTCGTCCTGAACTATGCCACCGGCGGCAGCTATGGCGACAAGAACGCAGGCACCGGCAAGACGGTGTCGGTCTCGGGACTGACGCTGACGGGCGGTGACGCCGGGAACTATGTCCTGGCCTCGACGGCGCTCTCCGATACCATCGGCACGATCGGCAAGGCGGCGCTGACACTCTCGGCGGTGACGGACAGCAAGACCTATGATGGCACGGCCTCCTCGTCCGGCACGGTGACGGTGTCCGGCCTTGTTGGCAGCGATACGATCAGCGGGCTCACGCAGTCCTTCGATACGAAGAATGCCGGGGCGAGGCTTCTCTCGGTCGATAGCGGCTACACGCTGAACGATGGCAACAGCGGCGGCAATTATACGGTCACGGCGAACACGGCGGCGGGCAGCATCGGCGCCTACACGCTGACGGCGGGTCTGACCGGCACGGTGACGAAGACCTATGACGGCACCACGTCCGCGACGCTGGCAAGCGGCAACTACACGCTGAGTTCGGGCATTGCGGGCGACGATGTCGTCCTGAACTATGCCACCGGCGGCAGCTATGGCGACAAGAACGCAGGCACCGGCAAGACGGTGTCGGTCTCGGGACTGACGCTGACGGCGGGTCTGACCGGCACGGTGACGAAGACCTATGACGGCACCACGTCCGCGACGCTGGCAAGCGGCAACTACACGCTGAGTTCGGGCATTGCGGGCGACGATGTCGTCCTGAACTATGCCACCGGCGGCAGCTATGGCGACAAGAACGCAGGCACCGGCAAGACGGTGTCGGTCTCGGGTCTGACGCTGACGGGCAGCGATGCCGGGAACTATGTGCTGGCCTCGACGGCGCTCTCCGATACGATCGGCACGATCGGCAAGGCCGCGCTGACCGTGTCGGTGTCCGATGACAGCAAGACTTATGGCGATGTGGCGAGCTTGAGCGGATACTCGGTTTCGGGTCTTGTCCGTGGCGACAGCATTTCGAGCCTTACGCTTGAAAGTGCGGGACGTGGAGCCGATGCGGATGCCGGAACTTATGCCATTTCCGCCAGCGGCATCACGGGCACGGGCCTGCCCAACTATACCGTCAGCTATGCCGACGGTACGCTGGTGGTGAACAGGCGCGCAGTCACGGTCACGGCGGATGATCAGAGCCGGGCTTTTGGCGAGGCCAACCCGGTACTGACATATACCGTTGGCGGCGGCGGCCTGGTGAATGGCGATGCGCTCTCGGGCGCACTGACAACGCAGGCTGACGTTACGTCCGGCGCGGGCTCCTACGCGATCACGCAAGGCACGCTGTCCGCTTCGGCCAACTACGATCTCACATACCTGCCGGGCGTGCTTACCGTGACGGGAAGCGATGTGGTGACGCCGCCGGATCCCTATCCCGGCGTGACTTTCCCGAATCTCCACGGTCCCGCGCAGTCGCGCGCCGCGCTCACGGCCGGGACCGTGCTGCGCTTCCGCCTGCCGGAGGGTGTTCTGCAGGCCGCGCTGCCCGGCGGCGCAGGGCCGATGTCCATCCTGACCTTCGCCTCCGGGACTTTCCAGGTGTTGACGGACGGTGCCGGCGCTCCCCCGGCCGGATGCGCCGCAGGTGTCGCAGGCGGCGCGCTGGCGGGTGTCCCTTATCCCTGCAACGCAGCCGGGAAAGGCCTGTGAGCAGGGACGGGGCCCGGGGAGCATTGGCGGCGATCATGAGTGACGGAATGGACGGCAGGGTGAAGAGCAGTACGAGACACAAGACGGCACTGGCCTGTATCGGCCCATGGATATGCTTTTCCGCCGCTGTATGCCCGGCAGCGGCATCGGCGCAATCGGCTATCGAGCGCTACCCCGTGCCCGTTGCGCCTTCCACTGCGGCGCCGCTTGCTATCGATGAGAAGAACTACGGGTCGGATGACACCAAGCCTTTCGGCGTTGACCTTGCCGGGGTGGCGCTGATCGGGGAAAGCGATGCGGTCCAGGCTCACCCCGAACGCGGCATCCGTGTAGCCGCCGCCCCGGCACCGGCCGGGCGCGAGGATATTCCCGCCGCGCTCGATGCCGCGCTCAAGCCCTATCTGGGAATGCCGCTGTCCAATGCGGGAATAGCGAAGCTGCAGGCCGCCGTTGCCGGAGTCTACCGGGCAAACGGGCTGCCGTTCGTTTCCGTCACCGCACCGCCGCAGGAAGTGACGGACGGCGTGGTCCAGTTACGGGTCATTGTCTTTCGGCTTGGGCACGCAGGCGTGGAAGGGGCTGGCTCGGACAAGAATGCCATCGGCGGCGCTGTGCGGGCGCGGTCCGGCGAGCCGATCGACGCGGACGCGCTGAGCGAGGATATCGACTGGCTCAACCGCAATCCCTACCGCGCCGTCACCGGCGTGTTTTCGCAAGGAGAGGCGACGACTCTCAGCGATCTCACGCTTTCGGTCTCGGAAGGCAAGCCGTGGTCGGTGACGGCGGGCTGGTCCAACACAGGCTCGGCCGGCACCGGCAAGCAGCGTTATTCGGTGGGCGGCGGTTTCTGGCTGCCTTCGGTCAATGGCGCCACGGTTTCCTACCTGCTGACCGGCAGCGGGGATTCCTTCGGACACCCCCGCCGGTTCCTGCTGGAGGGTGAGACATTCCCGCACTATGTCAGCCACGCGGCTCGCGTGGTCATACCTGCATCGGCCCGTCAGCAGATCGAGTTTACACCGGATCTGGTGGCCAGCCGCATCGATATCGATGCCTATACGTCGGTGCGAAGCCGGACATTCGAACTGCCGCTTGTTTATCGCACGGCCGTATCGAACCTGTTGCCAGGCAAGTACTGGGGCGAGATTTACGGCGGCCTTGCCTATAAATCGGCGCGAAGGCAGGTCTATTTCGCCGGTACGGAGGCGGCCTCGGGTGATGCGGCATTGCTGCAATTCACGGCAGGCTGGGCCGATACATTCCGGGGCAAGACAAGCCAGACGGCGGTGGACCTGCGATTGGTCGCCAATCCGGGCAAGACCGTGGCCGACAGCGGCGACCGGTCCTGGTCCGTCTTTTCGGGCGGGCGTGTCACCAGCGCATCCTATGCTTACGGTATCGTCAACCTCACCCGGCGCACGAAACTGGGCGGCAGCTATGCGTGGGACAGCGAATTTACCGGCATGCTGGCGGGAACCGCCTTGCCTGATACCGAGCGCCTTGCGCTGGGCGGCGTGGCTGGATCGCGCGGCTATGGTTTCTACGACGCTTCCGCCGATCGCGGCGCGATCTGGCGCAACACGCTGCGCATGCCCGGGCAGGACATACTCGCGAAGATATTGCCGGAGGACCGCACGGTCTCACCCTATGTGTTTGCTGATGTGGCCTGGGGCGAAGACCTCGCAGCGCACGGATCTACGACGTTGCTCTCGGCCGGTGCCGGTATGGATATTGCTCTCGTGCGGCATGTGATGGGAACGTTCACTGCAGGGCGTGCCATCACAGATCGCGATGTCACCGGCGCGTCCGCCTGGAATGTGATGGCCAATGTCAGCGTGACCTTTTAGAGTCTCGCTTTGAGGAGGAACCCCTCCGACTTCAGTCGGATACTGGCTTCAGCCACAGATTCGTGTGGTAGCCTGTAACCTCGGGAAAAACGGAATCGGCCGAAGGCGTGAAGCTTCCGTTTTTCCAGAGGTTACAGGCTATGGCGTACCGCAGCGGTTGTCACATGACATTCCATCATCGCTACCATCTCGTTTGGGCGCCGAAGTACCGGTTCAAGGTGCTGCACGGTGAAGTCCGGCTGCGCGTGCGGGAGATCATCCGGCAGGTCTGCGATGAGATGGGCGTGACCATTATCAACGGCGCATTGTCGAAGGATCACGTGCACATGTTCGTTGAAATCCCGCCGCACGTTTCGGTCAGTGACTTCGTGCGCCGGGCCAAGGGGCGCTCGTCTCGGAAAATCCAGCAGGAGTTCGAGCACATCCGCAAGCGGTATTGGGGCCAACGCTTCTGGCAACGAGGATACTTCTCGACCACCTCCGGCAACATCACCGATGACATCATCATGCGGTATCTCGACCGGCATATCCACAAGGATGGCTTCAGCCCCGTCGCATGATCCTACCGGCATCAGCCAGTCAGTGGTTCAGCACTGCTACGTTGACGGAAATGTGGTTTTGCGACTCCCTTGGCCCGAGATGTGTGATTCGTCGGGAACCAGCTTTGACGGAGGCTGGCTATGGACGAGAACTGGCAGGCAGACCTGGAGCGGCGGCTTGCCCCGTGTCTGGAAAGGGCTGAATAACAAGGCCCGGAGACGTCTGTCCGCCTTCTCGGATGCGGCGATCCAAGGTGTAAGGTTCGCTATTGAGTGCATGAGATTATGGGCGCTTCCTAAGAGCTTCAAAGGGCGTTTTGCCGTTGAAGACGCCGTGTGCCCGATTGAAGTTGTAGAAGTTCTCCCACTCTCTAGTCTGCGTTGACAAAAGGGATTCCCAATCTGGCTGAGTTCTGA
>NZ_JALHLG010000031.1 GCF_022832375.1 Novosphingobium beihaiense
CGGTGCGCAGGCCGCCGCGCCGGGCGCCGCGGGTGCCGCCTGGGATCTGACCGGCATCTACCCGGACATCGCGGCCTGGGACGCGGCCCGCAAGGCAGTGCTGGCCGCGCTGCCCCGGCTTGAGGCCTACAAGGGCACTCTGGGCGAAAGCGCGCAGGCCATGGCCAAGGCGCTGACGGACATCTCCGCCGTCTCCAAGGACGCCGCGCGTGTCTATGTCTATGCCTCGCTTAAGGGCGACGAGGATGTGCGGGTGGCGGCCAGCCAGGAACGCGAAGCCCAGGCGCGCGACATGTATGCCGCCTTCGGCCAGGCCATCGCCTGGCAATCGCCCGAAATCCTCGCCATCGGCAAGGACAAGGTCGAAAGCTTCATCGCCGCCGATGCCACCTTGCAGCGCCTCTTCGCCTTTTCGCTGCGCGACACGCTGCGCCAGGCGGCGCACACGCTCGATACGCAGGGCGAGCAGATCCTCGCCGCGCTGGCCGCGCCGCTGGCCGGGCCGGGCGACGTGCGCGGCCAGCTCGTCGCCTCGGACATTCCGCGCCCCACCGTGAAGCTTTCCGACGGGCGCGAGGTGCGGCTGGACGATCAGGGCTACACGCTCACCCGCGATGCCCCCAGCCGGGCGGACCGCAAGATGGTGTTCAATGAATTCTGGGGCAGCTACGGCAAGTTCGAAAACTCGCTGGGCGCCGCGCTCGCCGCCAAGATGAAAGGCGACGTGTTCGAGGCGCAGACGCGCAAGTATCCCAACTCGCTGGCCATGGCCCTGTCCGCAAACGCCGTTCCCGAAAGCGTCTATCGCACGCTGGTGAGCGAGACCAATGCCGGACTGCCGCAACTCCACCGCTATTTCCAGCTGCGCCGCAAGATGCTGGGCCTGCCCGATATCCACTATTACGACATCTATCCGCCGCTGGTCAGCCTGGACCGCACGTTCACGCTGAACGACATGCGCAACATCGCCATCGAGGCGCTGAAACCGCTGGGGCCGGACTATGGCAAGCAGCTCGGCGCCGCGACGGCGGCCAAGTGGATGGACCCGTTCCCGCGCCCCGGAAAGCGCTCGGGCGCCTACATGAACGGGTCGGCCTACGATGTGCACCCCTATCTGCTGCTGAACCTGGGCGAGAATTTCGACGGGCTTTCCACTTATGTCCACGAATGGGGCCATGCGATGCACACGCTGCTGGCCAACAAGGCCCAGCCCTATGAGCTGTCGGACTACCCGATCTTCACCGCCGAAATCGCCTCGACCTGCAACGAGCTGCTGCTGAGCGAGTACATGCTCGCCAATGCGAAGACCAAGCAGGAGAAGATCTACTACCTCGGCATGCGGCTGGAGAACCTGCGCGGCACCTATTTCCGCCAGACCATGTTCGCCGAGTTCGAACTGAAGATCCACGAAATGGCCGAAGCGGGCGAGGGCTTGTCCGGCGCGAGCATCACCAAGGCCTACCTCGCCCTGCTCAAGCGCTACCACGGCCCCGATTTCATCATCGACGAGCCCTATGCGATCGAGTGGGCCTATATCGGCCACTTCTACTACTTCTTCTATGTCTACCAGTATGCCACCTCGATCACCGCGGGCACCTGGTTCGCGCGGTCGATCCTGAACGGGGGCAAGGCCGAGCGGGAGAACTATCTGGACGTGCTGCGCGCGGGCGGATCGGACTATCCCACCGATATCCTCCAGCGGGCCGGGCTCGACATGACGAAGCCGGACCCGTATCGCGATCTGATCGCCGGTTTCGGCGAGACGATCGACGAGATCGAATCCCTGCTGGGGTAAGACCATGGCTTTCGAAACCCTGATCAGCGTGCCCGAACTGCAGTCCCTGATCGCATCGGGCAGCGGCGTCCTGCTGCTGGACTGCACCTTCGAACTGGGCGCCCCCGAAAAGGGGCCCGCGCTCTATGCCGAAGGGCACTTGCCCGGCGCCCACTACGCCCATCTCGACGAGGATCTGGCCGGACCGCCCGACGGCACCAACGGCCGCCACCCACTGCCCGCGCGCGTGGCGCTGGCGGCGTGGCTGCGCACGCAGGGGCTGCGCAAGGGCCAGCAAGCCGTCGCCTATGACAGCAACGGCGGGGCCTGGGCGGCGCGGGCCTGGTGGCTGCTGCGCTGGATGGGCCATGCGCCTGTGGCCGTGCTCGACGGCGGCAAACCGGCCTGGGTGGAAGCGGGTCTGCCGCTGGAAACGACGCCCCCCGGCCCGGTCATGACTGGCAATTTCGAAGCGGGCGAGCCGCTCACCGCCGCGCCTGCCGATGCGGCGGACGTGCTCGCGAACATCGGCGGCGGCGAAGCGCAAGTGCTCGATGCGCGCGATCCCTCACGCTTCCGGGGCGATCCCAACCCGATCGATCCGGTCCCCGGACACATCCCGGGCGCACGCAACCGCTTCTTCGGCGACAATCTGGGGCCGGACGGCCGGTTCCGCCCGGCAGCGGAACTTGCGGCGGACTTTACCGCCCTGCTGGACGGCAAACCCGCCGTGCTGAGCTGCGGCTCGGGCGTCACCGCCTGCCACAATGCGCTGGCCATGGAGATCGCCGGACTGCCCGGTGCCCGGCTCTATCCCGGCTCGTGGAGCGAATGGATCAGCGACCCCGCCCGTCCGGTGGAGACCGGCGAGGGCTAGGGTCTATAGGGATTCAGCTCAAAAGCACCGTACTTATGATCCGCAACAAGACCCGCTCACCCTGAGCTTGTCGAAGGGTGTGGAACCCGGCCTTGCGCCGGCATCCTTCGACAAGCTCAGGATGAGCGGAAGTCGTGCAAACTTCACGCACGATGCTCTGGAGTTGCCAGCGCATCGCGCCCTGGCCTTACTTCGCCAGTTCGGCCTCGATCGCCTGCACCAGCAGCGGATCGCCGGGTTCCACGCCCGGCGCGAAGCGGGCCGCCACTGTGCCGTCGCGCGCGATCAGGAACTTTTCGAAGTTCCACAGCACTTCCGGATCGTCGTTCGGCGTCATGCCGTAGCCGCGAAAGCGCTCTTTCATGCCTTCGACATCGCCCTGCTTGGTCGGCACCGCCGCGATGAGTTCCGCATAGAGCGGCTGCTTGTCCGCGCCGGTCACATCGGCCTTGGCGAAAAGCGGGAAGGACACACCGTAGTTGACCGAGCAGAACTCCATGATCTCTTCATGCGTGCCCGGCTCCTGTGCGCCGAAATCGTTGGCCGGAAAGCCCAGAACTTCGAAACCCTTGTCCTTGTACGCCTCGTAAAGCTTTTCCAGCCCTTCGTACTGCGGCGTGAGGCCGCACTTGCTGGCCACGTTCACCACCAGCAGGACATGGCCCTTGTGGCTGGCCAGGCTGTCGGAGGCGCCGTCGATGCGGGTCAGGGGAATGGCGGCAATGTCAGTCATGTCTCGGTTTCTCCCGTGCTGTTTCACCCGACTATGGGGATGCCGCATGGCAGCGGCAAGGCGGCCGTATCCGTCAGGGCGATTGCGTGAGGACTGGCGGGATCCAGTCCGGATCGTGCGCGAACGGCAGACCGGCGCCATCACGCAAGGCCTTGAGAACGGAGCCGAAGTCCGTCCGTGCCCGCCAGCCGAGCAGGCGCTGCGCCTTCGCCGGATCATAGACCCGCTCGATCCGCTCGGGCAGCACCCAGCCCTGCCGCTCGTAGAGCGCGGCCGCATCGGGATAGTACCGCGCGATCACCGCGCGGGCATCCGTCGCAAGCTCCACCGCATCCGCGCGCGCGAAAGGCGGCGGGGCGGACAGCACGAACGTCTCGCACCCCTCGATCCGCTCCAGCGCGGCGAGATGCGCCAGCGCCGCATCGCCCACCGTCAGGCGGCGGTTGAGCAGTTCGTTCGCCTTGAGATTGGGGCCAGAAGGGACGGCATGGGTATCGTCATCCTCCGGGAAGAAGCGCCCGGTGCGCAGGATCGCCACGTCCATGCCGCTTTCGCGCGCGATCAGGCGGCACAAGTTCTCGGCGGCCAGCTTGGTCACGCCGTAGATGTTGCGCGGCTCCAGCGGGCCGAATTGCTCGTCCATCCACCAGGCCCCGGCCTCGCCCGCCCGGGCGCGGACATCGGCGCGCACCATCAGCGATGTGGTGGAGGTAAACAGGAACCGCGCATGCCCCGCCTCCACCGCCGCTTCGAGCAGGTTCAGCGTGCCGCTGACATTAACGTCGATAAAAGTCTGGCGCGGGAAGCGCACGATATCGGGCTTGTGCAGCGCGCCCGCATGGATAATCGCCTCGATGCCGTAATGCGCGACGGTCTGGAACACGAGGCCGCGGTCGGCAACCGATCCGGTGACGTGCGTGTATTCGCCGGGTGCGACATCGAGCCCTGTCACCTCATGCCCGCGCGATTGCAGCAGCGGGGCCAGATGCCTGCCCAGCCAGCCGGACGACCCCGTGAGCAGGACTTTCATCGTGGTCTCCTTGGGACCGCGCCTGAGCCCGGCGCGCAAACGTGCTTCGACAAGCTCAGCACGAGCGGGGGTGTTTTGCCAGTCCCCCGCTCGCCCTGAACCTGCCGGTCAGCTCACGTAGTGCGCCGTCGTCTTGGCCGCCACTTCCTCGGCGGTGACACCCGGCGCCAGTTCCACCAGCTTGAACGGGCTGTCGTGATCGGGGCGCTGAAACACGCACAGATCGGTCACGATCATGTCGACCACGTTCTTCCCGGTGAGCGGCAGCGTGCATTCGGGGATGAACTTGGGCGCGCCGTTCTTGGCGGTGTGTTCCATGACGACGATAATCTTCTTCACCCCGGCAACGAGATCCATCGCGCCGCCCATGCCCTTGATCATCTTGCCCGGGATCATCCAGTTGGCGATGTCGCCGTTCTCGGCGATCTCCATCGCGCCCAGCACGGCGAGATCGATGTGGCCGCCGCGGATCATGGCGAAGCTCTGCGCGCTGTCGAAATAGGCGGTCTGCGGCAGTTCGCTGACGGTCTGCTTGCCCGCATTGATGAGATCGGCGTCTTCCTCGCCCTCGTAAGGGAAAGGCCCGATGCCCAGCATGCCGTTTTCGGACTGCAGCGTGACGGTGATGCCCTCGGGCACATAGTTCGCCACCAGCGTCGGGATACCGATGCCGAGGTTCACGTAGAAACCGTCCTGCAGTTCCTTCGCCGCGCGGGCGGCCATCTGATTACGATCCCACCCTTTCTTGATTTCCTGGGTCATCAGGCGGTCTCCCTCTCGCGCGTCGTCACGAATTCGATCTTCTTGTCGTAGGGCGCGCCCAGCACCAGACGCTGGACATATACGCCGGGCAAGTGGATCGCATCGGGATCGAGCGAGCCAGTCGGCACGATCTCTTCCACTTCGACCACGCAGACTTTGCCGCACGTGGCCGCAGGCACGTTGAAATTGCGCGCGGTCTTGCGGAAAATCACATTGCCGCTCTCGTCCGCCTTCCACGCCTTCACCACGGAAAGATCGGCGAAGATGCCCTTTTCGAGGACGAATTCCTCCGGACCGTTGCGGCCTTCCATCACCTTGGTTTCCTTGCCCTCGGCGATCTGCGTGCCGACGCCGGTCTTGGTGTAGAAACCGGGGATGCCCGCGCCGCCCGCACGCATACGCTCGGCCAGCGTGCCCTGCGGGCAGAATTCCACTTCGAGCTCGCCGGAAAGGAACTGGCGCTCGAACTCCTTGTTCTCGCCCACGTAGGACGAGATCATCTTCTTTACCTGCTTGGTGCGCAGCAGCTTGCCGATGCCTTCGTTGTCGATGCCGGCATTGTTCGAAGCGAAAGTGAGATCCTTCACGCCCGCATCGCGAATCGCATCGAGCAGACGCTCGGGAATGCCGCAAAGGCCGAAGCCCCCGCTGGCGATCAGCATGCCGTCCTTGAGCAGGCCGTCGAGCGCGGCCTCGGCACTGGGATAGAGCTTGTTCATGAATCTCCCTTCCGGTTTCCGCCTATAGCTAGACACAGTCTTTGATTACGAATAGCGATTATTTTTTATCGAATTCCATAAGGAATAGCGATGAAACGTATCGCGCTCTTTCACCTCGAAACGCTGATGTGGATCGACCGGCTCGGCACATTTGCGGCTGCCGCACAGAGACTTAACACCACCCAGCCGGCCATCTCCGCCCGCGTTCGAGAGATCGAACAGCAATTGGGGATTGCCCTGTTCCAGCGCGAGGGGCGGCGCATGGTGCTTACCGCACGCGGAAGGCGGCTCGTCCAGGCGAGCGAGCCGCTCTGCCACAGCCTCGAACAGGTGCTGCTGGAAGCCAGCGACTATGCCGGCGCCACCGGCGCGGTGCGCATCGGATCGGGCGAGATCGCCGCCGCCAGCTGCCTGCCCGCCTTCATCCAGACGATCGAGCGCGAACGGCCGGGCGTGACGATGGAAATCGAGCTGGACCTCACCGCCCGCCTGCTCCAGCACCTGCTGGCAGGCACGCGCGACATCGTGTTCCTGGCGGGGCCCGTTGCCAGCCCGGGCATGCGCACAGCGCCGATCGGTTCGGTCGAACTGGTCTGGGCGGCTGGTGCGGCAGCGGCGGACGCAGGCGGCTTCACCCGGCCGCTGCCGGTCTGGTCGCTGCCGGACCATTCGCCGCTCCATGCGGTTACTCTGGCCACACTGGAGGCGCATGGCCTGGCCGCCCCCACCGTTCACACCTGCAACAACGTGCGCACACTGATCGAGATCGTTACCGGCGGCACGGGCGCGGCGGTGCTGCCCGAAACGATGATCCGCGACCATCTGGCCTCCGGAACCTTGCGCGAAGTGCTGCCCCGCCCGCGCCACACCGTCCACTTCGAGGCCGCCATCCGCAGCCGCGAGCGCGATCCGGTGATCCTCGACCTGTTCGCCCGCGCTGCGCGGCTGGAAATCAACGCCCCCACGCCCTGAAAGCCGGACCGGCCGCAAGGCGGAAACAGGCCCTATCCCGCCGCTGCCGGCCCCGAAAAGGATGGCATTGCAATAAAATAATTACGCCGCGGGGATGGTTGATCTTTATCATGGCCATTGCGCGCCCAATGGTTACCTTCAACCCGTCAGAGGGAGAAAGACATCATGCGCTCGATTCTCGTCAACGCCGACCGTAAACCGGGCAACGACGCCCGGATCGACACGGCACTCGGTATTGCCCGCCAGTTCAACGGCCACGTCAGCGTGCTCGTCGATACGCCGGTGACCCGGTACATCGCCATGGACCCGATGGGCGGCAGCTATGTCATTTCCGACGCGCTGGAAGAAGCGCGCAAGGAAGATGATGCCGCTGCGGCCAAGTTCGAAACGCGCATGGCCCGCGACGATGTGCCATTCGACATCCTGCGCAGCGAGGACGATCCGGTCAGCGCGCTGGCCAATGCCGCGCGGCTGGCCGATCTGGTGGTTCTGTCGCGTTCGGGCGGATTCGCCGGGGAACTGGCGCTGGCTTCCGGCACGCCGGTGCTGGCCCTTCCCGACGGCAAGGCGCTGGAAATGCCCATTCGCCGCGCCTGCATCGCCTGGGACGGCGGCGAACAGGCCGCCTCCGCCCTGCGCGCCTCGGTGCCGCTGCTCGAAAGCTGCCAGGTGGTGAAAGTGATCTCGGTGATCGAAAAGCCGGGCGGCTTCCCTGCCACCGACGCGCTGCGCTATCTTTCCCGCCACGGCATCCATGCCGAATTCGAAGAGCACGAACGGCGCGGCTCTACCGAAGAGACGCTGGCCATCGCCGCGACTCAGGCTCACGCCGAGCTGATGGTGATGGGTGCCTACGGCAAGAGCCGGGTGCGCGAATTCCTGTTCGGCGGCGTCACCGCCTATTTCCTTGGCGAAGCCAACGCCCCGGCCTTGCTTCTCGCTCACTGAGCACGGCCGCCGGAACGTCCGGCAGATTAACGATTACAAGTACGGGCAAGCCGCTGGCTTGCCCGTACTTGTTTGTTTTCCCGGCGCAAATTGCTAATCTAGGTGAGTAAATTTCGCTATGCAGCAGTTAACGCTCCCATAAATCGCCGTTTTGTCAGCGCCGGACTTGCTCTCTGCGCAAGGCAAAACAGGCAGGAACTATATAAATATATGATTTATATGTATATTTTTTGAAACACCTTCTCGGCAGTTTGGATATGCGCAATCAATGTTGTGTTTTTTGCAACAAAAACCCTTCATTTCGCACTTGCACAAAACCCCTCTTATGGGCATACAGAGAGTGCCTTTCAGGCATCCTCTCCCAAAACTTCCACGGCCCGGTCGGCAACGACCGGGTCTTTTTCTTGTCCGGCAAATGCCGCTGACAACGGGATACAACGCGTCCGCCGCCGGTTTGAAATCCCGCCCCGCCATACCTAGCTCCGGGCAAGTACAGGCGCCTTGAACCACTTTACGGTTCGAGAGCCATCGGCCGGAAAGGAATGACATGGCGGACGGGGATCCCCAACTCGACGAACGCACGGTAAAACTGCAGGTGGCAGCGGCCCGGCAGGAAGAGAGCGGCCAGGGCATCGCCCGCCTGTCCCGCACATCGCTTTCGGCCATCGGCGCCATGGAAGGGGACGTGCTGGAAGTGACCGGCAAGTCCGTCACCGTGGCGCGCGCCGTTCTGGCCTTCCCCGAGGATGAAGGGCTCTCCGTAATTCGCCTCGACGGCCTGCAGCGCGGCAATGCCGAAGTGGGCTCGGGCGATCACGTCACCGTGCGCAAGGCCGAATCGCGCGCCGCCCAGCGCGTCGTCTTCGCTCCCGCGCAAAAAGACATGCGCCTGCAAGGCCCTCCGGCTGCACTCAAGCGCAATTTCTTCGGGCGGCCGATGGTGCAGGGAGACCTGATCGCCACCACCGGCCAGCAGCAGGTCGCGGACATCCCGCCGCAACTTCGCCGCATGTTCAACGCCCCGGCTTACGCGCTGACGCAGATCCGCCTCAACGTGATCTCCACCACCCCGCGCGGCATCGTGCATATCGACGAAAACACCGAAGTCGAACTGCGCGAGACCTTCGAGGAAGCGCAGGACGCGCGCGGCGACGTCAATTACGACGACGTCGGCGGCATGAGCGACACGATCCGCCAGTTGCGCGAGATGGTGGAACTGCCGCTGCGCTATCCCGAACTGTTCACCCGCCTCGGCGTCGCCCCGCCCAAGGGCGTGCTGCTCCACGGGCCGCCGGGAACCGGCAAGACCCGCCTCGCCCAGGCCGTCGCCAATGAGAGCGAGGCCAATTTCTTCTCGATCAACGGCCCCGAGATCATGGGGTCGGGCTACGGCGAGAGCGAGAAGCATCTGCGCGAGGTGTTCGAGGAAGCGACCAAGGCCGCACCCGCGATCGTCTTCATCGACGAGATCGATTCGATCGCCCCCAAGCGCGATCAGGTCCACGGCGAGGCGGAAAAGCGCCTGGTCGCGCAGCTCCTCACGCTGATGGACGGGCTCAACAGCCGCGCCCACGTCGTCGTCATCGCCGCCACCAACCGGCCCGATGCCATCGACGAGGCGCTGCGCCGCCCCGGCCGTTTCGACCGCGAGATCGTGATCGGGGTGCCGGACGAATCGGGCCGCCGCGAGATTCTCTCGATCCACACCCGCGGCATGCCGCTGGGCGAGAAAGTGGACCTCAAGGAACTGGCGCGCACCACCCATGGCTTCGTCGGCGCCGATCTCGCCGCGCTCACCCGCGAGGCCGCAATCGAGGCGGTGCGCCGGATCATGCCGCAGCTCGATCTGGAAGCGCGCACGATCCCGGCAGAGGTGCTGGAAAGCCTCTCGGTCACGCGCGAGGACTTTATCGAGGCCCTGAAGCGCGTGCAGCCTTCGGCGATGCGCGAAGTCATGGTGCAGGTGCCGGACATCGGCTGGGCCGACATCGGCGGGCTGGGCGAGGCGCAGCGCACGCTGCGCGAAGGCATCGAACTGCCGATGAAGAACCCGGAGGCGTTCCACAAGCTGGGCATCCGCGCGGCCAAGGGCTTCCTGCTCTACGGCCCGCCCGGCACCGGCAAGACGCTGCTCGCCAAGGCCGTGGCGAAGGAGGCCGAGGCGAACTTCATCTCGATCAAGTCCTCCGATCTGCTCAGCAAGTGGTACGGCGAGAGCGAGCAGCAGATCGCCAAGCTTTTCGCCCGCGCCCGGCAGGTCGCCCCCTGCGTGGTCTTCATCGACGAGATCGACAGCCTCGTCCCCGCGCGCGGCTCGGGCGGCGGCATGGGCGAACCGCAAGTGACCGCCCGCGTGGTCAACACCATCCTCGCCGAGATGGACGGGATGGAAGAGCTGCAGTCGGTCGTCCTCGTCGGCGCGACCAACCGCCCGGCGCTGGTCGATCCTGCCCTGCTGCGGCCCGGCCGGTTCGACGAGCTGGTCTATGTTGGCACCCCCGACACCGCCGGGCGCGAGCATATTCTGGGCATTCACACTGCCGGAATGCCGCTGGCCGATGACGTACAGCTCGGCACGATCGCGGACCGCACGCCGCGCTTCACCGGCGCCGATCTGGAAGACGTGGTCCGCCGCGCCGGCCTCACCGCCATCCGCAAGCGCGGGGCCGAAGTGGAAAGCGTGACCATGGCCGACTTCGAGGACGCCCTCGAAGACAGCCGCGCCACCGTGACCGAGGACATGGAAGCCGAATACGAGAAGATGAAAGGCGAACTGAAAAAGCGCGCCATGGAAGTGACGCCAATCGGCTTCATCACCCCCGGCATGGTGGAAAGCACGCGGGACCAGAAGCACGGAGGCTGACGCCCTGCCTAAAACAAAAAAAGGGGCGCGGCAGGAATGCCGCGCCCCTCGTTTCGGTCCATGAGGACCGCCTTAGCCGGTCAGCTTCACAAGATCGTTCATCAACCCGCTGGTCCCGTTGAGGACCGTCAGCTTGTCGACCTTGCCGGCGATGCTCTCCAGCGCTTCCAGCTCCTTCAGGCGGAGCATGACCGGGTTTTCGGCCATGACTTTCGCCGTGTTGAGCAGCGAGCGCGTGGCGTTCGTTTCCTCACGCCTGCGGATGACATTCGCCTCGGCTTCCTTCTGCGCAGAGACGACCTGATTCAGGATCTCGCGCATATCGCCCGGCAGGATCACATCCTTGAGGGCAATTTCGGAAACCTCCAGCCCGATGGCCTCCATGTCGGCACGGACCTTTTCAGCCGCTTCGGCGTCGACCGTGATCTTCTGTTCGAGGATCTGGTCCAGCGTCAGCGCACCAAGCGTCTTGCGGAAGGCGTATTGCAGAGCGCGGTAAAGCGCATCGGCATAGTCCTTCACGCTGGTGACGGCCTTGAGCGGATCGGCAACACGGTATTCCGCCGCGATGTTGACCCGCAGCGTCACCCGGTCCCGCGTCAGGATTTCCTGACCCGAAACGTCAAGCGACTGCCGCTTGAGGTCGACCTGACGGACCGTAACCTTACGGCCCGGGTTCCAGTAACCATAGACGCCCGCCTGCAGTTCGCCCGCAAGCACACCATCCATGATCAGCAAGCCGACCTTGCCGTCTTCGACTTCGAACTGGCTGACAAGCTGCCCCTTGCCCGCACGCTGCAGACGGCGCAGCAGCTTCGGATCGACCTGCGCGGCCTCCCCGATATCGACCAGCCGTGTCTTCCACGGACCGGCATCGGTCCACAGGATCACCTTCGTGTCCGGCGCGAGAACGGTGTGAAGCATGCCGTCGCGTTCGATGACCGCTATCTCGTTCTCACCGGTGCGCACCACCGTCAGGTGGCGGGCCGCATCTTCCGGCAGCTTTTCAAGCAAAGCCTGCGCGTAAGTCGACACGAACATCGGCTGGACGAGCTTGCACACATCGACCTGCAGCGAACCGTCCCAGTTGGGCAGGACATGTTCACCGGAGCCCAGAATGCCGCGGACTTCGCCCTTGTAGAGCCAGACCGCCCGCTCGTCTTCATTGATGAGCACGCGGCGGCGGCCCATCAGGAGATCTATCAAACGCTTCAACATCTTATTCACCGTTACAATCATGCGCTAAGACACGCCGATTTTCCTTTCGTTCTCTGGTTTCCTTCACATCCCGGCGGAAAAGATCCGGGAACTGGCGGCAAGATCACATGCGGGCGTTGCGGCAAGCGGACCGGCAGCGCGAATGGCGGGCACAAGCGGCGTTCGAAAACTCCGCCATCCAGCCGTTTGCGCGGCGCGGTCATTGCCACTCGCCAAACATCTGCTCCTGGTTTCAGGAGGCGCAAACGCCTTCCACCCGTACCCGAAAGGCACGGCCGCAAGCCGCTGCGCCACCATCCGCAAGCCAATCCCCGAACCCTGCGTTTGGACACCTGTGGAGGGTGGTGGTCGTATCAGGACCGTGTGGAGAAGGATTCGAACCTTCGACACCTAGAGTGCAAGTCTAGTGCTCTACCCGTCTGAGCTATCCATGGCTTGGTGGTATAACGGGGACCGAACCCGCACCTCCGGCCTTTCGGACCGGCGCTCTTCCGCTTGAGCTATATACCGCGCCTGACCAGACCAGGCAGCCAGCCGTACATCGCACCGGCAGTGCCGGACGATGCGGGCGGGGATCCGGAACCCCAGCCGTTGCCGTCTGCCCAGCCAACTGGCCGGGAGCAGCGCCAATAATTGTGCAGCGCAGCAATATCAATATAAAATTATGATATAAAGAAATATTTATGCGATCTTCTGGAGATAGCCTCAATCAAGTTATGGCACAGCGGGGCAGGTGAGCAGTGCCAAGTCAGTCCTCATTTCCCGCAGTCCGGCTCCACCTGAAACAACTTGCTCCAGTTCTTGCCGGTCACGAAGATGCGCTTGCCTTCCGGATCGTAAGCGATGCCGTTGAGCACCGCATCGTAATCGGGGGCACCGGCCTCATCGCGCAGGCCGGTGAAATCGATCCAGCCGGTGACGTGCCCCGTTGCCGGATCGATTCGCGCGATGCGGTCCGTCAGCCAGACGTTCGCCCAGATTTCCCCGTCGATCCATTCCAGTTCGTTGAGATTGCGCACCGGCTCGCCGGCATCGGTGACGGCCAGCGAGCCGGTCTGCTCCATCGTTTCCGGATCGCGCAGGCGCAGGCGGGACGAGCCGTCGCTCTGGTAGATCGTGCCGTCATGGATGGTCATCGCCCAGCCCTCACCCGCGTAGCGGAAATAGCCGAGCTGCTTGAGCGTCTTGCTGTCCCAGCGGTAGCCCAGCCCATCGCGCCAGGTGAGGCTGATGATCTGGTCTTTCCAGAGCACGATACCCTCACCGAAGAAGGTGGGGTCAATCTGCGCCTCCACCAGCGGTTTGGTATCGGCAAGGCTGCGCTTGAAAATACGCGACTGGCCCAGCTTGCCCGTGCTCTCGAACAGGCTGCCATCCGCATAGAACAGCCCCTCGGTGAAGGCTGAGGGATCGTGGGGATAGGTCTTGACGACCCGATAGCCGCAGACCGGCACTTCGGCACGGGCGGCGGACATGCCTGAAACCAGGGCCAGGATCAGGGCGGCAAGCGCGAGCCGCAAAACGGGGGCGAAACGATCCATCATCGTGCGGCGGTGGCAAAATACAGCGCGCCAGGCAAGCGGCCTGCACGCCCTGCCCGGCCTACCCCGCATGCTTCCCTTCGCCCGCCACCGCGATGGCATCGGCCATGGAAGGGC
The DNA here is from genome assembly GCF_022832375.1 of Novosphingobium beihaiense. GTDB lineage: Bacteria > Pseudomonadota > Alphaproteobacteria > Sphingomonadales > Sphingomonadaceae > Novosphingobium > Novosphingobium beihaiensis. The sequence continues at coordinate 13,555 of NZ_JALHLG010000031.1, forward strand.
TGGCGGCCAGTTCCACCGGCGCGGTGGGCAACGTGCGGTTGCGGCGCAGCGCCTCGGGCATTTCACGGCGGATCCAGGCGAGCACGCCTTCACGCATGGCGCAGCGCAGATCCCACAGATCGCCAGAGTTCGCCGCTGTCATCAGCAGGCGGACCTGCACCGTCTCATCGGACATGTCCGTCACCTGCAGCCCCTGCGCGCGCTTGTCCCAGCGCGGATCGGCGCGGACCTGCCGTTCGAATTCGGCACGGATCGGTTCCACATCGACGGCATGGTCGAGATAGAGCATCACAGTGCCGGTGAGCTGCGTGCTCTGCTTGGTCCAGTTCTCGAACGTGTTTTCGAGAAACTTGTGCGAGGGCACGATCAGGCGCCGCTCGTCCCAGATCTTCACGATCACATAAGTCGTGCGGATATCCTCGATCCGGCCCCATTCGCCATCGACAATGACGACATCGTCGATCGCGATCGGTTCGGTCAGCGCCATCTGGAACCCGCCGATCAGCGCCTTGAGCGCAGGCTGCGCGGCAGCACCGACGGCAAGGGCGGCCAGACCGGCGGAGGCCATCAGTGTGATGCCCACCTGCCGCACGCCCGGTATCGCAAAGAGCATCAGCGCCACCGTCACGAAAACGATCATGAACGTGCCGATGCGGCTGAGGATCGCGAGCCGCGTGCGCCGCCGCCGGGCATTGCGGTTGTCATCAACGGTAATGTCCGTGCGCAGGGCCATCGCCTCGACAAAGCTGCGCAGCAGCGCCAGCACGATCCAGCCAAGCAGGAAGGGCATGACGAAACCCGAAACCTTGTCCCAGGCCACTTCCAGCGCAGGCGTCTCGCGGGCGGCATAGGCCACGCCCAGCGCGATGAAGGCATAGCGGGCCGGCCGTGCGAGTCGTTTGACGAGGATGTCGTCAGCCTCGCTCTGGCTGCTGCGGGCGACTTTGCGCAGCACCCGGAACAGCACGCGATGGGCCAGCAGCGCGGCGGCAATGCCAATCGCCGCGGCCAGCGTGCCGATCATGAGTTGCTTGCCCCAGAGGGGAAGTTCCCCGGTGAAATGTTCGATCCAGTCCGCCATGGTACCTATCGTATGGCCGCCGCGCCCCGATTCAACTGTAAGCTTCAACCGGAAGCAGCCGCCGCGTTCCCATTCATCTGCGCAATCACCGCGCCCGAGACAGGCCCGATCGCATTCACGTCGAACGGGCCTGCCGTCTGCAGGCGGCTGCGCACGATGGCCTCCGGCATGGCATCGGCCACCCACTCGATCAGCGCCTCGCGGACATCGCAGCGCAGATCGAACAGGGTGGGCGAATCCTTCGCCGTCATCAGGAAACGCACTTCAATCGCATCGCGCGTCAGTTCCGTCACCTGCATATGCTTCACCCGGCCGTCCCACCGGTCATTGCTTTCCACCAGCTCATAGAACTTCTGCCGGATCGGTTCGAGCTTTGTAGCGGGATCGACATAGAACAGCACCGTGCCCAGCAATTGCGAGGTGGTCTTGGTCCAGTTCTGGAAGATCTCGTCGAGAAACTTGCTGGTCGGCACCACCAAACGGCGCTCGTCCCAGACTTTGACGACGACGTAAGTCGTGCGGATTTCCTCGATCCAGCCCCACTCGCCGCCGACGATGACGGCATCGCCCATTACCACCGGCTCGGTCAGCGCCATCTGGAAGCCCGCGATCAGCGATTTGAGTGCGGGCTGCGCCGCCGCGCCGACCGCAAGGCCCGCCAGCCCCGCCGAAGCCACCAGCGTCACGCCGATATCGCGCACGCCGGGGATGGAAAGCATCATCAGCCCTACCGTCACGAAGACGATCAGGAACGTGGCAATGCGCCCGAAAATCGCCAGCCGCGTGCGCCGCCGCCGGTTGCGGCGGTTGTCGGCCATGGAAATGTCGTGACGCAGGATCATCGCATCGACGAGCGCCTGCAGGATCGCCACCGCCATCCAGCCGACCAGTGCGGGCATCACGACGCTGCCGATCCGCTCCCACATGGCCTCAAGCGCCGGGGTGTCCCGCGCGGCCATGACCAGCGCCAGCGCCATCAGCGCCCAGCGCGTGGGCCGCGCCAGCCGCTTGACCACGAGATTGTCGGACTCGCTTTCGCTGACCCGGGCAAAGCGCCGGAGCAGCCGGAACAGCACGTGATGAACGATCAGCGCCAGCGCAATCGCGATGGCGGCAACGATAGCGGCGATCAGAGTCTGCTCCAGCCATCGGGGCAGCTCGCCGGTCAGCGTTTTGAGCAGGGGGGCCATACATTCCAAACTATGCTGCAGTGCAGCAGTTGCAAGCCCGGTGATATTTTCCAGTGCCCCGGCATCGGTTCACCGCACGGGATGCTCGAATCAGCGGCAAAAGCGAGTCCCCCCCCGGGAACCTTCGCCTGCCCGGGAGGTTGGGCCGCACACACCTATGGAGGGGTGCAGCCGGGTGACAGGCCGCGATCGCACACAGGCATCGTACAGGCCCGGCTGGCATAGTTTGAAGGAGCCGCGTATGAGAGACACATCCACAAGCCTGAAAGTTCTCGCCCTGCTGGCCGTGATCGGCACCGCAGTCCCTGCCAGCCTGTCCGCGCAGGAACTGTCCGCTGACGAGAATGGTCTGGAAACCACCGTCAGCGACACCAGCCCGCAGATGACCGAAGGGCCCGAGATCGAGGGCATCATCTCCGCGCGCAGCGGCGACAAGATGCAAGTCACCGCATCAGACGGCACGCAGTCCGTCATCCAGATTCAGGACGATACCAGGATCGTCGGCAAGGGTGGCTTCCTGGGCCTTGCCAGCAAGGAGAAAGCGGCGACCTCGCTGCTGAACGGCCTGCCGGTTTCGGTCAAGACCATGCAATCGGGCAGCGATCTCTACGCCAGCCAGATCAAGTTCCGCAACTCGGACTTCAAGACCGCAGCCATGATCCACAACGGCACCGACCAGCGCTTTGCCGAACAGACGGCGGCGACCGAAGCCCTGCGCGGCCGGATGGGCGATATCGACAAGTACAATATCAAGGGCACGACGAACGTGAACTTCGATACGGGCAAGGCCGCGCTCTCCCCCGAAGCGAAGAACGAATTGTGCGCCGCGGCCACCGAGGCCGAAGGGATGGATAACGCCCTGCTGCTCGTCGTCGGCTACACCGATTCGACCGGCAGTCAGGAATTCAACCAGCGGCTCAGCGAAAAGCGGGCGAGCCGTGTCGTGAATTACCTGCAGCAGGCCTGCCACTGGAAGCCCTATCGTATGCTGACCCCCACCGGGATGTCCGAAGCGGACCCGCTGGCCAGCAACGATACAGCCGAAGGCAAGGCCCAGAACCGCCGCGTTGCGGTGAACATACTGGTCAGCAAGGCTGTCGACGGCCTGTAAGTAAGACGGTTTGGCGGATGTCCGGGTGGAAGGCCCTCACCGGCCCGGGCATCCGTCACGCGGCTATGGCGCCCGGGCCCGCCTTAGTGCGCCGCGCACAAAACTGGGCGCCCCGTTCGTGTCGAGCGAAGTCGAGACACGCTGGACCAGTGCTGGCATGTCTCGGCTTCGCTCGACACGAACGCAATCTCATGCGGATTATATGAGCGTGATGCTCTAGTGCGCCGCCCCCCAGCTCACCCCGGAGCCGATCTCCACACCCAGCGGCACGTCCAGCGTCACCGCGGGCAGCGCGGCTTCGGCCATGACCCGCTCGATCACCGGGGAAGCCGCCGCGACATCGCCTTCGGGCAGCTCGAACACCAGTTCGTCGTGCACTTGCAGCAGCATGCGAACATGGCCAAGGCCAGCCTCTTCCAAGGCCGGGTTCATCCGGGCCATGGCGCGCTTGATGATATCGGCACTGGTGCCCTGGATCGGCGCGTTGATCGCAGCGCGTTCGCTGCCCTGCCGCTCGGCGCCGTTCTTCGAATTGATGCGCGGGAACCAGGTCTTGCGGCCGAACAGCGTTTCCGAATAGCCATTGGTCCGCACGGATTCGAGCGTCTCGTGGATATAGCGCTGGATACCCGGAAAGCGCTCGAAATAGCGGTCGATCATGGCCTGCGCCTCGTCCGCCTCCACGCCCAGACGGCCCGCCAGGCCCCAGCGCGAAATGCCGTAGAGGATCGCGAAGTTGATCGTCTTGGCCCGCCCGCGCGTGTCGCGGTCGACGGTGCCGAACATTTCCTTGGCGGTGCGTGCGTGAATGTCCTCGCCCTGTGCGAAAGCCTCCTTGAGGCTCGGCACATCGGCCATGTGCGCGGCAAGGCGCAGTTCGATCTGCGAATAGTCCGCCGAAAGCAGGACATTGCCCGGCTCGGCCACGAAGCAATCGCGGATCTGACGGCCGATCTCGGTGCGCACCGGGATGTTCTGCAGGTTCGGATCGGTGGATGACAGGCGCCCGGTCTGCGCGCCGACGAGGCTATAGCTGGTGTGGACGCGCCCGGTATCGGGGTTGATCGCGGCCTGCAGCGCCTCGGTATAGGTCGAGCGCAGCTTGGAAAGCTGGCGCCATTCGAGCACTTTGTTGGCCACCGGCGCGCCCTCGCCCGCCAGCCGTTCGAGCACCGACTGGTCAGTGGAATACTGGCCGGACTTGCCCTTCTTGCCGCCCTTGTAGCCTAGCTTGTCGAACAGGATCTCACCCAGCTGCTTGGGGCTGCCGATGGTGAATTCCTGCCCGGCCATTTCGTGAATCTCGCCTTCCAGCGCGCCGATGGCTTCGGCGAACTGGCTGGAGAGGTGCGCCAGCCGGTCGCGGTCCACTTTGATGCCGTAGCGCTCCATTTGCGCCACCACCGGGATCAGCGGGCGATCAACGCGCTCGTAGATGCGCATCCCGCCCTCGTCCGCGAGGCGCGGCTTGAGCAGGGCGTGGAGGCGCCAGGTCACGTCCGCATCCTCGGCGGCGTAGTGCGTTGCCTTGTCGAGCGGGACTTCGCCGAAGGGAATCGCCTTCTTGCCAGTGCCGCACACGTCCTTGAACGCCATCGGCTTGTGGCCGAAGTGCCGCTCGGACAGTTCGTCCATGCCATGGCCGCCGCCGATCCCATCGGTCCCGCGCCCGGCATCGAGACAGAAACTCTCGATCATGGTGTCGTCGATCGGGGCAACCGCGATCCCATAACGTGCCAGCACATTGAGATCGTACTTGATATTCTGCCCGATCTTGAGAACCGCATCGTCTTCCAGCAGTGGCTTCAGCAGCGCGATCGCGGTATCGAGCGGCACTTGCTCGGGCTTTTCGGCGAACATGTCCGACCCGCCGTGGCCCAGCGGAATATAGCAGGCATCGTTCGGGCCAAGGGCGAGACTGACGCCGGTAAGGTCCGCGCGCATGGCATCGAGCGCGGAGGTCTCGGTGTCGACCGCCACCACATGCGCGGCATGGGCGCGCGCGATCCAGCGTTCCAGCGCCTCGGCCGTCTGCACGCATTCGTAAGCGGCATAGTCCACCGGCGGCATCTCGGGCAGCGGCTGGCGCGCGGCGCCTTCACCCGGACCGGCGGCCGCCGTGACGGCCTTGGAGGGATGGAGCTGGGTCGCCCGCTCCGGACTGCCGTGGCCGCCGTCGAGCCGCTTGAGCAGGCTGGTGAAGCCGTGCTTGCCCAGGAACGCGGCGAGCGGTTCGGGCGGGATACTATCCAGCTTGAAATCGTCGAGCGGCGCGGGCAGCGCGCAGTCTTCCTTCAGCGTGACCAACACCTTGGACAGCCGCGCCTGTTCGGCCTGTTCGATCAGCCGTTCCTGCAGCTTGGACTTCTTCATGCCGGGCGCGGCGGCCAGTGCCGCTTCCAGATCACCATGTTCCTGGATCAGCTTGGTCGCCGTCTTGGGGCCGACGCCGAAGACGCCGGGCACGTTATCGACCGAATCGCCCATCAGCGCGAGCACGTCGCCCACCTTTTCAGGCAGCACGCCGAACTTTTCCTCGACTTCGGGAATGCCGATCCGCTGGTTCTTCATCGTATCCAGCATGTCGACCTTGCCGCCGCCCTTTTCGCAGGTACCGACAAGCTGCATCAGATCCTTGTCGGACGAGACGATCGTCACGTCCCACCCCTGCGCGGCGGCGGCGCGGGCGTAGGAGGCGATCAGGTCGTCCGCCTCGTACCCCTGCTCCTCGATGCAGGGCAGCGAAAAGGCGCGGGTGGCATCGCGCACCAGCGGAAACTGGGGCTTGAGATCCTCCGGCGGAGGCGGGCGGTTGGCCTTGTAGTCGGCATAGATATCATTGCGGAACGACTTGCCGCTGGCATCGAGGATCACCGCGAGGTGAGTCGGCCCGTCCGCCTTGTGCAGATCGTCGGCCAGTTTCCACAGCATCGTCGTATAGCCGTAAACCGCGCCGACCGGCGTGCCTTCCGGATCGGTCAGCGGCGGCAGGCGGTGATAGGCGCGGAAGATATAGGCCGAACCGTCGACGAGGTAGAGATGCTGCTTGGGCTCCATGGCGCATCCCTAGCAGCGCCCGGACGGGCCGTCAGCATGGGAGAATGTAAAATCCGGGAACCACTTGCCGTCCACCGCGTTTCCGCCCGCATGCTTGAAACGCCGAGGACAGATGACTAGTCGATTCGCCCGGCCCGTCACGAGGCTGGAAACCTGAAGCGGCGTTTCGCCGGCAGATTAAACTCGCAACGAGGGAATACTGAAAGATGCGTAAGATCCTTATCGCCACCGCCGCCATCGGCGCCCTTTCGCTGGCCGCCTGCTCGCAGAAGACGCAGGACTCCACCGAAGCCGCCGCGACGTCGGCTGCCGATGACATGACCGACACCATGGGCGCCATGGCCACCGGTGCCGCCAACACGGTGGACGATGCCAGCGACGCCATGGCCGGTGCGGCTGACGATGCGGGCGATGCCGTGAAGGACGCCGCGGCAGACGCCAAGGACGCGGCCGAGAACACCGCCGATGCCGCGCAGAAGGCCGCCAGCGATGTGACCGATGCGATGGCTGACCACGTCAACGGTGACAAGAAGGCCAACTAAGCGGCCCGGGAGCCGCTCCGGCGGCTCCGCCACCGCCCAAAAAGAAAAGCGCCCCGAACAAGTTTCGGGGCGCTTTTCTTTTGCGTGCCGTCCCCGAAAGGACGCCTGCGTCAGCGCGAAGCGGTGTGGTGGTAGGCAGGCCCTTCGGCCAGATAGCCACTGTAGATGGTGCGGGCGATGCTGGCGATGCGCGCCTCGCGATTGGGGCGGCTGCCCTGCCCGGTAACGTAGATGGCCACCGCGAACACGCGCCCGTCCGGCGCCTCGATGATGCCGATATCGCTCGACGTGTTGTGCAGCGATCCGGTCTTGTGCAGGACCTGCACGTCTTCGGGCAGACCCGCGCGGATGCGGCGCTTGCCGGTAAGGCAGCGCGCCATCGTATCGAGCAGGATCTTGCGGCTCGCCGGGGACAGCCACTTGCCCTGATAGATGCCGCTCAGCAGCTTGACCATGGCCAGCGGCGTGGCGCTGTCCCGCTTGTCGATCACCTGGGCGGGATCGATCGCGCCGTCATCGCGCACCAGAGTCGCGATGTCGCGGTCGATATGCCAGCCCTCGATACCCGCGCGCTTCACCCAGGCATTGACCGCACTGGGGCCGCCCACGACCTTGAGCAGGGCATCGGTAGCATAGTTGTTGGAACGGGTGAGCATCAGTTCGAGCAGCTTGCCCGCCGTCATGTAGGCTCCGGGCCGGACCGGTGCGACCGGGCTCGAAAACGGGGCCGACTTCACCGGGATCATCATCGGGAATTCGCTGGTCAGGCTCCACTTGCCCTTGTCCACGCCTTCCAGAAACGTCGCGGCAATGGCGACCTTGCTGGTGCTGGCCATGGGAAAGCGCTGGTCGCCCAGCACATCGATTTCCTGGCCCGTTGCCAGATCGAGCGCGGCCACGCCGATGCGGCCCTGCGACGCCTCCGCCACTGTGGCGAGACGCTGCCCAAGCGGTGAGGAATACGTGCGCGGCCCGCGCAGTTCGGTGCCGAACAGCGAATCGAACGTACTCTGGACTTCGACCACTTGCTGGGTCGGCTGCGCTACCGGCGCGGCCTGCCCGGCCTGTGCCGGGCTTGCCACCAGCGAAGCGGCGGCCGTGAACGCCAATAGCCCAGCGAAACGCCTGGTGCCCGCGCGGCACCGCGAGATAAGGTTAGCTGCCCCGGTCATGCAGTCCCTGTTGTAGTCCCTTTCGAGTTCCCTCGAAGTTAACGAGTCACGGGAAAGTTAACACTGCGTAGATAAAACGCCAGCGAGGCGCGACGAAATGCAGGGAGCTTGCGGTAATTGCCGCGAAAGGCACGTTCGTGTCGCCGGAAAGACCGATTCAAACGCACCGGAATCACGAATGCCCACCCGAAGCCGGGCATCGTGATTCGCCGCGGCACCGGCATGCGAAGCGGTTCCGGCCATGCAAAAGGGCCGGGAGCAATGCCCCCGGCCCTTCGCATTCTGTCCGGATGGACGATGAGTGGCTTAGAAGCCGCCCATGCCGCCCATACCGCCCATGCCACCCATGTCGGGCATCGCCGGCATGGCAGGCTTGTCTTCCGGCGATTCGCTGATCGCGGCTTCGGTGGTGATCAGCAGACCGGCAACCGATGCGGCATCCTGCAGCGCGGTGCGCACGACCTTGGTCGGGTCGATGACGCCGGCGCCCACGAGGTTCTCGTAAGTGTCGGTAGCCGCGTTGAAGCCCTGCGTCTCGTCGTTTTCACGCAGCAGGTTGCCCGAGACGACCGCACCGTCGAAACCGGCATTGGTCGCGATCTGGCGAACCGGGGCCAGGATCGACTGACGCACGATGTCGACACCGCGGGTCTGGTCGTCGTTCTCGCCCTTGAGGCCTTCGAGAGCCTTGGTGGCGTAGAGAAGAGCCGTACCGCCGCCGGGGACGATGCCTTCTTCAACCGCGGCGCGGGTCGCGTGCAGCGCGTCATCGACGCGGTCCTTGCGCTCCTTCACTTCGACTTCCGAAGCGCCGCCGACCTTGATCACGGCCACGCCGCCAGCCAGCTTGGCAAGGCGTTCCTGCAGCTTCTCGCGGTCGTAGTCCGAAGTGGTGACTTCGATCTGCGAACGGATCTGCTCGACGCGGGCCTGGATTTCCTCGGCCGAACCGGCGCCATCGACGATGGTGGTGTTGTCCTTGTCGATCGTGACCTTCTTGGCTTCGCCAAGCATCGTCAGGGTGACGTTCTCAAGCTTGATGCCGAGGTCTTCGGAGATCATCTCACCCGAGGTCAGCGTGGCGATGTCGCCCAGCATGGCCTTGCGGCGGTCGCCGAAGCCCGGAGCCTTGACGGCAGCAACCTTGAGGCCGCCGCGCAGCTTGTTGACGACGAGCGTGGCCAGAGCCTCGCCCTCGATGTCCTCGGCGATGATGAGGAGCGGACGGCCCGACTGCACCACGGCTTCGAGGATCGGCAGCATCGACTGCAGGTTCGAGAGCTTCTTCTCGTGGATGAGAATGTAGGGGTTTTCCAGCTCGACCGTCATCTTGTCCGGGTTGGTGACGAAGTAGGGCGAGAGGTAGCCGCGGTCGAACTGCATGCCTTCAACGACATCGAGTTCGAATTCGAGGCCCTTGGCCTCTTCCACGGTGATCACGCCTTCCTTGCCGACCTTTTCCATGGCTTCAGCGATCTTCTCGCCGACTTCCTTGTCGCCATTGGCCGAGATCACGCCGACCTGGGCGATTTCGGAAGTGCCCGAAACGTCCTTCGAACGGCTCTTGAGGTTCTCGACGACCTTGCCGACGGCGAGATCGATGCCGCGCTTGAGATCCATCGGGTTCATGCCGGCCGCGACCGACTTCATGCCTTCGCGCACGATCGCCTGGGCCAGAACGGTGGCGGTGGTGGTGCCGTCACCGGCCGCGTCGTTGGCCTTCGAAGCCACTTCGCGGATCATCTGCGCGCCCATGTTCTCGAACTTGTCCTTGAGTTCGATTTCCTTGGCGACGGTAACGCCGTCCTTGGTGATGCGCGGGGCGCCGAAGCTCTTTTCGATCACGACGTTGCGGCCCTTCGGGCCCAGCGTGACCTTCACGGCATTGGCGAGAGTGTCGACACCGGCGAGAATACGCTCACGGGCGTCGCGCGAGAACTTTACGTCCTTGGCTGCCATTGGGTAATTCCTCTCAAAAATTCAGATGGATGGATGCGGAAAGCAAGCTCAGGCAATAACGCCGAGGATGTCCGATTCCTTCATGATCAGCAGGTCTTCACCGTCGACCTTGACTTCGGTGCCGGACCACTTGCCGAACAGCACGCGGTCGCCGACCTTGACGTCGAGCGCCTGGATCTTACCGTCGACGACGGCGCCATTGCCGGCAGCGACGATCTCGCCCTCGGCGGGCTTTTCCTTGGCGCTGTCGGGAATGATGATACCACCGGCCGTCTTTTCTTCAGCCTCGACGCGGCGCACGAGAACACGGTCGTGCAGCGGACGGAATGCCATGGGATTCTCCCTTATCCTACGAACAGAAAACTGGGGTTGGCACTCTAGGGTCATGAGTGCCAACGGCGGCGGATATGGTCTTGGTCCCCGGGGCCGTCAAGCACCGGGCACGCAAAAAAATCCATTGCCGTTCCGCTTTACGCCGAGCCGGTCCCGATGCGGGACAATCAGGGCAGATAGTCAGGTGAAGGCCAGGGCATAAAAGCGCTCCCGCCGGTGCCAGCGCACCATCAGCAGCGCCGCGGCAGCGGTCAGCCCCACCGCCAGCCCGATCCACACGCCGACTCCGCCCAGCGGCGTGAACAGGCCCAGCACGATGGAGGCCGCGAACCCGGCAAACCAATAGCCGATCAGGGCCATGATCATCGGCACGCGCGTGTCCTGAATACCGCGCAGCGCCCCGGCTACGACGGCCTGCAACCCGTCCGAAAGCTGGAATATCGCGGCAATGAACAGATAGCTGAGCGCATAACCGGTCAGCGCCGCATTGGCCGGATCGGACACGTCCACATAAGCGGACAGAATCAGGCGGGGCACGGCGAACATCGCCAGCGCCGACACGCTCATGAAGGCCATGCCAATCACGATCGACGCCCAGCCTGCATGGCCCACGCCTTCGCGGTTGCCCCCGCCATAGTGATAGCCCACGCGGATAGTTGCCGCCTGGCCGATGCCGAACGGCACCTGGAATGCAAACGCCGCGATCTGCAGCGCCACGGTATGCGCGGCGAGCTGTGCCTCGCCCACGCGGCCCATCACGAAAGCCGCGCTGCTGAACAGCCCGCCTTCGGCCACCAGCGTGCCCGCGATCGGCAGGCCGAGCACCAGCATCCGCCGCAGCCGCTGCCACTCCGGCCGCCACCAGCGCCCGAACACGCGGAACCGGCGCAGATTGCGGTCCGCCAAAATCGCCACGACATAGGCCAGCGCCGTGCTCGTCGCAGTAATGATGCTGGCGAGCGCGGCCCCGGTCAGCCCCAGCGCGGGGGCGCCGAAATGGCCGAAGACCAGCGCATAGTCGCCCAGCGCGTTGACAAGGATCGACACCGCCGTGATCACGGTCGCGAAAACAGGGCGGCCCAGCGCGGAGACGAACGTGCGCAGCACATTGGCCACCGCCATCGGCAGCACCGAGATCGAGAGGATCGCCAGAAAGCCCCCGCCCTGCTGCGCCAGTTCCGGCTTCTGCCCGGTCGCCAGCATGAATTCAGTGGCGAACTGGCACAGCGCTATCCCGGCCAGCCCGAATGCCACGGCCAGCCAGAGCGCCATGCGGGTGCTGCGCCGCACTTCGCGCACGGCATTGCTGCGGCGCCCGATATCCGCTGCGATCAGCGGCGCGCAGGCGCTCGTCACGCCGTTGAGGCCCATCATCAGCACCGCGATCAGCGCCACGGCCAGGCTCGACGCCGCCAGCGCCTGCTGCCCCAGCCGGGCCACGAACATCACGTCCGTCGCATAGACCGCCATCTGCAGCAGGTTGGCCAGCGCCAGCGGCCCTGCAATCTGCAAGGTGGCACGCAGTTCGGCGCGAAAGGGACGGGGCTGGGCAGACGGCATGGTGCGCGAGCCCTAGGGGGATTACAGACGGCGGGAAAGCGCTTTTCTGCCGCCTTCTCCGCCAGATCGGGCGTGAACCGGGCGAGCGATCGGGACTTTCCCTAAACGCAAATAATGCAGCGCTTTTTGCAACCCCAAATTTGCGCTGGATCAGCAAACTGCAGTACCGCCTTGCCTAGTGGGAAGTCCGGGTTCGAGGAGGAAGTTGCATGCATTTCAGGAAACTGGCCGTGGCGCTGCCATTGGCGCTGCTGGCCGCTTGCGGCGGTTCGGGATCGGATGAGGACAGCACGGCTGCCGCTCCCGAAGCCGCCGCCCCTGCCAATGAAGCCGCCAACGAAGCCCCGGCGCCCGAGACACCCGCCACTCCGGCCGAAACCGTCACGCCTCAGGCGGCGGCCAGTACGGAAGTTGCTGCTGCAACCGCCGTCCCCGCGACAAAGGCGCCTGCCGCGTTTGCCGTGTGCCGCGCGTGCCATTCGGTGGAACCAGGCAAGAACGGCGTCGGCCCGACCCTGTTCGGCATTGTCGGCAGCACCGCTGGCGAAGTGCCGGGCTATGCCTTCAGCCCGGCGCTCAAGAAATCGGGCATCGTCTGGGACCGCGAAAAGCTCGACACCTGGCTGCAGGGGCCGATGAAGATGGTGCCCGGCACCAAGATGGTCATCACCGTGCCCGATGCCGCCCGGCGCAAGGCCCTCATCGACTATCTCGAAACGCTGAAATAGCCGGAACGGGAAAGGGCGGCGCCGGACTGCAAACGGCACCGCCCTTTCGGCCGCCCTTCCCGGGGCATGGGAACGGCGGCACAGGTGAATTCAGGAAATAAGCGTCAGACTGTCTGGCCGGGCGCCGCGGGTTTCACGGCAGGCTTTTCCGCCTTTGCCGGGATCGCCCGGCTGCCGGGCTGCACGGCATCGCAGGCATCCGAAGCCGCCTTCATGAGCTTCGGCGCGCCACCGGAACCATCCGAGCTGTAAGACACCGTGCGGGTACAGCCATTGGCATCGGTACTGGACGAATAATAGGTGACGTGCATGCCCTGCGGCATGTCGCTGGCCACAGTGAAGCCCTGCGGGGCCTCACCGCGCGCCACGGCTTCCTGCTGCATCTGCGCGGCCTGCCGCAGCATCGCGGCGCGCTGCATCACCGCCTGCATATGCGCATCCATGAGCGCCGAGACGCGTTCCATTTCGGCGAAAGGATCGGCCATCACCGGCATCGTGGCAGGAATCACCACCTGACCGGCCGGAACGACCTGCACACGCGGCGCGACATCGCCGGTATATTGCACTTCGACCACCGAACCATCGGCAGCATCCAGTTTCAGGGTGTGGAGCTTGGCCGACGCGGCCTCTGCGGCTCCGGCGCCCAGCACGGCCAGAGCGGCGGCGCCGAGCAGGTACTTGCGGGGGGGCATTCGCATGGTTCGCATTGGGGGTATCCTCCTTCGTGAATCGTCCCATTGCGATGCCGGATGCTGCTCCTTCGAACCTGAACGCGCGATTACGGATCAGACACGGCTGGCCGCACGCCGTGCATGGGCCACAGCGGGTTCGGCCGCAGCGGTACTGTCAGCAGTGCTGGCGGCGCTGCGGCTTTCCAGCAGATCGCGCACGGCGGCATAGCTGTGATCGTCATCGACATCGATCGCCTGCGCACCATCTTCGAGAATGACGGCCCCCAGCCGCAACCCCAGGCGGCGCGAGGCGAACGTGATCGCCTTGGCCAGCGTGAGCATGCGGCAGCGCATCAGCAGCAGGCCAACGATTCCCGCCGCCCGCCGGATCCGGGCGCCGCTGCGGTCCAGTACGCCATTGCCGCGGAACACCTCGACCGCGCCGATCGCGCCGGGGCCGGACAGGCCGTAGATGTCGCAGGGCGCATAATCGCCATCCTGCAGCGAAAGAAACCGGTGCGGCGCGGACCGGTGGGCTGCTTCCACGCAGTGGCGCGGGGACAATGCGATCACGGCATCGGCCCCGGCCATCGCCGCCGCCACCGCATCGATCGCCTCCGCGCTCAGCAGCGCGTGATCGGCCGTCGTCACCAGCACCGGCCCGTCCCAGCCCTGAACCGCATCGCGCACGCTGTCAGCAAGGTGCGCGCGCGCTTCCACCAGCGCGACAGTGCCGCGCCCGGGCAGACGCGTCAGCACGTCCCAGACCGGGCCGAAAGCCTCGCGCTCGATACAGATCGCCAGACTTTCCACCAACGGGTGCAGCGAGGCGGTGCGCAGCACATGAGCAATCATCGGCTGGCCCGCCAGCGGGATCAGGCTGCGGTGGCTCTGCCCGAAACGTTCCGCCAGGGGATCGCGCGCGCCTTTGCTCTGCCCGGCCAGCACGACCAGCCGCAAGGCAGAAGCGGAATCCGGCAAGGCTGTCAGGCGTTTTCCCATGCCGCATCGTTTGCGCAGCGATGTGACAAAGGCGTGAAACAGCAGTGCAATTAACAGGGTTTCACGCTCCGGATCGTGGCCATTCTCTGGAAAAAACCGCCGCGCGGCTTGCGCCGCCCCGCCCGGTTTTGGCAGGAGGCTTTCCGTGAGCGCATCCATCGTGATCGGCGACACCCCGCGCGGGGAACCGATCGAGATCGACATCAAGGAACTTCTGGCGACCCGCCTGCTGGTGCAGGGCAATTCCGGGTCCGGAAAGTCGCACCTGCTGCGCCGCCTGCTGGAAGAGAGCGCCAGCATCGTCCAGCAGGTGGTGATCGACCCCGAAGGGGACTTCGTTTCGCTCGCCGAAGAGTTCGGCCATGTCGTGATCGATGGCGCTGCCTATGGCGAGGCGGAGATCGCCCGGCTCGGCGCGCGCATCCGCCAGCACCGCGCCTCGGTCGTGCTCGCGCTCGACGAGCTGGAAATCGACCAGCAGATGAAATGCGCCGCGCAGTTCCTCAATGCCCTGTTCGATGCCCCGCGCGAACAGTGGTATCCGGCGCTGGTGGTGGTGGACGAGGCGCAGATGTTCGCACCTGCCGCTGCGGGCGAAGTCTCCGAAGAGGCGCGCCGCATCTCGCTCGGCGCGATGACCAACCTGATGTGCCGCGGGCGCAAGCGCGGCCTGGCCGGAGTGATCGCCACGCAGCGCCTCGCCAAGCTGGCCAAGAATGTGGCGGCCGAGGCCAGCAACTTCCTGATGGGCCGCACTTTCCTCGATATCGACATGGTGCGCGCGGCGGACCTGCTGGGCATGGAGCGCCGCCAGGCCGAGCAGATCCGCGATCTGGCGCGCGGCCAGTTCCTTGGCCTTGGCCCGGCCATCGCCCGGCGCCCGGTGGCGGTGAACATCGGCGCGGTGCGCACCGGCGCCAAGTCGGTGACGCCCGGCCTTGTCCCGCTGCCCACCGCCAGCACCGAGGACATGCGCGAGCTGCTGCACGACAATCTCCATGTCGAGCCCGAGCGGCCCGAATTCCACCGGCCGCCCCCGCGCGTGGAAGATGCCGAATCGGTAGCCCGGCGCATTGCCGCCAGCGAAATGCTGGAGCCCACCGGCGGCCCGGCCCGCGACCGCGAGGCCGAACGCCAGCGCGCCGAGCCGGACCCCGAGGAAAACCGCGCCGCCATGGTCGAGATCATGAACGCGATGGCCAGGGAAGAGGACTGCACCTTCCAGTCCGCAACCACGCTGTTTCAGGATTTCACCATCCGCTGCCGGATGAAGGGGATTTCGGTGCGCGGGCTCGACGCCACGATGTTCCGCCGGGGCTTCGCCGCCGCCATCGCCGGGATCGAAGATCCGGACGACGAGCGCTGGTTCGACCTGCAAAACCTCGCCAAGCATGTGCCTGACGATGCCCTCGCGCCGTTCTACGTGATCGCCTGCGCGGCGATGGACGGCAAACCCTGCCCCGACGATGTCGAACTCGCCCGCATCTACGGCACCAGCAGCCCGCGCCGGGTGCAGCGCCTGCTCGACTATCTCGAAAAGGATGGGCTGATCGTGGTGCGCACCGACTTTTCCGGCAAGCGCTCGGTCGGCCTGCCCGATCTCGGCGTGACAACGACGGCGGTGGAAGCGTAAGAACGGCCACCATGGCCGAAATCGTCAACCTCCGCATGGCCCGCAAGGCCAGGGCCCGCGCCGCCGGACAGACGCAGGCCGCGCAAAACCGCGCCCTGCACGGGCAGGCCAAAGGCGATCGCCAGGCCGCCGAAGCCGAAACCGCCCGGACCGCACGCACGCTCGATAACGCCAGGCGCGATCATCCGCAGGACGCGGACTGATGCGCACGACCTATCTCGATGCCACTGTCCGGCTCTATCACCTCGACGGCGGGCCGGAAGGCGGCGCGGCCGAAACGCTGTTCTACGGCCCGCTGGCCCAAGCCATGGACATCGCCGCGCGCCAGCCGGAAGAAGTACAGGACGGCCTGTTCCTCGCCACCGACAATGACGTGGTGGCCTATCTCGACCTGCTGGAGGGGTAGGAGAGGCCGCATAAATCCTCCCTGTCGCGCAGCGATGGGGAGGGGGACCGCCCGCGCAGCGGGTGGTGGAGGGGGCATAACCCCTCCGTCACGCACTGCGTGCGCGACACCTCCCCATTGGCTCCGCCAACAGGGAGGAGTTACGCCAAAGCCTCAGAAACGCGCCCTGACACCGGCAGCCAGGTAGTGATCGCCGATATTGCCTTTCAGGTCGATATT
>NZ_JALHLG010000032.1 GCF_022832375.1 Novosphingobium beihaiense
ATAACCCCTCCGTCACGCACTGCGTGCGCGACACCTCCCCATTGGCTCCGCCAACAGGGAGGAGTTACGCCAAAGCCTCAGAAACGCGCCCTGACACCGGCAGCCAGGTAGTGATCGCCGATATTGCCTTTCAGGTCGATATTCGGGAACACCGGCATGGCCACAGTGCCATAGGCCCGCAGATCGCCGCCGATGAAACGGGCGCCCACGCCCAGCGCCAGCGAAGCGGGCAAGCGATAGGCCGCTTCGACCTTGCCGAAAATCTTGGTGCCCGAATTGTCGCACTTGCCGTCCGAGACCCGGTCGCCGCTATTCTCGTTGAAGCACTGCGAGTCGATATTCTCGTAACCGGAGTGATCGCGGTGGTGGAAGAATACGCCCGCACCGGGCGTGATCGAAAAGCCGCCATCCTCGATCACCGGCACACCGGCGGCGATCTCGGCGCCCCAGTCACCTTCGGAGCGGGCAACGTTGGCCTCGCCAACGATCTGGGCGGCGGCAGGAGAAGCCGCCAGAGCGACGGGCAGAGCGACACCTGCGATGAGACGAAATTTCACGTTGAATCCTTAGCTTAGGTAAGGCGCCTTGCTGTACCGCCGAGCCCTGCCGGGCGGCAAGACAGGCGGACTCGCCTTGCCGCGATGGCGGCTCCATCCACCCCGGGCCGGTGCCGCAAGGCTCGCGCCAGCTTCGCGCGATACATCTTCCGGTCAGAAAACCGGGCCTACATGCCCTCTCCAGACCTCTATTGCCGGAGCCCCCCTATGGCATTTTCCCGTACTCTTGCACTGTGCCTTACCCTGACCGCGCTTATCCCCGCCATCGCGCAGGCCGCCACGGCCGAAGCCGCCAGCAAGGCGATAGAAAGCCTGCGCGCCGCCGATACCGATCATGACGGCGCCGTGACCCGCGCCGAACTGACGGCCTATCGCGATGGCCAATGGCCCCGTTTCGACCGCAATTCCGATGGCTATTTCAGCCAGGACGATCTGCCCGGCCTGCTGCGCGGCCGCTGGAACGGCGACAAGCTGACCAAGCTGCGCGACACCTACGACAGCGACCGGGACGGCCGCATCAGCCGCCGCGAATTCACCACCGGCCCGGCCCCCGCGTTCGACAAGGCCGATGCCGATCACGACGGCCGCGTGACCGAAGCCGAACTCAAGACAGCACTGGCGGCTGCGCGCAACTGAAGACGCGCCGCGCTTCCCCAAAAAGTGAAGGAAAACGCCCGGCGCAGGCTGGAGTGAGGGAGAGAGCTCCCGCGCCGGGCGCAGATCAGCCTTAGAAGAAGCCGAGCTTCTTGGGGCTGTAGCTGACCAGCAGGTTCTTGGTCTGCTGATAGTGATCGAGCATCATCTTGTGCGTCTCGCGCCCGATGCCCGATCCCTTGTAGCCGCCAAAGGCCGCATGGGCGGGATAGGCGTGGTAGCAGTTGGTCCACACACGCCCGGCCTCGATCGCGCGGCCGACGCGGTAACAGGTGTTGGCATCGCGGCTCCACACACCCGCGCCGAGGCCGAACATCGTATCGTTGGCGATCTCCAGCGCGTCCTCGACCGTCTTGAAAGTGGTCGTCGAAACCACCGGGCCGAAGATCTCCTCCTGAAAGATGCGCATCTTGTTGTGGCCCTTGAACACGGTCGGCTGCACATAGAAACCGCCCGCAAGATCGCCTTCCAGCTTCGCCGCGCCGCCGCCGATCAGCACTTCGGCGCCTTCGCTGCGGCCGATATCGAGATAGCTCAGGATCTTCTTCTGCTGTTCCTCGCTGGCCTGCGCGCCGATCATGGTTTCCATGTCGAGCGGGCTGCCCTGCCGGATCGCGGCGACGCGCTTCAGCGCCTTTTCCATGAACTTGTCGTAGACCGATTCCTGGATCAGCGCGCGGCTGGGGCAGGTGCAGACCTCGCCCTGATTGAGCGCGAACATCACGAAGCCCTCGATCGCCTTGTCGAGGAAATCGTCATCCTCATTGCACACGTCGGCGAAGAAGATGTTGGGGCTCTTGCCGCCCAGTTCCAGCGTTACGGGAATCAGGTTCTCGCTGGCATACTGCATGATCAGCTTGCCGGTGCTGGTCTCGCCGGTGAACGCGATCTTGGCGATGCGCTTGGACGAAGCAAGCGGCTTGCCCGCCTCCACGCCGAAGCCATTGACCACATTGAGCACGCCGTCCGGCAGCAGATCGGCGATCAGCTCCATCAGCACCATGATCGAGGCCGGAGTCTGCTCGGCAGGCTTGAGCACCACGCAATTGCCCGCCGCGAGCGCCGGTGCAATCTTCCAGGCCGCCATCAGCAGCGGGAAGTTCCACGGAATGATCTGCCCGACCACGCCGAGCGGCTCATGGAAGTGATAGCCCACGGTATCGTTGTCGATCTGCGAGATCGAGCCTTCCTGCGAGCGGATGCAGCCCGCGAAATAGCGGAAGTGATCGATCGCCAGCGGAATGTCGGCCGCAGTGGTCTCGCGGATCGGCTTGCCGTTGTCCCAGGTCTCGGCGAGCGCCAGCTTGCCAAGGTTCTCCTCCATGCGGTCGGCGATTCGGGTAAGCACCAGCGACCGCTCGGCCGGAGAGGCGCGGCCCCAGGCGCCCTTGGCGGCATGCGCGGCATCCAGCGCCAGTTCGATATCGGCCGCATCCGAGCGCGCAACCTGACAGACCGCCTTCCCGGTAATCGGCGAGACATTATCGAAATAACGGCCCGCACTGGGTGCCACCCAGCGGCCGCCGATGAAATTGTCATAGGACTTGGCGAAGGGCGCCTGCAGAGTGCTGGCGCGTTCGGCTACCATCTGATCCATGGGGTGATCCTCTCACGTTTGGAGCGGGCCTCCTGCCCGCCTTTCCGTGAGACGGACATGCGCGATTCGTTACAATGAAGGGAGAGGGGCTGGCGCCGTGACAGGGCGGATTGTCTCAGGGGTGAGACAGAGCGGCGGGAGCGTTGACCTTTCATCTGCGTCCGGTTCCGCCCGGCAAGCTGGCTGGAGTGCCGTGGACACATCCGGTGCGGCTCTCAACGGCAGCTTGTCACCGATTCAATCCGAAAGCCGACGTTCTGGAACCGTCGGCATAGCGGACATACCTGCAGTGCGAATCAACACCACTCGCTCCCTTATGGCCGCTCATTCTGGCGCAATCGGCCGGCCTTCGAGGCGGGCGACAGCATGGCGCACCACTTTGTCCAGCGCCTCTTCCGAGAAGAAACCGCCCGGAATCAGGCAGCGCTCGATCAACACGCGGCGAAATGCCGCGAAGGTTGCCTCGTCCGGGGCGATGGGATCGCCCCAGAAAGCGTCCAGTCCGTTCTGGCAGGTCAGGTCCGCAACGTCGTAGACCGCATGGCCCAGCACTACGACGGGCACTCTGGCAGCCAGCGCGAAAGTGCCGCTGGTGCTGTTGACCGTAACCATCCCGCGCGCAGCACGCGTTACCGGCACGATATCGCCCCAGGCCAGGTAATCGACGCGGTCCGCGACGCCGAAGCGCGCGGCCAGATCGGCGGTTTCCTGCTCCCAGTTGCGCACGCCGTTATCGAGCGGGTGCTCCTTGACCACCAGGCGCGTACCTGCGGGCGCATGGGCAGCGAACGAAGCGATGACCATTTGGATCGCCGGCAGCATCCCGGCAAAAGGTGAATGCAGGCGGATCTGCGCATCGGAATCGAGCTGGAGCGGAAACAGGTAATAGGGCCCGCCGTCCCGGGCGAGCCGTTTGAGCAGCCCCGCCGAGGAGGCCTCGCGCGCCTTGCGGCGGCGCAGCTTGCGCCACCAGCCCATGCCTTCAACAACCGGGTGCCAGGGGCGGTGATTGCTCCAGCCCGGATAGTGCCAGCGGGTCAACACGTCGGCCGCGTTGTAGATCAGCCCCTCCAGCGCGCGGCGGCGGAACGAGGCGGGCACCTGCGCGTGCGGCGGGACCGGGGGCAGAGCGGCGGCGATCTCACGATACCAAGCCGGATCGCGCGGCAGCGAGGAGTGCCCATTAACTCCGCCCAGTTCCAGCGTCACCCAGTCGGGACGGATATAGCCTTCGTCGAAGACGTGAACCGGCACGCTGGCCTCGCGGCAGATACGGATCGCGGGCATGTGGTGGTCGCGGCAATCGCCGAACAGGACGACATCTGTGATCCCCTTGTCCGCCAGAAGCCGGGTAAAGAAGGCAGGCCATTCGGCCAGCGTGCCGCGGTACTCGATTCCGTTCGGCAGGCGCCAGAACACCCGGTCTCCGCCGTTGAAATTGACCTTGTGGACAGTATGCCCCTCACGGATCAGCTCTTGCCCCAGACGCCGGAACAACGGCCCCATCAACCCCTGCAGCAGGAGAACGGTGCGAGGCTTGTTCAAAGAGCGATGCAGTGAGCCGTCCTGAAGTTGATCTGCCGCCACGGTTCGAAAATCATGCATCCGCAAAAACGTCTAGCTCCGTAAGAACATCGTAGCCCCCTCCGGCAACCGGGCTGCAAGCGATACGCCCGCCGGGCGTATGCCAAGGATGTCTTGCAGGTCGTTAGTCCTGCAAGCGGCCTGCTGCAAGTCCGCGGCACCATACGCTGGATGACAGTACCGGCCATCGCCGCTATGAGGCCTCCCCGCTGCCCGTCGCACGGGCCCGACACAGGCGATGATACGACCCGACAGTGACTTTCAATGGACCGATATTCGCTGCGGCAATGGCTGGTGTTTTTGCCGGTTCGGGCATGTTGGACGCTCTGGTGCGCCCTCGTTCTCCTGCCGGGCTGCGATCCTGGCAAGGCCTGTGGCTGCTCGCCTCTATGGCGGCGGCGCTCTATGGCCTGTTTCTGGGACTGACCGGCAACGGCGTAGTGGCGATGGTGCTCGCGCTGGCTGGGCAGGCGCTGCTGACGGTGGCCTCCAATGCCAAGCATGCCATGCTGGGCGAGCCCTTGCTGTTCTCCGATCTGGCCCTGATCGGCGCGGTCTTTCGTCACCCCCAGTTCTATCTTTCCGCGGTGCGGCTGTGGCAGCGCATGCTCGCCTCGCTCGCCGCCGCGGTGCTGGTGGGGACGGTTGTCTGGCTATCGCACTCGGCCCCGGGCGCGCGCCTGGCGGGTCTCGCGGTCATGGCGGGAGGGCTCGGTGTGCTCGCACTGTCGTTGCTCCTGCCACCTTGGAAGGCCCTGGCGCGCACTCCCGATGCCGCGGCGGACACCCGCCGGCATGGCTTGCTCCCCACGATCCTCCTCTACTGGCGGCGCTGGCGGGCGGAGAGGGATCCTGTGCTCTGCGCCGAGCCGGCACGCCACACGCCCACCGATCCTCCCGAACTCGTCGTCATGATCCAGTGCGAGAGTTTCGCCGATCCGGCCGAACTGTTCGCCGACCCTGCACGGACACTGCCCGGCCTGGAAGAAGCGCGTTCACGCGCGATGCAATGGGGCAACCTCGAAGTCAGCGGTTTCGGAGCCTACACCATGCGCACCGAGTATGGAGTTTTGTTCGGCCGCGACGAAGCGGCACTCGGCTTTCGGCGCTACGACCCCTTCCTGACGGCCCTGGGCGAGGGGAGTTACGCACTGCCCGCCCGCCTGGAGGGATGGCGCTCGCTGTTTGCCCACCCGCACGACATGCGGTTCTACGGGCGGCATGAAATCATGCCCGCGGGCGGGTTCGCCGAACTGGTGGGCGAAGAGCGCTTTGCTCCTCCGGCGCCGGGCGAAGGCCGCTACGTTACCGACGCCGCAATGGCCGACGTGATCCTCGATCTTGCCGTGGCTGCAAGACAACCAAGCCTGATCTACGCAGTGACCATCGAAAACCACGGCCCCTGGGCGCCCGATGCGCGCGGCGGCGGCGATCCAGATCTTGTCGAGGGCTATATGCGCCTCGTGCGCCATGGTGACGCGATGCTCTCCGCCTTGGCGCAGCGCTTGGCCGCGCTGGGACGCCCCGCCCTGCTGGTGTTCTTCGGCGATCATCGCCCGAGCATTCCCGGGGCCTCGGTCCCGGGCGGTGCACGGCATACGCCCTACGTGATGATACGCATGGATGAGCAAGGGCGCGTGGTTCCCGGCGGCAATCGCCGTATCGACCTCACGCCTGCACAATTACATCATGCCGTGCTCGACACTGTTCTGGGCGCACAGGTCTTCCCTGGCACCCCATAGAGCAGACTTTTCATGCCGGAAAACATCATTAACATTACGTATAGTGTGAAGGGCATTTTTTATCTTGGGTGTTGAAAAGACACATCTTATCGCATCTTGTCGCAAACCCTGAAGCTGACAGGTATTTCGGCTTGACAGGAATGCCTGCCTACTGTCCAGAATCCCGGGCAATGCGAGATCCGGTTCCCAGTTCCCAACACATCAGGTTGTTTCAGAATAAGCGCCTGGAGAAGCTTACGCTGATCTCACCGCGTACTTTCGCGCTGAGCTGGGCTGTCATACTCCCGTCGATCGCATGGGCTGGCTGGATGGGGATTAAAGACCATCCTCTCCATCCGCTGTTCGTAGCCGAACTGGTCGCGGCCGGTCTGTTCGCTTGGACTCTTTTTGAATACGCTATGCACCGTTATCTGTTTCACTGGGATTGCGAACGGCCCGCGGTGAAATGGTTCGTCTACCTGATCCACGGCAACCACCATACCAACCCCAACGATCCCATGCGCGGACTGATGCCGCTGGCGGTCAGCGTGCCGGTAGGCGGATTGATCTGGCTTGCCTTCCTCGCCCTCATGGGCGCGGACGGAACCTGGCTGTTCCTGGGTTTCATGACCGGCTACGTGTGTTACGATACCGTGCACTTCGCCTGCCACCAGTGGACGATGCATTCACGGGTCGGCAAGATGTTCAAGCGCCACCACATGCGGCACCACTGCGTCAACGAGAACGCCAACTTCGCGATCTCGGCGCTGTTCTGGGACCGTGTGTTCGGCTCGCGCATCCGCTCGCTCAAGCGGAACGGCATCCAAGAGTAACGCTTGTGAACTGGCAGAAGACCGTTAATGCGCGGGGCTGGAAAGTGCCCTTCGTGGGCAAGTCGCTGTTCCAGATCGGTAAAGATCTACGCCCGAAAATCGACGCGATAATCATGCGCAATTCGCGGGTTCCGGACGCGGCCGTGCAGGACAAGGCCTTCTTCCCCTGGATCGCCGAGTTGGAACGCCACTGGGAAGCGATTCGCGACGAAGCCGTGCGCATCCGCGCCGAGGACATTCCCTCGCTGGGCGATATCTCCTTCGATCACGGGCGCATCGCCGCCGACCGGCGCTGGCGTGCCTTCTTCCTCAAGGGTTACGGCTACCGCATGCCCGGCAATGCCGCGCGCGCGCCGGTCACCGCCGCGCTGATTGAGAATGTGCCCGGGCTCGTCACCGCGAACTTCTCGGTGATGGAGGCGGGCGGCCACATTCCGCGCCACTGGGGCATGACCAAGGGCATGCTCACCTACCACCTGACGCTCAAGGCCCCGCGCGAGCGCGAGAAGTGCCGCATGCATATCGAGGAGGGCGAGACCCTTCACGTTATGCATTGGGAAGACGGGCAGTCCTTCCTGTTCGATGACATGTTCAATCACGAAGTCTGGAACGAGAGCGGGGACGACCGCTATGTCCTGCTCATCCAGATCAAGCGGCCCTGCCGGTTCTGGGGCGACCTGATCCAGAATGTCTTCCTAGGCGCCGTGCGCCATTCGCGCTTCGTGCAGGACATCCGCAAGGCCATCGAGCGGGAGGCCCGCACGCGCGGCAAGTCCCCGGCCTGAGGCGGCATGGCCAATACCCCGATCCTGTGCTAGTAGTAACAGGTAATACCTTTTGCTACGAGGTCAGGCCCATGGCGACGGCAACATCGATCAAGCTCGACGACGCTCTGAAAGGGCGGATCCGCACTCTTGCGCAAAGCCGCCAGCGCACGGCGCACTGGATCATGCGCGAGGCGATCGCCCAGTATGTCGAGCGTGAGGAGAAGCGGGAGGCGCTGCGCCGCGAGACGCAGGCGGCCTGGGAGGAATTCCGGGAAACGGGCCAGCACGCCACCGCTGACGAGGTCGGCGCATGGCTGGCAAGCTGGGGAAGCGGCGAGGAAACCGATCCGCCGCAATGCCACAAGTAATCTTCGCCCCGGCCGCGCTGCGCGATCTGGAGCGCTTGCGCGCCTTCCTGCGCCCCAAGGCCCCCGAAGCCGCCCACAAGGCCGGTGCGGCCATCCTGCGGGGCGTGGAAGGCCTTGGCGCCTTCCCGCGCATGGGCCGCCTGATCGACGGCATGTCCGAGCACTTTCGGGAATGGCCAATCGGTTTCGGAAACAGCGGCTATATCGCCCGCTACCGCATCGATGGCGACCGCATCGTGATCCTGGCCGTGCGGCACCAGAAAGAGGCCGGGTTCTGACACCTGTCGCCCACAAGCCGGATTTCCCCATGCTCGGCCATGTGGGCACGATTGCCGGAACGCCCCCCTTGTAGACAGCAAAATATTTCAATCGCAACATATTGAAATACAATGAAAATATATATCCCAACGGACAGCCGAAACATTTTTTGGGTACCGAAATGATATATCTGTTTGAAATATAAGCAGAAAGAACAACGGCTCTGCCGTGTAGGGTGTGCATGGGGAAAGGGACTTGAAACCTTCACGGCTACGCGAAGAAATACGGGATTTCGAAAATTTTCCCGATCTTCCAGGGGCGCGTGCGGCCGTAAGGCCGAACAGTGCCTTCAGCCCTGCAACTCCTCGATCGCCTTCACGACGATGGCAATATGTTCGGCCCAGTTCGGGTTGTGCCAGCCCGGCAGGCGCGCAAGCTGGGCGCGGTGGAGGGGGCCGCGGGTGGCGTGATCGAGGATCGTGGCCTGCCAGCCCGGGCCGTCGAGCGGGTCGAGGTAGTCGGGCGCCGTGCCGCCCACTTCGCGCAAGGCGGGCAGGTCGCTGCAGATCGCCGGCACGCCGAGCGAGAGCGCTTCGGCCACCGGCATCCCGTAGCCTTCCGCGAATGAGGGCATGACCAGCGCACGCGCGCCGCGCAGCAGGGCCGAGAGCCGCGCGTCGGGGCAGCCGCCCAGTTCCTCGACATGGCCAGTAAGGGCAGGGCAGCGTTCGAGCATGTCGACGACCTGCTCGTTCTCCCAGCCCCTGCGGCCGATGATGACAAGGCGCGGCATGTCCTGCGGCGGCAGGCTCTGGACCATGTGCCGCCAGAGGTTGAGCAGGAGAAGGTGGTTCTTGCGCGGCTCGATCGTGCCCAGACATACGAAATAGGGGCGCCCGTCGCTGGCCGCCTCCGGTGGGGCGGGCGGCAGGGTCTCGGTGCCCAGAAGGGCGACGTGGATCTTCGTTTCCGGGGCCAGCCACGGCGCCAGCGCGCGGCCCGTCGCGGCGGAATTGACGATCGCCGCGCCGCCGCTGGCGGCGCAGGCGGCTGCCACCGTCTCCATGCGCCTGCGGTGCAGCGCGGCTCCCGATGGGCGGGCATATTCGGGAAACTCGATCGGAATCAGGTCGTGGACGAGGCACAGGAACCGGGCCTGCTCGCGCGCGAGGATACGCTGCACTTTGGCCGCATTCGTCAGATGATGCGGCGAGGCCTGGACATAGATGGCCTTTCCATCACGTGCGGAAGTCACACCCCGGCCCGTGGGCATAAGCGCCGTGAGCTGCGGCAGGACCGAGGCCAGCGAGCGCTGGCGCGGAGCGTCGGTTTCACTGGCCCAGCGCTCCTCCAGTTCGTCGAGATAGGCCAGCGCCGCCTTGCGCGGCAGGCGGCCATAGCGCCCCATGGGATGGACGGCGGCAAGGACCAGATCCTCGCCATAATGCGCCAGAAGCCCCCGGGCATAAGCCATCTCCACCCGGTCCACTCCCGAAGGCGTCGAATAGCGCAGGCGCGAGATCAGGCGCGAAATATCGAGGATCACGGTCATCGGCGCAGCACGTTCATCAGCTTGCCCTGCCAGCGGCGCAGCGGGGCGGCCCACTTGAGGCGGTTGGTGGCGGTGGCACTCGCCATGCGCGAGACCAGCACCTCGGGCGGACAGGGCAGGGCGGTTACCGGGTCGAGATAGCGCGGGTAGAGGATCAGGACGCCCGCGACCAGCGCATCGCGCGAGAGCCGCCGTGTGCGCCGCGCCGGCACTGCGCCCAGATCGCGGGTCAGGCCCCATCCTGCATAGAACGGCGTGCCATGGCAGATCACCTCGCGCCCGCGCATCAGGGCCTCGAAGCCCGTCAGCGAAGTGAGCACATGGACCGCATCCACCACGTCGAGCAACGGGGCCATGCCGCCGCCGCGCACGATACGGTCCGCATGGGCGAGGATCTCGCCGTCCGGCACTTTGCCCTTGCGATGGCCGGCATCGACATCGGGGTGCGGGCGAAACCAGATCTCGGCCTCGGGTTCGAGCGCGCGAACCCGGCGCACCAGTTCGAGGTTGGAGGCGAGCCCCCCGCCGCCGGCGCGCACCGACATGTCGTCCTCCACTTGCCCGGGGACGAGGACGAGGCGTTTGCCGGACCGGCGCTCAGGCACCGGCGCCGCGGTATCGGCGGCGTATTTGCTGATGCCTGCGCGCACGATCGTCTCGCGAAGGGCTGCGGCGCGCTCAAGCAGCTTCGGCGGCATCTGCGCGGTGTTCAGGATCGTTTCCAGATCGCTGGGCTCGCGCGGGTCAAAGTGTATGCCTGAGGCGTCTACTACGACCGAAGAAGGCGGCACAAGGTCGACCCCCAGCCCCACCGAACGCACGAAACCATCTTCCACCCGTACCAGCGGCACGCCTTGCGCGCGCGCTTGCGTGAGCAGGGCCGGGGAAACCCGCGACGGCCAGACGGCGACGCTGCCCCCCGCCTTGCGGGCTATCCGCAAGGCGCGAGAAGAGGAAGAGACAAGCGCGAAAGACCGTGCCGGATGCCAGAGAAAGTGCCGGATTTCCTTGCGTTTCCACCAGGCCATGCCGCAAGCGGCGGCAATCGGACGATTGGCATCCAGCGCGCCGCGCCACAGGCCCAGCAGCTCCACCACAGCTTCGAACGTAGAGGGGCCGCCGGTAAAGGGATCGCGCCAGACCACACCGCACAGCGCCTCGGCCGCGCGCCGGTCAAGCGCCGCGTCATCCTCTCCCGGCGCGCCGAAACGTCCGGGCGAAAGAACCTCGACGGGGACACCAGCGATGCGGGCCAGCGCCACCCATTCGTCGTCGCCATGCGCGACAAGCCGCTGCGCCCCGGGCAGCACGGACCAGGGATCGACATCGCCGAACCAGACCCGCCCGGCCAGCGCCTCTGCCCAGTCCCGCGCCGTGGACGGTGCGATCCAGACCGCGTTCCCATCGTGCGCCGCATGGATCTCCGAAAGACCCTGCGGCCGCAGCACGGTGCCCGCGGGCTGCTCCAGATGCGCCGGATCGGCCCAGAACCGCCCACCCACGCGGGCCGTGCGCACGGCAGCAAACAACGCGGCGCAATCTGTGGGAATATGGGTGGCCGCAGCTGGACTGGACACTGCCGCATCGGCCCAGGCAAACGGCGGCGCCCGGAGCAAGGGCAGGAGGGTCACGGCCTGACGCCCCATTCGGCCAGCGTCAGGCCACCGCGTTCGCCGCGATGGATCACACCGTAGCCTCCGGTCGGCAGCTTCAGGCCCGAAGGGCTCTCCTGTCCTTGGACGAGCCCTGCCGCCAGCAGCGCAAAGCGCGCCGCGCCATTGCTGGTGACCAGCAGCACCGGGCCCTTTTCCTCCTCGAACAGCGCCTGCCACGCGGCGATCCGGGCCTCAGCATCGACTTCCCAGCCCGGAGGGGCCACCCCCTGCGCATCCCAGGCCGCCAGCGCCTCGGCCCCGATCCGGGCCAGGATGGCGTCCTCGGCCGCGTTCTCGTCGGGCCCATGGTCGATCTCACGCAGCCATGCGCAGGGGAGCGGAGAGGGCGATCCGGGCAGATGCCTGAGGATCGCCTCCGCCGTCTGCCGGGTACGCGCCAGCGGCGAGACGAGAACTTTCGCGAACGCCATCCCCTGCGCGGCAAAATGCGCACCCAGCGCTTCGGCCTGCGCGTGCCCCGCCGCCGTCAGCGGCAGATCGGTGCGCACGCCGATCCTGCGGGGTGGTTCTCCACGCTCGAACGTGTTGCCGTGGCGGACGATAACAAACATGGCCTGCGCGCTATCAGGCCGGGAAAGGATCGCCTAGCCGCGCGATCGTTTCTTCCGCCAGCGCGAGGTCCTCGGGCGTGTCGATGCCTGACATGGCGTGGCTGGGCGGATCGATCTCGACCGTCGCGATCGTGCGTCCCGCTTCGAGGAAGCGCAGCTGTTCGAGCCCTTCCAGAACCTCGTAAGCCCCTTGCGGCGCCGCGCCGAACCATTCGAGCGCCGCCATGCGATAGCCATAGAGGCCCAGGTGCTGCCACACCGGGGAAAGCGGGCCTGCCTCGCGCAGCTTGGCTTCGCCCCGGATCGCGGGCAGGATCGTCTTGGAGAACCACAAGGCCCGCCCATCGGCGGCCCGTACGCAAGTGGTCCCGCTGAACGGCGCCTGCCGCTTGTGCGCACGCAAGGCATCGAGCCGCGCCCAGTCGAGCCGGTAGACAGGCGTGGCCACGTCCGCCGCTCCCTCGCGTAGCGTCCTCACCAGTCCGGCCACGACTTCCGGCGGCACGAACGGCGCATCGCCCTGCAGGTTGATCACCAGCCCCGGCTTTTCCGTCTGTTCCGCGCGCATCAGCGCCGCCGCACAGGCGCGCGCGGAGCCGGAATCGCACGTCTCGGGCGTCATTACCGCCTCAGCCCCGATCTCACCGGCATGGTCGCGGATGCGTTCGTCGTCAGTCGCCACCACCACCGCGCAGTCCCCGGCAAGGCCTGCGGCCACGCGGGCCACCGCCACGACGCGTTCGAGCAGCGTGCGCCCGGCGATCGGCAGCAGCGGCTTGCCGGGCAGCCGGGTCGAGCCATACCGCGCGGGCACGACGATAAGGGCGGAAGAAGAGGGCGTCATTCGCGGTTCCTGCCGTGGGCCCGCGCTCAGGCCACCCCGGCGCGCACGATATCGTGCATATGGATGATTCCCGCCAGCTTGCCGTCCTGCTCGACGAACAGCACCGATATGGCGTTCTCGTTGAGAATGTGCAGCGCCTCGGACGCCAGCGTTTCGGGCAGGACCGTCAGCGGGTTCGGCGACATGTGCAGGCCGATGTTGTCGTTCAAGTCATGGACGGCAATGCAGCGCCGCAGATCGCCATCGGTGAAGGCACCGACCAGCCTCTCGTCCTCGTCAACCACGGCGGTGCAGCCATAGCGCTTATGGCTCATTTCCAGTGTCGCGCTGGTCAGCGAGGCATCGCGCCCGACGCGCGGAATAGCCTCGCCAACTCCCATGATCTCGCCCACCGTCACTAGCTGCGAGCCGAGCTTGCCGCCGGGATGAAACACATAAAAATCGGAAGACGAGAAGCCCCGAGCCTCAATCAGCGCCACCGCCAGCGCATCGCCCAGCACCAGTTGCAGCGTGGTGGAGGAGGTCGGTGCCAGCGCATTCGGGCAGGCCTCACGCACAGGAGGCATGGCCAGGCAGATATCCGCCGCGCGGCCCGCCGTGCTGTCCGGATGCGAAGTCGCGACAATCAGCGTCACGCCATATCTGTTGCAATAATGCAGAATGTCGCCCAGCTCGGCCGTCTCACCCGACCATGTAATGGCCAGCACGACGTCCTGCTTGGTAATGACGCCAAGATCCCCATGGCTGGCTTCACCGGGATGAAGATAGAGCGCAGAAGTGCCCGTCGAACGCATGGTTGCGGCGATCTTGCGCGCAATATGCCCGCTCTTGCCCATGCCGGTCACGATCACTCGCCCTGGCGTCGCCGCGAGGGCTTGGATCGCACGGTCCACCTCTTCGCGAAGTCCGGTGGTTTCCAAGGCGGTGCGTAGCGCATTCAGCGCATCCAGTTCAATCTTCAATGTCTTGAGTGCGGAAGCGGAATGGCGTGCCTGGGAAAGTACACTGTTCATATCGTCATCAATCATAGGGCCTGGATACTTACAAGATCAATTTGCAGCCAAGTGAAACGGCACCTGCCCCAGTCCGTCATTCAGACTGGCCAAGGGGCTCAGCGGTCTCCGCCTTTGCGCGATAACGCCCTGCGCGTAAATCCAAAAATAGATAAAATAGATAGAACAACTTCAACACATTAACTAAGGGCGCAGGCTTCATCTCTCTGCCTTCCTGCTAATCGGGCCTTAAATCATGATCCTTTGCGGACATACGATCACCTCTGCCACATCCCTTTTTGCCATTGCCGGCCCCTGTGCCATCGAGAGCGAAGCGCTGACGCTGTCCATCGCCGAAACCCTCGCCGGGATCGCGGACCGTCTCCAGATATTTCTCATTTTCAAGAGCTCTTTCGACAAAGCGAACCGCAGTTCGGACAAGTCCTTCCGGGGGCTCGGCATGGAAGAAGGCCTGCGCATTCTTGAAAAGGTTCGCAGCGAAACCGGCCTGCCTGTCCTTACCGATGTCCACGAACCAGCCCAGGTTCCCGCTGTGGCGCAAGTGGCGGACATGTTGCAGACCCCGGCGTTTCTTGCCCGCCAGACCGACTTCATCGCCGCCGTGGCCGCCTCCGGCAAGCCGGTGAACATCAAGAAGGCCCAGTTCATGGCGCCCGCCGACATGAAGCAGGTGGTCGCCAAGGCCCGCAACGCCGCCAGCGCGGCCGGTCACGATCCCGACGCGTTCCTGCTGTGCGAGCGCGGCACCTCGTTCGGCTACAACACGCTGGTCTCCGACATGCGCGGCCTCTCGATCATGGCCGAAACAGGCTGCCCGGTGGTGTTCGATGCCACCCATTCCGTGCAGCAGCCCGGCGGGCTCGGCGAGCGCTCCGGCGGCCAGCGCGAATACGTTCCGCTGCTGGCGCGCGCGGCCGTTGCCGCAGGCGTGGCGGGCGTCTTCATGGAAACCCACCCCGATCCGGACAAGGCCCTCTCGGACGGTCCGAACGCCCTGCCGCTCGACCAGTTCGAGGCGCTCTGGACAAAGCTTCTGGCGATCGACGCGGCCGTGAAAGCCTAGCTGCCGCAAGCCCGGCACACGTCTGCGCTTTCGCGATTGCCCCAGGCAGTAGACTGACACACCATAATATTATGCATATGGCGCTGCGAACATGACGATAAAAAAGGTTCTGCTCAGCCCTCTCTGGGCCCTGCAACTGCTGACCGGGGCCAAGAGCTTTCTCGACAATCCGCTGATCGGATCGCGCCGCCTCAATGCGCGCGGGCTGCATGTGAAGCGGGTGAAGCTCGCCGCAAGCCTGTGCGCCTGGCGCCGCCGCCGCCTCGCTCACAAGGTCAGGCCCGAATGGCGCGCCGCGTTCGATCGCGACGGCTTCGTCATGATCCCGAACGTGGTTCCGCCCGAGCAGTTTCCCACCCTGCGCAGGGCGCTTCTCGCCTACGAAGGGCCCGCGCGCGAGATGCGCCAGGGTGACGCTATAACCCGGCGCATGGCGATCGATCCGGCCATGCTCGCCGCGATCCCGGCCTTGCGCACCCTGCTGGAACGCAAGGATATCGTGGCATTGTTCCACTATGCCGCCAGCTTCCGCACCACGCCGCTGCACTATATCCAGACCATCGTCAGTCATGACGGCAGCAACGAGGCGGACCCGCAAGAGACGATCCATGCCGACAGCTTCCATTCCTCGCTGAAGGCCTGGCTGTTCCTCAACCCGGTGGCCGGGGACGAGGGACCCTTCACTTACGTGCGCGGTTCGCACCGCTTCACGCCCGAACGCCTCGCCTGGGAACACCGCCGTGCGCAGGCCGACCCCCACACCATAGACCGGCTCTCCGCCCGCGGTTCGCCCCGCGTCACCGAAGCCGAGCGGACATCCATGAACCTGCCCGCACCCGAAGCGCTGGCCGTGCCAGGCAATACCCTGGTCGTGGCCGATACGGTAGGCTTCCACGCACGCGGCGCATCGGCCCGCCCAAGCGAACGCGTGGAGATCTGGTCCTACGCCCGCCGCAACCCCTTCCTGCCCTGGCTCGGCGGAGACCTGCTCAGCCTGCCAGGCCTTGCCGAGCGCCGGGTGAACTGGCTCTGGGCCCTGCGCGACAAACTGGAAAAGCGCATCGGCCAGCCCTGGAAACCGGTTGGCGTTCGCAGGTCGATAGAGGACGTGCAAAAGTAAAAGGCGGTGTTCTTGAGATGGCCATATCCGCTATCTCCGCAGACCCGCTCCACTCAAACTCTATGACCGGCGGCCGGATGAAATCACTTTGGCGGAAGTGGACCGAGTGCGGTTGTAACTATCTCCATTACAGGCCCATGCTCGGATCGTCGCACTACACAAAAGCAAGGCCGCAATCACAATATCGCCTACTTGCCAAAGCTTCATCCGATACCTACCCCCACAAAGGCAGGAGATATTAAGAGAAAGCCTGGCCCCCCTTGTGATAAATACCGCCATCCAGCAGACAACCCATTCCCTGCCTACTGTCCTGCATCAGATTTCCAGGCTTCCACGCCAGATCAAAGATGGAGCAATCCGATACGACGGCTTGTTCGACATCTTCCCTGAAAGCTACTGGTCGCGCTTCACCCTGTTGCACAGCGTCACGCTTCGCTGCCACTTGAGCGGCCCAGCACGGTTGCGTCTGATCCGTCGCCAGGTCGATGGTTCAGACGCCGAGACGCTCTTATGCGACGTTGTCTGCAACGATGTTGAGGCAGTGCTATCCACCCCCCTTGCTGCTGTCGGCGCGGATGAAAGCTACCTGCTTCTGGAGGTCGTTCCCGAAGACGCATATCCAGAACCTCTTCTGTCTGCCATATGGGAAACCTCGCAACCGGCAGTGCGTACACCATGCGTCGGATTGACCATCACCACCTTCAATCGCGAACCGTTTCTTGTCGCCAACCTTACCCGGCTGCATGGACGCATGGCGGGCGGCCGCGCTATCGTCGTCAACCATGGCCCCCCTGGATTGGAAGCACGGCTGAAAGATCAATTGCCGGAAAACCCTGCGATACGCTGGATCGACCAAGAAAACAGTGGGGGTGCTGGCGGCTTCACGCGCGGCATGATGGAACATCGAACTGCTGGCGACATCACACATGTGCTGCTGATGGACGACGACATCGATCTACCCGAAGATATCATCGAGAGGACAACGGCAATCCTGTCCTACTCTCACCCCGAAGTGTGTCTTGGCGGCGCCATGTTCGACTATCACCATCGCAACCGCCTATTCAGTGCGGGCGACATGCTACTACCTGGCGGTTTCGCAATCGGCCACGTTGCCCCACCCGAGGGTTGCGACATCTCGACGCCCGAAGGAGTGGACTTCCTCGCACGCGTACATCGTCCCGACTTCAACGGGTGGTGGTGCTTTGCGTTTCCCCTCCAGGCGCTCGACTGGGTCGGACTGCCGATGCCTTGTTTTATCCGCGGCGATGACGTCGAATTCGGCTACCGCTTGAAGCGAGCCGGTATGCCCACGTTGGGCTGGCCGGGGCTGGCAGTATGGCACATGCCCTTCGCGGACAAATCGGCCCCCTGGCATATGTTCTATGATCGCCGGAACAGCCTTTTCGCTAACGCGCGCCATCGCCGTGTCGGCAGACTGGCCGCGATCAGCAAACTGGTCGGAGGCTTTGCCCACCATCTGCTCCGCTACGATTACGATCGTGTCCAGGCGATGACACTGGGCATTGCCGCCTTTAACATGGGAGCGTCCAAAATGGCCAATTGGAGCCACCGCGACCACGCGATGATGATTGCCACAACTTCGACAATGCAAATCCAGGATATAGACACAGCCGAAACCCTTCTCTCCACGGCGCAATTACTCAAACCGCAGCATACTTCAGGATTGCTGCGTTCTCTGCGCATGGTTGGTCGCATGATACTCGACCTCACCGGCCTCCCGACCGGCAAACCGACGGCATACCGCCTGGCTCCAGGCACAATCTGGCGTCCTGATTTCACGCGCCGTCCTGCACTGGTGATCGAAAGCGATACTCAAGGCCGCACCGCACGCATCTACCGGCGCAATCCTGCGGAAAGCCGCCGGGCAACACTGCGCTGCATCAAAGCCCTCTTTGGCATGGTGCTACACTTTCACCAACACGTTCCCCAAGGCTTTCCATCTCCGCGCCAATCCACTTCAAGCATGAATTCTGGGGATTAACCGAATGCCACCCGGACAATGCACATGCGAAATATGTCATTGTTTCGTATCAAGTCTTTGATATTACCTTATGCCGTTTATCCGCATAGCCACCATTCTAGATGGCTTTTCCCTCGGCCTCGCGCCACTTTCAAGTTTCAGACAGGGCTTCTGACACATGCGTGTTTGTATTGTAGGTGCCGGTTTCTCCGGCGCAGTGATTGCGCGAATGCTCGCCGAAAAAGACATCTCCAGTTTGGTTGTGGATGAACGCAATCACCTCGCCGGCAACTGCCACACTGAACGCGACTCTGAGACCGGTGTGATGGTCCACAAGTACGGCCCGCATATCTTCCATACCGGGATCGAACGCGTCTGGAAGTTCATCAACCAGCACGGCGTAATGATGCCCTACGTCAACCGGGTGAAAGCAAACGTAGCGAACAAGATCTATTCGCTGCCCGTTAACCTGCACACCATAAACCAGTTCTTCGGTGAGGCATTCTCCCCCGCCGAAGCGCGCGCATTCGTCGAATCCAAAGCTCGCATGGACATCGATGAACCGCAGACCTTCGAGGAACAGGCGCTGCGCTTCGTCGGCAATGACCTCTACGAAGCCTTCTTCAAGGGATATACGCGCAAGCAGTGGGGATGCGAACCCAGTGAACTGCCCGCCTCAATCCTCAAGCGCCTGCCCCTGCGCTTCAACTACGACGACAATTATTTCAACCATCCCTATCAAGGCATGCCACGCGACGGCTACACCGCGATTGTCGCCAGCATTCTCGACCACCCGAAGATCGAAATCCGCCTGGGGGGACGCCACGAGGATCTGACCGAGGACTTCGCACACACGTTCTACTCGGGGCCGCTCGACCGCTATTTCAATTATGACCTTGGCCGCTTGGGCTATCGCACGCTGGATTTCGTCCCCGAGCGCGCCGAAGGCGACTATCAGGGCACTGCCGTCATCAACTATCCCGACGAAAGCGTGCCCTTTACCCGGATTTCGGAACATAAACACTTTGCGCCATGGGAAGCCGATAGCTTCGACAAGACCATCGTGTTTCGCGAATACAGCCGTCTGTGTGGACCGGATGACGTTCCGTACTACCCGATCCGCATGGTCGCCGAGACCCAGCTCCTGGAACAATACGAAGCACGTGCAGCACAGGAAAAGAACGTCACATTCGTCGGCCGCCTTGGCACGTATCAGTACCTCGACATGGACGTGACCATCGACCGAGCGATGGACGTCGCCGAAGCCTACCTCGCTGCATATTCCCCGGTGGAGGCCTGACACCTATGCCGCATTCTTTGGGTGCCCCAGCAGTCTACGCTCCCTTCTTCCCAATCAACCTTCAGCCGCTCGAAGTACGCCTCCCCCTATACTTCGAGGGTAAGCCGCCCTCAATCGCTAACGGTTGCCCGCTAGTGCTGGGTGGTCATCCCCTGACCGTCGATGGAGCGATGAGTTCGCTTTACGATCGCGAGGTCTTCGGCGCGACAAGAGAAGAGCATTTTCGTCTGCGCCTGCAAATAAAAGGTTCGGCCGAAATCGCCCTGCTGCATACCGACCACACCGGACATCGCCGCGTAGTTGCAACTGCGCACAGTGGCGGTGGTAAAGATGTCTACCGCTACCCAGGCAACTATCTGATCTCCGACGCCACAGTCGATCCCTATCGGGACGAGCACGAGGTCACGATACCCTTCAACCTCGTCACGGCCGATAGCGGCGCAGGCCGTTGGAGCTTCATGGTGACGCCGCTGTTCGGCGCAGTCGAAGTACTTGCGGCAGAATGGGAAATCGGTGCAGCGCCGCTGCGTGAGATCTGCCCGGCCTTCGTCATCTGCACCTTCAACCGCGTTGCCCAGTTGCAGGCTAATCTTGCCACTCTGAGCGGCATCCTTGATGCCGAAACCTCAGACTGGCGTGTAATCGTCGTTGACAATGCGCGTACATTCACAGTGCAGGCTAGCCTCGCGACTGACCGCATCCAAGTGATTGCGCAGAAGAACGTTGGTGGCGCCGGCGGTTTCGGACGCGGCATCCACATTGCGTTGGACACTGATGCGACGAGCCACATCGTCTTGCTCGACGACGACGCAGATATCGACGCAGTGTCGATCGCACGCATGCTCAATATCTTCCGCTTCCAGGCGCAAGAAGAAGACTTCATCGGCGGTGTGCAGATGGACGTCTACGATCCGCTCAAACTGGCCGATGCCAGTGCCTACTGGCGGGCTGATCGCTTTGAGACGGTGGAGGCGCGCATGCCCCCCTCGCGCCTTGATTCCCCCGAAGGCAAGAACGCGCTGGCTCGCAACATGTACACCAACTTCAACGGGTGGTGGCTGTTCGGTGGCAGCAAGACTGCATTCCTGCGCAACGGCATGCCTCTCCCGATCTTCGTCCACCTCGACGACGTCGACTACGGCGTGCGCGCAGATATCGCCGGTCGGCGGACTTGGACAGTACCAGGCATCGCAGTTTGGCACGAACCCTACTATGCTAAGGTCGAAGGCTGGTTCGCCTTCTATAATATCCGCAACGAGTTGATCCGTCTCAGTGGGCATCTGCCACGAATGATCGGCTCGATGATCGACGAAGGTTATATCAAGAAGGCAAAACCACAACGCGCACTAAGCAAGCGACTTAAGCGGGTCGAAAAACAGTTGCAGGCTCGCTTCCGCAACTTCATCAGCACCAACCAATATGGTTCTGCCTATCTCTTGAGCATGGCGGTAGAACGCTTCTTGGACGGCCCAGCGCCCTTCCGTACGGAAGATTTTGACGCTGTTCACCAACAGGTTATGGCCCAGTACAAGCGGTTCAACCAGAATTACCGCAAGCTGGACCGCCTTCCGGTAGGCCGCATGGCGGCCACACCAAGCACCGCCGCAAGCAAGATTTACCGCTTCGTTCAGCGCCGGACCTTCAACGGTCACAAACTGCCTCAGCTCAAGTCCAGCCCATTTCGCCGCCTTGTGGTGTTTCCGGAACGCATGGACATCAGCTGGACCGGCATACCGCTACAGTCTGATTTCGCGTATACTGATCCTGATAATGGTTCGCTGCATTACTTCGGCTTTAATCCGGATGTTTACGGCGAAATCAGCGAACACTTCAACAAAGTGATCAAGCGCTACATTCGCGAGTGCGGACGAGTAGGCCCTCAATGGGCTGACGCCTACGACGACATCATCTCGCGCGAGTACTGGAACAAGCTGATCGCCAGTTTCGATTAATATATAAGAGGTCTGGTCGGCGTTAATTCGCCCGCCAGACCTTTCCATCACAAGCT
The DNA here is from genome assembly GCF_022832375.1 of Novosphingobium beihaiense. Taxonomy (GTDB): domain Bacteria; phylum Pseudomonadota; class Alphaproteobacteria; order Sphingomonadales; family Sphingomonadaceae; genus Novosphingobium; species Novosphingobium beihaiensis. Next base: position 21,448 of record NZ_JALHLG010000032.1, read on the forward strand.
ATGAAGCTGCGTTCCCGACCGCCGCCGCGGTTAATCTCCTGGCGCCAGTGCATAATTGGCTCAGCCAAGTCGGTAACAAACGCCATGGAACCAGCGCTCGCCTCATTGCAGGCCGGCAGGGTAGCAACAGTGCTGCCTTCAATCTTAACTCTACGTGCCGTTACCTCGCCCTGAGCATCGATGCTTGCAAGGTCTGCAGTATCTGCGGCATTGCGCAAGCGTAGCAAAGTGCCGGAAGGCGCATTGTCACTGGCACGGCGGATCGTAATCGTATCATTGCCATTGGCCAATTGTCCTCCGGCAAAGATCGTCCCTGCAAAGGATGGCGAATTGGAGAACACGATACCAGCAGCTACTGGACACCCCTTTGGATGCGCATCACGCGGGCACGCTGGATCTCCCGGCGCGCCATAGTAGGTCGTCTGAATGTCCACCGGAATGTGCGCAGCATTAACAACCAAACCCTCAGCCGCGTTCTGTATGACCACCCCCTTGCCCCATGCCCCGGTGGTGCGCTGGAGTAGAATGCCCTGCATTCCAGAACCTTGGTATGGCCCGCCTGCGCCTCCGCCAGTCAATAACATACCGATGAGACCTGCTCCACCACCTGCAACCTTGGCATCAGCAGAAGACACATCCACATTGAGGTCTATCTCGAAGGGCTTGTAAATACCCGCTCCGATCCGGTCCGCAGCATGGACGTTCTGGACCAGATTGAGCACTTCTTGGATGTTGCCCCCATCGGTATTTCCATTGCTGTCGGCCCCCATGTATCCGAGAACTTGTGACGCTGCTCCATGTGCGGGGCCTATCAGTTCCTGCGCCCAGCCTTGGGTGGTGTTCGCCCTGCCTTGGGGGTGCGGCAGATCACGCCAAATCTGCCAAGGGCCTGCACTGGTGTTGTATCCGTTGGTCAGGGTATGATTGAAACCATCCAACCCCTCCGCACCTGGCCCAGCAAAGGTAGCATACGATGAACTGCGAATACTGATCGATCTCGGTACGTTCTGCAGAGGATTACGCGAAAGTTTATACTGGCCAGCGGGAATCACAATTTCACCGCCTGCTCCGGCTGCTTCAATGGCGCGTGCCAGAGCAGGTGCGCTATCCTTAAGCCCCTTGTTATCCGCCCCGTAATCGGAAATGTCGACTATCGCCGCAGAGGCGGTAGCTACAGACGACGGACGAGTGGCTACCTCCCCACTACGATCCTCTGCAACGGCAGAAACAGCAGGCACTATCATCAAACAGGCAATCAGAAGGTGAGCAGTCCTTAGCATAGCGGCTCCACATTTGCAGAAAGGCCTTGGTCGAGAAGATCCTGATCCTTCTGACAGTTACCCCCCTAGAAGAAGCTACTTTCCTGTCCGATAGTTTCGGACGGATCGCCATTCAGAAGATAGCGATCCGTCTTAGACATCTCAGCCGAAGGCACTCTCATGGAAGCAAATGCCTTCCTCTATATCCTCGAAACGATGGAGTTCGCCTCCACGTACGACATAGACCAGATTGCAGTTTTCTCGGATGAAATGCATCTCGTGCGTGATGATCACCATCGTCTTGTGCTTGCGCCGCTCCAGAAGTTCGGTGCGACTTTTTTCCTGAAAGTGCTTGTCTCCGACGGCGATGACCTCGTCAATAATCAAGCAGTCAAAGTCGATCGCCATGGAAATTGCGAAAGCGAGCCTTGCCCGCATGCCTGAGGAATAACTCCGAACTGGCTCTCGAAGAAAATGGCCCAATTCAGAAAAATCTTGAACGAAAGGATAAAGCTCTTTGGCGTTTTCCCCATAAACACGACAGATGAACTTGAAGTTATCATATCCAGTCAAGCTTGATTGGAAACCGCCCACGAAGCCCATCGGCCACGATATGCTCATTCCCCGCGTAATCTTGCCACGCGTCGGCTCTTCAGCTCCACTGACGATTCGCACCAGTGTCGATTTGCCAGCGCCGTTAGGGCCGAGCACGCCGATCTTGTCGCCTGGCTGGATCGTCAATGAGACATTATCCAACACACGGTGTGGCCCTACACGCGTGCGATAAATTTTCGTGATATTCTCAAGAATGATCGGACCTGGCGTCATTCCGGGGTGATCTCCCTCGCGATCTTACGCAATTGCGCCAGCCCTAACACTGTCAACACCGTATTTACGGTAACTAAATAGCCGACATCATAATGGGCGTGAAACTTCGAACCGAAGAACCCCTCACGTACAATCTCCACTCCATTGACCATCGGCAGGTAGAGCGCCAGCTTCTGTAACGCTGTTGGTAGAGCATCTACTTGGAATGCCGCCCCGGATAGCGGTACCAGCAGATACTGCGCTGGATGCCACAGCTTCTCAACGAATTCGTGCTCTTCAGAAAGGGCCCCTGCAAGGGTTGCAAGACCTACCCCGAACCATGCAAGCAGCCCCCAACCGGCAATGACTTCCGCAAGGTTCTCGGGCCAAGTTATATCGTCCGATACCATGCCGAAAATAAATGATACAACTACGAAAGATGCTGTTGCGCCAATAATCTCGAGAAGCAAGCGCGACATATAGATATCAATCGGCTTAATATTGCGGTGGTACAATAAAGAAAGGTTAGGCTCGATCGCACCGATTGTACGAAACCCCATATTGCGCCACAGCAGAATACTAGAATAACCCGTGACGGCAAAAGCAACAATTGGAAGTGAAGAGCCATGGACAGCATGGAATGCCGACCACAGCGCAGCCACGCCAACCGTGAACATCATCGGCTCCACGAATAACCACAGAAAGCCAATGTTGTGGCGTCCGTAACGGGTCAACACCTCTCGCATGAGCAGGGCGTGAATCACCCTGCCCTGAACGCGTGTGGAGCTGATTAAGCTCATTCCATATGGTCCCTCACGCTGGCAAGCAGCATGGAGAGAATGCCCCACGCCATCAACCCCATGATCAGCGTCGCGAAAATACCCCGTAGCCGATGCGGCTCCAGCGCGTCATCAGGAAGACCTGGCTGCACGATACGCTCAACGTAAGCCTGCTGGCGCCGTGCATCGAGACGCGCTTCCTCAAGTGCACTCAATGTAGCGGCCAACTGCTTGTCAGCGAACTTCTGGTCTAACTGCAAACGTTGGTATTCTACCGCCGCATGCGAAAGCGAGCTGCCATTCCCATCGCCGCCAGCTGCTTTGGCCGTTTCGACGGCGATCGACTTTTTAAGCCCAGCAATACGTGCATCGAGCGCCCCAAGTTCAGAACTATCACTTGCTAAAGCACGAATTTGGTCTCGCTGGATGCGGGCAGCAATCAATTCGTCCTGTAACTTGGAAACCATTTGTAATTGGAGGCCTGCCTGTTTTTCAGGATCTACAAGCTTTGCATTGTCCCGGTAGCGCGCCAGCGCGCGCGATGTCTGGGCCACCAGATTGCGCGCACGTTTAACTTCTTTGGATGCCGAGGCGACAAGATCCGTCTGCGCGCGCGTATTGAGGTGGTTAACCAGCTCTTCGGCTCTACTTAGCAACGCCTCGTTAAATACTTTGGCATCGCGGGCCGTGTAGGCTCTCACCTGCAATGTGGTGATCGATGTAGATGTCTCATTGCGAACAGACACCTTATTGGAGAAATACTGATATAGCGCCTCGAAAGAACCATCAAAACCCAGCGGATTGAAGCGATTGAACAATGATATTCGGGGTGAGCTATAAGCCTTCTCAACAACCCCATTACGGTCTATATCTCGCAATGCATCTCGAGACTGAAGGTAATCGTTTGCCGCGTATATTTCTTCGCCAGAACTAGAATAGCCAACAGACTTAAGCAAAACACCAAAATTGCTCGCCTCAGATTTGTTAGGACTGCGGACAACAAATCGCGATTCCGAGATGTAAACGTCACTTGCAAAAAAACCAAAGTAGACGATTGCCAGAATCGTGGGCAGTGAGACACAGAAGTGAAAAAGAACTCCTACTCCGGAAAATTTCTTCAAAAAAACCTTATACATACTCTGCATCGCAATTCTTTTCACGCAGTCAGAGTATCATCACCCTGAGCTAAGCCAGATAGGGGGGAGTCAGAGGACAATTATCAGAGTCCCGCTGCTTGTACGGTCACCAGCGGGTAGATTGCTGCTCCAATAATGTTCACAAACTTTTGCAAATCGGCCACAGGTGCATTGGTCACATAAACAATATCCTGATCCTGAACCATAAAATGCTGCGCAGCGAAAAAGGTCGCTGGATCACGCAAGTCTGCACGGTAGATCACTGGAACCTTGCCGCTGGCATCAGTCAAACCGGAAAGATCTGCACCAGGCAAAACCGCAGCCATAGTCTGAGCGTCCTCTAGACGGAACACGAACAAACCGCCCGGATTGGCGCGGTCGTCACGCAGGCCACCGATGCGGCCTAATGCCTGAGCAAGGGTAATTCCTCGGGCCTCAAACTTGATCTCGTCATTGCGCCCAGTTGCACCAAGTACAGTAAAGCTTCGAGGCTGATAGCTGACCGTCAGAACATCACCTGGACGCAAATAGATGTTGTCCTTAGGAGAGCTAATCACTTGGTTCATGGGCATTTGTATAGTACGCCCTTCCCGTGTGACTTCTAGACTAACCTTATCTACTGGTTCGCTGGGCCCGCCAGCTGCAGCGATAGCATCCAGCACGCGTTCTCCGCGTGAGGTCAAAGGCATTCGCATGCTGGCACGCACCTGCCCAACCACGGTCACCGCCGAAGCCTCGCCGCGGCGGCTAACAAGCACCTGTGGATTGTGCGCCTTTCCTTTAAGCCGGGCTACGATCTGCGCTGCTGCTTGCTGCGGGGTGAGTCCTAAAACCTGAATGTTGCCTGCAAACGGCACAGCAATGCGCCCTTGCTGGTCCACTTCAATTTCCGGCAACGCCACACCATGCTGCCCTCCGGTCGTGGCTGCCGCCGACGTTAAGGAGGCGGAAAAGGCGAACAGCACTGCGGGAGGGGCCTCAAAAATTGACACCTGCAGCACGTCGCCTGGCCCGATTACCGAACCGTAGGGGTGCCCCTCCCCAAAGGTAGTGCCGAAACTCTCCGGAACTGTTGCAGCCGCTAATTTTTTAGCGATCTGGGAATTGATCCCAAGCAACAGGGCTGTGCGACCATTGATATGATCACCGCGCGCGACTTTTTTGATCCGGCCAAGCGATGGTCCATCCCCACCCATGGCAATATTGCCTGCGCAGCCTGCGAGAGCTGTCGACATGCCCATGAGAAGAATCGCACTGATACCAGTCCTTGTCAGCAAAAGACTACCTAGCCGCCTTCCCTTCCCTTGCGAAGGAGCTGCCAGCTGACTGACAAGCTGCGATCTCGCCGACCGCGCTGATTTCACCGCTGCCACGTCAGCACCGAGATGAGCTTTCATGCCGTCGACCTAGCGGAGAGCTTAAATTCAAGCAAGACCTCCATATTCGGCCTGAAATAGCCCTCTACACACCTATCTATGCCAAATGTTTCGACGACGGACAAAGGATGAGCTCGTCCGCACCTCTCCTGTCCAAACAGGAGCGCATGCATGAGGCCTTCCGAAGGAAGGTCCGCTTTCCTCGACTTTTCGGCCATTCCATCAACAAAAATAGCGGCCTGATAGCGGGCGTTCGTTCACGCCAGATCTTATCCACGGGACCAGCCGAAGCTCACCCGGCGCCAAGGAAATCATTCAAGTTTTGCACAATCTGCCCTGATCCCGGTCCTCAATGCACCCGGCCAGCCATGCCCGCACGCTCCATGCGACGGTACATCGTCGCGCGGCCGATGCCGAGCAGGCGCGCCGCCGCCGCGACATTGCCGTTCGAGCGGGCCAACGCCTGGCGCAGCACCGCCCGCTCGCCGTCTTCGAAACCGGCGGCATCGCCCTGCCCCATGACATCGGCCAGCGGGCGCGGGGCCAGCCGGGGGCCGGTGCCCAGGCCGAAATGCTTGCGGGCCACGCGCGTGGCCCCAATGACGAGGTCGTCCCGGTCCACCGCCAGCAAAGAGGGGCCGCTGCCGTGCTCTTCACCCGCCAGCACGATCCGCGCACTGGAGAAACGGCGGCAGAAATAGTCCCGCTCGATCGCGCGCGCGGCGTCCTTCACCAGCGCGGCGATCATCCCGGCCATGGCATCGCCATGCTCGGGCCGCGCGCTCGATACGTCGAGCGCGGCGACAAGACGGCCTTCGGGATCAAAAACCGGGGCATCCATGCACGAAACGCCGATGTTACGGCTGGCGAAATGTTCCTCGCGCAGGATCGCGACCGGGCGCCGTTCGACAAGGCAGGTGCCGATGCCGTTGGTTCCCTCCACCGCCTCGCTCCAGACGGCGCCGTTCACCAGGCCGATGGCATCGTAGAGCCCCGTTTCCGCCGCGCCCGAACGCGCTTCGAGCACCACTCCATCGACATCGGAAAGGATCACGCAGGCACCGGAACGCCCCACCGTGCCGAACAGACTGTCCAGCGCAGGCGCCGCCGCAGCGAGCAGTTCGCCCTTTCCGGCCCGCAGCGCCGCAAGTTCGCTGTCGTAGAGCCGTTCCTTGCGCCGGGCCCCCGAAGGATCGAGGCCATGGCGCAGGGCCGAGCGGCACCACGACGCCGCCACCGCCGATACCGCCGCCGCCTGCCCCGACTGCACCGTGTCGAGAACCTTGTCACTGTGGCTGGACCATTTGCCCATTGTCTGTCCGCTCCTCACCGCCATGCCGGTCTGATCTGCGTCGGTCTGATTGCCGAGAGTCGCCGGTCTTGTAGGTCTCTGTCGATGCCCGCGCCTTGATACGGCGCAAGGGACGAAAAATCATGCCCTGCCTGCAAGTGTCCCGGAAACGGGACATGAGCTTGCCCGGTTTGTACCACACAGCGCATCGCGACGCGATCCTCCAGCGCAGCCGCCCCAAAGGATCGCCCATCGGCCATTGTCTCGGCGCGCGCCATGCCATACCGGCTGCGGCGATGAACCGGCTCGATTCCCACCTTGCCGCCGCCCTTGCCCGGATCGACGCGGCCGGACAGCGGCGGACCCTGCGCCCGGCCGCGCTGGCACCGCACGGGCGGGTTCTGCGCGAAGGGCGCGAGCTCACCGACTTTTCCAGCAACGATTACCTCGGCCTTGCCCGCCATCCGCTGCTGATCGAGCGGGCCCGCGAATGGACAGCAGCCCACGGCACCGGCTCGGGCGCCTCGCGGCTGGTGACGGGCACCAGTGAAGCGCATCTGGCGCTCGAAGCGCGCATCGCCGCGTTCAAGGGTACCGAGGCCGCGCTGATCTTCGCCAGCGGCTGGCAGGCCAATGCCGCGGTGATACCCGCGCTGCTCGCCGCCATGCCGGGCGCGGCCGTGTTCACCGACCGGCTGATCCACGCCTCCATGCACGCCGGGATCGCCATGGCCGGTGTGCGCCAGCACCGCTTCCGCCACAACGACCTCGATCACCTCGAAACGCTGCTGGCCGAAAAGGGCAAGGATGCTCCGGCGCGCCTGATCCTCACCGAAAGCGTCTTTTCGATGGACGGGGACCGGGCGGACATGCGCCGCCTTGCCGCGCTCGCCGAAGCCCACCACGCCGCGCTGTTCGTGGACGAGGCCCACGCGACCGGCGTGCTCGGCCCCGAAGGCCGGGGGCTCAGCGCGGAAGTGCCGGGCGCCATAGACCTGATCATGGGCACCTTCAGCAAGGCGCTGGGCGGCTTCGGCGCCTATATCGCCGGTTCGCGGGTGCTGATCGACTATCTGGTCAATGCCGCGAGCGGCTTCATCTTCACCACCGCGCCGCCGCCGGGCGTGCTGGGCGCCATCGACGCGGCGCTGGATCTCGTCCCCGGCATGGAGGCCGAGCGCGCGCATCTTGCCGCGCTGGGCACGCGCCTGCGCACCGGACTGGCCGCGCTGGGTCTGGACCATGGCGCGTCCTCCACCCAGATCGTGCCAGCCGTGATCGGCGCGGAAGCCGATGCCATGGCGCTCTCCGCCCGGCTGGAAGACGCCGGGTTCCTCGCTTCCGCCATCCGCCCGCCGACGGTCCCGCCTGGCACCAGCCGCCTGCGCATCGCCCTGCGCGCGGGCCATGCCGAGGCCGATATCGACGCGCTGCTGGCCGCCATCGGAGCGGCGCTGTGAAACTGCTCTTCGCCCACGGCTGGGGCTTCGACCGGCACTTCTGGGAACCGCTCGCCGCACTGCTGCCCGAATGGGAGCATGTGATCGACGACCGGGGCTACTTCGGCGCGCCGCTGACGCCTGCCATCGAGGGACCGTGCCTCGCCGTCACGCACAGCTTCGGCACCATGCGCGTGCTGGCCGATCCGCCGCCGGGGCTGATGGGGCTGGTGGCGATCAACGGCTTCGAGCGCTTCACCGCCCAGCCCCCGCAACCCACGCGCACCGGCAAGCCCGGCGTGCCGGTGCGCGTGGTGGACCGGATGCTGCGCCGCTTCGAAGCGGACCCGCGCGGCGTACTCGCCGAATTCCGCAAGACCTGCGGCTGCGAAGATCCGTTCGGCGAAATCGATCCCGAACCGCTCCACGCCGACCTGCTGCGCCTGCGCGATGCCCGCCCGCCCCTGCCGCGCGTGCCGGTGGTGGCGCTGAACGGCGGGCGCGATCCGCTGCTTCCCGCCGAAATGCGCGCAGACGCCTTCAGCGGCTGCGAGGTTCACCGGCTGGAGCACGAAACCGCCGGGCATCTCCTTCCGCGCGAAAACCCCGAACTCTGCGCACAGGCCGTGCAGGGTGCGGTGGCGGCCCTGGCATGAACCGGCAGCGCGAACGGATCGCCCGGGCCTTTACCGGGGCGCGGGACTATGACCGGCACGCCCGCATCCAACGCGACGTAGCGCAGGCGCTGGCCGACCGCATTGCCGCCCAGCCCCTGCCAGATAACCCGCGCATTCTGGAGATCGGCTGCGGCACCGGCTTCCTCACCGAGGCCCTACAAGAGCGCGGGATCGGCGGCGAATGGCTCGTCACCGACATCTCCCCCGCCATGGTCGCGCGGTGCCGCGCGCGTCTCGGCGAAAGCGCCCGGCGCCGCTTTGCCGTGCTGGACGGCGAGCATGGAACGATCGCGGGCGGCCCCTTCGATCTCATCTGCTCCAGCCTCGCCCTGCAGTGGTTCGATGATGCCCCCGCCGCGCTGCGGCGCCTCTGCGGGCATCTGGCACCCGGCGGGCATTGCCTTGTCACCACACTGGGCCCCGGCAGCTTCCGCGAATGGCGCACAGCGCACGAAACGCAAGGGCTGACGGCAGGAACGCCCGCCTTCGCCCCGGTGGAAGCCTTCGCCGCGCTCGAACCCGAAGCGCTGACCGTCGAGCATCTGATCGAACATCATAGCGATGCCCGCGCCTTCCTCCATGCGGTGAAAGCCATCGGCGCGGGCACCTCGCAGCCGGGACACCGCCCGCTGTCCCCCCGCGAGTTGCGCGGCGTGATGGCCGCCTTCGAACGCGGCGGGTGCGATGTTACATACGAGGCCGTGACCTGCCACCTGCAACGCGCTAGGTGACGCGGCCATGACTTCCCCTACGATTATCGTCACCGGCACGGACACCGGCATCGGCAAGACCGTGTTCGCCGCCGCGCTCGCGGGCGCGCTGGGCGCCTGTTACTGGAAACCCATACAAGCCGGGATCGAGGATGACGGCACCGACGCGCAGCGCATTGCCCGGCTGGCCGATCTGCCTTGCGAGCAAGTCCTGCCCGAGACCTATTGCCTCGCCACCCCCTGCTCCCCCCACCTCGCCGCCGAAATCGACGGTGTCGCCATCGATCCCAGGCGCCTCGCGCTGCCGCAAGTCGATGGCCCGCTGGTGGTGGAAGGCGCAGGCGGCGTGCTGGTGCCGATCAGCCGCACGGAGACTTATGCCGACCAGTTCGCCCGCTGGGGCAAGCCGGTGGTGCTGGCCGCGCGCACCACGCTCGGCACCATCAACCACACGCTGCTCTCGATCGAGGCACTGCGTGCGCGCGGCGTGCCGCTGCTCGGCGTGGCCTTCATCGGCGATCCGGTCGAGGACAGCGAGGCGACCATCTGCGCCATGGGGCAGGTCAAGCGCCTCGGCCGCCTGCCGCTGATCGATCCACTAACGCCCCGCGCCCTGCGCAACGCGTTTGCCGCGCATTTCCGGCTGGAGGACTTCACCGCATGACATCGTCCGTATGGCACCCCTTCACCCAGCATGGGCTGGGCGAACCGATCCCGCTGGTCGAGCGCGCCGAGGGCGCCCTGCTCCACACGGCGGACGGGCAGACGGTGATCGATGCGATCTCCTCGTGGTGGGTGACGACGCACGGGCACTGCCACCCGAAGATCATGGCCGCCATCGCGCAGCAGGCACAGAAACTCGATCAGGTGATCTTCGCAGGCTGGACTCACCAGCCCGCCGAAGAGGTAGCGGCGGGCCTGCGCGCGATCATGCCGGAAAGCCTGACGCGGGTGTTCTTCTCCGATTCCGGCTCCACCTGCGTCGAAGTCGCGCTGAAGATGGCTCTGGGTTACTGGCACGCGCGCGGCGAAGGGCGCCACCGCATCGTGGTGATGGAGCACAGCTACCACGGCGACACCATCGGCACGATGTCGGTAGGCGAACGCGGCGTGTTCAATCAGGCTTACGAACCGCTGCTGTTCGACGTGGGCCGCATCCCCTATCCCGCACCGGGCGCGGAGCAGGACACGCTCGATGCGCTGGAGGCATACTGCAAAGCGCCGGATACCGCCGCGCTGATCGTCGAGCCGCTGGTGCTGGGCGCGGGCGGGATGCTGTTCTATTCCGCCGAAACGCTCGCCGCGATGCACGCAATCTGCGCCCGCTACGGCGTGCTGTTCATTGCCGACGAAGTGATGACCGGCTGGGGCCGCACCGGCACGCTGCTCGCTTGCGAGCAGGCAGGCGTGGTCCCCGATATCCTGTGCCTGTCCAAGGGCCTGACCGGCGGCTCGATGCCGCTCGCCGTCACCATGGCGAGCGAGCCCATTTTCGAGGCGCACTGGTCCACCGACCGCGCGCGGATGTTCTTCCACTCCTCCAGCTACACCGCCAACCCGCTCGCCTGCGCCGCGGCCAGCGCCAACCTTACGATCTGGCGCGAGGAACCGGTGCGCGAACGCATCACCACGCTCGCCGCGAAACAGGCCGCATGGCTGGAGAAGCTCGGCCAGTTCTGCCACTTCGACAACCCGCGCCAGCGCGGCACGATCGCCGCACTGGACCTGCGCACCAGCGGCGCCGGCGGTTATCTCGACACCCTCGCCCCCCGCTTGATGGCCTTCTTCCGCGAACGCGGCGTGCTGCTGCGTCCGCTGGGGAACACGGTTTATGTGATGCCGCCGTATTGCATTACGGATGAGCAGCTTGGGGACGTGTGGAACGCGATTGGCGAGGCGGTGATTTCGGGGTGAGGGGACACAAGGGCTGGTTTTGCGCCATTGTCGGTCATTCCGCCAACCGGAAGAATATCCCGGAAGCGGACATTGCTAAGCCTCTGCACGGAGGAGCTTTAAACGTTAGCTATAGGGCGCGTTTGGGGCTCAATTACATGGCTGCGCGGCCAAATATGTCAGCATTCCTGCGAACTCACCGGCTGACAACGAGGGCAAGTGCTTCATGCCGGGGGAAAGGATTGGCTGCTCCACGGCAATCGCTCGCCTAGCCCCCGTTACATCCTCCACGGCCCGTAAGCTCTATCGGCCGCAGCACTTTTTGTACTTCAGGCCAGAGCCACAGACGCATAGTTCGTTTCTTCCTACTTTGGCGCGTGCTTTGGGTTTCGCAGTCGCCCTCGGAAACTCCGAGATCGTCTGTTTGCTCGCCTGCATTTGCGGTGTCCGGAAAAATCTCAGCTCCTTATTAGCCTCCTCGTAGTAGGCCTGTCGCTCTGCATTCCATTCCTCAAATTCCATCAAAAGCAAATCTTCGGAATTTGTTTTGCCCGCGAACTTCGGCGCGTCAGTCGCAATGCCGATCACTCTCTTAATAGTCGGCATTCTGAGCTTCGCAGCGCCACACGCTATCTCAAGCATGCCGGAACGTACCTCCCGATAGGTCTCTGAGTTTCGGAGATCATTTGAAGCTTTGAGCTGGAGGAACACGTACACCATACCTTCGTAGAATGAGGGCATCAGCGAGACGTTACGAACCACTGGCTCATCAGATTCCGGGAAGTTTCTTATCGACTTCAGCATGAAGTCCGAAAGGCCCCGCCGGGAAAAACGCGGCTCCATGGCCATGAAATGCAAGGCGCTCTTGCCGTGGAAAGGCTTGCTGTTTCCGCCGAGCACACCCTTGAGCGCGTTGTTGGACGTGATCTGTAGCAAGCGATCCCAGAAATACGAAGTTTGGTTCGCCGCTTTCCGCCGCGCATATGGCTCGCTGCGCTCAAAATCGAACCACTCGCCTTCGCCGATATGAACCGTATCGAACGCGTCGAGCGTACCGATCATATGGCGGTTTTTCTTCTCATCAAAATTGAGAAAGTAGTGCGCGATGACATCTTCCTCCCCGCAATACGATAGGGCGTGACGCTGAATCGCTTCGAGTTTTGCATCCAGATAAGCCGTGAAATCGAAGATCGTATCGAGTTCGGTCAGGGCGATTTCCAGATTCTCGGTATCGAGAATGTGGACGGGATGTTTCCGATCAATCTGCACGAAAAACGGGTGATCGAGCCGCTCGTCTTTCTCCTCGTAGGAGATCGCCAAGCTACCCGAAACGTTTGCCGAAGAAGCTCGCTTGCAAGCGTCTTTCACGCCATGCGCAATAACGATCTTATGACACCGCACCTGGCCTGGATCGATAGGAATAGGAAATGGCTGTTTCTTCTGAGGATCCAGATAGATCGATCGCCCGGAGCGAATGTACCTCTCCGCGCCGTGGGCGGTGGCAACCTGCTTGTCGATGACTTCCTTGCGCCAGCGCTTCCAAGCCAGATCAACGTCTTCTGGATTTTTGTCAAATCTCCGATTTTCTCGGTCGAAGAAAATCAGGACGTCATTCTGAAAGACGACGAGCAGGTCGCACAGTTCTTTTCCATCGTCGCGGCACGGATTAGGATAACTCCAAAGGCGCAAAAAGGTGCGGTCGCACAATTCCGCCAATAGCCGCTCAGTGGGCGATACACCTTCAGATTTTAAGATGGCCATGGCGGATCATATCACGGCTGGAACGGCACGTTCCAAAAATTACGGCATACATATCGGAAACGAAAGCAACTTTATCGCTGATTGGTGTCCTGCGCGATGGAGCTGCATTCTAGACTGCCCCTGCGAGCAGCGTAGGCAAGGTTGCGTAGGCTGAACGTCTGTTCGCTACTCACGGAGCTCGAAAGCCGCCAGTCTGCAACCGGCCCATTCAAGCCATCGTGCATCCCAGCACGCCGAACTTGCTTCGCCAGCGTCATAGCGCTCCAAACTTTCCTACATCGCCATCGCCTGACACACTGCGCGCGGCATCCGTTTGCCCCGCTCCTTGAACCGTTCATCCTTCTCGTGAAATCCACGTCCTTGCGGCGTGAAGTTCCGAGCCATGCAAGTGTATGGAAAATAGCGGTTTCCTGAAAATAACCTCATGGCCCATGTGGATGAAGTTCGAAAACTTCGCACGGCTCCGCACAGTGCGCGCGCCAGCGCTCATCCGCGAACATGCCTCCATGCCGCACGGGAGACACATCTTATCGGCGAATTCGCACAATCCATCGTCGACTGATCGCCTAATTCGATCAAGCCAATCGATTCATCGCGCTACAAATCGTCACGCAGCGCGCCTATCTCCCTCTTCGTCAGTTCAACACCCAATCGAGGGAGCATACGACCATGGGTATCATCGGCAGCAGCATCAAGCCGTTCAAGAACACCGCATTCCAGGCGGGCAAGGACTTCTTCGACGTCACCGAAAAGGACATCGAAGGCAAGTGGGCCGTGTTCTTCTTCTATCCGGCCGACTTCACGTTCGTCTGCCCGACCGAGCTGGAAGACCTCGCCGACCAGTACGCAACGCTGCAGGGCCTGGGCGTGGAAGTCTTCGGCGTGTCGACCGACACCCATTTCTGCCACAAGGCCTGGCACGACACCTCGGACAAGATCGCCAAGTGCACTTATCCGTTCCTCGGCGACCAGAACCACGAGCTGTCGAACAACTTCGGCGTGCTGCGTGATGCCGGCCTTGCCGACCGCGCCACGTTCGTGATCGATCCGGACGGCGTGATCCAGCTCATGGAAATCACCCCCGAGGGCGTGGGCCGCAATGCCGCCGAACTCGTCCGCAAGATCAAGGCTGCCAAGTACTGGCGCGAACACCCCGGCCAGGTTTGCCCGGCGAAGTGGGAAGAAGGCGAAGAGACCCTCGCTCCCTCCCTCGACCTCGTCGGCAAACTCTGAGCCTCCTCTCGGGTCGCTCCGAGAGCAGTGGTCCCTGGGACCACTGACGGCGCGGCCCGGGGCTAGCCCCCCACTCCCCCTCAGCCCCGGGCCGCCACTCGTTCCAACCCGATTTACGACACAGGATTTTGAAATGCTCGACGCCAACCTGAAGCAACAGCTCTCGCAATATCTCGCCATGCTGCGCGAGCCGATCGAGCTCGCCGCCTCGCTTGGCGGCGATCCGAAGTCGGCCGAAACCCGCGAACTGCTCGAAACGATCGCCGGTCTGTCCGACAAGGTGGGCGTGCGGTTCGACGGCGACAGCGCCCGCAAGCCCTCCTTCACCATTGCCGCCAAGGCCCGCCCCGAAGCCGAAGTGCGCTTCGCCGGGGTGCCGATGGGGCATGAATTCACCTCGCTGGTGCTCGCCCTGCTCTGGGCAGGCGGCCATCCGCCGAAGGTTTCCGATGAAGTACTCGAACAGATCGCCGCGCTGGACGGCGAGATGAATTTCGAGATGTTCTTCTCGCTCTCCTGCCACAACTGCCCCGACGTGGTGCAGGCGCTGACGCTGATCGCACTGAAGAACCCGAAGGCCAAGGTCACGCTGATCGAAGGCGGCGCCTATCAGGCCGAAGTGGACGAACGCGGCGTGATGGCCGTGCCTGCCACGTTCCTCAACGGCGAGATGTGGGCCTCGGGCAAGATCAGCCTCGAAGAGATCCTCGCCAAGCTGGATACCGGTGCGGCGGCCAAGGCGGCCGCCAAGCTGGCCGAAAAGAAGCCGTTCGAAGTGCTGGTAATCGGCGGCGGCCCCGCCGGAGCCTCGGCCGCGATCTACACCGCGCGCAAGGGCTTCAGCACAGGCATTGCGGCTGAACGCTTCGGCGGGCAGGTACAGGACACGATGGGCATCGAGAACTTCATCTCGGTCCCCTACACCGAAGGCCCCAAGCTGGCGGGCGCGCTGGAAACCCACGTCAAGGAATACGACATCGACGTGATGAACCTGCTGCGCGCCGAAAAGCTGATCCCGGCCAAGGCGGTGGGCGGCTATCACGAAGTGGTGTTCGAGAACGGCGCCTCGCTGAAGGCCCGCAGCCTCGTCCTCTCCACCGGCGCGCGCTGGCGCAACCTCGGCGTGCCGGGCGAGGCCGAGTACCAGACCAAGGGCGTGGCCTATTGCCCGCACTGCGACGGCCCGCTGTTCAAGGGCAAGCGCGTGGCGGTGATCGGCGGCGGCAACTCGGGCGTCGAGGCGGCGATCGACCTTGCCAATATCGTCGGCCATGTGACGCTGATCGAGTTCGACTCGCAGCTGCGCGCCGATCAGGTGCTGCAGGACAAGCTGCGCTCGTTCGCCAATGTCGATATCATCGTCTCGGCCCAGACCACCGAAGTCACCGGCGACGGCGAGAAGGTGAACGGCCTCAGTTACAAGGACCGTGAAAGCGGCGCGGAACACCATGTCGAGCTGGAAGGTGTGTTCGTCCAGATCGGCCTGGTGCCCAACACCGAATGGCTGAAGGACAGCGGCGTCGAACTCACCGGGCGCGGCGAGATCGTGATCGACGAGAAGGCCGCGACCAACCTGCCCGGCGTCTTCGCGGCGGGCGATGCGACCACGGTGCCTTACAAGCAGATCATTATCTCGATGGGGGAAGGCGCCAAGGCCGCGCTGTCGGCCTTCGATTACCTGATCCGCAACGAGGCTCCGGCGGAAATCGCCCAGGCGGCGTAAACGCGGCCGGGCCTACGGCCGAAAACCGAGACGGGCGGAATCCGGGCCGGATTCCGCCCGTTTTCGTGGGCACTGCTACGAATTCGCGGCGCTACCGGGCACAATCCGCTGCCGGAAAAAAGTTACTTCAGGCATGCGGGTTGAAAATTTGAGAAATTTGATATATATAAGCCCTCATGAATAGTAATATATCGGAATTTCATCGCTTCGCTTATAAAGAAGACAATTTCTACGAACTTCGCGACTATTGCAAAGAAAAAGACATCTGGATTTGCCAGTCGCTGCGTAGATCTGGTCCCATGACTTTCGCACTGACCCGAAACGGGGATGTCGCTTCGGACCTGAGAAGCCGCTTCGGATAAGCAGGCGCCACCGGCGCCCCTTCTTTCTTCCATCGTGCCTCGCACTCTTGCCACCGCCTCATGCGCCCATTGGCATAGACTGATGAGCATGATGCGCCATGGCTGTTCGATCAAGCAGCTTAAAGCTTGACTGCGGCCGATCGGCGACGTTGTCGCGCATGAACCGCCATACGTTCTCGACCAAGTTCAGTGTGGGGCAGGTGGGCGACAGTAGCAACAGGGTGGTGTTGATCGGTGGAGTTGGCACCGATAGATGCCACACGGCCTAACCGAGCATGAGCGCCGGGCCTGGTCTGTTGCCCCATCCTGTTCCGCGCGTTGCCCATCGCGATTCGGCAGTTCCATTTTCAGATCCGTCGAGGCTGCTCACTGGCGTGCTGGACATGTTGCAGAGCGTGGGCAAGGCCCACGCTTATGAGGAAGCCGTGCAGTGCTTCGGCTATCTGGCGCGTAGCGCTTTGGGGCGTGAGAGCGACGAGATGCCCTTAGACATTACCAGCTTCTTCCATCACGCTGATGAAGCTTACACAATTCTGGGGTCAAACCGTGGCGCCGAATCGCTCAGCGGCGCCGCGTAGGCCGTCAAATGCCTAAAATCAGGACGTCCGAGCGGCCGAGCGGTTCTTTTTGCACCGGCCTGACCGAGCAAATCCGCCCCTCCCAAAATGTTCTCCGAGGGGTAGATAGGAGGCCAAATTATTCGCTAAGTTGTTGAAGTGATGGTGCTGCTGGGGAGGATTGAACTCCCGACCTCACCCTTACCAAGGGTGCGCTCTACCACTGAGCTACAGCAGCGCCGTCATCCCGGTCTCGCCGGGGCAGGGGCGCGCTATTGTCTGCAGCGGCGCCAATTGTCAAGCACCGCTTGCGCTTTCCTGACGCACGCGGCATGGCCCGCCCATGGAAGAGACCCCGGACAAGCTTTCGCGCGAGGAGCGCCTGGCGGCCAAACTGCGCGAAAATCTGCACCGGCGCAAGGCACAGGCCCGCGCGGTATCCTCGCAGCAACGCAGCGGAGATACCGAATCGGGCAGGCTTTCCAAATCGCCCCCGGAAAGCTAGGGGCTGCGGCCTGACCATCGCGAAGCGCGGTATGGAACGCGCCGCCGCAAGACAATAGGGAGCCTGCCTTGCCTCGCCTGATCCTTCTCCGCCACGGCCAGAGCCAGTGGAACCTCGAAAACCGCTTCACCGGCTGGTGGGACGTCGATGTGACCGAGAAGGGCGAAGCCGAGGCCCGCGCCGCCGGCGCTCTGCTCAAGGACAAGGGCATGCTGCCCACGGTCGCTTTCACCTCGGTGCAGACCCGCGCGATCAAGACGCTGCACTTCGCACTGGAAGCGGCAGGCATCCTCTGGATTCCCGAAACCAAGGACTGGCGCCTCAACGAACGCCACTATGGCGGCCTCACCGGCCTCAACAAGGCCGAGACGGCGGCCAAGCATGGCGACGAGCAGGTCAAGATCTGGCGCCGCAGCTTCGACACCCCGCCGCCGGTGCTGGAACGCGGCAGCGAATTCGATCTCTCGGACGACCCGCGCTATGCCGGGATCGACGTGCCGCAGACCGAAAGCCTGAAGGACACTATCGCGCGTGTCCTGCCTTACTATGAAAGCTCGATCGTGCCGCATCTCAAGGCAGGCGCCACTGTGCTGGTCGCCGCGCACGGCAACAGCCTGCGCGCGCTGGTGAAGCACCTCTCGGGCATTTCGGACGACGAGATCACCGGGCTCGAAATCCCGACCGGCCAGCCGATCATCTACGATCTCGATGCCGATCTGGCGGTGCTCGACCGCTACTATCTCTCGGAGCGTTGAGGTGACGGTTCCTGTCGCCATCATAATGGGCAGCCAGTCCGACTGGCCGACCATGCAGCGCGCCGCCGATATGCTCGACAAGCTGGGCGTGGCCTACGACGCGCGAATCGTCTCTGCCCACCGCACGCCGGACCGGCTGGTGGACTTCGCCAAGGGCGCGGCGGCGGAAGGGTTCAAGGTCGTGATTGCCGGTGCGGGCGGCGCGGCGCACCTGCCGGGCATGGTCGCCTCGATGACGCACTTGCCGGTGCTGGGCGTTCCGGTGCAGTCGAAGGCGCTTTCGGGGCAGGACAGCCTGCTCTCGATAGTGCAGATGCCCGCGGGCATCCCCGTCGGCACGCTGGCGATCGGTGAAGCAGGCGCGGCCAATGCGGGCCTGCTCGCCGCCTCGATTCTCGCAACGTCCGACGACGCGTTGGCGGAACGGCTCCAGGCCTTCCGCGCGGCGCAGACCGCCAGCGTAGCCGAGCGGCCATCCTGATGCTTCGACAAGCTCAGCATGAGCGGGGAAAAAACCGCACACTCAACGCAAACTCCGCTCGTCCTGAGCCTGTCGAAGGACGGTAGGTAGCACGCCCATGATCGCACCCGGCGAAACCATCGGTATCCTTGGCGGCGGTCAGCTTGGCCGGATGATCGCCATGGCCGCCGCGCAGCTCGGCTATCGCTGCCATATCTATGCGCCCGAAGGCGATTCGATTGCCGCCGAAGTCTCCGCCGCGTTCACCTGCGCGAGCTGGGACGACGGCAAGGCCATGGCCGCTTTCGCCGCCGATTGCGCGGTGGTGACTTACGAGTTCGAGAACGTGCCTGTCGCGCCGCTCGCCGCGCTGGGCGAAGTGCCGCTGCTGCCGCATCCGCGCGCGCTCGAAACCGCGCAGGACCGGCTGACCGAAAAACGCTTCGTCACCGGCCTAGGCGGCACACCCGCGCCGTTCGCCCCGGTCGATTCGGCGGAGGATCTGACCGCCGCCATTGCCGAGATCGGCGCGCCCGGCATCCTCAAGACCCGACGCGACGGCTATGACGGCAAGGGCCAGTGGCGGATCATGGCGTCGGACGATGCGGCAGGACTCGATCTGCCCGGCCAGCCGCTGATCTATGAAGGTTTCGTCACCTTTTTCGCCGAATTCTCGGTGATTCTGTGCCGGGGCGCGGATGGCGACATCCGCTTCTTCGATTCGGCGCACAACGTGCACGAAAGCGGGATTCTCGCCGTCAGCACTGTGCCCGCGCCTGCGGCACTGATCGAGCAGGTGCCCGCCGCTCGCGAACTCGCCGCGAAAGTGGCCGGAGCGCTGGACTATGTGGGCGTGCTGACGCTGGAATTCTTCGCTACCGAAGCGGGCCCCGTCTTCAACGAGATGGCCCCGCGCGTCCACAATTCGGGCCACTGGACGATCGAAGGCGCCGTCACCAGCCAGTTCGAGAACCATGTGCGCGCGATCTGCGGCCTGCCGCTGGGCGGCACCGGGCTGGCGGCGAGAGGCGTGGAGATGCGCAACCTGATCGGCGACGAAGCGCACGACTGGCCCGCGATCCTGGCCGATCCGGCGAACCACCTGCACCTTTACGGCAAGGCCGCCGCACGCCCCGGGCGCAAGATGGGCCATGTCACCCGGCTCACGCTGGACTGAGGCGGCAGGCGGCATGGCGCAGGAGCTGTTCCTTATCTACGCGCGCGCCGCCAATGGCGTGATCGGCCGCGACGGTGCTTTACCCTGGCGCCTCTCCGCCGATCTCAAGCGGTTCAAGGCCATGACCATGGGCAAGCCGATGATCATGGGCCGCAAGACGTTCGAGAGCTTTTCTTCCCCCCTGCCCGGCCGCCGCCATATCGTGCTGACGCGCGATCCCGCCTGGCAGGCCGAAGGCGCCGAAGTCGTGCATTCGGTGGAGGAAGCCCTGGCGCTGGCGGGAGACGGCGAAGTGGCCGTGGTGGGCGGCGCGGAAATCTATGCCCTGATGATGCCCCATGCCCGCCGCATCGAGCTTACCGAAGTCCATGGCGATTACGAAGGCGATACCGCGATGCCCCCGCCCGGCCCCGAATGGCGCGAAACCGCGCGGGAAGAGCATGCCGCTCAGGGTGAGGCACCGGCTTACGCTTTCGTGACGCTGATCCGCGACTTATAGGCCCTGCCGACATGATTCGCCTCGACAACCGTCATCCCATTCCCGAATCGCTGCGCGGTGCCATTGTGGCGCTGGGCAATTTCGACGGGTTCCATCAGGGCCATCAGGCCGTTGTCGGCGAAGCGATCCGCTGGGCGCGGGCCGAAGGCCGCCCGGCCATTGTCGCCACGTTCGATCCGCACCCCGTGCGCCTGTTCCAGCCCGATGCCGAGCCTTTCCGCCTGACCACGCTGGAACAGCGCGAGGAACTTTTCGCCGGGGCCGGGGCGGATGCCATGCTGGTGCTCCATTTCGACCGGGCGATGGCGGCGATGAGCGCGCCCGGCTGGGTGGAGAAGGAACTGGCCGGGCACCTTGGCGCGGCAGGCGTCGTTACCGGCGAGGATTTCACGTTCGGCAAGGGCCGCTCGGGCAATCCGCAAGTGCTGCGCGAGGCGGGCGCGCGCTTCGGGCTTTCGGGCCGCACCGTCGGCCCGGTCTGCGATGGGGAGGGCGTGATTTCCTCCAGCCGCATCCGCGATGCCCTGAAGGCGGGTGACTGCGCCACGGCGATGCGCCTGCTGACCCGGCCTTTCGCGATTCGCGGCACGGTGCAGCACGGCGACAAGCTGGGCCGCGAAATGGGCTTTCCCACCGCCAATATCGCGCTCGAATCCTATCTGCGCCCGCATTACGGCGTCTATGCCGTGACCGGTCGTCTGCCGGACGGGCGCGTGCTGCCGGGGGCGGCGAATCTGGGCATCCGCCCGCAGTTCGAAGTGCCCAAGGAGCTGCTGGAACCCCATTTCTTCGACTTTTCGGAAGATCTCTACGATCAGGAAATCGAAGTGTCGTTCCACCACTTCCTGCGCCCGGAAGCCAAGTTCGATTCTTTCGACGCGCTGATCGCGCAGATCGGCGCCGATTGCGTCAAGGCGCGCGAACTGCTGGCGGGCATCGGCGAAACCGGAGTCTGAACGCAGTTTTGCGCTGTCCCCATGTGATTTGTACGCACTGCGGACTCTTCCAACGTTAAGCCATTTACGTTAACGCCCGCCGATCATGACCGAGCAGCGCGATTATCGTAACACCGTCTTCCTTCCGAAGACCAGTTTCCCCATGAAGGCCGGGCTTCCGCAGAAGGAGCCGGGTATTCTTGCGCGCTGGCAGGAACAGAACATTTACGAGACGATCCGCGAGCACCGCCGCGGCCGTGAAAAGTTCATCCTGCATGACGGCCCGCCCTATGCGAACGGCGATATGCATATCGGCCACGCGCTTAACCATATTCTCAAGGACATGGTGGTGCGCACCCAGACCCTGCTGGGCAAGGATGCGCCCTACGTGCCCGGCTGGGACTGCCACGGCCTGCCTATCGAATGGAAGGTCGAGGAAGAATACCGCAAGAAAAAGAAGAACAAGGACGAAGTTCCCCCCGAGGAATTCCGCGCCGAGTGCCGCGCCTATGCCCAGAACTGGGTCAATGTGCAGCGCGAGCAACTGAAACGCCTGGGCATCGGCGGGGACTGGGACCACCCCTATCTGACGATGGATTTCGACGCCGAGGCGACGATCGTTTCGGAGCTGATGAAGTTTGCCGAAAGCGGCATGCTCTATCGCGGCGCCAAGCCGGTGATGTGGTCCCCGGTTGAAAAGACCGCGCTGGCCGATGCCGAAGTGGAATACGCGGACATCGTCTCCACCCAGATCGACGTCGGCTTCGAGATCGTCGAGGCACCCGAATGCCCCGAACTGGTGGGCACCACGGCGGTGATCTGGACCACCACGCCCTGGACGATCCCGATCAACCAGGCGCTCGCCTACGGCAAGCCGATCGATTACCTGCAGATCACCGTTGCGGGCAAGAAGTACCTCGTTGCCGAACCGCTGGTCGATGCCTTCTGCAAGCGCCTCAACGAGGACGGTTACGACTTCGAGATGTACGTGAAGGGCCCGCTGCTGGAAGGCGCCAAGGCCCTGCACCCGATGCATCACCTGGGCGGCTTCTTCGCCGAGCCGCGCCCGTTCCTGCCCGGCGATTTCGTCACTACCGACAGCGGCACCGGCCTCGTGCACATGTCGCCCGACCATGGCGAGGACGACTTCGATCTGTGCAAGGCGCACGGCATCGGCCCGAAATTCGTGGTCGAAGGCGACGGCAAGTACCGTGCCGACTGGCTGTGGCTGGGCGGCCAGGGCTCGGTCATCAATCCCAAGTTCAATGCGCCCGACGGCCCCATCTGCACCGCGCTGCGCGAAGCGGGCGGGCTGCTGGCGGCGAGCGCGGACTACACGCATTCCTATCCGCACTCGTGGCGGTCCAAGGCCAAGGTAATCTACCGCTGCACCCCGCAATGGTTCGTGCCGATGGACAAGCCGCTGCCCCATCAGGGCCTGACTCTGCGCGAAACCGCATGGGACGCGCTGGCCGACACCCGCTTCGTGCCTGCCAAGGGCCGCAACCGCATCAGCGCGATGGTCAACACCCGGCCGGACTGGGTGCTGTCGCGCCAGCGTGCCTGGGGCGTGCCGATCACGCTGTTCGTCCACCGCAAGAGCGGCGAATATCTCGCCGATCCGGAAGTGAACGCGCGCATCGTCTCCGCCATCCGCGAAAACGGCGTCGATGCATGGACCGACGAGCGCGCGCAGGAATACCTCGGCAATGCCTACAGCGCCGAGGATTACGAGCGCATCACCGACATTCTCGACGTGTGGTTCGATTCGGGCTCGACGCATGCTTTCGTGCTCGAATCGGGCAAATGGCCCGATCTCATGCGCCCGGCCGACTATAGCGGTCCGCCAGCCGACCTCTATCTGGAAGGCAGCGACCAGCATCGCGGCTGGTTCCAGTCCTCGCTGCTGGAAAGCTGCGCCACGCGCGGCCATGCGCCCTACAAGGCGGTCCTGACCCATGGCTTCACCATGGACGCCAAGGGCTTCAAGATGTCGAAGTCGCTGGGCAACACCGTCAATCCGCTCAAGATCATGGAGCAGTACGGCGCCGACATCATCCGCCTCTGGGCGCTCTCGGTCGATTTCACCGAAGATCACCGCATCGGCGACGAGATCCTGAAAGGCACCGCCGACCAGTACCGCAAGCTGCGCAACACCATGCGCTATCTGCTGGGCGCGCTGGCCGACTACGACGAGGCCGAAGCCCTGCCCGTGGCCGAAATGCCCGAGCTGGAGCGCTATGTCCTCACCCTACTGGGCAAGCTCGACAAGACGCTGCGCCAGGCCGTCGCGGACTTCGATTTCAACACTTACGTCCGTGAACTGCTGGATTTCTGCAACGAGGACCTTTCGGCCTTCTTCTTCGATATCCGCAAGGACTGCCTCTATTGCGACAGCCCGGCCGATCCCAAGCGCCGCGCCTACCGCACCGTGCTCGACACACTGTTCCACGCGCTGGTGCGCTGGGCCGCGCCGGTCACGGTGTTCACGGCGGAGGAAGTGTGGACCACACGCTATCCCGAAGGCAGCAGCGTGCATCTGCTCGAATGGCCCAGAGTGCCCAGCGTCATCGAACCGGGTGAAAATCCGGACATCGATGGCAATTCTGGCCTTGAGCGGAAATGGGAGCGGCTGCGCGCCGTCCGGTCCACCGTCATGGAACAGATCGAGCCGATGCGCCGCGAAAAGACGATCGGTTCCGGCCTGCAGGCCACTGTCCGGATCGGCAGCGATCTTCTGCCCGATGGGGACTTCTCCGATGCCGACCTGGCCGAGCTGTTCATCACCGCGACAGTCTCGCGCGGCCAAGGCAGTGAGGTGACTGTCACTCCCTCTACCGACCACAAGTGCGGCCGCTGCTGGCGCCACCTTCCGGAAGTTTCCGAAGACGGTGCGCTGTGTGGCCGCTGCGACGATGCCGTGGGCGCCATGGAGGAAGCATGAACGCGGCGATGCGCAACCGCATTGCCGGGCTGCTGATGGCAGCGCTGATCTTCCTTGCCGATCAGGCGCTCAAGGGCTGGCTCACCGGGCCACTGCAGCTTGAGCGCGTGCGCGTGATCGACCTGCTGCCGGTGTTCGATCTGCGTTACACGCAAAACTTCGGCGTTTCGCTCGGCCTGTTCACCGCCGGTTCGCCCGAGGGGCGCTGGGCGCTGGTGGCGATGACCGGCGCCATCGCGCTGTTCGTGTTCGTGTGGATGATGCGCGAGCGCAAGCTGGGCGATATCGCCGCGCTGGCGCTGGTGCTGGGCGGCGCGGCCGGGAATATCCGCGACCGATTCCAGTTCGGATTCGTCATCGACTATGCAGATCTGCACTTCGGCGAATGGCGCCCGTTCCTGATTTTCAACCTTGCCGACGCCGCGATTACCATCGGCGTCCTGATTATCCTTGCCCGATCCCTGCTTTCGCGCGAAAAGCCGGACGCTACGGCTGAACCCGCTCCGGAGAGTTGATTTGATACCCATGAAGAAAACCGGTGCCCTGGTCCTCGTCACGACCGGCGCGCTCCTGCTGTCGGCTTGCGGCAGCACCGGGCTGTTCAACCGCAACCGTCCTGACGAGTTCGCGGTGCAGCGCCAGTCTCCGCTGGTGGTCCCGCCCGATTTCTCGCTGACCCCGCCCAAGCAGGGCCAGCCGCGCCCCACGGACGACAATATCCAGCAGAAGACGCTCGACGCGCTGTTCGGCGGCCCGCAGGCCCGCAGCGACATCGAGAAGCGGACGCTGGCCCTTGCAGGCCCCGCGGTTGCAGGCATCCGCTCCAACGTGGGCGATCCTTCGACATACACCGTCGCCAAAGGCCAGGTGACCCGCGCCATCCTCTCCGCCCCCGAAGGCGATGGCCGCGATGCACAGACCTCCGTCGGCGGCTAAGGCCTGCTGACAGCATGAATTGCAAAGGGCCGGGCGAAAGTCCGGCCCTTTTCGTATGCCTTCTTGTTACGGACGCATTGCATGGTCCCTGCGGGTCCGGAGCATCGGGCCTGAAATCTGAATCGAAGAGATTCCCTCTTCAAAAGCTGGGGGTAGAGCGAAGAGCCTGCTTTTGGGGTTCCGGCAGCCCAAATTTGGGGGACTCGTCGTAAGATTGTCGATTGTTCGCGCCGGTTTGAGGGCCGGGTGCTTTGAGAGGCCGGGGTCAGGCGAATTTGATGCACTCGAGGGAGAGGAACCGCCGGATATTGTAGACGAGGTCGGCGAGGCCAATCTTCATTTCGGCTCTTTGGGTGCCAACGGTGCACACGAACAAACTCATATGCGCTTCAGCTACGTCGGCCCTTGGCTCTGGTCTTCGAAGACATACTCGCCCCGGGGGGGGGGGATGACGGGCTTTCCGGCTTCGGTTCATCTCATCCTGATCGGCATGTAGCTGTGCTGAACTACGCGTCGCGATGGAGCATCTTCTCTTGGTGGACCTTCGAGACAAAGCCATTTCGTTTCATGAAGCGCTGGTTCGCTGCTGAACGATAGGGCTGTACCGGCCTCTAAGGGCGGAGCCAATGTTGCTAGGTCGCTTGCCAAAATGTTTTAGCCATAGCCTTGCTGCGTCGAGGTTGAGTAAGATAGCGCGGTTTTCTCGA